>NZ_CANMBB010000003.1 GCF_947495965.1 uncultured Maribacter sp.
CATAAGGGACTTGCACCCTCTAGATGAATTAGTTATCTTTCGATAAATTAAAGATGCCCATGCTGGGCACACACAATACCTAAACGTAATGCGGACTTTTGGGCTAAATCGAATGGTCTGCGTATATTTATATTGTCGCTAAATCTTATGGATTTAGCTTTGGAACAAAAAAAGAAAAAGCAAAACAATAAGCTTTGCCTTAGCGCGAAGACGGAATCTTTACAGATTCCTTGCCTCCACACTAATCATAGCCAAAGCCGTTGCCATTAATTATGAATGCTGCTATTTTGCGTCCTTTTAAACTTTTCTGCGTCATTAGGAAAAGAAAGGAACAAAATTTACAAATTGAATGAATGAATTAATCGAAAATATTTGGAACGACTTCCACAAAGAATTAAAAAACTTCATCCAAAAAAAGGTAAAGGACGAAAATATCGCCAATGACATTTTGCAAGATGTTTTTATTAAAATAATCGACAACTCGGACAAAATAGAGAAAGCGACAAGTCTACAGAATTACATTTATGCGATTGCCCGAAATGTAACAAACGACCACTTTAGAAACATAGCAAAAAACGCGGGTATTCAAAACGACTTCTTGCCTTTTACAGAAGGAGAAACACAATCTTTAAATACCACAATTGCAAATTGCTGCATCAAACCGTTTATCAAGCAACTACCAGATAAATATCAAGCAGCATTGACTAAAACGGAATTTGAAAACGTCAGCCAAAAAGAATTGGCAGAACAACTGGACATTTCATATTCAGGTGCAAAATCGAGAGTTCAGAGAGGTAAAGAAAAGCTTAAAGAACTCATATTAGCCTGTTGCAATTTTCCAAGCGACAGTTATGGAAACTTGAGAGACACAGAAGATAAAAATTGTGGTTGTTCCTAATTTTGCGTCTTTTTTATCTGTTTTGCGTGTTTATATAAACAAATCAAAAGACGATATGAAAATTATGTACATCTTTCCGCATCCAGATGATGAATCATTTGGACCTGCTGGAGCAATTGACAAACAAATTAAAGAAGGCAATGAGGTTATTCTTTTAACACTTACAAAAGGTGGAGCTACCAAAGTAAGACATAATCTTGGTCTTTCCATTCAAGAAATGGGAGCAGTACGAGAAAAAGAAATGCAGAAAGTACAAAAAAGTTTAGGTATTTCGGAAATGAACATTTTAGATTATAAAGATGGCGGACTTGCAAAAGTCAACCCTCTATATCTTGAAGGCGAAATACTAAAATGGTTGCAACACTACCAACCCAATGTAGTCATTACATATCCCGTTCACGGAGGTAGTGGGCATCACGACCATATTGCCTTACACCACATAATTAAAAGGCTTTATTTCGATAAAAAAGACACGCTGAAATTTTGGAAACGACTGGCTTATTTTACTGTAATCGATACTGGAAAACCAATGTTCTTTGAAGGCGGTATTCCAAGAGTAACTTGGACAAAAGAAAAAGATATTGCAGTTACCGTTCAATTGGACGAATCTAACATAATGGCAATGAAAAACGCATTGCTTTGTTACGACACCTATCAAGAAATGGTAAAAACCACAAATGTTATCGAAAGAATTGGAAGCAAAACGCATTTTGAACTTGAAGATGAAAACTATAAAAAAGTACTTTCCTCGATAACTGAATCCATAACAATTTAAATTTCAAAAAAATGAAAACAGAAACAATTAAAGAAGAAATCAAAAAATCCTATGGAGACATTGCTAAAGGCGATATTCAAGTAGGTTGCTGTTCAACAGATACAGCGTGTTGCACCACAGACAAATTTAGCACTTCAATGGCTGAAAGCTATAATTACATTGAAGGCTACGAAAAAAAATCGGATTTATCCTTAGGTTGCGGAATTCCGACCGAAACCGCAAACATAAACAAAGGCGATACGGTTATCGACCTTGGTTCAGGTGCTGGAAATGATGCATTTGTTGCTCGTAGAATTGTTGGCAAAACAGGAAAAGTAATCGGAATTGATATGACACCTGAAATGGTTATTAAAGCCTTACAAAACAACCAAAATTTAGGCTATCAAAATGTAGAATTCGTATTAGGCGAAATCGAAAATATGAAGACTATTTCGAGTTCAGTTGCAGATGTAATAATAAGTAACTGCGTAATGAACCTTGTACCGAACAAGCAAAAAGCATTTAACGAAGTTTTCAGGACTTTGAAAACTGGCGGACATTTCAGTATTTCCGACATAGTTTCAATTGGTTCACTTCCAAAAGAAATTTTGGAGGCAGCGGAACTCTATTCAGGTTGCGTAGCAGGAGCAAGTGAAAAGGGTGAATATTTAGGAATTATCAAATCGGCAGGATTTAAGAATATCCAAATTAAGAAAGAACGCAAAATAGACCTGTCAGACGACTTGTTGTCCAAATATCTAAATCCGAAAGAATTAACAGAATTCAAAGAATCAAATTCTGGAATTTATAGCGTAACTATCTATGCCGACAAGTTGGACGAAGGCAGTTGTTGCGAAACAACAGATAACGGATGTTGTGGAAGTGAGGAAAGTGAGACATTGGAAAGTGTAAGTTGTTGTGGAACGGAATCAAGCGGAGGAACAGGTTGTTGTTGATTAAAAAAGAGTGCGGAAAGCTCAGCAGCTAACAAAGACGTATATAAAAATTACTATCAAGTACTTAATTCATTGGCTTTTCATATATTTATAGTCAGTATTAAACCGAAAAGTTGCGTTTATTTACACGCAACTTTTCATATACAATACCTTTGGCAACAATTAAAAAATGAACGAAAACATCCTAGATACAATAAGTAATTTCTATACACCTCTATCATCTGAATGTCAACAAGATTTCTTTAAACATTCTACAATTAAAGTGTTTAAAAAAGGAGAAATTGTTGTTCGTGAAGGGCAGTTAGCAAAAAAAGCCTATTTAATTGAGAAAGGCTGTGCTAGGGCATACTACTTAAAAGATGGAAAAGACATTTCGGATTGGTTTACCTTTGAAAATCAATTTATGGCATCTATTGTGAGCTTTTTTAGTGAAGCACCAAGTCCACATTATATTGAGTTTATTGAAGATTCTACAGTATATGAATTTAACGAATCAACCGTAAATATGCTTTCTAAAAAGCATCATGATTTTGAGCATTTCATCAGCAAGGTCGTTACCGAAACTATGTTAGGTTTATGTGAAAGATTACATAGTATCCAGTTTAACAAGGCAGAACAGCGTTACGACTATCTTTTAAACATATATCCAAATATAACTAACCGAATACCACTAACTCATATTGCTTCTTATTTAGGAATTACACTTGAAACATTAAGTAGAATTCGCAACATAAAGAACCGAATTTGATTTATATCAAATGACACTCTTTTTTATTGATAGACCTTTGTGAAAAAGAAATACAATGAAAGAAAATACTAATCAGCAATACTCTATTTGGGGGAAATGGTGGGAACCCATAAGAAAATGGTTTTACAGCATATGGTTCACCTATGAAACCACTATTCGATTTTACGAATATTTTATTTCGGTCCAGCAATATTTTACAGAACAACAGAATACTATTTCATCATATATCGGAAATATAGGCACCCAAATTCTCAATGTATTTTGCAGCGTAGGTACATTTTTAATTTGTGTTATTTTCCTGACTGTCCCTATCATTTTTATTTTATTCAAATTCTTTAGTGTCAATAATCTAACCAATACAAGTTTTGAGCAAAAATTGAAACGGATATTGTAGTGGCATTGTATAAATCGTGTTAAAAATGAAAAAAACACTCATCATAAACGGCCATCCTGATAAAGAGAGTTTCAATTATGCTTTATCGGATGCTTATAAAAAAGGAGCAATCAGTTCAGGTGCAGATGTTAAGGAAATAAATATCAGAGAATTGAATTTTAACCCTAATCTTCAGTTCGGATATCGAAAAAGAATGGAACTAGAACCTGATTTAATAGCTGCTCAAGAAAAATTAATTTGGGCAAATCACATAGTATGGGTTTACCCTGTTTGGTGGAGTTCTGTACCCGCAATTATGAAAGGTTTTTTAGACCGTATTCTGCTCCCAGGGTTTGCATTTAAAAAGAGAGAAAATTCATTATTATCAGACAAATTCTTGACTGGCAAATCTGCTAGAATAATTTGTACTCTTGATCAACCGCCTTGGTACTATAGTTTGGTTTACAAAAGCCCAAGTCATAATGCTATAAAGAAAGGTACATTACATTATATAGGTGTAAAAAAAGTACGAATTACTACTATTGGTCCTATCCGATTATCTAAAGAAAAATTTAGGACAAAATGGTTGAATAAAGTAGAAAAACTTGGACAAAAAAACAGGTAGAATTAATATTTTTATATTATGAAAATTAACAACGGTAAAATTCTAATATTTCTTGGTATTTCACATTTTCTATTAGGAATATCTCCATTGGCTTTTGGAAAACAATTTAACGTATTTTACTCCAAATTTTTCTTTAGAATTAGTGAGGGGCTCTTGGAATTCCCCTTTTTTAACGGCCAAATGAACTATGAATATTTTGCGGCTTTTTGGTTCGTATATTTTGGTTTATTACTCATTCCGTTTGGCATGGCAATTAACCATATTGAAAAAACAAATAATTATATACCACGGCATTTATTATACACCTATTTATTTGTGGTACTCATTGGTGTTTACATGATACCTCTTTCTGGAATGACGTTTTTAATGTTACCTCAAGCAATCTATATGTTAATTCGGAGAAATAAACAAAAAGAGTCCTAAATGAAGAAAAAAGTAAAAGAAGAAAAAACGGAGTTAAATGATAATCAAAAAACAATACTTCCAAAAATTGATTTTTCGGACACTTTTTCCACAACTAATCACATAAACAATATTGAAGAAATTACAAAGCTTGTTTTTAACATAACTCCAAAATGGATTAATTCATTATTTGCTCTACGGAATAAAATTGTAGGCTTGTTTGGTTTAAAAATGGAAATTCCAAATGATTACAATGAGCAATACAAAGTAGGAGGATATATTAAATTCTTTAAGATATTCTCAATATCAGATAGCGAAGTTATTCTGGGAATAGATGACTCGCATTTAAACTTTCGAGCGGTGATTAATAATGATAAATCTAATTCAAACAACATTAAAGTAATTACTTTAGTCGAATACAATAATCTTAAGGGAAAAATATATATGAAAATAATAAAACCATTTCATAAACAAGTTCTCAAAAGAATGGTTAAAAACGCATTTAGAGAAAGTAAATAAATGAACAGACAGTAGACAAAACAGAATTTGAAAATATGACTCCCAAAGAAAATCTTAAAAATCTAAACCTTAAGCTTCCAAAAGTATCAATGCCAGGAGGAAATTATGTTTCAGTCAATATTCGAGAAAATATTGCATATATAGCAATCCAATTTCCAATATTAAATGAAGAGTTCCTTTATCAAGGAAGATTAGGAAATGAAATCTTAACAGAACAAGGCTATAAAGCTATGGAATTATGTGCATTGAATGTTTTATCCCAAGTGGAAAATAAAATTGGATTTGATAAAATTGTAGGACTAAATCATATTGATGCTTATTTTCAATCAGAAGAAAATTGGGACGACTCTCCTATTATTGTAAACGGAGCTTCGGATTTATTTGTGAAAGTATTAGAAGAAAAAGGTAAACATTCGAGAGCTATTTTCGGGGTTGAAAAATTACCGAGAAATTTTAGTGTTGGATTGACAACTACATTTACAATAAAACACGACATTTAACATAATATTAGTAAATTTCAATACGGAAACGCAGCAATAAATAAGGATAATCTAATCGCTAATAATCATAAAAATATGACAAATAATATTTCAATAATTGGAGGGGGAATTGGAGGGCTAGTTACAGCACTATCTTTTGATAAACTAAATATACCTTATAGATTATATGAGAGAGCAGAATCTTTAAAAGAAGTGGGGGCCGGAATATGGTTATCACCAAATGCACTTCAGGTTTTAGAATGGATTAATCCTAAAATGTTAAAGGAAATTCAAGATGCTGGAAATATTTTCAACCGGATTTTAGTAGCTGACCATAGACTAAACCCAATTTCTGATTCTAGTCAAAGTTTTGTTCAAGAAAAATTTGGTTACACAACAATGGCAATTCATAGAGGGAAACTACAACAAATCTTATATAAATATGTAGCACAAGAAAAAATTGAGTTGAATAGAACTTTTAAAGCTTATTCCAAGAATAAAGACAAATCGCTAAAAATAAATTTTACAGATGGATCTTTTGTAAACACAAATTCTATCATCGGTGCTGATGGCATAAATTCTAATGTGAGAAAACAATTATTCCCTAAAAGTAAGATTAGGTATTCTGGACAAACTTGCTGGAGAGGGATTTCAGATTATAATATCGAAAATGAATTAGCATCGGTTGGCTTTACGCTATGGGGTAAAAAATTACAGTTTGGTGTATCAAAAATTTCAGAAGGAAAAGTATACTGGTTTGCTGTAAAATTGAGTGAACCAAATTTAATTGATGATAAAGAAAGATTAAAAGAAGAGCTAACTAATATGTTTTCAGAATTTCATCCTCTTGTAAATAATCTAATTGTAAATACACCTGAAAATAAAATTTTCAGAGGAGATCTTTCCGATTTAGAATTACTTAATAAATGGAACTCCATAAACATTTGTCTAATTGGAGATGCTGCGCATAGTATGACTCCAGATTTAGGACAAGGTGGAGCTCAGGCAATAGAAGATGCATATTATTTATCTAATTTCATACCCCAATATGATAACTTAGAAACGGCATATTATAAATTCTATAATTATAGAAAGCCTAAAATTGAAAAATTAGTTAAACAATCTAGACTTACATCAAAAATTGCAATAACAAATAAATTTATAGAAAAAATAAGGAATTTTATTCTCAAAAAAACACCTGAATCTTATATGAAAAAGCAAATGATTGAATTGTATTCTTTGGATAAAACTATTGCCAACAAGGTATAAAAAACATAGGGCGTTTGTACTAAATCGGAAATTCTACAATTTTTTCTCAGGTTCGTCCCTTTTTGTTAATTTTACTACCAACACAACAAACTATAAACCAACTGTTGTGAGCAAGCTAACCCGTCTTGAAATAGGTTGAATAAAAAAACAAACATAAATAAATACTATCGTCTTCCTATTCTGGACGGAATAGAGTTACTAAATGCGAATTCTTGTACACTTGACTTTCCTTTTCACGCTCACGAAACATTAAACATTTCATTAATTTTAAAAAATACTTTTAATACCAAACTTATTGATAGATTTTTAAAAGCGCCTGTTGGAACAATTTGCATTACTAATGCCAATGAAATCCACGCTACACCTTGCGATAATTATATTGGAAATTCATTTTTCACTTTCTATGTTTCGCTAGATGTAATTAAAAAAATAAACAATGGGCAAGTGCTTTTTTTTAAAGACAACATAATCTATAACCAAAAAATATTTGGCGAACTCTATTTTTTATCACTCAACTTCAAAAAAAGTAATATTCAGTTTGAAAAAAGGTTAAAATCAGTATTAACCTCTTTAATTTCAGAATATTCATCCCACAAAGAAATTAATAACGTAACAAAACATCATTTTCAAAGTTTTGTCAGTAATACACCTATTAATACTTTCTCTTTAAGTAAAACAGCTTCGCAATTTGGAATGAGCAAATACAAGTTTATACGACTATTTAAACAAGAAACAGGATTAACACCCAATAATTTTATTCTCTTAAAAAAAATAGAAAAAAGTAAAGAGATGCTGAAAAACGGCAACTCAATATTTGATGTTGCTATCGACTGTGGATTTTACGATAATTCGCATTTTTACAAAAATTTTAAGCGATTCATTGGGGTTAACCCTTTGGAATTCCAAAATGCTGTTCTTATAGTTTAGTTTGCAATATTTTACAATGGAAACGAATTTTAAATTTTCATCTTTGCTTATATTAAAACCAAAAAAAATGAAAATTTATCTTTCAATAATATTTGTACTAATATCAATTATTACATTCTCACAAAAAAAAGAATATGATGTTGAAGATTTAGAGATCAAACTCGATTCTTTGATTATAAATACAATGGAATCCGAACATATTCCTGGTGCTTCATATATCATTATAAAAGATAAAAAAACATTACTAAAAAAAGGTTATGGATATACGACTTTAGGAAAAGATTCAAAACCTGTTAATCCTGATTCTACAGTTTTTAGAATTGGTTCAATAACAAAAACCTTTACTGCTACTGCACTTCTTCAACTTAAAGATAAAAACTTAATTAACTTAAATAAAGATGTCAATATATATTTAAAATCCGTAAAAGTTCCAACAACTTATGATGAACCAGTAACAGCTTCTAACCTTTTAACTCATAGTGCGGGATTTGATGAATTAAGAGGTAGAGTGGTTTATAAAAAAAAACAACAATTACCTTTAGATAATTTTCTTGATGGTAAATTAATAAGACTAAGAAAACCTGGTACAGTCGCAGCATATTCAACTTTCGGAGTTGCACTTGCTGGATTATTAGTTCAAGACATTAGCGAACTAACCCTAGAAGAATATATGAAAAAGAATATTTGGCAACCGCTTGGTATGTCAATGACGAGTATAGAATTACCCCAAAACCAAGAAAATAGTTTATCAATTGGTTATGAATATAAAAATGGTATTAATGTACCACAATCTTGGGAATGGTATCATACTTATCCTGCATCTTCAATTAATAGTACAACCGCAGATATGGGAAAGTATCTACAAATGCATCTTAATCTGGGCGAATTTAATGACAATAGAATTTTAAAATCAGAATCTGCATTGTCAATGCAAACGCAACAACTTTCTATCAACAAAGAAGTTTTTGGTTTCGCATATGGTTTTTACGAAAAAAATCAATTTGGACTTAAAGCATTTAATCATGGAGGAGATATGTTAGGCTATAGTTCTTTCATAACGTTAGTTCCAGAAATTAATTTGGGGGTTTTTGTTGTACACCATCACGAGAATACAAATTTGAGAACTAAAGTTATATCTCTAGTTTTAGAACATTTTGGAACTAAAAACATAAGTAATCTCAACCCAAAAAGGTTACACAATGACATTTCCATATTTTCTGGTAATTATAAATGGATGTCTACTTGTTATACTTGTACAAATATTGAAAAGCAACCAACTTATAAACTTACCGCAAATGATGATAACACATTATCTGGATTTGGCAGAAAATTTTATCAAGTAGATGCTTTACTATTCAAAAGTTATGATGGTAAAAGAATCATGGGATTTAAGAAAGATGAAAGCGGAAAAATAAAATATATGTCTTTAGGAAATGTGAACGCATTTGAGAAGGTAGAATAAAACTAATGGTAACGGCGTATATAATTCATCGCAATTTAGAACCTACTTAGGAATCCTGAGGCTTAGGAACTCGCGTTTTGAAAGTCTATTCGGCTTGTATTTGCTATATTAGGTACTTAAAACACACAAAACTATATACAAATATTTTTAAAAAACTCTATCCAAAGCTAAAATCACATGTATTTACAGAGGATAAGTTCAAAGTATTGATAAGCGTTAATCCGTCAAAAGCATTCTTGATAAAAGTCAGAAATTCCCTTTCATATAAAAATAATAAGTAATACAACAAGGCATAAAACATATAATATTCAGTGATTTGTAAGAGTTTTACTCTTACATCAGCGCTCCTTTTAATGGGTAAGAATGTAGCCCTAAAAGCTTCATTTTATAAACCTATATCAGGATAATTCATTAACGACTAAACAAAAAATGGATAGAATAATAAACACAATCAACACCTATATCTCACTTTCCGAACAAGAAATAGAATACTTAAAAGACGCTATAACTAAAAAAGAATATCATAAAAATGAAATAATTTTCTCTGAAGGTAAAATAGCTAATGAAATTTATTTTGTAAATAAAGGATGTGTTAGACTTTTTTATAATGTTGATGGTAAAGATAAAACAGCTTTTTTCTATAGTGCTGAACAATACATATGCGCTGGGGAAAGTTATACCTATAATATTCCAGCAGCAGAAAATTATCAGGCAATTAGTCAAACAGAAATATTTATACTTACCAAATCGAAAATTGAAAAATTACTAAAACAAGTGCCTAAAATGGAGGTTATTGCAAGAATTGCTACCGAAAACGAACTTATTACTTGTCAAAAACTAATTGCTTGTTTTATTACAAAATCCCCAGAAGAAAGGTATTTGGATTTATTAAACACTCAAAGGGAGTTATTTCAACAGGTACCACAACAATATATAGCTTCTTATTTAGGGGTTTCACCCGAAACACTTAGTAGAATTAAAAAACGAGTATACCATAAAAGTCTTTCTTGACGATAGTCAAGAGAAACCATATAGATAGCATATAAATTTGTAAAAAAATAAATATGCAAAAGAAGGCTTTAGTTGCAGGAGCAACTGGTTATTTAGGTCAATATCATGTAAAAGAGCTAAAAAAGAGACTTTTGGTACGGATATTAATACGAAAAAAAAGCAGAAAAACCTGTTTGATTTGGTTGATGAATTTTTCATTGGTCAAATTACAAATTCAACCACTTTAAAAGGTGTTACAAAAGGTACTAAACAGAAATAAAAAATCAACAACATAATATAACCTTATAAAAACATGAAAATAATATCTGGCATCTGGAAAATAAAAGAAAACTATTATAATGATTTTATTGTATTAGGAAAACAAGCAGTTGCTCAATCAAGAAAAGAAGTTGGGAATATTAGCTTTCGCTTTTCTGAAATAAAAATAGAGGAAAATACTTTTATGTTTTTTGAAGAATGGAAAGATCAAGAAGCCATAGATTTTCACGTTTCTCAAGATTATTTTAAAGCATTTATGAAAGCATCTGAGAAAATGCTTGAATCGGCACCAATAATTACAGTTTACAACACCAATAAACAAACAAAATTATAACAAACAAAATTAAATTAAATGGAAAACATAGTATTACACAAAGCAGAAACTAGAGGACATGCAAACCACGGTTGGTTAGAGAGCTATCACACATTTAGTTTTGCAAGTTACCATAACGCTGAACGTATGAATTTTGGTGTACTAAGAGTTCTTAATGATGATACTGTGGCTCCAGGAATGGGATTTGGTAAACACCCGCATAGAAATATGGAAATTATATCTATTCCATTAGAAGGAGATCTAGAGCATAAAGATAGTATGGGTAATACAACTACAATACACTATGGAGATGTACAAGTAATGAGTGCCGGAACAGGTGTACAACATAGCGAGTTTAATAAAAATAAGGACAGCCAAGTAAAATTTTTACAAATTTGGGTTATTCCAAATAAAGAAAATGTTACTCCTAGGTACGATCAAATTTCTCTTGATAAAAAAGATAGATTAAATACTTTCCAGCAAATTTTATCTCCTAATTCTAATGATGAAGGTGTATGGATACATCAAAACGCTTGGTTTCATTTAGCAAATTTTGAAAGTGGATTTTCATCAGAATACAAGTTTAAATCTAAAGGAAACGGATTATACCTTTTTAACCTAAAAGGAGATATTGAAGTAAATGGACAAGAATTAACAACTAGAGATGGTCTTGGTATTTGGGATATCAGTGAGGTAGTTATTAAAGCAAATAGCGATTCAGAATTCTTATTAATGGAAGTACCAATGGAACTTCCAAAATAAGTAACAATGAAAACAGGAAGGCTTGAAGCTTTTAGTGATGGTGTATTGGCCATTATAATTACCATAATGGTTTTAGAAATGAAAATTCCTCAAGGAGCAAGTTTAGATACTCTAAAACCATTAGTGCCATTGTTTTTATCATATGTATTAAGCTTTTTTTATCTAGGAATTTATTGGAACAACCACCATCATTTATTTCAAGCCGCGAATGGCGTAAACGGAAAAATATTGTGGGCTAATCTAAACCTTTTATTTTGGTTGTCTTTATTTCCGTTTGTAACTGGTTGGATGGGAGAAAATAATTTTAATAAAAACCCAGTAGCCTTATATGGAATTATACTATTATTAGCCTCATTAGCATATAAACTGTTAATATATTGCATTCTAAAGAATGAAAACAAAAACTCTATTGTACATAAAGCCTTAAAAAAAGACCCTAAAGGTAATTTCTCATTGTTTCTATATATTGCAGGAATAGGAATTTCTCTATACTTTCCTAAAGTAAGCTTAGGCATTTATTTTATTGTTGCTTTAATATGGTTAATTCCAGAAAAAAGAATTGAACGTATATTTTAAATTAAAAAAATGAATTTAACCAAATTACTATGCCCTCTCTGCCTTGGATAGAGGCAAAATTAAAAGATTTGATTGGAACCAATTAATACCTTTTTACAGTAGAGAAAACAGACTAAACCAGCCATGGAAAATAGATACTAAAAAGGAGTAGTAAGGTTTTACTCTATTCTTATTATTTTTAGCAATATATAATAAATTCAAATCCATTGAAAGGTAAAATATGAATTCTCTGCAAACTTATGGAAACACAACTCTGAAGGGGGCTGGCATTTTATAACTATCCCTAAAGCGTTTTCTAAAGAAATTAGAAAAAACCTTCAATGGCAAGAGGAAGGTTGGGGAAGAATGAAAGCTTCTGTTATAGTAAAAAATATAACTTGGAATACTTCCATTTGGTTTGACACCAAAATAAACTGCTACATTTTACCCGTAAAAGCAGAAATTAGAAGAAAAACAAATATTAAAAAAGACCAAACACTACAAGTAACCCTATTAGTGTAACTAAACCTCTATAAAAAATGTAACTATGTTAAAAACTATTTTACTAATTCTTTTAGGTCTTTTCTTTATTCTCAATGGTATTAACCATTTAATAAATACACATATCTATGAAGAATACTCTCTAAAAAGAGGGCTCGTTTCTCCTCGCTTAATGGTTCAACTAAGTAGTGTTGTTCTTATTTTTGGTGGCACTACCCTAATGTTTAACTTTTTAATATTCTATGGGGTAATTGGGCTTTCTATTTTTCTTATAATTGCGTCTTTTAGTCTTCATAAGTTCTGGAAAGAAAAGGATAGTCAATCAAAATTACTAGAAAGTATGCATTTTGCGAAAAACATGGCCATTCTTACAGAACTTATTTATATTGCTTTTTCATAAAACTCAATCTAAAAATAGTTATAGAAAAAATGCCCCAAGAGTTAGAAAACAACCTAATAGAAATCATTGAAAATGATATTTGGATGACTAACATTTTGAAAATTGTTAGAGATTTAAACTTAAATGATTGTTGGATTGGAGCTGGTTTTGTTAGAAACAAAATTTGGGATAAAAAACATGGGAAATACAGAACGGAACTTAATGATATTGATGTAATACATTTTGACAAATTAAACCCGAGTAAAAAATATGACTTGCAAATAGAAAACAAATTAAAAAAACTTAATTCTAATCTAAACTGGTCTGTTAAAAATCAGGCAAGAATGCATATTAGAAATGGGCACCAACCCTATACTAATTGTAAACATGCTATTTCTTTTTGGCCTGAAACAGCAACTGCAATAGCTGTAAGGCTTAATAATAAAAATAAAGTTGAATTTATAGCTCCTTATGGTTTAGAAGACTTATTTAATCTTTTGGTTAGACCAACACCTAAATTTAATTTGACTATATACCATGCTAGAATAAAAAATAAGAGGTGGAAAGAGAAATGGAGTAAATTAGAAATAGAAACTAGATATAACGATAAATTTGATAAATAGATTCATTACTTTTTAACCTAAAATCTTTACTTTATTATACCTTTTGCGTGTATAACGTTATATCTAATAAAAAACATTTTAAATTACTAAAAATTGAGTTCTACTAAAATACAACATCTTCTAAATTATTTTGACAATTATTGGGCTGTTGAAGAATTAACCGTAAAAATGCTTGATAAATGCGTAACTAAAAGGAAACTTAAGAGAAAAGAAAACATCTTAACAGAAGGAGAAAAATGTAACCACTTAACCTTTGTTACAAAAGGAATTTTAAAGACTTATCATGTGAACAGAAAAGGAAACCAACATAACTTAAAATTTACTGCAGAAAATAACTGGTTAACTGATTTTAATAGTTTGTATAATAACATTCCTAGCAAACTTTATATTCAAGCTATGACACCTGCAACTATTCTACAAATTAAAAATGAAGACCTTTTTCATTTATATGACAACTCCCCACTTTTTGATAGAAACATGAGAATTGTTACTGAAGAAGCCTTTATAGAACAACAAGAAAGAGTTTTACAGCATATCAGCTCTACAGCACATGAGAGATACTTATATTTTTTAAAAAAGTATCCAGACTTATCAAACCGTATCTCAAATATCCAGATTGCTTCATATATTGGTGTTACCCCTGAATTTTTAAGCACCATAAGAAAAAAACAGCTGTAAAAAAGGTAATTTCTTAAACTATCTTATTGTTGTGCGCAAAATTCTAAAAGTAATTTTGCAATCAATAATTTAAAATAAATAGTTAAAAAATGATAGTAGAAATTACCACTTACAAAGCAGCAGAAAATGTAACTCACAAAGAGCTTTTAATAGCTTCAAAAGCATTTAATAAAGAGTATTGTTCTAAATGTAAAGGTCTAATTAGTAGACAATTCTTAAAAACAGCAGACGGTTACATGGATATCTTTGTTTGGAAAAGCAAAGAGGCAGTTGAACAAGTTCAAGAAACATTTATGCAAGATACAGATGCCATGAAATTTGCCAGTTTAACAGACGCAAATAGTTTAACAATGAAAAACTATGAGGTCTTAGAAACTTCTATTTTTAATAATTAATATTTTTACAATATATAACTCATACAATAGTACTTATTAAAATGAACAGACTTACACGAATCACAGCTATTTTAATTCAATTACAATCTAAAAAGGTTGTAACCGCGAAAGAAATTGCTAGTAGATTTGAAATTAGTTTACGTACTGTTTACAGAGATATAAAAACGTTACAAGATGCTGGTATTCCAATAGGTTCAGAAAACGGAGTTGGTTATTTTATTGTTGATGGATATTCTTTGCCTCCTGTTATGATTACAGAAGAAGAAGCTAATGCATTAATTATTTCTGAAAAATTCATTTTAAACCAAGGAGATATTTCGTTAAAAAAAGATTTCAACTCCGTACTATTTAAGATCAAATCAGTATTAAGAAACCTTGAAAAAGATAAGATTACGAAACTTGAAAATAGAATCTCTCCTTCTTATAAAAAAGATACGTTTAAAAGTAATTCATTATCCGTAATTCAAAAAGCAATAACCAATAATGTAGTTGTACAAATTAAATATCATTCGCTATATAAAGATGAAACAACCCTAAGAAAAATAGAACCTTTAGGAATATATTTTACAGAGAAAGCTTGGGTGGTTATTGCGTATTGTAGATTGAGAAAAGAATTACGAGAATTTAGATTAGACCGATTTTTAGAGTCAAATACAACTAGTCAAATACCTGAATATCAGGAAGTTTTTAATCTAACCAAATATTTTCAAAATCTTTATAATATAAGTTGACATAGGGTTGTCACCCCTTCATTATATTTTTGTTTTATTAAAAAAACTATACAATGGAACAAAACAAAATTATGACTGTGGTAAAGTCATATCCTGAAGCTTTTAAATTAATGGACACCTCTTTAATTGACAAAAATTTTACTAAAAACGCCTCTAAAACAGGGGTCTTATACGATTACGAAACAAAGAAATGGGGTGAATTAACTAATGCTAATATTGAAGAAATCAAAAAATGGGTAACCGTTCATAATAAGGAAAATAGTATGCCCGATATTCATATAAAATCTCAAATAATTGATATCCAAGATAAAATAGCACTTGTAAAAATTGAGTTAGAATGGATAAAAAACATAAAAGGAAGCGATTATATATTGCTTGTTAAAAAAGGGAATGAATGGCTAATTGACAAAATATACTATCAAAGTATTATTTAAAACTAGAAAACAAAATGATGATGAAAAATATTTTAATAGTTATAGGTGTAATATTCATATTTGGTTGTAACCAACATAAAACAAAAAAAATGAACGAAGCAAACACAGTAAATTCTAAAGCAGAAATAGCGCCTAAAATAGGGACAGTTGTATTAGTATTAGGCGAACAAAACCCAGAATATTCTAAAGAACAAGTGTTGGAACTATCCAGAGCTATAGACCCTATGGTAGATACTTTTGATGGCTATTATGGACGAAAGATGATTTTTGGAATTGAAAACCCAAAATTGATGGGTGATGCCGTTTATTACAGAGATATTGAATCCTTTGAAAAAGCAACTGAAATAGAACTTAAAAGTGAAACATGTCTAAAGTTTTTTGCCACCATGCTACCAGAATCTAATTTAACAAAAATGTTAATAGGCTCTCCTGTATACATAAGCCCTAAAAAACAGGAAAAAGTAGGAGTTGTAGAAGTGGCTCTATTCAAGGCAAAACCAGAATTTACCAAAGAAGAGATAACAAAAAGCGCTATTGCTATTAACCCAATATTAAAGAAATTAGATGGTTTTATAAGTCGTAAACTAGCAGTTACTACAGATGGACAATGGATGGATATTTTGTATTGGTCAAGCCTAGAAAAAGCAAAAAGTGCATTAGCAGTAGTAATGAAAAGCGAAGTTTGCAAAACTTTCTTCGAGATGACCGATGAGGCTAACTCAGAATTTATACATTTTGATATAGCAATTGACACAGAACAATAGATATGCCAACAAAACACGAATGGCGAAAAGCCGAAAAAGCACTGTATTTACCCAAAACTAAACCCGAATTAATAGAGGTTTCGGCGCAAAAATTCATTACTATTTCAGGAGCAGGAAACCCGAATAGTCAACATTTTGCAAATTGTGTGTCGGTATTATACCCAATCTCGTATGCAATTAAAATGAACGCTAAAAAAATGAAACAACCATCTATTGGGTATTTTGATTATACTGTATATCCCTTAGAAGGTCTTTGGGATTTAAATGAAGAAGCAAAAAAACGATATAACGGCACATTAAATAAAGATGATTTGGTATTTAAACTTATGATTCGTCAGCCAGATTTCGTATCTCAAGATTTTTTTAGTGAAATGCTAGCTCTTACCAAAAAGAAAAAACCACACTCGCTTTTGGAAAACTTAAAGTTTGAAACCATTACAGATGGGAAATGCATACAAATGATGCATATAGGGCATTACGATGATGAACCCAAAAGTTTTAAACTAATGGAGCAATTTGCATTAGAACAAGGCGTAGAAAGGTTGTCGAAAGCACATAGGGAAATCTATTTATCCGATTTTAGAAAAGTAGCACCTGAAAAACTAAAAACGGTTTTACGATTTCAATTAAAAAATTAGTAGGTATGGCAGACTTATTTAAACACATATACAATCACACTTTTTTTGAAGTCTTTACCTCAATTTTTAAAGAGGTAGTACCCTCATTCAATACCAAAGAATTTTTAAATGACATTTTTGATGATGAATGGGAAAATCGAGAGTTAAAACAGCGGATGCGCCATACCACAAATACTCTACATCGGCAACTTTCAGGTAACTTTGAAAAGGATGTTGCAGATATTCTTCGTTTTATCACCTTGTGGAAAGGCAGAGAAACCAAAGTTAGCCCAAATGATGGTTTAGCGTTTATCTTTTTACCCGACTATTTAGAGCAATATGGCATAGAACACTATACTCTGGCGATGAATGCCACAGAAGCGATTACAGCATTTGCGAGTTGTGAATTTTCAATACGCCCTTTTATTATAAAATACCCAGAAAAAAGCATGGTACAAATGCTTCAATGGGCGTCACATAATAATTTGCATGTTAGACGATTGGCATCAGAAGGTTCAAGACCACGCTTACCTTGGGCAATGGCACTTCCTGTTTTAAAGAAAGACCCTGCTCCTATTTTGCCTATATTGGAAAAACTAAAAACAGACCCGTCAGAATATGTCCGTAGAAGTGTTGCTAATAACCTAAACGATATTGCTAAGGACAACCCAGAAGTAGTTATTAAAATAGCTAAACAATGGAAAGGTATTTCAAAAGAAACCGATTGGGTGGTTAAACACGCTTGTCGTACCTTATTAAAACAAGGCAATCAAGAAATTATGGCATTGTTTGGCTTTGGGAAAGTGGACAAGTTTAAACTTTCTAATTTTAAAATTAATACAACTAAGGTTAAAATTGGAACTCATCTAGATTTTTCGTTTGATTTAATAAACACAAATAATACAACATCAAAAATTAGATTAGAATATGGCTTATACTATCAAAAACTCAATGGCACCTTATCGAAAAAAGTGTTTAAGATAAGTGAGAAAGAATATTCTCCAAAATCGACAACCAGTATTAATAGAAAACAATCTTTTAAACGGATCACTACTAGGAAATTTCACACCGGAAAACATCAAGTATCCGTTATAATAAATGGAAGCGAATTAGAAAAAAGAAATTTTGAACTAATTGAATAGAAAAATGCCATTACAAAATGTCACGTTTTCACTTTTCAAATTGTCATACCTTCAAAACATAATAATTAGATTTTGAAAAATTATCACGACATATTGTTTCCATTCGCATATAACATTCTTGGTTCTTCTGAAGATGCAAAAGATACTATTCAAGATATTCTTGTAAAGTACTTGATAATTGACAAAGAGCATATTAAGAATGAAATTGGATATTTAATCAAGTCTGTTATCAATCAATCAATTAATGTAAAAAAGAAGAAAAAAGCAATAGGAACTGATAGTATTTGGCTTCCAGAGCCACTTTCCACTGAAAATGCAGATGACAACATCAATCACAATGAGGTTTTATCTTATTCAATGCTTACGCTTCTGGAGAAATTAACAGCAAAAGAACGTGCTGTTTTTATTTTAAAAGTAGCTTTTGATTATTCTCATAAAGAAATTGCTGAAACCATTGGTTTTACAATTGAAAATTCAAGAAAATTATTAAGTAGAGCAAAAATTAAACTGAATAATAGCAAAACAAAAAACAATAGTATTCCCAAAAATGAATCCCAAAAATTGAAGCAATACATTGAAGCAATGCAAAATGGAAACTTGTCTGCTTTAGAAAAACTACTATCTAAAGACATACTACTAGCCGCAGATGGAGGGAAAAACATTAAAGTAGTTAGAGAATTAACAAGCGGTATAACAAACACTTCTAAGCTATTGCTATATGTTTACAAAGCCTTTTTAACTGGTTTAGAGATTAAACACTCCATCATAAATCACCAACCTGCTATTCTATTTTATCAAAATGAGGTACTTAAAAATTGTCAGATATTTGAAATAGAAAAAAATAAGATTGTAAATATTTACTCTATTGTTGATCCAAATAAACTAAAATCACTTTCCTTTTAAAATTTGTCACGTTTTCTCTTTTGGTTTTGTCATACTATTGAACATAAATACGCAATAGATGAAAAAATTATTACGAATAGATGCCAGCTTAAGAAAAGAAGGTTCGCACTCCAGACACTTAGCTAATTATTTTGAAAAAAATTGGCTAAAAGCCCATCCTACAGGAAAAGTGATTTATAAAGACTTAACAAAAACTGAAATACCTCACTTGCAGAATGAAACAGTAGAAGCATTCCATATTCCTCTAAAAGAGCAAAACAAGATTAATAAACAAGCTACAAGTTTATCTGACAAACTTATTTCGGAACTAAAATCTGCAGACTATGTACTTATTAGTAGTCCTTTGTATAATTTAAATATCCCATCCACTTTAAAATCGTACTTAGATCACATCATTAGATCTGGACATACATTTAGAGTAAATAAAGATGGTAGTTATCAAGGTTTACTCAAAAACACTAAAGCATATGTAATTACAACTAAAGGCGAAACATATAAAGGTACAACAATGGCTTCTTTAGATTTTCAAGAACCATACCTCAAAACAATTTTCGGTTTTATCAATTTAGAGCTTAAAGCTATTTTTTCTCTTGAAGGAACAGCTTATCCGGAGCTTCTAGAAAAGAATAATAAAATACAACAGGAAAAAATTTTAATGACCTTACAAAATATTTAATCTATGAAACCAGATTACTTTAATGACAAGCTTGAAAATAAAGCATCTATTATACAGCCTAATGAAGGAGAAAAATTAGAGTTAAGTACCATTGCAATAACATTTAAAGTAACTAGTGAAATGTCTAATGACCAATTAGGTGTTTATGAAATTACACTTCCGCCAATGGCAATTGGTGCAAAATTGCATTACCATAGATTTATGGACGAAACTTTTATTGTAAACCAAGGAGAGTTAACCATGCAAGTTGGCAAAGAAGAATACAAAGCCAAACCAGGAACTGTTGCTTATGTTCCAAGATTTACACCCCACGGATTTAAAAATGACACGGATAAAACTGTAAAACTAACCTTAATTTTTAATCCATCTCAAAAACGAGAAGGTTTTTTTAAAGGCTTACACGAAACCTTAAATGAAGTACCTATTAACCCCGAAAAATATTTAAAACTATACAATAAATATGATAGTTTCCCTGTAGATACTTCTAATATGATCCCAATAAGGAAATAATTTTTAAAAAATCAAAGCAGCTTTAACTGGGGACTAAAGTTGCTTTTCCTATTTTAGTTGTTAATTGGAATATAAAGAATACATACCATATAATAATTTAAATTCTATTGTTGATACAATTTGGCTAGCCACAAATTTTAATCAAGAAATTGAATCAAGAATAATTCCTGATGGTCATATCGACGTTATTTTTGAGCTAGATAAAGAAACTTACAATTATTCAAAGAATAAAATTAGAGTTTCAGGAATGATGACCACTTATAAAAAAGTAACCTCAAAAAAAAACTCAAAAACCATAGGAGTACGTTTTAAAGCTGGTCAATTTAATACAATTTCAAACATTCCTGTTTCAGAGTTAAAGAATGAAACATTGAGCGCTTCAGATATCTTTCCGCACTTTAATTATTCTATTTTAGACAAGCTCATTGAATGTAAAAATCAATTTGGAAAAATAATGCTTGTCAATGATTTTATAACAAATATTATTCAATGGAATAAGGTAAACAAAAACAAGTTAGAACTTTCTGTTTGTAAGTCTATTGAAACTAATTTTCAAGATATTGACCTTGCTAAAATTGCAAAAGAACATCTTATAAGTTTAAGGCAGTTAGAAAGACGTTTTAAAGCAATAGTTGGAGTTACCATGAAGGAATATCATGCCATAACCCGATTTAACAAAACAATGAAATACATTTCTACAAACCCTAATACAAGTTTACTACATGTTGCATTTGATATGGGGTATTTTGATCATTCTCATCTCACTAAAGAGATTAACAAAATGTCGGGCTTAAATCCATCAGAAATTTAATGCTGTCGTTTTTTTACAAAGTATAGAGCTTTGGTTGTTTTTACTTTTGTTTGAAAACAAAATGAGAAAATACTTTTTAATACTTATTTTTATTGGTTTCTCATACAATCTTCATTCACAAACTAAAAACAAAAAAATGTCAAAATTAGAGTCTCTTACACCTAATATAATGGTTAAGGATGTAAATACAACACTGGGGTATTACATAGATAAACTAGGTTTTAAATTGATTGATACGAATCCTGAAAAAGGAGAATATGAATGGGGTTATGTTATGTTAGATAATGTAGGCCTTATGTTCCAAGAAGAAAAATCACTAAAAAATGAATATAAAGAAATAGAACCAATGCATGTTGGAGGTGCGTTAACCTTTTACATTCGGGTAAAAAACATACAGGATTATTATAGTAAAATCTCTGATAAGGTTACGGTAATAAAACCAATAAACAAAACTTTCTACGGCACCAATGAATTTGCTATACTGGATATAAATGGGTTTGTTTTAACCTTTTCTGAAACTCCAGAATAAATCTGAAAATGGATTTTGAAAAAATTGCTAAGCAGCTAGCAAATCCATCAGGTAAATTTGGGGTAAATGTAGCATTAGGAATGAATACAATGAATGCATTTATAAGTAAAACAACTTATGATTTATTACAAATTAAAGATGCCGAAAGTGTTCTAGAAATTGGATTGGGTAATGGTAAATTCATTGAAAGCATTTTAGCTTATGGAAATAGTATTTCATATACTGGTATTGATATTTCAGAAATTATGATAACTGAAGCTAAAAAAATTAACAGGCATTTATTAGACACAAATCATATTGATTTATTTAAGGCAGATGTTGAAAAAATGTCATTTTGGGATGAAACATTTGACAAGATATGTACCATTAATACCATTTACTTTTGGAAAAATCCATCTATTGCACTAAAAGAAATGTACAGAGTATTAAAACCAAATGGCATATTAATTGTTTCATTCAGACCTTTTATTGAAGGGCAAACACTTGACTTTACTAAATATGGATTTAAAGAATATAGAGCAGAAGATTTTGAGGCTTTAATGCAACAAACAGATTTTAAAATAATTGGAAAGATTGATAAAATTGAACCCTCAATTGTTTTTAATGGGCAAATTCAGAATCTATCTTCTCAATATTTTACTTTAAAAAAACTAGGAATGAGAAAAAACTTATCCTTGTCTATTTAAAACCTTAAATACAGAACAAGATTTATAGAAAAAAACTAAATTTAAAGCTATTTAAACAAAGCATAAAATAGTCAACCTATTTCAGATTAACATAAAGTATAAATATTAATTATACTTTAAATTCTTTTATAAATAAAACCTAACTAACAATTATTTGTCGAATTTAGAAGTTATAAAAAAAGTGCAAGACTACTACGTGATCTATTACATATTTTTTTGATTTAATAAAACAGTAATGAATTTAAAAGAACACTATAACCTATTGTATAACAGTACAATTAAAAAACTTAAAAACAATAACTATAGTGTAGATACATTAATAAATTCTCCGTTAGACAACAGGTTTGGAATAACGCTTTTAATACGACCAAGTGCTACTGTAAAAAATAAAATTCAAGAGTTTATCTCAGAACTTAAAGTCCTTGAACCCGACCAATATTTTTATCCTAGTTCCGATATTCATATAACTGTTATGTCTATCATTTCTTGTTATGATGGTTTTACACTTTCGCAAATAAACCCTACAGAGTATCAATCTATAATTAAGCAAAGTCTACATCAAAAAAATAAATTCAACATTTCCTTTAAAGGCATAACTGCTTCTACGTCTTGTGTTATGTTACAAGGTTTTTTTAATGACGAAACACTAGATAATATTAGAAATTCTTTACGTACAAATTTTAAAAATACAACTCTAGAACAATCTTTAGATAAACGCTATACGATACAAACTGCACATGCTACAATTTTTAGAATACAAAAACCGCTGAAAGATAAAATTGCCTTCATTAATTTACTTAAAACATATAAAGACTTTGATTTTGGTACTTTTACTGTAGATTCTTTAGAACTTGTGTATAATGATTGGTATCAGAAAGCAGAAAAAATTCAAAAACTTTATACCTTCCCGCTTTAATTAGTCTTGTTATCTAAAATCTTATGTTATCCATAAAAAACATTTATATACTTTTTAAAAGTTGGTTCCTGTTCATTTTAATTTCTTCATGTAACTCTAATACCTCTAATACCAAAATTATAATAGCTACTGCAGCAAATATGCAGCCTGCTATAGCCGAAATTTCTAATTCATTTTCTAAAAAATCTGGTATAAAATGCAAAACTGTAGTAAGCTCTTCTGGTAAATTAACTGCTCAAATTAAAGAAGGAGCTCCTTACAATATTTTTATTTCTGCGAATAGAAAATATCCTCAAGAAATATATGATCACAAATTAGGACTTACAATTCCAAAAATATATGCGTATGGAAAATTGGTTCTTTGGTCTGCTATAGATACTATAACACCATCAACATCTATTTTAAAAAACGCTAACATAAAACATATTGCTATTGCCAATCCTAAAACAGCACCATACGGAGCTGCTGCTATAGAATCTTTAAAAAATTATAACTTATACAATGCAATAGAGAGTAAATTAGTGTTTGGGGAGAGTATTTCCCAAACCAATCAATTTATAACATCTAAATCTGCATCTATTGGTTTTACAGCCTTATCTGTTGTATTAGATAAAAAAATGAAAAATATTGGTAAATGGGTTGCTGTAGATACTACTACCTACTCCCCTATTGCTCAAAGCATTATTGTAATTAAACAAAATGCTAAAGAAAATAAAAACGCAACAGCTTTTTATAACTATCTTTTTTCTAAAGAAGGACAAGAAATTATAAAGAAATACGGATATTCGGTAAATGAATAACCTAAAGGGACATATAAGTGCAGTTCAAGTAAGCGGAACGATGTCTATTGTATCTGTTACAATTGCCAAAAACCTAATCTGGAAAGTAATTGTTATAGAAACTCCAGAGACTTCTCCTTATCTAGTTATTAATAAAAAAATAACACTTTTATTTAAAGAAACAGAAGTAATTATAGGCACTGGAGACCTACCTAATGTAAGTATCCAGAATAGAATTAATGGTACCATTAAACAGTTAAAAAAAGGAACTTTATTAAGTAATGTACTTATAAATACTCCCCATGGAGATATTTCTGCTATACTAGCTACAGAAGTTATAGAACAATTGCTACTCAAAGAAGGTTTAAACGTAACCGCAATGGTGAAACTAAATGAAATAATGCTTTCTAAAGTATGACTTGGGAACCGCTACTACTTACCTTTAAACTTGCATTAGTAACAACTATTTTGTTATTACTAGTGGCTATTCCTTTGGCCTATTGGTTGGCTTTTTCTAAATCTAAAATAAAGCCCATTATAGAAACTTTGGTAAGTATGCCTTTAGTTTTACCTCCTACAGTTTTAGGTTTCTATTTCTTAATTGTTTTTAGCCCTAATAATAGTTTTGGTAATTGGTTAAATTCCGTCTTAGGGATTAAACTTGTATTTTCCTTTACAGGTCTTGTTATTGCATCTATTATTTATAGTTTACCTTTTATGGTACACCCAATACAGTCTGGATTTAATAGTATTTCTTCTAATTTAAAAGATGCTGCTTATGTTATGGGTAAATCTAAATTTAGAACTTTAACCAAAGTACTTTTACCAAATATAAAACCAGCATTATTAACAGGTATTGTACTTTCTTTTGCGCATACGGTAGGAGAATTTGGTGTTGTTTTAATGATTGGAGGTAACATTCCTGGAAGTACAAAAGTAGCCTCTATTGCTATTTATGATGAAGTAGAAGCTTTAAATTATAGTGCTGCAAATTTTTATTCTTTAGTACTTTTTGCAATCACCTTTTCTATTCTGTTAGTAGTTTATTTAGTTAATGGAGGGTATTTAAAACGTTTTTGGAAATGATACATATAAACATTGAAAAAAAACTAAAAGCAGCGCATGGAGATATGCTTCTTAATTTAGATATACATATTAAGAAAGGGCAATTAGTTACTTTGTATGGAGAATCTGGAGCAGGAAAAACATCTACCTTAAAAATACTTTCGGGTTTACTACAAGCAGAAAAAGGCCTCATTACTGTTGCTAATGAAACTTGGTTTAATAGCAATACAAAAATAAATAAGACGCCACAAAAAAGAAATATAGGATATGTTTTTCAAGATTATGCCTTGTTTCCGCATATGACTGTTGTTCAAAATTTAGAATTTGCTTTAGAAAAAAATCAATCCAAAGCTATTATTCAAGAGCTACTACAAATTATAGAACTAGATGCTTTAAAAGACCGAAAACCGGATACACTTTCTGGCGGACAAAAACAACGGGTTGCGCTTGCTAGAGCTCTAGTGCAAAAACCAGAAATACTATTATTAGATGAGCCTTTATCTGCATTAGATATAAAAATTAGATTAAAATTACAGGACTACTTATTAAAGGTTCATAAAAAATACAACTTAACCACTATTTTAATTAGTCATGATATTGGTGAAATTCACAAACTGTCGGACTGGGTTTTTGTTCTTAAAAATGGTGTAGTTGAAAAAATGGGAAACCCAACCGAAGTTTTTATAAATAAAAAACTCAGTGGTAAGTTTAAATTTAAAGGGGAGATTTTAAAAATTGAAAAAGAAGAAATTGTTTATGTAATTAGTATTCTTATTTTTAATGATGTAGTAAAAATAATAGCCCAAGAATCTGAGGTAAAAAACTTAAATCCGGGAGACAAAGTTATTGTTGCTTCTAAAGCCTTTAATCCTATTATTTATAGGATAGAATAGCTATTAAAACCCTTTTTTATATTCTTCAATAATACTATGTGCTGCATTTACAGGCGATACTTTTGAATCTAAAATATCTTTCTCTAATTGCTTTATTTGTTTGGTAACCACATCAGAACCATAAAACAATTGCTTTAATTCTTCATTTATGGTATTATACATCCACTGTATTTGCTGTTCTTTTCTATTGTTTATAAAATAACCATTATCATTGACTAGCTTTTTAAATTCTAATATTTTATCCCAAACTGTGTCTATACCTATATTTTGTATAGAAGAAGCTGTGCTAACTATTGGGCTCCATCCAGAATTTGGCATTGGAAAAATATGTAATGCATTCTGGTATTGTCTTTTTGCAATTTTACTTAAGGCAACATTATCTCCGTCGGCTTTATTTATAACCACCATATCTGCCATTTCCATAATGCCTTTCTTTATACCTTGCAACTCATCTCCTGCACCAGCCAGCATTAACAAAAGAAAAAAATCGGTCATTCCGTGTACCGCAGTTTCCGATTGCCCTACTCCTACTGTTTCAATTAAAATAACATTATAGCCAGCTGCCTCGCAAAGCAACATGGTTTCTCCTGTTTTATTCGCTACACCTCCCAAAGTATCTCCAGATGCAGATGGTCTTATATAGGCTTCTTTTAAATTGGCCAATTCTTCCATTCTTGTTTTATCGCCAAGAATACTGCCTCTAGAACGTTGACTACTAGGGTCTATAGATAATATGGCAACTTTATTTCCTTCGGCAACTAAATGCTTTCCAAAGGTTTCTATAAAAGTACTTTTCCCAACTCCAGGAACTCCTGTAACACCTATACGAATAGAATTTCCAGATTTAGGTAAAATAGCTTGTATAATCTCTTTTGCAATTGCTTTATCACTCTCTAAATTACTCTCTATTATCGTAATTGCTCTAGATAAAATAACGCGATCTCCTGCTAAAACCCCTTCAATATATGCAGCTGCAGTTAACCTTTTTTTTAGTTTATAATTATTCATACTATCCTTTCTAAATATAAAAATAAGCAATAACAATTGGTTATTATAATACAGGAGAAATAGATAAGAACATATGTAATACTAATTAGCTAGATTGTTATGCTATTAAAATACACAATCCCATATTTTTACTATTAATTTATTACTTTTAAAACACATTTAAAACCATACTTTAATTTACGTCACATGAAAACCAAAATCCTTTTTTTATTTACTCTACTCCTTTCTATAAGTTTTATAACTAATGCTCAAAAAAAACAGAAAGACTGGGAATTTTTATTAGACAAAGATTTGAGTAAATGGGATATTTTTATAGGCGTACCACATACTACCGTTAATTTAGATGGTTATGAAAAAGGAGATGGTATGCACGGTACTCCTGTAGGTTTAAACAAAGACCCCTTACATGTTTTCACTGTTACTAAAACAAAAAAAGATGTACCTGTACTTAATGTTTCTGGGGAAATATATGGAGGATTAAGTACTAAAAAAGAATATGAAAATTACCATTTGGTCTTTTATGTAAAATGGGGAACTAAACAATGGGAACCACGTTTAAAGGACAAAAGAGATAGTGGCGTTTTATACCATGCGCAAGAACCTCATGGCCAATTCTGGAATGTTTGGATGAAAGCTCCAGAAATGCAAGTACAAGAAACAGATTCTGGCGACTTTTTTCCTTTAGCTGGTGTTAGTATGGAAGTTAAAGCTACTAAACGAGAGGAAAATGGTAAAGAGTTTTGGTTTTATGATCCTAAAGGAGAATTAAAAACTTTTAAAACAGGAGCAAATGGTCGTTGCAGAAGAATAGAAGATTTTGAAAAGCCCCATGGAGATTGGAATAAATTAGAATTAATTTGCTTAGGAGATAAGGCATACCACATTGTAAATGGAAAAGTAGTAATGGCTTTAGAAAATTCTTTAGAATATGATAAAGAAGGAAACGCTACTCCCCTAACAAAAGGAAAAATACAATTTCAGTCGGAAGCTGCAGAAGTATATTATAAAAACATAAAAATTAGAAGTATTACGAAACTTCCTAAGAAAATAGCTGCGCAACTATAAACGCTTTTTAAAAAGAGGAGTAACTTTGCTCCTCTTTAATTACCCCTTATTTTCTATTACCTTTACGCCTAATATTAATAGTACATAGGCCATTTGGAAAACGTTTTACTTATTACACCTCCTTTTACCCAACTTAATACGCCTTATCCAGCTACGGCTTATTTAAAAGGGTTTTTAAACACTAAAAATATCCCTAGTTATCAGTCCGATTTAGGGATAGAAGTCATCCTTAAACTCTTTTCAAAAGAATATTTGCAATTAGTTTTTAATACCGCCCAAGAGAATAACACTATTGTTTCTGATAACGCAAAGCGCATATATGCATTAAAAGCATCTTATATTAAAAACATTGACGATGTAATTCTGTTTCTACAAGGGAAAAATCAAACTTTTGCAAGGCAAGTATGCACCCAAGGATTTCTTCCAAGGGCATCAAGATTTCAACAACTAGACGATTTAGATTGGGCCTTTGGTTCCATGGGATTACAAGACAAAGCAAAACATTTATGCACTTTGTTTTTAGAAGATTTATCAGACTTTATTATAGAATGTATAGATTCTAATTTTGGTTTTAGCAGATATGCAGAACGCCTAGGTCGTAGTGCTAACGACTTTGATGAAATTTATGATGAATTACAGCAACATATAACTTTTATTGATAGTATTACTTTAGACCTGCTGGAAGATTTATTACAAAAAACAAACCCTAAATTAGTATGCTTTTCCGTTCCTTTTCCTGGTAATTTGTATAGTGCCTTTCGTTGTGCTCAATATATAAAAACGCATTTTCCAGATATAAAAACCGCTATGGGCGGTGGTTTCCCTAATACCGAGTTAAGACAACTTACCGATGTTCGTGTTTTTGAGTTCTTTGATTATATAACTCTAGATGATGGCGAATTACCTATTGAGTTACTTTTTGAAAATTTAAAAAATACGGACACTAGTAAAAGAGAATACAAACGTACATTTCTATTAGAAAACAATACGGTTACATATAAAAACGACACCAAACAACAAGACTATAAACAAAACCAATTAGGTACTCCAGACTATTCTAATTTATTATTAGACCAATATATTTCTGTTATAGAAATTGCAAACCCAATGCATAGCCTTTGGAGCGATGGCCGATGGAACAAACTTACCATGGCACATGGCTGCTATTGGGGAAAATGTACTTTTTGCGATATTTCATTAGATTATATAAAACTATACGAACCCATTACAGCTACTATTTTAGTAGACCGTATGGAAGAAATAATAACACAAACTGGAGAAACTGGTTTTCATTTTGTAGATGAAGCCGCACCGCCCTCTTTAATGAAAAGTCTTGCGTTAGAAATACTTAAAAGAGAACTTACCGTTACCTGGTGGACAAACATACGTTTTGAAAAGAACTTTACTAAAGATTTATGTTTGTTATTACAAGCGTCTGGTTGCATTGCTGTTTCTGGCGGACTAGAAGTAGCATCGGACCGGTTATTACAATTAATAGATAAAGGAGTAACCGTAGAACAAGTGGCACAAGTAACCCGCAATTTTACCGAAGCAAATATTATGGTGCATTCCTATTTAATGTATGGCTACCCAACCCAAAGCCTTCAAGAAACTATAGATAGTTTAGAAATGGTACGTCAGCTTTTTGAAATTGGAGTTCTACAATCTGGTTTTTGGCACCAATTTGCATTAACAGCACATAGCCCTGTTGGTATAAATCCAAAAGACTATGCAATTACGCCAAAGTATAAAGAAATTACATTTGCTAATAATGACATCGATTTTACGGACCAAACTGGCATAGATCATTCTAAATTTAGCTTTGGATTAAAAAAATCTTTATTTAATTATATGCACGGAGTTAGTTTTGAATTACCGCTACAAGATTGGTTTAATTTTAAAATTCCAAACACTACAATACCCCCTGATTTTATTTATAATTGTCTAGAAAATGAGCTGCCAATTATACCTAAACCACAGCACAAAACTTATTGGTTAGGGAGCATACCTACTCTAGAATATAGTTCTAAAACAAAAAGAGGACAAACCTGGAAATTGGCAACTTTAGGTTTTCATAATCACGAGGAATCTTTTTCTATAACCCTAGATAAACCAGAAGGAGAATGGCTTTCTAAGCAACTACCTTTTTTTAAACCTAATACCAACAAACCCATAACTTTTAAAGATTTAAAAGCTAATTACGAAACTATTTTTAGTGATTTTGAACTATTTTGGGCTTCTAAACCAATAAAAAAATTACGAAATAAAGGGTTGTTATTAATATAGTTTTAATAAAAAACAGAGCTACTAATTAAAGTAACCCTGTTTTTTATATTACCAATTTTTATTTAAAAGTTACTCCCATAGTTGCCATAAAACCATCTGGCTTATTACCATTGGTTTTTCTTTTACACACAATGTATAACTTCTTTACTATGTTATTCTTCTGTTGTAAAGGAATAGGAACACTACCATAAGATTGTGCTTTATTAGGTTGTGCCATTACCGCTTCTCCCAATAGTTCTCCGTCTGGAGTATTTGCATGAACTTCAAAAGTATACTCATTCTTTGGTATTGCTCTCCAAGCAGTAGATATTACTATGTTTTTTATGTTTTTTAGGTCTATATTTTCTAGCATAAACCAACCTTTATTTTTTTCTAATCTTATTCCTTCATCTCCTTTAAATTTTACATTTCTAAAATCTTTATTTACAATTTTATTATGTATTAAAAAGGTATTATTTTCTAATACTACAGCTTTTGTTCCTGTTAGTGGTATTGCTCCATTCTTACCATCATCTGTATAACTAGCCGTTAAAACTAGCATATTTCCTGGCTTCCTATTTTCTGCTTTTATAGCACCTTTAGATGGTAAAGATTGTTTTTTTACATTATTATTAGCTAAGGATAAAATATACTGCGCTATTTGGCTTGTTTCATCACTAGTTATGTTTGGGTGTGCTGGCATGGTTACTTCACCCCATACACCGGTACCACCACTTTTCATTTTTTCTTGCAAATATGCCATTGCATTTTCATCGTCTTTATACTTCTTGGCTACGTCTATATACATTGGTCCTATAGAGGCTTCTGCTTCTTTATGGCATGCTTTACAATCCATAGACTGTGTTAGTGCTTTACCGGTAACTGCCGCAGATACTTGCTGGTGCCCTAAGGACATTGCCACCTTATCTAACCCTTCAAGATAATCTACAGAAACAAATATATTCTCTGGGTTTATTTCTTCATTACCATCTTCATCTGTTACCGTTACATTATATGCTATTTTTTTTCCTGGAGTATAAAAAGTAGTATTGCTTTCCAATAAATCTATGGTTACTTCTGGTCTTGTATTTCCTGCAACAATGATAATTTCTTCACTATTTGCAATTTCATTACTAGTATCTTTTACTTTTACAGAAAGTTTATAGTCGCCAACATTAGAATAGGTATAATTAATCTTAGGTTCTTTTGTTTCTTTTGTTTGCCCATCTCCAAAACTCCATAAATAAGTAAGTGCATCTTTTTCTAAATCTTTAGCACTTACGGTTGCATTTATCTCTAATGGTGTTTTACCAGATGTTTTATCTATATGTAACCCTTCTACTAATGGTGGTCTATTACCCCCATTATAGTCTATATACCCCAATGAAGAGTTTTTATTTTGAGAAAACCAACCACTACCATACTCTAATAAATACAGTCGTCCGTTTGGTCCTACTTCCATATCTATTAAACTATTAACTTCTACATCAGAGGCAAAAGGTTCCATTTTATTAAAATCTCCATCATCAAACAGTGTTACAGCTTTCATCCATCCACGCATCCAATCGTAAATAATAACTTTACCATCATAATAGCTTGGTAGTTCATTTTCTCCTTCATACATATCAGAATAATACGTAGGGCCTGCCATAGCATTACGGCCTCCGCTGCCTAATTGCGGAAAATCACTAGATTCTACATAAGGATAGTAAACAAAAGCAGGCATTGCTTCTGGCAATTCTCTTAACCCCGTATTATTAATAGAATTATTTATAGGTTTTTTAGAATCAAAAAAGTCTCCGCTTTCTCCTGTAGCATAATTATACTCTCTATACGCTTCATTGTTACCTACAAAAAATGGCCATCCAAAATTTCCCGCCTTTTTTGCTTGGTTTACTTCATCATATCCTCGTGGTCCTCTTGTTGCATATTGATTATTTCCTGCATCAGGACCAACTTCTCCCCAGTATAAATACTTTCTCTTTTGGTCTACAGATATTCTGTACGGGTTTCTATGCCCCATGGTATAAATTTCTGGCCTTGTTTTAGCAGTTCCTTCTGGAAATAAATTACCTTCTGGTATAGAATACGTTCCGTTTTCATTAACTTTAATTCTAATAATTTTCCCTCTTAAATCATTGGTATTTCCTGAAGAACGACGAGCATCATACTGCTGTTTACCTTTTATATTGTTTAATGGAGCAAAACCATTATTTGTATATTTTACTCCTTTTTCATTAAAAGGTGTTGAATTATCTCCTGTAGATAAATATAAAAGTTTATCTGGTCCAAAGGTTATGGAACCTCCAGTGTGGCAACATATTTCTCTTTGGCTTTCTACATCTAGAATAATTTGTTCGGACTTTAGATCAAAAACATCATTCTTAAATTTAAATCTAGATAAACGATTAACCCACTTATCTCCCGTAGGGCTATAATAAACATACACCCAATTATTAGTTGCAAAATCTGGGTCTTTCTGTAATCCCATAAGGCCTTCCTCTGCGTTAACCCCTGGTGTATGTAGTGCTTTATAATATACATCTAACAAAGCTACTTGCTTAAGCTCTTTGGTAGCTTCTTTATACAACAATATTTCTCCTCTACGTTGCGCTATTAAAACATCATTATTAGGTAAAATTGCCATCTCGGTAGGTTCAAAAAACTTCCCTAAGCTTAAAGTTACTTTAGAAAAACGATTTATCTCTGGTGGAATTTGACTTGTTGCTTTACTATAATCTAAAACTTCATTATCCCCTATTGCATATTGTATACCTCCTAAAACATGTTTTAAAAACATTTCCTCTGTAAAACTTTCGTTGGTATGCCCACCTGCTGTATAAAAAGCTCTACCACCATCATAGGCATGGTACCACGCCATTGGATGATTCTTTCCGTTTATTCCTCCTTCGTACGTGCTTTCATCTACAGTAAGAATAACATTAACATCAGGATTAATTTTTCTATAATTATATAGCTCATCTTTTCTATGCCAAATAGAATCTTTAAAAAAATTTGTTGCTATAAAATTTGGGTCTTTTATTATAAAATCTGCTTCTGGAGTTCCTTTTGGGTGACTATGAAAATAAGCCCCTGCTAATTTGTTATACCAACCCCAATCATACTCTGTATCTGTTGCAGCATGTATCCCAACATAACCGCCCCCAGCTTGTATATACCTTTCAAAAGCTGCTTCTTGATAATGGTCTAAAACATTACCGGTTGTACTTAAAAATACAACAGCTGCATATTGCTTTAAGTTTTCTTCAGTAAATAATTCTGCATTTTTTGTAGTATCTACCTGTATACCATTTTCTAATCCTAATTTTTGAAGTGCAGCAACACCTGTTGGTATAGATGCATGCTTAAATCCCATTGTTTTAGAAAAAACTAAAATTTTTGGCGCCCCTTCTCGTTTCTTAGCACAGGAAGTTACTAGGAGTCCTAAAATCATAAAAATGACAACTACAATTTTTTTCATATCTTATTAAATTATTGAATCACTCAAAATAAATCTAAAACTTTAAACATTGCATATAAAAAGGTGCATTTTCGTGCTTTTTTACGAAAAACTACTACAACTTAGAAAAAATTATGTCCGAGAAATTAGTTCTTTATTTTAAAAATGACACAGAATGGCGTACCTGGCTACAAGTAAATTATACAAGAACAGAAGGCGTTTATTTAATTTTTTATAAAGTAGACCATGCTATGGAAAGTATGCGCTGGGAAGAAGCTGTAAAAGTGGCTTTATGTTATGGTTGGATAGATAGTACTGTAAAGAGTCTTGGTAATGGCAAAAGACAACAATACTTTTCGCCTAGAAAACAAAAAAGTGTTTGGAGTAAACTAAATAAGACATATATAAAATTGCTTATTAAAAATGAATTAATGCACGATAGTGGCTTAGTAAAAATTAAACAAGCAAAGAAAGATGGATCCTGGAATGTCTTAGATAATGTGGAAAACGGAATTATCCCTAAAGATTTACGAATTGCCTTTAACCAAAATGAAATTGCTTTTAAAAACTACACCGCTTTTAGTAAAAGTTATAGAAAAAACTATCTATACTGGTTACACCAAGCAAAAAGAGAGACTACAAGACTTAAAAGAATATCTGAAATTATTAATCTTTGTGAGAACAATATAAAATCTAGAGAAAATAGATAATTATTTTTCCATTTTATCCTAGAGAATACTTGTTCTCTTATTGTTAGGTGCACAAATAATATGTATTTTTATGGTCAAAATACAGTCCATGAAAAAAATAGCTCTTATTACATTAAGTTTATTAGTATTTGCAGGATTTAGCTGCAAAGATGCTAAGAAGGAAAAAGAACAAACTGAAGAAGCCCAAGTAGAACAGTATAGCTTGGTAGCAGATTCTACTAAAGTTAGTTTTACGGCCTACAAAACTACAGAAAAAAAGCCTGTAGGTGGTAAATTCACTTCTATTAATATAACTAATGCTACTACTGGCGAAACAGCTTTAGAAGCTTTAAACGGAACAAAATTTAGTATTCCTGTAAGTAGTTTATTTACTAATGATGCTACCGGAACAAGAGACCCTAAATTATTAGAGTTCTTTTTTGGAGTAATGAAAAATACAGAACTAATTTCAGGTGAATTTAAAGCTACGGCAGACAATACTTGCTCTATAGATGTTACTTTAAATGGCGAAACTGCAAATATCCCTTTAACCTATGAAAATACAGGCAATGCTTATACTTTTAAAGGAGTTATGAATTTAGAAAACTGGAATGCTTTAGATGCTGTTGCCTCTATAAACAAAGCTTGTGAAGCTTTACATACAGGAGCAGACGGTGTTAGCAAAACTTGGAATGATGTTGCTGTACAGGCGCAAGTTCTTTTAGAAAAAAAATAAATAACGTATTTATCCTAGTAACAAAAGGCTGCTTTATTAAAGTAGCCTTTTGTTGTAATTAAAAACTATGCATAAGTTAATTGCTGCAAAAAAAAGTATTGTTACTGTATTTATTGCTTTAGCGGCAATTTCGGCCTTTTTGCTTGGCAACCTTAAGTTTACGTTCGATTTTGACCAATTTTTTCCTATCGGAGATCCCGATTTATTATTCTATCAAGAGTTTATGGAAGAGTTTGGTACCGATGACAATTTTTTACTAATTGCCGTTGAAAATGACTCCACAGTATTTAAAAAAGAGTTCTTAGAGCGCTTTCATCAATTTTCTTTAGATGCAGAAAAGTTTAGCTACACAAAAAACAGCTCTTCTTTAACCACTATGTTTTACCCATTAAAAACTTCTTTTGGGTATACAAAACTGCCCGTAATACATATTAAGGATAGTACAAAATATGCTAAAGATTGGGATAAAATAAAAAACGATAGTATTTTTACCAATAGTCTTATAGATACCAAAGGCACATCTTTAGTAGTTGCAATAGAAACCGAAGACAATTTAGATTATGACAACTGCCTGTTATTTTTAAAAGAAGTTCGTGCATCTCTAAAAAACAACCATATAGAAGAATATCATTTTTTAGGAAGAGCTTATTTTTATGAGTCCTTCGTAGCCATGCAAAAAAGAGAGTTATTAGTAACAAGTGCTCTTTCTGCTCTATTGGTTTTACTAGTTTTATTAGTTATTTACAGAAAAATAGCGGTGGTTGCTCTTGCTTTTTCTTCTATTGTAATGGCATTACTTTTATTCTTAGGCGTATTATCTATATTAGGAAAAGAATTAAATACACTTTCCTCCTTCTACCCTATTTTACTTTTAATTGTAGGTTCTGCAGATGTTATCCATATAATGGATAGTTATCTAGAGAAACTAAACCTAAATATGGATAAAAATAGTGCAATAATAAGCACTTTAAAAGAAGTTGGCCTTACCACCTTATTAACCTCCGTAACTACCGCCATTGGTTTTTTATCGCTTGTAACCTCTAAACTAATGCCTATTAAAGATTTTGGTTTAAACTCTGCCATTGGGGTAATGGTAGCGTATGTAACTGTTATATTTTTTACAAGTGCGTTACTGTTACTTATTAATAAAAAACACCTTTTATCTAAAAAGAATTCTATAGAAAAATGGGACTCTTACCTACAACGAATTAATGTATTTACGCGTAAAAAACCCAAAACTATACTATATAGCGCAGCTCTATTTGGTATCCTATGTTTTTGGGGAGTATCTATGATAAACACTAATTATGAGTTTCAGGCTAGTTTTCCTAAGAATAGTAAACTTGCCGATGATTTTTCTTTTTACCAAGAAAAATACGCTGGTTTTAGACCATTAGAAGTTGCAATAATTGCCAAAGGAGAAAATAAGATAACTGATTTTAAAGTGCTTCAAGAAATAGATAAAATGGAAGCGCAACTAAACTCCTTTAAAGACATTGGAGAAGTAACCTCTGTAAACCTCTTATTTAAAGGTATTAACAAAGCTCACAACTTAAATAAAAAAGAGTTTTTCACACTTCCAAAAGACAATAAAACTTATTTATCTTATAAGAAAGATATTAAAAAAATTGCTCGTAAACAGCTTAAAAAGTTTGTGAATGAGAGCGAAACGAAAGGCCGTATTTCTGCAAAAGTATTAGATATTGGTACCGATAGTCTTATTAGAGTATACGGCAGTTTAAATAACTTTATTGCCACAAAAACAGACACCTCATTAGTAAAATTTAGACTTACTGGAAAAGGATTATTATTAGATAAAAACTCTGTCTACATAAGAAACAGTTTGCTACAAGGTCTTGGTATTGGACTATTGCTTGTTGGTATTATAATGGTTATTTTATTTAAAGACATAAAATTGCTCTTAATTTCTTTAATTCCTAATATATTGCCTTTACTTTTTGCTGGCGCATTACTAGGCTTTTTAGAAATACCTTTAGAAGCAACTATATCTATCATTTTTGCAATTGTATTTGGTATTGCCGTGGATGATACCATACACTTTCTAGGGCGCTATAAACTATGCAGACACAACGGACTTAATAAGGAAAAAGCAATAGAAAAAACCTTTAAAGAAACTGGTAGAGCTTTAATAATAACAACTGTTTTGCTATTTTTTGGCTTTATGGTTTTAGTTTTTTCTGTGCATTTACCAAGTATTACCATAGGGCTTCTATTAAGTGCAACACTACTAACAGCATTAATTTTAGATTTATTACTATTACCGGTGCTAATTAGAAAATGGATTAAGAATTAAATCGCATTAGATTTAACAATAATAAAATATACTTCACAATCTATTGCATTAAATTTAAAAGCTAGATTAATTATAAGAAAAGTCTTATAAAATATAGTAATTTGGCTTTTTATTTCAATAAAAACGAATGAACCCATCTTCAGTTGGCTGGATAGACAAGTATTTTCATCTTATTAAAGATGATGCTATGCCGTTTACTACTTTTAGAGATTTGTACGGCGTTCTTAAAAAAACAGGATTTGTATACGGTATTAACATCCGCATACCTAGAAAAATAGAGGCCGAACATAAGCTCACGGAGGATGAGTGCGCTAAAATCAACCTCCTAAATGCCCTCTATTACACTTATGTATTAGAAAAAAAAAGCACTGATACAGCACTATTTATTACAACCATTAATGCGTTTTATAAAGATTTAGAGATAAATCATGTTTCTTTCTGGGATAAGTTTTTAAACACCAATAAGGAGTCTACTAAACTAGAAAAAATAATAGACTCTAGGGTTTATATAGATGATAATGTTATTAGCAAAACATTTAATAGTATTATTACCAACTCTTTCTTATATATTGATGTATTAACTTTTAAAAGGTATTTAAACAATACAGATAGCATAAGAATTTATGCTCAGAACATAGAATATGTAGCAATAAATATTATTTACCACGCTTTAAATTCTAAAGAAAAAAACAAATCTGATGAAAAATTAGCCTCACTATTTAAAAACTCTTTGACATTTATTGATGGTGAACAACACAATTTTGACGGCTCTTATAGAGACCAAATTCTAAATAATTTTATAGAATGGGAGAATAGATATTATTTAGAAATGGCTTGCCTTACGGTTTGGGAAGATAAATCTTTAGAGTATAAAGAATCTGTTTTTATATACGGAATTGGTAAAGACCTAGGTTTTACTGACAAACAAATTTCTAGATCTATTGAAGAAATTACCTCTTTTTTTGATAAAAATGCAAGTACAATTCCTTTCTTAAAAGACAATAATTTAGCGGTACAATTTTATGATAGCATGTCTAAAATTGTAAATAAATTAATTATTAGAAATAGCAAAAGACTCCAAAAAGAGCTTTCTGAAAGCAAAGAATTAGTTGCTTTATTATCCAAATCTACCATTAAAGATTTAAGTCCAGAAGAGAAGAAAAAGGTACAAAATCAACTATTAGACATTTGTAAAAGCGTACCATCTTTAGCCATTTTCATGCTTCCTGGAGGAGCGGTTTTGTTGCCCATTTTTATTAAATTAATACCTAAATTATTACCTTCTTCTTTTGATGAAAACAGAGTGGAATAACATTGCTTTTTTACTTTAAAAGACCTTTTTTTACCTGCCAATATTTCACAAAAAAAGAAAGGTTTATAAATTTATTATTAACAGTAAATTAATTTATTTGCCTTTTAAAAAGCATAAAAAAAAGGGCTTAAAAATCTTTGTTTTTTATAAGGTAATTAATTGTATATTTAAACTTCTTAAAAAAGACGTTTTTTCCCTAAAAAACAGTAAAAAAAGGCACTATAAGAAAAAACTATAGTTATTGTTAAAAATCACGTTTCCAGAATATTAACAAAAATTACTCTAACCAAAGCTTAAAGTCTTTTACTTTTTCTCTACTTACTATAATTTCTTGCTCATTATACCTATTTACCTTGATTTGAAGTCTTGAATTTGTATAAGAAACAATATCTTTTATATGATTTATGTTTACATAAAACTTTCTACTAACTCTAAAAAATATTTTTGGTTCTAGTTCGTTTTCCAAATTTTCCAAGGTAATATCTAAGAGATAATTTCTACCGTCTAAAGTTGCAGCATAGGTTCCTTTATTTTCGCTATAGAAACACTCTACCTCATCGGCATTTATAATCTTTAAATGTTGCCCTACTCTAGCGGTAAATCTTTTTTTATATTCACGCTCTAATGGGTTTACCAAAAGCTTTTTAATATCCTCAAAATCTAAAGCTAATTTTTCGGGTTCTGGTTTTAGGTTTCTATATTTTTTTACTGCAACCTCTAACTCTTCATCATCAATTGGTTTTAGCAAATAATCTATGCTATTTAATTTAAATGCTTGTAATGCATATTCATCATAAGCCGTTGTAAAAATTATAGCACTCTTAATTTCTATAGTTTCAAAAATTTCAAAAGACAATCCGTCCGATAGTTGAATATCTAAAAAAATTAAATCGGGATGTTCATTTTCATTAAACCATAAAATTGACTCTTCTACAGAATGTAACATGGTAGAAACCTCTACACCTAAATCACTTAACAGCCTAGATAATCTTCTTGCTGCAGGTTTTTCATCTTCTATAATAATTACATTCATACGTTCTAATTATATTTTTCAAAAGAATCTTCTTCTTTCATTATCTTTTTAATTCTGCGCTCTTCCCACTTTCTTAGAGGTTTATTTTTAAAAACAAATAACCACAACCCCTTTATTAATAAAATAATAGAAATGATAACTGGTGTACACCATAAACTCCAATTTACCCAATACAAAATATGCTCATTATCTAAACCTCTATCAATAAACAATTGTAAAATACTATCATTCAAGAAAAATAAAAGAATTGAAAAAATTAATAAACGTACTATAGCAAGGTAAAACTTTCGTTCGGTTTTAACCCTATCCATAGCTTTCTCATACTTTTCTTCTTTTATACTTCTACGCTCCATTACTTATATTTTTCTAGCCTCTCGCCTTCTTCTTTCATAAACTTCCTAATCTGACGTTCTTCCCAGTTTCTAAAAGGCCAAGGAAGCAAAGTTCTTATTCCTAATCCCTGCAAAACAATAATTAACCACCAAACTATTGGAATTAACCTATAAATCCACCCAACAAACTCTGGAGCTGCAAAATCTTGCATTTTAAAAGAAAACCATAGCATAACAAAGCTACCTACAGTAGATAAAGCTATAAAATAATACCAATTTTTAAGATTCTTGACTTTCTTTCTTGCTCTATTAACTTTATTATTTTCCATTACTTATATTTTGCAATTTTGTTTTCTTCGTCTTCTAATATTTTTTTTAACTGACGTTCTTCCCAATTTTTAAAGAACCTTGGGAGTTTATTAAAAATAATTAATCCTTTAAAAAGTATAATAAATACCCAAATAACTGGCCCGATCATTACTAACCAACTCCATTTTTCTGGCGTTCCAATGTTTATTAAATAAACTCTAAACCAAGACAAACAAATGGTACCTAATATTGCAAATACAATAAGAATATACCAATGCTTAACAGCCTTCACCTTTTTCTTGGCTAATTGTAGTTTTTGATTTTCCATTATCTAAATTTTTCAGATTGTCTACGGTCTTCGTCCATAAACTTTTTAATTTGCTTTTCTTCCCAATCTTTACCAAACAAAGGATTTAGAGAAAATACTTTTATGGTATGAAAAAACAACCCTATTCCCCAAAATATCCATGTAGCAAAAGTTCCAAAGTCAAAGAAAGCTTCACTAAAGGTTTCTCCGTTATTTATACCTCCTATTACCTTAGCTACCGATATAAAGATATTTACTCCTATATATGCTGTTAGATGCCCGTAATATCCTTTTAAATCGGCTACTCGTTTTTTAGCTTTGCGTAGCTTTTCTCTTTGACTTCCCTCTTTTATTTCCATAAGTCATTTTTTTTATCTTCATTCATGTATTCTTTGATCTTGCGCTCTTCCCAACTAGTGCTGAAAAAAGTGCCATAACCAAAAACTTTAATAGCCTGAAAAACCAGCCCAATACCCCAACCAAAAGCAGCCCATAAAAACCAGGGGTAATTCAATTTGTCTGTATAATAATTAATTCCTGCAAGGAAAAGTATAAAAACAAAATAAGACATTAGACTAGTGTAGAATTTCTTCTCCGCTGCAACTCTCTCTTTTGCTTTTAAATATCTATTTTCTTTATCTAAATCATTCATAAGGTTGGTTTTTTAATTACATCTAAATTCTAAATAAAGACTTTGAAATTTAAATATTAATTACTGAATTGTTGTTGTTTGTCTCTGAGTTGTAAAACATACTAAATATCATCTTTCATATATTCAGCAATTTTTCTCTCTTCCCAATTTCTACCTAAAAAAAGATTAAATCCAAAAATCTTCATCGCATGTAAAATAAGACCTAACCCCCAACCCAAAGCTGGAAAAACAACCCAATAAAATCCTGATGTATAAAAGTTTACTAACCCTAACATTGGTATCACCAAACAATATGCTGTTAGGTTAGAGTAAAAACTTTTTTCTTCTTGTACTCTTTCTTTGGCTCTTAAATACCTACCCTCTTGATGTAATGTTTTCATAATTTTTGTTTTTTTATTTACATCAAATTTCTATAAAAACAGCTTGTTTTCTAAATAGGCTTTACCCAGTTGTTAAGTTCTTAGGACGAACTGTAAAAATTACATTATTCCTCATCTCCCATATACTCCTTAAGCTTACGCTCTTCCCAGCTTTTACCCCATAAAGGGTTATAACCAAAAGCTTCCATACCATGCACAACTAAACCAAAACCCCAACCTAATGTTGGGAAAATAGCCCAAGGAAAATTTGTAGTCCTGTAATTTAAAACTACAAGCATAGGAATTACAATACAATATGCTATTAAATTACCGTAAAAGCCTTTTATAGCTTCTACTCTTTCTTTTGCTTTTTGGTAGCGCTTATCCTCTATATAAGACTCCTGTACTTCCATAGTTGTAACCTTTTTAGTTAGCATAGGAAGTCTTACCGTAAACTCCATAGTTTCTTTAGATATTTCTACATTTCTATCCGTTAAAATAGCATAGCGTTCTTGAATATTTTTTAAACCTACACCGCTACTTTTCTTAACTACTCTTTTCTCCTGTATATTATTTGTAACACATAAGTTACCATCTTCTTCATATACACTAATAGATAAGGGTTTTTCTGTAGTTACTATATTATGTTTAACCGCATTTTCTAATAATAACTGTAGAGACAAAGGAATTATCTTTGCTTCTGGGTTTGTACAATTATCAGGAATTTCTAAAATAATACTATCCTCAAATCGCATTTTTAGAAGCTTTATATATGTTTTGGCAAATTGTAGTTCTTCATCTACAGAAACTAAATCTTTATTTTTCTGCTCTAATACATATCTATACACTTTAGAAAGTGATGTTGTAAATTTTTGTGCTTGGTAAGGGTCTTCTTCTATTAAACTAGTTAATACATTTAAACTATTAAACAGAAAATGCGGATCTAACTGGTTTTTTAAAGCATCGAATTTTGCTGATGCCGTTCCAGCAATTATTTTTTGTTCTTTTACTTTATTTTCTTGCCTATTCTTATAATACCAAATAGCATAAAAAACCAATGAAATAACTATAGAAATTAACATAGACATTCTATACTCTTCTAGATGTTGTCCTCCAAAAAAGTTCCAAAAAGACAACTTATAAATGCCAACTTCTATAATTAAGTCAGAAACAAACACTCCCAATAAAGAAAATACAACGTTTCCTAAAATAGCTATCAAAAATCTTTTTATAGTAAAAAGGTTATTTTTAAAAGCTTTAATATGGTATTCTATCCAATAAGCATTAGCAAAATAAAGCACCAAGGAAAAAATCATATTTTGCCAATACATTCTCCAAGCCATTTCTACATTAAATTCTGGAGAAATGGAACCCGTAATATAATATATAGCAATAAAAACTATATATATTAGAGTACCAATAAGAATAGCTCTTCCAAGGTGTTTTAAAAAATTTTGCATCTATTTTTCTTTATTTTCCACAATTTTTAGCTACTATTTCTGCTCTGTCTTTTCCCCAATTAGGATGAAACTCTGACTCTGGCTTAAAGTTAGCAAAAAGTTCCAAAGCACGTTCTACTTCTTTACAGTAAGGCGCAGTATCTTGTCCAAAATATTTTGCAGATCCCATATCCCATTCTGCTTTAGAAAAAACAACTCTTGGATTATCTGGAGCAATGGCTAATGCTTTTTGGTATAAAGCAACTATTTCTGGAGACAATGTCATTCCATAACTAGCGCCATCAAAAACTACATATGCAGTATGTATCATAGCTTGTTGTATTATAATTTCTGGATTATTTGGTGATATTGCTTTGGCAATATCTACAAACTCTTGTGCTTTTTCTAACTGCTTTACCAGCTTTTCTTTATCCTTTTCCCCAAAAGACGCTACTGTATTTACTTGTGCAGCGTAATAAGCCGGCAACCAGTTATCCATTTCTGCTGTAGAAATACGCTCAAAAAGATTAGAAGCCTCGGTAATTTTACCTTCTCCCCAAAATCCAAAAGCTTTTTGCATTCCTGCCGTATATTGGTCTTGTGCAAAAGTTAGTGCCGAAATAAATACTGCTAAAATTGTAATTAATTTTTTCATGATTGTTCGTTTTTTAATTGTTGATTTTTATTAATTATAAATTGATGATTTGCTTTACTGTATTCTCTTTTACTTCAAATTTTGCATCTTCCCATTTTGGAGGGCCAAACATAGCAGGAGCGTTATTAGAACTTCCTGTATCCTCTGAAGGGATTCCTAAAAAATTAGTCTTTAATATTCCATCCATATCTTCATCATGAAAAACCGATATAGCATATATTCCTTCTGGAATATCTATAAAAGTTGCTACACTCTTTCCTTCCAAAATTTTGGCAACTGCTCCTTTGTACGTTTTTTTAAGCCACAACTCTTCTGAGTTATATAGCCCAACAAGTACTTGGCCGTTAGAACTATTAATATCTTGTATCTCTACCTCTATTGTAGTGAGTTTCTCTTGAGCAACAACTATTGTTGCCACTAATACGAATACGATGGTAATAATTTTTTTCATGATGCATGTTTTTTTGATTAACACTTCAAAGATGAAGCAATCCTACACCATACATAAAAAAGAAAGACTGAACTGTTATATTACAGTACCCAATTGTATAACTTAAAGAATTACTAGAAACTTATAGCTTATGATATGCCTGTAGTATGTTTTCTATTTTTTGTTCTTCTTCTGGACTAATTACTTTATGCTCTGGATTAGCATGAAACCAATTAATAGTTTTTACAATACCTTCTGAGAAAGGAATAGTTGCTTTAAAACCAGGAACAAACATTTTTATTTTACTATTATCAAATATTACACTTTCTGCTTTATCTGCTAACAAAGTTCCAGTAAAAGAAGGCTCTACTTTACAAATAAAGTCCGAAGCTATATGAACAATATTAGCTTCTTTCCCTAATGCATTTGCCAAAATCTTATAAATCATATTCCAACTTAGTATTTCATCCGAAGTTATATGAAAAGCATGCCCTATAGCTGGCATTAAACCCAAAAGACCAACAAAACCTTTTGCAAAATCACTGGCATGGGTTACCGTCCAGATAGATGTACCATCGCCATGTACAATAATTTCTTTCCCTTTTAAAATTCTATCCACAGTATTATAATGTCTAAAACCTCCTATAGCAATAGGAAATACAGTGTCATAGGTTAAAGAAGGGCGTACTATAGTCATAGGAAAGTCTTCTTCTCTATATGCTTTTTGCAAACGGTCTTCGCACAATATTTTATTACGAGAATACTCCCATGAACTGTTAGAAAGTGGTGTAGACTCTGTTATTACAGGGTAACTTAAAGGGGTTTGGTAACAAGATGCAGAGCTAATAAAAATATATTGTTTTGTTTTACCTTTAAAAAGAGCTATGTCTCTTTCTATGTCTTCTGGGGTAAAGGCTATCCAATTTACAACAACATCCCATTCGTGTTTTTGTAATTCTAATAATTCATCTGGTTTATTTATATCTCCAATAATAGATTTTACTCCCGCAATATCTACTTTAGAATTCCCTCTGTTTAGAACATATAAATCTATTCCTCTACATGTAGCTAGTTTACTAGATTCTTTACTAATATTCCCTGTACCCCCTATAAACAAAACTTTCATACCCTAACTACTTTATTTTTACTATTTTCTTTTCAGTGATTACATAGGAACCGCATAAGATTGTTTTATAACTCCTATAACAAAAGTACTATGAGCACTTCCTATATTTTCTATATCTCCCAAACTATTAATAACAAAATCTTGATAATGTTTCATGTCCTTTACCATTATCTTTAACTTAAAGTCATAGTCGCCAGAAATATTATAACACTCTGTTACCTCTTTTAATGCAACAATATCTTCCACAAATTTATTACCAATTGCCTTGGTATGCTGCTTTAGTGTAATATTACAAAAAACAATGAGTTCTCTATTCAATTTATCAGCATTTAATAAAGCTACATATTGCTTAATATATCCTTCCTTTTCCAATTTCCTAACACGTTCATACACTGGTGTAGGAGACAAATTTACCAAAGCTGCTAGCTCTTTTGTGGTAACATTAGAATTTTCTTGAAGGTGTTTTAACAATTGAATATCGGTTACATCTAAATTTTCCATAGATAAATTCTCTTTGAAGGTTTATATTTTATCTTAATAATAAAAATTACATCTTCAAAAATACCACTTTGTAGTTAAATAATCTTATTTAAAAACATTATAAAGGATAAATAATCTTTACTTATAGATTTGCAAAGAATTTATATCTACACATAATGAAAACTACAAATTTAGGATACCCAAGAATAGGAAGTAAAAGAGAATTAAAAAAGTCTTTAGAAAATTACTGGTCTGGCAAATCTTCTTTAGGTTCTCTCTTATTAACTGCAAAAAACATTAGACATCAAAATTGGATTTTACAAAAAGAAAAAGGGATAGATATTATTCCCTCTAACGACTTTTCTCTATACGATCAAGTATTAGACCTTAGCTTTACTTTAGGCTGTATCCCAGAAAGGTATTCTGCCATTAAAAACAACCCAAACTTTGCTAAACAGGACCTTTATTTTGCAATGGCAAGAGGGCATCAAAAAAATAATATTGATGTTACTGCTTTAGAAATGACAAAATGGTTTGATACAAATTACCATTACCTAGTACCGGAGTTTACAAAAGACCAAACTTTTTTAGTTTATGATTCTAAAATAGTGGATGAATACAAAGAAGCCTTAGAAATAGGTATAAAAACAAAGCCTGTTATTCTTAGCCCTGTATCTTTTTTGCTATCTGGTAAAGAAAAAGAAGATGGTTTTCATAGGATAAATTTACTAGAGAAGTTACTTCCTGTTTATGAAACTATTATACAAGAATTGGTAAATTTAGGAGTAGAATACATACAGTTGGATGAGCCTTACTTAGCTACAAATTTATCTAATAAAGAACAAGAAGCGATACAAAACACATATCAAAGATTTACAAGTGCTTTTCCTAACTTAAAAATAGTTATTGCCAATTATTTTGATTGTTATGGCGATAATTTAGAAACTGCACTTTCTTTACCTGTACATACCTTACAAATAGATTTGGTACGTTGCCCGCTGCAACTTGATGACATTTTGCAATCTGGAAAACTACAAGAAAAAACGCACTTATCTTTAGGAGTTGTAGATGGCAGGAATATTTGGAAAAATAATTTTGACGCCTCTTTAAATCTTATTCAAAAAGCAATAGATGCTATTGGTAAGGAGCGTATTCTTATTTCTCCTTCCTGTTCCCTACTCCACTCCCCATGCGATTTAGATGTAGAAACAAATTCAAAAAATCTAAGCAAAGAGGTAAAACAATGGCTAGCATTTGCAAAACAAAAACTGGAAGAAGTTACCATATTAAAACAGTTAGCAAATCAAGAAAATTTAGAAATAAGTTTAGTAAAACTACATGAAAACACTAAAATTCATGAGTTTAAAAAAACCACTTCTTTAATTCATAATCCTATTGTAAAAGAGCGTGTAAAAGCACTTACAGAAAAAGACTCGAAAAGAGAGAATCCTTTTTCTGTTCGTCAAAAACTTCAGAAAACCGCATTAAAATTACCTTTATTCCCTACAACTACCATTGGGTCTTTTCCGCAAACAAAAGAGGTACGTAGCTGGAGAGCAAAGCATAAAAAAGGAACTATTAATGCTAAAGAATATCAAAATTTACTAGAAAAAGAAACTAAAGAAACCATACAATTCCAAGAAGAAGCAGGCTTAGATGTTCTAGTGCATGGCGAGTTTGAACGCAATGATATGGTGGAGTATTTTGGAGAACAACTAAATGGTTTTGCTTTTACACAATTTGGCTGGGTACAAAGTTATGGTAGCCGTTGTGTAAAACCCCCTATTATTTATGGCGATGTTTCTAGAGAAAACCCAATGACAGTAAAATGGTCTTCTTATGCACAATCTTTAACCAAAAAGCCAGTAAAAGGGATGCTTACAGGCCCAGTTACTATACTACAATGGTCTTTTGTTCGTAATGACCAAGCTCGTTCCAAAACGGCTACACAAATTGCATTAGCTATTAGAGATGAAGTGGTAGACTTAGAAAAAGCTGGCTTACAAATTATACAGATAGATGAACCTGCTATAAGAGAAGGGTTACCATTACGAAAAGAAGATTGGAAAACATATTTAAACTGGGCAATAAAAGCCTTTAGAATTTCTGCTAGTGGCGTAAAAGACGAAACCCAAATACATACCCATATGTGTTATTCTGAATTTAATGATATTATAACCGATATTGCAGATATGGATGCCGATGTAATTACCATTGAATGTTCTAGATCACAAATGGAACTTTTAGACGTTTTTGCCGCTTTTAAATATCCTAATGAAATTGGTCCTGGTGTGTATGATATTCACTCCCCTAGAGTACCAGAAAAAGAAGAAATGGTTTCTTTAATTAATAAAGCTTCCAAATACATTCCTCTGGAACAATTATGGATTAATCCAGATTGCGGTTTAAAAACAAGACATTGGGAAGAAACCAAAAAGGCATTAATAGAAATGGTTGCTGCGGCACAAGAATGTAGAGAAAGTATTTCTGTTTTAGCATAATACAATCAAGTTTTTTAAAAAATGCATCTTACAAATTGTAAGATGCATTTTTTTATACCTTAAAGTAGTTTAGCTTTGCGCTATGGTAAGGAATATACAATATAGACTATCTCTTAAAGAAGAAGGCCAACCCGGAATGCTTTTAAAAAAGGTTGCAAAACATCTAGGGCAAGACGAAAAAGACATTACAATAAAAGTTTTACGTAAATCTATTGATGCTCGTAAACCCTCTATTTATTTTAATTATAAGTTAGAAATCTATATTCGCGAAAAACCATCAGAAAAACCAGATTATACGTTTGATTATAAAGATGTTTCTAAAGCCAAAGAAATACATATAATTGGTTTTGGACCCGCTGGCATGTGGGCTGCTTTACGCTGTTTAGAATTGGGTTACAAGCCTATTGTGTTAGAACGCGGTACTAAAGTGCAAGAACGTAGACGTGATTTAAAAGCCATAAACCAAGACCATTTAGTAAATGAAGACAGTAATTACTGCTTTGGAGAAGGTGGCGCAGGAACTTATTCCGATGGAAAACTATATACTCGTAGCCTTAAAAGAGGAGATGTTCGTAAAATTTTTGAAAGCCTTGTTTATCACGGCGCTACAGAACAAATTTTGGTAGATGCGCACCCACATATTGGCACCAATAAACTACCAAAGATTGTTCAAAATATTCGAGAAAAAATTATAGAACACGGTGGCGAAATTCATTTTAATACTCGTGTAACCGATTTCACAGTTAAAAATAACAAAATAACTGCCATACAATTACAGAACGGTAATGAAATGATTGCTAATAGAGTTATACTAGCAACAGGACATTCTGCGCGCGATATTTATTATTTACTAAATGATAAAAAGATAGCTCTAAAAGCAAAGTCATTTGCTATGGGTGTTCGTGTAGAGCATCCGCAGCATATAATAGATTCTATACAGTACCATTGTAAGGGGGATAGAAATTCCCTTTTACCAGCCGCTTCTTATAGCTTGGTAGAACAGGTTAAAAACAGAGGTGTATACTCTTTTTGTATGTGCCCTGGCGGATTTATTGTTCCTGCTGCTACTGCTCCTGGAGAAGTTGTTGTAAACGGCATGTCTCCCTCTAAACGAAATAATTTATATGCAAACTCAGGAATAGTGGTAGAAATTAATGCCGAGGAAGATTTGTATAAGTTCGAAAAATTTGGAGTTCTTAAAGGTTTGGAATACCAAAAAAGTTTAGAACGCTTAGCTTTTACTGCAGGTGGTCGCAGCCAAGTTGCACCATCTCAAAGACTTACTGATTTTGTGGAAGGAAATTTATCTACAGACTTAAACCCAACTTCTTACCAACCGGGATTAAAATCATCTCCCCTACATTCTCTTTTACCAAAAGCAATAGGAAGTAGGTTACGAGGCGGATTCAAAGCTTTTGGAGAAAAAATGAGAGGTTACTATACTGCAGAAGCTAATATTGTCGGTGTAGAATCTAGAACCTCATCTCCAGTAAATATTCCTAGAAATGAAAAATTAGAGCATCCAGAAATTGAAGGTTTATTCCCTTGTGGAGAAGGTGGTGGTTATGCTGGCGGTATTGTATCTGCTGCTATGGATGGAGAACGTTGCGCTGAGGCTGCAATTGCTGGATTATAATACATTCCTTTTATCCAAACATTAACTGTATCTTCGCCGCTTATTTACAATACATGACATTTAAAGATTTAGGTCTAGCTTTACCTATATTAAAAGCTATAGACGAACAAGGGTATACCAACCCTACTCCTATTCAAGAACAAGCAATTCCTATTTTACTTCAAAAAAAAGACCTTTTAGGGGTTGCACAAACTGGAACAGGAAAAACTGCAGCTTTTAGTATTCCTATAATTCATCACCTACATAGTAAGCAAGAACATATAAAAGGAAAAAAACGCGTAAAAGCGCTTATAGTTACTCCAACACGTGAGTTGGCTATACAAATTGGGGAAAATTTTACGGCGTATAGTAAGTATACAAATGTTAAAAACACGGTTATTTTTGGTGGCGTAAAACAACAAAGACAAGTGAATGCTTTACGCCCAGGTGTAGATGCTTTGATTGCAACTCCTGGAAGATTATTAGATTTAATGAATCAAAAAATTATCTCACTTAGAGATGTTGAATATGTAGTTCTAGATGAAGCAGACCAAATGCTAGACATGGGGTTTATTCATGATATTAAAAAGATTATTGCAAAATTACCTGCTAAGAGACAATCTTTATTTTTTTCTGCTACCATGCCAAAAGATATTGTAGAACTTTCTAAAAGAATATTAGGAGATTTTGAGCGTGTTACTATAAAGCCAAAACAAGCTACAGCAGAAAGAGTTGAGCAAGGTATTTATTTTGTTAGTAAAGCTAATAAACCAAAATTACTAATACATTTAATACAAGAAAAACCAGAGGCATCGGTTTTAGTTTTTTCTAGAACTAAGCATGGTGCTAATAAAATTGTTAAGAAACTTGCGCAAGCAGATATTAATTCTGCAGCCATTCACGGTAACAAATCACAAACAGCAAGACAAAAGGCACTAGGAGCTTTTAAAGAAGGTAAACTTAATGTTCTTGTTGCTACAGATATTGCTGCACGTGGTATAGATGTAGACGACCTTTCTTTGGTAATAAATTACGATTTACCTAATATTCCAGAAACCTACGTACACCGTATTGGTAGAACAGGACGTGCCAGTGCCAGTGGTATTGCTATATCTTTTTGCATGGCAGAAGAACGTGCCTATTTAAAAGATATAGAAAAGTTAATTAAGCAACAAGTTCCAAGATTGGGAGAACATCCTTTTATGGAAGATGCACAAGAAAACGCCGAAGTTAAACCCCAAAAACCTAGTAACAATAAAACTAGAAATAATAATAATAATAATAATAGGCCTTCTAGAAATTCAAATAGAAACCGAAAATCTAACTATAGAGGAAAAAACAATAGAAACTCTAGCAGAAATAATCCTGATAAGAGAGATTAAAAAAAAATAATTATTTAAAAAAAGCCTGTTCTAGCCTATAGAATGGGCTTTTTTTATGCATCAGCAACACCCATTAAAAATATTTTATCTTTTTTTAGGACCATATGCAACCTATTCTATTTTCTTTTGTCTTTACTAAATATACATTAAAAACATCCATCAAAAAACAACAATTAAATCATGAAGAAATTAGGATTACTATTTTTATTTTTCACTTCGCTCCTAAGTGCGCAGGAAAATTTTACGGTCAGCGGGTCTATTACCGATGCCAGTAATGGGGAAACTCTCTTTGGAGCATCCGTTTTTTTAGAAGGCACTACTATAGGTGCTATTACTAATGAGTATGGCTTTTACTCTATCACTGCTCCTAGCGGAGATTACAATTTAATAATCTCTTATGTAGGTTTTTTAGATGTAAAAAAGGAAATTACTCTAAATCAAAATCAAAAAGTAAATTTTGAAATTCAAGAATATGCTACACAGTTAGAAGAAGTTGTTTTAACAGCAGATGAAAAAGAGCATGTAAACATTAGAAAACCAGAAATGAGCGTTAACAAGCTTAACATTAAAACGGTAAAACGTATGCCTGTGGTTTTAGGAGAGGTAGATATTATAAAGTCTCTACAAATGCTCCCTGGAGTTACTAATAATGGAGAAGGCTCTAGTGGCTTTAACGTACGTGGAGGCGCGGCAGACCAGAATTTAGTGTTGCTAGATGAAGCCATTATTTACAATACATCGCATATGTTAGGTTTCTTTTCGGTCTTTAATGCAGATGCTATTAAAGACATTAAACTACACAAAGGAGGTATTCCTGCTAAGTTTGGCGGTAGAACTTCCTCTGTATTAGATGTAAGACAAAAAGACGGTAATAATAAAAGGTTCGCTGCCTCTGGAGGAATTGGTCTTATTTCTAGTAGATTGGCATTAGAAGGACCTTTATTTAATAAAAAAGGGTCTTTTCTTGTTGCTGGTAGATCCTCTTATGTAAATGTATTTTTAGCTGCATTTAATAACAAAAATAGAGTTGGTTTTTACGATTTAAACCTAAAAACACATTATAACTTTAATGAAAATAATAAGCTTTTTCTTTCTGGATATTTTGGAAGAGACACATTTAAATTAGGGAGTAGTTTTGAAACTACCTATGGTAATGCTTCTGGAAACTTACGTTGGAATCATATTTTTAATGAGCGTTTATTTTCTAATTTATCTTTAATCTATAGCCGTTATGATTACGACATTGGAATAAGAGTTGCCGAGTTTAACTGGATTTCTGCAATAGATAACTACAATGCTAAGTACGATTTAAAATACTACTTCAATGATAAATTTAAATTAGACTTTGGTGCTAGTGCCATTTATTATGACTTTAATCCAGGCGCCATAGAACCTACCTCTAGTGAATCCTCTGTAAATGCTAGGCAATTAGATAAAAAGAAAGCCTTAGAAACTGGTGTATATATTAATGCAGAACACAAACTTACAGATAAGTTAACCGCGCAATATGGTTTACGCTACAGCTATTTTAACCGTTTAGGAGGGCAAGCTTTAAATAATTATGCAAATAACCAGCCTGTTGCTTACAACCCTGTTTTAGGCATTTATGAACGTGGTGAGGAAATAGGAGAAACTAATTATGATAACGGAGAATCTATTGCAAATTATGGCAATTTAGAACCTAGAGTTTCTATGGCTTATGAGTTAAACGAAAACTCCTCTGTAAAATTAGGATATTCTAGAGTTGCACAGTATATACATTTATTATCTAACACAACTTCGGTTACTCCATTAGATGTTTGGACACCGAGTGGCAAATATGTAAAACCGCAATTGTCTGACCAATTTGCTATAGGCTATTTTAAAAATTTTAAAGATGAAGCATATTCTTTAGAAGTAGAGTCTTATTACAAAACCACCGATAACCGTATAGATTACATAGATGGTTCCGATTTAATTGGGAACAACACCATAGAAACAGAAATTTTAAATAGTGAATCTAGAGCGTACGGATTAGAGGTTTTATTTAGAAAAAATACTGGTAAATTTACTGGATGGGTAGCCTATACACTTTCTAGATCAGAACAAAGAACAGATGATGCCAATGCTGGAGGCCCTGGAATTAGTAATGGTGAGTGGTACAAAACACCTTACGATCGTTTGCATGATTTATCTATTACAGGATCTTACAAAGCATCAGACAAATGGACTTTTAGTTCTAACTTTGCTTTACAATCGGGAAGGCCTGTTACCTATCCTAACGGTCAATACCAATACGAAGGGCTTTCTATTGCAAGTTACTCTAATAGAAACTCGGACAGGTTACCATTGTACCACCGCCTAGATATATCGGCTACATATACGCCAAACAAAAAACCAAATAGAAGATGGAAAGGCGAATGGGTTTTTGGAATCTATAATGTCTACAATAAGAAAAATGCGGCTTCTATCTCTTTTGGTCAAAACACAGAAACTGGTGTAAATGAAGCTACAAGAACTGCCATCTTTGGAATGGTACCATCTGCAACCTATAACTTTAAATTTTAATACGATGAAATTATATATAAAACTCATAACTCTACTAACCATAAGTTTATTCATCTCATGTGAAGATGTAATTGATGTAGAAGTACAAAACGCTCCAGAAAGGCTGGTTATTGAAGCATCTTTAGACTGGGAAAAAGGAACAACAGGTGCTAACCAAACCATAAAGTTATCTACCTCATCTACTTATTTTGCAGAAGACCAAAGTTCCCCTGTAACTAATGCTACGGTAAAGGTTACGAATACAAATACCACCGAAGAATTCATTTTTGAAAATCAAAATAATGGGGATTATACCATTACCACATTTAATCCAATTATTGAGAATACATATACGCTAGAAGTTATATACAATAATGAAGTATACACTGCTACAGAAAATTTAAAACCTGTAACCGATATTACTAGAGTAGAACAGTCTACAGAAAAAGGGTTTGATGATGAAGTACTAGAGGTGGTTGCATATTTTAATGACCCAGCAGACGAAGACAATTTTTATCTATTTAGATTTAAAGAAGATGGAGATTTATTTTATGAATTAGAAGATGGTGATGATGAGTTTATTAATGGAAATGAAGTAGACTGGTGGTATGAAAAAGATGAAGATGATAACCAAGGGGAATTTACTGCTGGAGATCGTGTAGAATTAGAAATGTACGGTATTTCTGAAGCATATTTTAATTACATAAGAACCTTAATAGAACAATCTGAAGGTGTAGGTTTATTTGGCACTACTCCCGTAGCCTTAAAAGGTAATTGTATAAACCAAACAAATGCCGATAACTATGCGCATGGCTATTTTAGATTAACCCAAGTTGTAAAAACCAATTACACATTTGAATAATATTTTTTTGGTTTTTTTTAATGGTAAGGGAGTAGCCTAGTTGCTACTCCCTTTTTATATTTTATATTATTTCTTAAAAAAAGAAATTAAAATTTTATTTAGCCCTTTAGCATGTGTAATATAATGTTTGGCTGTTCTTTACTTTTACACCTTAAAAAATGCTAATTATGACATAATAATTTTAAAAAAATTGTGAAATAGTAATTAATACTACCATTTTAAAACAGAAAAGAATGTCCGCTTATTGGTTAAAGTTATTACAGATTATCTAATTGATTACTTTTTTTGTCTTTACTAATAGTCCAAAAGAAACCTACAAAAAAGAATGTATCTGCAGTTGGCCTTATAGAACGCCTATTAAATGTTCCGTTTACATCTGGAGCGTTAGCATATTGATAACCACTTACATTATTAAACCCTAGAGCATTGTTTACAGATAGATATAAGATTTTTTGAGGCGATATTAAATACGCCCAATTAAAACTTAAATTATTATAGCTCTTTGTTTTTTCTGCTAAAAAGTTAGAAGAATTAGGATTATCATAAGGCCTACCAGAACCATAGGTATAAGAAGCACCAATTTGTGAACGCCAATCTTCTACCCAATATTTAGTTACTAAAGAAAAGTTATGGGTAGGTGCAAAATTGGGGGTCGCTTTTTCTTCAAAATTTAAATAATCTCTTTCCGTATTTAAATAAGAATAAGAAACCCAGTAATCTAAGTTTTTAATACTCTTATTATCTCTCCAAAATACATCTATACCAGAAGCGTAACCACTTCCTAAATTGTTATACGTACTATTAAACATGGGCATATCTGTATCATACTTTACTAAATTTTTATAGTCTTTATAGTATGCTTCTGCCCTAAAAGTTTTTCCATCATTTAAATATTGGTAATTAAATATGTAATGTGCCGTTTTTTCAGATTTTAAATTATCCTCAAACTTTAAAAAATTGGTTTGTGGGTTTTGATAAAAATCGCCATAGGCCAAAGAAAATTGCCCTTTATCACTACTCTTATACGCTAAGGATACTCTTGGAGAGACCTTAAAATCTTTCAACGTTTTAGAATACTCTCCTCTTACTCCTACTTTCATTGCTAGCTTATTGCTAAAAAAAATATCGGCCTCCGAAAACACACCAGATAAATTCTCTTTTAAACCACTAGTAAAAGCAGTCCCACTTTCTTCCGTAAAAATATCTTCATAATCTGTACTAAAATATTCTGCTCCAAAGTGTAACTGAAACCTACTACTAAAACTCTTTTTCACCTTTACTTTTACATGTGATGCTGTTTCCTCCGCATCTATCTTATTGGTTAAAATTCCTATTTTATTTTTGTCTGATGAAATACTAGCTCCAGAAGTAATGGTCCACTCGTTCTCTAAAAAATGCTTGTAAGAGGCATTTACGTATAAATTGTTATTTTTTAATTGAAAAGGAACATAGTCTTCATAATTTACATCCTCTTGCTCAATATCTAAATTACTATGGTTAAACCCTGTATATAATTTAAACATACTTTTATCTGCTTTACTTCTAAAAACTGCTTCACCTGCAATAGATTCATAAGGCTTATTCCAACGTGCCCCTTGATTATTAGGAATTATACTTTGGTATGGAGCCAAATTAATATAAGACGTATTAAAACTTAGAGATTGGTTTCCCCAAATCTCGGTATGCCCCAAACCTCCTCCAACAGACATTAATGAAATATCAGTCTTTTCTTGTTTTGGCATATCTTCTGTATTTAATAACAAAACACTGGATAACGCTTGCCCATATTCTGCAGAATATCCTCCAGTACTAAACGTTATTCCTTTAAATAAGAAAGGAGAAAACCTGCCTCTTGTAGGAATGTTATTTGCTGTAGCATTAAAAGGCTGAAAAACTCGTAAACCATCTATAAAAACCTGAGTTTCTCCTGCGGCACCACCACGAACAAATAATCTACCATCTTCACTAACTGTACTAGTTCCTGGCAAGGTTTGTAATGCTGCAACAAAGTCTCCTAAAGCGCCTGCAGTGGTAACAACATCTAATGGCTTTAATACCGCTACTTTAGAATTATCGCCTGCCTTAAAAGTCCCCGCAGTTAACGTTACTCCTGTAAGTTCATTAATGGCTTCACGCATTTTAATACGCATATTTTTAAAATAGGAAACTTCTCCCATTTCATAGTGTGTTTCATAAGAAAGCGCAGATATAATAAGGGTTTTTGAGCCTTTTAATGTAGTTTCAAAAGAAAAAACTCCTTCTGTATTTGTAGAAGCGCCATCATAGGTACCTTCTAAATATACATTGGCACCTACAATAGGATTTCCTTTTTCATTTACTACTTTTCCAGAAATTGTAGTCTGACAGAAAGCAACTGTAGTTGCAAAAAATAAAATAAGATTAGTTACTAGTTTTAACATGACTGTTCGATTTTTTGATTTTGATACTCCAAAAATGCGAACGGCATAGCTCCAAAACGAAATAAGATTACCCAGTTGGGAATTATGGCTACTGAAATGTTATAAATGAGATGGGGCAACAATCATTACTAGTTAATATTTGTTATGAAAAAACTAGTAATACTTTTGTAAAAAACACTTACTATTAAAATTTATATATTCTTTTATCTTTGATTTGAAGCAAACAGTTCAAAAAAAAATATGAATGGCTAAAATAAAAACCTATTTAGACTTTAAGGATACGCTTAAAAATGAATCGCCAGAAAAAGATTGGCCAGAGGCGTTAAAATCACTTTGGTTTGATGCCAATGGAAATTGGGAAGCTTCTCATAACATTGCTCAAGATATGCATAATAATATAGGAATCTGGATACATGCTTACCTACATAGACAAGAAGGCGATAAATTTAATGCAAGCTATTGGTACCGCCAAGCAGGAAAAAATTTCCCTACCGTTTCTTTAGAACAAGAACACAAAGAATTGGTAGCGTTTATTTTAAAATAATTATTAAGCGCACTATAACAAAAAGCGCCCTCCTACATAGCAGGGCGCTTTTTCATAACATAATATTGGTTTCTTCTAAATCTCTTCGGTTAACCAAGCTTTCATCATCCAAACAGTTTTTTCTTGCTCTGAGATAAAATCGCTCATCATAGCACTTGTACCTTCATCACTAGCATCTGCAGCATGGTTTAATATTTGTCTCTCTAATAATAACAACTCTGATAAAGACGCTACTATTAAACGAATTGCTTCTTCGTCTTTTGTAATATTTTTACCAACTGGAACAGTTCCTTTAGCCATGTAATCATTAAAAGTGTGTAATGGCACTCCTCCTAAAGTTAAAATACGTTCTGCAATTTCATCTACCTTTAAATTAGCATCATTATATAACTCCTCAAATTTTACATGCAAATCAAAAAAACGTTTTCCTTTAATGTTCCAATGTATGCCTCTTAAATTTTGATAATATCTTTGAAAATTAGCTAAAAGAACGTTCAAATTCTTGCTTAAATTTTCTGACTTTTTTGCGTCTAATCCTATACTATTTAGTTTCATAATTCTATTTTCTAAAAAATTATTTTCTTTTTACAGTATAAAGGTATTGCATAAAAAATCGTTTTATAATAAGTTTTATTGATAGTTTTAATACCTTTATAGCTTAAAATTATGATGCATGACTATTACACAATTACAGTATGTTTTAGCAGTTGCTGAGCACCAAAACTTTACGCTTGCTGCACAAAAGAGTTTTGTTACCCAACCAACTTTAAGCATGCAAGTGCAAAAACTTGAAGATGAGTTAGATATACTTATTTTTGACCGAAGTAAAAAACCAATTACAATAACCGAAGTTGGTAAAAAAATTGTAGAACAAGCTAAAAATATTGTAAACGAAGCGGAACGTATTAAAGATATTGTAGATCAAGAAAAGGGATTTATTGGGGGCGATTATACTTTAGGAATAATACCCACTATTATGCCAACCTTACTACCAATGTTTTTAAAAACTTTTATTAATAAGTACCCTAAAGTAAACCTTATTATAAAAGAACAAAGTACAGAAAATTTAATACGAAATATACAAGATGGCCATATAGATGCTGCTATTGCTGCAACTCCGCTAGAGGTCGAGTTTATAAAAGAACGCCCTTTGTATTATGAACCTTTTGTTGGTTATGTTCCAAACAACCACAGACTTAAAAACTTAGATAATTTAAAGCCAGAGGATTTAAGTATTAATGATATTCTTTTATTACAAGATGGACATTGTTTTAGAGAAGGCGTAATTAACTTATGTAAAGCTTCTAAAAATTATGATGATGAGCATTTTCAATTACAAAGCGGTAGTTTTGAAACTCTAGTTAATCTTTCTGATGAAGGTCTTGGAATGACACTACTACCCTATTTAAATACTTTGAGTCTAGATGCAGTTAAAAAAATGAATCTAAAGTATTTTGATGCACCTTCTCCAGCAAGAGAAGTAAGTCTTATTTATCATAAGAGCGAACTAAAAATACAAATAACAGAAGCGTTAAGAGATGTAATTTCTGGAATTGTTAGAGGAGCTATTGCTTTTCAGGATGTAAAAATAATTAGTCCTATTTCTAAATAAGCTAATAGCCTAAAGACTAAGAATAGTAATAAGTACTTACTATTCTATAAAAGAAAACGGTCACTAAATAGTGACCGTTTTTATGTTATGCAGTTAAAAAAACCATACTGGTTTGTAATTCTGGTTTATCATTAATAAACTGTTGTAACCATTTTTTTAACTCTTCTATTTCTTCTGGTAATAGTATTCCTAAGCTTTTTTTTAATTCTTTACAGAAAAGAACACTATCAAAACTAACTTTTTTTAAGATTGTTTTTGTGTATTCAAGCATTGCCTTTGGCATATTTTTAGTTGTTTAAATTAAAATAATACTCTCTAGTAAATTTAACTATAATAGATTTTATATATTGTCTCTACTACGTTAAAAATTAGATAATTTCTTGTTAAAACGATGTATTTTCTTACATATTGTATTTTAACATTTATTTATTTTTCAGAGAGAGAATTTATCTAACCAAAAAACTAATTCACAACAAGTTACAAATTCATAATTAAAAAAAGAAATAATAACCAAACCAAAGAGAAATATAAAAACTCTATATATAATTGCATTCACAAGTTTTTAGTTAATTTTAAATTCATTCTAGGATAACTTGTTTTTTACATGAAAAAAATTGCCTTATACATTGGTCTACTTCTTACTCTTGTTAATTGTAAAAATTCTAAAGTAATTTTAGATTCTAAACTTTACCAGAACAGCTTTACTGGTGTACTAGTAATAAACCCAACTACCAGAGACACCTTATATAATTATAATAGCACTAAATATTTTACGCCAGCTAGTAATATTAAAATAGTTACTCTATTTACCGCCTTAAACACTATACCAGATAAAATTCCTTCTTTAAAATATCATATTACAAAAGACACACTTTATACGGAAGGAACTGGAGACCCAACCCTATTACATCCTTATTTTAAGGATAGTACAGCTATTTTATTCTTAAAAAAATATTCTAATATAGTTGTAAACACTTCTAATTTTAAAGATCATAAATATGGTCCTGGTTGGGCTTGGGAAGATTACGACACCTATTATTCTCCAGAAAAAAGTGGTTTCCCCATATATGGTAATGTTCTTACTATATACAATAAGGGTAATTTAATATCTAAACCTAATTATTTTAAAGACAGTATAACATTTTCTGATTTGCTAAAAAGAAGAGAAGAGCATGCCAATACGTTTTATTATAATAGCACCTCTAAAGACACTATTATTACTCCTTTTATTACAGACAATAATTTAACTAAAAACCTTCTAGAAGATATACTACAAAAGAATGTCACAATTTCTTCTACGTTTCCAGAGGGGGATAAAAACATTTTATATGGTATAGCATCAGATTCTGTTTATAAAAGAATGATGCATAAAAGCGATAATTTTTTAGCAGAACAATTAATGCTTGTAAGTTCTGGTGTTCTTACAGATACTCTAAGCTTTAAAATAGCTAAAGAACATATTTTAAAAACAAAATTATCTAATCTAAGACAAAAACCAAGATGGGTAGATGGCTCTGGTTTATCTAGGTATAATCTTTTTACACCAGAATCTATGGTACACGTGCTTCATGAACTTTATAAAAAGTTACCTAAAGAAAGGTTATATACTTTATTTCCAGTAGTTAACGCTCCTAAAACAAAAAAAGAAGATCCTGTGCAAGAACCATATTTGTATGCCAAGTCTGGTAGTTTGGGTAACAATTATTGCTTAAGCGGTTACCTTATTACCAACTCTGGAAAAACAGTTATTTTTAGTTTTATGAATAATCATTTTATGACGTCTTCATCTGGTATTAAAAAAGAAATACACCATTTTTTTGAACACATAAGAGATACCTATTAAAGCTATACAAGATTTTGTATTTGCGCGTGCTGTAAAAGCATTATCGTTTTTCCGTCTTTAATTTTACCCATTTGCACCCAACTAATTGCTTCTTTTAAAGAAACCTCTAAAACTTCAATATTCTCCGTCTCATAATCTGCTCCTCCTCCAACACTTATTTTATTCTCCTCTTCATACTCTCCAACAAAAAAATGTACTTTTTGCATAACCGTTCCGGGTACCATAAAACTCTCGAAAACTTTAGTAACTACATTTATTTTATATCCTGTTTCTTCTAAAGCTTCTTTTTTAATACAAACTTCTGGTGTATCACCGTCTAATAGTCCGGCACAAACCTCTACCATCATTCCATCTCCAGATTCTGTTTTATTTTGAAAAACTGGCATCCTAAACTGCTTTGTTAAAATTACCGTTTGCTTTTTTTTGTTATATAAGAGTATTGCTGCTGCATCTCCGCAATCATAGACCTCACGTTCTTGCTTTTCCCAAACTTTGTCTTCTCTTAAATATTCAAAACTAAATTTGTTTAATGTATACCAATTATCTGAGAGAAGTACTTTTTCTATATTCTTTAAAAATTTATTCAATGAAAGTATTTTAATTTATGTTCTTATTATAACTCTTAACGGCAGATAAAATTACTAATTTTAAGCACTAAGAGTTTTCTCATGAAAAATTATTTCGCTTTTTTATTTCTAGTTGGTATTACGTATTGTAATTCTCAAACACTAGAAAAATATAACACTGTACTATCCCAATTAAAAGAATATACTAATGTTATTGAGCTTACTACTAATAACGGTAAATCTAGGCTTATAATAACCCCAGAGCTTCAGGGTAGAATAATTACTAGCACTTATGATGGCATATTAGGAGATGCTAATGGATGGTTTAATAAAAATAGTATTACAAACAAACTTAAGGGTGGTATTGGTGGTGAAGACAGACTTTGGATTGGACCTCTAGGTAGCCAATTTTCTTTTTATTACCAACAAATAAAACCGATTAGCGAAACTAATTGGTTAGTTCCTAATACTATGGAAAATGAAGCCTACCAACTTACGAAACAAACTACCAAAGAAGTTAGTATGCGTAAAAAAATGACGCTTACAAACCATATTGGTACAGATTTTATTTTAGATATTTCTAGAACTATTACAATTTTAGATGCACTAGATATAACTAAAAATCTTAAAATTTTAATCCCAGAGCACCTAAACTATACTGCTTATGAGAGCGCTAATACTTTACAAAATATAGGGACAGAAAAAATAACAAAAGAAAAAGGGTTAATTTCTTTATGGAGTGCAGGAATGTTTAATGGAGCTACAGAAAGTATTGTTATAGTACCATTAACTAAAAAGGGAAACCTTGAAGATTTATATACCTATATGGGGCCTTTAGGAAAAGACCGTCTACAAATAAAAAAGAATGTAGTTTTATATAAAGCAGATGGTACATACAGATCTAAAATAGGAGTCCCTCCACATGTAGCGCCTTCTATTTATGGGTGCTATTCTGCAAAAAAAGAAAGACTAACTATTGTACAATATAAAAGAACAAAAGATAGCCTTTATTTTAATTCTAATGCCTCTAACCAAGAATACCCATATAAAGGGGAAGTTATTCCTATTTATAATAATGGAACAATGGATTATTCTCCTACTACTATTCCTAGTTTTTTTGAGTTAGAGTCTACCTCTGCCATGCGAGAATTAGAGATTAATGATACTCTAAGTCACTACCACAGGGTATACCATTTTTCTGGGAATGAAAAAGAATTAGATGTTATTGCTAAAAAGTTATTGGGTATCTCTTTAGAAGATGTTAATTTAATACACAATTAAAATCTATTATCGCCATCTAATAAGTCTCCAATACCACCTAAAAGGCTACCTTCTCCTTTACTATTTCCGTTTCTAGGTAGTGCCGATAAAACTCTACCAGCTAATCTACTAAAAGGTAAGGATTGTACATATACTGTACCAGGGCCTCTTAGGGTTGCAAAAAATAAGCCTTCGCCACCAAAAACTGTATTCTTAATACCACCAATAAACTCTATATCATAATCTACAGTTTGACTAAAACCTACAATACAACCGGTATCTACTTTTAAAACTTCACCAGCAGCAAGTTCTTTCTTTGCCAAAGTACCGCCAGCATGTACAAATGCCATACCATCGCCTTCTAACTTTTGCATGATAAACCCTTCTCCCCCAAAAAGACCGCGACCTAATTTTTTAGAAAATTCAACTCCTACAGAAACTCCTTTTGCAGCACATAAAAAAGCATCTTTTTGGCAAATAAATTTTCCTTGTTTTTCAGATAAATCTATTGGTACAATTTTTCCAGGATAAGGCGATGCAAAACTTACTTGCTTTTTTCCCTGTCCTATATTTAAAAAAGCAGTCATAAAAAGACTCTCTCCCGTAAGCATTCTTTTTCCTGCAGAAAATAATTTCCCTAAAACACCTTTTTCTTGGTTAGAACCATCTCCAAAAATGGTATCCATTTTAATGTCAGAATCCATCATCATAAAGCTACCAGCTTCTGCCACAACAGCTTCTTGCGGATCTAGTTCTATTTCTACATATTGCATTTCTTCCCCAAAAATCTGATAATCTATTTCGTGTGCATTCATTTTTTATATTTTTTTAGATTGATATCTATATGTAGACAAATAAGGGGTGTTTGTTACAGAAAAAGTGAAATTTTACAAAAATTGCTTTTTTATCTCTTATAATAAGCAATAATACTTGCTTTTGCTAAGGTTTGGTTCCATAGATTAAAACCAACAACGGCTGGGTTTATTCTTTCATCAAGCCCTAATTTATCCGTTTTTAAAGCATAAACAGTAATTACATATTGATGAAACCCATGACCTACTGGCGGACAAGGCCCTCCAAATCCTTTAATTCCATAATCTGTTATGCTTTGTATGGCTCCTTTAGGTGCTAAATTTAGTTCTACATTTCCTGCATTAGTTACTAATTCATTTACATTAGCTGGAATATCAAAAACAACCCAATGCCAAAAACCACTTCCTGTTGGTGCATCTGGATCATACATTGTAATAGCAAAACTTTTTGTTCCTTCAGGGGCATTTTTCCATAATAATTGTGGTGATTGATTCTCTCCAGAACAACCAAATCCATTAAATTCTTGTGTTTTTGTAGCTTCTCCTCCTAAATCGTTACTAGATAATGTAAATGTTTTTTGCGCAAAAAGTGTTGTTGTTAAAATTAAGGACAGTACTAAAGTTAAACTTACCTTTTTCATTTTTATATGGTTTTAATTTATTTTTTTCTAAGTATGGTTTTGAATGTTACGTACAACTTCTCTTAAATTCTCTTCTTTTTGAGTACCAATAAGGTATTTTTTTCCATTTTTTAATTTAATAGCCAAACCTTTATTCCCTCGCATATTATATACAATACCATGCTTTATACTGTAACGCTTTCCGTAACCAACAAAACCATAGGTAATAATTTCTGCAGATGCTATATCTTCCCATAAAAAATCTTTCTTTACAACATACATGTGCTTTATTGCTATTTTATCTTCTGTAATTACAGTAGTCATTTTCATAAAAAATAACAATACTACTACTGCTAATGTGAGCAAAATAAAAAGCCAAGTGGTGTATGGCATAATTAAAGAGAAAGACATATTTACAGAAGAGGCATGGTCTGAAGAAAGTAATGGTTTAATTATAAAATATAAATTGAATATAAAAGCGGCTAAAATTATTAACCAAATCCACCATTGTCTTAATTTTTGAATTTCATGAAATAGAACTTTCTTATGCATTTGCTAGCTATATTTTAAAAATAAAATTGAGTACTATTATTTTTTTAACCTAACAGTCCACTCAAAATTAAAGGTAGATACTACTACCCCATCTTCATTAGTCCCTATAGATTGCATCCAAAGGGTTTGCCCTTCTCCCGTACTAATGGTTTTATCTAAAGCCTCTTTAATTTTATTGCCATCTTCGCATATAAAAGTAATTTTACCCGTAGCTTTTTTAGAGAAATTAGCATTATTATTAGCCACCAACATAGAAATTTTTTTACCACTGCCCTCTATTTGGTCTATCATCATAGCCCCTGTACTAAGCTCTGCAGCCATGCCTTGCACAGCCCAAAACATAGATCTAAATGGGTTTTGGTTAAACCATCTATGCTTCACAGTAACCACTGCCCTATTTTTATCTATAGATTGCAAACGTACGCCACACCACCATGCAGAAGGTAACTTAATAAAGGTAAACATGTTTAATTTACTGGGAGAAACTGGCATAAGTATATTATTTTTTCTATAAATATACTTGATATATTACGAATCTTAAAATGTTAATTTTATGTTAAATTTTAGTACTTTGTTTTGCATAGTACCTTTTTTTAGACATATATTTGTATAAGAAACTAATAGGTCATGACAGAAACCATAACAAAACACGAGAAAAATTTGTCTGCATTAATACATGCATCTACCTTTTCTAAATTCTTTATCCCTTTTGGAAATTTTATTATTCCATTAGTATTGTGGACAGCAAATAAAAAAGAATATAGCTTTGTAGATTATAATGGAAAGCAGGCAATTAACTTTCAAATAAGCCTACTTCTTTATTCTATTCTTTTAGGAATAATAAGTGTTCCTTTTATTATTGGAATGCTCCCTAATATTATGGATTTTAATCTTTTTGGATTATCAGACTTAAGTAATTATAACAATTTAAACCTGCATTTTGACTTAGATGATTTTTCATTTAGTAAGTGGATGATTCCTTTAGGAGTTACAGGTTTGGCACAGGCTGCACTTTTTATTGTTAATGTAGTATATACTATAATGGCAACTTTAAAAACTAACGAGGGGGAAACTTTTAGCTACCCAATTACTATAAAATTTATAAAATAAAATCAATCAAGAGTTTATGCATCAATCAATCCCATATTCCGTACTTAGAGCTATAGTCTCTTAATCACAGACATAAAAAAACTTTAAGTACGGCATATGAAAACGAACAGTTAATTAAATAGATTATGAAATTATGAATGTAGAAAATACAAAAGCACAAATGCGTAAAGGTGTGCTAGAATATTGCATTTTATCTATCCTGAATGGTAAGGATAAATATGCTTCTGAAATTCTAGCAACTCTAAAAGACGCTAAGATGCTTGTTGTAGAGGGTACTATATATCCTTTGTTAACAAGACTTAAAAATGCTGGCTTACTAAATTATAGATGGGAAGAATCTACCTCTGGACCGCCACGAAAATATTACACACTTACCGAAACCGGAAAAGTATTTTTAAAAGAATTAGATAGTACTTGGGACGAATTAAGAAACGCTACTAATGTAGTAACCAACACAAAAAATAACGCATAATGAACAAGACTGTAAACATAAACTTAGCTAATGTTCTTTTTCATATAGATGAAGAAGCTTACAACAAAATGCGACGCTATTTAGAAGCTATAAAACGCTCTTTTGCAAATACTGCTGGTAGTGATGAAATTCTTGCAGATATTGAAGCTCGTATTGCGGAACTCTTTCATGAAAAGCTTGAAAATGAAAGACAAGTAATTACAAATAAAGAAGTAGACGAGGTAATTACCATTATGGGGCAGCCAGAAGACTACATGGTAGATGAAGATATTTTTGAGGATGAACCAGCGCCAAAGAAAGAGAAGAAGAAAGTAAAAAAATTATATAGAGATACAGAACTTAAATATGTTGCTGGTGTTTCCTCTGGATTAGCACATTACATAGGCATAGACCCATTGTGGATTCGTTTATTATGGGTTTTCTTTACCATTGGTTCTGGTGGAGGGTTTATTCTTATTTATGGCTTATTATGGATTCTTATCCCAGAAGCTTCTAGTACGTCTCAAAAATTAGATATGCGTGGCGAAGCCGTAAATATTAGCAATATAGAACGTAAAGTTAAAGAGGGTTTTGATGAGGTAGCTGAAAAAGTTAAAAGTGTGGACTATGAAAAAGTAGGAAACCAAGTTAAAAACAGTGGTAAAACCTTTTTTGATGTTATTGGCGAAATTATCATGTTCTTTTTCAAAATATTTGGAAAATTCATAGGCATTATTCTAATAATAATTGGTGCTAGTACTATTTTAGGACTCTTTATTGGTTTTATAGCCGTTGGTACTTTAGACTGGGTACATTTACCTGGGTTTAATAATTTTATAACCAATTCCTCACAAGCTCCGGTATGGTTGCTTTCTTTACTTTTATTCTTTGCTATAGGAATACCATTTTTCTTTTTGCTTTATTTAGGATTAAAGATTTTAATAAAAAATTTAAAATCTATAGGAAACATAGCTAAATTCTCTTTATTAGGACTTTGGATTATTTCTATTATAAGTTTAATAATTATTGGGGTTAGAGAGGCTGCAGCGCATGCATACTCTGGTAACGTTACAACAGAACATGAATTATATATAGATACTCCTAGAGACACTGTATTTATTTCATCTGTATCTTCTAAATTACATGAGAATAGAGGTAACATTCATATGGATGGGTTAATTATGAGTTATGATGACAACGGTGAAGAAGTAATGCTATCTGAAGACGTTCGTATTAACATCAAAAAATCTAAAGATTCTGTAATTAGGTTAGAGGTTAGAAAAGAAGCAAACGGAGCGTCTTTTAATGCAGCACGCGAAACTGCAGACCAAATAAATTATAGTTATAAAGTAGAGGGCAACACTATAATTCTAGATGACTTTTTAACCCTAAAAGGAAATAACAAATTTAATGACCTAGAAGTAAAAGCTACGCTTTATCTACCAGAAAATACTATTTTAAATTATAGTAAGAGTAATAGTAGATGTTGGAGCACCCACACTAATAATGACCATGATATGAATGGCTGTGAACTTACCAAATACTCCTGGAAAATTGCTAAAGACAATCAATTAGTATGTTTAGATTGTCCAAAAGAAAAAGAACGTGAGGAAGAAAACAAGGTTATTATTAATGAAAATGGCATTAAAATTAATGTGAATGAAAACGGCGAAAACAACAAAATTCTTATTAATGAAGATGGAATAGACATTGATGTTAAAGATAATGGCGAGTCTTTTAAAATGAAAATAGACGAAAACGGAATAGATATTAACACAAACGAAAACAATTAAAAAACAACTCGGATAACAAATCTAACAACTCAGTAACAAAAACTAGTAACGTACCAACAAATACATCAATTTTACAGCAATCAAAAAAACAACAATCATGACAACCCTAGTAAAAATTACCATCGCAATTATTATTACGCTCTTCTTATCCTCCTGCGGATTTGATATTAATCTTGGAGACATGGGCTCCGGTATTAAAGGAAATAACATCGTAGTAGATGAAAACAGAAATGTTAATGAAAACTTTACTGTAGTATCTGCATCAGAAGGTATACAAGTTTATGTAACACAAGCAGAGGACTATAAAATATCTGTAAAAGGAGACGAAAATATCATAGACCTTATTGGTACAGATATTAAAAACGGAAAACTACATATTCATGCTATTAAAAATATTGGTAGAGCAACTAAAAAAGTTTATGTTTCCTTACCTAATATTGATGCTCTAAAAAGTTCTAGCGGCTCTCATTTGGTTACAGAAAATACTATTAAAAGTGATGATTTAGAATTAGATGCTAGTAGTGGTTCTATTTTAAATGCAGAAATTTCTTGTAATGATTTAGAGGTAGATGGCAGTAGTGGTGCTAATATTTCTATTTCTGGTAAAGCAAAAGTATCGGATATAGATAGTAGTAGTGGCGCCAACATAAAAGCTAAAGACCTTACTACAGCTATTTGTTCTGCAGAGGCTAGTAGTGGCTCTAATATAAAAATTCATGTTTCTGAGTCTTTGCATGCAAACGCTAGTAGTGGTGGTAATATATCGTATTCAGGTGACGCCAGTGTTCAAAAAAAGAAATCGGTTTCTGGTAGTGTACATAAATACTAAAAATTGAATTAGCTAAAAGTTACCCCTATAATTAACTAAAAAAATCCGTTAAATTTTAGCGGATTTTTTTTGTTTTAATTTCTATATTAACGCCATGGAAATACAATTAAAAAAATATAGCCTTAGTTTAAAGCATACGTTTAGTATTTCTAGAAAATCTCATGATTCTCAAGACTCTTTAATTACTAGCTTATCTTTAAATGGAGAAACTGGTTACGGAGAAGCTACTGCAAACTCTTACTACAAAATTACGGTAGAAAGCATGATGCAAGAAATTAAAAAAATTGAAAAAGAAATAACCGCTTTTAAATTTACAACTCCAGATATATTTCATCAATTTCTTGTAGATAAAGGGCTTACCAATTTTGCTATTTGTGCTTTAGACTTAGCTGCGCATGATTTATATGGCAAGTTAAAAAAGAAACCTCTTTATGAGATCTGGAAAACAAATATTAAAAAATACCCTACAACCAATTACACCATAGGTATTGCTAGTATTGATAAGATGGTAACCAAAATGAAAGAAAAACCTTGGCCCATTTATAAAATTAAATTAGGAACAGATAAGGATGTTGCCATTGTTAAAGAGTTAAGAAAGCATACCGATGCTATTTTTAGGATAGATGCTAATTGTGCCTGGAGCCCTGAAGAAACTATACATAACGCTCCAATTTTAAAGGACTTAGGAGTAGAGTTTTTAGAACAACCTTTAATAGCAGATAATTGGGAAGGCATGGAAAAAGTAATGCACAATAGTGTATTACCCATTATTGCCGATGAAAGCTGTATTGTAGAATCTGATGTAGAAAAGTGTGCATTACACTTTTCGGGGGTAAACATAAAACTTACCAAATGTGGCGGTCTTACCCCTGCCCTACGCATGATTAAAAAAGGAAAAGAATTAGGACTTAAAGTTATGGTTGGTTGCATGACAGAATCGTCTGTAGGTATTTCTGCTATAGCGCAATTACTACCCCAATTAGATTATGTAGATATGGATGGAGCTATGCTACTTAAAGAGGATATAGCAAAAGGTGTAGAAATAAAAGAAGATGGTACTGTATTATTTCCTATACAAAATGGAAATGGCGTTAGCCTCCTATAATTACTATTAATACGTTATCTCATTTATTTTCCTTTTAAAGAAAACTACTATTTCTCGTTATTATCTCAAAAAAATAACGTAACTTATTAGTAATTAACAACTTAAAAATAGATAACCATGAAAAAATTATTAGGATTGGTTTTCTTGATGTTCCTTTTGGTTTCTGCAACCAATTTTACATCATCAAAATCGTATGTTAAACCTTCTATAGAAGGAACTTGGGAACTCGTAAATCGTTATCATTATGATGGGATTAACGTATCAGACACTCTTCTGAATATTAACGGATATAGACAGGTAAAAATTTACAGCAAAGGTAAAGTTATGTGGACAAGATACTCTCCAGATGACCCTAAAGAATGGTATGGGTATGGAACATATAGTAAAACCGATACTAGTTTGTCTGAAAGATTAGAATATGGATCTAAAGCCATGATGAAAGTTCTAGATACCATACAAACATTTAAATTTGAATTACATTTATACGATGACCATTACAACCAAATTACTTTGGATGAACATGGACACCCAACATTTTCTGAAAATTATAAACGTATAGACTAAAAAAAAGCAAAAAAATCCAGTATTTACATACTGGATTTTTTCATAACTCTTTTAGTATATTATGCTACCTCCTCTGGAGTTTCTATAGCTGCTAAATAACGTTCTGCATCTAAAGCTGCCATACACCCTGTACCAGCAGCTGTAACCGCTTGCCTGTAATCTTTATCTTGTGCATCTCCACAAGCAAAAACACCAGGTAAGTTCGTTTTTGTTGTTTTACCTTCTGTTATTAAATACCCCGTTTCGTCCATATCTAACTGTCCTGCAAATATATCTGTATTTGGCTTATGACCAATTGCAATAAACAATCCAGTAATAGCAATATCTTCCTTTTCTTGCGTTTGGTTATTAACCATACGTAATCCTTCTACAACTTGGTCTCCCAAGACCTCATCAACTTCTGTATTGTATTTAATTTCAATATTTGGAATACTCTCTACACGGTGTTGCATTGCTTTAGAAGCACGCATATAATCTTTACGCACTAACATTGTAACTTTATTACATATGTTAGATAAGTAAGAAGCTTCTTCTGCTGCAGTATCTCCTGCTCCAACTATAGCAACATCTTGTTTTTTATAAAAGAAACCGTCACAAACCGCACAAGCAGATACCCCACCTCCACGTAATTTTTGCTCACTAGGTAAGCCTAAATATTTTGCTGTTGCTCCAGTAGAAATAATAATAGTTTCTGCTTCTATAACTTTATCATTATCTACAGTTACTCTATGAATTCCACCAACTTTATCACTTAATTCTGTTGCAGTAATCATCCCAATACGAACTTCTGTACCAAAACGTTCTGCTTGCTGTTGTAACTGCACCATCATTGTAGGCCCATCAATACCTTCTGGGTACCCTGGAAAATTATCTACCTCTGTAGTAGTTGTTAATTGCCCACCTGGCTCCATGCCTGTATAAAGTACAGGTTTTAAATCTGCCCTAGAAGCATATATTGCTGCGGTATATCCTGCTGGGCCAGAGCCTATAATTAATGTTTTAATTCTTTCTATAGTATCAGACATAGTTTTTTTAAATTTATTTGAGTTATACAAAAGTAGCTTTTTGACTTAAAACCTTACAATTAAAGTATTAAAACTTTATAAATAAGAGTTTTAATCTATATCTCTACCCCTAATTTTATTTAATATCTTTTACGGTTCTAAACCCTAAGTGCTCTAAGGAAGAATCTGGACTAGAGCCCATTCTTGAAGAAACCCTATAACTTGCACAATAAGAATCGCTACATAGAAAAGAACCGCCTTTCATGACTTTTTCTTTTGCATATGGATTGTTTTCTGTAAAAGGGTTACTTGCCCCTGTTGGATTATACGTAACTTGGTTTAAAGCTCCTTGTTCTTTATAATAATTTGTGTTATACCAATCTGTTGTCCATTCCCAAACATTACCAGCCATATCAAACAATCCATTGCTATTAGCAGGATAACTTTTTACTGGTGCTCTTCTTTCATAACCATCCATTTTTGTATTCACAACCGGAAACTCTCCTTCCCATGTATTTGCTCTTTTCTTTAAATCTGTAACATCATCTCCCCAAAAGTAAATAGCCTCTAAATTTTCTCCTCTAGCGGCTAACTCCCACTCGGCCTCGGTTGGCAAACGGCTACCATCCCAATTACAATAGGCAACTGCATCTTCATAAGAAACTTGTACTACAGGGTAATTACCTTTTCCTTTTATAGAACTCCCTGGTCCGTTGGGGTGCTTCCAACTAGCTCCTATTGTCCATCTCCACCATTGCGAAAAATCATATAAATTTGGCAAAGAACTTTTTGTTTTCTTAAAAGTTAAAGACCCAGGTTGTAAGATAGAATCGTGCGGTTTTTGAGTCCCTTCAGGAAGTTGCTTTTTCATATCTTCCCAATCTATTTCTCTTTCTGCAACTGTAATATAACCTGTTTCTTTTACAAATTTTGCAAACTGGTCATTTGTAACTTCTGTTGTAGACATAAAAAAACCATCTACAGCAACTTTATGTGCAGGTTTTTCATGTTTCATTGCCATTTTATCTTGTGGTACTGCTCCTTGTAAAAATTCTGCTCCGCTAATCCACACCATTCCTTCTGGTATAGAAGTTCCTTTAGGAATTTTTGTTAGAATAGAATCTGGTGTTACAACTTTATCTTCTTTTAAAGCAATTTCTTCTTTTTTATCTGTTTTATCTACTTTTTTAGAATCTACATTTTTGCATTGTACACAAAGTGCTACTAATGCAAGTCCTAAAACAACTATCTTCTTATTAATCATTTATATAAATTTATATCTTCAAATTTAATTCTATTATTTTATTTTTTACTGTTATTAAACATAAGAGATGTTAAAATTAAGAGCTTTTTGTAATAAAAAAAGCCTTCTATCCCAAGATAGAAGGCTTTAAAATAAAATTTAAAAGGACTTAATTTCCTTTTTTATAATCTGCTAAGAATTTAGCTAAACCACTATCTGTAAGTGGGTGCTTTAATAATCCTTTTATAGAACTTAAAGGCCCAGTCATTACATCGGAACCAATTTTAGCACAATCTAACACATGCATTGTATGACGTACTGATGCAGCTAAGATTTGCGTATCAAAACCATAGTTATCATATATAAGACGAATATCTGCAATAAGACCTAAACCATCTGTAGAAATATCATCTAAACGACCAATAAAAGGAGATACATATGTTGCCCCTGCTTTAGCAGCTAACAATGCTTGTCCTGCAGAGAAAACTAAAGTAACATTAGTTCTTATTCCTTTATCAGAAAAATATTTACATGCTTTTACACCATCAGCAATCATTGGTAATTTTACAACAATCTGAGGGTTAAGAGCTGCTAAAGCTTCTCCTTCTTTAACCATTCCGTCAAAATCTGTAGAAATAACCTCAGCACTTACATCACCATCTACTAACTCACATATTTTTTTATAATGTGCCAAAATGTTATCTGCTCCTGTAATTCCTTCTTTAGCCATTAAAGAAGGGTTTGTAGTAACACCATCTAAAACACCTAAATCTTGTGCATCTTTAATATCTGCTAAATTAGCTGTATCTATAAAAAATTTCATATTTCTTTTATTTACGTATTAATTTAAAAAATTTACTACTTCTTGATATACTTTTTCTCCAGTAAAGCCAAATTTATCGTCTAGTACTTTTGCTGGTGCAGAATATCCAAAATGATCCAAACCAAATACTTTTCCATTTGGTCCTGCTAAACCTTCTAAGTTTACTGGAAGGCCTGCTGTAAGACCAAAAATTGGTTTGTTGGCAGGAATTATACTTTCTTGATATTCCTCGTCTTGCTGTCTAAAAATTCCTTCTGAAGGGATGGAAGCTATACTAACTTTTAATCCTTCTTTTTCTTCTAATAAAACTGCTGCTTCTAGTAAAGTTGCAACTTCAGAGCCATTAGCTATTAAAACAACATCTGCATTTGTAGTTTCTTTTACTAAGTATCCTCCTTTTTCTGCACCTAAAGCTTCGGTATATCTAGAATCTCCTTGTGGTGCTACATCTTTTATTCCTTGTCTAGAAAGAATTAATCCTGTTGGTGTTTTTGTATTTTCCATTGCCATTTTCCAAGCAACACTAGTTTCTTGAGAATCTGCAGGACGTAATGCTACAAAACTTTGTTCGTGGCTGTGGTTCTTTAATTTCTCTAATAAACGTATTTGCGCTTCTTGCTCTACTGGCTGGTGTGTTGGTCCATCTTCCCCTACTCTAAAAGCATCATGCGTCCAAACAAACTTTACTGGTAATTCTTGAATACAACTTAAACGAATAGCTGGTTTCATATAATCAGAAAACACAAAGAACGTAGCAACTACAGGAATAATACCTCCGTGTAGTGCTATACCATTTGCTATTGTTGCCATAGTTAACTCTGCAACACCTGCTTGTAAAAATGCTCCAGAGAAATCTCCTTTTTGTAGTACAGATGATTTTTTTAAGAATCCGTCTGTTTTATCACTATTAGATAAATCTGCAGAAGAAACTATCATGTTTTCTACATTCTCTGCCATATATGCTAACACATTAGAAGATGCTGCTCTTGTTGCAAGACCGTCTTTATGTGTAATAGATTCAAAATCTAATTTTGGTATTTCTCCAGATAAGAAGAAATCTAATTTTGTAGCAAGAGCTTCATTTTCTTTTCTCCAGTTTGCTATTTCTTCTTTTTTAGAAGCCGCATTCTTTGTTTTAGATGCTACAATAGTTTTATAATACTCTTGTACATCTTCATATATATTAAAAGGATTTTCTGGGTCTGCTTTTAGATTTAAAAGTGTTTTTGTGTAATCTGCACCAGTAGCTCCTATTGGCTTTCCGTGTAACTCACAATGACCTTCATACATGCTACCATCCTCAGTAACAGAACCTTTACCCATTATAGTTTTACCTATAATTAAGGTTGGCTTTTCTGTTTCTGCATTAGCATCTTTTAATGCTTTTCTTATTTGCTCATGATCATGCCCATCTATAGTAACAACTTTCCATCCCCAAGACTCATACTTCATTGCTGTATCTTCTGAAGTAACTTCGTCTGTCATAGAAGATAATTGTACATCATTAGCATCATAAAACATTATAAAGTTATTTAACCCTAAATGCCCTGCTATTCTACCTGCTCCTTGGGAAATTTCTTCTTGTACACCTCCATCAGAAATAAAACCATAAATTTTATGATCCATCCAATTTCCAAAACGTGCTCCTAAGAATTTTGCAGCAATTGCAGCTCCTACCCCCATAGTATGTCCTTGCCCTAATGGTCCAGATGTATTTTCTATACCTCTTTTTACATCTACCTCTGGGTGACCTGGAGTTACAGAACCCCATTGTCTAAAATTAGAAACATCTTCTTTCTTATAGTTTCCTAACAAATAGTATTGTGCATACATTAATGTAGATAAATGCCCTGCATCCATAAAAAAACGGTCTCTAAAAGGCCAAGACATATCGGTAGGGTCATAATTAAAAAACTCTGAATACAAAATATGCATAAAGTCTGCTCCTCCCATTGGCCCACCTGGATGACCTGATTGTGCTTTCTCAACCATAGCAATTGCCAATGCTCTAATATTGTCTGCCGATAACTGATCTAATTCTTTGTTCATTTCCTCTTTTAAGATTAATTTTTATAGATACTATATACTAATTGCGGCAAATATACCTGATTTGAAGTTCTTTAAAAATAAAATTAGGTGTAGAATTAACTTAAATAACGAAAAATTTAGATTGGAATTAAAAACCTAACTTTTCACTTGATAATCGTGATTTAGATGCTCCTAGGTTTGCCTTTAGTTTTAATGGTTGTCTCTTAGGTTTTCTTCGCAGTTGTTTACTAAAAGGATTAATCTACTATAAAATTAAAGCCTGCAGAAATTATACTAGCCTTTAAACCAGAGTCCCTTTGGTAATTATTATACTTTAAATCGATACTTTTTAAACCAAATTTCCATACATGAAAATTTGTAAAAATATCCGTATAAGATACTCCTATTCCGTATTGATTAGCAGTATACCTAGACAAATCATAGTCTGACGTATAGAACACACTGGTAGATAAGTGCTCATTGTATGGAGCAAAATAATCTGCTGCGGTTTGATTATAAAATCGGTAAGATGGATACACCGTAAACTTATCTGTTATTTTTATTGGCACTTCTATACTTGCTGTATGTGAATCTATTCCCCAATCATCTGTATAGTAACGATAATAAGTTCTTACTACAAAAACTTCATTTATATAATAATTTAACCTCCCTCCTACGGCTATTTTAAATCTAGAATCTGGTAATTGTTCTATAGCATCTGCTAAATGAAAATTATCTATAAAAGAATTTGCCACATCACTAAAGTATACTCTTTGAAAAGGGGTGGACAATAACCCTTCTTGCCTTACAAAATCTACCAATAAAGAAGCTTGCAATTTTTTAGAAAGTATTTGTGAGAAACCAAAACCTACTGCATAAGAGTTCCTTTTTTCATCCTTAAAAGGAGTAAATATTGGATCATAATTGGTGTTTCCTGTAATAGTATTATTTAAAAAAAGTCCGTTAGCAATACCATTCCCATTAGCAGTAAAAGGTCTTAGTTCTACTGGGTAAATAGCGCTCCAACTGTCTAGATATACATTAGTATTCATAGTTACCTCTGTATTTTTTTCATTAAATAATTTGGTATAGGCACCACCAAAACCCAGAGAAAAATAATCGTACTCTTTTGCTACCGATATTTTAGCTGAAACAATATCATTTCTACTATCTGAACTATGGCTGTATCCTAAAAGTAAATTTGACCAAACATCTTGTTTTGAAGCTCCTGAACTTGCCACAAAAGGGTCTGCAGGAGAACTGCCATCAAAAGGATCTACATTGCTAGATGATGCAGAAGTGTAAGCAGATATTCCAGCATCAATAGTTAATACATCATCCTCATTTAAGGGAATAGAAATTACTACTGCCGCTGTTGCATCTTGTAAATCTTCTGTTCCTAGTCCTCCACTTACAGCTGCGTTATTTCCTTCTTGAGAATAATAGCTAGTTAAAAAATCTATTTCAGAAGTTTCTAAAACGCGTTTCTTATAGGTAACAATAGAATCTTTTTCTTGCGCATACCCATAAAAAAGAGTGGCAAACAAAAACATACAAAGACTTATTCCTTTACTATTTTTACTCATTATATTTCTATTTACTTTATACTATTAGTTACAACCACAACCTCCACCAGTTTTTCCTCCATTAGCACCTACCGCTGCCTCTCTATAAGAATGAAAAGTAGAAATGTTTCTATCTGATTTTTTGTCGGATAAAACCATATCTGGATCATTTAAACTTACCTTATCATACTCTTTAACAGCAACACAAGATGTGCAACAAATAAGAAGGCCACATGCAATTAGAAAACCCTTTATCATAATCTATTTATTTTAATATTTTTTGATGTAGTTACTTCTCCTATATCATCTACAATTACGCACTCAATATTTGGCAATTGATTTATTCTATTTAGTCCTACTTCTTTACCCATTACAAAAACAGAAGTTGCCAGCGCATCTGCAAGCTCAGCTTTTGGTGCAAAAATGGTAACACTAATAATACCACTAGACGGATATCCTGTTCTTGGGTCTATAATATGAGTGTATCTTTTACCATTAAGCATTACAAACTTCTCATAATTACCAGAAGTTACAACAGCGCCATTAGTTATTGGTAATAATGCAAAGGCTTTGTTTTTATCCATAGGGTTAGTAATAGCAACCTTCCACTCTTCTCCATTAGGTTGTTTTCCCCATGTATTCATATCTCCAGAAGCATTTATGATACCCGAAATAACTCCTTTTTTTACAAGTAATGCTTTGGCTTTATCTGCTGCATAGCCTTTGCCTATAGCGCCAAAGCCAATTTTCATCCCTTTTTGTTTTAGGTAAACGGTACTTTCTTCTTTATTTAAAATAATGTTTTTGTATCCTACTTTAGCTACGGATTGTTTTATTTGTTTGGCTTTTGGCATTTGTGTCATAGTCCCATTAAATTGCCAAATTTTGTCCATAGAAGCATATGAAATATCAAAAGCACCATCCGTTAATTTGCTTATTTTTAGGCTTCTTTCTATTAACTCATAAAGCTCGTTACTAACTTTTATAGGTGCTATACCTGCGTTTTTATTTACTAATGTAGTTTCTGAATTTTTATCCCAAGAAGAAATAAGTTTTTCTATTCTTGTTATTTCATTAACTGCCAGAGTTATAAAATAACTAGCTTCAAGAGAATCTTTAGCTACTACCGTAATATCAAAACGGCTGCCCATAAGCTTCATTGTTTGCTTATAGGGTTCTTGCCCGTATACAATGATACAGGCAAAAAAAATGAAAAAATAAAGTGCTTTTTTTATCAAAATTACCCTTTAAAGGATTCTAACAATTTAATATATGCTGTTGGAGTTATTTTCTTATAACTGGTTTGCCCTAAGACATTACCGTCTTTATCTAACACTACCACAAAAGGAAAATATCCTTTAGGATTATACTGCTCAGCTAGTGCTTTATTTTTTTCTACCTGCTCTTCGGACAAACTATTTTTTTTCTTTTTAGGAAAATCGGCCTGTAACATTACAAAATTTTCTTTTGCATAGTCCGTAAACTCTTCTGTACTCCAAATTTCTTTATCTAGCTTAATACATGGCGCGCACCAGTCCGAACCCTGAAATACTAATACAATAGGAATATTATTTTTAGAAGAAAGCTCCTTTGCAAGTGTAAAATCTGTTTGCCATTCTTGAGCAAAAACTACGCTAGATGACCATAAAAATAAACACAAAACTAAAATTATCCTCTTCATATCTAATCTTTAATTTTTTAGACTATCAAAATTTAAACCATTAATAGCAATTCACAATTTAAAGTTACTCTTTTTTTGCCGCCTAAAAATTACATACTTTACACAAACAAAAAACCACCCTAAAAATAGAGTGGTTTTTATATTTTTTTCTTTAGATATTAAATACCTAAAATTTTAGCATCTACAAAGAAAACAGTTTCCACATCTATATGATGGTCTTCTGTAATTACTTTATCGGTAACCGTTTCTAGTTTTAAACTAAACGTATCTTTCTTTATGTAATCTTTTATATCTACATCAAAAGTTTCTAAATCTATAGTATTATCTACCGTATCTGGAACATCCGTTATAGATGCAATTTTAACATCTTCCAAACCTTCTGCAGATATAAATACCTCTAAAGACTCTAAAAAAGTAAAGTCGCCATCGTCTGGTGTAGTAATAATTAACTTCAATTCTTTTAATCGTATATCTTCAATTAAATCTTTACGCGTATCATTAAATTCAAATTCAGATTCGGAATTAGTTTCTACATCTGGAGATTGTACGCTAAATGGTAAGTTTACATTTACAGCAGACTCTATAACCACACTGGTATCAAACTCCATATCAAATTTTGTAAGATCATCAAGCTTATCACAACTAGTAAAGGCTATAAACGCACTAAACAAAACAAGTATTTTTTTCATTTTATAAGGGGATTTATTAGTACCTACAAAAACGTATCCTAAATAAATATATTGTTTTGTTGTAAAGCTATCCCATAAATTGATTATTGTAATAATGCCATTCCCTTTTCTTGGTTTTGTATATTTTTTCTTTAACATTTTTTTAACATTTAAAACCAAACCCTCCAAATTTAACTTCGTAGGTAAGGGTGAATTAATAATCATTTAAAAACGTAATAATGAAAAAAACAAAACTTTTTGCAGGTCTGGGAGCACTAGCCTTAATTGGCGGTGTATTAATCGCAGCGGATCACATTGATGCGCCTTCTTCTATGGGTACAACAGCAGACATTGCTGATTTTTATGGATTTGAACCAAGTACTGGTTCTGACAATACCGTATTTGTGGTAGACTTACAGTCTAGTGTATTACCAGATTTAGCATACGGAACATTTGACGAAAGTATTTTAACCGAAATTAATATTGATACCAATAACGATTTGGTTGAAGATATGGTAATACAAGCCATTCCTAGAGATGGCAAAATGTACTTTTTTGGCCCCGCAGCACCTTCTACAACTGGTATAAGCGGAACTATTCTTGTAGATTCTCCTTTAGGTTCTGTAGCAATTTCAGAAACAGATGCTGTTACAGAAACCACAGCTAGTGGTGTTAAACTTTTTGCAGGACCAAGACAAGATGCTTTCTTCTTCGACTTTTTTCAATTTAATGCGGTTATAGGGGGTATGGCTCCAGGTGGTTTTAAGACTGCAGACGAAGCGCAAGATACTTTTGATGGCGCTAACACAATGTCTATTGTTGTAGAAGTGCCAAATAGCTTATTGGGAGCTACAACTGGGCAAAATGCTTTAGGCCTTAGTGTTTACAAAACGTGGGTAACTACAAACAAAAAACAATAATAATTTTTATTAAAAACATATAACATGAAAAAGAGTATCTTTTATTTTACAATGCTTTTATCTGCTACTACCCTATTTGTAGCATGTAATAATGATGACGATTCTACAATGCCTAAAGAAAAGGAGATGATGCCAGATTTTACTGGCACCTACACACAAGTAGATTTTATGGGAAGGCCAGGAATTAATACTGTATTAAGTGCAGATGACGCTACTAAAGACGAACATAATTTAGCAATACCTTCTGAAATGGCTGCTTCTTTTCAGGCGCGTTTTGAAGCTAGATTAGAACAATATCATGATGTTTACGCTGGCCTTTTAGGTGCAGATCCAGCAGATGTAAATTATGAAAACAATATTCTTGGTTTAGATGCACCTACTTTAACTGGTTATTTAGCTGCCGATGTTTTAGAAATTGCTCCAGATTTACCAACAACATATTTTAATCCAGGAGAAGATGTAGATATGGATGGTAGTGTTTTAGTGCCAGATGGCGATGAAGTTGCTTTAACCGGTAGAACGTTACAAGATGATATTATTGATGTTTCTTTAATTCTTTTATTTGGAGGAGAAACTGGAGATCGTTTTAGTGGCCAAGACACAGATGGTGATGGCACTGCAGATTTACCTAGACTTACTTCAGATGGCGTATCTCTTACAGCAACCCCAACAGAAAATTTCCCTTATTTAGGCGCTCCTGAGTAACACTATAAACCCTTTGTAAAAAGAATTTCTTTGGGAGAATAAATTTTGTTCTCCCAATTAAATTTTTAGTAAATAACCTCGGAGCTAAGTCCACGAGGCATTAGAAGGAAAATTAGCATTCATTTCGACACAAGCGTCGGAGCATTTACATCTAGATTATCGAGTAAAATTAAAACTTTAGTATCATGAAATATATATCTCTATTTTTATTAATCCTAAGTATTTATTCTTGTAATAAAAAAACAAATACTATTACTAATCAAGAAGATTATAATTCGTATTTAACCTCTAATACTTCTAAAACAACTTCTAAGTATTTTAAATTATGGAATTCAAAAATACAACCAGACAGTATGCAACTACTAAGTTTTGGAATTGTAGGGAGCGAATACAATAGATATTTTAAAAACACAGGAGATATAAAATTCTTAAAAAAAGCAGAGCAATCTTTAAAAAAAGCAGTAGCTATTGCTGCTACAGGAAGAGCTGGCTATAATAGAGCTCTTGCAAGAAACTACATATCGCAACACAGATTTAAAGAAGCTTTAGTCCTTGCTAATAAAGCCCTAGAAATTGGAAATGGATTAGAAGACACTCATAGTTTATTGTTTGATGTTCACATGGAACTAGGTAATTATGAAGAAGCCAACAACTACCTTAAAAAGATTAAAAATTTTTCTAATTTTGGTTATCTAATTAGGTTAGCTAAATGGAATGACCATCTTGGTAATTTAGATAAAACTATACAAATGATGGAAAAAGCTACTGCCATTGCAGTTGCTAAAAAAGATAAAAATTTAATCCTTTGGTCTTATACCAATCTTGCCGATTATTATGGCCATGCAGGAGAATTAAAAAAATCTTACAACCATTATCTAAAATCTTTAGAATTAGACCCAAATAATGCTTATGCAAAAAAAGGAATTGCATGGATTGTTTTTTCTCACGAAAAAAACCCTAAAGAAGCTCTTAGAATCTTAGATTCTGTAACTCAAAACTACAAAGCTCCAGATTATTATATTTTAAAAAGTGAAATTGCTGACTATTTAGGTAATGAAAGAGAACGTCTAAATAATTTAGATGAATTTTTTAATGAAATTGAAAACCCCGCGTATGGTGTCATGTACAACAGTTACACCATTAACCTTTATCTAGAAGACACACAACAATATAAAAAAGCGATTACCCTTGCCAAAAAAGAAGTAGAAAATAGACCCACGCCAGAATCTTACGGTTATTTAGCGTATAGTTACCTTAAAAATGGCGAAAATAAAAAAGCGTTGCAAATTGTAACAAACCATATAGAAAATAAAACTTTTGAACCTAATATACTACTACAAGCTGCTGAAGTTTATAAAAAGTCTGGGCAAGAAAAAAAGGCATTAAAACTAAAAGAAGAACTATTAGGTGCTAGCTATGAGCTTGGCCCTGTAACTACTTTAAAAATTGAAAAGCTTTAATTAATTTTGCCACCCTTAAAATAAAAAAACATCCATCCCATTTATAATTCACCTATGAAATATATTTTATTAATTCTATTCCTATATAGCTCCTTATATATATCTGCCCAAGAGTTTCAAGGGTATATAGAAACAAGTAACGGAACTCCTATTGAAGGTGCTTATATTTTTAACAAAAACTCTCAAAAACATGCACACAGTAATGAAAGCGGATACTTTTCTATTGAAAAAACAAACATAGGAGATAGTTTGCAAATTGGGAGCTTAGGATACAAAAACAGCATTACAGTTATTAAAAACACAGTTAACAAAAGGAATACTTATATTTTAAAAGAAGCTCCTTTTGAATTAAATGAGGTAGTTATAAGTCCTAAAATAGATGCTTTATCTGTTGTAGCAAAAATAGATTTACAGACAAACCCAGTAGGCTCTTCTCAAGAAATTTTACAAAAGGTACCTGGGCTAATTATTGGTCAACATGCAGGTGGTGGTAAAGCAGAACAACTTTTTCTTAGAGGTTTTGATATTGACCATGGCACAGATATTTCTATAAATGTTGATAATATGCCTGTAAATATGGTATCGCATGCGCATGGGCAAGGGTATGCAGATCTACATTTTGTTATTCCAGAAACTATAGAAAAAATTGATTTTGGAAAAGGTCCTTATAATGCACAATATGGAAACTTTGCAACCGCTGGTCATGTAGGTTTTACCTCTAAAGAAGCTTTTACAAAAAATACCGTTACATTCACTTATGGCGATTATGGCTACAAAAGAAACCTTGGATTATTTAACGTCCTAAACACTAAAAAAGAAAAAGCATATATAGCAACGGAGTTAATAGGATTTGACGGCCCTTTTAAAAGTTCTCAGAATTTTGAAAGATTTAATGTAATGGCTAAATATTCTTCTCGTTTAGACGCTAATAGTAAAATTTCTACAAGTGTTTCTCATTTTACCAGTACATGGGATGCCTCTGGGCAAATACCTGAACGTGCTGTAAATAGTGGCTTAATAACAAGATTTGGCGCTATAGATGATACCGAAGGTGGTAAAACAAGTAGAACAAATGTTAATATTGGTTTACAAAAGAATATAGATAAAAACACTTTTTTTAAAGCAAATACATACTATAGCAACTACAATTTTTTATTATTTTCTAATTTTACTTTTTTCTTAGACGACCCACAAAATGGTGACCAGATTAAACAAGAAGAATCTCGTAATTTATTTGGTTTAAACACCCAATTAAAAAAGAATCTTAACTGGGGAGAAACAAAAGTAAATTTAGAACTTGGTTCTGGTTTTAGAACAGATAATAGTACAGGTAATGAACTTTCTCATACCGCAAATAGAAAAACAACTTTAAATAATATACAACTAGGAGATATTAAAGAAACTAATATTTTTGGGTACTTAAATGCTAATTTTAATTTAGGAAATTTCACTTTATCTCCTGCCCTAAGATTAGATAATTTTAATTTTAGGTATGCTGATGCTCTTTCTGAAGTTTATGATAATAATTCCGTATCTAAAACAGCATTTTCTCCAAAATTAAATTTGGTATATCATCCAAATAAAAACACACAATACTATCTTAAATCTGGTATTGGTTTTCATTCTAACGATACTCGGGTTAGCGTTGCTCAAAATGGCTATAAAATACTTCCTAAAGCCTATGGTGTAGACCTTGGAACTATCTTAAAACCAACAAAAAACTTATTTTTAAATGCTGCAGCTTGGTACTTATATTCCGAACAAGAGTTTGTTTATGTAGGCGATGCTGGCATTGTAGAACCTAGCGGTGCATCTAAACGCTTTGGTCTAGATTTTGGCGCTCGTTACCAATTTACAAATTGGTTGTTTTTTAATACAGACCTTACGTATACCATAGCTCGTTCTGTAGATGAAAATAGTGGAGAAGATTATATTCCACTAGCTCCCGACTTTACTTTAGTTGGCGGATTAAATGTAACTAACTTAGGTAAGTTTTCTGGAGGCTTACAATATAAACACCTAAATAACAGACCTGCAAACGAAGATAATAGCATTGTTGCAAAAGGGTATACCGTATTTAATTTAAATGCAAACTACCAGTGGAGTTCTTTTATTAGCACAGGAATAACTATCGATAATGTTTTTGATGTAGAATGGAACGAAACTCAATTTGCTACTACAACCAGGTTACAAAATGAAACTACCCCTGTAGAAGAAATACACTTTACTCCTGGAACCCCATTTTTTATTAAAGCAAATATTAGTTTTACTTTTTAAATTATAAGGTTATAAAATTATTTAAATATAAAGACCAATCATAATTCTTATATATAATCTCTACGTCTTTAGTAGTAGAGATTATATTATTCTCTTTAAGAATTTTTTTTGTTCCACTTTTTCCGCCAAAATCGCCTCTAAACCAACTAAAAAGAGAGGTTACAGATACTGTTTTTAATTCTTCATTATAATTAGACATGGATTTTAAAAAAAGTTTAGTCCCAGCATTTAGCTGCTCATTTAAACGACCCGCTGTATATATAGCTACAGGCGGACAGTCTTTGGCACCACAGTTTAATGCAAAATGAATACGGTAATCTCTTTTCTTAATTCTTAATTTTCTTTCTATTTTACCAGGAAACCACTTTCGTACATAACCTAATCCAAGAGGCCATTGCGATTTTCTTATAATACCGTGCTCTATTTTCTCAAAAGACAAAATACTCCCCGCTATTGGTATTTGTTCCATTTTAAAAAAAGTACTTCTATCCTCATATAAATCTGGTTTTTCTGATAAAATAACCTGTATATACCCATTATAAATATTTAGCCAAAAAGCAAGCTTTTGCTCGTGTGTTACCAACCCATTTTCTAAATCTTCTAAACTTAATTCTGCTAGTTCTTTTCTTATATCTTCCGTATTTCCTTTTTCTTTAACACAGCTAAGAAACTCTTCAGACAATTTATTATAATCTACCTTAACTATACTTGTATTTACTTTTGATGCTTTACTAGTAGAAAAACAAAAGATGGTAAAAAAAAGAAGTAAAAATTTAGATGGTAACTTATTCATAGTACACAAATTTTTTAGGCGAAAATATATCGCTTTTTAAGTCGAAAAAAGAAAACTCTTATTACAAACCTACGTATATATAATTTTAAAAAGTGTACCACTTTTCTTTTATAAACAGTACTTTTAAATATATATGAGAATGATTTCTATAATAGTACCTGCACATAATGAAAAAAAGAATTTAGAAAAGCTACTCCCGCATATAGAAAATTATAAAACAACAATTCCTTATGAAATATTAGTAGCAATTTCCCCCAATACTACAGATGGTACAAATTCTATTTTACATTCTAAAAAAGTTCTACTTTTAAACAGCCCAAAAAAAGGAAGAGCTGCTCAAATGAATTATGCAGCTAAGCATGCTAAAGGTACTATTCTTGTTTTTTTACATGCAGATGTTTTTCCTCCAAAATCATTTTTATCCGATATTAAACAGGCCTTATCTAATAATATAGATGCAGGATTTTTTTCATATAAATTTGATAGTGATAACTTTTTCCTAAAAATAAATGCGTCCTTTACTCGTAAAGATGGCATTTTTACAGGAGGTGGCGACCAATGTCTTTTTATAAAAGCAAAGAAATTTAACACCTTGAAAGGATTTAATGAAACGCAAATTCTAATGGAAGACTTTGAGTTTTTTAAAAGAATTAAAAAAAATAAAATACCCTACACTATTATAAATAACAATTTAATAGTTTCTGTAAGAAAATATGAACATAACTCCTATATAAGAGTTAATGTTTCTAATCTTATTTTAATAGTTTTATTTAAATTTGGTTGTTCCCCTAAAAAATTAAAAAAAATACATTCTAAACTTATCAAAACGCAATATCATAATGGCTGAGTTATCCAATGAAATTACATTAAACGGGATACAACAAATAGGAATTGGAGTACAAGATGCTAATAAAGTATTTAATTGGTACAGACATAATATTGGTTTTAATCTATTAGTTTTCAAAGATGAAGCAACTGCTTCTTTAATGACAAAATACACAGGTGGTAAAGCTTGGGATAGGAAAGCACTTTTATCCTTAAACCTTGCTGGTGGCGGAGGTTTAGAAATTTGGCAATACACTAACAGAAACCCTATTCCACCTTTAGAATCTGTTAATTTAGGAGATTTAGGCATTAATATATTAAAATTAAAAAGCAAGAATATTAATAGTATCCATGAGAAATTACAAACCTTAAATTTAGACCTCTTATCCCCTATTTCTACTTTTGAAAATCAAGAACATTTTTTCTTTAAAGACCCATGGGGTAATTTGGTGCAAATAGTAACCTGCAATACAACTTTTACAGAAGGTAATGAAGATTGTGGTGGTGTTCTAGGTGTAACTTTAGGTGTTTCGGACATAGATAGGTCTATTACTTTTTACAAAAATCTTTTAGGCTTTGATACTGTTGTATATGATAAAAACAACACCTTTGAAGATTTGTCATTTATAGACAATCAAGAAAACAATTACAGAAGAACATTACTAAGAAGAAGCGAAACAAAAATTGGAGGTTTTGGCACTCTTTTAGGCCCTTGTGAAATAGAGCTTATTCAGAAAAAAAATGGCTCTCCAAAAAAAATATATGCAAATCGCTATTGAGGCGATTTAGGGTATATACATCTTTGTTTTGATGTGTCTGGCATGAAAGCTTTAGGAGAAAAAGCTAAGGAGCTTAACCACCCTTTTACTGTAGATAGCAGTTCTAGTTTTGATATGGGAGAAGCCGCAGGACATTTTACTTATATTGAAGACCCAGATGGCATTCTATTAGAGTTTGTAGAAACACACAAAGTTCCTATTATAAAAAAACTAGGTTTATTTATAAATCTAAAAAAGAGGGACCAACATAAACCCTTACCAAATTGGCTTATAAAATTAATGCGAATTCACCGTGTTAAAAAAGACCTTTAATTTAACTAGAAGATACAACTCCTAAGGTATACAATTGCTCCAAGTTTGGAGATTTGCTACCACCAGAAGGCTCCAGAGTAATTCCGAATGCCTCAGATGTATTTGCGTTTGTTAAATTAAAAATACGATTATCATCTTCTATAAAATCTTCTAACAAACCTACACTTGTTGGTGTAAGCGGGTTTAATTTTAAAGACCATACTTGGTACACCATACCATCTGGAGGTTCCGGTAAGCCTTGCGCATCTATATAAAGTTTCTCTTCTTTCTTATTCCAATAAGCTTTAGCATAGGAAGTGGGAGAAACCTCTTGGCCTCCTAAAGGAATAACTGTTATATTTTTATCACGTATAGTCGCTAACAACTCTTCGGACTTTGTAAGAGAAATTTTTGCTTCATTAATTTGCTCTTCTAAATTAATACGTTGCCCTTCTACTACTTCTATTTGAGATTGTAATTTCTCATTTTGATTAAACAAATACACTCCCCCTATTAGTAAAAGGATAGACGCTGCCCAACCCATATAAGAACTCCAGCTTAATGCGCTTTTATTAATTGGAACAACTTTAGTATCTCTATAATTTTTAATTTTTTCATATACATCACTAAAGCTTAAATTTACTTTAGGAGCTGCAGTTTTTGAAAGCGCTAAAATAGACGCCTCTATAGCTTCTATTTCTTTTTGTATATCTGAATACAGTTTAGCATACTCGGCTACTTTCAGATTTTCTTCTTCTGAAAGTTGGCCAGCTACATATAGCTCTAACACACCCGATTCTATGTATTCTTTTGTATTCATTTATTATTTCATATTTTCTCTTAATTGAGAAATACAACTTCTATTTCTAGTTTTTACGGTTCCTACAGGTATATCTAACTCTTCTGCTACTTCTTTTTGTGTATATCCTTTAAAATAAAGAAGCTCTATTACCTGTATACACTTTTCTTTTAATTTAGATACTAAATTACGTAACCCCTTTGTGTTAAAATCTATTTCCTCTTCTTCTGTTGTATTTTCAAGTATACTTACGAAGTAATCTGCGGAAAGGTTCTTTTTTTGATTTTTATAGTTTTTAGATCGCATTACATCTATAGCTGCATTCCTTGCAATATTTACGATCCATGTAAAAAAACGACCTTTAGAGCTATTATAACTCATAGCACTATTCCAGACCTTTACAAAAACATCTTGACAAATTTCCTGTGCTAGATTGTCATCTTTAACTATTGTATTAATTACACCGCAAATATTTTCTGCATACATAGCATGTAGCCTCTCAAAAGCGAAAGTATCTTTTTGTTGAAAACGTGTAATTAACTCTTCTAATTGCATAAGTTATTTTAGAACCAAATTATTACCAATTGGTTTTACTCAAAAATAAGATATTAATATTTAGTACTCTCTGTTTTGGAAAAGTAATCCATAGAACCAGTAACAAAATAAAGGCTATTTATTGCCTACTCATTTTTTGTTTTTAATCGTTTACAAAAACTATGTTTTTGACACTTTTAAAAACAAAAAATGAACTGTAGATACAGTTCATTTTCTTATTCAGTCGGGATGACAGGATTTGAACCTGCGACCACTCGACCCCCAGCCGAGTGCGCTACCGGACTGCGCTACATCCCGAAATTATAATGAGCAAAAATATTAAAGTTCTTAGATACTTAAACAGTGATTATTAAAAAAAATTAATCTAATTCTAATTCATTAATCCAAGAGATTAATTTTTGAGTCCACTTATTTAAATTTGGTTCTTCTTTTGCCAGACTAAACCCGTGTCCACCTTTTTCGTAAAGATGCAGAATAGACTTCCCTTCCCCTTTCGTAGATAACATCGCATGAAAAAACTCACTATTTTCTCTTGGTACAGCTTTATCATCTATGGCATGGACAAGAAATGTTGTGGGTGTCTTTTCATTAACATGAAGATGACTAGAATACGTGTTAACCAAGGCTTCGGATGGATTTTCTCCTAACAGATTTTTTTTAGACCCTTTATGCGTTTTTTCTCCCATAGTTATTACAGGATAAATTAATGCCATAAAATCTGGTCGCGCGCTTAACGCATCTATTGCATCAATAGGTGTATAAACTTTTTTGTTATACTGCGTTCCTAAAGTAGATGCTACATGCCCTCCTGCAGAAAAACCAATAATACCAATTTCATTTTCGTTAATATTCCATTTTTTGGCTTTACTACGAACCAATCTAATTGCTCTTTGAGCATCTATTAAAGGTACGGTATATTTTTTGGTTTGTGTTTTATCTGATGGTAACCTGTACTTAACCACAATACCTGCAATGCCATGTTTATTCAAAAATTCAGCAATATCAGTTCCTTCCCAATCGTAAGCAAGTAAACCATAACCGCCTCCTGGAAAAATTAATAAGGCTTTACCTGTGGCAATAGATTCATCTGGTAAAAATACTTCTATAGTAGGTTTTTGAACGTTTTTTATTCTTAGAATGTTAGTTTGTTCATGAACTTCTTTCTCTTCCGTTTTTATATGGTTAGGAATTTTTCCTTCTGGCCAAAGTTCTATTACTCTTTCTTTAGATGCGCAACCAAAAGCACTTAGAGACATAACAATAATTAAATACCTTTTAATATTAATGAACCTCATTACAATCCCATTTAAAATCAGCTATTTTATCATTACTTGCAGCCCCTAAATTATAATGCCACCACTCTGTTCTAATAGACCAAAAACCATGTTTTTCCATGGTTTCTTTTAGCAATTTTCTATTCTCCAATATCTCTTTTGGTAAATCTAAATTATCATGATACGCTCTTTTTCCAAAAAAATCAAAATCTGTTCCCATATCTAGTTCTTCTCCTTCTAAAGTTACCAAAGTAATATCTACAGCACCTCCTTTATTATGAATAGAACCTTTTTTAGGGTTTGCTACATATTGTGGATTTGGAACAATTTTCCACATTTTATACTGCACAGAATTTGGCCTATAACAATCATAAAATTTTATTTTTACGCCTTTTTTAAGAAATTCTTTATTTGCTGCTATTAAAGCTTTTGCCGTCTTTGCTCTTGTATAACATTCTGCACAATCATACACCTTTGCTTTTAAAAAATTATTTTCTGTAGCATAACGCATGTCATATGCAAAATCATTACTATAATCTTCCAAACGTATAAAAGTAGAATCTGCTACAGCATTAAACAATTTTAATTTTTGCTCTTCTGGAATTATAATAGCAACTGGTTTTTCTTCTTTAATACTATCTATTATAACTGTTTCTAATTTTTCTGAAGATTTTGTTTCTTTTATTTTCTCTTTACAGGAGAAAAAAATACATAAACATAGAACGGTTAATATTCTCATTTTACTATTTAGATTTTCTATTAAAACAGAAAGGTACTATATATTTTTAGAACTTTATAAAACAAGAAAAACCAATTTCTAATAGTACTTAGAAATTGGTTTTTCTTATACTAATTTATACTTTTTTTAGTCTAACCCTTTTAAATACTCCAAACTTTGTGGCACTTGTTCTACCACTCTAGAAGATTCGTCTTCTATAAACATATATTCTACTCCAAGCTTTTTAGCCTCTGCAACTACTCCTGCAATATCTATTTGCCCAGTTCCTAGAACTACATTAGTTTCTCTATCTTCACTACCTGTATTATTACCAACAACACCTTTAGCCATATCTTTTAAATGTAATAGTGTAACTTTTTCTGGATACTTTTTCATTAAAGCCAATGGGTCTTCACCTCCATGTTGCACCCAAAACAAATCCATCTCAAAAGTAAAATTTTCTGCATTCTGCATCATATAATCAAATAATGTCCCGTCTTTATATGGTCTAAACTCATAACCGTGAGCATGGTAAGCTAATGTTATACCATTTTCTTTTAACAACTTACCTGCTTTATTAAAAACCTCTGTTGCATGCTTGGTTTCTGCTATCGCAAAATCATTTTCGTTATGAGGCACCCAAGCACACATAACATATTTTGCTCCATAGGCTTTAGCATTACTTAAAACCTTTTCTGGGGTATCTTCTAATTCTTTAAAAGAGGCTCCAATACTTACCATATCTAAACCATTTTTTTTAAGTAACCCATTAAATTCTTCAAAAGACATTCCGTAACTATCTCCCCCTTCTATCTTAGTAATACCCCAACTCTTTATAGTAGATAATGTACCTGGTATATCTGTTTTAAATTGGTTTCTTAAACTCCATAATTGTAAACCAATATCTTGAGCTGAACTTTGTATTGTTCCAAACCCTAAAGCTAATATTAATGCTGTTCTATACTTTTTACTAATTTTCATTTTTTTCTATTAGTTAATTTTTCCAATTTACAACTATTTATGGATTAAAAAAGTCTTTTTTATAACTGTTGCCAACTTTTAAAAACGCTTTTAATTATAAGAGAAGTTAAAATTATAAAATAAATTACCTTGTTTTATTTCTATGATATTCAAATATATTTTAATCTTTAAAAGAAAAAAATAAAACTAATTTACACTACTATAAAATGGTTTTAATCTATTTTTTTGGTAGATTCCCTAACTATTAGACTAGTCTTTATAACTTTAGTTTCAAAAGGTTCTCCACTATCTGGTTCTTCTATTCTTTTAATTAGCATTTTTGATGCCATTTCTCCAATATATTTACCATGTTGGCTAACCATTGTCATTGCAGGGGTTACATATTTAGATAGTTGACCGTTTGTGAACCCTATTATAGATATATCTCCTGGAACTGAATATCCTCTTTCTTTTACTATACTTTGTACTTTTACTGCGGTTATTTCATCCAAACAAAGAAGTGCATCTATTTTCTTATAATTTAATAAAAAAGACATTTCTAAATCTAAATCATGTTTAGGTTCTATATTTAATATCATTCCTTCATCAAAAGAAATTCCATTTTTATGCAGCGCCTTTTTATACCCGTCTATTCTTAATTTTCCAATATTAGAATTACTAATAGGCGTTATTACTGCTATATTTTTACATCCAATATTTATAAAATACTCTGTAGTTTTAAAACCCGATTCATAATCATCTACAATAACTTTATCACAGTTTATAGCATCAGAAACCCTATCAAAAAGAACAACGGGGATTTGGCTACTTGCAATCTCTTGTAAATAACTAATGTTTTTGTTTATATCAGAATCATTGGTTAAAGACATTATTAGTCCGTCTACTGTACCAGCATCTAAAACTTCTAATGTTTTACCCTCTTTTTCATTAGACTCATCACTAATGCAACTAATTATATTATATCCTTTTTCGTTAGCAATTTTTTCTATCCCATAAAGAACTTGAATAAAAAAATAATTAAGAATATTAGGTATAACTACTCCTATTGTTTTTGTACTCTTATTTAATAAACTAAGAGCTACCTTATTAGGCTTATAGTTATTTTCCTTAGCATATTTTTGAATTTTTAATTTTAGTTCTGTACTAATTTCATGACTATCTCGTACTGCCTTAGATACTGTAGAAATAGACACCCCAAAATGCTTACCAATATCTTTAAGTGTTATTTTTTTCATTACAATACTTTAATAATAGTCTTATAAATTCATAAAAACTAATTAACGAAGGATAGAAAGATACGTTAAACTTATAATTTAAAAAAGCAGTTAAGACCATAGCCTTAACTGCTTATATTTTTTATATATACTGATTGATTATATTCTCGAACAATTCTTGCTTACCACTTTGTAATTTTAACTCTCCATTCTCCTGTGCAATTTTATATAAATCTTGAAGACTTAATTTACCTGCTTCAAAATCTTTTCCTTTACCAGAATCAAAAGAACTATAACGTTCCTCTCTTAATTTATCATAAGCAGATGAAGTAATAATCTTATCTGCAGTTAATAATGCTCTTGCAAAAGTATCTGCACCACCAATATGAGCTAAGAAAACATCTTCTAAATCGGTAGAGTTTCTTCTAATTTTTGCATCAAAATTAACTCCGCCTCCTTGTAAACCACCAGCTTTTAAGAATACCAACATTGCCTCTGTTGTTTCCTGAATATTATTAGGAAACTGGTCTGTATCCCAACCATTTTGGTAATCGCCACGGTTAGCATCTAAACTACCTAACATACCAGCTTTTGCCGCTACCTCTAATTCATGTTGAAAAGTATGCTGTGCTAAAGTTGCATGGTTTACTTCTATATTCATTTTAAAGTCCTTCTCTAAACCATATTCTTTTAAGAAACCAATAGCCGTAGCAGAATCAAAATCATATTGATGCTTCATAGGTTCCATTGGTTTTGGTTCTATAAAGAAATTTCCTTTAAACCCTTGCGCACGTGCATAGTCTCTAGCCATTGCTAAAAACTGCCCCATATGATCTAACTCACGTCCCATATCGGTATTAAGTAAAGACATATAGCCTTCTCTACCTCCCCAAAAAACATAATTTTCTCCATCTAAAGCTATGGTAGCATCTAAGGCTAATTTTATTTGCGCCCCTGCTCTAGCTACAACATTAAAATCTGGATTTGTAGAAGCTCCATTCATATACCTTGGATTAGAAAAACAATTTGCTGTTCCCCAAAGTAATTTAATCCCAGATTCCGATTTTTTTTCTTTTAAATACTCTGTAATTGTAGTTAACCTTTTTTCGGACTCTGCAAAGGTTGGTGCTTCTTGAATTAAGTCAAAATCATGAAAACAAAAATAATCGAATCCCATTTTACTTATGAATTCAAAAGCAGCATCTGCTTTATCTTTTGCAGCTTGTATTGGGTCTGTAGCTTTATCCCATTCAAAACTTTGCGTTCCTGGCCCAAATGGATCCGACCCTTGACCACAGAATGTATGCCAATATGCTATTGCAAATTTAAAATGCTCGCGCATTGTTTTTCCTGCTACTATTTGTTCCGGATTATAATATTTAAATGCTAGAGGATTATCTGATTCTTTTCCTTCAAATTTAATTGCATCAATTCCTTTAAAGTATTCTTTATTTCCTAATACTGCCATTTTTTTACCTGTATTATTTATTTGTAATTAATTCTAGTTCTTTTTTCCAATTTTCGTAAGCTAGTATATAGGGCTCCTTATCTTTAAATGGCATAAACGTCATTACATGATCATTATCCATTATAGATTTACTAAACTTTTTAAAATCTCCTAAATGTAAATCTGCTGCTCTTGCCGCTCCTATTGCTCCTGTAGTATTATAAATTTCAATCTCGTGTTCTATTAAAGTAGCTATCGTATTTGCAAATATTTCGGATCTAAAAAGGTTATCGTTTCCTGCACGCATAACGTTTACCTTCATTCCGTCTGACTTTAAAATATTCATTCCGTAAACAAAAGAAAAGGCAATGCCTTCCAAAGCTGCCCTACAAATATGTGCTTTGGTATGGTTATTTAAATTTAGGTTTACCAACCTTGTTCCTATTTCTTTATTGTTTAGCATTCTTTCTGCTCCGTTACCAAAAGGGATAACACAAACACCGTCTGAACCTACAGCAATATCTGATGCTAAAACATTCATTTCTTCATAAGAAGAAGCCTCTAAATTATTTAATAACCATCTATATTGTATACCAGCTCCATTTATACACAACAGCTTACCTATTCTTGGTTCTTCTCCTTTTTTATAATTTACGTGTGCAAAATTGTTTACTCTAGAACTTTCTTTACTAGACAAGCTATTAGTAACTCCATAAACAACGCCTGAAGTACCTCCAGTTGCTGCAACTTCTCCTGGATTTAATACATTTAAGGATAATGCATTATTGGGTTGATCCCCTGCTCTATAAAATATGGGCGTTCCTGCCGCTAATTCACTTTCTTTTTCTCCTTGCCCATTTACTTGAGACTGTTTTGTAAATGTATCTACAATATCTGGAACTAAATGCGCGTCTAAACCATAGTGTTCAAGAAGAAAATTTGCAACGCTATCTTTCTTAAAATCCCATAATATTCCTTCGGACAATCCAGAGATTGTGGTATTTATTACATTAGAGAATTTATACGCTATATAATCTCCAGGGAGCATAAACTTATAAATGTTCTTATATATATCTGGTTCGTTCTCCTTTACCCATTTTAATTTTGAGGCAGTAAAATTTGCTGGAGAATTTAATAATTGCGAAGAACAAGTTTCTTCTCCTAAATCTTTAAATGCTTTATCTCCAATAGCTACTGCTCTACTATCGCACCAAATAATAGACTTTCTTAACGGTTCTCCTTTTTTATCTACAACTACTAAGCCGTGCATCTGATAGGAAATACCAATACCTTTTATTTGGGTTCTAGAAACGTTGTATTTTTTCTTGATAGCTTTTATACCTTTACAAGCATACTGCCACCAATCTTCAGGATTTTGTTCTGCCCAACCATTTTTAATAGCTAACATAGACATTTCTGTCTCTGGCTCTTGAACAACACCAATACTTTTACCAGTATCTATAGCAACTAATGCTACTTTTACAGAAGAGCTTCCTATATCTAAACCTATATAATACATAATGCTTTTAAATGGTTATTACTTTTCTCAAATATAATTTAAAGGCTAAATAAACACTATACTTTTCTCTTTTCTACAATATACAAAACAGTAAAAAAGCATCTTAAAACAAACCTATAAAACCTACGTAAACACTTAAAAAACAATAACTTAATTAAAATTTTCGTTGCGTACGAAAAATTTCGCAAAGCTTTTCGTAAAAGATAGCGTATACTACCCTACGAAATAAGATAGTATGGCTATTACAATTCCTATTAAAAGGATAGATAATACTATATCTATTGTAGATATACTTTCTTTATTTATTTGCTTATCATCCTCTGTTAATGTTCCAAAAGAGAGTCCAGAAATAGCGGTATAATTTGGTGGATCAGTAGCTAAACTAACCCCAATACAAATAACAATAGAAAGTAAAAACATGAAAATAGCCATATGCGCAAAATTTATAGTTGCAAATTCTAACATCGCGCCCGAAAGACTACTCTGGTATATTTCTGCCATGATACGTATAGCTGCAACAATTAAACCAGAAAATAAGGTTACAATAGCTGCTATAGAATTTGTTCTTTTCCAAAGAACTCCTAATAAAAAAACAGCTGTTATAGGTGGCGCAATATAAGATTGCACACTTTGCAAATATTGGTATAATGTTCCGCCACCAATTTTTTCCATAATAGGAATCCAAATTATACCCAAAACTACCACAATACTAGTTGCTACTTTACCAATAGTTAACAACTTTCCCTCCTCTGTTTGAGGTTTTAATTTCTTATAAATGTCAATCGTAAATATGGTAGAACAAGAATTAAAAACCGAGGCCAAAGAACTCATTAAAGCTGCCATTAAGCCGCCAGCTACTAAACCTTTTAATCCTACAGGTAAAAGTGTCTTTACTAATACTGGAAATACCTGATCCGCTTTTTCATAAGTTAATACTCCTTGTATAGAAAGTGCATAAGCTATAATCCCTGGAATTAAAAAAATAAAAATTGGTAAAATCTTTAAATATGCTCCAAATATTGCCCCTCTTCTTCCTATTTTTATATTATTTGCTGCTAAGGTTCTTTGTACAATATACTGGTCTGTACACCAATACCATATACCAACTATTGTACCTCCAAACAACATTCCTGTCCAAGGAAAATCTGGGTCGCTTATTGGTCGCCACATATTAAAATGACTTGGTCCTACTGTTTCTTTAAGAACATGCCAACCACCTACTTCTTGCAATCCTAAATAGGTTATAATTACAGAGCCTAGAATTAATACTACCGTTTGTAAAGTTTCTGTATATATTACGGCTTTCATACCGCCTATTACTGTATATGCTCCAGTAAAAACTACAATACCAATAGCTCCATACCAAAAAGGGATTCCAAGCAATTCTGACACAACAATACCGCCCGCATATATAGTTACAGACACTTTGGTTATTACATAACCTGCCAATGAGAATACCGATAAAAACCATCTGGAACGGGCGTCAAATCTTTTTTCTAAAAACTCGGGCATTGTAAATGCATTACTCCTAAAATAAAAGGGTAAAAACAACCAACCTAAAAGCAACACAATCCATGCATGAAGTTCATAATGCGCCATTGGCATTCCAGACTCTGCCCCTGTACCCGCTAAACCTACTACATGTTCTGAACCAATATTGGATGCAAAAATAGATGCACCAATAACAAACCAACCTACATTTCTTCCTGCTAAAAAATAATCAGCGGTGTCTTTATTCTTTTGAAGTATTACCCATATTGCAACACCTATTAATGCTGCAAAATAGGCTCCTAAGACCCACCAATCTGCATTTTCCATTATTGAAGTCATACTATCATAATATTTAATTTAACCCATTTAATGTAGTAATTTATACCTGATATATTTTACTTCCACCCCAATTAAAAAAAATACATTTTAAAATTTATTAATCAAAATAAAACCGCAAGTGCTATTAAAATAAAGTAGTCATTGTCTTTCTATATATAAAATGAAACTAACGAAAACGCTTTCGTATTTAATACTAGTAAACATAAGTGACATTTTATATTATACAAGTATGAGCAGGAATATCTAAAAATAAGAGAGAGATTTAATTCATAACTTAATAATTTTGATCATGAATTTAAAAAAAAAGATTGTATAACATTTAAAGCATGCGTTGTATGGGTGCTTGTAAAAAATATTTTACTTTAATAGTTATAATGTACTACTTTAAGAAGCCAGCATAGACCAAAAACTATCATAAAAGATATGATGGTGTATTAATAAAAATAACCCTGCCGGCAAGTAGAGTAAAAAATTTGACAAAAAAAGAATAATCTACTACTCTAACTTTATTTAATTGAGTCGTCCTAAAATAGGTTGACAATTTATTAAATAATTAAATTAATCCAGCGAAGCTAGCTTCGCTGGATTTTTTGTTGTGTATAAAGTTAGGTGTTTTGTAATTAAGACTCAAATGTAGTCTTTTGTTATTGTATGTTACTATAGATTCCTCTATTAGTTTTTTAAGGTCTTTAGCTGTATTGCATTTATGGATAAGAAATTCTCCTTTTAATATACCATTGATACGCTCTGCTAAAGCATTTTGATAACAATCATACCCATCTGTCATCGATGGTATGGTATTGTTTTTTTCCAATTCCATTTGATACAATGAAGAACAATATTGTAGTCCTCTATCAGAATGATGTATGAGTTTTGTAGTTGTTACTCTTTTCTTGACAGCCATTTTCATTGCCCTTACTACATTTTCAGCACTCATATCATCGCTTAGATGGTACCCCATAATTTTTCTACTAAAAGCATCCGTTACCAACGATAGGTAATGAGTTCTTTCTCTACTTTTTATATAAGTGATATCACTAACAAAATACTGCTCTGGCCTGATAGGTGTTATACCTTTCATTAGGTTGGGGTATTTCCTTAACCAATGTTTCGAATTCGTGGTTTTTGTATAGTTTTTCCTTGGTTTTATCAGCATGGATTCGGCTTTTAAATAATCAAACAGAGCATCTCTACCTATTTTAATTCCTTGTTTATCAAAATCATCTTTAAGGAGATAATATAATTTTCGTGTACCTAGTCTAGGCATTTCTTGACGCATCTGTAAAACTAATGACTTAACCTGAGTCAATTCAATAGTTCTTTTTATTTTACGTTTTTCCGCTTGATAAATAGCTTGTCTACTTATCCCAAACAATCTACAACAACGAGATAGACTTACTCCTTGTTGTCCGATTCCTTGGATTGATTGGGTAAATACTTTTTTCTGATAGAAGTACCATATTGCTGATCCGAAATATCAATCATCGTATTAAGCACCTTGTTTTTAAGCTTCTCATCAGAGAGTTCTCTCTCCAATCTTTTTATTTTTTGAGCAGGTGTTTCTTTCTTTTGGATAGTGGCAACCTTTGGTCGTGGTTTGCTCCAGTCTAAGGTACCATGTTTTCTTAACCAAACCAAAACTGTACTTCTTCCTTGAATACCATATGCTTTTTGGGCTTGCTTATAGGTCATATCGCCCTTTTCTACTTGGGATATTACCGCTAATTTAAAGCCTAAATTGTAATCGCGTTGACTCCGCTTCTTCCTTGGTTTCTCTGAATACTTCATAAATAAGTTGAATTTGTGTCAACTTATTTTAGGACGGGACAAATGATTAGTAAAAAAAGGCAATTATACACTTACCCTTTATGCTTACCTACATTCCACCCTTTAGAGCCTATGAGTTTTTCTGCTATTTTTTTAGGATATTCTTCCAAGTCTGTAGCCATGGTATCATTCCAACGGTTTAGATACCCAAATAATGCAATAGAAGCTACAATTTCTACAATTTGAGATTCATCAAAATATTTTTTTGCTTCATCAAAATCGGCAATTGTTGCTGCGTTTGGGACTAATGCTCCTTTAAAGGATAAATTAAGTGCTGCTCGCTCTGCTGGTGTAAATAAAGGAGAGGTTTGAAATTCCCAAACCGCTACAATTTTTTCTTTAGAAGCCTTATAAATCTTAGATAAATTAGCCATATGTGCTTGGCAGTATTTACAACCACTTACCTGACTCGATATTAAACTAATTAACATTTTTAATTCTTCAGAAACTGTTCCTTCATATAAAATAACGTGATTTAATTGCATAAATGCCTTTGCTATTTCTGGTCTTCTTTGCATTGTTAAAATACTATTTGGAATAAAACCTCTTGTTTTTTTATAATAGTCGAATTTAGGTTCTAATTCCGGGTGTAATCCTTTTGATAATGGGTTTAAATGTGCCATGAAAAATATTTTTATATTAAAGTCACTCTTAAAATTGCCAGAAGCCTCTCTATGGAAAATAAATAGAGAAACCCCTGACACTAATAAACAACTTTATTTAGTTAGATGATTTTAGAAAAATTTATAACTTACTCCTAAGTTAAATTCAGCCGGTCTTGCATACGTAGCATATGTTACACCAACTCCTGGATTATTATATCCCCCTACAATATATGTTTCATCTGTAATGTTAGTTCCTCCTAATGTAATTTTCCAATTTCGACTAGCACTTTCTAGAGACAAAGAAGTATTGAATAATGATATCCCTTCTTGTACAAGCAGTGGTGTATTCTCTACATCATTATAAATTTCACTTTTACTAGCCATATCTATATGGAAAAGTAATCTCCCTTTGTTTTCTCCAAAAGGAATTGTCCAATCTAGGGCTAAAGAACTCGAAAAATCTGGTGTATTTATAAAACTAGAATTTTCCGTTATTACTGCTCCTGGATCAGTTATTTTTTTGTATTGGGCATCAATATACCCTAGATTTCCAGAAAAAGTTAAATTCTCTGACGCTCTCCATTGCGCATCAACTTCTACCCCTTTTATTTCTGCTTGTGCAGCATTAACCACGAAAGGAGTAATACCTCTTTGCACCGTAACTTGTAAATCTTGGTAATCCGTATAAAAACCGGCTATATTAAAACGAACTCTATTGTTTGCTATATCTGTCTTTAATCCTATCTCATAAGTATTTGCTTTTTCTGGAGCAAAGGTAGGTGCTTCTAAAACAGGAGTAGTTACTCTAGTTGTCCAACCACCAGATTTAAAACCTTGAGCAAAATACCCATACGCAAATACATTTTCAGAAAATTTATACTCTGTACCTAAACGTACTGTAGAAACACTAAATGATTGCTCGTTTAATCCTGGAGGATAATATAATGTAAGATCTGAAGTTGGAAAATCCGCAGGTGTTACAACTCCTGTCTTTAGCACAAAACTATTTAGATCTCTTTGTCTACCATCTAACTCTTTTTGCTCATTGGTATATCTATAACCACCTGTTAGGCTCCATTTTTCGGTAAGGTTGTAAGTTACTTGTCCAAATACAGCATAACTTTTATTGTTAATAAAGTTTTGCCCATATATTTGAACTAACCCATTTCCTAAAACCACCTCATCGGTTACGGAACCATCTTCTGTAAAGTAATAAAGTCCTCCAATCCACTTTAACTTATCGCTATTCCCTATAAACTGAAATTCTTGAGTAAATTGTGTTTGCGGCATTGTAAAACCAGCTGTACCAAAAGGTATTGGAGAAAAATCCTGATCTTCCGCAAACCTAGATTCTAAGTCTCTATATGAAGAAATGGACTTAAAATCAATTTTATCTGTCATTTCCCAATCTAAGGTAAGCGCTGTTCCCCATGTATCTATTTTTGTTCCTGCATCTGCAGTAGCATAATTTGTAAAAGGATCATCTGTAATAAAACGACTATCAAACGGAGTAGCTCCTGCTAAATCTAAACCAGGCGCACCATTAATTGCAGCACATAACTCAGGTGGCAAAAGCCCCGAAGCACAAGCATTATATGCTCCTACTATTGTCGGAGCTCCACCAAATTCATTATAAACATTAATAAGTTTACTTGCGTTTTGATTCTCTCTAACTCTCTCGTAATCTGCGCTTAGAGTTGCTTTAAATTTACCTGAAGCCAACCATAAAAATTTTGCTCTCCATGTATCATTGTTTTGATTACCTTGATCTGCATCTAAGTCTACTTGAGAGAAAACACCTGTACGCGGATCTGCTAAATCCGCATTTTTTTCTCTGGTAAAAGGAATCCTTTTCATATGGCCATCTCTATTTATGGATGATACTGAAAAACTGGATAATAACTTATCTTTGATTAACGGAATATCAACAGATACTTTAGTATCTAAACGATTATAACTACCCCCAGTTATTGATCCTGCAACAGAAAATGTTCGTGAAGGGTCTTTCGTTGTTATACTTATTGCTCCGCCAATAGTATTCCTTCCAAATAAAGTTCCTTGCGGTCCTTTTAAAGCTTCTATCCTATCTACATCTAACAAATCTATAACCGAGCCAACAGTACGTCCAAAATAAACACCGTCCACGTATAAACCTACAGCTGGTTCATAAGTAATTGCAAAATCTACCTGACCAATACCCCTTATATATGGAGATAAAATAGATTGACTACCACTGAATGGCGCATTTACATCTATCTCTACATTTGGAATGTAATCTGCAATTTGAGCTATATTACCTATTCCTTTTGTCTCTAATGTCTTTGCTGACATTGCCGTTACCGAAATAGGTACTTCTTGTACATTTTCAGATTGCTTTCTTGAAGTAACTACTACCTCTTCCAAACCAAAACTCTTTTCTTCTAAGGAAGTATTTATAGTAGTAATATCACCAATAACAACCTCCTTAGTTTTAAATCCTATATAAGAAAAAACTAAAGTTTCTGCTTCTTCATTTATAGTAATGGCATATTTACCATCAAAATCTGAAATCACACCTATTGTTTGATTTTTTACTAGAATATTTACCCCTGGTAAAGGATTGTTTTTAGAATCTTTTACGGTACCATTTATTGTTCGTTCTTGCGCATTTAGGTTTGGTATAGAAAATAATAGTAGGACTATCATATATCCTATGTTATTTACATTAAGGTTCTTTAATTGAGTTTTCATTGTTTTAGTTTTTATATTAGTTTTAGTTATTCTACTGAAACCATGGAAGTAGTCCCGTTTTAGGATGGCAGTTTATATATTCAAATATTTGCCCCTCTGGTAAGGCAGACACTTCATGCCATAATTTAATATCTACTTTATCCATAGATTGCGCCATATTTAAAAAGCTATGGAAAATAGCTAAGTGAGTTGGGTGTGTTCTAGACCAAGTTTCTAAATGCTCTAGGGTTAGGAAATATGCAAAACCGAATGTTTTCATTGTCTCCTTACCTTCTATGGTTAATTCTTGTGAAAATCTTGAGGAGCAACAACCTGTTTCTTCTGGGTTATTTTCTATAAAATCCATTCCTTTAAGTAAGTGAGGGTATACCTCTGTATTATAACGACTTAATTCTTCTGAACTACAAGCTGTTAGGTTTTGAGCAGAACGTATAATAGCAAGATTTTTTGGTGTTTTTAAATACACTCGTTTTCCTAAAGTTTCTATGTTAGATTTTTTTGATAAATTTTTCTCATTACCTTCTAAAAGATTTACTTCAGAAATCTCCAATCTATCTCGCATACCCCCAAAATAGTTGTGTTCTTTTATGGGACCTTTAAATCCTTTGAACATTTTAGCCGCACCTGCTTGGTCTTCTGATGAAAATAAAGTTTCAAAACGTTCTGATGGTATAATCATGAGTTCACACCAATAACCATAAGCATCTTTTTCTCTATCAGGTGAGTCCCACCAGTCTAAAAAAGCAGATGATATTCTCCATTTTTCATAGCTTTCTTTAGAATCCCAGTAAGAGATAAAAAAATCGTTAACATAATTTTCATTATCTACTACTCTCCCTCTTTCTGTATGTATAGGAGCATTGTCTATTTTTAGGAGTTTAGAATACCATTCCAAAAAATTTGTTGCCTGTAAATTTTCATTCTTTTTTATTTGATACCCAAAATATCCGATAACAACTTCACTACAATCTGACTGTATATCGGCACTCCAACCAGGAACAGGAGGTTCCCAATTTTTGGGCATATTTTTCTTATACTTTTTCATGATTTTCAGTAGTTTGTTCTATTTCTTTTTCTTCTGTTTTATGAGATGTGTTCGCATTATATTCATCTCTATAAACTACAGGGCGTTGCGGCTTAGGGTTAAAAAGTAATTGAGTAACATCTGGTCTAGAATAATGACCTGCTGGGTCTGCTGCACCTTTAGCAAGGGCAATCATTCCCAAATCAATTTCTGCATATAAGATTCCCTCCTGATCATGAGGTAAAGGTTCCGCTAATGGTGATCCATCTGGGCCAAAAATCCTCGCATAACCTCCTCCTAATGGCAAAAATTCTTTCTTAATATCGGTGTCACATAAAATATCATGCATTTCTTGAGATACTATTGCAGTAGGTGCCAATACATAACAAGACCCCTCTACCGCATATATTTGGCTTGCAGCTGTATTTACTTCTGGGCCTAATGCATGCGCTTTTCCTGAGTATAATGAAAATCCTGGCCAAGCTGCAAAATGTACTTGTTCATTTTGAGAATACATGGCATATTTACTAAGTGGCTGAAGGTGTTCCCAACACGCTAATGCTCCTAACCTACCTATCTGGGTTTCGTGCACTTTTAAATCACTACCATCTCCACTACCAAAGACGGTACGTTCTACATGAGTTGGTTTTAATTTTCTTCGAATGGCAATAGTTTCTCCTTCATCCGAAATTAGCATTTGAGATATATAAAGAGAACCGCCATCTCTTTCACTAAATCCACAGCCAACATAAATATTGTTCTTTTTTGCAGCCTCATTTATTCTTTTATGCTGTTCACTCCCTACAACCAAAGAACTCTCAAAATATCTACGGACAAATTGCATACCCATTGCAGGAGCATCTAACCAAATCCACCATGGATAACCTGGTAGCCAAGTCTCCCCAAAAGTGATAAGTTTTGCACCATTTTCAGCTGCTTCTTCTATAAATTTAATTGCTTTTGTTACACTTGCGTTAAGATCAAGATAAACGGGAGCAGCTTGCACAACAGCCACTTTATAATTTGTATTTTCCATATCAAAAAAATGTTTTAATTATTTGATATACAAGAAACTACAATAAACCAATAGCGAATTGGTTAATAGTGCACGAAATATTGGTTATTAATGAAGTAGAAAAGAATTTAGCAACTAAACAGCGGGATTTTTAATTAAAGACAAATAAATTAAGAAATATATTGCGTTTTAATTTGATTGTTTGACTCTAAACAGAGGTTTCTATATTCCCCTGGAGGAATACCAAACTTATGCTTAAAAGATTTTGCAAAATTACTGATATCATTATATCCGTTTTTATAACAGATTTCACTAATTGTTAATTTTAATAAATTAACATTTTCTAAATCGTTTTTACATTTTTGTAAACGAGATTCACGTATGAAATTATTTAGCGTTAAATCTTGTCCGCTAAATATATTGTGTAATTGTCTCTTTGAGCAATTAAATGTTTTCGCAATTAACAGAATTGATAACTCCGAATTAGTAATATTTTCTTCTACAAAGGCTTTAATTTTTAATAATGCGGTTTCTTTAGAAGGGGTGTTATTTTTATTAGTTACAAATTTTGAATTTAAAAAATCATTTAATAATTGAATTAAAGTGTGCGCAAGATATTTTCTTGTAAACACATTTATTTCTGACAATTCATCATTTAAAGTAAGTATAAAGTTTTTTACTATTTTCCCTAACCCCCCTTTATTATCAAGCAATATGGCTGTGTTTCCTGTAATATAGGATGTCCCATATGTTATCATTGCTCTAGGAATTTTTAAAACTAATTGCTCAAAATCTTGCTTTGAATCTAAAGTATATGGTCTAGTACTATCTGTAAAAGTCCAATCATTTGGTCTTAAATGAACAACTCTCCTGTCTTGTCTAATTATAGATTCTCCTTTTAACTGAAAGTTTACAATAAAAAAATCATCTGTAGATTTTGCTATTTGTTGTTTCGTTCTTTGCACACTATTGTTCTGCGAACTTATCTTACATACCTGAATGGTATCCAAATGATGCACATCTAACGAACCATAAAAATTTTCTTTGTTGTTATTATTAAAAACATCTAACATTATAAAGGTTTTACACACATGATCATTCCAATAAGACAGAGCGTCTTTGGAAGCAACTATATTTGTATTTATATGAAAATCAAGATCTTTCATCATATATCCTTATACTTAAATATAGTTATTTAATTTTTGATTTTAAAGGCCAATAGTTAAAATAACCAGTAATAACGATTATTAGCGGGAAAGAAATACCCAACATTGTATCTGCAACCCATAAATCTAATTGATAATTGCCGTTTGCTCCAGAAGCCATTTCTTGGCCCGTAATCCATGCACCCATATTAAAATAAAGGACATACATGGATAAGCCAAAAATAGTAGCTGCAATCATTTTATAAATTCCTTTTAATGGTTGCCGAATATTTTTAAAAAGAAAAAATTGTGTACTATTATTTACCAAAAAAACACCAAATACCATACTTATTGGAACCATTACCATATATACCATAACGTCCATACCTATAACCTTGGTGAAAAAGAATTGAAATATATAAGAAATTCCCAAAATAATATTAGTATTCAGGATAGCTTTTCCTGGTTGTATAGCACCACTCCACTTTTCTAAAAACCAATCATCGAATAAAGCTAAATACAACAGAACAGGGCAGCAAGTAATAATATATACTATGGTCGTGGAAAAATCAAAAACTCCTTTTGGATCTAAAGATTCTACATACCAAGGTACTAAATTGGAAATACTTTCATAATTAAAGAAAATTTTCCAAACGATAAAAGCTATTCCAAAAGCCAAGATTAAAGTACAAAAACCAACTATAGTTATATTTTTTATTTTTCCAATAAAAGGCCAGAAGTTAACAATGATTATGAGCCAAAGTGTAATTATAATTGAGGTAATTAAAAAATGATTTAGTTGTGGAGTAAGTATCCCAGTACCTTTTCCCATAATAAGTAATGTAAGCCCCCCTATTAGTAGACCAAAAAGCATAGTAAAAATTACTAGTATTATACCTTTTGTAGTTTGGTGAATTTTATCTAACCCCTTTATAAATGGTAGATTGTTTTGCCATAAAATACCAACTATTGCTTGGAAAGGAGTCGCTGCCAAAAAGAAAAAAACAATCCATTGATAATTTGTTGCAGATGGTATTGCTGCAATAATAAATGCTATTGCTATTACTAACAATAATCCAGTAATACTATTTATTAAAATATTACTTGTAGATGGTGTGTTTGAAATTGATTCCATGAGAATAGAATTTTTTAGTTTTTATATAGAAGATACTGCATTAGCTATTGTTTTATTCCATTGTGCCTTATCATTTATATTTTGCATTAATAAGAGAATTAATCTAGCATTCATTGCATTGCTATCTTCTGTAGACAATCCTTCATGTGCTTCTATTAAAGACTTATACATTTCATCTTTTACATGTAAAGGACTTTTGTCTGAAATACCAGACTTAGAGGTATCCAAACTATTTTGGGTTGCCTTCAAAATTATTTCATTAATTTTAGAATAGTCCAAAATCTTACTTCTTCCTCCTATATAATGATCCGGGCGTAACAAATACCAACTCCCTTCACTAGCATCATACCTTTTTTTATATTCCTGATTAGCGTCAAAATATGCCTCTGAGGTGTTCGCATCATTAGTAATATAAATTACTTTTATACTAAAATCGCCATCAATTTTTGAGATGTCAATTTTTTTGTTTCCGTAGACCAATAATGTAAAATCATACCCTAGAACATCAATAAGATTGATTTTACTTCCATTTTTTGATAAGCTTACATCGCTAAAATTAAAACCAGGTTGCAAACTACAATTCCAATCTTCTGTATCTGAAGTAATTAAAGAGGAATCTAAATATCTATAGGCATGAGATAGTCTACCACTATTTACTAATTTTTGTGCAAATTTATGCTCTTTAGCAAGGTTTAACGTTTGGTTTCTAAATAGAGTGCTTATTTCAGATTTAGGCGAAATAAAATCAGTAGCATTAGAAGAATGATATATATTTTCATCTGTTGCAGGGCTTCTTTCTTCTTGATATGTATTTAATAATGATTTTGGAGCTTTTTCCTGTATTACATAAGCTAGTTTCCAAATTAAATTGTCCACATCTTGTATTCCTCCATTTGCTCCTCGAGCTCCAAAAGGAGATACTTGGTGCGCACTATCTCCTGCAAAAATTACACGGTTATGTACTAATTCTTTCATCCGCATACATCTAAAATTATAGATGCTTGTCCATTCCAATTCAAATTTACAATCTGGTCCCAACATTTGCTTTAAACGCGCTCTTATCTTTTCAGGGTCAAGCTCTACATCTTTGTCAATATCGCGCCCTAATTGTAAATCTATACGCCATACACCATCTGGCTCTTTATGTAAAAGTGCAGAATAGCCTTTATTAAAAGGAGGGTCAAACCAAAACCAACGTTCTGTAGGGAAATCATTTTCCATAGTAACATCGGCAATAAGAAAGTTTTCTTCAAATAATTCTCCTTCATAAGGGATGTTTAAACAATCACGAGTTTTACTATGCACGCCATCACATGCAAGAAGGTAATCTGCTTCTATAGTATAATTACCTTCTGCTGTTTCAATTTCTAAAGTAACCTTGTCTTTGTCTTGCGATACATCTTTTAGATTAGATTGCCATCTAATATCTATTAATGGGTTTTTGTGAATTTCATCTACCAAATATTCTTCAAAATAATACTGTTGTAGATTGATGAATGCTGGAATTTTATGCCCTTCTTCTGCCAATAAGTTAAACTTATATACCTCATCCTCTTTATAAAAAACCTTTCCTATATTCCATGTTACTCCCTTTTCAATCATTTTTTTAGAAGCACTATGGTTTAGTCTATTTACAACTTCTAAAGTTTTTTTTGAAAAACACAATGCCCTGCTACCGATACTTACAGATTTTTCTCTACTGATAATTACGGATGGAATTCCTCTATTAGCTAAATCTAAAGCTGAAGTTAATCCGGTAGGACCAGCACCAACAATTACAACAGAGTGTTTTATGGGCGAATTCGCATCTTGATCCGTAGATCTTTTAAACGGGTATATTGGATTTACATATGTTTTTGGGAGTATCCACTTCATAATCTTATTTTTAAGAATTCAATTCATTCCACATAGCAACATCTCTTTCATCTGTCCATATTCTTGGGTGAGAAATACCACTAGCTTCATCATAAGCACGTGTAACATTAAAAGGCATACAGTGTTCAAAAATTACCCAATCTCCAAAACGAGGGGTCATATTTTTCATTAATGTATCGTAACATTCTTTTAATGTTTCGCCACGAGCTACACTTAACAATGCCTGTTGATAGAGCATAGTTACATATTCAGATGTCATTTGAATTGCTTCAAGGCATTCCACTTCATTCTTTAAGGCTTCTCCTCTACCAGGTACAATAGCTTTTGGTTTAAAATCACTTAAACGTTGTAGTGTAGTTGGCCAGTTTTTAAGTTGCGCATCTCCACAATATGGTGTTGCTCCATATTCTACTAAATCTCCTGCAAACATTACTTTTTCATCTGGAACCCAAACAATACTATCTCCTCTTGTATGTCCTTCACCAACATGCATTATTTCTACCTTCTTATTACCTAGATCTATAGTAAGTTTGTCTTCAAATATCATGGATGGATGGGTAAGACCTGGAATGCTCTCGAACCCTCTAAAAAGTCTTGGAAAACGTTCAAACTCACTTTTCCAGTCTTGCGCTCCACGTTCTTCTACCATTTCTTTGGTTTTTTGAGACATGATAATTTCGTCTACAGGATAAGCACTCGCACCTAAAACACGTACAGCATGGTAATGTGTAAGAACTAAATATTTTATAGGCTTATCTGTCACCGAACGTATTTTAGCCATTACATCTTCCGCCATACGAGGGGTTGCTTGCGCTTCTATAACCATTACATAATCATCTCCTATAATTACGCCACTATTTGGATCTCCTTCTGCTGTATATCCATAGCATCCTTTTCCTAATTCTACAAAGGAGATTTCTTTTTCTCCTAAATCTGCTTTTGATGCGAATTCTTTTGCCATTTTCTTATTTTTAACTATTATTATAAATTCATTTCTGGGATTTCCCCTTCTACTATCAAATCTCCTTCTGTAGCACTTTTAATAACTTCTACACTAATTCCTGGGGCTCTTTCTAATAGCTTAAAGCCACCCTCTACAATTTCTAATACTGCAAGATTGGTTACTACTTTTTTAACACAACCAATTCCTGTTAATGGTAAACTACATTTTTTTAATAGTTTAGATTGTCCTGCTTTATTAGTGTGCATCATGGCTACAATTATATTTTCAGCACTCGCCACCAAATCCATTGCACCTCCCATTCCTTTTACCATTTTTCCTGGTATTTTCCAATTAGCAATATCTCCGCTTTGAGATACTTCCATAGCCCCTAAAATGGTTAAGTCTACATGCTGTCCTCTTATCATCGAAAAACTGGTAGCTGAATCAAAAAAAGATGCACCAGCAAGTGTAGTAATGGTTTGTTTACCCGCATTTATAATATCAGCATCTTCCTCTCCATCTATAGGAAAAGGCCCCATACCTAGAACACCATTTTCACTTTGAAACTCCACTTCTATTCCTTGAGGTATATAATTTGTAACAAGAGTTGGGATACCTATGCCTAAATTAACATAGTATCCATTTTGGACTTCCTTTGCTATTCGTTTTGCTATTCCATTTTTATCTAGTGCCATTTTTAATTTCTTTCTCTTACAGTTCGTTGCTCAATTCTCTTTTCATAATTTTCACCTTTAAAAATTCGCTGTACAAATATCCCTGGGATGTGAATTTGATTAGGATCTAATGTTCCTACTGGAACCAATTCTTCTACTTCGGCCACAGTTATTTTTGCCGCACCGCACATACATGGATTAAAATTGCGAGCTGTTCCTTTAAAAATTAGATTACCCGCAGCATCACCTTTCCAGGCTTTTACAAAAGAAAAATCTGCCTTAAAACCACGCTCTAAAACATACATCTTACCATTAAATTCTCTAGTTTCCTTTCCTTCTGCCACCTCTGTTCCATACCCTGCTGGAGTGAAAATTGCAGGAAAACCCGCTTGCGCTGCTCTACATCTTTCTGCTAATGTTCCTTGAGGAATTAATTCTACATCTAATTCTCCACTTAACATCTGCCTTTCGAACTCCTCATTTTCTCCTACATAAGAAGAAACCATTTTTTTTATTTGCTTTTTCTGAAGTAATAAACCTAAGCCAAAATCATCGACACCTGCATTATTAGAGATACATGTAAGTCCATTTACATCCATTTTGGCTAACGCTCCAATGGCATTTTCTGGAATTCCGCAAAGACCAAAACCACCTAACATAAAGGTCATACCGCTAGATATTCCTTTAAGCGCATCTTTTATATGTTTTACCTCTTTATTTATCATTAATTCCTTTTTAAAAATGAATAGTTATAACCTAATAGCCTTTTATTTATCTACTTTTAGCTGGTAATAATTTTGTGCTTACCTCTCCGAAACCAATACGTTTATTATCTTTAATACAATAGCCTCTCATAATTACAGTATCATTATCATTAATAAAAGTTCGTATATCTCCTCCTTTTAGCTTTATTGGTTTTTCCCCTGCCCAAGACAATTCTAACATAGAACCATAACTATCTGGAGACTTTCCACTTATTGTTCCCGACCCCATCATATCTCCTACATTTAAATTACAGCCGTTCATTGTATGATGTGCCAATTGTTGTGCCATATTCCAATACATATACTTAAAATTAGATTTACTAATAATTGTTTCTTCTTCCGCTTTGGGTTGCAAAGCAACTTCTAATTTAATGTCATAATTTCTTGCGCCTTCAAATTCTAAATAAGGTAGTACGGGAACATCTTGTTCGGGGCCTTCTACTCTGAAATATTCTAAGGCTTCCATAGTTACTACCCATGGGGATATAGAAGAGGCAAAGTTTTTTGCCAAAAAAGGACCTAATGGAATGTATTCCCATTTTTGGATATCTCTGGCAGACCAATCATTGAAGAGAACTTTTCCGAAAATATAATTCTCTGCATTTTTAGTATTTAGTTTTTTACCTAACTCTGTTTCCTTACCAATGATATATCCCATTTCTAATTCAAAATCTATACGACTAGAAGCTGTATAAATAGGAGTGCTTTTTCCTGGAGGTAATACTTGTCCTTTAGGTCTATGAATATCTACTCCACTAACAATAATTGAGGATGCTCTACCATGATATCCTACAGGAATATGTTTCCAATTAGGTAATAATGCATTAGCAGGGTCGCGAAACATTTTTCCAACATTAGTAGCGTGTTCTATGCTAGAATAAAAATCGGTATAATCTCTAATGTAAACAGGCAAATGCATTATTGCATTCTCTTGTGAAATTAAAGGTGTTGGGTAGTTTTTTAAAACAGAGTTAGCATTCATTAACTCCTTTTGAATAATGATTCTAACTTTAGAAGTAACTCTTTTTCCAAGGCTTATAAAATCATTCAAATAATCCCTTTTAAAAACACTCTTGTCAATATTTAAATCGTCGAATATTCCATATTCATATGCTACGGATAAATCGATAATAAATTCTCCGATAGCTACTCCTACTCTTTTTGTAGTATCTGAGTCTGAAAAAATGCCAAAAGGAATATTATAGATTGAAAAATCTGAGTCTTCTGGTATTGGAATCCAAGATGTATTATGTGATATCATTTTTTTATATTTTTAATCTAACCAAGATTTGTAATAGCTATCATCTCCTATTTGTATAGCTTCTTCTGTTACTTCTAGTGGTTTAAAAGTATCTACCATAACAGCCAATTCTTCCGTTTTAGTTTTTCCTATACTCCTTTCCACTGCACCTGGATGTGGGCCATGTGGAATACCTGCAGGATGCAAAGAAATATAACCCGCTTCTACATCATTTCTACTCATAAAATCTCCATCTACATAATACAAAACCTCGTCACTATCTATATTACTATGATTGTATGGAGCAGGAATACTTTCTGGGTGATAGTCGTACAATCGAGGTACAAAACTGCAGATTACAAATGCACTGGTCTCAAAAGTTTGATGTACTGGTGGTGGTTGGTGAATTCTACCTGTTATAGGTTCAAAATCATGAATTGAAAAAGCATAAGGATAATTATAACCATCATAACCAACCACATCAAAAGGATGCGTTGCATACACCATCTCAAAAATGTCATTCTGTTTTTTTACTTTAATTACGAAATCTCCTTTTTCGCTATGCGTTTCTAATTCTTCAGGGCGGCGAATATCCCTTTCACAAAATGGAGAATGTTCCAATAGTTGACCAAACCAATTTCTATATCGTTTTGGAGTATAAATAGGTTGGTATGATTCTACAATGAATAAACGGTTATCCATAGTATCAAATTCAATCTTATAAATTACACCTCTAGGAATTACTAAATAATCTCCATATTTAAATGTAAGATTTCCTAAATGTGTTCGTAATACACCAGTACCTTTATGAATAAACAATACCTCATCTGCATCTGTATTCTTATAAAAATATTGCTCCTGAGAAAGTTTAGGAGCTGCTAAAATTATATTACAATCACTATTTGTTAATACAATTTTTCTACTTTCTAAATAGTCCTCCTCTGGTTTTACATCAAATCCACGCAGTTTATATGATTGTATATTATTAGCCTTTGCAATTTTAGGCGCCACACTATAATGTTTTCCTATTTCTTTTACTTGTGTTGGTCTGTGCTCATGATACAAATTAGAAGACATACCATCAAAGCCGATAGTACCAAAGAGCTGTTCGTAATACAAATCTCCATTTGGCTTTTTAAATATGGTGTGTCGCTTCGATGGAATTTTTCCTAAATGATGATAAAATGGCATAATTATAAACTTTTGTTCATACAAACATAAACAAATGTTCATGTATTTCCAAATTTTCTTTCTCAAAAGGTATTTTTTGGCGTTATTTGCAATCCAATAAGTCTGCTATTACTTAAGCGGATTAACCATATATAAAGGAAAAATGAAGGTTAGCCCTAAAAAAGAAGAATTTTTACAAGAATCCCTTAAATTAATTCATGAAAAGGGTTTTAAAGCAACCACCATGCGTGATATTGCAGAACGTTTAAATTTTGATGTATCTAATAGCTACAATTACATTAAATCTAAACAAGAAATTTTAGAAAGTTTTTTATTTAGAACCTCCAACGAATTCCATAAAACTATAGACAACGTTCTAGATTCTAATTATAGTGCTGAAGATAAACTTAAGTCATTAATATCGTCACATATTAGAATAGCCTCCGAAAAACCTTATGAGGTTGCTTTATTAGTTAACGAATGGAGAAACCTTAAGGAACCAAAATTAAATGAATTTGTTACGCTTAGAGATACTTATGAAAAAAAAGTGAGTAAGTTACTTGAGGATGGAATTAATAATAAAATCTTTAAGCAAATGGATATTAGAATTGCCACTTCCGTGGTTCTGGCCTCTCTAAGGTGGTTTTATGATGAGTATACCGTTAAAAAAAATGAAAAAAATTTAAACCCTATCGAATTTGAAAGACAAATCGTAGGGTTTATTTTAAGTGGCATATTGCTTTAAGATAACTATATACCATTCTAATATTCATTGGTTTTCTATAAATAAAATGAAACTAACAAAACACTTTAGAATTTAATATTAGTTATATATATTGTAATTATAAGATATGTATTGTCTTGTTCTAAAATAATTTGTATTTATTATTTAGAACAAGACAAATAAACTTCACTGCTACAATTTTAAATTAAGTAATATTTCATGTGTACCATTATCAATAGTCCTAACTGGACTTTCAAAAGCTGCTTCATAAGCATATCCTATATCCATCCATTTACTGGCTTTAAAAATGAGGATACCACTTATGCTTTCATCTAATCTGTAACCTACACCAATATCGAATCTATTATTAAATTCTACAAGTGTCGTAACATCTAAGGATAAAGGAGATGCTTCCACATAACTTAATAGTACCGTTGGTTTTAATACAATCTTATCTGCAAGCGCAATATCGTATCCACCCGCTAAATATACGTGCATTTTATCCATACCAATCTTTGCTAAACCATCATCATACTCTAATCTATCCGGCGTTAAAACTCTTGGTATAGACAAGGCTAAAAAATACTTGTCGTTCTTTAAATAAGCTCCTATTCCAATATTAACATTAAAACTGCCATCAATATTCATTAAAGAAGGATCTGCCTGAATTCCATAAGTCATTAAACCTGCAGTATTTGCTTTATAGGAATTAAACCCAGCCTTTAATCCAAAAAATAAGTCATGCTTTTCATTTAATTTAAGTTTATAAGAAAAATCTAGAGCAATAGAGGTTTGATTTTCTATAAAAGTTCTATCATTTATTATAGATGCACCAATACCTACATTTTTACGTAAAGGTGTACCGAAAATAACACTTTGCGTTTCTGGAGCTCCTTCTACACTTGCCCATTGGCTGCGTACATTGAGCCCTAAATCGGTACCTTCATTAGCTCCTGCATAAGCTGGATTTATTAAGTTCATATTATACCTATAAAATGTATAATTAGGTTCTTGCTGTGCAGACAAACTTACCGTTGCCAAAGCAAACAAGATTATTGTATATATTAATTTTAGTTTCATTATCTGGGGGTTTTGCATTAGTAATTAATAAACATCCAACCACGTAAAGGTGCTGTACCATTACCTAAGTCTATTACATATAAATAGGATCCTGCTGGAAGTTTTTCTGAATTAGATTTGTATTTTCCATTCCAATCATTTTTATAACTTTCTGTAGCAAAAACCTCATGCCCCCATCGATTATAAACTTTTACATTGGAATTAGGATAATTATCTATTCCTGGAATAACCCAACTATCATTTATACCATCTCCGTTAGGGGTAAATGCTTCAGCTGGTGCTAATGTAGGTTCTGCTATTTTAGGAAATACATCCTCAGTATCTACAACTCCATCATTATCATCGTCGATATCAACACTATCAGAAATTCCATCTAAATCTGTATCTTCAGGTGTACTGGCGAAATTTTTAGAATCTGTACCTTCTCTATGTTCTACTTGATCCGAATACCCATCATTATCATCATCTAAATCTGCGTTATCCCCTGTTCCATCGCCATCGGTATCCGTATCTTCTGCTGGATCTGTTGAAAAAGCATCTTCAAAATCTAAAGTACCGTCGTTATCGTCATCTAAATCAATATTATTTCCTAAACCGTCACCATCGGTATCGGTATCTATATTTCCATCACCATCATCATCGGTATCTGCGTAATCTCCAATACCATCGTTATCCGTATCTGTATCCTCAGTAGGATCTAGTGGAAAATCATCTTCAGAATCTAGGGTGCCATCATTATCATCATCGTCATCCGCATTATCGCCTGTACCATCATTATCCGTATCGGTATCTTCATTGGCATCTAATGGAAAATCATCCTCAACATCTGATGTACCATCATTATCATCATCGGTATCTGCATTATCTCCGGTACCATCATTATCCGTATCGGTATCTTCATTGGCATCTAAAGGAAAATCATCCTCAACATCTGGTGTACCATCACCATCGTCATCGGTATCTGCATTATCGCCTGTACCATCATTATCCGTATCGGTATCTTCATTGGCATCTAATGGGAAATCATCCTCAACATCTGGTGTACCATCACCATCGTCATCGGTATCTGCATTATCGCCTGTTCCGTCATTATCGGAATCGGTGTCTTCATTGGTATCTAACGGGAAATCATCCTCAACATCTGGTGTACCATCACCGTCGTCATCGGTATCCGCATTATCACCTGTACCATCATTATCTGTATCGGTATCTTCATTAGCATCTAATGGAAAATCATCCTCAACATCTAGTGTGCCATCATTATCATCATCGGTATCTGCATTATCGCCTGTACCATCATTATCCGTATCGGTATCTTCATTGGCATCTAACGGGAAAGCATCATCAACATCTAGTGTACCATCACCATCGTCATCGGTATCTGCATTATCACCTGTACCATCATTATCTGTATCGGCATCTTCATTGGCATCTAATGGAAAAGCATCATCAACATCTGGTGTACCATCATTATCATCATCGGTATCTGCATTATCACCTGTACCATCATTATCCGTATCGGTATCTTCATTGGCATCTAATGGGAAATCATCCTCTTCATCTGGTGTACCATCATTATCATCGTCATCATCTGCATTATCTCCTGTTCCGTCATTATCGGAATCGGTATCTTCTGTATTATCTAATGGAAAAGCATCCTCAACATCTGGTGTACCATCGCCATCATCATCTGGATCTGTACTGTTACCATCTCCATCACCATCTGTATCTTCATCCGCATCAATATTAGAGGTATATGTTGCGGTACTAACCTCATCCTCTAAATCTTTTACTTTAAAGGAGAAAGACGTGTAATTGGTTCCAAACTCTCCTGCCTCTGTAACATAAATTAACTTTGTTACATCATCTATTAAATCATTTTCAGAAACTGGATTACCTTCATATGTTAATACTCCTTTCCCAACGGACGGTAAAGAAATTATTTGAATTCCGTTAAATTGATCTCCTGTATCTACATCATTAAATGTAAAATCTCCTGGTGTAAAAGTAAAATCTACATCTTGTACCACATCTACAGAAATGTTTCCTCCTGTAGGAGCATCGTTCTGCGGAGTAAAATTAAGGGTTACGGTTACCGTACTAGAAAAGTTATTTGCGTCTTCAAAATTATACGTAAAAGTATCTATTAAGTTTTCAGAACCATTATGTTCGTAGGTAAATGTTCCGTCATTATTAAATGTAAATGAGGTTGCATCAGAAGGTCCATCCACTAAATGATATACTAATGGATCCCCATCAACTTCTTCATCATTAGTTGAAACATCATTATTTAAAGTATCATTCTCATCTACGTTAAAACTATCTACAACAGCAATTGGTAAATCATCTTCTGCTTGAATAGACATTGTAAGTGTACCTGTAACAATTGTTCCGTTGTTATCTAATTGATAAATTACAGTATCTGTTCCATACGCATCTTCGTTTGGAGCATAAATAATATTATTACTTCCATCTACTGTTGCAATTCCTTTTGTTCCCTGTGTATCAATGGTAATTGTAACGCTTTGTCCCCCGTCATATGTATCATTATACAATACATTAATAGGGTCAGAAGTATTATCCTCATTAGTCAGAGCCAAATCATCTTCCGCTCCCACTACTAAGGTTAAATTATATGGACCAAAAGAAGTTGCCCCTGTATTACCTGCATTGTCTTTAGCCTCAGCGTGAATATACCAACCAGAACCTCCACTTGAGAAAGAAACATCTTTAGATTGACTATTACTCCATGAACTCCAATTAACATCATCGGTTGCAGGTGGTGTAGCACTTTGTGTTAATGCATAACGTTGTACATCAAAACCGCTACCCGAACCTTCATCTAAAAAACTTAAGGTAATATTATCCACTGTAGTAACATTCCCGTTTGCTGGCGAAGCCGAAATTGTAGGGTTAGACGCGTCGTGAATTATGTTTAACGTTCTATAAAATGGTAAGGACCATACTCCTGTATTTGTTTGCGTTCTTAAACTAATTATATACTCTGCGCTTTCTGTATTATATGCAGAAAAATCAGTCATTGGCGTGGTAGAATTATATACTTCAACATCCGTTGGATTATTGTCATTATCATACGTTCGTTGTGTTACAATCCACTCTTCAGCAGTGAGTGTTCTTCCATAAGGATCAGCTGAGTTATTTTCTATTGCTATTGTCATAGCCCCGGTATATGTTGTTAACACATCTGGTAGAATATTAAATTGTGCTAAAGGCAAATCATCATTACCAGGTGTGGCTGACGTTTTCTCTACATAAACACTTGAAGGAGAACTATACGTTCCTTGATGATCTTGTACGGTAAGCATTATTAAATATTGACCATCTGGCTGACCAGAAGGGTTAAATTGCCCTATTGTCCAATCATTTGTAGATCCTGCATCTACGGATTTCCATTTCCATTCGGAATTTGCAATGCCATTATTTGCCCCACCATCTAAATCGTATGAATTATTGGTTAACGCACCTGTACTTGGATTGTAAGCAAAACTTGCCACTGGTTTTCTATGAAAATACAATGTTGTTGGTGCTGTAGGTAAATCCTGGAAAGTAAAAGTATATTCTCCAGGTTTTTCATAAAATTCTGGAACATCTTCTAAATATAAATCATGCCAAGATACTTTACCACTATCATTGTCAAAATAGGTCTCGTTATGGCTAACTTTCCATCTTCCATTAGGATAGGTTGCATTAGCTGTATTTGTTTTTAATTCCGCTGGCGTAATATCCATTTCAATAGAAGTACCTGCTATAAAAAACTCACCTGCGCTAACGGTGCCAAAAACATATTGATCGTATATGTATTGTGCAATTTGGTCTATCCAATCGTTATATGCTGTTTCGTCTCTATTTACAAAGGTTCCTTTTTGATTGTTTTGTGCAACAAATCTTTCAAACTGGGCTTTATTGGCATTAACACCCCATCCTATATAATGAATGTCTTCATTTATGGTACGCATTAAAATTTCGGATAAATCGGAATCCACATCAAAATCTGCAACTTCCAAATCGTCCAAGTTTACGTTAAAACGTAGTGCACTATTTCTCCACTGTGGCTCTCTCAATACATCTTTAAAAGCTCTAAGTGATAATTTTTCTATTGCAATGTCTTCAAAGTATGCATTTTCTTGTTCATGAACATAAAAACCATAACTACCAGTAGAATGTGTTGTATCCGTAATATCAAAAGATTCTATCCAATCTGTTCCTGCATTACCTCCTCCGCCTTTACGATAAATTTTAATATCATTACCACTCATTTCAATTCTAAAATCAATAGCCTGACCATTATAAAAAGCACCGAACATGTCTGCTCTATTACCATTCCAGCCATAAGTAGCAGTACCGCTTTGCCCACTATTAGTATTAACAGCCAAAATAGTTGTAACGCCATTTTCTCTTTTTAAAATTGCCTCGGCAGGGAAACCATCTCCTCCTGCATATCCTTGCAAGTTTCCACAGTAGGTATGATTATCAATGATGTAGGCATAAAAATTATCATTGTCAACCTTTCTAAAGATAAAACCAACTTCTGCATGTACGTATGGTGCTCCTGAAAGACCAAAAGTTGCCGAAATTGAACCATCAGAGACATCGCCTGTTGGATCATACATGGCTACTCCATAATTTCCAGAATTTCTTGCCACAGGATCTGCTAAAATTCGATTTGTTCCCGAGTCAAAAGAAAAATATGGCCCATTATACAAACCTCCACTTAAAGAGTTGTGAGGATTTGGTGGTTCCGCTCCTGTAAAATCCATCTTATTCCAGCTATTAAAAATATCTGAGGCATCTGCTTGATCAGATGATATAGTACTTCTCTCAAAAGCCTCTACACGAAGTTTTCCTAATGGCAATCCTTTTCCAATTAAGGATGCTTCTAAATCAGCTTCAAAAGGTGTTAAATCTAATTGCGCAGAACCAACAGTAACCATAACATCTATGTTTGGCCCCTGCTGCACTGTCATATCTACAGTTTGTGCAAAGGATACACTGGTAAATACCAAGCATACCCACACTAAGGTGGTTTTAAATATTTTTTTCATTTGGGGGATTTTATTTTGTTAAAATAGAATTGGTAGTTGACGTACTTAAGGACCAATAGTCAAAATTAAATGCTGCGTCAAAAATAGATGTACAACTTGTGCAAGCACCTATATTAAAATATGCCTTTTCTCCAATTGCTTTTATTAATGCCAAACCATCTGTGTTTGATCCTAAATTGCAATTGTAAATAAGTAATTGAATATGCTCGCCTTGATAAAGACCTTCTAACATACCAAGCTCAAACTCAGAATTAACCGAATCTAAGTTATAAGTTATGCCACCCATTTGTAAAGAGTTGTAAGATGCATTTACAAAAAGATGAATAGTCTTTATAGTAGAATTAGAGGCTAGTTCGTTTCTAATATCGCTCCAGGGGTTATTAGAATTCGTTAATTGTAACACTACTTCATTTGAAGTTAAATAATTAATAACTTGTTGTTTATCAGCAAAATATGAATCTATTACAACAAGACTTTTAGAGCCAGATTGGGCATAAAATTTTAAACAAAAAAGAAAAAAGAATATATATAAAAATGTTCTTTTGGATGTGGGATACTTAGTTTGCATAGATTAGGGTTTAATTATATTTTAAAAGTTAAACGCTAATCTAAATATATAAAGTACGTATTTTCTTACAAATGTTGTGAGCTGTTATAAATTGTATGTGACATTCAAAAAAAACGGTATTGCATTACTTTAACACAACAGTGTATACGTAAAATTCTTACAATCAATTGTTTTATATATTAATATTAAAATAAACTGAAATTCTATTCTTAAGCTCTACTCTTTTACTATTTAAATTTTGAGAAATAGGTAACATCCCTAAAACTCCTAAGGAATATTTCTTGTAACTAGCTTCTAAACTTACCTTTCCAAGGAAAATATCGCCTTTTGCAAAAGAATTTATAAGTACAAGCTTCTTAATTTAAATATCGCTAGTAGTACATACTGTTTTTATTTAAAACCGCTTTAGTATTTAAGCTAAACATTTCATCATTTGAGCTAAGGTTCCTTCTTTAATATTTGCACCTTTGTAGGGAGCAATAATGAAAGTCATTATTCTAAATTTTAAATTTAATAGTATGAGCAATACAGGAAATACAATACTTGGAGTTATAACAGGAACAGCAATTGGTGCTGCATTAGGAATCTTATTTGCTCCAGAAAAAGGAGAAGTAACTAGAAAAAATATTGCCAACATGGCAAGTGAGACAAAAAAGAGTCTTGAAGAAAATGCGATAGACTTTAAAGATAAAATGGCTACCAAAATAGCAGCAGACACTGATACTTTAGAAACTAAAGTAGAAAATATTGTTTCGGATGTAAGTTACAAAACAGAAGATGTTATAACAGCCTTAGAAAACAAATTAGCAATTTTAAAAAATAAAAATAAGAAATTACAGAAAACGGTATAATGGGAGTATTTAATTCTTTAAATCAAACTTCAAAAAAAGCTATTGATTATAGTGAGGAATATGTGCAAAAAACGCAAGAATATTACACCCTTAAAGTTTTTCAGCAACTTGCCATAACAACTTCTCTATTTTGTAAAATAGCAATTATAGGAAGCCTTGCTTTTTTATCCATTACCTTATTAGTTGTTGCAGGAACATTAGCATTAGGTAGCCTTATTGGCAATATGGTATATGCATGTTTAATTATAGCATTAAGTCTTTTAATTATATGCGCTATTATATATAGGTTTAGAGAAAAGATTAACAGACTAGTTATTACCAAATTAACAAAACAATTTTTTGATTAAAATGAAATCATACACAACATTCAAATCTATAAATCTAGATTTAAAACGTCTTAAACTAGAACGCCAAATTGCTTTAGAAGAAATTAAAGGAATTAAACAAGATGTTCAGCAAGACTTACAACCATACAATTGGATAAATACTGCTTTATCTATCGGAAAAAAATATGGCTTTCTCTTTTTAATTAAAAAAATTCTTAAGTAAATAAACTTAAGACAAGTATCGAAAAAAATATAGTTGGTTGGTGATTAAGAAATGGTGTATTCGTGGGGAATACACCATTTTTTTATAAACTATTTTTTACCCTATTTGAAGGGTGTTATTTTGAAATTCACTAGGGCTTATACCATACTTATTTTTAAATATTTTTGAAAAATAACTTCTACTACTAAAGCCAATAGTATAAACTATTTGCGAAATATTCATCTCTGTAGTTCTTATATAATCTCTAGCAGCTTCTAGACGAACATGTCTTATATACTCTGTAACCGTCCTCTTATACAAACTCTTAAAACCTTCTTGCAATTTTGCTTGCGATAAACCAGACTCTAATGCCAGGCTATCTAAAGTATATTCCTTAGATGGGTTTTTTATAATTTTTTTTGCTATCCTTCTTATTATTTTCAGTTCTGATCGTAAAAGACTTGTAGTAGGTTTTTTATTCTTTATAGCCTTATCATGTTGTAAAATATGCATAGATAAAATTTCATAAACCATGCCTTCTATTTTCATCATACGAACAATACCCTTGGTTTTTATTGTTCTTAGAGCCCCTATTTTATCTGCCAATTTAAGATTATAAGTCCCAAAATAACGAAAGGAGTTATCATGGTCTGTATCTAAAAAAACTTCGTATAATTTTCTATTTAGTTCCTCTACATTATTAAGTCTTTTCTTTAAGAAAAGTTTTCTTTTAATTTGAATAACGTTTATAGCTAGTTTTTTATCCTTTGGAAAGTATCCGTAATTATACCCCCCATCTTTGCTAGTAATTATTACCGACTGGAATTGTTCTAAAGTCTTTATATCATTTTCTGATTGATATCCAAAACGATGTCCACATTCTCCCTCTAAACAATAGGCAAAATGTATTGGATTGTATTCTGAAGAATCCATAACAAGGCATATATCATCAAAAAAAGTAATGTCATATTCTAAGAGAGAAACCCCCCAATCAAAAGTGATAAAACGAATAGTACCATTTGCAAGGTTACTATTAGTAGTTAAGGTATACTCTCCCCATTGCTCCTCTATTGTACCTCCAATTACGGCTCTAATTTGCCTAACAGTACCTTCTACACTCTTAGCATCTATAACAATTTGTGTCATATTAAATTGACTAATATTTACAATTATAGTAACCAAATTAGTTATTTTAAAAGTATAAATCAAAACATAATACAGTAGAACTTTCTATTTAATACTAAATAGCCTATAAATTAAATATAAAATAAGCCTCTATATGCATATAGAGGCTTATTTTATATTTAATAATTTTACTTGATGATTTCAATTACTAAAATTAGTTAGTTTTGAAACACTGGAGACTCTTTATTAAAAGAATTTACTCCTAGTTTATTAGAAAATTCTAACGTCCTTATAGGGAAAGGTATATTAATATCATTTGTATTAAAGGCTTTCTTTATTGCCATGATTGCAACACTTTTAGCTTCTAACCTATTTTTAGCATCTTTAGAATCTACCCAAAAACGACATTTAAAATTTATAGAACTATCTGCAAAACTTGTATAATAAAATTCTACATCTGTTCCTTCATTTTGATGGTAAACTCCTTCAATAGCTTTCTTTGTAATTTTTTCAACTTCTTCTAAATTAGACTCATACCCAACTCCACACTCTACTGTAATACGCATAGTCTTGGTTAAAGAGAAGTTTTTTAAAGGGTTTTCTATTATTGTTTTATTGGGTATAATAACCATGCTATTATCTGCTTCTTTTAAGATAAAACTATTTAAACTTATATCTACAATCTCCCCTTCATAGCCAGTTGTTTTTACCCAATTTCCTATCTGTACTTTTTTCCTGAATGATAAAATAACACCTGATAATAAATTAGATAATGTGCCCTGCAATGCAAGACCAATTACTAAACCAGAAATACCTGCTCCTGCAAGTAATGTATTTAAGGTTTTGCTTAAATCTAAAGCTCCTAATGCTAAAAACAAGCCTATTAAAACAACTACTGTTGCAGATATTCTTCCAATAAGTTTTGTTATACTTTCTTGGGGTATTTTTTTTGATGCTAATTTGGTGATCCATTTACTTACTTTTCTAGAAATATAAAATGATATGACCATTACAATAATAGCTACCAATAAGTTTGGAAGGTTTTCAATAAAAGCGCCCAGCCAACCTTTAAGCTTATCAATTATTTCTAAAAAAGATGTTTCTATACTTTGTTTCATTTTTGTGTTTTTTAATATTAATCTAATTGTTCAATAAAAAAATACTATGAAACTCTTTCCATTTTATTAGTTTTTAATTGCTCTCGAGTATCTTTTTTCCATGCATTAAGCATCCAACTTGTTTTTTCTAGTTCTCTAATATACCCACCTATAACATCTATGGTACCTTCATCGCCTGCTGCATTTGCTTTAGAAACTATTATTCTCATTTGCTCTAGTAAAAGCCCGTGATCTTCCAAGATACTACCTACCATTTGCTTATCTGTTAATAGGGCAGATTCTTCTTTTATTTTAGCCATTTTTAAATATGCACTAAAATCACTAACAGGGTGGTATCTTAATGTTAAAATACGCTCTGCTATTTCATCAATTTTAATTCTAGCATCTGTATATAATTCTTCAAACTTATTATGTAAAACAAAGAAATTTTCTCCCAAAATATTCCAATGAAAACTTCTTAGTTTTTGATAATACACATTGTAGTTTGCTAGCAGTAAATTTAATGCATCTACTACAGGTTCTATTTTATTTTCGTTCATTTTTAAATAACTCATTTTATTTATCTTTTAATTCATTTCAGATATGACTTTCATATCTTTTTCCTTTACTCTACAAAGTTATAACTAGCATTATTTAAACCTTTGCTCATATAAAATATATCTTAACACATATGCCTTTACGTGGTGGTTTTTTAACTTCTTAACCTTATATAGTACCTATTAACAAAAACGTACAACCCCAAATATTACAAGGAAAATAAGTTTTTTTATATGAGTTAAGAATTACTGCATATGAACAAAGACTAGAGAAACATAGTCTGTAATTTTGGAGTGTAGTTAAAGAGAAATAATTTTTTACTACTTAAAACATTATACACTTGTAAAGTGTGGTTGTATTTTTCTTTTTAAATAGAAAATACTATGAAAAATGTTTTAAAGATGAAATAATGATGTAAAGCAATGAGCATCTTTAAATAAAATCATTGTTCATTTAAACACCATAATACATGAATACTTATAGAGAAGCTATTGGAAACAAATTGAACAATCTTTTAGAAAAAACTTACGACGCTGAGAAAGGATTTAAAAAAGCAGCAGAAAAAACAAACAATGCCTTTTTAAAAGGATATTTTGATCGTAAAACAAAAGAACGTTACAATTTTGGACAAGAACTTAAAACAGAAATAAAAGCATACGGTCAAGAAGTAGAAACTGGAGATAGTATGGCAGCAAAAGCACACAGAACCTGGATAGATATAAAAACTTTATTTGCAACTGATAATGAAGAGGCAATTTTAGAAGAAGCTATTAGAGGAGAAAAAGCTGCTGTTAAAGAATATACAGAGGTTCTTAATGATACAACCTTACCACCTAGTACAGCGCATGTTTTAGGAAAACAAAAAAAGGCTATTGAAATTGGAATTACAAATATTAAAACTCTTGAAGATTTAGCTTAAAATAAAACCTACAAATTAATTATTAAACTTAAAAAAATATAAATTATGTTACGATGGACAGTTACTTTTATAATATTAGCAATTATTGCAGGGGTCTTTGGATTTGGAGGAATTGCTGCGGGAGCAGCAAGTATTGCTAAAGTTTTATTTTTCATTTTTATTGTTCTCTTTATTATTTCACTAATAACAGGGAGAAGAAAAATATAACAACACTTAGTTTTAATCACATTTATTAATATAAAAATTTAGAATGAAAAAAACAGTATACACATTTCTAGTAACTTTTGTTATAATCATTGCAGCGACTAGTTGCAGAGAAAAAACGAAAGCTGAAAAAATTGAAGATGGAATTGAAGAGGTTGCAGATGATATTGAAGAAGGAGTAGAAGAAATAGAGGATGAAATTGATGATGCTACAGATGAAAATTAATTACAATATTTACAAAAGAAAAAATAAGGTCTTAAATAAAATTATTATTTAAGACCTTATTTTTTTACTCCAACTCAAATTTAAAAACAGTAGCCATAGAATTAAACTCTACTTCTGGCATGGTTAAGTAAAAACTATCGGTAGTTACTTCCCAATCCACTTTTGTATTGCTCCCTAACAACGTAACATTTTTAATTGGTGATGGAGGTATATTTCTATGATACCCTCCAATAGAGCGCATTGCAATTTTTTTACCTGCTTTGGGCTCTCCTAAAAAGAAAACATACATTGCCTTTTTATCTTTAGCAATTGTAAATCGTACATCATCGGCTGTATATTTTACGGTTGCAGACTGCCCTTCATTATGTCCTTGCCCTGTACTTGCATTTCCGTAACCAAAAATAGTGTGAGTACGAGTGCCATATACCGCCTCACCATGTACTCTTAGCCAATCTCCTATTTGTTTTAAAATAACTCTTTGCTCCTGGTTTATTACACCATCTGCTCTTGGCGATACGTTTAATAAAACAATTCCATTTTTACTCCAAACATCAATCATATTTCTAATAACAAGCGATGCTTGCTTATATTTATGACCTTCCACATACATCCATCTACTCTCTCCTAACGTAATATCTGTCATCCATGGCAATGGGTAAATATCTCTTCTACCTCCTTGCTCATAATCCATAACACTATAATCCAAAGGCATATCGTCTTGCTTATGCGCAAGCATTACTTCTTTATTATTTTTTAAACCAGTATTAAAATGATGCGCAGCCATTTCCATAATTTTATCTTTTGGAATTAAATTTAGCCATGAATCATACCATATAATATCTGGATGATATTTATCTACTACTTCATTTACTTGGTCTAACCAATATTTATTAAACTCTTCAATGGTTTCAAAATTTCCAAAAAGTTTCCTCAGTTTTGGGTCTGTGGTTGCCGTTGGTAAATCTGGGTGGTATACATAATGGCTGTTATATGCTGTTTTCCATAATTCTGGTTTATCTGCATTACGTTGTCCATTTCTGGCATGATGAAAAGTAGCTATTGTTTTTAACCCTCTTTTATTTAAAGATTTAAATATTTCTCCAAGAATATCGCGTTTTGGTCCCATATCTGCTGCGTTCCATGGATTTACTTCACTATTCCACATAGCAAAACCATCATGGTGTTGTGCAACAGGCCCTGCAAACTTAGCTCCCGTGTTTTTAAATAATTCTGCCCAATCTTCAGGATCAAATTTTTCTGCTTTAAACATTGGAATAAAATCTTCATATCCAAACTCTTGAATACTTCCATACGTGTTTTCATGATGCTTTCTAACACTCCCTACATCTTTATACATATTATGAGGATACCAAGCACTTCCATAAGCTGGGACACTGTACGGCCCCCAATGAAAATACATTCCTAATTTAGCATCTGCAAACCATTCTGGTGCTGCTTTGTGTTTTGATAGCGATTTAAATGTTGGTACAAAATGTGCTTCTTTTTCAAGTTTTGGTTTTGTAGTATTACAGCTAGTTAATACGTTTAATAGAAGAACTATAAACACAATATATTTTATTTTCATAACTCTAATTTTATAAATTAGCTACAGCCATTGGGTAGTAAGTTCTTATTTATTATAATACTACTTCTTTACCTTTTTACTTTTATTTAAAAGTTTATCATTGGCTTCTTTTATTCTCTGCTTTTGTGTTTTATTTAAACCTTGCTTATAGTGAAGTTCAGAGCCATAAAGGGTGTAGTGCTCTTTCATGCCTGGATCATTTAAATCAAGACTCAAGTCGCAATCAAATCGCGTTAATATTGATAGGTTATTTTTAGTTTTATCTGGCCCTTCCTTAATAAAGTGAGATATACCCCAAGTTATACCTCTACCATCTTTAGTATCCGTAAACGCATCTGGCACATAAGGTCCTGCAGCTAAAGGCAATAATTCTACATGTGAAGCAACTTCAAAATTTACCCAATCCTTGGCATATTGAATGGTATTATGCTCATGCCCATTACGTTGAATAATTGCTGCTACCCCTTCTTTAAATGGAAATAAGGTTGTTTCATGACCCGAGTTAATTAATGGGTTTAAAGGGTGCTTCGTAAATGGCCCCAACGGGTCTTCTGCAATTGCCAAACCTTGCATTAACACCTTTGATGGAGTAAATTCCTCTCTTTTATCAAAACCAGCTTTATAATAAATATATATATTACCATCGTGAATTAAAGGATATGGGTCATGTATTTGATATTGGTCCCACGTACCTTCTGCCCCATTAGGAATTACTAGTTTTCCAGTATGTGTCCAAGGTCCATCAGGAGAATTGGCCCAAGCCACAGAAACTGGGCAAAAATCGCCTCGTAATCCACTAGCTTCCATAAAGGCCTGAAAGTATAGATAGTATTTTCCCTTCCATTTTAAAATATCCGTGGTAGTAACCGAACGCCATCCTGGTTGCGGTTTTGGTGGACGGGGTACTGCAACTCCTTGCTCCTCCCAAGTAAAACCGTCTTCTGACGTTGCATAGTAGATATCTGCTAAATCCCAGTCTGCCGATGGTATAACGTCTGTAGCTTCTTTAGCATTTGCCATACCAACTGGCACAGGCGATTTACGATGCGTATACCACACATAATATTTACCGTTTTCAAAAATAACTTTAGACGGATCTCTTCTAGATATAGTACCATCACCCCCATTATAATCAAAGCCTTTGAGCTTGGTATATTTAAATTGAGTATACAATTCATTTTGCTCTGGTCGCATTGTTCCATAAGTATCATAACCACGAGTAACTGCAGCACTTAAAGGGCGGTTTGGTTTTTCTGCTGGTATAAGAAATGGAAAATCCTTCTGCTCTTTTTCTTGTTTTTCTTCTAGCTTAGACTCTTTAACGTTGCAAGAGATACAAAATAATACAAGTGAAAGTACTAGAATTTGATAATGTATTTTCATATTTAATTTAAAATTGAAAGGTTAATTTAATTGTTATAGGCTCATCATTATTGCCAAAGTATTTTGTATTGTTTCCTTGCGGACCAGACTGAGATGCTACCATAAACTTGGTCCCCATTGCTGGAATATTTTTTACAAATGAAATATCTCCTTTAGGAAACTTGGTTACCGCAGCTCCTCGTCCAAAATCTGTGGGTTGTTTTGGTGTAAGCATTCTTAAAAAAGTAAAATCTGAATGACAAAAAACCGTAAAACCATTTGCATTATTCCCTTTTAACTTCATCCAATTAAGGCTAGAGTAAAAACCTTTAAACTCCGGATATACAAACCCTAATTCGCCTGTAGCAGTATCGTTATAATCGTTTTCCCAAACTTTAAATTTTGTTCCTTTCATACGGTTACTCCATACACGGTAAGGCCCGTCGCCTAACCATTTCATCCCTTTAACTTCTTTTTCTGGAAAAGAAAAAGAAATACCCATATATTCTTCAACAATTTTTTTATTTCTTATTTCAACATGCAAATCAAGTATTCCGTTAGTATAGATTGTCCATTTAAAAAAGTCTTGCGTCGTTTCTTTATTATCCTTCCAATCATGGTACTTAGGCTTTTTATTATATCTACTAATAATTTCAACCTTATTATCTAACAGTTTTACTTTTACATCTTCTAATTTGGTTTTGTTACCCAATAGAATTGGCCCGTCTTTTAATGGTATAAGCTTCCCATTTTTAATAACTTCTTTAAGTAGGCCTGTTTTACTCGAAAATTTAAATATACTTCCCGTTGTATGTACTGTTATTACGTTATTAGAAGTCGTGGTTTTAATACTTCCTTTTTTAGTATAACTTATTTTATCGTTACTAATTTCCTTGGGTGTTTTAACAGGATACGTCCATGTAAAAATTTCATTTCCATGAATATCTGTAGCTGTTAAATACAAGGCATCTGCAGACTTCCAATTAACAGGTTTTTCCACATTAAAACGCCCTTTTTCTAATGGTGCTAGCTTTGGTAATTTCACCTTACTTTCTACCAAAACATTAAAGTCTGCTGTTTCTTCTGGCCCATTAAAAATCACCCATTTAGCAACCATAGAGCACTCGTCTAAATTTGTAAAATGGTATCTATTTTCAACGCTAAAAATTCCCGAAAAATCTTCTCTAATATATCTATCTGCTATATAAATTGGCGACCATATTTCTTTAATTGTAAAATAACTAGCTTCTTTTTCGCCATATGGTCCAACAATACCGTCTGCTCCATGATTGCCATCGGTATCAATTATACCACCTTTATCTGTACGCACTACCCCTTCATCGGCAAAATCCCATAGAAACCCACCTGCGGCTAATGGCATGTTCCAAATTTGCTTCCAATAATCATCTAGACCAGCACCATGTCCGCCATCGTATAAACCATGCAAAAACTCTGTAGGGAAATAAATTTTATCTTTACTAGGAGAATCAAAAGCAAACTTATAGTAATCTGGATAATGCATAGTGTTTGTTTTTTTAAATACATTCCAAGGATGAATAACTTCTCTTTTTTGAATATCCCATTTAGAAAATTCATCATCAAGTGCTGTATTCCACCCACTTTCGTTACCATTATCCCATATTAAAATAGAAGGATGATTAACGTCTCTTACTATAAGTTCTTTTATAAGTTTTTTACCCACTTTAGTATCTAAATATGGGACATGCCACGTACACAACTCATCTAAAACAAATAGACCTAATGAATCGCACGCTTCTAAAAAATGAACATCTGGCGGATAATGTGACATACGAACCGAATTCATATTCATATCCTTTATCATTTTTACATGCGCTATACTCAATGCTTTTGAAGTAGTTCTTCCAGATTCTGGATAAAAAGAATGATGATTTACACCCTTAAATTTTATTTGCTGATTATTTACATAAATACCATCGCTCTCTCTAATCTCAACTGTACGAAAACCAATTTGTTTTGAAACCGTATGCAATGTGTTTCCTTTTTTATCTAACAAATTAATTTGAAGCTGATACAAGTTAGGTTTCTCCGGATTCCATGTTTTAATATTAACTGCTTTTGTAGATAGTGACAGTTTTTCTTCTGTCTTGTCTACTTTTATATCTGATAACTTTTGAACTAAAACTCCTTTTACATCTAATAAATTTACATTTACAGACGTTGCTTTTTTTGAGTTTGTAAAAACATCAGCACTAATATCTCCGTTAGCTTTTGCATCTATAGCAACACGTTCTATAAACTGCTTTGGTAAAATTTTTAAATATACAGGGCGATAAATACCTCCAAAAATCCAAAAATCTGCATTACGCTCTGCTGCGTTTATAGATGTATTAGCAGACATTTTATTTACCTTAACCTCTAGTACATTTTCTTCGCCATACTTTAGTAATTTAGATATTGTATAATTAAACTCATAGAAAGCACCCTGATGAATTTCGCCTGCTAATTTGCCATTTATTTTTACCTCACAATCCGTCATAACGCCTTCAAACACAATCTTAACCTCCTTAGTTTTCCATGCTTTTGGAGCTTTAAATTTATGTTTATACAAACCATACTCGTTGTAATACTGCTTACCATCTTTATAGTCGCGTCCGTAATTGTAATTCCCAAAACCTTGTAATTCCCAACAAGAAGGTACGCCAATTTTTGTCCATTTTTTACTATTCATTCCATCAGAACAAAAGAAATCCCATGCTACTATATTATCTTTATCTGTACCAGATAAGTATTGAATTTCTGTGTTGCTTTGAGCTTTTATCCCTTGAAACAAACAAATACATAGCATTAGTACTAGCAATTTAGTTATAGTTTTCATGCTTAGTTTTTCTTAAAATTGAAAGGTTAAGTCTATCTCTATTAAATCGTCATCATTACCAAAGTAATACTCTTTGTTTCCTTGGGGTCCGGTACTTTCTGGATATTGAAATTTAGTACCTATGCCCGGAATATTCATCACAAACGAAATATCTCCTTTGGGGAACTTAGGAATAACTTTCTCCCTTTTATTATCTGCTGGCGCATCTGGAGTTAGCATTCTTAAATAGGTATGTGGTGTTTTACAATACACGGTAAAGCCATTATTATTCTTACCCTTTAACTCTGACCAATATAAACTTGAAAAAAAACCTTTAAATTCTGGGTATACAAACCCGGACTCCCCTGTAATAGTATTGTTATAATCATTCTCCCAAACTTGAAACTTGGTTCCTTTCATTCTATTTCTCCAAACACGATATGGGCCATCTCCAAGCCATTTCATACCAGCAACTTCTTCCTCTGGAAAAGAAAATGTTATACCTCTATATCCTTTTAAATTTCTATATCCTTTAAACTTCACCTGTAAATCAAGTAAGCCATTAGAATGTACTGTCCATTTTATAATGTCTGAAGCATACTCTTTAACCGTAGACCATCCTGGTGACTTATCTGTTTTTTCATAGACCACCTCTATTTGAACATTTTTATTTGTAGAAGAAATTTTTATAGTATCTATTTTATTATTTTGATTTAAAATAATTGGTCCGTTATTTAGAGGAATAATGCCCTCTCCCTTTTTTACCTCTTTTAAAATACCTGTTTCTTTAGAAAAAACATAGGTCATGTCATTAGCTTGTACTATGATCTCTTTATCCTTAGTTTCTGTCTTTATTTCTCTGTTGCCAGAATAATCAATTTTAGAATTGCTAACCTTTTTTGGAGTAGAAACAGGATAACTCCAAGTAAAAATCTCTTTGCCATATTGGTCTACAGCTGTAAGGTGTAGCGCATCAGCAGATTGCCAATTTTGAGGCTTATTTACCGTAAACTTTCCTTTAGATGATGGGGATAGGTTAGGCAATTTTACTTGGCTCTCACTAAAGACAGTAGATTTCTTTTCTTCTTTTGGACCATTAAACTTTAACCATTTAGCTGTCATAGAAACTTTATCTAAATTGGTGTAATGATACCGGTTCTCTAATCTAAATATTCCATTAAAATCTTTAGTTATAAAACGGTCTTCTATGTATACTGGAGACCATATTTCTTTAATAGTAAAATAACTAGCTTCTTTTTCGCCATAAGGCCCAACAATACCATCTGCTGCTTTATTTCCTTGTAAATCAATCTCATTATCTCTATCGGTACGCTCAATACCTTCATCTGCAAAATCCCATAAAAACCCACCAGCACTTAGGGGTAAATTCCACATCATATTCCAATAATCGTCTAACCCTGCTCCATGTCCGCCATCATATAACCCATGTAAAAACTCCGTTGGAAATAATATTTTTTCTTTGGAATAAGAATCGTTTATTAAGGAATGGTAATGGCTATAGTGAATGGTATTTGTTTTATTAAAAATACTCCAAGGATGAATAACTTCACGATTTTGAATATCCCATTTTGCATAATCATCATCCACTTCTGGATTCCAACCTTGTTCGTTTCCATTTGCCCAAAGTATAATGGAAGGGTGGTTAACATCTCTTACCACGGTTTCCTTTACAATTTTACGAGCCACCTTAGTGTCTAACATGGGATTATGCCAAGTACAAATTTCATCAATAACAAATAACCCTAATGAATCGCAGACGTCTAAAAAATGTACATCTGGTGGGTAATGCGACATACGAACCGCATTCATATTCATATCTTTCATTTGCTGCGCCTGCTCTATACTCCATGCTTTTGATGTGGTACGACCAGATTTTGGGTGAAAAGAATGACGATTTACTCCTTTAAATTTAATGCGCTCACCGTTTACATAAATACCATCTCCTTCTAGAATTTCAACAGTTCTAAATCCAATACGTTTATTTATACTATGTAGAACTTCTTTCTTTTTATTAAGAATTTGAATAGTTAAAGTATACAAATTAGGAAACTCAGGATTCCAAGTTTTTATGGTCTTCGCTTTTGTAGAAACGTTCCATTTACCATTACTTCTTAAGTTTTCTGTAACTGATAAATCTTGAATTTTATTCCCCTTCTCATCAGATAGAAACATTTGTATGGATCTTGCTTTTTTTGATGTCGTAAAAACATCCGTATTAATAACTCCACTTGCTTTAGCATCAATAGCAACACGTTCTATATTATCCTTTGGAGAAACTTCTAAATAAACAGGTCTATATATACCTCCAAAAATCCAAAAATCTGCATCGCGCTCGGCATGATTTATAGATTCGTTGGCCGAAACCTTGTTTACTTTTACTTCTAATACGTTTTCTTTTCCATAGTTTAATAGTTTGCTAATAGCATATTTAAATTCATAAAAAGATCCTTGGTGAATTTCTCCAGCTAATGTGCCATTAATTTTTACTTCGGCATCTGTCATTACTCCTTCAAAAACAATCTTTACTTCATTGCCTTTCCATTCCATAGGCGCAAGGAACGTATGCTTATATAAACCATACTCTTTGGCACGAATTTTTACATCATCACTCCCGTAATTATAAGCACCAAAACCTTGTTGTTCCCAACAAGAAGGCACTCCAATTTTAGTCCACTCCCCACTTTTCCTTCCTTCTGAAGCATAAAAATCCCATTCTACCAAGTTGTCTTTATCTGTACCAGATAAGTATTGAATTTGAGTCTTTGTATTCTTTTGCGCAAAATTTACCTGAGATAATAGTAAGAAAGCTACTAGAATTAATTTTAATTTCTGCATTACTAGTTTAATTAAAGTTGAAATAATTTTTGGCATTATAATAGCAAATATCTTGCACCATTTTATTAAGCAAGTCCATATCTTTATTTATTAAGCCATTCTCAACATCATTACCTAACAAATTACATAGTATTCTTCTAAAATACTCATGCCTTGGAAAAGATAAAAAGCTTCTAGAATCTGTTAACATACCAATAAAACGACTTAACAAGCCTAAGCTTGACAAGGCGTTCATTTGATTTTCCATACCTATTTTTTGATCTAAAAACCACCAACCAGAACCAAACTGAATTTTACCAGGGATGGTTCCGTCTTGAAAATTACCAATCATAGTGGCAACCACCTCATTTTGAGACGGATTTAAATTATAGATAATAGTTTTGGTTAGTTTATTTTCTACGTCTAACCTATTTAAAAATTTAGACATAGCAGCTGCACCGTTTACATCGTGAATAGAATCGAAACCTGTATCCGGACCTAGTTGAGTTAATAATCTTGTGTTATTATTTCTTAAAGCACCATAATGAAATTGTTGCGCCCAACCCTTATTGTTATCCATTACTCCCAATTCGTAGAGCATTGCAGATTTAAATTTTCTAATTTCTAAAGAATCTAGTTCCATCCCTGATCTAATCTTTAAAAAACTAGTTTGAATTTCTTCCCTAGTATACTCTTCCGCATAAAATTCTTCTATTCCATGATCTGATAATTTACAACCTAAACTACCAAAAAAATCATGTCTTACCTCTAGAGCATTTAATAAATCACTAAATACAGAAATTTTTATTTCTGAAACTTCGGCCAACTTATCTATATATACATTAAAGGTTTCTGCATCTTCTACAGCCATTGCTTTGTCTGGTCTCCAGGTAGGAAACACTTTTGTTTTGCATGCTGAAGCAGCTATTTGTTTGTGATACGCTAATGAATCTATAGGGTCGTCTGTAGTACATACCACTTCCACATTCATCATCTCCAAAAGCCCTTGAGGCGTAAAATGATTCATTTTTAATTTCTCGTTTGCTAAATCCCAAACTTCTTTTGCTGTATCTCCATTTAAAATACCGTTGTAGCCAAAAAAAATCTTAAGCTCCATGTGCGTCCAGTGGTACAATGGGTTTCTTAAAGTATGTGGAACCGTTTTTGCCCAAGCCTCGAATTTTTCCCAATCTTTAGCATCTCCTGTACAATACTTTTCAGAAACACCATTGGTTCGCATAGCTCTCCATTTATAATGATCCCCATATAGCCATAGTTCTGTAAGGTTTTTAAAATTCTTGTTCTCCGCTATTTGTTTGGGACTTAAATGACAATGGTAATCTATAATTGGCATTTTAACTGCCGTATTATGAAATAGCTCTATTGCTGTTTCTGTTTCTAAAATAAAATTGGCATCTAAAAAAGCTTTCATAAAAGATTAAATTAATTCTCTACTAAAAAGTATTTGGCTTAAAAATAGATGCTTCACTTTATTTTTATAACTTTAACGCTACTTTAACGGTAGCCATAACGGTTAAAGTTTTGTCGTATTAAACTAAAAATCAATATTTAACAATGGTACTTTCTAACATTCAAAAACAAAAGATAGTATCCAAAATAAGAAACAGCAATACTTTTAAAAACGCCCCAACAAGTAATGCATTACTACAGTATTTACATGAGGCCACCCTTAAAGGAACTAACTTAAAAGAAACGGTTATAGATATTGAGTTTTTTGGAAATAAGGAACCTACAGAAAAAAGTAACCCTAGAGTTAGGGTAAATGTATACAACCTAAGAAAAAAACTTACTGCATATTATGATTCTGAAGGTAAACATGAAACTTGGCAAGTACTTATAGATAAAGGGCAATATGAAATTCGCTTCTTAAAAAAGCCTGCAGCAGCATCCTTCTTTAAAAGAATAAGTTGGGCTAAAGCATTACCCTATTTAGGATTATTGGTAGCTATTACAGCATTAATCTATACCAATACAACTCCCAAAACTCCTAGAATATGGAAATCTTTTATTTCTACAAAAGCACCAACAACCCTATTCATAGGTGATCATTTTGGAATCTCTGGAAAAACAATAACTGGGAATACAGGATGGACTAGAGACTTTAAAATTAATAGCGTTAATGATTTTTACTTATTCATAGACAAAAACCCAGAGCTTAAAAACATTATTAAACCTGCTAATTACACCTACACCACAAGAATGGGAGCCTTAGCGACACAACAGTTTCAAAGACTATATCAATATTACAACAAAAATATTCTTATTAAATTTTCTACATTAACCTCTATATCTGACATAAAAGAAGGTAATGCTATTTATGCTGGTCCCATTAAGAATAAAAACAAGTTTACTCATTTTCTGAACCAGGCTAATCCGTATATAAAACTCTCAGAATATAGCCTTCATATCTCTAACCACCCTACTATAAAAGACACTACACTAAATTTAAGATCTTCTATGGTAGATGAAGAATATGCTATAGTTTCTAAATACCCTAGCATAGGAGATACAGAACATTTTGTTTTCTTCTCTGAACATGATATTGGAGTTAGTGCTACTGCAGAATACTTTACAAATAAGGATAGTCTAATGTCTTTTACAAACACCTATTTAAAAAACAAAAAATATTTTACTGCCATTTTTAAAGTAAAAGGACAAAATAGAACGAACACAGATATTAAACTAGAAAATGTAATTGGGTTTTAAAAAAAAGCCCTCTATAAAATAGAAGGTCTTTTATCTAATTAACAGAGAATAATAGATGGTTTTATTCCATATCACTAACATAATTTAATGCATTAGATACTAACTTCTTATAGGAAGGATTTTCAAATGCTTTCTTAGAATATCCGGGCATTATATAAACTACCTTAGATTTATTATACTTTTGCGTCCATGCAATTGGAGCTAAATCTTTATTATTAGAACCTAATAAAGGCTTTACTTCTGGCTTAAGGTAAATATTACCATAAAAAACATCGGTCATTGTAAAATCCTTAATCCCCTTTGTTACTGGATGTTTCTTATCTAACACTTTTACATCTACCTTAAGATCTATAAAATAAGTAGACCTTTTTGCTTTCTCTGGTGTAAATTTCCCTAAAAACCACTTACCTCCTATTATATCATGATATTGGTCCCAGTTTGGTTGTGATGACAATGTAAAATGAAGAAACACCATACCAATACCTTCATTAGTTAATTCTACATATTTCCTTTTAGTTTTATCAGATTCTTCATAATATTTATTCTGATTTAAAAACAAAATAGCAGTATACTTTTCCTTGATTTTATTAAGCTTCATTGTTTTAAAATGGGCATCTAATACTAAATCTACATTCACACCCTCAAGGCTATTACACATATTTTCAAAATCTGGAGTATCATAAGGGTGCCCCCCACGAACTACCAACACGGAAGTTTTTACATCCTCTTGACTGTTAGATATTTGAAAAACAAAAAGAAATAAAAACAAAGGAATGAAAGCAATTATTTTTTTTAAAGTATTATTATTTAAAGACGAACATAATTTTTTACAAAACATAATAATAGAATTTATTTAATTAATAAAAATTTTCCTAGTGTTTATTCTTCGGTTCTTTTGCGGTTATAAAGTTTCCCCATATATATACCTACGCCTGCCCATAAAGCTGCTATTCCTGCTCCAATAACACCAACTGCTGCAAATCCTAACCCAAGCCCCTCTGTTAAACCTGTAAATATCCATGCCGTAACCGTATCTCCTCCCCTATAAACTACTACGTCTATTACAGGTTTTGCTTTAAACCTAGTCTCCTTATCTACCTCTGTAAAAAGCATTTCTCTGGCAGGCTTTGTAATAGCATAATTGCCTGCTCTACGACCAACTTGAAGTGCCAATAAAACTACTATGATTGGAGCAAAAGCTAAAACCAAAATACCCGCACATACAATTAAGGGCATAATGGCTAAGGTATACCCCATTCCAATACTTTTTACAATTCTTGAAGTTGCAAAAAATGCAATCCCAAATGTTAAAACATTTACAATCCAATCTATACTGCCTAAAATTTGTGTTCGGGTTGCCCTATCATATTCTGCTAATAAATTTTTTTGTTCAAAATATACAAAGGTGCTTATCATAGTATAAAACAAAATAAATACTCCAATTGCTAATAAATATGGATTGGTTATAAACGACTTAAAGCCTGCAAATGGGTTTCCTCCTATTTTAAACTTACTTGTATCCGCAGTAATATCTTCATTTTTTAATACCTCTACCTTGATTTTAGATAAGTATACTATTATTGGAATAGGAAATAGAAGCAATACAGATGCTACTAAAATCAAATTATCTGTTCCTGATATTCCTGCAAATACGGCTGGTATCATTGGGCCTATTAAAGCTCCTGCACTTGCCCCCGTAGCAATTGTAGCAAATAAACGTCTAGCTTGATCCTTGTTAAACAAATCTGACATGAAACTCCAAAAAACAGAAAGGTGAAACATACCGAAAACACTTATCCATATATAAAATGATTTTTCAATAAGCGTCCTATCTGTTATAGTAGACATGAAAAAATAAAAAAGCACAAAAGAAATTGCAAAAAAAGCATAAACTCCAGGCACAAGATTCTTAAACTTTACTTTAGAAACAGCTAAACCATAAAGCGCTACCACACCAGTACTTATAAAAAAGTTTAGTGTCCATAATTGGCTAACTTCCGAATCAGACCAATCGCTTGCCATAGCATCCCTTACTGGTCTTAAAATATAATAAGCCAACATTAACACAAAAACAAGTAGAAAAGAGAATGCTGTAGCCTTAATCTCATGAGGCTCTATTTCAGAAGCTTTTTTTAATATTTTTTTTATCATTAGGTTGTTTTTTATTAAAAAAAGGGTGTTAATTTCTAGCGCTCCATTAGAAACGCTTTATTAATACTAATTTTTTATATAATTAGATTACAGAAATTACCAAGACATTGCTTTGCCTTTATTAGTTATGAAAGTTCCACTATTTTCTATGGTAAGGTTTCCTATTGTTTGATACATAATTGGAATAGCCTCAGATACAGATAATTTTCCATATTGATTCATATCCGTTTTTACTCCTCCTGGAGTAATAGATACAACAATGATTTTACGATCTGCCCATCTTATAGATAACTTTTTAGTTAACATATTAACACCCGCTTTACTAATACCATAAGCATCAATAGGGGTAATTTTCTTTTGGCCAGAAATACTACCATGTCCTGATGATAATTGTATTAATTTAGCTCCTTCGTTTAAATATGGTGATATAGCTTGAGCAAAAAGAGCCGCTCCCATAGTATTTACATTAAAATTTATTTGAATCCCTTTAGCTGTCCAATTTCCAAAATCCTCTTCAACAGTTACGCCGGCATTACTAATAGCAATATCTATTTTTATTTTCTCGGACTTTAATTTATCTGATAATGCAGCCATATCTTCCTCACTAGTAACATCTAATTTTTGTACTATTAATTGTTTTTTATACTCCTTCTTAAGCGCAAGAAGATCACTTGCCTTTTCTGGCTTACGTGCTGTTGCTATAACAATATACCCTTCTTTTAAAAAATGTTTAACCCAACCAAGTCCCATTCCTCTATTAGACCCGGTAACTATTGCAGTTTTTTTATCCATATTAAGTTTTGTATTTAAGGGTTCACTTTTAAATTCTTTTAAAGTGCCAAAAGAACTAAAGCACAGTATAATTACCATACTTGCTACACTTACCTTTAAGTTTTGATGCATAATTTTTAACATAAATTGGTTTTTAATAGTTACTATTTTTAGTATTCATGAATTAGTAAAAAAACTAATGCTCAAAAATCATATTTGAGCCATATCAAACAGAAAGAATAATAAGCATGAAAATTCTTAAACACTTTAAAAAATAACAAACACACAACTAAAGCATTTAGAATTATGCCAAATATGTTTGATTAATGCTAATAAATCTAAAATTGGATATAGCTACATAATAGACTTTTAAAAAAAGATAATAGACTACGTATAGACAATAGGATAAAATAAAAATATAAAATAATGAAAACCAATGTTTTACAATAATTAAATAATAACATGATTTTTGATAATTAATTAATGATATGTATTTTTAATATTATTCCATTTACCTTAAACCCATAGAAAAAATGAAAATAAAATATATCTTAATTCCATTAATTACCATTTTTTCTATTAAAAATTCTACGGCTCAGGATAAAACTATCTCTTCAGAAATAGAGAATACTTCTTTAAACTCAAAATTTACGAACTATGATAGCTTATTATACATTCACAATAAAGACAAATTAGAGAGCTTAAAGATTAGAGATACTACAAATGCAATTAACGCAATCATTAAAGCATCTAAAATACACACAACTACTGGTAATTACTCTAAAGCATATGATGGCTATTGGGAAGCGTTAATATACTCTAATGCCATTTCTGATAGCATTCATAAAGTTACTATATACAGAAAGTTAGGCCTGCTTTATAGTATTTTTAGAAGAAGTGAAAAAGCAGAAGAATATTTTAATCTATCATTAAAAACAGCAAAAGACAAATCTATAGATTCTATAATAAAATATAAAGCTTTAAATGACACATATTACATTATGTCTAGTCATAATAGAGAACAAGGTAACTACGGATTAGCCAAAAAGTATTTAGATAGCTGCCGTATTATCTATAATAGAATTTCAAAAAAAGAGTATCAATTTCTTAATGCGGAACAAGGATACATCTATTATCATGAAGGAAAATATGATTTAGCAATAAAGTTACTATTACCTAGTGAAAGTTATTTTAAAACTTACTATCCAGCGTACCTTGTTATATATTACTCCTTTTTAGGAGATATTTACTTAAAAAAAGAGGAATATCATAAAGGAGAATATTATTATTTAAAATCTCTTGATTTTTCAAAAAGGTACCAAAGTCACTCTAATTACATTCCAAATTTATATCAGAAATTAAGTGATTTATATTTTAAAATAAATAAAAAAGATTTAGCCTATAAAAACTTACAATTATCTAAAAATTTAACTGAACAATTGTTTGGAGTAAGAAGTTTTAGCAATACTGATATCTTAGAAATTAAAGATGCACACCGTATTGAAAATGAAAAACAAAAAAAGAAACTAGAAGCTGCTAGATTAAATAAACTAGAACAACAACAAAAAATACTTTTTTTTAGAAATATTGCATTACTTGTTTCTATACTATCCCTAATTATTATTTCAGGAGTTATTATTTGGTATTTACATAAAAGAAGAAAATCAGAAAAATTTGATTATTTAAATAAACAACAATTAAGTAAAGAAAAAAACGAAGAGGTTTTAGCTTTTAAGAATAGAGAACTAACAAGTTCTGCTCTTCAATTAGTACAAAAAGATGAACTTATTCTTGAAATAAAAAACTCTTTAGGAAAATTAAACCCCAGTAACAAAAGAGAAATAAACAAAATTCTAACGAAAATAAAAATTAACAAAAACTTAGACTGGGAGGAATTTAATGCCCGCTTTATCTCTGTAAATAAAGTTTTTTACCGAAAACTAACCGAAACCTTTCCTGAATTAACACAACGTGATCATAGATTGTGCGCCCTAATAAAACTTAAATTCTCTAGTAAAGAAATTTCTAATTTTTTAGGAATTTCTATGGAGAGCGTAAACACCTCACGATACAGGCTTAGAAAAAAAATGAATCTAAAAAAGTCTGTAAACTTATCGGAATTTATTGGGAGGTTATAAATTTAGGTTATTCTTTTTTCTAAAATCAGTTTTAAAATAAACAGCTAACTGTATACGATCAAAATTACTTTTTTTAAAAGTATTTTTCATGTACCCAATATCTACTTTTACACTCCTTGTTACATTATGGCCCAACCCAATAAAAAATCTATTTTGGTTAAAGTGGGGTGCTTTTAGGTTTACAAAATATTCATTAAATATTTTAAAATATAAAGTATTGTTTAAAGGAATTTTTGCTTGTAATCTATATCTAATTCTATTATTTACAAAACTCTCTCCTACTTTATCTATCCAACGAGATTCTAATCGTATTCTATTAGAAATTAATGCGTTTTTATACTTTGATTTAAATACTAACTCTTCATATACCCAAATTTGCTTCGTATGCCCCCCAAATTCATTACCTATATATGCTTCAGAATCTAAATATGCTACTCCTATTGTAGTTTGAAAATTCTTTTTTACCTCATAGGTTAATCCTGTTCTAAAAAAAGCAAACTCATAATTACTAATGAGTTTATAATGCCTTAAAATACTCAGAGTAGGAATACTAAATTTATTAGATATTTTATTACTTCCAGAAATTATAAACCAAGACCCTAACAAATCCTCCTGTTCTTGTGCATAGTTTACAAAGAAAGCAAGCATTAAAAGTATTGTTATACCCTTTTTAAAAGCCCTATTTAGTCCATAGTAATCTGCGCTTTTTCTAAATTTTATCATTACAAAAACTCCTCTTTAGAATCAATTACAAATTTTTAAAATGCATACCTATCAAAACATGACATATGACATGTTTAGAATTTTTAAGCATATAAAATTTAGGTTAACATAAAGTTAAAAATAATACATCTAACAGGTTAATAATCAGAACATGATATAAGTCACATTTTATAAAAAGAAACCAATATACTTTTGAATAGAAAATTTAAATAATCTTAAAAACAAAGTTACCATGAACACAATATCTAAAATATTAGTACCCTACGATTATTCTAAAAGTGCCGATAAAGCTTTGGACTATGCTGTACAATTTGTGGCAGATGAAAAGATTAACATAAACCTCATCCATGTATCTAATAATGCAGATGATGATAAGATGCGAGACACTTATGAAAGTCTTTCCAAAAAATATGAAAACAAGCTTAAAATTCCTATGACATGGTCATTAGGTTGGGACGGTTCTGTTACAGATGTAATAATGGAAGTGCAAGAAGAAAAAAAGTCTGACTTAATTATTATGGGTACTTCAGGCTGGTCCTTAGATAAAAAGACTTCTTTAACCTCCAAACTTGTTAAAGAATCTAAATATCCAATTTTGGTTGTTCCTGAAGGCAATAAAAAACAAGAAATTAAGAATATTAGTTTGGTTTTAGGTAAAAATGAAATTGATAAGCCTACTGCCTTAAAAACCCTTTTAAGTATTTCTCAAAAGTTTAACGCTAAAGTTCATGTGTTAACCATTCAAAATGAACCAGGAACTTTTGGATATACAGAAAGTGATGAAAAAAATGAGAATACATTAATGTATTATCTAGAGAATTTTTACAGTGAACACACCTTTATAGAAAACCCAGATATAGTAGAAGGAATTTTTTCTTATGTGAATGAACATGATATAGATATGATTGCTATTCTTCCTAGAAACCATACTAAAAAAGCTACTCCGTCTGATGGTTTGCTTACTAAGGAATTAATCTTAAAAGCCACAGTACCTGTATTAACAATTGAATAATTAATTCTAAAAAGACAAAACCTTGCTAACCATAACTATAATCTTAAGTATTACGATACTACTTTTTATCTGGGGAAAATATCCGCCAGATGTTGTAGCTATTTTATCTATGCTTACCCTTTATTTATCTGGTGTTCTTAATTTAAAAGAGACCTTAAGCGGTTTTAGTAACCCCACAGTAGTAATGATTGCTGCGTTATTTATAATTGGTGAAGGTCTTTCAAGAACTGGATGGACAGCCTTAGCAGGTAAAAAGTTTGTAGAATGGGCTGGTAACAGCGTTCCTAAGTTACTAATCATTGTAACCATGGGCTCCAGTATACTTTCTGGATTTGTAAGCAATACTGGAACTGTAGCATCCTTATTACCTGTAACTGTATCCGCTGCATGGAACGCGGGTACATTACCATCCAAACTACTAATGCCTATAGCTTTTGGTTCTAATACGGGAGGTTTGCTAACCTTAACAGGAACACCTCCAAATATTATAGCTAGTAATGCTTTGGTAGATGCTGGTTTAGAAGGGTTTTCTTTTTTTGAATTTGGTTTAATAGGAGTTCCTCTATTACTTATTGCTCTACTATATTTTAGATATGTAGGTCATAGACTTTTACCATCAAACAAAACAAAAGACCGCCCAATAGACATAGATTCTGAAATGCACAAATGGGTTAAAGATTATAGTATTGGGGATAATATGTACCGTTTTCGTATCCGTTCTATGTCTCCTCTTATAAATACAAAAATTGAAGATTGGAATTTTGAGGAGAATCATAAAGTAACCATTATGCGCTTGCGCAGAAGACATCCTAATACTTTAAAAAGAGTTCCTGAATTTGTAGAATTTCCTGAACCTAAGACTCAAATGCGCTATCATGATATTATAACAGTTAAAGGAAAAGCAAAGAATATTGATATTATAATGCGCAAATATAAATTAGGAATTATTCCTTTTAAACATACAAATTCAGAATTAAAAGAAGAGCTTATTAATCAAGAAGTAGGGCTTTCTCAAATGCTTATAACACCTAATTCTGCTTTTGTAGGACGCAAAGTTCCTTTAGGGAGTTATTTAGATAAAAATCGCATTCAACTTTTAGGCGTGTCTCGAGATAATGCTCCACTTGTGGGGGAAGAAGTGACTATAAAACCAGGAGATGCCTTTATTATTAGAGGATCATGGAGTGCTATAGAAGATTTACAGCAAGAATACGAACATGTTGTTATAACTGGAAATCCAGAAACAATGGCCAAAAATGTAGATAAACTTACTCTTAAATCCTATATAGCACTAAGTACCTTAATCCTAATGATTATTTTATTAGTATTTAAAATCTTACCCGGTGCTATTGCTGCATTAGTTTGTGCAGGAGTGTTAATGCTTACTGGTTGTGTGCCTATAAACAAAGCCTACAAAGGAATAAGCTGGACAAGTGTGGTTATGATCGCCGCAATGATTCCTATGGGAGTGGCACTACAAAAAACAGGTGTTGCACAATGGGCCGCAGACACCCTTGTAACAAAGTTAGGAGCTATAAACCCTACCATGCTTTTAGGTGGTATTTTCTTATTAGCAACTGCTTTTAGTCAAACCATAAACAATTCGGCAACAGCAGTTCTAATGGCTCCAATTGCTTTAATTGCCGCTACTACGCTAGGGGTTTCTCCTAAACCATTTATGATTGTTGTAGCGGTATCGGCATCAACTGCATTTTTAACTCCTGTAGGTACTACTACCAATGCAATGGTTATGGCTGCTGGAGGTTACAAATTCCTAGATTATGTAAAAGTTGGAGCACCACTACTCTTCCTCTTTTTTATTACAACAATATTTTTAGTGCCATTATTTTGGCCATTTTAATTAATAACTTAAAAATTAGAATATTATGGAAACAATGACAAAAACACCTACTAACTCTAGCCTAGAAAAATACGGCATTAAAGATGCAAATGTGCACTGGAATTTAGATGCAGATACTCTTCAAAAAATAACATTAGAAAAAGGAATGGGTACAGAGACCGAGAATGGTACTCTTTGTATAAATACTGGTAAATTTACTGGTAGGTCTCCGCAAGATCGCTTCCTAGTAAAAGATGATTACACGAAAGATAAAGTTTTTTGGAACAGAACTAATAAAGGCATTAGTTCTGATAGCTTTAACCAATTATATAACGAAGTTGTAAACTACCTTTCTAATAAAGAAATTTACATACACGACGGTTATGTTTGTGCTGCTCCTGAATATCGCTTAAATGTTAGGACTATAGCAGAGTATCCATGGTCTAACTACTTTGTAAATAATATGTTCTTAAGACTAAAAGATTCTGAATATGCAGATTTTTCTGAAGATTGGTTAGTAGTATGTGCACCAGGTTATGAAACACCAAATGCTGAAGCTCTTGGAATACGACAAGGAAACTTCTCTATTTTAGACTTTACAAGAAAAATTGCGTTAGTAGGTGGTTCTGCTTATGCTGGAGAAATGAAGAAAGGTATTTTTAGTGCACTTAATCTTATACTGCCTATAGAAAAGAATGTTTTACCTATGCATTGCTCTGCTAACGTAGGAGAAGATGGAGAAACTGCTATTTTCTTTGGACTTTCTGGCACAGGAAAAACTACTTTATCTGCAGATCCAAATCGTAAGCTAATTGGAGATGATGAGCATGGTTGGACAGCTGATAATACCATTTTTAATTTTGAAGGTGGTTGTTATGCTAAAGTAGTAGATTTAACCGAGGAAAAAGAACCCGATATTTTTCGTGCAATTCGCCCTGGAGCTATGCTAGAAAATATTGTTTTTAAGGAAGGAACAAAAGAGGTAGATTATGCAGATACTTCTATTACTCAAAATACAAGAGTAAGTTATCCAATACATCATATAGATAACATTATGGAACCTTCTTTTGCACAAAATCCTAAAAATATTTTCTTTTTAACTTGTGATGCTTTTGGGGTTTTACCTCCAATATCTAAACTTACACCAGGACAAGCTGCGTATCATTTTATATCTGGATATACCGCTAAAGTTGCTGGTACAGAAGCTGGTATTACAGAACCAGTACCATCCTTTTCTGCTTGTTTTGGAGAACCATTTATGCCATTACACCCTACAGTATATGCAGAAATGTTAAGTAAAAAAATGACCGAAGCTGGCGTAAATGTATGGCTAGTAAATACAGGTTGGAGCGGCGGACCTTATGGTGTAGGTTCTAGAATAAAGTTACGCTACACAAGAACTATGATTACAGAGGCTATGAAAGGAGCCCTTAATGATGTAGATTATGAACAGCATCCTGTGTTTGGGTTACACATGCCAAAATATATACACGATGTACCTTCAGAAATATTAGACCCAATGAATACTTGGTTACAAAAAGGAGCATATGTTAGTAAAGCTATACAATTAGCACACTCTTTTCATTTAAATTTTGATAAATTTATAGATCAAGCATCTAATGAGATTATGCATGGTGGGCCGTTAATTGACACACATCAAGGTTTAGCTCACTTGTAAATTAAAACAAAAAAACTGTCACTTTATATAATTTAAAATGGTAAAATCACTTTATGTAGCTACTTTAGAAGCCCATAGCGGTAAATCTTTGGTAGTTTTAGGACTAATGGAAATGCTATTGGGCAAAATGGGAAAGGTGGGCTACTTTAGACCAGTTATTGACCAAGTAAACTCCAATGGGGCCGATAATCATATTGAAACGGTAATTAACCATTTTAATATTGATATTCCTGTCAAAGAATCTTACGCCTTAACTCAAGATGAAGTCTTAGAACTATATAATGAGGGAAAAAGCAGTGAAATTCTTGACAGGATTATCAATACTTATAAAAATTTAGAAAAACGTTTTGACTTTATTTTAATTGAAGGAACAGATTTTTATAGAGAAAACAATGTAATAGAATTAGACCTAAACAGGGATATAGCAAAAAACTTGGGGTCTCCTGTTATTTTAGTAGATAATGCAAAAGGTAAATCCTTAAAAGATTTTTGTAGTAGTGTCGTATCTGCGGTACGCTCTTATAAAGACAAAGGTTTAAATATTCTCGGTGTAATTGCTAATAAAACTCGCCCTGAAAACACAGAATTAGTAATCTCTGAAATTTCTAAGGAATTAGATAATAGAACATCTATATATTCCGTTCCTAGACATCCAGAATTATCCCATCCTACGATGATGGAGATAAAAGATGCTTTAATGGCCGAAGTGCTTTTTGGAAAAAAATATTTAAACAACCAAACCGGAAGTTTTGGCGTTGGTGCTATGCAATTAGCAAATTATCTAAAACATTTAAGTGCTAATGGTTTGGTTATTACTCCTGGTGATAGATCCGATATAATTTTAGGGGCTTTGCAAGCAAACTCCTCTGCAAACTATCCTGCTATTTCTGGAATTTTGCTTACTGGTGGTATTAAACCTGAAGAATCTATCATGAAACTCCTAGAAGGTTCTGAGCCCAGTGTGCCAATTTTATCTGTAAAGCAAGGTACTTTTGCCACCACAAATGCGGTTGGGAATATTAAATCTAAAATTTATGCAAAAAACAAAGGAAAAATAAATACTTCTATTGCCTTGTTCAACAAGCATATAAACAGACAAGAGATACTGGAAAAACTGGAAACCTATGAACCAAAAATAGTAACCCCTAGAATGTTCCAATATAATTTGGCTTTACGTGCACAAGCAATTAAAAAAAGAATTGTATTGCCCGAAGGTGAAGATTTGAGAATACTACAAGCTGCTTCTAACTTACAAAAAACCGGAGTGGTAAATTTAGTTTTATTAGGGAATAAAGAAGAGATTAAAAAAAATGCAATTCTACATGGTCTAAATTTAAATGGTATTGAAATAACAGACCCCTGCTCTTCTAGTAATTTTGACGATTATGTGAATACACTTTATGAATTAAGAAAACACAAAGGCATTACTATGGACGCTGCAAAAGATTTAATGCAAGATATTTCTTATTTTGGAACTATGATGGTTTACAAAGGGGATGCAGATGGTATGGTATCTGGTGCAATACACACTACGCAACATACTATTAGACCTGCCTTGCAGTTTATAAAAACAAAACCAAATAGCTCTATAGTCTCTTCTATCTTTTTTATGTGTTTAGAAAATAGAGTTTCTGTTTTTGGAGACTGTGCTATAAACCCAAATCCAACAGCTATAGAACTTGCAGAAATAGCAATATCCTCTGCAGATACCGCAAAAGCTTTTAATATTGAACCCAAAATTGCAATGCTCTCTTATTCTTCTGGAGCATCTGGTATTGGAGAAGATGTAGATCGTGTACGCCAAGCTACGGATTTAGTTAAGGAAAAAAGAAAAGACCTTAATGTGGAAGGTCCCATACAGTATGATGCCGCTGTAGACCCCATAGTTGGTAAAAATAAATTACCTAATTCTAAAGTAGCCGGACAAGCATCTGTATTAATTTTTCCTGATTTAAACACCGGAAATAACACGTACAAAGCAGTACAAAGAGAAACAGGAGCTTTAGCTATTGGACCAATACTTCAGGGCTTAAATAAACCGGTAAACGATTTAAGTAGAGGCTGTACCATAGAAGATATTTTTAATACCGTTATAGTAACCGCAATACAAGCTCAGGAACAATAATTTAAATTTAATTAATGAACATATTAGTAATTAATTCAGGTAGCTCTTCCATTAAGTTTCAACTTATACAAATGCCCGCTGAAAAAGTTTTGTGTAAAGGTTTATTAGAACGTATAGGCTTAGAGGATAGCATTTTTAGTTATAATAAAGGGAGTTCCTCTCATAAAGAAAAAACACAAATACCTAATCATGGTGTAGGACTTGATAAAATTTCTCAATTTTTATTAAATCCCTCCCAAGAATTAATTTCATCTGTTTCTGATATTGATATAGTGGGACACAGAGTAGTACATGGCGGCAGTAAATTTAATGCCCCAACAAAGGTTACACCAGAAGTTTTAAAAGAAATAGAAGCTTTGTCTTTTTTAGCGCCATTACATAACCCTGCTAATGCAGAAGGGATTAGAGTTGCTATGAATGTATTTAAAGATGCTGAACAAATTGCTGTTTTTGATACTGCTTTTTTTCAAACTTTACCAGAAGTAGCATATACCTACGCTATTCCCAAAGATATAGCTCTTAAACACAAAATAAGAGCTTATGGTTTTCATGGTACAAGTCATAAATATGTATCTGAAAAAGCAAATTCAATTCTCAAAAAAAAACAAAGTAAAATAATTACAATACACCTTGGAAATGGCTGTAGTATTACTGCTGTTAAAAATGGAAAAAGTATTGACCATTCTTTAGGTTTTAGTCCTACTAATGGTTTAGTAATGGGTACTCGCTGTGGAGATATAGACCAATCTATCATTTTTTATATGATGGAAAATTTAAATCTTACAGGACAAGAAGTTAGTGACATACTGCAAAAAAAAAGCGGCCTTTTGGGTCTCACAGGACATTCTGATCTTCGTGAAATTGAAGAAAAAGCAAAAGCAGGAAATCCTGATTGTATTCTTGCACTAAAACTTTCTGCATATAGAATTAAAAAATATATTGGCTCCTATATTACTGTACTTTCTGGAATAGACGCTATTGTTTTTACTGCTGGTATTGGTGAAAATTCTAGCACGTTAAGAAAATTAATATGCGAAAGTCTAGAATGTTTTAATATACAATTAGATAAGGAAAGTAACAATCTAAAAATAGATGGTATTAGAGATATAGGCTCCGCATCTAGCAGTACTCGTATTTTAGTTATACCAACGAATGAAGAACTTGAAATTGCCAAACAAAGTTATTCGTTATCTAATATTATACCCAAATAGAGAATGATTTACATGATTTAAAAACAGAGTGTTTTTACAATGGAAGACCCGAGGTGCCAATAAAAACATTTCCTTTAAGGGGTATAAAAGATTCTCCGCCTTATTTACATGACGGCAGGTTACCAACATTAGACGATGCGACAGAGTTTTTTAATATAGTTTTAGAATTAAGATTAACAAAAAAAGAAAAAGAAGCTATAACAGCTTATATGATGTTCCTTTAATAGGTTCTCAAAAAAGTTACATCTTTTATACCGTTCAATTTTATTCTAAAATATTACGTAGTTAGTAACTTTTACATTTTCTCGTATGTAAATAAGTTGAATTTGTATCAACTTATTTTAGGACGGAACAATGGTTAAAATTAAAAAAGCCTTTAAATCAAAAGATTTAAAGGCTTTTTGTCGGGGTGGCAGAACTAACAGTCATTCCCTATATCATTATAAATCAAAAAGTTACTTTGATTTTTTCAAAACAGGTAACCGAATAGGTAACTTTTGCTTTGATTTTATTTCATTTTGATAGGTAAATATATGAAATTTAAAAAGACGCAAAAGAGTTCAAACTTTGTGATTTTTTAAAATGGTAAATACATTGATTAGATTGGCTTATAGCAAATACCACTACTCTATTTCTAAACTATTTACTTAGCTTCAATATTCGAAAGGCACCTTGAATTACTAGAATGAAGACTATAGTTCCAATAATCAAATCAGGTTTATTGGAACTTAACCAATTAACCAGAAGTCCAGCTGTTATAACTCCCAAATTAATAATCACGTCGTTTGATGTGAAAATCATACTTGCTTTCATATGTGCCTCTTCTTTATTCTTCGACTTTTGTAAAACGTAAAGGCAAATTCCATTTGCAATGAGCGCAAAAATTGAAACGATAATCATTGTGGAGAAGTCGGGTAATTTCTCTGTTCCAAAAAACCTTCTCAAGACTTCTACAAAACCAATAATTGCAAGGGTTATTTGAAAGTATCCAGCAATTCGCGCAATTCTTTTTTTCCTGGTCAGGGTTCCTCCTACTGCAAACAAACTAATGCCGTAGACAAAACTATCTGCTAACATATCTAAACTATCGGCAACAAGTCCCATGGATTTAGAAATCAATCCTGTTGTCATTTCAATAACGAAAAAAGCAAAATTAATTCCTAGTACGGTCCACAATAGTTTTTTCTGGTCTGTATTATCTTTAAAGTCTGTTAGGTCGGTATCTTCAGTAGATACTTTTTTACCACCCAGGTTCAGTTCGAGAATCGATTGTTCAATTAGTTCGATTTCTTCATTATGGTATACAGTCAATTTGCGGTTAGGTATATCAAAGTCCAGATTCGCAATACTTGAAATTCCATCCAGTTTCATTCGGATTAGATTTTCCTCAGAAGGACAGTCCATTTTGGTAATTTCAAATATCGTTTTCTGCATTTGATTTGTTGAATTTAAAGCTAAAACACAAATTGTTGTATTTGTAACAAAGATACTTGAATTGCCCGAAACCGATTAATTGACAATTATTGAAGTACAGTCTCCATAGCCATTTTTCTACTCCCTTTCAATTCCTGTAATTCAATCATCAACTTTTCATTATCCCCTAAAACGAATTTAGGAAGAACATATACAAATCTATGAGATAGCCCTACTTTGATGGTATTGGGCATTTCATGCTTATAATCGGCTTGCATAAACAGTTTTTGATAGGAAGCCTTACGCTTTTTATTGCCGTTCACCCTGTAGACGTTTAAGTAATCTATCTCAAAATCGATTTCGGACTTGTTATTGATTTCTAATACTAGGTAAACTTCAGAACCATTATAAACCATCTCTTGCAACTGTAATTTGATACCTTTTCGTCTCTTAGTTGTGATAGAACCAGAATTTGATTTTAATAAATGATTACTGAATTTTTTGAAGTAATGTATCCTGTCAAGTGGTTGTGCTATCGGCTTCTGTTTTAAAATCAAAGGTCGCTCACTTCCGATACTTTCTTTTAATGAAATGAAATAGTTCAATTTCGATAACTGTTCTTTATACTTTAAAATATAGGAATAGACCTGACCATTTTTGGTTACGGTAAGCAAGTTGCTCTCGGTTCCTGGAGTAGCTTGCAGCAAACCAAAGTACTGTTCTTTTTCTCGGTTATAAGTAAATACAAAATTTGATGTTCCTGTGATACCTTGTCGAATTGGTTCGGGGAAAAATAAGGCAACATTTTTTTTCTCATTGGCATAAATTGTATCTAGTGATTGTTGTGCATTTACATAGTTTGAGCATATGGCTAGTATGAATATGATATATATTTTCATGATTAAAGGGTTTTAATTAATGTCTCTTAGAGGCTAAAATGAGTTGGTAATTATCGGTTACCGTAACTTTTACACTGCGATTATTACGTTGGAATATCCTTTTGATGCCACTTACCTGTGGCACTCCCACGATATTGATGTCATCCACAATATCGCCAACTACTTCTTGTCGAACTTCAGCTCTAAAGCTATTTTCAATGTAAATACCTTCACTTCCGTCCTGAAGGTCAAACGCATTTAACTTTACTGGTTTGTGATTGATATTTTCAATTTCTATAATGGTTCGATTGGGTTTAAAGCTCACGAAACCATAAATGGGTGTATTTCTTCGGACAGTATTACCATTGATGAGTGCATCTTTGGTCAAACGCATTTGCAAACGATAATTATTTCGAACTGTTTGTGTACCATCTACTCGTACATAAATGAAAGCATCAGTATTCTGGGCTACGAGATTTTCATTTTCCAATGGATTTGAAGCAAAAAACAGTTGATGTTCTAGTCCTAATTCTTTAGAAGTGATGTTTTCTTCTTTCATAGCTATCTTGGAAATAGAATCTTTCTGAAGTGGCTTTGGTTCAATTTTAACCTTGGGTTTTCTAAAACTCCTATCGGAATAACTGATACGTCCTTCATTGTAAATACTATCCACAATTCGCATCTTTTCTTTATCCAACAAATCGGGGTCATACACTCCTGTGGAATCCAAGAGACGTTCATCATAAATACTGGGTGCATTGGTCTGCCTAACTTCTTTCAGGTCGTCTAGAGCTTCTAATTTGGAATCATATTCCTTTTGCTCGCTACTCAATTCTGGAACTGGAATCTGATTATTTTCAATTGTTGGTTCTTTTTCATCTCCCAATACAATTACAGCGTAGGAACCAATGAACAGTACTACGCATAAAATAATGGCAGCAAATACTATTTTATTCTTTTCAATTTTCATAATCTTCTAGCTTTTTCAGTTTGTTTTCAAAAAAGTTGGTTATCAATAATCCGTGGGTATTGTTAGGGAAGTTTCTATCCACATGGATAATGTTTCCTGACGTGACCAATTCATAAATGTCGATTGTCGACCCACGATTGATTTCAAAAATGACAATGGTCTCAAATCGATACGGTTCTTGTTGAATGTCGATTGTCGATTCAATTTTCAATACCTTTTGCACTAAGGAGTATTGTAATAATCGATTGTAAACGCCATCAGCTTTTTTCTGTCTATACAATGCATCCACAGAACTATTCCCCAGCCATAAAGCTTTCTCTAGGTTCTTTTCATAGTTACTCGCATCGATGTGGTAGAAATAGGTATGGAACAATTCTAAGTGTGATAATACTTCTACTTCCAAGTTTTCATTTTGCTGTACCATTTTAATGGGAATGACACTTCCATCCGTATTGACAACAAACGCATTATTCACGGATTCTTTGTGAAGTTTTATGACCATGAACACTGAAACTATACAGACTAAAACTGTTCCTATTACCACGGACAAAACGATGAATCGATTCAAACGAAGTACTTTGTAAATATTTTGATATGGTGTTTTCATTTTTTAGTTTTAATTAGAATTGCCTAATGGGGATTATCCTCCACTAAAGAGTTTAAATACAAATGAGCTAGCTCTTCTATAAAGCTTAAATTTTAACAGTACAATGAAGCCTATAGAGCCAAATTGAAGCAATGGAGCAAAAAAGTTACTGCCCCAATCTGTACCAAATAAATCTGACCAAAAGTTGGTATTAAATTCTGTATAGAGATTGTTCACAAAGACATTTACCAAGAAAAAGGCAGGTACAAGCATATATACTCCTGCATATAATTTAAAGAAGTTATATGCCAAAGAGCGGAACTTTTCAAATACGGCAAGACTAATAACCAAAGGAAAAAAAGCTTGCATGATACCTAACAAAAAGAAACGTTCTGCTAAAAACAATGGGTAGATAAATAAATCCAGTAACCATAGGAATATACCACCTATAAAAGCTAACATTTTTAACCCATATAAGGGTGTGACTAATGCTTCATACAACATGGCCATTGCTTTTTTGGCGGCTTCCAGTGCGCCCACATCCTGTTCCAAATCAATATCTTGCATTTGTAACGGGAGGAGCGCTGGAGCCGTGTCTCGGTATTGGGTTTCGATAGCCACTAGAATAGTATCAAAAAAACTCAATACCTGTGTTGAGAAAATGACCAGGATAACCACCGCAAAATTTTTAGCCAGTTCGGCAGGGGTTAGTCCCCAGGTATACCCTTCATTGTTGGCAACACCTTCGTTATACTTTTTTAGGATATTGATAAGAAAGAACAGAATGGCTAGTGTCTTCATCCCAGTAATGGTATACTGGGAAAAGTCACTGTTTTTGATGGTTGTAAACACCGCATCAACATATTCCAATCCTATGCCCAAAAAAATACCTGCCATTAGTAATTGGTTTCCCTGTTATTGATTTTATCCTGCATTTCACGAAAGGCAATAATCTCACGATAGCGTTTGGTCTTGGCTTCAATTTCTGCTACCATTTCCTTAGATTGTAGTTCCATACCTTTCAAAACTTCAGCACGTTCGGCATCTGTCATTTTAAGATTGTTACTAGACAAAATCTGGTCGATATAGTCCAAACCTTCCAGTGAGCTTTCAATAATTGAATTAAAGGATTCTGAAACTTTGGTTACTTCATCGGGTTTGATATAGGGAGAATGCAGAATTTCCCGTAAATCATCCTGAACAATGCGGAATAGTTTTTGGTTGTTCTTTGCCAATTCATTCACTGCCTTTAGTTGCTTAATTACATTATTGACCTTTTCTATATTTTCTTTTTGAGTCTTTAGAAATTTTACTGTTTTTAGAAGTTGAGAAGTCTGTTTTGCAGATTCAATCAAAGACTTGGCAAAACTGATAAAGTTGGTATTATCATACACTGGCATTCCCTGGCCAGTGGCACGGGCAGGCAATAAAAAGATAATGGCTACTGCCAATACTAGAATTTTGATTTTGTTCTTCATGATTTTCGTTTTAAGAATTAATAAATATGTTGATGGCTTTTTCCATTGATTGGTATTGTTTGTAGAGTTTCATGATGCGCTCACTTTCCTTACCATCTGTGAGGTAAGCGGCATATACTTCTTTGGGTACTTCGAGACGGAAAATGTTGCTCTCTTTTCCAATCTTGATGAACATCTCCGTGTATTTTCTATCTCCTGTAAGGTTGTTGCGAATGGACTTTAATTGATTCAAATCGTGGCTCGACAGATTCAATCGCTTTTGAAGTTCTTCATACCCTTTTTCGTTCCTAAGACTATAAATGACCTGAGTATTCTCCAAAATACTGGCCGATGTGGAATTATTAGGCAATTGATTAATGGATTGTAGAATGATGCCGATAGCTCCATTTTGTTTTCGGATAGCTTGATAATAGAATTCCACGCTTTCCAGAACATTATCGAATTTGAGTTGTTTGGCAAACTCGTCAAATAGGATAATACCTCTTTCGGAACGGTTACGCCAAATGGTTCTTTGAATAGCTGATTTGATAAGTTTCAGCATAACAGAAAGGATTTCCTTGTTGTCCTTCACTTCATCCAGTTCAAAGACAATCATTCGCTTATCCTCAATTTTATAAGTCTGGTCTTCACTCACATTGAAGAGGAAGCTGTATAATCCATCATCTACATATTCCGAAAGGACGTGCAAGAAGTTGTAAACACTGAAATGCTCTTCCCTTATACTAAGAGCCTCTATGAGACTATCTTTTTTATCGTCTATAAATTGATACAAAGAAGCCAGTGAGTGATTTAATCGGACGTTTTTGTAATAGTGGAGGATTACTTTTTTAATGGCTACTTCCTTGGCTTTTGAAACCTGCTTGCCCTCAGCCAATAGTTCCAATAGGAAAATGGCTAGGTCTTCCAGTCGTTCAGGAGTTAAATCTGCTTCATTGGAAATGTAAAAAGGATTGATGCCCAAATTCTTTCCCTGCTCATATCGTAAGATGATATGGTCATTGGGATAGAGCTTGGCAAACTTGGAATAGGAACCTCCCAAATCGATAATGACTAATCGGACTTGCTGCTCAAAATATTGACGAAGTATATTATTAGCTAAAAAGGATTTGCCTTCACCTGTTGGGGCGAAAATAGCAAAGTTTCTGGCCTTAATGCGCTTCTTGTGCTCGTCCCATACATCTTTTAAAACTGGAATATTATATTGCCTATCATTGAAAATGATACCCTGCTCATCAGACTTATAATTGCTGTTGTTGATGTATAGGCATAGTGCATGTTTTAAATCGGTAACGTATAAATCTTCATTGGAGAAATTGGAACTGAAACAACAGTAAGAATTAAGGAAATAATGCTTTCGTTCTTCCCCTTTCGGATAGTACGGAACAATATCCAGCTCCTTAAACTCAGTCTTAATCTTCGAGGCAATATTTTTTAGCCGTCCGGCTTCCGGACACCAGAAAATAATGTTGAGATGCCCACGTATAATTCTTGAACTGTCGTCTTCATTAATTTTAGCAACAATAGCCTCAATTTTCTTTTGAATGACTTTGTTCTGTGTTCCGAAGTTGGAACTTTTATTGAGTTCTTCAATTTTTTTATCCAGAAGTTTTCTCCATTTGTGTTTGTCATCTAGGTAAATGATTTGGTTGATGATATGGTTTTCATTGAGGTTCAATCCCAATCCATCAATAAAACCCTGATGAAATACAAAATCATCTGAAGTGAATTTGTCATTGGTCTTACTGCTTTGTACCGAATCCCCAAAACAGAGTTCGCTATTTACTGCCAGTACATCAAAATGGTTCTCTCCAATTTCAATAGCAGATTTGTTGAGTTGAATATCAGTATCAAAACCTTCATTAAATCCATTAAAGTAGGCATTGCTGATGTTCATTATTTCTTTAGGATTTAGTGGTTTCAAACCAATTTTTCGACTGTTATTGATAAAGGAGACAGCATCGTTTACCGAAGTAATAAAATCCTGTACATTATGGTCTATTTGTTTATGGATGCCTTTTTCTACTTTGCGAAACGGATTAGTAAATTTTGAAGCGTTTAATGCTTTGTCTAAAGGAAGAGTAAAAAACAGATAGGACTCATGATATAAACATTCACGTCCTTTAAAATGTTTGTATGTAGCCTTCTCCAAGAAGCTTTTATTGGGAATATAACTGGCATCAAAATCGGTTTTCCTATAAATATCCTGTTTGTGGATGACGGTACTTGTTGGCAACGATTTGAATGCCTGAAACCAAGAACCATGGATGCCTTCAAAATCGGTTGAGGATAAGGAGTAGATTTCGGGTAAGTCTACTTTATAACACAATACCACATTACCATTATTGGCAAACACGATGTGTTTTTCTATACTTAAAATAGGATGGTATGCTGATAGATTAATTTTCTTCATAGTATAACTGACTAAGTTTTTTATTGCTGATGGTTTTCGGGAATACTTTCTTGAAATGCAGTAAAGCAGGATGTTTGGTCAGCTGCGTAAGTACCACAAATAGACCACCGTTGAAAATGAATACTGAAATGATGACTAAAAAGCTAAAGGAAAAAATGATGAACAATAACGAACCGATGGCTGATGTTATCATCAAGGCGAACAATGAAATGGGCAATCCCATAATCACTGCTCGCTTTCTAATATCTTTATAGATTTCGTAGCGTTTCATGTTACACTACGATGCCAATCAAATAAGTAAAGATGCCCACTACTGCACCTGCAATAAGCACGAATACCAAGACACGGGTAATTCCTTTTTTGAGGTCTGCATTCTCTCCAAAGAAGTGACCTGCATTGAAGAGGAAGCCTATTAGGAAGATTACTCCCAGAATTATAGGAAAGATGGCTCTTATGGTATCGGAAACATCATTAACGGAATCTTCAATACCTCCAATTTGGCCAAAAATGGTATTGGAAATGAGCAGTAAAAAAGCGGTCAGGAATAGTGATTTTTTCATGTCTAAATTGATTTAAAATTTGTTGTATTTCGTTGTTTGAAAAATACGCTATATTGAATACTAAAATACTGTAAGTCAGTATTTTGTGAATAAAATATTATTTATAATAGATTGATTTTCAATGATGTGATTTGGCATCAAATCGTATGAAAAATTGAAACACATATGTTGATAACTCCAAAACTTTTGAATCGCTCGACACTCAAAAACGTCAGTTTTGTGTTTTTACTGCTGAAAATGTGTTTGGTTTTTGGTCAGAAAAAAGTAGTTGTAATTGACCCTGGACATGGTGGAATTGATTCAGGTGCCGTTGGTGTAAATGGTACTTATGAAAAGGATGTTGTTCTAAAGGTTGCCAAAGCCATTTTGAAACTGAACAATTCCCTTATTGATAACGAATTGGATATCTATCTGACCCGATATACTGATACACTCATTTCTCTATCTGATAGAAGCCGATTGGCTAAAAGTTTAAAAGCGGATGTGTTTGTGTCGTTACATTGTAATGCTTCTCGAAATAATTCTAGGGGTATAGAGGTTTATGTGCATAATTCAAAAAATAAAAAGTCTATTGCTCTTGGTGTTTCTGTTCTGAATGAAAGCACCCAAAAGCTAGGTTTTGAAAAACGAGGTGTGAAGTTTGCCAATTTTCAGGTGTTGCGAGAAACCATTTCGTATTGTCCTTCTGTACTTGTTGAAATGGGGTTTATGACCAGTATAGATGAAGCTGATTATTTTTTGAAGCCTAAAAATATTAAGGCTATTGCGTTGGCTTTTTTAATTGGCATTATGGATTACTTAAATACTGGATAAAGGGTCAATATCATCTGCTTTTTGATAAGCCCATTTCAAATATTCTTTTCCTTCAGAAGTACTTAATTCATTGTTTGAATTAATTTTTTCTTCCAATGCTTTTAGATAAGTACGAATCTTTACAGCCTTCTCATAATTTTCAGCATCTGAAATCAGTTTTTCCAATTTTTCAGTTTCTATCGCCATTAACCTAGCTTTTTCAGCTTCTTGCTCCTTTAGGATTTTATCTTTTTCTTTCTGAATACGCTGTCTTTCTCTTAAATCTGCCCACTCTTTACTATCTTTCTCAAGATAATCATATATGACTTGTAGATAATCCTCTAAGCATTTGGTTTTTCGGTCAATCCATCCTTTACGTGCATGATACCCTATTTGAAATTCAAGCTTATCACTTTTCTCATAAGTTTCTGTACTATATCCTGATGAATTTTCAGTGCGCTTTCTGAAATACTTTTGCCTTAAATTTATTTCGGTAAGTTGGTCGTACATTTCAATATGACAACGGTCATATTCGTATTTAATACCATGTCCATCTGCTTCTAAGAGATATATTAAATCACTCATAAATTTTAGAGCTCTTGCTCTTAACTTTGGCTCTACGGAAATAGGCAAAAACTCGCCATTATATTTTTTCTGCTCTTCCCAACTCCTTCGGTCTTTTATTTTATCTAATCTTTTTAATTCGACTTTTGTTTTTTGAACGAGTGGGTGAAGTTTCTGTTTCATAATAACTTAGTAAGTAAATAGTTTTTACTTCGTCTAAGTTATTGTGAAAAATGAGATAAAATATCTGACTAGTAAGGAAATGAGAAAAGAATTAAAAATTTCAGCTTGTGACCTAATGCATATGCGAGAGGCAGGCAAACTGAAATTTATAAAAAAAGGGACTAGTTATTTGTATATTATGAAGAAGCTTAATTAAACCCTAACATCGTAAAAGTGTGGTATATATTTATAAGATTTTTTATATTTTCTTAAATCACTTTCACTGATAATATTCATTTCTATTAAATCTTCTTCTTTTTTATGCACCTTACTATTAACTAATTCAACTTCTTTTCTTGTCAAATTCGGAATTTCAATTTTATAAGAGCTTTCATCATCACTAAGAAAATCAAAATCATTTAAACTTAAGCTAGAAATATCAAAATCTTTAGATGCTATAATACCTCCAAAAGTATACATATTAGCACCCCTATATTCTTGGTATATCAAATTAAAAAGCTGAATAAATTTTAAATCAATATCTACTTCTGACCTATTTTTTAAAATTTTTGTAATATGATTAGATATCATCTTTCTAATAGTCTTATGATTATTAGCCGAAGAGAAATCTTTATTATTGATATCAAAAGGGACTAAACTTCCAAATTTTTCTTTGAATTTTTCTTTATCGTATTCTTTTCGAGTTTCATCGACTTTAAGCTCTTTATTACAAGTTACTATATAGATACTACCTTCTGGTAACTTACTAAATAAAGTTGTAATATCATCAAAGAAATAATTATCCAAAACTCCATCATAATCAAGCCAAATTAATGTCTTCTTATTTAAGTCAATCCTATTTAAAGCCGTTGTTGTCCTTTCTTTTAGTATCTCTATAAATGAGTAAGGAGAATTAAACTCTAATTTTTCTTGGCTAAAGCTACCTCCCTCAATACTAATCATGTCATCAATATGAAGTTCTTTATGGAACAACTTAAAATCAGCAAAGGAAAGCCCTCCAAGTCCAATATATTGATAATCTGAACCAAAATAACTACATATTCTTTGTAAAGAAGCTAGCATCATTTTTCTTTCTGTAAACTTAAAAGGTCTTACCTCATAGTTTAAGTATTTTGGACTATTCATCTTCCGCTAATTCTTCCATTTTTAAATAATAGTCAAAAATGTATTCACCTAATTGTTTAAAATTTGATGTCCCTGAATGATTTTTAGCCAAATCAGCTAACTCTCTATTAGCATTATAGGCAATTCTAACATAATCTTTCTTTTCAGCAATTACATCAATACTAATTTCTGGTGAAATAAACTTTCTCGGCTCTGCAACAGCAACAGTTTTTAATTCACTAACTACAATTTTATCTTCTTGTTCTCCTAAAATTTTTCTATAATCATTTGCTTCATTCCCCAACTTACGAACTTCTTTTAAAAAACCTAAAACCGAATTCATAGCCTCTCTCATAAAGAATAACACCTTCTTATATAATTCGGAAGTTGTATCAATTCCTTTTTTTGTCGTTGTTAATGGTAACTTTAAAGTATCATCTGAATCCAGAAACACCACCCCTTTAAACATTACATAATCTACATGCCATTTTGGAATACCAGCAGTATGCCACCCTGTTGCTGTGGTTTTGTCTTCTTCTAAAACTAGCCTGTCATTACAATAGATATACCAACCAGAGGTTTTTGGGTCTCCAACATGACTTAGACCTGCTGCTATTTTAAAGTTAACACCATCAATTGTTCCTTCATGTAAATAAGGCTTAGATTCTTCATTGAAAAGAACAATTCCTCTTTTTTCTAAGTCTTTTCCGTTTAAAGTAATTTTTAGCCCCTTTTCGAGGCTAAAATTTAAGAACCTTTCTATGTCACTTTCTAATTCATTTAAAAACTCAGTATCCTGAAAAATATTAGAAACCTCCGTTTTTAAATTTTCTACATGAATAAAGGTTCCACTTTGTTCTAAATTCACAGTTCCTTCATTTATAAACTGAAAATTAAAATTCCAATCTTCTATCTCCAACTCATTATCTTCTTCATCTTTAATAGTAGTTTTTTTGTTTTTCCATTCTTGAACGTTAACATCAATTTGAAAATGGTCATCTTCGGTTTTTGACTCTACTTCAAAATTCATCCCCATTTTAAAAAGAGCTCGTTTCATTCCGACACCAAACCTTCCTATTGAACCTGTATTTAAGACTATTTCATCAGGTCTTCCAAAACGAAATGCATATTTCTTTGCTGTTTCTAATGAAAATCCTCCACAGTTATCTTTAACAGTAAAGCTATTCCCATCTACATTTATATCAATATATAACCCTTCATAGTTATCTGGATTTATTGAATTAGCTCCATCTATAGAATTATCTAACAAATCTAGTATAGCATCTTTTATAGAAATATCACGAGTAATCATTTCTATGAAAAAAGTTTTGGTTGGATTTCCGTTTATTTGTCCTGCCATTTTTTATTTCATTAAGTTGGTTTTAAAAGAGTATTTATACATAAAAACAATTAAGAGACTATTTTTTCAGGTAAACTAGCATCTTTATTTTTTGTTATTTCTCTATAAGTTTCTAATAATTTCGGTTTTTTATTTTCAGGTAATTCATTTAACAAATAAAGGCATAAATCATATGATAAATTTTGATTTTTAGCTCTAACCTCCATTTTTCCATTATTCCAAATCACTCCATTCAAAGGACTTTCTGGAAAAACAAAACATAATTTATTTATATTTTTACTAAATAAATCCAGGCTCTCTTTTTTATAATAATAACAATAGATTCTCGTAATTAATATCAATCCTACAGGTCTAAATAATAAATATTTATTATTCAACCTTAATTCAGATAAATTAGAGGTTCTATCAAGAAAATACTTCTTGTAATCTTCTATATCTCTAATTATTCTATCATAAAAATCTGTTACTATTTTATAAAATGCAGTAACATTTTCTTTATCGTTTTGACTTGTGCCATTGGGTAATCTATAGAGTTTCTTTAAATGGATATTTACTGTATGAAGAGTGATTAGGTTAGTAAAATATTTATCATCATCTTTTTCAAGGTTTGCCTGTTCTGATACAGATATAATACTTTTAGTATTTTTCGAGAAGTTCGCATAATCCTGATATAATTTTCTAGCTACAATAGCTTTTATATCATCTTCGTCAATTATAATTCTATCACCTTTTGAAACCTGTTTTGCATTCGTGTTTATATCAGAAAAAAGTCTTCTTGTACGTTTTCTTCCATCGTTATCATCCACATGAGCTATAAAAATCACAGGGTATTGGTCTTCCAAAACACTATTTTCAACATTAGCATCTAAACACTTCTGATAAGCAATTTTTATACCTTCAACTCTATGTTGCCCATCAATAGCAAAAATTTTCTCATTACCATTGAAAATCATTATCCCCATGGACGACTCTGAATTTTCAATATCTTCACCCTTTAAAACTGCATTAAATTTATCTGTTAAGTCAAATTCAATCCATTTAGGTACATTATCAAATACTCCTAAAATAATAGAATTAAAAAATCTAGAGTCTTTTGAAATTAAATATCTTGCGATATCAGCTTTTCGTTCTTTTAGTTTTCGCTGTAAAACTTCATCAAGAGTTTTTGCTTCACGTATTTCTTTCACAGTTGAAACAGTATCCGAAATTTGTTTTGCAGACATTAGAGATGTGTAATACACCCAATCTCCAATAATCCCCCTAAGACAAGGAACAGCTAATTTATAATTATCATTCATCAAAAGGCATCTTTAATTGTTTTTATATCCACTGGGAAATCTCTAGAATTTCCAATAGGAAGAAAAAAGCCATGAAATGCTTTTTCAAGTTTTTCTAGATTTTGCCATGTAATATTAACTGTCGAATAAGCCACATGAGTATTTTTAAAATATTTACTTAAAAGTCTATGTAACTTTTTCCTCTTTTTAATTTCATTAAAATTAAAATAATCATTTAATCTTTCTTTTAAAGGTCTATTCGAACCTTTTTCACCAGAAATACCTACATAAATAACATACTTCGGAAAATCGTAAATTAGATTATTAGGCTTTACCGTAAACATATATATACCTATTTCATTTGTAGGGATTAATGTCTCTAAATTTGGCTTACTATCAAATTTAAACTCTTTCCAATCTAAAACACAGTTTAATGCATCTATCTCATTTTGATATTTTTCCCAATATATAGGGTCTAGGATAAATGTTTCTTCAGAATTTTTATATCTTAAATTATCTTCTAATTCTTTATACTTTTTAACAATTGTAGTATATTCAGCATCGAGTATATCTAACGTTTTTGTTGTAACCATAAACTAATTAATCTCTTTCAAAGCAGAATCTATTTTTTCTGTTAAAAAATCAAACCCATCAAACTTAGGGTTCTCATTTAATTCATTATTAAGTAATTCCAAGCCATCATCAATATGCATTTTAATATACTTAGCAAGATTTTTGTCTGATTTATATAGGTTATAATGTGTACAGATTAAACCAACATAAACATCTTCATATTCTCCTAATAATACTGATTTTGAATATTCTTTGCCTTTAGCATCTTTAATATGCTTTAAATCTAATCTTTTATCCTTAGACAATGAGTGTGTTAATGCTATTCTTGCAATAACATTTTCCTTTCCTAAATTTAATTTTTTACTTAATTGAGCTACAACTTCTCTGTTAGCCTCACTTGTTTTTATTTGCTTAAACATAGATACCTTCATTTAACTCATTAAAAACATTATCTAAATCTACATTTGTAATACTTGAACTATTATGATTAATATTATCAATCATATAGCTATTGTGTAAATTAGGTTTTAACGTTCTATATTCCTTTTCTGTAAGTTCTTTTTCTAACAATGGTAGCAATACTACTTGCTCTGAAATTGTAGGATAAAATTCTTCAATTATATTTTGAGAATGAAATTTATCAAATTTTTGAAGTGGGCTATCTATAAAAACTGGGAATTTTATTCCAGATTCATCTACTAGTGCTTTTAATAAAGCTGTTGCATATAATTGTTGCTCTCCTTTAGAAAGGGTTTCCTTATCTATTATAAATCCATTTTCATCAATTAAATCAATTATTAAGGTGTCATCATTTATTATGATTTTCACATCGTTAATAAAGTTTCCTTTATGCATTAACTTGTTAAGAATAAGCTTTAAGCCTTTTTGTAATGTATATTTTTTATCTTCCTTTATACGTGTAATTAAAGAATTGATTCTTTCTAATAAGTTTTGAGTAGCTTTTAACTTCTTATTATCAATTTCAACAAGATTGAATTTCTTTTCTCGTTCAGAAACCAATTTTTTGTCTGAACTATTTTTTGCTGATAATGTTCCTTCTTCAACTGATAAAGACCTGTTTTTAAGCTCTAATTCATCAATCTGCCTATCCGTAAGCATTTTTTCTTCTCTAAGTTTTACGGCTAAATGATTGTCTTTTCTCGCTTCTGCTTGTTTAATTTTGTTTAATGTTCTTGAGAGCAAAACACGGTTATTCTTTTCCCTTTGAACTATATTTTTGAGCTGCGAACTATATGCACCTTTTATATTACTGTATAGCGCATTAAAATTCCGATACTTTTCTTCATTAAATGCTAAAAGCGTTTGAGTATTCTGAGGTGTTTTTTCAAAACGCTGTTCTATTACCGATTCAATTATATTTTCAAACTCATTCCTATCCTTTAGACCAGATTTTTTAAGTTTTTCTAATAAGGTATTAGAAAAAGAAGTGATTTCTTTCTTGATAATATTATCAGATGCGATATTACTATTAAACTCTAAATCTAATTGTTCTTTTAATTGCGTGAGCTTTTTGCCTGCCAGTACTAAAGGTGCTAAATCGAGAATGGATGAAAGTTCCGATTTAATTACTGCGGATTCTTTTTTAAATGTATCTCGGTCTTTTTTTAACTCTTTTAATTCTTCTAATGTTATTGAATTACCTTCACGAATAAGCTTTTCTTGAATGTTACTACTACGCTGCTTTAAATTAGATAATTCTTCTGAAACCTCTTGTTGTTGTTCTAAATTATATTCTAGTAATTTAGATGAATCGTCAGCTTTTTTGTATAATTCTTCTAATTCTTTACGTTCTTTATCTGAGATTTCATCCCGTATTAATTTAGAGCGTAATGATTCAAGATTCTTTTTTAATTCTTCGTATTTCTTAATTCCTAAGACTTCAGAATACGCTTTATTTAAACTTCTTAACTCTTCTAGAGATTTAGCTTCAGCAAGCGAAACTATTTTCTCTGCATCAAAAAAGAAAAATTTGGCAATTTCTCTAGGTAATATAAAATCATTTATGAATAATTCGTAACCTACTTCTTTTGTTAACTCATTTTCTGAGCCATCAATCAAAATATTTAATTTCTCTTCTTTATCTCCTAAATTATAAGACCTCCTAATGGTTATAGAATTACAAGATAACGCAGGTATAGAAAGTTCTTCTAATTTAATTTCAACATAAAAACTTTGTTCTTCCGAACTACTATTCGCTTTTACATCTCTATTTAATAAGGAAATTAGGTAATTAGGATAACCTCCAGCTTGTTTAATATCAAGTCTGTATTTATTTTCTACTTGACCAATCAATTTTCCATAAAAAGCCCAAAGTAAAGAAGTTAAAAGTGTGGTTTTTCCATACCCATTTCTTCCTGCTATTACACTGATGTTTTTTTCAGAAAAAGGTGCAAAAGATAATTCGTTTACATCCTTATATATTCGGAAATTATGTAAGCTAACTTTACTTATTTTCATATTCCTTTGGATTTACGAAACGTTCAATTCTTTTTTCAATATCATTATGTAAACCATACTTTGACACCATTAAAGTCTTGGTTTCTTGGAGAGAAATAAGATTATCTATAAGGTGGTAATAATTCATATCATCTTCACAAACCTCTTTTAAAATCCTTTTTTCTGTATTATTTAGTGATTTTGTATTATTGGTATTCATCTCTTTACCAAAAATCTCACGATATAAATCTCCAACATTTTTATCAAAATATAAATCTCTATTCCAAGTAACTTGTATTGCTATCAATTCTTGATTTTTAATAAGATATATATAAGGTCTTTCCTTTTGGATTTCTTTCTGAATTAAAAGTAATTCTTTTAATTTTTTAAATCTATATGCTGGCCAATATGGTCCCCAATTAGTACCCTCTTCATGAACAGCTGGTCTTCCATCTCTTCTTTCTGGCATCCTGTTCTCGTGAATATTTCTTTCTTCAGCTAAGGAATTCCTATAGTTAAGTAATGGGGTCATCCAATGCTGTCCATTTTCTATTAATGCAGACATAGATTTATCCTTTTTAACAACAGTACATGTCCAACATCCAAAACGAGATTGACCACAAGAAGAGTGCTTTTTATTTACCACAACTGTAGGACATTCATAGTCATCTGCACTTGCATCTGAATAGATTTGAAACAGAATAGAATTATCAAATCCCCAAGGTGAAGCAAAAGTATTTATGATGTACCAAACTTCCTCTAACATTAATTCTTTAATAGGAGCATAAACATAAGTATTTACTCCTGTTTGATGTTTAGATAATCTTTGTCCTTGAATTTCATGTTTTTTCATTGAACGCTCTCTGGAAGCACTTTCTTCATATCTAGTACCTAGAAGTACAATTGCCTCACCTTTTTCATCTATTTGTTCAACGAGAAAATTTGAAGTAGGTCTAATCTTAAGCTTATCTGTACACCAACGAAAAGAATTGTTCGGAACAGGGTAACCTTTACCTAAAACATTTACCCAAAAAGTTTCTTCAAGTAAAGGAGCCGTTTTCTTAACAAAAACAGGAAGGTTTTGTTCTCTAGCTGCTACATCAATTTTTTCTAATACATCATCTACATAGGATGAAATAATTGGATTTTCAACTAAAGTATCATTACAGACGACATATACTGGTCTTCTTAATTGAAATGGAGTTGGTAAATTTTTAATTTTTTCCAAAGCTCTCCAAACTAATGTAAGTAATACTGTAGAATCTTTTCCTCCGCTAAAACCAATTATCCACGGTCTGTCTGACTGGTCTGCATATGCATACTGGTCAACTATTTCATCTATTATTTTTTCTATTCTTTTGGACATGGTATATATGTCTATCTATTCTTTTGATTCATATTATTTTGTTTACAGCTCATCAGTGCTATTTCTAGCGCATCACTAGTAAACTTATCATTGTCAGTTACTCTTAGAATTTTATCAGCTAACCATAATGTGTATAATTTACTTTCATTTTCTTTCAGAATGTTAGATAAAGGCTTAATATCTTCTTTTCTAAAAGGACGTAAGCCTCTTTCCATTTTACTTAACATTGCAGTATCTATTCTGAGCGTAGCTGCTAATTCCCTAAGTAAAAGATTCTGGTTTTCTCTGAGTACTCTAATGTGCTCTCCAATCATTTTTTTGTGTTCAATGCGGGTCTTGACAAATTTTGACCAAAATAAGAAATTATAACCTAAAATCTTAGATAATAAGGAAGACTTATAAAGAAAAAAATTAACATTATTTTCTCTTATCCCTGCTCCCCCTATCAAAAGCCACCAAATTAAAAAGCTGTCGCATTCGGCTACGAACACGAATACCATAAAGTTCTTCCAGTTCTGCAGCATTTAAGTTCGTAGTAGCATGAGTTTTAATTTTCTTGTCCAGAAATAAGTCATGACGAGATAGTAAAATTTCACCCATCACATTACAGTCTTTACCGTAGTGTCTACCCATAGGCTCAACACCTAAATCATCAAAACAAAAAAATTGGGTGTTTCCGTAATCTTCAATGGTCTTATAACCGATATGATTAAATCCAAAAACGATGTTTCGAGTGGGTACAACTTCGTAGGGTTTTCGGTGTGGTACTAGGTGTTTCAATAAACGAATCAAAGAGGTTTTACCACAGCCTACAGGACCAGAAAGCAAAATACCTTTGTCAATATCAATTTCAAACTCTTTGCACGCAATTCTATCCTGGATAAAATACAGGCATAGTTTGTATAGAATATCACGGTCTTCTTTATAGATTTTAAATTTCTTACCGAAAAGTAATTTCCCTTTAGCATCTAGATATACCAACATTTTATCAAAATCATACAAAATTTGATTGCCTCGCATAGTACCCAATACATACTGCACAGTTCCTTCAGTGATGATATGTGGTTTTAATAGTTGTTTCATATTACTTTCCCTTCGGATTAGAGCCCGACGATTATAATGGGTCATCATAGTTTTTATCCAAACTGGTCTTAAGGTTGTCCTGATATGGGACACTCGCCAAATAGTTTTCTTCATTTTCTGAATTTGAATTTTCTAAAAATTCCCGTTTGTTTATGTTTTTATTGTTTTCTATAGTTTGTATATGTTTGTTTATAGGTACCAATGCTTGTCCAGTACTTGTCTCTATTTTGGTACTGCTTGGGTACAAAGCTTGTTCGGTACTTGTCCCAAAATTGAACATCTTGATTCGACTTCCTTTAAATGGGTTGTGAGATGGTGTGTAGAGCAAGTAATTCCAATGACTCAACTCTTTGATACAACGATGGTAGGTAGACTTTGAGCCAATCTTTGAAAACCCCATGACTTCTTCGCGGTTGATATAGAATTCATCTTTAAAGAAATTGTGGTTCCAAATTTGAAACAAGGCCACATACAAACTGATGTGAGTTGGATTTAACCTATGGTCTTTGGAAAATTGCTCAAACACCCCATTGAGATGCTTGATATAATTAATGTCTTGCAAACCAAAATCTAGAATTTGTTATGAATTCTGTTTTGTTCCAACACCTGCATTATTTCCTGATAGTCGTAATACAATACTCCACCAATCTTGGTATAAGGCAATGTGCCGTTAATGCGTAGATTTTGCAAAGTACCTGGAGAAATACCCAAAAGCTCTCGGACTTCTGGAGATTTAAGCCATTTTTTGGCAGGCTGTCCGTTTTGGTTTTGTAAAAGTTGCTTGATGTCTTCTAATAATTCTAATTTGAATTCCATCAAGTCTTCAGTGGTAATAATAGTTGCTCCCATAAGTAAGACTTTTTTAGAAAACAAAACCGTCTTCAATCAGTTGAGAGATATTAGACGGCTTTGCATTGATTTAGCTCACGAACTTAATATTTCAATAAATCGGTGTTCGTGAATCTTCGATTTGACTTTCGTCCTACAAATTTGGTAAGTATTAATCTACTTTATTCAATAGGCAATCCCAACTTGGGTTCTTTTTTTACTCATTTTTAATGAGTTACATTAATACTATTTAATAACTGTAAAAAATATCGTCGCATCATTCACCAGCAAATAAAATGACATTGCCATAGGTAATTAATACACCCAACTTGGGTACAACTATGGTATTATTCATCGGAATCTTCGTAACGCTTAAGTAGTGCTGTTTTTAACTTATCAAGGAATTTAGTGTTGTTGGATTTCCTAGACCTTATTTCCACAAAGGTGTGATAATAATTACCTAAATCAATATTGTACAATCGTTCAAAAGCAGCTGCCATCTCTTTTATATCTGCAGTACCACTATTTACGGCACCACAGCTATGAAGCGCATAGATTAACTCAATTAGGTCAGTTTTGTGGGCTGTCCAAAATAAATGCGACTGTTGACTAAAAGGATTCATTGCCTGTTCCATACCATTGTTATTTTCAAGTTTATCAATTTCAGTTTTGAGATGAACAATGAGCATATCATACGCTATAATTGTTGCTACTGTACTGTCATGGCTCGTTGAAAACTGTTCATCTGTATAAAAAAGCAAACAATCTGGGAGCAATCGAATATCTGCCTTATTTCTTAAAAAGTATTGTTCATCTAACGAGGTTGCATTTCTTCGGTAATAATGGTAAAACTCCAGGTTCTCGTTAAAGAAACTTTGGAGTTTATCAATATGACCATTTAAGTATTTTGTTTGTGACTTTTTACTGCTACGAGGCCTTCTACTTTCTATATTAAACAGTTTTACATAGTAAATCAATTTACTATTCAATGAGGGTTTGATTTTTTTGAAAAAGGTAATTTCATCGTGTTCTGATTTAAACTCATGTTTATCGATTAATTTCCGTGTTTCCTGCAACGCTTTTTTAGCGAGTCTTATTCCTTTTTCAGCTCTAATCAATACATCTTCAATTCTGGTTTCTATTTCATCTAATTCAGTGCCTAATGTTTTCAGTATATCCTTATAGCGTTTCATTTATTGGTTAGTCTTTGTGACATTATTCACCTCTTTTGAGTTATATATCATCTCATTAGTTCAGTTTAAATAACAGGAATACGGTTTATTATACGTAATGAAATTGCATGTTTCAAGTTTATATTTCTGAAATATGAACCATAATATTTTCAGCACCTAGTTGCGAAGGACTCATATGTTACATATGATGCCCTTCATGTCCTGTCATTTTTTTACCTGCTTCTTTATTCATCATCGATTTTTTGCCTTGTAACTGTGCTGCAGCATCAACCGTAAAAGCTCCATTGGTTACAATTTCATTACCGTTTTCCAAACCTTCGAAAACTTCATAGTTTCCTCCTATTTCATCGCCTACCGCCACTTCTCGTAATTCAAAGACAGGTTTGCTAGGATTTGTTTTTATATAAACAACTGAACGTTCACCAGTCCACAACACTGCTGATGACGGCACTTTTAACACTTGTCTTTCATTTTGCTGAATGCCTTTTATTTTAGCCTGCACAAACATTCCTGGTTTAAAAATATCATCTGCATTTTTTAAGACCGCTCTTAGTTTCACTGTTCGTGTTCTATTATCCAAAATGGGGTCTATAAAATCTACTTTTGCCTTAAATTCCTTGTTAGCATAGGCATTGGTGGTTACCAATACTTCCTGCCCTTTTTTAAATAAATTAATTTGATTCTCATACACATCAAAGTTTGCCCAGACCGTATTTAAATTGGCAATTTTAAATAAGGGTTGCCCCATTTTGATATAATCGCCCTGATTCACAAGTTTTTCCAATACAGTTCCTGAAACTGTAGCGTAAACAGGAAAGTTATCCCTTATTTCTCCTGTCGTTTCAATTTGATTGATTTGCTGTTCCGAGAGTTTCCACAGCTTTAGTTTATTGCGTACCGCTTTGTATAGCCCTGGTTGAGATGCTTTTAAAGAAGCAGTAGTAATTAATTCTTGTTGTGCCGCATATAATTCTGGTGAATATATAGTTGCCAGTAATTGACCTTTACGAACGGTTTCTCCTGTAAAGTTCACATTTAAACGCTCAATTCTTCCAGAAAAATAACTAACCTGAACTAGATTGTTTTCTTCATTTTCAACAATTTTCCCAGATAACTTAATGACTCCATCTGCTGTTTCACCATGCCCTACAATAGAAGTCTGTACATTGGCTAAAGCCATTGCGTTTTTAGTTAACTTAAATTGATTTGCCTCTAATCCTACCGCATTATTTTCTGCGGGGATTAAATCCATCCCACAAATAGGGCAATCTCCTGCTTCGGGCTTCATAATTTGTGGATGCATGGAACAGGTCCACATTTGGTCAGCGGATTCAGATGAATGGTCATGTGTAACCATTGTATCTTTTTCAGCATTGGAGTTTCCGAATAGCAGGTAACCTGCTAACAATCCAAATAGAGCCGCCCCTATGATGTAAATACTATACTTTTTCATTTTAATTGATTTGTTTTTTCAGACTACCACATTTCAACATTCTAGAACCGAAATATGGGTTTTTAATCTCCTTAACTTCACTTAACCAATAGGCTCCCTGGTTATTATTTGCCATTGGGCAAAAATCCTGATACAAAGTCTTTTCCGTTCCTAAAAGTGCAACAAGGTCGTTTATGGTTGAACTTAAACCTTCAAAGTGCTTACGTTGATGGTCAATATCACTTTTAGCGATATGCCCTGCATGCTCTTTAGCATTTTCCATAATTTCCATATATGTTTTATGGGTTGCACCGGTAAGCTTGGTCATATCAAAACTTGAAAAGGCGGTAATCAATTCATTAGCACCTTTAACTGTAGCCTCTTTACTGTCAGCAACCAGGCCATTCTTAATTTCGAGATAGGCATTTACCATTGGTGTTGCCGCCGTAGCACTATTCTTGACTATTGTTTTTTCAGAAGAATTACCGTCTTTACAAGCATAAGCTGTTACTACTAAAATTGTGATTGCGATTAATGTTTTTACTGTTTTCATTTTTATTGTTTTTAATTATTATATAGAATTTTATTTGGTTAAATAGTTCAGAATGGCAAACTGTGAGTAATACCTTTTTACCGATTCTATTTGATTCAATTGAAATTTCAATTGCAGTTCCTGAATATCCAACACATCATTAAAGTCAATAGTTGCCGTTTCATAATTCTTGATGAGAATCTGTTCAGCATTTTTGGCTTGTTCCAGGTTTTTAGACTGCGTATGGTATGCTATGCGAGCTTCATTTCTGCCTGCAATAGCTTTGGCAAAAGCAGATTCCAATACGTTTAACCGTTCTTGCTTTTGAGATTGTATTTCAAACTGGCGCAACTCATTCTGTTTTGTTTTTGAACGATAACGCTTGTTGAAAATGGGAACGGAAAGAGAGACCATAGGCATGATAATATCTTTCCCATTATCACTAAAATTCAGATTTGCGCGTTCTTGGACAGGAAGATAATCCAGTCCAAAACCAATCTTTGGTGCACCTTCTTTCTGGTTGAGCAATTCTGCTTGCGTAACAGACGCATATAATCTATCAAAACGAAGTAATTCTGGATTCAGCCCAAGACTATCATCAACGATTGGTTCTGTTTGAGGTAAAATCATCTGTTGTACTACTTCTACCGTTATGTCACCATCTCGATTCAACAACCCGTTAAACACAGCCTGTTCTGCCACAAATTTCTCTTGCAAAATCTCTTTTTGCTGCTGCAATTCGTTTTGTCTAATTTGCAATCGAAGCACATCTACAGCACTGGCTTTATCTACTTCAACAGCGGTCAATGCTAGTTGTTCATAGGTTTCCAATAATTGAATGTTATTGTCCAATACAACTTGCTTCGCCTTAAGACTGTAGAGCACGTAATAGGATTGGGCTACATTTAAGCTTAGTCTTCTCTTTGCAACCAGATAATCTACATAATCCGTTTCCGCCATTGCCGAAGCATACTTTTCGCGTGCGGAAACAGTACCAAACCAGGGCAACATTTGCTTAACAGAAAATCGAGCTTTCTGAGCACCTGTTCTAGTCTCCGGTTCACTTATAAAATAACCTGTAGCAAACTCTGTATTGGGCAGCCAATTCGCTTCATTTACTTTTTCAGTGGCGATGTTGTAACGCAGCTCACTCGCTTGAATATTCGGATTGTTTTTTAAGGCTTCGTTTATGTAAGATTGTAATTGTTGCGCCTTGGCAAACCCAAAACCAAACAACAGAATGACTATTAAAAAAATACGTTTCATATGCTTGCTTTTTTAAGTTGAACTTCTTGCTTCCAGCTATATAACACGGGTACAACAAACAAGGTGATTAGTGCTATGAGCATACCCCCAAAGCTTGGGATTGCCATAGGAATCATGATATCACTTCCTCTTCCTGTTGATGTTAACACGGGCAGTAATGCAAGAATAGTAGTGGCTGTAGTCATTAAACATGGTCTAATTCGTTTTTCTCCTGCCTCCACAATGGATGCCCTTATTTCTTTTCTGGTTTTAGGGCTGTTTCTATCAAAAGTTTGGGTTAAGTAGGTAGCCATTACCACACCATCATCTGTGGCGATACCAAACAATGCGATGAAACCGACCCAGACTGCAACACTTAAATTAATGGTGTGCATTTGAAAGAGGTCTCTCAAATTTTCCCCGAAGAAATTAAAGTTTAAAAACCAGTCTTGACCATATAACCAAATCATTACAAAACCACCTGCAAAAGCAACGGCGATACCTGTAAAAACCATTAAGGATGTAGCTACGGAACGGAATTGAAAATACAGGATTAAAAAGATAATAATCAATGCTAATGGTACGACCATCGATAATGTTTTTTCGGCGCGTATTTGATTTTCATAGGTTCCCGTAAATTGATAATTGATTCCTTTGGGCACTATCAATTCGCCTGCATCAATTTTCTTTTGGATAAGTGCTTGGGCATTTTCAACTACATTTACCTCTGCAAAACCATCGAGTTTGTCAAACAGTACATAGCCCACTAAAAAGGTATCTTCACTTTTAATTACCTGCGGACCTTGTTCATATCGAATGGTTGCCAATTCACTTAACGGTACTGGGCTTCCTTTCTCCACGGGAACATAAATGTTCTTTAAATCGGTAGGCGTAGAACGCAATTCCCTAGGATATCGCACACGTACACCATAACGTTCGCGCCCTTCAACTGTCTGGGTCAAGACCATACCACCAACAGCTACTTTCAATACATTTTGTACTGCATCAATTGAAATACCATATCGGGCAATTTTTTCTCTATCTATATCAATCAGCAAATAAGGTTTACCTACAATACGGTCTGCAAAAACGGCTTCTTTTTTAACTCCTTCGGCTTGCTTTAAGATATTCTCCAATTGCACTCCAAATGCCTCAATCTGTTTTAAATCCTGTCCTTTTACCTTAATTCCCATAGGTGCCCGCATTCCTGTTTGCAGCATCACCAATCGGGTTTCTATCGGCTGCAGTTTTGGTGCAGAAGTCACTCCCGGCAACTTGGTGACTTTAACTATCTCTTTCCAAATATCATCAGGAGATTGTATTTCTGGCCGCCAATTGCGATAGAATTCGCCATTGGTATCCGCAATTAAATCTTCTTTTTTGATTTCAGGGTCGAGCTCAGTGCTTTCGTCTGAATTTGGATTGGGAACAAAACCTCCTTTTTTCAATGCAAACCACCCATCATCATTTACCTTATAGCGTTGGCGTGTTCCATTTTCATTCATCATATATTCCGATTTGTACTGAATCACGTTTTCATACATGGACAGGGGTGCTGGGTCTAAAGCCGATTCTGTTCTCCCAGATTTACCTACAACAGTTTTTATTTCTGGAATGCTTGCCACCGCCATGTCCAACTGTTGTAGCACACGTTTATTTTCTTCTACACCTGAATGCGGCATGGAAGTGGGCATCAATAAAAATGAACCTTCATTTAGTGATGGCATAAACTCTTTGCCAGTATTTTTCATGATAAAAAACCCACCAATGACGATAAGTGTGGGCACCGATAAAAACAGGGCTTTATTAGCCAAAGCCCATTTTAAAATACGCGTGTAATACCTTCTGAAGAGTGCAAAAACACCTAATAGTCCAAAACAGATAAGACTCACGAAAATGAGGTTCCAAAAAATATTTTTATCGACTCCCAATGGTCGCCAATATTCAGCTAAAAGAAAAATAATGGCTAAAGCGGATATGATGATATTGCATAGATTCGCTCGCTTTTCGGAAACTTTATCTTGTAGTTTTAACAAGGCCACTACTCCAAAAGCAATAACAATTACTCCTAACCAGTATCCATATACAAGCACTGTAATTCCCAAGAGGATGAGTATTCCATTTAGCAGGTAATTCAATCTTTTTCTAATGCTTTTCTTTTGAAATAAAAATGCTGCGAACGGTGGTATTAAGAATAACGCGACTATGATGGAGGCTGTCAGTGCAAAGGTTTTTGTAAAAGCCAGAGGTCTGAATAATTTTCCCTCTGCACCAATCATCGTGAAGACAGGAATAAAACTGATAATAGTAGTCATTACTGCTGTTACAATGGCACCTGAAACTTCGGCTGTGGCATTATAAACTATGGTGTTTATTGGTAATTTTCCTTTCTCTTCATCCAAATGCCTAATGATGTTTTCCGAAAGAATAACGCCAACGTCCACCATCGTTCCAATGGCTATAGCAATTCCTGATAATGCTACAATATTGGCATCCACACCAAAGAGCTTCATAGCTATAAATACCATTAGTACGGCTACAGGCAGTAAACCTGAAATGAGGATAGAGGCGCGCAGGTTAAATACCATTATGATAATGACCAAAATGGTAACCAATATTTCTAAGGTCAATGCCTCATTAAGTGTTCCCAGAGTTTCATGAATCAGTTCTGTTCTATCATAAAACGGAACAATGGTAACTTGCGAAGTCCCGCCATCTTTCAATACTTTAGACGGTAGTCCTGCACTTAGTTCCTTAATTTTTTCTTTAACGTTATTGATAACTTCCAAAGGATTGGCACCATATCTAGCAACCACGACAGCACCTACTACTTCTGCACCTTCTTTGTCTAAAACACCCCTTCTTGTGGCAGGCCCCAGGGTTACTTTAGCAATGTCTTTTATTCGTATTGTGGTAAAGTCTTCTGAAGTAACCGCAGCATTTTCTATATCGGCAATGGATTTTACATAGCCCAAACCTCTGACTAAATATTCTGCCTGATTGATTTCCAAAGTTTGGGCACCAATGTCTTTGTTACTTTCTTTTACTGCCTTTACAATGTGATGCAATCCAATATGATATTGACGCATTAGTTCGGGGTTAACATCAACTTGATATTCCTGAACATATCCTCCAATTGAGGCTACTTCGGATACACCGCTTGCCGATGACAATGCGTATTTTACGTAGTAGTCCTGAATACTTCGCAGTTCATGTAAATCCCAACCTCCTGTCACATTTCCATCTTTGTCCCGACCTTCCAAAGTGTACCAAAAGATTTGCCCTAAACCTGTAGCATCAGGCCCCAAAGCAGGGTTTACACCTTCTGGTAATAAGCCACTTGGCAAAGAGTTCAGTTTTTCTAGAATACGGCTACGGCTCCAATAAAACTCTATGTCTTCTTCGAAAATGACATAGATACTTGAAAAACCGAACATGGATGAGCTACGAATGGTTTTCACTCCAGGAATACCCAACAATGAGGTAGTAAGGGGATATGTTATTTGGTCTTCAATATCTTGTGGGGAACGACCATCCCATTTAGTAAATATGATTTGTTGATTTTCGCCAATATCCGGAATAGCATCCACAGCTACGGGGTCGCTTGGCAATAAACCTGTATCCCAATTAAATGGTGCATTGACCGTACCCCATCCTATAAAAAGGATAAGTAATAGTACCGCTACAAGTTTATTTTCTATTAGAAATTTTATGCTTTTGTTTAGCATTTATTTTGATTTTTAAACAGTTAGACATTGGTGTTGAAAAAACACCGAATACAAGAATTTTATCCTAATGGCATAGCCATAGGACAATACAGTCTAATGCTTAAAAATCAAATTAAATAGGTCTCGTCTAGCTTGTAGATTTGCCTAATGACGAGTGGCGGTGAATAATCGTTATAGGTATTTTCCTTTTCTTCTAATCCATCAAAAAGGTTTATATAGGAATATACAAAAGAGGCAACAAAGATTTGCTGGTCTAACGTAAGCTTGTCTATGGACAATTGCAATTCATCTTGTCCATCAACTACTATTTGTTCATCACTACAACAATTCTTTTTGGCAATGGAACACTCTGAAGTAGTAACTGTTTTTTCCATTTCCATTCCACAGGTTTCTGCGGTATGAAACATCGAAGTATCCACTAATACATCTCCACAATAATGCATATCAACAGTAAATGACAGCGTAGAGAAAAGCACTACGAGCGCCATTGTTGATGCCATTATTTTGTGGAAAATTTGTTTCATATGAAACGCAAAGCTATAAAACTTGATATTTTTTTGTTAAAATAATATGTTAAAATGGTTTCGACTGTGATTTAGTTTTAGAAAAAAATTGTTTACCAAATATTTATAGTTTCACTAAATTCTGAATCTCCTGTCACATTGATTTTTAGTTTAGAAGGAATAAAACTTTTTCCTTTATATTCTGGCTCAGCCGAATAGTTTAATTTTTTTCCGTCAGCTAATAATTCCTCAATCATTTTGTCAAATTTCTGTTTAAATACTTTAACAAATTCAGGAACATATAGAATATTCATAGGACTATCTTCTCCTCCAAATTCCAATGGCATTAAGTGAATTTCAGCCAATTCACCTTTTTTAAATAGTCCAATTGCTTTTTTATTACTATCTATTTTGCTAAAATCAGGCGCATTTCCATTTTCTGATTTCGAGTTATTGTTTTTCTTAAACCATTTAAACATATTCAGTAATTTTATTATTGATTTCGATTTTTTCTAATTGTTGTCAACAAGTTGGTATCGATTAAAGTTTTCGTATTTCTTGCATTTTTGTAAGTAATTAACTTGAATAAACCCTTTATAAACATTATAAAATCTAACCATATAAAGGGTTCTTTCAACTAACCAATCAAGGAACAATCAAAAAAATGAAAATCTTTATAGGGCAAAGTTAAATTGCGTTGCATTGATTTCTTATTAATCTATGGGAAACAAAGTTTAAATTTCAGAATATTAAACTCAAAAAAGATTTAACGATACTTAGCAGGTGTACAGCCTTCATATTTTTTAAATGCCGAATAAAATGTGGCTTTGGTGTGAAAGCCAACTTCCATGCCAATACCTTCTATGGACAAATGACTGAACTTAGCATCGCCTAAAAGTTCTTTCGCCTTGTCTACCCTAAACTTATTGATAAAATTGTTGAAGTTTAGCTCCAATTGATTGTTAAGAGCATAAGAAATTCTTCTAGGGTGAATTTGAGTTGCCTCTGCTATGTCCACTATGGTTAGGTTATGTCTTAAAAAACTTTGCGTATTCCGTATACTGTCTGTTATTGTATTTATGACCTCCATCATTTCTTCGGAATTCATAAATTGAGGCTTATCTTTCTTACTTGACAGTTGAGACAATAATGGAACTGATGTCTCTATCTCAGAACTTACTTCTTCATAGGGTATAAAATTTTGCTCTGGTTCAGGAAGAACCAAATATAACGACACTATATTGTCCTGGGTGATTCCTTTAAAAGAGACCCAATAAATCAATATCACATTAACCAAGGTTACGAAGAAATAAAGCGCATGGTTATCGATGAAATGGTGAAGCAATAACAGCAGTTGAAAACAAATACTGCCGTATATAAAAAGTTTGGACCAATTTAGGTTTTTATGAAACGTCTCAGAAAATTGATTGCCTACTTCTTTTTGGTGTAATATAATCCAACGAATGGTCAACACACCAATAAAAATGGAATAGCCTAGACCAAACACAAAATAAATCAACGCATAGTATGAAAACTTGAGTTGCAGTTTGGTTTCAATCGGAAGAAAGAAAATTATCAGCCCAACAACAGTTTCAACAACACCAGGTATCAGCGTCCAATAACTCAGTTTTCTACCATTGAATACCGATACTTTTTGGATATAGATATAAAACAACGGATAGGCCAAAAAATGAAAATGAATAGGTGGTAGTTCTAATATGGGATATTGATGCAAAATCCCCATATCCTCTAATATATTTGGAATTGGCTCTAAAGAAAACAATAGTATAAATAGCCCCAAAAACAGTGTGGGCCTATTCTTTTTGGAATGCAATAATAGTAGCATTATTCCAAAAAGCAGTCCTTGAATTACACCAAGGATATCTATGATACTTATTATGTTATATGAAAACTCCATTAAGGATTACAAAATTACATTTTAATAGTTTTTTATATTCATTGAAATGCATAAAATATACTCATCGTTATAAAATAGCCAATTAAACACGGGTAATATCAGTCTTTAATAATCCTTCTTTTGTATCCTGTTTTTAAGAGTTTAATATTTTCCTGCTTGATAGGATCCAAAATGTTTTTACCATAGGAGGTGTGAAACTTATGCTTCTCCAAAAAACAGACATTTAAGACTTTCCAATCTTCATCTGAATAATTCACCTTCTTAAAATCTGACCACTCCCTTCGCAATAACTCACATTTCGTAAAAAACATCTTTGTTCCTAAATGATATAAATCTGCATCACAGATAATATTTTCAAATTTGCTGTAAGGTTTCTGCGGCATCTTAGTGGCATTTATACAGGCACAAACAATAGCTATCTTAACCTTGTCATACTTGTATTTGGATAAAAACGAACGAGCCTCATGGCAGCTGCAATCTTCATGACCTTCAAAAACCAGCGAATTTCCAATATCATGGAATAGTGCTGCCAATAAAACTGGTTCGAGCATTTTTAAGTCTATCCTTTCGTATTTTCCTATTTTCAAGACATTTTGATATACCTCTATCGTATGTCTTAAATTATGGAATTGCAGCATAGCGCAACGGCTTTTGGAAAGCCGTTGCATACAATGATTCTTTGCTATGCTTACAATATCATAGTTCATTCTGATAATAGCTTAACGAACAGTGTATACTCATCAAAAGAGACCTTTCCACTGAATATCTTGATAGAGGTTTGTATCAATTTTTTTGCCATAACATCATCAAATCCAATACCTATCGCATACCTTTTAATCAGGTGCATTTCAAGTTCATCAATCTCATGATCTGCATAAATCATGCAAAACAATTCATAGATGTATTCAAAGCGTTCTTTTATGGATGTTACCATAGGCAAAGGATAGCTAGAAATATTATTCATTATTTCCTTGTGCTGTTCTTCACTAATATCAAGCTTTCTTGAAAAGTTGTTCAACATTTCCTGCTCTGCTTTGTTCACTTTCCCATCCACCAAAGCCATATTGACTATTGCTGCAAAATGCAGTACATTCCGTTTCTGGGTTCCAGACTCATATATTTGTGATATAGACATTTTATGTGTGTTTTTAGTTTATTAATTCTTTGCATTTAAAAAGACCTTACCATCGAAAGTTTAAAAAAGTGTCAGCTTCTGTGAGCAACTCATTTTCCGTTCGATGATTATGGGTTGCTATATGCCCCATTATCTTTTTACCTAGATTCTTATAGTGTTTGTTTATATATGCCTCTAGGTTTTCACCCTCATTGGCACTTCCTTTTCCATGTGCAGCTATGAGCAGAAAATCGAAATCCGAAATTTCTTTTATTATTTTTTTAAAAAAGCGGTGCTCATCATTCTTTGATTTGCCACCTGCATTATTTTTTATTTTACCCACTGCTTTCCAATCATCACTGTGTTTATGTTTCTTTTCAGGATTTTGAGTAAACTCATTGCTTCTTTGATATAAAATTGCTTCCTGATGGTCTAACTTCAGCAGACCGATTTTACTGTTTTTAATGTCATTGATGAACATCTTTATTTTTTTTAATTACTGATATTTTTTATTTCCATCCACCTCCAAGAGCGCGGTATACTGAAATTCTAGCCATCATCTGCTCTTTTTTGGTTTCTACAAGTTCTATTTTGGATTCTAACGCATCTCGTTGTGTGAGCAATACTTCCATATAATCTGCACGGGCCGACTGAAAGAGTTGGTTTGATATTTCTATGGATTTTGTGAGCGCATTGACCTGTTCATTTTTAAACTCATAATTCTTTTTCAAGTTCTCAATATTGGACAGCTCATTGGTTACTTCCATATATCCGTTCAAAATGGTTTTCTCATACTCAAAAACGGCTCTTAATTGTTTGGCGTTAGCATTAGCATATTCGGCTTTAATAGCATTTCTATTGATTAAAGGACCAACAACATCACCAGCCAAACTATAAAGAAGAGATTCAGGGGTTGAAGTCAAAAATTTTGGTTTAAATGCCTCCAGTCCGACTCCTGCCTTTAAACCGAACGATGGATAAAAATTGGCTCTTGCTGCTTTTACATCTAATTTGGAAGCTGCCAATTCATACTCAGCCCTTCTTATATCTGGGCGATTTTGTAATAATTGCGACGGTATCCCTGCAGATACCGCATCAATAGAAGTACCTAAGAAACTTTCTGAGATTCTGGTAATTGGCATAGGCTGTCTACCCATCAAAAAGTTGATTCTGTTCTCAGTTTCAACAATCTGTTGCTTCACTTCATATTTACCACTTCTGTTTTTTAATACCTCGGCTTCAAAACGTTTTACCGCCAACTCGGTAGCACGAGCAGCTTGTTTTTGAAGTTTGACAATTTCTAGGGCATTTTGTTGAATTTCAAGATTCTGTTCTATGATAGCTAATTGATTATCTAGGGCAATCAATTCGTAATAAGCATCGGCTATTTCAGCCACCAGATTGGTTACCATAAAATTCTTGCCTTCCATACTGGCGAGATACTCCATCACCGCTGCTTTCTTTGAATTGCGCAGTTTCTTCCATACATCAAGCTCCCAAGAAGCAAACAGTCCTGCAGTATAGTTCTGTAACGGGTCAGGAAATGCTTCTTCTTCTCGTATTGGCAAGTTGCCCTCCACAGCACCATTACGGGTAAATTCTCCCACTTTTTCAACTTCTGCTCCTGCCTGATAATTCACGAAAGGAAGATACTCTCCCTTTCGTGCTTTAATTTCATTTTTGGCAACTGCTATCTGCTGCAACACGATGTTTAATTCTTGATTATTCACCAGTGCAGTGTCAATAAGAGCACTCAAATATGGGTCGGAGAAAAAATCCTTCCAGGGAACCACGCCACTATTAAGCGTGTCGTTCAATTGTTGCTTATACACTTCTGGGACAGTTGTATTTGCTTCCCGTATGTTCTTAGTTGGCACACAAGACTGTAGGAACGCCACCAGAACTAAAAGAAGGATATATGATTTTTTATGTTTGAATATTGTTTTCATTACTTATTCGTTTTTTTTCTAGCTGTAAGCTTTTGTAACAGTTTCTTTATGCGGGTCAATTCCATTTTGGTTTCACTTTTACCTTCAGATGTTCTCATAAACTCTTCGGAAACCGGTTCATCGGACTCGTTTTTAATCAGTCCGCGACCATCGGCCATTCTACCAAAAATGTAGTACAGTCCAGGAATTACCAAAACACCAATTAAGGTTCCAATAAGCATTCCTCCCATAGCGGAACCACCAATGGTTCTGTTTCCAATGGCGCCTGCTCCTGTAGCAATTACCAATGGAATCAATCCAGCAATAAATGAAAAAGAGGTCATGAGAATAGGACGAAAACGCATCTTTGCGCCTTCAATGGCCGCAGCCAGTACAGTGGCACCTTCACGTCTACTTTGTACGGCAAATTCAACAATAAGCACCGCATTTTTACCGAGTAGTCCAACCAACATGATGAGTCCAATCTGAGCGTATACATCATTGGCTAAGCCCATCATTTTAAGCAACAGGAATGAACCGAAAATACCAACGGGCAATGATAATATCACCGCCAAAGGCAATAGAAAACTCTCATATTGGGCGGCTAAAACGAGGTAAACAAATATCAATACCACTGCAAAAATGTAAATGGATTCGTTTCCACGACCAGCCTCATCATAGGAAAGTCCTTCCCAAGCGATATCATATCCACGGGGTAACTTTTCTTTGGCTACTTCACGAATGGCTTTGATGGCATCATCACTGGTATACCCTGCCGCTGGAAGCCCCCTAATCGCTGCTGAATTATACAGGTTGTAACGGGTAATCTCATTAGGTCCCAATTTTTTTTCCAAGGTCATAAAAGAAGAATAGGGTACCATTTCTCCTGTTTCATTCTTAACAAAGAGTTTTTCCAAATCAGACGGAAGTCTACGGTATTCTGGACCTGCCTGTGTATACACTTTAAAGAATCGTCCGAACTTAATGAATCCCTGCTCATAGGTACTTCCTATAAGAATGTTCAGGTTCTCCATTGCTTTTCCAATGGAAACCCCTTTTTGCATGGCCGCTTTATTATTGACCTTAAGCTCATACTGTGGATAGTTTGCCGCAAAAAAGGTAAAAAGCCCTGTGAGTTCTTTTCTTTCGCGCAACGCATCCATAAAGGCATTGTTTATTTTCTCGAATTCCTGATAATCCGTACCATCTGTCTTATCCAACAGACGCATTGAAAATCCACCCGAAGACCCAAAACCAGGTACTGCAGGAGGTTCAAAATATTCAATTACGGCACCTAAATCCTTACTTTCCTCTTCCAATTCCTCCATGATTTCATGTACCGATTTGTCCCGTTCTGACCAGGGTTTCAAATTGATTAAACAAGTACCGGCATTGGAGCCACGTCCTTCCGTCATAATCTCATATCCTGCAAGTGATGAAACAGATTCTACGCCTTCCGTTTCTTCACATAACAACTGTAGATTTCTCGCAACCTCATTCGTGCGCTCCAATGTAGCACCTGGGGGAGTCTGAATTATAGCATAAATAGTACCCTGGTCTTCATTTGGTATAAATCCTGCAGGCAAAACCTTATTGGTTACAAAGATTCCTACGCAGAAAGCTATTAGAATACCAAAAGTGACAACTCTTCTGTTTACAATACGCGTTAAAATGCCAACATAACGTCCTGTCAACTTCTCAAATCTGCCATTGAACCAATCAATAAATCGGTTGATTGGTGTTTTCTTCCTTGGTTTGTTGTGGTCATTTTTCAATATCATGGCACATAACACTGGGGTCAGTGTCAATGCGACAACGGCTGAAATAATAATGGAACCTGCCATTGTGATTGAAAACTGTCTGTAGAACACCCCAACAGGCCCCGTCATAAACGATACGGGTACAAAAACCGATACCATGACCAGTGTAATGGCTATAATTGCACCACCAATTTCACCTATTACCGTTTTCACCGCCTGATAAGGTGTTAAGTTGTGGTCTCCCTCCATTTTGGCATGAACCGCCTCGACCACAACAATAGCGTCATCCACAACAATTCCAATTGCCAGTACCAGTGCGAACAACGTAATCAAATTGATAGAGAGCCCGAACAACTGCATCACAAAGAACGCTCCAATCAATGAAACGGGTACGGCTATAATGGGAATGAGCGTAGACCTCCAATCCCCTAAAAACAGGAATACTACAATAGCTACTAGGATAAATGCATCCCTGAGTGTATGTATTACTTGCTCTATGGATGCATCCAGAAAATTGGAAACATCATAACTGATTTTATAGTCTACTCCTGGAGGGAGATATTCTTCAAGTTCATTTAATTTATCTTTTACGGTATCGATAACATCACTGGCATTACTACCGAACGTTTGTTTTAATACTATGGATGCTGAAGGCTTTCCATCCAAATTGGAATAGATATCAAAGAACTCACTTCCCAACTCTACTTCCGCAATATCTCCCAACGTAAGGATTTCACCTTCTTCATTTGCCTTTATAATAATATCCTTGTATTGGTCTGCCTCATTGAACCTCCCTTCATAAGTAAGTACGTATTCTAGGGATTGCGCCTGTTTTCCAGAACTTCTTCCCAACCTACCTGGTCTGGCAATGACACTCTGTTCGTCCATAGCCTCCAAAACTTCTTCGGCTGATATATTATAGGCACGCATACGGTCTGGTTTGAGCCATACACGCATAGCATATTTACGGCTACCCAAAATTTTAGCACTCGCAATACCGTTGATTCGCTGTAACTCAGGTACGATTTTGGTATAAGCATAATTGTATAGGAACTTTTCATCGTTCTTCTTTGCATCACTATACAGGTTCACATACATGAGCATACTCGGCTGAACGGGAGTAATGATTACCCCTTCACGTTGTACCAATGGCGGCAATAATGGCATGACTTGGTCTACCCTTGTCTTTACACGTACCACAGCTTGGTTAGGGTCTGTACCTGGTTCAAAAATGATGCGCAAAGTACCTTCACCAGCACTGGTAGCATCTGAGGCGATATAACGCATTCCCTGAACCCCGTTAATGGAGGTTTCCAAGGGAATCAAGGTGGATTTCACCAATACATCTGCACTTGCACCTGGATAGGCAATAAAAATATTGACCGTTGTTGGGGCAATCTGCGGGAATTGAGAAGTTGGTAATTTATTGATGGAAAGCAACCCCGTAAAAACAATAATTACAGAGATGACTATGGCCAATACGGGCCGTTTTATAAATTGACTGAACATTTCTTTTGCTATTTACGGGTGGATTATTCTGCGTAGAGGTCTAAGCTTGACATCGCTTTTTCAGGCTCAAGAAACTCATAGGCAATTTGTTCCCCTTCTTTTACCAATCGAATCCCTTCCAACAACACCTTATCATTTTCGGAAAGTCCTTTTTCCACGACAAACAAATGAGGGAGTTCGGCACTTATAAAAATTTCTCTTTGTTGAATCACATTGTCCTTATCCAGTACAAAAACAAATTTCTTGTCCAACACTTCAAAGGTTGCTTTCTGTGGAATAATAAGAGCATCCATAAGTGGTACCCTCATTAAAATACTACCAGTTTCCCCGTGCCTTAGAATCTTGTCCGGATTTGGAAATGTCGCTCTAAAGGCAATATTACCCGTCTCGTTATTAAATTCACCTTCTATGGTTTCTACGATTCCCTTATGATTGAATTCTCTGTTATTGGCCATCAATAGGCTTACTTCCGTTCTGTCATCTTTATGGCCATCTGTAATGTAATCCAGATATTCAGCTTCGGGAACATTGAAATAGACCCACATCTTACTATTATCGGATAAAGTGGTGAGCAGTTCACCTTCATCCAGCAAACTTCCTTCCCTTACATGCAGGTGGTCCATAATACCATCAAATGGCGCTTTAACGTCCGTAAACCCAAGATGGGTTTTTGCCATCGTAACTTCGGCATTCGCTTTTTCAAAATTTGCTTTGGACATTGCCAACTCATTAGGGGAAACCACATTTTTATCTGCCAATAATTTGGTGTTTTTATACTCGATTTCCGCTACATCGGCTTCAGCTTCGGCTCTTTGTAGTTCTGCCTGATACACATTGGGCATTATTTTAAACATGGGTTGCCCTTTCTTTACCGTCTGTCCTTCATCTACGGATATCTTTTGCAAGTATCCTTTTTCAAGAGCTCTTAACTCTATGTGCCTTATGGAATGGATTTGACATACATAGTCTTTGGTAATTATGGTATCCATTTTAATTGGACTGGTTACCAAATGTTTGACCTGCTCTTTATGCTCTTTTTTGTGTTGATTGCAGCTTGTATAGCTTAACAGAATCAATAAGACCATAACAATGGGAATTCTTTTCATTACTTTGATTGTTTAAATGAATTGATATTGTGAGTACGATTACATATCATCGAACTCAATTGATTATTTGAATTGAAATTTTAAATACTGGGAAATGCCTAAATCGTTAGGACTTTAAAGTGTAGGATTAACAAGCAATCTTCAGACGACAATACTTGATATAATGTGGTGTCTGGTTTAGACTGAAATTATTGGAAAAAGAACCAATACTTGATTTTACGAGAATCTCTATATGCCGTATATCAACATAATTTTGAAGCAGTGCTCCATTTCCGAAACTTCCACCGTCCTCAATGATAACATCATCGACAATGGGTGCGATGACATCTACATAAATTTCTTCTTCAACCTCTGAAGTAATACCTTCCAAAGGTTGTGTATTGAATACCTCCCCTGAGGTCAGAGGAGCTAAAAGCAAGGAAGAAATTAATATGAGAAACTTAAGTTTCATTAAATTTTATAGAATCGTTTTAATCGAGGGCAAAAGTATTTTAGAATCACCTTTATATACAAGAAGTAAGTGATTAGGGGAGTTTAAATTTCAGAAATTTGAACTCAATAACCTTTTTATGAACCGATTTTAACCTTTGAAAACTGATTCCGATTTCCATATAGCTTTAATTTCAAACAGAAGTTACATTTGAGAGAAGCTATTAAAACAGTAATCCTTTTGAATTAATTTTTATACCCTTTCAATCAATTGGATATTCAAAAGTAGGAGCAGCATTTTCTACACTAGACAACGGTTGACGCATCAAATTTACCGCTTGTTCTTTCAAAGCATACATTATAATGATTGACTTCTCCAATTCCTCATGCTTGCCTTCTACAGCATGTTGTATAGCATCTAATAGTTTTTTGTAAGTTTTATTGAATTCATTGACCATTCGACTCAATGAAGCATTAGATGACACTTCCTCAATTTTAAAATTTGACTTAATTGGATATACCGCACTCCAATCTATTAGAAGTTCATTTCCAACAGGAGGTGTAGATACGGGCATCATTCCATCTTTATCCATAAATGGTTTATAATCCCCACCCGAATAGAGGTGTTCATGAAAAATTTCCTTAAACCTGAAATAATGGGCAAGTTCAAACCCTTCTCCAAACTGAGATGGGTCAACAGAAAAAACTGTTCCATCTGCACCTTCTCCCTGTCCCTTAATCTCTTCAAAAACTTCTATAACTCCTTTTAGGCTTTCTACAGTATGCAACTTACCACCACTACCATAATATTGTTCAGGACGTATCTGTTTTTTAGGGTTTCCCTTAAATATTCCTCCGGTATTTATTTCTTCAAAGGAAGAAGGCCATTTCCCTGTTGTACGATAATAATCAAGAGCCTGGAACAGAACAATAAAGAAGAACACAAGGTCATAAAATTCCCCTATGGTATTGACATACATTTTTATATACTCTTCTAAGTTTTTAATATTCCAGTGTCCATCGGTTCTAGCTATTTCTTCTATTCCAAATAATTTAACACCCATTAAAGGATCCTGGTAGACGGGAGCTTCTACCAATGGACTAGTTGGACTTTCGATGGAAATAAAAGTTGATACACTATTTTGAGAAAATTTTTCAAGACCAACATAAAAATCAACATTCAACGGTAATTGCATTGGGTAAACAGGATAGTTTTCAGGAGCATTAACCGAAGGTTGAATATCCATTGCATTCATAACGTTACATACCATAATCATATGAAGCATTTCCTCCACAGCAATACTTCTAACGACTTGAGATGCCCATTCATTTGTGCCATTTTTAATAGAGTAAAGTGCAGTTAAGTAAGGAGGAATTGTAGAATGTTCTATAAGTATTGCTAATTGTAAAAGTTCCTGAAGAAACCCTTTGTAATCTATCGTAGCAATATCACTTTGCTCAACTAATGAAATACTACTATCAGTTTCTTTCTTAACTTCTAACTCCATTTCCAGCAATGATTTAGATGTGCTTTCCATATATTGTTGAAAAGTTTCGTAATCGCCATTAATAAGTAAGTTTGACAGCGTATTACTATGCTCTTTGAGTCCAAGTTTCCAATCCTCTATACTAATCTCTTTATTGAATAGAAGTTGAGAAAGAGATGGAAAATCATTTTCAGGTAACGACTTCGAATTTTTAGGTTTAAGAACTGGCTCTTCTACATTTTTGTTTTTGTCGATTAGTTTCTGCCTCATTATTTATTGTATTTAATATTTTGTTCAATATCGCTAAGAATGGATTCTACTGAACGAATGGCTAAAGCCGTTAAGGTCAAGGTTGGATTTGATGTTCCCAAAGTTGGCATATTACCAGCACCTACGATATATAAATTTGGATGATCCCAAGCTTTACAATAGTTATTGGTAACCGATTTATTTGGGTCATCACCCATTCGATGCGTACCTACTACATGGCCTGCCCCATTATATGAATATCTAACATTGTTGTAAACAAAAGTGTTATTGTCTCCTTCTCTATAATCTGTATAATCTTTAGCTCCCATTTGTTTCATCATTTGATCAGACACAAGTTTTGCCTGTTCCATACCTTTCTTTTCATAATCCGTCAATTGAAAGTGAACAATAGGTCTTGGAATCCCCATAACATCAAGATATTCTTCACTGATAGTCACTCTGTTTTCTGGATGGGGAAGTTGTTCTATCTCAAAGTGAATCAAGAATTGCCTTGTAAGTCTATGTTTTAGAGATTCCTTTAATTCAGTTCCAAATTGGCCATTTCTAATGAATTCTTGAATATCTGTGCCAGGTGAAAACGCGGGCCAACCCCACCCCCAATTATCTAATGGCGAAATCCAAGGAGCATAATCACCTCGAAAATCACCATCTCGAAAAGTAGAAATATTGGTTGTAGAACCTGGTCCTCTGAAAGGATAAACAGGTTCAGGGAACAATCCCCATGTAAGCAATACCATATGGTCCATTAAATTTCTACCTACCTGATCACTACGGTTTGCAACAGTTCTCTCTACTGTTTTGTTATTTTCTATTTTTAAGTATTTTGAATTCAATAAAATTTTCGGGTTTTCAAAGGCATTTGCAGCAAGAACCACTATAGACTCGGAAGTATCAATTACTTCTTCAACAAAGTCACTCTTATCTTCTGAAAAATATTTACGTAAATAAAGCTTAGTGATACGCTCATTATCAGAAGTATCAACTTCCAACTTGTATACAACACTCTGAGCTTGAACTTCAATATTGTCAATACGTGTTAGACTATCATTATCATTTCTCTTATACAATGCTTTTTTTAAAGTTTTCAAAGCATTGTATTTGGCCTGAACAGGGCAAATAGGTACACAAGAAGCATTACCTTCGCAACGCTCACCTAAATAGGGATTCCATGTAGCTCCAATCGCAGCATACTTTTCTTTGTCTTCATCTAAAACCAAACGATAGTTAGGTAACTTTTTCGTTTTCTGTGCTTTAATTAGTTTAGTATTCTTAAATTTTGGATTGGGTGTAGAATTTCGTGCTTGAGGAGAAGGCACAAAGATTAGTGGATAATTTTCCGAGCCCATTTTTACATTCTCACCTGACAGTTTTTCCATGATTTTTTTATCCATATAACTCTGAGGGATTTCTTTCATTGGAAATACATAATCTTTTCCATAATACTCATCCATATCTGTTATTTCGGGATATTGTTGAACATGAACATTACCAGAAACACCTATTTCAAACTCGGCCATCTCATAATATGGTTTTAACTCATCGTAATCTATTGGCCAATCTACCGCCCGATTATATTTGTTTTTCAATTTAAAATCATTTGGTAGCATTCTAGGGGTAGTTCCTAGCCAATGAAGCGTTGTTCCACCACCAATACGAATTGAGTCACTAGCAAAAGGCATCGGACCAAACTGTACGAGGTAGCCTGTTTTATCTGGAAATGGAGGGGTAATTTTACGTATGTGGATTACATCAGGAGAAGGAGCTTGTTTCAAATTAGGATAAGGAGAATTGGGTACTTTAGCCACACTTTCATAGTAAGTCTTTATATAATCACTGTATGTATTTAGTGCATCAGTGTTCTCTAGTTCCAGTCCAGCCTTTAAACCTGCCTCTAACATTAAAATAGATATTTCTCTAATGTTCGATTTAGAACCCACCTCTCTTCTATGAATAATTCGATTTTCATTTTTTTCATAGACATGATCAGTAAGAAGTTTTGCGACCATTGAACCTGAAATTCCTGTGCCAACTATAATAACATCATTCTTTTTTTTCTTTTCTGATTTAGACATGGATTATGAATTAAATGGTTTAACACTCCATGATTTAAATCCAGGTTGTTTAGCACCAGGAGGATGACTCTCCATTAACTTCCAGATTAAACCTTCGGTATAAGACAACTGAGTAATATAAGTTCCATTCCACGAACCTAAATACCAAACATTAATTATCTTGCTTGTAATGACCTTCATATCTTTAGCAGTTACCAAGCTATCTGTTATGTTTTTTTTCAATTCATCTTCATTAGATGAAGTTTCCAAAATAGATTTGGAAACACTGAGAAATTCAACAAAAGTGCCTGATTCCATTGAGTTCAAAATGTAATTGTAATATTCTATACTTAAACCAGTGGATTGTAATTCTTCTATAGAAAACCCTGTCAGGGCTTTCGAAATAGACATAAATACCTCGTAATAAAAGTCATTTATGTTTATTATTTCATTTATCCTCATTTCAATTATTTGTTTTAATGAAGTACAATTGTTCTTAATTCATCTAGTATCATGTAATCATAAAAATCAGTTACCTCTTTAAATACTATTACTTGATATTTGACTCTTAAATTTTCTCTCTAAAATAAAATGCCTTGTATCAGATTTGTATTGCTTTTTAGGATAATATCATCTGCTAAAAATCTTTAAAGACAATGACATTTATAGATTACATCACTTTATTTGGGAAAAGAGTATTTGTCTGGATTATATTTCAATATTATATCTATAATTTCATTTTCATCCTCAGATAGATGTAGCAGCTCTCCATATGGTCTACCCTCAGACACTTTCTTTATTAAGTCCCAAACAGGTCGTTCCTTTGTCCATCTTTGCTTCCCAAATAGAATCATTGGGGAGACATATTTCTTAAAATCATGTTTATTGTAGGGAGCATAATGATTTTGGGCAGCATCCTGAAAAATCTCTTGTGTAGTTCCTGCACTGCCAGGAGCAAAAATGACTCCATATTTTGCAATCGCTAAAAGCCCATCTTCTCGAACGCTATTTGCAAAATATTTAGCTATGTGCGTTGCAAATGGTGCTGGTGGTTCATGTCCATACAACCAAGTAGGGATTCCAACACTCTTAGATTCTTTTTCTTTTCCATTAGGAATAGGATATTTTTCCATAACTCTCCAAGCTCTATGCAACCAATCCTTATCAGCATATTCTTTACCATCTGGTGCATCTGGCGGACGTACTTTTATTTCGTCAACGGCTTCCTCTAATTCTTCCAATTTTCTACAAGCGAAGTATGCACCTAAATGAGTAGCTTCCATAGCGCCAGGACCACCACCACTTACCATTAAAAAACCTTTTTGCGTAAGTGTTCTTGAAATTTTAGCAACTCGTAAATAGTATGGGTCTCGACGCTCCATCGAATGACCTCCCATTATTGCCACTACCTTACGCCCTTTTAAAACTTCACCCAAAGCATCCGTAATACTATGGTCATGAAGTCGTCTCATAAGACTTGTCTTTATGGACAATGGATTTTCCATTCCGTTAACTACGTATTCCTTATAAACTTTATAGTCATAAGTACTTTTATAACCATCTTCATTTTTAATATCAAATCCTTTAAATAGTTCTTTTACTTTATATAAACGTGCCCTGTGTGTTTCAAAAGCTATATCTTCTCCATTGGAAATAACCATACCTCCAGTTTTAACAATATATCCCGCTAATTCATCTGGCATTTCACAACCTAAGAATATTGAATCTTTGAAAAAGAGTTTAGTTATTTTTTCTGTGAAATCGGTTAAGTCTATAGCTTGTATCGCTGTTGGTTCTTTGGCTCCGCTATCCAACCATATCCGAAGGTCATTTTTATTGTCGATTTCTTTCATTTTGATTGATTTTTTAAAGTCTTCAAAATAAGAATTTTAACATTAAAAAACATACCTTTTACTGGGTATTTTTTTACTCAAAAAAAAAACTGAAGTAGACTCTCTTTTAAAAGTCTTTGAATCTATTTGGTAAACAATGACCTTATATCTCGATATACTTGTTCAAAATTCGATTGCAATTCAGCTTCTGAAAATTGCTTTCTTCTTTCAGGCAATTCCTTTTCAATTTTGGGCAAGGTAAACTGTACTTTTTTGTCTTTACCATCTGCAAACGTGATAAATTCTCCTTGCTTTAATCGAAAGAAAATATCAGCTCTACGTTTGGAGACTTCTTTTTCACCTTTAGTTATTCGACTCTCTAAACTCAATCCGCTACTTTTACTAATGCTTTTCGTTGGCTGTTTGATTAATTCAAAAAAGCGTTCATAGTATTTGGCGGTATCAGGGTCGTTTACTTTTCCAAAAAATTGATAAGATAGGTTACTTAAAATAGCTCTACTCGCCTTATCTCCATAAATCATATCATTTTGGATTTTGTCCTGCATTACATAAACTGTGGCAATATCGTAACTACGTAAAGTGGCAGGAATACGATGCATATTCAATAAGCGAATCGTAGGAGCTTCCTCCATCATCAAAAATGAGGGCTTTGCATTTCGTACACTCATTTGTTTGGTAATGGTATGCACAATAGTGGCTATGATGGGTGAATAAGCGGATTCATATTTAGGATTATTAACCACCGAAATTACACCTGATTTTTCCTGACTATTGATGTCCAGAGGAACTTCATCTGCAGATAATGCCATAAAGATGCGTTGTGTGCTTATCTTTTTAAACGCATTTGCCAAGGTGCTTTTTACGCCTGCAGTCTGTCTATCAGAATCTTTACCACTTATAAAAGCGTCTGCCATAGCTCTGGAGGTTACATTGCTTTCTAGAAAAGCAATGAGGCTATCGGTATCTAGAAGTTGATAGATAGCTATTAAATGAGGTAAGGTACAGTACTCTGGGTATGATGTTTTTAATTTCCATATCAATCCACTAATCAAGCCTTCTGCAGCATCGGTAAAAAATTTAGATGTTCCTGTACTACCTGACTCTTTTTGCTCCAAAAGATTTTCAATCAATACCCTGGAAACTTCGTTGACACTTTCTTCATTAATCATGTAACGGGGAGCAATGGGATTTACCCGATGATATATCCTATCAAACGAGACAATATAAAACGGAATTTTGGCTGCTTCAAATAAAGGATAAGCAATCTCCGTAAGTTCAAAATGTTTGTAATCGTGAAGCACCCCACAAAATGAATGTTGGCTAAAATGCCTTAGAAAATTATAGACGACGCTTTCGGTTTTCCCACTGCCTGCAGAACCAATTACGGATGCGCCCCGTTTTATATTATCGATTTGGAACTTACCCGATTTAGTTTTGAACTGAACCTGATATTTTTTATCCGCTTTACTACTTGAAGAACTTAAAAACACATAAAGCACTGTACATAAAAATAGTGTTGGGGCAATTATATAAAGGACGATATGAGCCACTGACCAACTCATATACCTATGGAACTTGATTTAATGGCAATGTCTACCCCTTTTTTAAGGCGTTTAATGGCTTTGATTGCCAATTGCGCCTGATTAGTTGGAATGTTCATCACGGGTACACCTGACTTGCCTAGAATTTTAAATGCTGCTGCTTTTTCATTGGTAGGCAATCCACTCAGTACAGAAAAATAGAGCTTGGGATTTTTGATAAAATCTTTTTTAGCTTGATAGGTTTCTGCATAGTTTCTTTTATACCCAAATTGTTTATCAAACCTCTTTTCCGCATTGGCAAAAAATGAATCCCTATTAAATCCACGCTTGACTTTTTTTCCGTTCATCTCCACTTCCGAAGCTTTGTATTTACTTCCTGGGGATAGGCTCACGGAATTGGATGCGTCTTTTCGGCTTACGATAATGTGGATATGACTTTGGCTTCCTTCCTTTTGCATTCCTTGAACAATCCGCTTTCCGTTCTGTTGGTGTGGTGCTTCTTTCTCCAGTTGATTCATTCTTTTCTTCAGTTTTGAAATATCGCCTTCCAGCTTGCCATTTTCAATTCTTCGGATGTCTTGCTTTAACTGAAGTATTTTGGTAGCATAGGGTTGGTTTTCTTTAATTTGAAAATCCGTTCCCTTGAACTTTCGTTGGTGTTCAATCTTGGCATAGTATTTTATATCATTGATGGTTATCTGCTTACCGTTGATTTCTCTATTAAATGATGCAACATAGTCTTTCATCAACTCACGGGTATAGGCTTTTAAATCTTTGCTGTTATTTTGTAATTGCTTCAATTCGTATTTGCTTGGGCTTATGGTGATGGAATAAAATTTGGGTTCGGTCTTTTTCAATTTTGCGGTGTTTCCATCAATTTCTTTTACCACTTCTTTTGCACTTATTTCTTCTCCGTATTGATTGAAAAAGTGTTCCATATCCTGTTGCTCTAATCCCTGATTTTCTTTCTCCAGATAGGCAACATAATCTGCTACACTTTGTGAATATGAGCCTCCTAGTTTTTGAGGTGTGATGGTGATATACATTTTTACTTATAATTGATTCTTTTCTTGAAATCTTACTTTTCTATCTTCTGTATTTTTCTTTTCAACCAATAACGGTTTGTTTTTAGGCTCGACTTCTTCAAAGAGTGATTGCATCATGGCTACGGTAGGTCGAGTCTGGCTTTTTTCCATATCTCTTAAAATAGCAATGACCGCACTGACCCTTTTTTTAATGAGATTTTCAAGAGTGTGGACAGTCGGTCCAATGGATTCTTTTGGGGAAAGATTATTAGTTTCAAAAAAATCCAACATCATGAGCAAGGTCATAGAATTTGAGGCTCCCATTTTCTTGCTAAATGCACGAAACTTTTTAGCTATCGAGCTTTTAAAACTGATGGTTGTAAATTGTTCTTTTTCGTATCCGTTATCCATTTTTACTCTAAAAATTCATTGGTTTTATTGGGCTGAACGCCTTTTTACTCTAAAAATCAATACTTTAAATATTATCTCACATAAAATTATTTTTTAAACCACTGTTATACAGATGTTTAAAAACAAGAGGCTAGCTGAAACATCGCGCAGCGTGTTACCCTCTTGCTTTTCCATTTCGTTCGCCCAAAGCGAACAAAATTCCAAACAACCTGACCAAAAAGTCAGTTGCTTTTTTTATGAGTAACAAGCCTTATAAAGCTATCTATTTGAAGTGAAATATTGAAACGAAGAATAGTACCAAATACCCTGTTTTAATCGCAGTTCTTATGAATTGATAATGACCTTGAAAATAGAACGTCAGATTTTAAAATAGTAGTTCAAGTTTAACAAATGAGATTCTTACCTTAGCTCTAAAAAGGAGTAGTTATGAAAAAAAGCGTAATTGGAATCTGTGGGAGTGCTAGTAGTAATTCAGCAAATTTATCTCTTCTTAAAATCATTGCAGAATTAGGTCAGCCTTATTTTGAATTAGAAATAATCGATGACTTAACCCAATTGCCACATTTTAAAACGGAACTTACCGATAAAAATACACCTGAAAAAATCGTTGAATTTCGGAATAAAATTGAAAAAGCAGATGGAATTATTATATGTACACCTGAGTATGTTTTTAGTATTCCGAGCGGTTTAAAAAATATGGTTGAATGGTGTGTTTCCACAACCGTTTTTTCTGACAAACCTGTTGGACTTATAACAGCTTCTGCAAGTGGTCTAAAAGGACATGAAGAACTAAAGTTAATTATGGAAACTATTCAAACTAATTTTACAGAAGAGACGACACTTTTAATTCAAGGCATAAAAGGAAAAATTGATGAAGAGGGTAAAACCCTAGATGCAAAAACCAAAAATGAATTGAAAAAATTCACACAATCATTTAAAGATATTATAAAAAAGACCTTTGATAATTCAAAGGTCTAAGATTATTTTTTTATGCCTTTCTAATAAAGGCATGTTGCAATTTGTTATTCTCCGTGATACATATTAGAAAACATTTCAGCCAATTTTGATGGTTCTTCTCTCCAAGCCTTATACATTCCTTGCCCCATTTCATCTGGAATAACATCTAATTCTCCTGCTTCTACTTTATCCAAAATTATAGTTGCAATTCCATCTGGTGCTGGCATATCCCATTCACTTCCTTTGTTCATATCGGTGTCAATTGCTCCAGGATTTATTGCATATACAGTTATTCCTTTTTTTGCAAGCTCAATTCTTACAGATTTGGTTGCAGAAAATAGTGCTGCTTTAGAAGCTGCATAGCCCGAAATAAAAGGCAAAGGGGAATAAGCAGCGATAGAAACAATATTAATTATCTTAGCAGGGGAATTTTTCTCTAAAATAGGAGCAAAAGCTCGCATCATATTAATTGTACCGTAATAATTGACATTCATATTATTTTCGAAGCCACTAACTTCACCTTCTAATACATTACCTTGACTTAGTACACCTGCATTGTTGATTAGAATTTCTACGTCTTTTGCTTTTTCTACAATTTTTAAAATTTGAGAATTATCTGTAATATCCAATTCTAATGTTACTACTCTCTCGTCTTCAAAATTTGGCATTTTGTTTAAATCTCTGCAAGTAGCATAAATTTTTCTTGCTCCTTTTTCCAATGATGCTTTAACGAGTGATTTTCCAATTCCTCTATTTGCTCCTGTAATTAGGGTAATTTTGTCTTTTAATGTTTGCATATTTCGTCTTTAAATTAATAATTACCATGCAAACTTACACTCATGCTAAAGCCTATAAAACCCGATACTTGCTGTCTTAAATATCAATAGTTCTAAAGGTTAAATTTATTCTTGCATTTTTCACTTTTTTTGTTGGTGGTAAACGGTGTAACCAATTTGTTTGTGTTTTTCCTTTCATAACCAATAAGCTACCTTTTTCTAAATGGACAGAAACTGTTTGCTTTGTAGTTTTATGTTTGAATGAAAATTTACGCTCTGCTCCAAAACTTAATGAACCAATTGCCCCATTTTTTTTCAAATCTTTTTCGCCATCACTATGCCAAGCCATTCCCTCATCGCCGTTATGATATAGATTAAGTAAGCAAGAATTGAATTTCTCTCCTGTTTTATTTTCTATAATTCCTTTAAGTTCTAAAAGTTCTTTAGTCCAAGGTAAAGCGGATTTAGTGGTTTTTGAATAGGTGTAATTAAATGGTTTGTCACCATACCAAGCTACTTTTCGTTTGGTAATAATTAATTTTCCAAAAATGATTGCTTTGTCATTTTCCCATTGAATATTTTGTAATAATTGGTCAAAGTAATGTTGAGCTTTTTCTGTATTCATTACAGCGCCATAATAATTTACTTCTCCATCAAAAGGTAAAAGGTTAGTTTCTGAAGTATTAAATAAGTCCATTTTTCCAAATTTTATAGTCGGCACGTAAACAATGTCCACAGGGTCTAAAACCAAATTCTTTGGCTTGTTCTTCTGTATTGAAAAAAACACGGTTTTTGGCTTTCATTCTTTTGCCCGATTTGCATTGCAGAGTTCCGTAAATTTTTAGGTTGAGATTTCCACCATAAACGATTTCCTTTTTCCTTATTTTTTGATGAAGTTCGGCAGCATCAATATCGATATGTTTTATCATTTTATTAGCTTGTTGCGTCATGAAATATAATACCTAAGGTATGTCGTTCTCCACTAATTACTTCACTAACTCCGTGTTTCATATTTACTCGATAATAACCTCTTGTTCCTTTAACTGGTCGAAAATTCGTGGTGAAAATGAGCATATCGCCTTTTTTGGGTTTTAAAACTATGGCTTTTGATTGTGCTCTTGGTGTTTGTTGTGTCAAAACAAATTCTCCACCTGTAAAATCTTTATCAGGCTCGTTTAAAAAAAGAACACATTGCATAGGAAAATAAACGTCTCCATATAAATCTTGATGCAAAGTATTAAAACTACCTTTTCCATATTTTAAAATCAATGGTGTTGGTTTTAACTGGTTATTTTGGTGGCAAAGCAACTGTAATTCTTCCAATGTTTTGGGAAATATTTTATCGATATTCAATACTTTCATCCATAGGTTTGCGATAGGTGAAAGTTTAGGGTATATGGTTTCTCTTAGAATTTGAATGATTTTGGGAAGTGGATAATTGAAGTATTTATATTCGCCCAAACCAAAACGATAGCGTTCCATTACAACCGTTTTTCGATACAGGTTTTCGTTATTGTATTCTTGTGTTAACTCATTGCAATGTTCATCTGATAGAATTTTGGGAATAATTGCATAACCTTTTTCATTCATTGCTTCAGATACAGATTGCCAATCGGTTGTAGCAATTTTTGTTTTTAAATATTCCATTGCTATATAGTACTATTTGAAGAATTGATTTTTGATGCTTCCCAACCAATAATGGCTGTTTTTCTAGTAGTTCCCCACATATAACCACCAAATACTCCTGTGGATTGAATAACTCTATGGCAAGGAATTAAAAAGGCAATAGGATTGTTTCCAATAGCCGTTCCGACTGCTCTTGATGCTTTCGGTTTCTGAATGAGGTTAGCAATGTTACCATAAGTTGCTAAATTTCCCGTTGGGATTTTTAAAAGTGCTTCCCAAACTTTTAGTTGAAAATCGGTTCCTTTTAGGTGTAGTTTTATTTTGTTAATCTTACTCCAATCTTGTGTGTAAATTTGCAAAGCATTTTGTTGAATTTCGTCTGTTTGTTGAATAAATCTGGCTTTGGGAAATCGTTTTTCCAGTTCCAAAAATGCTATTTTTTTGTCGTCCGAGAACCCCATATAACAAATACCTTTATATGTGGAAGCAACTAAAATTCTCCCAAATAAACTTTCTGAAAAGCTATAGTTTATAGTCAAATTTTCACCTCTGTTTTTGTATTCTCCGGGTGTCATCCCCTCAATTTTCACGAATAAATCATGTAATCTACCTGTACCTGAAAGTCCTGTTTTGTATGCCGTTTCAAATAATGTAGATTGTGAATCATTCAGAATTTGTTTTGCATGTTGAACACTTATAAATTGTAAGAATTTTTTAGGGCTAACACCTGCCCAATCAGTAAACATTTTTTGAAAATGAAAAGGGCTTAAATGAACTTTATCCGCAATTTCCTCAAGTGTTGGTTGTTCCGTATAGTTATGTTGTATATATTCGATAGCTTCTGCTATTCGATTATAATTGATATATTCTTGTTCGTTCATATTAAATGAAATTTTCTAATAACAAAAATAAAAGTGATTGTACTGGAATAAAACCCGAAACTTGCTTATTATTTTTATTATCTAAGACCTTTGATAATTCAAAGGTCTTAGATTTTTTTTTAAAGGTTAGATATTAAAAACATATTTGTAGCTATATAAATTTTTTACAGCTTCTTCGTATAAAACAGTCTCATATTCTATATGATTCTCTTTTGCATATTCTTTTAAACTCTCTCCAATTTTATGTTCTACATCTTCTTTAGAAACGGATAATAAATGTTGCTGTGTTTCTTCATCAAGATTATTATAATTTAAGTAGACCATGGCTTAAAGCATTGAATTATCTGCAAAGCTGTAGTAGCCTCCATTAGGTGCAATAATCAAATGGTCTAACACATTCACATCAAAAAGAGAAGCTGCATCCTTTATTTTTTTAGTGATTTTTTTATCAGCTTCACTAGGTTGCAATTTTCCCGATGGATGATTGTGGATTAAAATAATAGCAACCGAAAGGGTTTTTAAAACAACGGCAAATAAAATGCGTAAGTCAATCATAGTTCCCGTTATTCCACCTTTAGAAAGTTCGTATATACCCTTTACTTTATTACTATTATTTAGTAATACCACTTTAAAAGATTCTTGCACCTCTATGGTGTTTTTGTTCCAATGCTCATATAATAATTCACTAGCATCTTGCGATGAATTTATTTTTTTCCAAAAAGGGGATGTTACTCGTTCTTTGTAACTAATCTGTATTTCGTTAACTTTGTCTTTCATTGTTTTTTCTTTATAGGATTGATAATGAAAAAGAGGGCAGAACTTTCGACAGAGATGCCCTCTTTATTTTTTTGGTTTACTTACTACCTAAAAGCAATATTTCACTTGCTTCAACTTCTGTAACATAGCGCATGTTGCCGTTTTCGGTTTCATAGGTTCTAGTTTTTAATTTTCCTGCAATTCCAACCTCTTTACCTTTTGTTACATATTTTTCGATGATTTCTGCAACCTTACCCCAAGCAACTACCGTATGCCAGTTGGTGTCTGTTTGCTTTTCTCCTTTGCTGTCTTTGTAATTCTCATTAGTAGCTAAAGAAAAGCGAGCAACTTTTTTACCGCTTTCAAGGTTTGTAATCGTTGGTTCTTGTCCAACATTTCCAACTAACTGTACATGATTTTTAATAGTACTCATAATTATAGATTTAAAGATTAATATTCGTTTGTTTTAAAAGTGATTTACTTATTATATCCAGAGTGTTTTCCTTTTTTGATTTTTTTAGTTCCACTTCCTTTTTGGATATTTTGAGATGATTTCATAGTTCGATATTTTGATTTACTTCCCATAGAGCCTTCGTTGTTACCTTTTTTTGATGCCCTGTGTGATTCAATATTCAGATTTGATAAGACGTATAAAAAAGTGCGAGGAACGAGCCTGGTTTATGCCGTAGTTCAAAACTTAATGTTGTTGTTTTGCTGACAAAAAAAGTGTGATGGCGAGGGCTCGGTAAGTAAATTAAAAAACTATATGAAGTTTAAAATGGAAGGGAGTGGGACTAATTAATAAACCTAAATTGTTAACTTATGAAATTAACTATTAGAAATAGACCTAACATTCTCTTTATTCATTTTATTTAATTCTTGAAATTTATTCTTTAGATTCTTGATATCGACGCTTATTTTTTCCTCTAGTACCCTTGCATAAATCTGAGTAGTGGAAATTTTGGTATGCCCCAACAACTTAGAAACTGTCTCGATAGGTACACCATTTGAAAGCATTACCGTAGTGGCAAATGTATGTCTCGCTGAATGGAATGTCAGGTTCTTATTAATCTTTAAAGAACTGGCTATCTCCTTTAAATAGACATTGATTTTTTGATTTGAAAATACAGGTAGGAGTTGTCCGTTATTTTTTTCTGAATATGGAGCATATTTTTTTAAAATATTCCATGCTATATCCAATAATGGAATCTTTACAGGTTGTTCATTTTTTTCACGTTGAGTAAATATCCAGTAATCCCCATCAATTCCTCTTGATATATTATCTTCTGTCAAATTTTTGACATCAGTAAATGATAATCCGGTATAACAAGAAAACAAAAAGATATCTAGAACTTTTTGATGACCTTTATCATGAATTATGGCCTCCTCAAAGACCTTCAGTTCTTCTTTGGATAGAAACTCCTTCTTATGTCTATTAAACTTGAGTTTATATCGACCGAACGGGTTTTTGTCCAACCATTCTAAGTCCATTGCAAAATTCATTAGTTTACGAAGTCGTTCCAAGTGTTTCATTATACCGTTATTATTTAGAGGATTGGCATTCTGGAGCGATGGTCCTTTTCGTAAGTATTGTTCAAAGTCTATAATGAAACTATATTTAAGATGTTTCAAATAAATGTCTGTAGTCTTCTTTTTCTTGACTAGGAAACGTCTTAAATAATTTTCAGTAGTATAATAGTTTTTTAAGGTACCTTGTTTAAGTATTCCCGACATATTTTCATTGTGGTAGACCACTAAATCCATCAAGGTTTTATGTTTTTCATCTTGCCCGACGAACCTAGCCTTTATTGAATTTGCCGTAACCAGCTCAAAATCAGAAGTTAATTGTTTATAACACAGTAGTAGTTTGGACTTCACTTGGTCCAAATAAGCATTCAATTCCTTCCCTTCAGGTGTTCTAGAGGTGGTTTTCTTGGATTTGGTGTCCCAATAGGTAACTTTTGTTTGGCGTTTTAAACTAATTTCTGCCCGCTTGCCATCAACCGTTACACGTGCATATATTGGTGCAAAATCGCCTTTATTCTTGGCCGTTTTAAGCCAAAAATGGATGCTAAATGTTCTTGAAGAGTCCATATACTCTCGCTTTAAGTTAATACTCGATTTGAAATCGAAAGTCAAATCGAAGCGAAAGTCAAACGCTAAGGAGTTACCAAAGTAGTGAAAAAATTCGGCCAAAAATAGGTAACCGAATAGGTAACTTTTGTTGTGATATTAAAGCTAACTAAATGGAATCAGAAAAAATGAATTTCACTGAAAATCATTTAGTTAGCATTTTTATGGTTTCGCTTGAAACCCTTTTTGTCGGGGTGGCAGGATTCGAACCTGCGACCTCCGCGTCCCAAACGCGGCGCGATAACCGGGCTACGCTACACCCCGATAATGAGTGTATTTCTACTTCTGTAGAAAACAAAAAAACAACCGGTGATAAGTTTCTTTGTTTATATTATATATCTGCCATCTCACGCAGACTCTTGCGGAGAGACAGGGATTCGAACCCTGGGTACCTATTTCTAGGTACGACGATTTAGCAAACCGCTCCTTTCGGCCACTCAGGCACCTCTCCAAATCTTTTTTTAAGAACGTGCGTATCAAAACGCGGATGCAAATGTATATTTTCATATACTATAATGCAACATTTTTTTTACTTTTTTTTAACCCAAAATCATAACTATCTCATTCTGGATACTCTACCCTTAAATGATAAATGTTTCTAAGCTTCTGTTTCATCACTTTTTTTATAATTTCTATCTCTTTAAACGTAATATTTGCGTTTAAAAATTGGTTTGCGCTAACTTGTCCGGCTATAATTTTATCTACAAACTCATCTATTATAACATATGTTGGGTTTTTTAAACTCTTTGATGCTGCTTCAACTGAATCTGCCATCATTAAAATTGCAGTCTCTTTAGAAAAAGGTAATGGTCCAGGATACCTAAAATCTTTTTCATCTGCTTCTCCATGAATATCTATATTTTTTTTATAAAAGTAATAGACCAAGGTAAAACCATGATGTGTACGTATAAAATCTATAACTCTATCTGGAAGTTTATTCTTCCTAGCAATTTCAATACCTTTTATTACGTGATCTATAATTATTTTTGCACTTTCCTTAGGCTCTAACTCATCATGAGGATTAGCATTTGTAACCTGATTTTCGGTAAAAAATGTAGGATTTGCCATTTTTCCTATATCATGATACAAAGCCCCTACCCTAACTAACATTGCATTAGCTCCAATTTCGTTGGCTGCTGCTTCTGCTAAATTAGAAACCTGTAAAGAATGATGAAAAGTTCCTGGCGCTTTATTAGAAAGCTCCTTTAGTAGCTTAGAATTTGTATCGGACAACTCCAACAAAGAAACATCAGACACTAACCCAAATACTTTTTCGTAGATATATATTAATGGTTGTACAAAAACTGTTGTAATCATCCCATTTAACAAAAACAGGCTGAGTGTTATCCAATCTAAATTATTTAAATTACCTTCATGTATTACGTGAAAAGCCAAATACCCTAATATGTATATAAGTGTAATTTGCCCAATAGATATAAATAAATTTGCTCTCTTATAAAGTTCCGAAATTGTAAGCACAGTTACTACTCCTGCAATAATTTGTAAAAAAAGATACTCAAAACTATTTGGAACAATAAATCCTAAAAGTAAAACGGTTAATACATGTACAATTAATGCTAACCTAGAGTCAAAAAAAGTTTTTAATATTAATGGCAAAATACATAGAGGAACTACAAAAACGTATGCTTCTTTATATTTAAGCATTAACGTGGTTACCAATATAAATAAGAGTATATTAAAAAAAATAAAAGTTACTTTGGTATTATTTTCAAAAATTACATTCCTATACTTTCTAATAAAAAGTAATAACATCATTAAAACAAGAGCAACCAAAACAATGTATCCACCAATAATGAAATAATAATTTGCATCAGACCATAATTCAGATTCATACTCTCCTTTTAATGAATCTAAAATTTTAATATTATCTGCCCTAACTACTTCTCCTTTAGCTATAATAATATCTCCTTCCTCAATTGCCCCTCTTGTATAAGATATTTTTGACAATGCATCATCTAATGCTTTTTTAGACAATTTTTCATCAAAAGAAATATTGGGTTTTAATATTTTATTAAAAAATGCTTGATACACTTTTTCAAAATTCATAAGTCCTTTTTGAGAAAGAACCTCACTTATATAATTTTCTTTACTTAATAAACTTGGTAAGTCTTCCTTATCTAATTGCTGTGCCGAATTATTTTTTATCAAATAAATTAACTCTGCATTTTCTTTTATATCTTTTCCAGAACTAAACCCCTTTTTATAAATATTTTTTAAAATTTCCCTACCAACTTCATCTAAGGTTTTTAGTTGCTCTTTTGTGTATGCTTCTCTATCAAAAAAGACAAAAAAGTTAGAAACAAAAGCTTGAAATACTTCTTTTTCTATATTCCTGTCAACTCTGTAATAAGGAATTTGATTTTTTTGTATTGAATTCTTTTCTATAGAAATTTCTTCTTCTGATTTATTAACAGAAAAATCAAAAGGTGCATAAAGGTTTTCAAACTGCCAAGGCTTTCCTTTTTGGTATTCATATTTAAATTTTCCTCCTTTAGGAAAAAAGAAAACTATAAAACAAATAGATACTATATATAAACCGTATTTATAAATATGGGACTGATTCTTGTAAATATTGTCCAAAGATTTTTGCATATATAGATGTATCTGAATTCCAAAAATAGAAAAATATAACGTTAAATAGCCTATTGCACTATTAACCATTTAGTTTGTAATTAAATTTCTTAATTTTACGAAAACGTTTAAGTAAACTAGATAAATGAAAAAAGTAGTAATAGTTTCCGCAGTTAGAACCCCAATTGGAAGCTTCATGGGGGCATTATCCACAATACCTGCTCCAAAACTAGGCGCAACTGCCATTAAAGGGGCTTTGCAAAAAATAAATTTAAGCCCAGATAAAATAGAAGAAGTAATAATGGGCAACGTAGTACAAGCTGGCACAGGGCAAGCTCCTGCTAGGCAAGCTGCCATATATGCTGGAATACCAAACACGGTTCCCTGTTCCGCTATTAACAAAGTTTGTGCTTCTGGTATGAAAGCTGTTATGCAAGCTGCACAAGCAATTGCCCTAGGAGATGCCTCTATTGTTGTTGCTGGCGGAATGGAAAACATGAGTCAAATACCTCATTACGTACACTTAAGAAATGGAGTAAAATTTGGACCTACTTCTATGGTTGATGGCATGCAGAGAGACGGACTAGTAGATGCTTATGATGAAAATGCAATGGGTGTTTGCGCAGATGCTTGTGCAACAGAATATGAATTCTCTAGAGAAGACCAAGATAATTTTGCAATCCAATCTTACAAAAGGTCTACAGATGCTTGGAAAAGCAATCTTTTTAAAAATGAAGTTGTTCCTGTTGAAGTACCACAAAGAAGAGGAGAACCTATTCTAGTAGAGGAAGATGAAGAGTATAAAAACGTAAAATTAGAAAAAATACCAAATTTAAGACCTGCTTTTACCAAAGAAGGTACGGTAACTGCCGCAAATGCTTCTACAATTAATGACGGAGCTGCTGCCTTAGTTCTAATGAGCGAAGAAAAAGCGAAAGAACTAAATTTAAAACCTATAGCTACTATTAAAAGTTATGCGGATGCTGCTCATGAACCAGAATGGTTTACAACTGCTCCTGCTAAAGCTTTACCAAAAGCTTTAGAAAAAGCTAATATTTCTATTTCTGATGTGGATTATTTTGAATTTAATGAAGCTTTTTCTGTAGTAGGGCTTGCTAATATGAAAATTTTAGGCCTTAACGACTCCAACGTTAATGTAAATGGTGGTGCTGTTTCTTTAGGACACCCTTTAGGATGTTCTGGAACAAGAATACTAGTTACCCTAATAAATGTCTTAGAACAAAAAAATGCTAAGACTGGAGCCGCTGCAATATGCAATGGTGGTGGTGGTGCGTCTGCCATAATTATTGAAAGAGACTAACAAAATATATCAAAACAAAAAAGGGTCTTTCACTTGGTGAAAGACCCTTTTTGTATTCTATAATAATATTAGAGAATTACTCTCCTAATAACTTCTTTAATCTCATAAAGTTTTCATTATCTCCCATTGCACCATAGATATTTTTTAACTGTGTTAATATCCCTTGGTTATCTGGATTAGTTTTTAATGCTTCTTCTAAAACCCCTGCACCTTCTTTAAATAAATCATCCTTTTGTTGTTTTAACTCATCATAACGAGCTATATCTGCTCTAGAGTTACCTAAAGAATTCATTTCATCAATTAATCCATTACCTTCATTTACATAGGTTGTAGATAAGTTTAATTGTGCATTTGTATACCCTGGATTAACTTCTAATGCTTTTTTATAAGACGCTCTTGCTTCTTCTATATTCCCTTGTTCCATATTAATTACACCAATATTATAGTGTAAATCTGGATTATCAGGAGCAACAGCTACAGCTTCTGCCATTAATGATTTAAATTTATCCTTATCTCCTAATTTAAAATATAGGTTAGCTTGGTTAAGAATTAAGTTAACATCTTTAGGGTCATTTGCTCTTGCTGCTTCATAAGCCTTTAACGCTTTGTCGTCCTGACCTAACTGTGTGTATATTAATGCCGTATTCTTAACAATTTCTGCTTTTTTAGATGGCGTTTTCTCATCTTTAGGATCTTTATAAGTACCAGATTTTACCATTAAATCTCTTTGTACTTTATCCATTTCTTCTTCTTCACCAGAAGCAACGTTTGTTGCTTTATATACAATAGCACTACCATCATAGCCAACCTCTTGCAATTCGTTATAATAAGTTAAGGCTTCTTCATAATGACCACCATTTACTGCGCTACTTGCTGCATAATAAAGGTAAGAAGTATCTTTTGGACTTAATTTGTAGCTTAAATATAATTTTTCTGCAGCTTCTTTAAACTTTTTAGCTCCATTATCTGCTACAGCAGAATTAACTAAATCTGCAGTAATAGCAGACATTTGCTGCTTTGTTTCTGCAGAATATTTAGACTTACCGCTTTCTTTTTCTATTTTTAAAACTTTCTTAAAAGAGCTAACAGCTTCTTGAAAAGCAGAGCCATCCCCTTTTTTTGCTAAATCTGCATATGTTTTTCCTCTTAAAAACTCATATTGTGCTTGTACTTTAGCATCTGCACCAGCTACTAAACTAGAAGCTGCTTCTAAAGAAGCCTTTGCACTTGCAGAGTCTCCCCCTTTTAAAGCTTTATCTGCAGCTTTTAATTCATTCTTCTGGGCAAAACCTACCATTGTAAAAGATAGTGCTGCCAATAATATAACCTTCGTTTTCATTTTTTAATTTAATTAAATATTAGTGTTCGTAAATTACTCTTTTGTTTCTTCTGTAGTATCGTCTGTGTTACTATCCGAACTATCCTTATCAATTGCCGTGCCATCTTCTGCATTCACCTCTAAATCAGCTATTTCAGATTCATCGATTTCATCTTCATCCTTCATCACCTTAGCAACTGCAGCAATAGAATCTTCGCCTTTTATATTAATAAGCTTAACTCCTTGCGTAGCTCTACCCATAACTCTTAAATCCTCTACCGCCATACGAATTGCGATACCAGATTTATTAATAATCATTAAATCGTCAGAATCTGTAACATTTTTAATAGCCACTAAACCTCCTGTTTTCTCTGTAATAGATATAGTCTTAACACCCTTACCACCACGGTTAGTTACTCTATAATCATCTATACTAGAACGTTTACCATATCCATTTTCAGAAACTACTAAGAGCTCATCTTCAAAGTTATGTACGGTTACCATTCCTATTACCTCATCATCATCATGCGCTAAAGTAATACCACGCACACCAGAAGCATTTCTTCCCATAGGTCTAGTTTTACTTTCTTCAAAACGAATAGCTTTACCAGATTTTAATCCTAAGAATACCTGACTAGTTCCTGTGGTTAATTTAGCTTCTAATAGCTCATCTCCTTCTCTAACACCAATAGCATTAATTCCGTTTTGGCGTGGTCTAGAATATTGCTCTAATGAAGTTTTCTTAACAGTACCTTTTTTAGTAGCCATAATTACATAATGGCTATTTACATACTCCTCATCCTTTAAATCTTGTGTACAGATGAAAGCTTTTACCTTATCATCTTGTTCAATGTTTATAAGGTTTTGGATTGCACGCCCTTTAGAAGTTCTACTTCCTTCCGGAATTTCATAAACTCGCATCCAGAAACATTTTCCTTTTTGCGTAAAGAATAACATGTATTGGTGATTAGTTCCTACAAATAAATGTTCTAAAAAGTCTTCATTTCTTGTAGAAGATGCTTTTTGACCAACTCCTCCTCTATTTTGTGTTTTGTATTCTGAAAGTGGCGTTCTTTTAATATAACCCGCATGAGAAATAGTAATTACTACTTGCTCATTAGGAATCATATCTTCCATACTTAAATCACCACCTGCAAAGTTAATTTCGGATCTACGCTCATCTCCGTACTTATCTTTTACTTCTAAAAGCTCGTCTTTAATAATAGACATTCTACGCTCTTTATTAGCAAGAATATCTTTTAAATCTGCAATAGTCTTTAATATTTCATCATATTCTGCACGTAGCTTATCTTGCTCTAAACCAGTTAACTGGCGCAATCTCATTTCTACAATTGCTTTAGATTGAATTTCTGTTAGCTTAAAACGCTCCATTAAATTCTCTCTAGCTTCATCTGCGTTAGAAGATGCCCTAATAATAGCAATTACCTCATCAATATTATCCGACGCTATAATTAAACCTTCTAAGATGTGCGCTCTATCTTCGGCTTTCTTTAATTCATATTCTGTGCGCCTTACAACTACCTCATGTCTATGCTCCACAAAATAATGAATCATCTGTTTAACATTCAATAATTGCGGTCTACCATTAACTAAAGCAATATTATTTACACTAAAAGAAGATTGTAAAGCCGTGTATTTATATAGCATATTTAATACTATATTAGGAACTGCATCTCTTTTAAGTATATATACAATACGCATACCTTTTCTATCCGATTCATCACGGATTGTAGATATACCATCTATCTTTTTATCATTTACCAAGTCAGCGGTTTTCTTAATCATATCCGCTTTATTCACTTGATAAGGAATTTCTGTAACAATAATACATTCTCTTCCTTGCACTTCTTCAATAACAGCTTTGGCACGCATTACAACTCTACCTCTACCTGTATGAAAAGCTTCTTTTACACCTTCATACCCATATATAATTCCACCAGTTGGAAAATCTGGCGCTTTAATATGTGTAATTAGCTCATCAATCTCAATATCATTATTATCAATATAAGCAACAGTACCGTCTACAACTTCAGATAAGTTGTGAGGAGGCATGTTTGTTGCCATACCAACAGCAATACCAGAAGCACCATTTACTAACAAATTTGGGATTCTTGTTGGCAATACAGTAGGTTCTTTAAGAGAATCATCAAAGTTTAATTGATGATCTACCGTGTCCTTATCAATATCTGCTAACATGTCATCTGCAATCTTACGCATACGAGCCTCCGTATAACGCATTGCTGCAGGGCTATCTCCATCAATAGAACCAAAGTTACCTTGGCCGTCTACTAACATATAACGCAAACTCCATTCCTGAGCCATACGTACCATAGAGTCATAAACGGAAGTATCTCCATGTGGGTGATACTTACCTAAAACCTCCCCAACAATACGGGCAGATTTTTTATGAGCACTACTAGATCTTACCCCTAATTCATACATTCCAAATAAAACTCTTCGGTGTACAGGTTTTAATCCATCTCTTACGTCTGGAAGTGCACGTGACACAATGACCGACATTGAGTAATCAATGTAAGCCGATTTCATTTCATCTTCAATATTAATAGGAATCAATTTTTCTCCGTCTGCCATCTTAAAAATCTAGTTGTTTTAATTAAGGTTAAAAAAGCATGCCAATATACTCAAAATCGAAGCTAACACAGCACACTTAAAGTTTTTTATTAAATAATTTATTAACACTTTTCATGAAAAACTATCGTTAACAATTATATAGGGTAAAATTTTGTAATCCAGCTCTTTTTTCGTCATTTAGGAATAGTTTAACGAATATAGGTATGGTAATTGCGACTAATTAAGCAATATTTAGTAATTTTATAGTTGATACAAATAATTATATGGATGATAATTTCTCACCACGGGTAAAAGATGTAATAGCCTTTAGTAAAGAAGAGGCGCTAAGACTTGGCCATGATTTTATTGGTACAGAGCATCTTATGCTTGGATTATTACGAGATGGAAACGGCAAAGCTATCAACATTCTTGATGCTCTAGATGTAGATTTAGACCATTTAAGAAGAAAGGTTGAAATTCTTAGCCCTTCTAATCCTAACCCAAGCGGCATACAAAAAGACAAAAAGAACTTACATTTAACAAGACAAGCGGAACGTGCTCTAAAAACCACGTTTTTAGAAGCTAAGTTATTTCAAAGTTCCTCAATTAATACTGCTCATTTATTACTTTGCATATTAAGAAATGAGAATGACCCCACCACCAAACTACTTCACAAGTTAAAAGTAGACTATGATGGCGTAAAAGAACAGTTTAAATTTATGATTACAAGCGATGATGATATTGTAAACCCACCAACATCTGAATCTTTTCCAAGTGATTCTGATGAGAGCGGAGACAATAAAGAAAGTACATTCGGGAACTCTTCTTCCCCTAAAGGGAACAAAAAATCTAAGACACCTGTTTTAGATAATTTTGGAAGAGACCTAACACGTATGGCAGAGGAAAATAATTTGGACCCTGTTGTAGGTAGAGAAAAAGAAATAGAACGTGTTTCTCAAATATTAAGTCGAAGAAAAAAGAACAACCCATTATTAATAGGAGAACCTGGAGTTGGTAAAAGTGCTATTGCAGAAGGTTTAGCATTACGAATTATTAATAAAAAGGTTTCTAGAATTCTATACAACAAAAGAGTTGTAACCTTAGATTTAGCGTCTTTAGTTGCTGGCACAAAATACCGTGGCCAGTTTGAAGAACGCATGAAAGCCGTTATGAATGAGTTAGAAAAGAATGATGATGTTATTCTTTTTATTGATGAAATACACACCATTGTTGGTGCAGGTGGTGCCACCGGGAGCTTAGACGCTTCTAACATGTTTAAACCAGCCTTAGCAAGAGGTGAAATTCAATGTATTGGTGCTACCACTTTAGATGAATACAGACAGTATATTGAAAAAGATGGCGCTTTAGAAAGACGTTTTCAGAAAGTTATTGTAGAGCCTACTTCTGTGGAAGAAACGATAGAGATTCTGCAAAACATTAAGACTAAATACGAAGACCACCATAATGTTACGTACACAGATGAAGCAATTATTGCCTGTGTTAAACTAACAAATAGGTATATGACAGACCGTTTTCTTCCAGACAAAGCTATTGATGCTTTAGATGAAGCCGGTTCTAGAGTACATATTGTTAATATGGATGTTCCTAAACAAATTCTAGAATTAGAAAAACAATTAGAAGATGTTAGAGAATTAAAAAATAGCGTTGTCAAAAAGCAGAAATATGAAGAGGCTGCAAAACTTAGAGACGACGAAAAAAGGATAGAAAAAGACCTTGCTACTGCTCAAGAAAAATGGGAAGATGACAGCAAACTTCATAAAGAAACTGTATCTGAAGACAATGTTGCTGATGTTGTTTCTATGATGAGTGGTATTCCTGTTAACAGAATTGCACAAACGGAAAGCAACAAATTAGCCGAATTACCAGAATTAATTAAATCTAACGTAATTGGGCAAGATGATGCTGTTGCTAAAGTTGCAAAAGCTATTCAAAGAAATAGAGCAGGACTTAAAGACCCTAACAAGCCAATTGGTTCTTTTATTTTCTTAGGACAAACCGGTGTTGGTAAAACCCAGTTAGCAAAAGTTCTTGCTAAAGAATTATTTGATTCTGAAGAAGCTCTAATTCGTATAGACATGAGTGAGTATATGGAAAAGTTTGCCATTTCTAGATTAGTTGGTGCACCTCCAGGTTATGTTGGCTATGAAGAAGGAGGACAATTAACAGAAAAAGTTAGACGCAAACCTTATTCTGTTGTACTATTAGATGAAGTAGAAAAAGCACATCCAGATGTGTTTAATATGATGCTTCAAGTGTTAGATGATGGTTTCTTAACCGATAGTTTAGGCAGAAAAATTGATTTTAGAAATACCATTATTATAATGACTTCTAATATTGGTGCTCGTCAATTAAAAGACTTTGGCCAAGGTGTTGGTTTTGGTACTGCAGCAAAAAAATCGCAAGCAGATGCACATCAAAAAGGAGTTATAGAAAACGCCCTTAAAAAGGCTTTTGCTCCAGAATTCTTAAATAGAATAGATGATGTAATAGTATTTAACGCTTTAGAAAGAGGAGATATTCATAAAATTATAGATATAGAACTTCTTAAATTATACGCTAGAATTAGAGATATAGGGTACAACCTTAATCTTACAGATAAAGCTAAAGATTATATTGCTGAAAAAGGTTTTGATAAGCAATATGGCGCCAGACCTCTAAAAAGAGCTATTCAAAAATATATTGAAGATGCACTTGCTGAAGAGATTGTAAATTCTAAATTAAAAGAGGGAGATAGTATTTTCATGGATTTAGATAAAAAGAAAGATGAGCTTACTATTAAAATTGAAAAAGCGGAAGAATCTTCTAAAACAGAATAATTTTTTACCATATTATAAGAAGAAGGGCTCCGTTGAGCCCTTTTTTTATGCTCAAAAAAAAACCACAGCTATATTGTATAAAAAAAATACCCAAAAGCAGTATAAACGAATTTTAAGCCTTTAATCTAAAATATTATACCAAACCTTTACTAACCCCTAAATTCGCCTAAGACACTATAACAAATAATACTTGAAAGTGAGTTTGGCGAAGAAAAAAATTATAGTAAAAGAATATCAATTAGAAATTGGAAAAATACAGGTTTTTGACACCCATATGGTTTCCATTTTTAATGAAGGGATTACACTTACTTTAGAGCGTGTTTTCCAAATAATTGGTATTGCAGAAATTCACTTTAAAAACAAACCTTTTGGCTATGTTAGCTATCGTAAAAATTCTTATGCAGTAGACCCTACAATATATAGTCATTTACGAGAACTAAACAATTTAAAAGGGTTTGCTATAGTCTCTGTAAACGAAATAGATATGCATAACTTTAATATAGAAAAACTCTTCTACAAAAAAGCTATGAAATTCTATATAGAATATGATAACGCTATTGCTTGGATAAAAAGAAGGGTTAAAACAAAATAACCTACCCTTCCTCTTGCTGTTCTTGTTGCTCAGGAGATTGCTCTGGAACTTTAAACAAATCTATATAAGCATCACCAAGGGCCTCTATAATATCACTTGCCATTAAGGATTGATACCCAACTTGCTCTACAACCATATCTCCTGCTCTACCGTGTAAATAAACACCGAATATTGCAGCTCCTAGAGAATCATAGCCTTGCGCTAGTAAACCTGTAATTACGCCTGTTAATACATCTCCCGTTCCCGCTGTTGCCATTCCTGGATTACCCGTAGTATTTATATAGCCTTTTCCGTTAAATAAAATAACTGTATTTGCTCCTTTTATAACAAGTACACAAGCATATTTTTTAGAAAATGCTTTGGCCTTTTTAAGCTTATCAAAATCTCCTTTCCACTTACCAATTAACCTTTCCAATTCTTTAGGATGCGGCGTAAGAATAGAGTTCTCTGGGAGTTTTTTTAATAATTCCTTATTCTCAGACAGTATATTTAAACCATCGGCATCTACTACCAAAGGCAACTTATTTTTATCTAAGAATTTAGAAAAAGCATTTACAGTTTCTTTCTCTGTACTTAAACCAACTCCTATACCAATAGCATCTGGTTCAATTTTAAAGTCTATATCCGCAATATTTTCGTCTGAATTTGTTACAACCATAGCTTCAGGAACTGCAGTTTGCATTGGAATATATCCACACTTTGGTATATACGCTGTTACTAATCCGCTTCCTATTTTTAAAGCTGCTTTTGTAGCTAAAATAGAAGCCCCTATTTTACCATAACTACCACCTACTAGTAAAGAATGACCATAGGTTCCTTTATGCGTAAACTTTTCTCTTGGTTTGTATATCGGGAGCACTTCATTCTTACCAATAATTTCATACTCTACCTCTGTTGCAGATAAATATTCTGGATCTAAACCAATATCTAAAACCTCCCATTGCCCTATATAAATTCCCGTATCTGGTAAAAAGAAAATGAGCTTTGGCGCTTGAAAACTTAGAACATAATTTGCTTTAACAACAGCTTTTTCATTAGTAGGAATCTTATCTGTATACAAACCAGAAGGAATATCCACAGAAAGAACAAATGCCTCACTCTTGTGCAAATGATCTATTAAATTAACAACCCAATCACTAGGCGCTCTATTTAAACCAATTCCAAAAATAGCATCTACAATAATGTCATCTCTATGAATTTCAGGAAACTCACAATCAGAATCCATGAAGTTTGGCCATATTTTACGGTCTTTTAATCTATCTAAATTAATTAAAAAATCCTTAGACCTTTTCTCACTATAATTAACAACATAAACCTCTATATTATAACCGTGCTCTTGTAAATGTCTCGCTAAAGCCATTCCATCTCCACCATTATTCCCTATCCCGCAAAACAAGTGAATCTTAACTGGCGCTCCTTGCATTCGCAAATGCATCCAATTAAAAATCTGGATTGCAGCCTGCTCCATAAGAGCATCGCTGGTTATTTGTTGTTTTTCTATTGTAAATTTATCCGCAGCATAAATCTGCTCCGCAGCAAAAAGTTTCATACTATACAATTATTCAGTCAATTAGTGATAATTTCATAAAAATCACTAGAAACATTTGATTAACAACCCAAATGTACTACTTTTGAATCTCACAAAGAACCATGTACGACAAAATTACGGACATATTATTTTCTACTTTAACCAATGGTACAACTACAATTGGAACCACTACCCCTTTGGGGTAAGCAACTACATATACGTCCATTTTTCGCGTTATTTTACGCAATTCACTCATATAGTACAAGTTAATTTCCATACATAATGAAAGTTTTAAAATTCGGAGGCACTTCTGTTGCCAACGCAAAGAATATAGGTTTAGTAAAAAACATTGTTAGCAATAGTAATAACAAAAAAAATATAGTTGTTGTGTCTGCCCTTGGCGGAGTTACAGATTTACTTATTAAAGCTGCCAATTTAGCTGCAAAACAAGACGCAACATACAAACAAGTAATTACAGAAATAGAAGAAAGGCATTTAGCTACTGCTAAAGAACTTATTTCGGTAAAAAACCAAAGTTCCGTTCTAAGCAAAGTAAAAAGTGAACTTAACACATTAGAAACTTTATTAGAAGGCGCTTTTTTAATCGGAGAAATTACTGCAAAATTATCGGATAAAATAGTAAGTTTTGGAGAGCTACTTTCTTCCTTTATTATTAGTGAATATTTTAAACAAGAAGGTTTAGACGCTATTTATAAAGACAGTAGAGAACTTATAAAAACAAACGATTTAAATGGTAATGCTGTTGTAAACTTTAGCCTTACTTATAAAAATGCAAGCACCTTTTTCTCTAATACAAAACATGCTGTTGTAGTAACCCCTGGCTTTATAGCATCTTCTGAAAATGGAAATTCTACAACCTTAGGTCGTGGAGGGTCTGATTATACTGCTGCTATTTATGCAGCTGCTGTAAAAGCAGATATTCTAGAAATTTGGACAGATGTTAGCGGTATGTATACTGCGAACCCAAAATTGGTAAAACAAGCAAAGGCTATTCCTCATATATCTTATGAAGAAGCTATGGAACTTTCTCATTTTGGAGCCAAAGTATTATATCCTCCAACAATACAACCAGTACTTTCAGAAGGTATTTCTATTTGCATTAAGAATACTTTTGAACCAGAAAATGACGGAACATTAATTACAAAATCTAAAAACGAAAAAGGAAAAACAGTTCGTGGTATTAGTAGTGTAGAAAATATTGCTTTACTATCTTTAGAAGGCTCTGGAATGGTAGGAATACCAGGTATTTCTAAGCGTTTCTTTGAAGTATTATCGCAAGCAGAAATTAGTGTAGTTCTAATTACACAAGCTTCTTCAGAACATTCTATCTGTGTAGGTATCTCTGCAGACGACATAGATAAAGCTGTAGAAATTGTAAACGCAGCTTTTGAATATGAGATAGAACGCGGAAAAATTAACCCTGTAATTCCGGAAAAAGATTTAGCAATTGTTGCGCTTGTAGGAGATAATATGAAAAGCCATCAAGGGTTAAGTGGTAAAATGTTTAGCACTTTAGGAAAAAACAATGTAAATATTAGAGCCATTGCGCAAGGTGCTTCGGAAAGAAACATATCAACTGTTATTAAAAAAGACGACGTAAAGAAAGCAATAAACACTTTACACGAGGAGTTTTTTGAAGAAAACGTAAAACAACTTAACCTATTTGTAATGGGTGTTGGTAACGTTGGCGCAAAATTCTTAACTCAAGTTTCGCAACAAAAGAAATATCTAAAAGAAAATTTAAAATTAAATATTAGAGTAATTGGAATTTCTAATTCCAGAACTATGCTATTTAATGAGAGTGGAATTGACCTTAGTAAATGGGAAGACTCTCTAGCAAAAGGGGAAAAAGCAGATAAGCAAAAGTTCTTTGAGAAAGTTAATTCTCTAAATTACAGAAACAGCATTTTTGTAGATAATACAGCTAGTGCAGAAGTTTCCGAAACGTATAATAAATATTTAGGAAACAGTATTTCTGTAGTTACTTGTAATAAAATTGCGTGTTCTTCTAAATTTGATAATTACCAAGAATTAAAAAGATTAGCAAGAGAGTACAATGCTCCTTTCTTGTTTGAAACTAATGTAGGTGCAGGTTTACCAATTATAGATACACTTAAGCATTTAATTGCTTCTGGAGATAAAATCTTAAAAATACAAGCGGTACTTTCTGGAAGTTTAAATTTTGTATTTAATTATTTTAATGATGAAACAACCTTTCATGATATTGTGAAACAAGCTCAGGAAGAGGGATATACAGAGCCGGATCCAAAAATAGATTTAAGTGGGGTTGATGTAATGCGTAAGATATTAATCTTAGCAAGAGAAAGCGGAAACCAAATTGAGATTGAGGATATTGTTAACAATCCTTTTTTACCTAAAGAAAGTTTAGACACAACCAATAACGAAGACTTTTTTGCTTCACTTATTAAACATGAAGATTCTTTCCAAGCTATTTATAAGAAAGCAAAAGACGCGGATAGTAAACTTAAGTATGTTGCACAATATGAAGATGGAAAAGCTAGTGTAGGTTTACAAGAAATACCAAAAGGTCATGATTTTTACAATCTAGAAGGAAGCGACAATATTGTTCTTTTCTATACAGAAAGATATCCTAACCAACCTATGATTATAAAAGGAGCTGGCGCTGGTGCAGATGTTACTGCATCTGGTATTTTTGCAGATATTATTAGAATAGGAAACTTTTAAATATGGAAGAAATAAAAGTCTTTTGCCCTGCTACAATTGCAAATATTTCTTGTGGTTTTGATGTTCTAGGAGTTGCTTTAGATTCTGTTGGAGATGAAATGATTGTTCGTAAAACCAAAGAAGCCGGAATACGAATTACAAAACTAGAAGGGCAAAATTTACCCTTAGAAACCAATAAAAATGTTGCAGGTGTTGCTGGCTTAGCTCTTTTAGAAAAAGCAGAATATACTGGTGGTTTTGAAATAGAAATCTACAAGAAAATTAAAGCTGGTAGCGGTATAGGAAGTAGCGCAGCAAGTTCTACTGGTGCAGTATGGGCTATGAACCACTTACTTGGAAATCCTTTTTCCCAAACCGAATTGGTAAAATTTGCAATGGAAGGAGAACGTTTAGCTAGTGGTGTTGCACATGCAGATAATGTTGCTCCAGCCCTATTTGGCGCTTTTACTTTAGTGCGTAGTTATACGCCTTTAGATATTGTTCCTATAAAGAATCCGTCAGAGCTTTATGCAACTGTTATACATCCCCAGATTGAAGTAAAAACATCGGACTCTAGAAAAATTTTAAAAACTACTATTTCTCTAGAAAATGGCATAAAACAATGGGGTAATGTTGGCGGATTAATTGCTGGTTTATTTATGGAGGATTATGATTTAATAGGCCGTTCCCTAGAGGACCATATCATAGAACCTATACGCTCTATCTTAATACCTGGTTTCGATTCTATTAAAGAAGAAACCATTAAAGCTGGTGCTTTAGGATGTGGTATATCTGGTTCTGGGCCTTCTATATTTACGTTTAGTAAAGGAGAAGAAACCGCACAAAAAGTTGCTGAAGCAATGAAAAAAGTATACAAAAATATTGGTATTGATTTTGACATACATGTATCCAAAATTAATACCCAAGGGATAAAAATAATAAATTAAAGAATGAACTTTTACAGCCTAAATAAACAAGCTCCAAATGTATCTTTCAAAGACGCGGTTATTAAAGGTATTGCGCCAGATAAAGGACTATACTTTCCTGAGAGTATAACGCCATTACCCGCTTCATTCTTTGAAAATATAGAATCCTTATCTAATACGGAAATTGCCTTTAAAGCCATAAAACAATTTGTTTCTTCAGAAATTCCAGAAGATAGATTAAAAGGAATATTAGATACCGTTTTAGATTTTAATTTTCCTGTGGTAGAATTAAATGAAGATACTGCAACTTTAGAATTGTTTCATGGCCCTACTATGGCTTTTAAAGATGTAGGGGCAAGATTTATGGCTAACTGTTTGGGCTATTTTTCTGAAGGAGAAGATAATGAAGTTACTGTTTTAGTTGCTACTTCAGGAGATACTGGAGGCGCTGTAGCTAATGGTTTCTTAGGTGTTAAAGGTGTAAAAGTTGTAATATTATATCCTAGTGGAAAAGTAAGCGATATTCAAGAAAGACAATTAACCACTTTAGGGCAAAACATTTCTGCCTTAGAAGTAGATGGCACTTTTGATGATTGCCAAGCAATGGTTAAAAATGCTTTCTTAGATAGCGAGTTATTAGATAAAATGCAGTTAACCTCCGCAAACTCTATAAACGTTGCACGTTGGTTACCTCAATTATTTTATTTCTTATTTGCTTACAAAGAAGCTAAATCCAAGGGAAAAGAAATTGTATTTTCTGTTCCTAGTGGAAACTTTGGAAATATTTGTGCTGGTTTAGTGGCACAACGTTTAGGCATGCCGGTAAAACAATTTGTTGCAGCTACTAATGTTAATGATACCGTTCCTGAGTTTATGAGAACACAAGAATATTCTCCTAAACCTTCTACAGCAACAATATCTAATGCCATGGATGTTGGTGACCCTAGTAATTTTATTAGAATTCGTCATTTATTTAAAGACAATTTTCAAGATTTAGCTAAAAACCTTTCTTCTTATTCTTTTACAGATGAAGAAACCAAAAAAGCTATGGTAGCCATTTATAAAGATTCTGAATATACTGCGGACCCTCATGGAGCTGTAGGTTATTTAGGTTTAAAGAAATACCAAAAAGAAAATCCTAATACTTTTGGTATTTTCTTAGAGACTGCTCATCCTGTAAAGTTTTTAGATATTGTGGAAGAAACCATGGATGTTAAAATTCCTATCCCTTCGCAAATCTTGAAAGTCATGGATAAAGAAAAAGTTTCTCATAAAATAGGAACTTACGAAGAACTAAAAAGCTACTTATTACAATAGTATTTTTGTTATTACATTTTTATTAAAAAATTCAGTCGAAATAAGCGTATCCATAAATTTTCGATAAATTTGCGCGACTAAATTTATGAAATAATGAAAAATACTGCATTAACTACTATTCACGAATCTCTAGGAGCAAAAATGGTTCCTTTTGCTGGATATAATATGCCCGTTTCTTATGAAGGGGTAAACATAGAACACGAAACCGTTCGCAAGGCTGTTGGCGTTTTTGATGTTTCACATATGGGAGAGTTTTTAATTTCAGGCCCAAATGCATTAGCCTTAATACAGAAAGTAACTTCTAATGATGCATCCAAACTTTCTGTTGGAAAAGCACAATATAGCTGCTTACCTAATGAAACTGGTGGTATTGTAGACGACTTAATTGTTTATCAAATAAAAGAGGAACAATACTTACTTGTTGTTAATGCTTCTAATATTGATAAAGATTGGAGCCATATTACTAAATACAACAAAGAATTTAATGCAGATATGCGCAATATCTCGGAAGGGTATTCTTTACTAGCTATACAAGGCCCAAAAGCGGTAGAAGCTATGCAAAGCTTAACCAGTATAGATTTATCTGAAATTAAATTTTATAATTTTAAAGTTGCAGATTTTGCAGGTATAGAACATGTAATTATATCTGCCACAGGATATACTGGATCTGGAGGATTTGAAATTTATTGCAAAAATGACGAGGTAAAAAAAGTTTGGGATAACGTTTTTGAAGCTGGCGCTACATTTGGTATTAAACCAATAGGATTAGCCGCAAGAGATACTTTACGTTTAGAAATGGGCTATTGTCTTTATGGCAATGACATCAATGACACTACTTCTCCTTTTGAAGCTGGACTTGGTTGGATTACAAAATTCACTAAAGATTTTGTAAATAGCGAAGCTCTTTCGGAAGAAAAAAAACATGGATTAAAAAGAAAATTAGTAGCCTTTGCGCTAGATGAAAGAGGTATTCCTAGACAAGATTATGATATTGTAGACCACCAAGGAAACAAAATAGGAATTGTTACTTCTGGCACCATGTCTCCTTCATTAGGAAAAGGAATAGGCTTAGGATACGTACCAAAAGTATTCTCAGAAATTGGTTCTAAAATAAACATACAAGTACGTAAAAAAGCAATACCAGCAACCGTAGTTAAGCTACCTTTTTACAAAGGATAATGATTGCATACCAAAATATAATAGATAAAATTGTAATAGACTCTAAAAACGTTTTAAATAAAGGTGTTGTGGCGTCTTACATCCCAGAACTTGCAACTATTAATTTAAATAAATTTGGAATTCATATTCTTGATGCTAAAAATAACAGCTATAGTTCTGGAGATGCCTTAGAAGGCTTCTCTATACAAAGTATCTCTAAAGTATTAACACTAGCACTATCTTTTGCTTTAATAGGAGATGATTTATGGAAACGAGTAGATGTAGAACCTTCTGGCGATCCTTTTAATCATTTATCTCTTCTAGAATTAGAAAATGGCATTCCAAGAAACCCATTTATAAATGCTGGAGCAATTGTAATTGCAGATATATTGGTTTCTCATTTAGAAAACCCGAAAGAAGATTTTTTAAATTTCATACGAGAATTAACTAACGATTCCTCCATTCACTACAATGAAAAAGTAGCTTTATCTGAAAAGAATACTGGATTTAAAAACTATGCAGCTGCCAACTTATTAAAGTCCTATGGAAACTTAGATAATGACACGGAAACTGTATTAGATTTTTATTTTCACCAATGCTCCATAGAAATGAATTGCAAACAACTTGCTGATGCTTTTTATATTTTTATGAATCACGGTACATGCCAAAGAGGGAAAAATTACTTAAACATTAATCAAGTAAAACGTATAAATGCCCTAATGCTAACTTGTGGTTTTTATGACGAAGCAGGGGAATTTGCTTTTGAGGTAGGTCTTCCTGGAAAAAGTGGTGTTGGTGGCGGTATAGTAGCCTTACTACCCAATACATATTGTGTAGTAACTTGGTCTCCTGGTTTAAACAAAAAAGGAAATTCCAAATTAGGCATGGCTGCCTTAGAAGAATTAACAACTAGAACAGGGTACTCAATTTTTTAAAATTGGAAGTAAAAAAAATTTTAATAATAGGCGGGAGTGGCTTTATAGGTAATGCTATTTATAAAGAGCTATACCCCTATTTTAATACCTACGGTACTTATAATTCTGCCAGAAGGTCTTTTGAAAAAAATCAACAATTTTTTAAATACAATATGGAAGAGGATGATATATACACCATCCTTGAAAATATAAAACCGCAAATAATTATTTCTGCCATTAGAGGTAATTTTGCATCGCAGATTCAAGCGCATCATCATATAGTAGAATATGTTGAAGAGCATAACTGTAGACTTCTATTTATATCCTCTGCCAACGTTTTTGATGCGTATAGCAAATATCCATCCTATGAAAATGATAAAACGTTATCAGAAAGTATTTATGGCCGTTTAAAAATCAGGATTGAAAACATGCTCTTAAGACTGCCAAAAGAAAAAATGGCAATATTAAGAGTTCCTATGGTTTTTGGAAACACGTCTACAAGAATAAAAGATTTTAAAACGTATATTCTAAATAATGTACCCATTGATGTTTTTCCTAACCTTATAATTAATGTTACTAATGATGATAAGCTAACACAACAAATTCATTATTTAATTAATAGAAATAAAAGTGGAATTTATCATTTAGGCTCTAAAGATTTAGTACACCATGAAGATTTCATAAAAGAAATAATAGAACGTATTGGTACTTTTAACCCCATTTATAAACGAAATTTTACAACTAATAACGAACGTTATTTAGCCGTTTTACCAAAATCTAACAAACTACCAAAGAACTTACAGTATACTTATCAAGAAATAATAGACCATCATATTATTACCTAACTTTATAAAAAATAAAAAAATGCAAAAACTAACCAATACTCAAATAGAAGAGAATTTAAAAAAATTAGATGGCTGGGAATATATAAACGGAGCTATAGAAACAACTTTTGAATTTAAAGATTTTAAAGATGCTTTTTCGGTAATGACTAGAATAGCTTTTGAGTGCGAAAAGCAAAATCATCATCCAGATTGGTCAAATGTATACAACAAACTTAATATTCGTTTAAATACGCACGATGCTAATGGTATTACAGATAACGATATTACACTTGCGCATACCATAGAAGAAATAATTACTAGCGAATAAACCTGCAGCCTCTTGCACTTGCTACAGCAATAAAATTTATTAAATTTGTAATTATACCTTAAAAAAATATAACCATGGGAAGAGCTTTTGAGTTTAGAAAAGCACGTAAAATGAAAAGATGGTCTGCTATGTCCAAAGCCTTTACACGTATTGGCAAAGATATTGTAATGGCTGTAAAAGAAGGAGGGCCAGACCCAGACTCAAACGCAAAACTAAGAGCAGTTATACAGAATGCAAAATCTGTAAACATGCCTAAAGATAATGTAGAACGCGCTATTAAAAGAGCAAGTGATAAAAGTCTTGGTGATTTTAAGGTGGTTTTGTTTGAAGGATATGCTCCTCATGGAATTGCAATACTAGTAGAAACTGCAACAGATAATAATACCAGAACAGTAGCTAATGTTCGTAGCTATTTTAACAAGTGTAATGGTAATATGGGAACTTCTGGTTCTGTAGAATTTATGTTTGACCACACCTGTAATTTTAGAATTCCTGCTGAAGGAATAGACCCAGAAGAATTAGAACTAGAATTAATAGATTTTGGCGCGGAAGAAGTTTTTGTGGATGATGACGGAATTCTAATTTACGCTCCTTTTGAAAGTTTTGGTTCTATCCAAAAAGAATTAGAATCTAGAGAAATTGAAATTTTGTCCTCTGGTTTTGAACGTATTCCGCAAGTAACTAAAAAACTTACGGAGGAACAAGCCGCAGATGTTGAAAAGCTATTAGAAAAAATAGAAGAAGATGATGATGTACAGAATGTATATCATACCATGGAAGAATAAACTACCAATTAAAAAACCACGAAACATTAACTCGCGATATTAGAGTAAAAACGAGTTTACTGTTAACTCTTCATAAATTATACGACTTAATCCTAAATTAACATTATGGTTAAGTCGTTTTTTTTACCTGCAATTCTATTTTTCGCTATTACTTTTAAGGCCTATTCTCAGGATATGAGTCCAGAAAAGTTAGAAGACATAATTACTAAAATTGCAGATACCACCAACTTAAAAGGTAACTCTATACAGTTTATATACAACCGTACTATGCTCGTATGTGTTTACGATGAAAACGCCAACCGAATGCGAATTATTTCTCCTATTATAGAATTTAAAAAATTAGAAGAAGAACAAATACTAAACTCCTTAGTAGCCAATTTTCATTCTGCTTTAGACGTAAAATACGCCCTTAGTGATGAAATAATTTGGTCCGTTTTTATTCACCCATTAAAAGAGCTCACAGCGCATCAAGTAGAAGATGCAATAAAACAAGTATACAATGCCAATATTACTTTTGGCTCTACCTATTCTAGCACCAATCTAGTTTTTCCTGGCAACACTAAAAAAGAAGAGAAAACACCAGAAAAAAAATTAATTGAACGGTTTTAATAGCTATATTTCTCTACCATCCCCTTAACTCCTTTAAAAAATAATTCATAAGATTTAAAGTCTTCTTCTTTATTTCCTGTTGGTGTATATGGTTTAGATATTTTTACTTGTTTTTTTCCAAAATCAAAAGCAACTAATACTATTGGAACTTTTGCTTCTATTGCTATATAGTAAAATCCTGTTTTCCATTCTGTTACTTTTTTACGTGTACCTTCTGGAGCTAAGGTTAATCTAAACTTTTTTCGAGTTTTAAATACCTCAGCAGTGGCATTCACCATATTATTATTTTTACTCCTATCTACTGGAGCACCACCGGTCCATCTAAAAAACCATCCAAAAGGAGATTTAAACAAGCTTTTTTTTCCTACATAATTAATCTCTTCATTCCAAACTTTTCTAATAAGGAGTCCAAGAAAAAAATCTACCCAACTGGTATGCGGCACCACCGCAATAACACACTTATTTACTTGAGGGAAATCTCCAACAGTTTTCCACCCTAAAAGTTTAAAGTAAATAAATTTTGCAATTTTGTGCATCAAAAAAATTAGAATTGTTTTGTCTTAATAAACCTATAAACCCTTATATCTTTTTATAAATAGCCTTAAGTTTACTCTCGGTAATTGTGTCTTGCCAATTTACACCCAAAGCATTTTCCCATAAAGGTGTCATTGCCATAGCTACCTTTATCATGGTGTTAAGTTGCGCTTCAGACAAATTTTCACAAATCCCTTTTGGTAAAATAATATTATGCTTATTCATCATTTTAGAAAATAAAGCAACACCTTCTGGGTAAAATTCTTCTAAGTATTGAAAAACAAGACAATTACCAATACCGTGTTTAACACCCAACACATGAGACAAACCATAACTAATTGCATGTGCAACACCTACTTGAGAGTAGGCAATACTCATACCTCCATGCCAAGAAGCCATCATTAATTTATCTCTTGAACTAGATTCATCTAATTCCTCCATAAAAACCTCTTTACATAAATCTAATGCTTTTTCTCCATAAGATTGGCTAAAAGCATTTAAATATGTGCCATTTAAAGACTCTACACAATGAATAAAACAATCCATACCTGTATAAAACCATTGGTTTTTTTCTACGTTTGTGGTTAAATCTGGATCTAACACAACTTGGTCAAAAGGGGTATAGTCGGAATTAATTCCTAATTTTTTTTCTGGACCAGAAAGTACTGCTGTTCTAGAAACTTCAGCCCCTGTTCCACTAAGTGTTGGTACACCTACGTGGTATACTGCTGGGTTTTTGACTAAATCCCAACCTTGGTATTCTTCAGCTTTTCCTTTGTTAGTAAGCATAATAGACACCGCTTTTGCTAAATCTAAAATAGAGCCTCCACCAATACCAACAATAGCTGCTGGTAATTCTGAATAATTAGTTTTTAGTAGAGAAACTAATGCATCTACCTGCTCTGTTTTAGGTTCTTCTTCGGTAGAAACATAGATTATTTGGTCATTAAATAAAACTGGAATTTCTTTAGACAATTCTTGATTTTCAAAAATTGCATCTACTAAATAAATAACTGGAGTTTCTGAACTTTTACGTTTAGGCAATAGTATTTCTCCCAGTTGTTTAAAACTACCAGCACCAAAGATTACTCTTGGAACCATTGGAAAATTTTTAAACTTCATATACTGTTATTTATTTTGATTTAAAGATTCTTGAAATTTTTCATAAAAAAGACCTACGTGATAGCCATCTACCAAAGCATGATTTACACTTACAGATACTTGCATACTTAATTTTTCATTGTTTGCTTCTATTTTAGCGAAAGCTAATTTAGGAACAGATTCTTTACCTCCATTAACTGGCTCTTTATGTCCTGTAAAGCTTATCCATGGCAAAGCGGAACAGTAAATACAATCTTGAGAATTTTGAGGAGGAAAAAGTGAATTTGAGTTATATATTCTATCCTTTTCCCTTTTCAGATTTTTTTCAAAAACTTTTAAATCTTCGTCATAATTTATAAATGAAAATCCGAATGTTTTATTAGGCCTCATCATGGTTGCAGACGCATGTATGGTATCATACACTACTACCTTATCTTCTTCAATTCTATATTTAAAATTTTCAATCTGATTTATTGCCGTCATACATGCATGTAAGTACACTGAAAAAAAGCTAAGGTCATTTTTTTTAGCAAAAGCATAAGAACTAGTTACATCTACAGCTGTTGTAACAGCAAAATATGGATCTGTAAAGGTGTTAAAAAACTCGAAATGCTGCTTTCTTTCCCAAGCATCAATATCTAGATAATGCATTACAAATAGTTTAAAATATCTTTTATTGAATTTAATTTAAGATAATCTCCATTATCCTCTCCTGCTTTAACAGTTTCATGCTCCCAGGTAGTATGAAAAGGAACGTGAACCGCTTTTGCTCCAATATTTACTAAAGGCAAAACATCGGATTTTAAAGAGTTTCCAATCATTAAAAACTCAGACACATCTATTTCTAAATGCTCTAATAAATTTTGATAATTTTTTTCTTTTTTATCACTTAACACCTCTACATGGTGAAAGTATTTTTCTAAACCAGAACGTTCTACTTTTCTCTCTTGGTCTAGCAAATCTCCTTTTGTTAAAACAATTAGCCTATACTTACTTTGTAACGTTTCTAATACCTCTTCTATACCATCTAACAACTCTACTGGTTGTGTTATCATTCTTTTTCCTATATCTAGAATTTGATTAATAACTTTTTGAGGTATCTTATTGTTAGATAAATCCATAGCAGATTCTACCATAGACAATGTAAAGCCTTTTATACCATAACCGTATAAATGAAGATTTTTAATTTCCATTTTAAACAGTTCTTGGTCTATTTTGTTTTTGGTTTCATAGCCATCTAACAGACTTGCAAATTCTTCTTCAGCCTGTCTAAAATAGGTTTCATTTACCCAAAGTGTATCATCTGCATCAAAACCAATAACTTTTATATTACTGTAATCTACTTCCATTCTGCTCTTGCTCTTTTTAAATCTTCAGGAGTATCTATTTCTATTCCACTTACAGATGTTTCTACCATTTTTATTGTTTTCCCATATTCTAAATAACGAATAGCTTCTATTTTCTCAACAGCCTCTAACATTAACATAGGTAAACGCTGAAAATCCATTAAAGCACTTTTCCTAAAAGCATAAATTCCTTTATGCTTATAGTAAACACTATCTACATTTGTATCTCTAGGGTAAGGAATTGGAGAACGAGAAAAATACAATGCAAAATTTTCCTTATTTACTATTACCTTAACTGTATTCGGGTTACTTATTTCTTCTAAATCCGTAATTTTAACCATTAAAGAAGCTAAATCTATCGCTTTATTAGGGTCGTTTTTAAAAACTTCTAAAACAGCAGCTAAACTTTCTCTATCTGTAAAAGGCTCATCGCCTTGCACATTAACAATAATATCTACCTCTAAGTTTTCTACAGCTTCTGCTATGCGATCACTACCGCAATCATGCTCTTTAATGCTTTTTATAACATTACCACCAGCTTTTTCTATAGTTTCAAAGATAACATCACTATCTGTTACCACATAAACATCATCAAACAACTGTGTGTTTACTGCTGCCTCATAGGTGCGTAATATCACTGGTTTTCCTGCAAGGTCTTGCATTAATTTTGCAGGGAATCTAGAAGCGGCATAACGAGCCGGAATCATTGCTATTACTTTCACGCTATTGCTTATTATATTAATTACTCTTTGGTCTTAATTTTCTGTAAATTGAAAATATTATTACCAAAATTATTATTACTAAAACTGCTGCTAGTATTGGAGCAAAAATGGAAGCCGTAGTAACTGCTACAGCTGTTCCTGTTTCTATTGTTGCTACAACAGGATTAGCAAGCCCTCCTGTAGTTGCAGTAGAAGCCAACCGAGTGGTTGCCCCTGCCCCTTTTATTGCGGTTGCCGTGCCACCCCCTGCAATTATTGCTAAAGACCATGTTACTACAGGGTCTAAATTAGCTACGGTAGACACCATAACTGCTGTACCAGCAATAGCAGCCAAAGGTACTGCAAAACTATCTAAAAGATTATCTATCCAAGGAATAAAATAAGCAAACAGTTCTACCAAGGTTGCCACTCCTAGTGTAACAACAGCAGCTAAACTACCAATCCATTCCCAACTATCATTTAGTTCCCAGATATTAAAATACGAAGCTAAACTTAAAGCAAACAAAGGTAAGAATACCCTAAATCCTACAGATGCTGCTAAACCTACTCCAAGAAATACACTTAAAATTGTTTCTGTTGTCATTTTTTATTTTCTTAATTTTCAAAAAAATCGTTCTTAAAACCAATTAAATATAATTGTTTTTTTGCTCTAGTTACCGCTGTATATAACCACCTTAAATACTCTCTATCTATTCCGTTTGGCATATATGGTTGTTCTACAAAAACAGTATTCCATTGTCCCCCTTGAGATTTATGACATGTTATAGCATAAGAAAATTTTACCTGTAAAGCATTAAAAAACTTGTTATTCTTAACGGCTAAAAATTTCTTATACTTTGATGATTCTTGCTCATAATCTTTCATTACTTCTTGGTACAGTTTGTTCCCATCTTCATAAGATAGTGAAGGAGACTCTGCACTAATAGTGTCTAGTAGCAATACTGTCTCAAAAGGTTTTTGGTTAGGATAATCTACCATAGTTACTTTAACCTCTGCAAATTTGAAGCCATAAATTTCTTTAAACCTAAAAATCTCTAGAACCTCAATAATATCACCATTAGCAATAAAACCAGCTTCAGATTCTGGCTTTAACCAAAAGTAGTTATTCTTAACCACCATCATATAATCGCCAACCGCAAGTTCATTTTCTAAGAATAAAATTCTACTTCTTATATTTTCATTATAAAGATTTGCTCTTTTATTAGACCTTACTATAAATGCAGTTTCTTCTTTTCCATTTTCAGAATAAGAGGCATCTATAGCTTCCTGAATTTCATAACCATCTTGTAACCTTACTATATCTTTAAATGTCTCAACATTAAATTTAAATGTATCGTAAAAAGAACCCTGCAATTCTTCTCTAAGTAATGTAGCATTAACTAATATACCGGAATCTTCTGCCTGCCTTACTACCTCATCTAGCTCTAACTTAACAACATCTTTATTATAGTTTAAAGCAAGTTTATCTTCATCTAAAGCAGGACTTAAACTTAAATGTACTGGTGGTAACTGCGCCGTGTCTCCTATTAATATAAGTTTACAATTATGACCGGAATACACAAATTGTATTAAATCATCTAACAAAGAACCGTTTTCAAATAACCTAGAATCTGCTGGCCTATCCGGTATCATAGAGGCTTCATCTACAATAAATATTGTATTCCTATGCTTATTAGGTGCCATAACAAACTGCACACCTCCTCCACTTTGCTTTTTAGGAAAATAAATTTTCCTGTGTATGGTAAAAGCTTTTGTATTAGAATAGTTAGACATGACCTTAGCAGCTCTACCAGTAGGAGCCATCAGAACAGCTTTACTACCTACTTGCCACAAACAACTTACCATAGTTCCTATTAAAGTTGTTTTACCAGTTCCTGCAAAACCTTTTAACAAAAAGACTTGTTCTTTTTCCTTAGATAATATATAAGTAGCTAGTTTTTGTAAAGCTACAATTTGCTTTAATGTAGGTTCATGTGGAAACTTAGATTTTAGTAAACCAAAAAAGGATGCATCAGTAATAGATTTCATATAACATCAAATATAATCAGGATTTTTTCTAGAAAACCTTTTACGATTAAAAAAAAATTGTAGATTTGTGAGAACCACTAAATATAATTAACACATATAAAATGAAGACCATAATACAAATTGTACTTTGGATTGCGTGCATCGGTTTAGGATATGCTATTTACCAATCAGTTAACGGACCAATCGAATTTAAAAAAGTAAAACAAGAACGTTTTGCAAAAGTTGTTGCTAAATTAAAAGACATTAAAAATTCACAAGAAGCCTATAAAACTGTAACTGGAAAGTACGCAAATGACTTTAAGGGTCTTATTGATTTTGTAGAAAGAGGAAAATATACAATAACACAACAAAGAGATTCTTCTTTCATGCAGTTTGATGAAACTTACCAAATTGATGTATTAAAAGAAGTGAAAATTATAGATACTCTAGGATTTGTATCTGTAAAAGATTCTTTATTCAAGAAGGACGATCGTTACAAAACTATGATGAATGTTCCTGGTGCTCCAAATGGCGAAAAATTTACTATGAAATCTTCTGTTATAGAAAAGAGTGGCTACAAAGCTCCTGTTTTTGAAGCAAAAGTTGAAAAAAGCGTAGTATTATATGACCAACCTAAAACTCTTTTAGAACGTGAAAATGCTCACGCAAGTGTTGAAGAGGTTAATGGTAGTACAATTAAAGTTGGTTCTCTAGAAGAAGTTAGCACAAGTGGTAACTGGCCTCCTATTTATGACAAAAAGAACGAATAATATTACTAACATCGAAAATAACGATTATAAGAAATTGTCCATTCAAATTAGTTTGAATGGACTTTCTTTTTGTATTGTAGATACAATTAGCAATAAAATAATTGCTTCTAAAAGTTTACTTTTTAAAGAAGAAGTAAACTCTTATGATTTAGTAAAAGAGCTAAAACCTGTCTTAGAAGAAAATAACATAACCACACAAAAATTTTCTGAAGTTATAGTTATACATAAAAACCTATTATATAGTTTGGTTCCTAAGGCTTTATTTAATCCTAACGAACTAGAAAGTTATATAAACTTTAATTCTAAAATTCTTGCTACAGATCTTTTAGCTTATGACGAAATAGAAAATCATGATATAATTCCTGTTTATGTCCCTTTTGTTAACATTAACAATTACATATATGACCTCTTTGGAGAATTTACTTACAAGCACAATAGTTCTGTAATGATACAAACACTTTTAGGGCTCTCTAACACCTCTAAAGAACCTATTTGCTATATTCATGTTTCTGAAAAACATATGGATATAACTATCCTTAAAAACAAAAAAATAATATTACATAACTCTTTTAACTTTAACTCTAAAGAAGATTTTATATACTACATTCTTTTTACTTTAGAACAGCTAAATTTAGACCCTGAAACAATACCATTAAAACTTTTTGGCACTATAGAAGAAGGAGATAATTTATATAATATAAGCTACAAATACATAAAGAATATAACCATTTTTATTCCAAAAAATACGTATCATCCAATAGCTGAATCTAATTCAGAGACTATAGATTTTACAGTTTTAAATGCTTTATAATGCGAATAATTTCAGGGAAACATAAAGGAAGATATTTACAGGCTCCTAAAAAATTACCTGTAAGGCCAACTACAGACATGGCCAAAGAAGCACTATTTAACATATTAAATAACTTATATTATTTTGAAGATTTGGTGGTTTTAGATTTATTTTCTGGAACTGGCAATATTAGTTTTGAATTTGCGTCTAGAGGAGCCACACAATTAACAGCAGTAGATGCTAATTACAGCTGTGTACAATACATTGATAAAATCTCAAAAGAATTAGAGTTTAATATAGATACAATAAAGAGTGATGTTTTTCAATATTTAGAAAAAGCTGCCAAAAAAAGCACTGTTATTTTTGCAGATCCACCCTATGATTTATCTATTGAGGATTTTTCTAAAATTCCAGAACTGGTCTTTAAAAACAATTTATTATTAGATAATGGAGTATTAATTGTAGAACATTCCAAACATACTGATTTATCTAATTTAGACCATTTTACCAACCAAAGAAAATATGGGGGGAGCGTATTTAGTTTCTTTGAACAAAACCCAGATTAAATAAAACACACTTTGCTATGAAAAAACATCAATATAAAATAAAAACTGTTTGGACTGGCAATGAAGGCACTGGAACAAAAAATTACAAGACATACAACAGGAATCACTCCATAAACGGGGAAGGAAAATACACAGAAATACTTGGTTCTTCTGACCCATCTTTTTTAGGAGATAAAACAAAATACAACCCTGAAGACTTGTTTTTATCTTCAATTTCATCTTGTCATATGCTTTGGTATTTACACTTATGCGCTACCAACAACATTATTGTTACCTCTTATAAAGATAATGCAACTGGTTGCATGGAAGAAAGCCCCAATGGTAGTGGAAAATTTACTAGTGTTACCTTAAACCCTGTAATTACCATAACAAATAGCTCTAACAAAGACAAAGCTATTAATTTACACGAAAAAGCTAATGAAATGTGTTTTATAGCTAATTCTTGTAATTTTAAAATAGAGCATAAAGCTACAATATTAATAGAATAAAAAAGCAGGTCATAAGCCGGATTCTGTCTTTGTTAAAAAACAAACCCTTATCATTTATCTAGACTATTAGTTACCTAATAGCTCAAACCGCCTACCCTTCAGCTTGGACGTGCTGCCCTCAAGCACTGATTTACGTGACGTTTCACCGTATAGAGTTTACCTGGTTTCACTACAGCATTACCTGTACATACTTTCTGTTGCACTTGTCCGTCCCAAAAAAGGGAGACGGGTGTTACCCGCTATACTGCACTATGGTGTCCGGACTTTCCTCTCTTCGCTTATAGCGAACAGCGATAAGGAGACCTGCTAGGGCACAAATGTAACTTAATTGTTGATAAATATATAGCTATTATTACTTAAATAAAGTGCAAAATCTTTAGCTATTTTTATATTTGTATATCGCTACATTGTTAGAATAGTGATTTATAATAAAAAGTAATCGTATTTGGAACCATTTATAGTATCGGCACGAAAATATAGACCTAAAACATTTAAAGATGTTGTTGGGCAGCAGGCTATAACCAATACCCTATTAAATGCTATTGAGAGTAATCATTTAGCGCAAGCGTTACTTTTTTGTGGTCCGCGTGGGGTTGGCAAAACAACTTGTGCAAGAATATTAGCAAAGCAAATAAATCAAGAAGATTCTCAAAATTCTGATGAAGATTTTGCTTTTAATATTTTTGAGTTAGATGCGGCATCTAATAACTCTGTAGATGATATTCGTAGTCTTATAGACCAAGTGCGTATACCTCCACAAGTTGGAAAGTATAAAGTTTATATTATTGATGAGGTACACATGCTAACGCAATCTGCCTTTAATGCTTTTCTTAAAACGCTAGAAGAGCCTCCTAAACATGCCATCTTTATTTTAGCGACTACAGAAAAACACAAAATAATACCTACTATTTTATCTCGTTGCCAAATATTTGATTTTAAACGCATAACAGTAAAAGATGCTACGGAGTATTTAAAATACATAGCGGAAAATCAAGGTATTGAAGCAGAAGAAGAAGCATTACATATTATTGCACAAAAAGCAGATGGCGCTATGAGAGATGCGCTTTCTATTTTTGACCGTGTAGTAAGTTTTTCTGGAAAAATCCTTACAAGAAAAGCGGTTACAGAAAACTTAAACGTATTAGATTATGATACGTATTTTTCTGCTACAGATTATATTTTAAACCATAGTATACCACAAGTTTTAATTCTATTTAACAAAACACTTTCTTTAGGTTTTGATGGACACCATTTCATAAGTGGGTTAGCATCACATTTTAGAGATTTAATGGTATGCCAACACCAAGAAACTATATCTTTATTAGAAGTTGGAGAGGTAACAAAAAAGAAATACCAAGAACAAGCAAAAAAAGCATCCACTTCTTTTTTACTTCAAGCATTAGACATTGCTAATGATTGTGATTTAAAGTATAAAACCAGTAAAAACCAACGATTACTTGTAGAACTTACTTTAATGAAGCTATCCTCTATCAATTTTGATGGAGAAAAAAAAAATCCTGAATCCGTAGCATTACACAATAAAACCATCTCGTTTATTGCCCCTGCTTCTTTTTATCATTCTAAAAAAGAGAAGACTTCTACCAATACTATAAAAACAGAAAACAGCAAACCAATTCCAATTGCAGAAGAACCAAAAGCAGCTGCCACGCCCCAAAATACAGTTTCTATTCCTGAAACCAAAGCACCTATAACCAACACAATTACTAAAGAAGCTCCTGCTCCAAAAAAAATAGATTTAAAAAATCCTATAAAAAGAGTTTCTGGCTTATCTATATCTAGCCTTAAAGCCAAAAAAGAACATGAGTTAAACAAAAAAGAACTTGTAGTTGATGAATCTAAACTTCCTAAAGATGTTGTATCCGAAGAAAAATTACAGAAACTATGGGCAGAATTTGTTAATGTGATTGATGCTAAAGGGCAAAAAATACTAGCATCTAACCTTAATGCAGATATTCCAAAACTTAAAAATGAGACCACCATACATATAGAACTCCCTAATGATACTATGAGAAAAGAAGTAGAGAGAGAACAATATGAACTTATGGAGTTTCTAAAAAAGCAACTAAATAATTACTTTTTAGAGTTAAAAATTAAAGTAAATGAAACTACAGAAACTAAGTTTGCATTTACACCAGAAGAAAAATACGAGAAACTAAGACAAAAAAACCCTGTAATAGATTTACTTAGAAAAGAATTTGATATGGATTTAACTTAATTTCTTCTAGCCCTAATAGCAAATATGGCAAACATTATAGCCATAATAAGCAATCCAAAAGCCTCTCTAGCCTCTTCAATATTTTTAATATCTCCAGCTCCTATTTCAAAACCTTCAAATTTTTCTGGATACATATAAAAAAATCCTACTAAACTAATCACAGCAGCTAGTGCTAACAATACTGGATGAATTTTATTTAAAGCAAAAGCAATAGAAAGTATTGTTGCGCAAGAATATATAACAATCCAAAGCATTGGATCTGGATCATTATATTGTAATAATGCAGAAATAAAACATAATGCTCCATATAAAAAACCCAAATATTTATCTAATTTCTGCATACTAATAAAAAACAAAATGTACTATATCTTTCAAAGATACTATTTTGATGTGATTATGTTTCCTTGTACATTTGATTTCATTTTATATTATGCTAGGACTTAAACTACCAACAGACCCAAGATGGGTTAATATTGTAGAAAAAAATATTGACGAAATACTTACTGACCATGCTTATTGTGAGCAAAAAGCAGCAAGTACAGCTATTTCCTTAATAGTTTCTTTTCCAGAATTTACAGAACTTACGCAAGAAATGATTGCTCTTTCTAGAGAAGAAATGGGACATTTTAAAATGGTTCATGACCGTATAATTGCCCGTGGAAAAACATTGGGCAGAGACCGTAAAGATCACTATGTTATTGCGTTACTTAAGTTTTTTCCAAAAGGAGGAAGCAGAACTACACAATTAGTACACAGGTTATTATATGCTGCACTTATTGAAGCTAGAAGTTGTGAACGTTTTAGACTACTATCAGAACAATTAGAAGATAAAGAACTTGCAGAATTTTACCATAAACTAATGGTAAGCGAAGCTAGTCACTACACTATGTTCTTACAATTTGCAAGGCAATATGGAGACACTGAAGAAGTAAATAAAAAATGGCAAGATTTATTAACCTATGAGGCACAAATCATGAAAAACCTAAGTAAAAAAGAAACGATTCACGGTTAGGTTACATCTTTATTTTTAGAATAATAAAGTGTTTTTATTATTCCGTCTGAAAGTCCAATTTTGGGAACATATATTTTTTTAGAAGCACTCCATTTTGCAGCAGAAAGAAAAATACGTGTTGCTGGTATAATAACATCTGCACGATCTGGATTTAAACCAAGCTCAGAAACACGATCATCATAACTTAAACTATCTAAAAACTTATATTGTGCATTAAGCCATATATAAGAAAGTGCTTGACCTTCTTTTCTGCCAGACATTTTATGCAACTTATTAATGTTTCCTCCAGAACCAATAATAGAAAGCTTTTCTAAGCCAGCTGTATTAGATTCTATCCATTTTTTAAGATTATCCCAAACTTCTTGCTTTACCATATCATTTAACAAACGTACAGTACCCAATTTAAATGATTTGGATATCTTTATTTTTCCGTTAGTGAATATGGTAAATTCTGTACTACCACCACCAACATCTATATATAGGTAAGACTGATCCTCCTTAATTAAGTTTTTTAAATCTGTAGAGGAAATAATTGCAGCTTCTTCTTTTCCGTTAATTAAATCTATAGCAACGCCAGCTTCTTTTTTTATTCTTTCAATAATATCCGCGCCATTGCTTGCCTCTCTCATTGCAGATGTAGCACAAGCTCTATAATCTTCTACTCCTGCAACCTCCATTAAAAGTTTAAAGGCTTTCATAGATTTAAGCATCCTATTTTCATTTTTCTCGGATATTTCCCCTTTTGTAAATGAGTCTTCTCCTAAACGAACAGGAACACGCACTAAAGCACTTTTTCTAAACTGTGTTTTTTTTCCTTCTTCTTCTATTACGTTATGTGTTAATAAACGTATTGCATTAGAGCCTATATCTATCGCTGCAAATTTTCTAACCTTCAAATCCCTGCCTTTTTATTGCAAATTTAATTTATTTAAATAATAGTCATAGCTTACAAACTGGGATCTACTTGCCTCTTCCCCTTCTTTTCTATAGGCATTATCTTGCTTGTCTGAAAAAACTCTAGCTTTAACGTTATCATTCCAACAAATATCAAACGTATCTAAAATTTCTTTTTTAATATCTTCATCATAGATTGGGCACCCTACCTCTACTCTATTATCTAGGTTTCTTGTCATCCAATCTGCAGAGGATATATACACTTTAGAATCTCCATCATTACCAAAAATAAAAACTCTAGAATGTTCTAAAAATTTATCTACAACACTAATTGCTTCTATATTTTCGCTCATTCCTTTTACTCCAGGAATTAAACAACATATTCCTCTAATTATTAACTGTATTTTTACCCCAGCATTACTAGCTTCATATAATTTATCTATCATTTTATAGGATGTAAAGCTATTCATCTTAATTTTTATAAAAGCCTCTTTACCTTCGTTAGCATTTTGGATTTCCTTTTCAATGAATTTAATAAATGTACTTTTTGTATAATGTGGAGAAACAATTAAATGCTTGTATTTATTAATTTTATAGGTAGTCTCAAAAAAGTCAAAAACTTTATTTAATTCCTTTAAAATTGCATCATGTGCCGTAAACAGTATAAAATCTGTATAAATTTTAGCGGTAGACTCGTTAAAATTACCAGTACTAACAAAGCCATATCTTTTTAATCCATTTTCTTCCTCTCGCTCTACTAAACATATTTTACTATGCACTTTTAATCCTGGAACTCCAAAAATTAATTTAACACCTTCTGCCTGTAATTGCTCTGCGTATTCAATATTTGCTTGCTCATCAAAACGTGCTTGTAATTCTATTTGTACAGTAACTTGCTTACCATTTTTAACTGCATTTACAAGGCAAGCTGCTACTTGCGAATCGTTTGCTAGTCTATAAACTGTAATTTTTATAGACTTAACGTTTGGATCTAAAGCTGCTTCTCTTAAAAACTTAATTACGTAAGAAAAGGTATGGTATGGCGTGTATAACAAATAATCCTTTTTTGCTATAGATTCTATAATACTACCTTCTGTATTTAACCCTTTAACTGGCAAAGGTTTTATTTTATCATATAACAAATCTTGTCTTCCCAAACTTGGAAAACCCATATAATCTCTACGGTTGTGGTAACGACCACCTGGAATAACACTATCTGTATCTTCCACTTCCATTTTTTCTTTTAAATAAGACAAGGTATCTGCTCTTATACTTTTATCATACACAAAACGTACCGGATCGCTAACTTTTCTATGTTCTACACTAGAAGATATTTTTTCAATGAAACTCTTACTTAAATCGTTATCAATATCTAATTCTGCGTCTCTGGTAATTTTAATCATATGCGCAGAAATAGACTCATAATCGAACATCGTAAATATACTACCTAGACAGTATCTTATTAAATCATCTAGGATTATAATATAGTCTTTATCTCCCTCTTTAGGAAGCACTATAAAACGATCTATTCCTTTAGGTATTTCTATTAAAGCAAACCTTTTTAGCTTTTTGCCTTTTTCTTCTTTTAAAAGTATTCTTACAGCCAAATATGCTGCTGTATCTTTTAGGGTAGGAAACTTGTTTACATCACTTAAAATAATAGTCATAAGTTGCGGGCCTACCTTTTGTAAAAAATAATTTTTAGCAAACTCTTTTTGACTATCGTTAAGTTCCGTTTCTTTTATTATAAAAATGTTTTGTCCCTCTAGTTCTTCTTCTACCTTTTTTAAAATTCCTAAACTTTTTGTTTGCTGATAAATTACGATTTTAGTAATCTCTTCTAAAAGGTCTTTAGCTTTCTCCCCTCCTAAAACACTTTTTCCATTTTTACCAGCCTCTACAATACGTTTTACGGTAGCATACCTAACTTTAAAAAATTCATCTAAGTTATTAGAAAAGATTCCCAAAAAACGCATACGCTCTATTAAAGGGACATTCGTATCTGCACTTTCTTGTAAGACCCTTTCATTAAATAACAACCAACTTATTTCTCTATTTATGTATTGATTCTTATTTTTTATCATACTCTTAATTGTTTTGGAAAAATAATTTGTTTTGTTACTCCTTTAGTAATAGAAGACCACTTATCTTCATTAAATTGTAATTGCACCAAACCACTAGTCGGAACGTTTTCAATATAGTTATTTCCTAAAGAATTAGCAATATGTGTAAACGCATAATTATGTCCAAATATTACTATTGTATTTAAACTATTATCTATTGTTTTTACAAAAGAAAGTACACTTTCTCCAGAAAAATCATACAACTCATTGGCTATCTGAAAATTAGAAAAACTGAAATCTAGTTTTCTACAAAAAATCATGCTGGTATGCAGCGCCCTATTGGCGGGGCTAGAAAACATATAGTCAATATTAAATTGTTGTTTTCTTAACACCTCTGCTACCAAAAAAGCATCGTTAATTCCTCTTTCTTTAAGCGGCCGATCCTTATCCTTTACATTATACTCCCAAGAAGATTTACCATGACGAACTAAAATTAAATTTTTCATACACAACTTAAGGTGCTAAACGTTCCACTTTCCAATTAAAATCTTCTTGCATTTCAAAACGTATCCTATCATGCAGTCTATTAGGTCTTCCTTGCCAAAACTCTATAGATACTGGCTTTACAATATAACCTCCCCAGTGCTCTGGGCGCTTTATCTCTTTATTTTGATATTCCTCTTCTAATTCTTTTAATTTATTTTCCAAAACTTCTCTAGAAGCAATAACACTACTTTGATTAGACACTATTGCTCCTAGTTTACTACCATCTGGTCTAGATTCAAAATACCCATCAGATAAGTTTTCTGCTATTTTTTCTGCTCTTCCTTTTACAATTACTTGACGCTCAAGGTTTGGCCAAAAGAAAGACAAACACACATTAGGATTAGCACTAATTGCTTTCCCCTTTTCACTAGTGTAATTGGTGTAAAATATAAAACCTTCGAAAGTATATTTTTTTAAAAGCACTACTCGGTTTTTTGGATAACCATCTAAACCAATTGTAGAAATAGTCATTGCATTAGCCTCATCTACTCCTTTAGATGCTTCCACTTCATAAAACCACTTCTGAAAAACCTCCATTGGGTTATCTGAAATAGCTTTCTCTACAAGTTCACTTTTCTCGTAGGATTTTCTATAATTACTTAAGTCTTTTTGCATTATTTTCTAGTCTATTTACAAGATACACAAAGATCTGCAAAAGATAGGACAAAGAAAAAATTGAAAGGGTATTTATTAAAATTCAAAGACTTTTCCGTCTTCTGCTAACTGCACATTAGCAAAAATTTCTTTCGCCTCTGTTTTAAATACTTCTATTGATTTATATCTGGTAGAATAATGACCTAAAACCAGAGTACCAACTTCTGCATCTTTTGCAATAATTGCCGCTTCTTTTGCTGTAGAATGCTTTGTTTTAACCGCTAAATCTTCTTGTGTATGTAAAAAGGTAGACTCATGGTACAGAGCTGTAGTATTTTTAATAATAGGAACTATATCTGGCTTATAGGCCGTATCACTACAAAAGGCATAACTTTTAGGAGCATCCGGATCAAAAGTTAATTCTGAATTTGGAATAGACGCTCCGGAATCTAAAATAATATCTTTTCCGTTTTTTATTTTTTGATAATAAACTTTATCAATCTTATACTTTTGTGCGGCTTCTATATTTAGCTTTCTTTGCCCTTCTTTTTCCTTAAATAAAAAACCATTTGTATATACCCTATGACTTAAAGGGATTGTTTCTACTGTAACTTTATCATCCTCATACACCATGACAGATTCTTTAGCAGTAATCTCATGAAAATATAAATTATAATTAGTCCAAGAATCCCCTAACTTAAGAAGTAAAGTAATTGCTTCTTTTATTCCTTTAGGACCATGAATGTGTAATTCTTTATCGCGACCTAATAATCTAAATGTAGAAACCAAACCTGGCAAACCAAAAAAATGATCCCCATGTAAATGCGAAATAAAAATATGATTTATTCTAGAAAATTTAATTTTATGCTTTCTAAGTTGCACTTGAGTTCCCTCACCACAATCTATTAAAAACATATGATTTTTAATCTCTAATAATTGCGCTGTGGGGTTTGTTAGTGTTCTTGGTGTAGCGGCATAACAACCTAGTATGGTTAGTTTTATCATTAATTAAAAATCAAGGTCTCTTTCTATCTCTTCCATTTCTATAATATCTTTTGCTTCCTGAATGGTAGGAACTACGCAAAGCTCTTCTGGAACATCGTCATAAGAAACCTTATTCGTAACTAATACAAACGATTTTTTGGAAGTTCTATGATTATTAGATAATTGCAAAAACTCCAATATATCATTTGCCGTAATTGCGTCGAACGAAAAAAGATTTACTATAATATTATCCTTATTAATTTTAGAATATTCTTTAGTGAGATTTTCCAAGAAAACTTTAAGTTCTATATTTTCTTGAAAAGCTATAGTAGTATTTCCTTCTTTAGTAAAAATCATGATTATTTAATTTTTGCTGCTAATAAATAAATTACCGCCATACGTATTGCCACTCCATTTTCTACCTGATTAAGAATAATAGATTGCTTAGAGTCTGCAACATCACTTGTAATTTCCACACCACGGTTTATGGGTCCTGGATGCATAATTACAATCTCCTTATCTAAGCTATTTAAAAGCGCTTTATTCACACCAAATTGTTGGGTATACTCTCTTGTTGTAGGAAAGTAACTAATATCTAGTCTCTCATTTTGTATGCGCAGCATATTTGCTACATCACACCAATTTAAAGCTTTTCTTAAATTAGTCTCCACCTCTACACCTAAAGACTCTATATGTTTTGGTATTAATGTTTTAGGACCACAAACTTTAACATTAGCTCCAAGCAATTTTAATGCAAATATATTAGACAATGCAACTCTTGAGTGTAAAATATCGCCAACAATAACCACATTTTTCCCTGCAACATCTCCAAATTTTTCTCTAATAGAAAAACTATCTAATAAGGCTTGTGTTGGATGTTCATGTGCCCCATCTCCTGCGTTAATTATTGCAGCATTTACATGTCTTGACAAGAAAATCCCTGCTCCAGGATTTGGGTGGCGCATAACAACCATATCTACTTTCATAGATAAAATATTATTCACCGTATCTATTAGCGTTTCCCCTTTTTTAACAGAAGATTGTCCTGCAGAAAAATTAATAACATCTGCAGAGAGTCTTTTCTCTGCCAACTCAAAAGAAAGTTTTGTCCTTGTACTGTTCTCAAAAAAGATATTTGCAATGTTTATATCTCTTAAAGAAGGAACTTTTTTAATAGACCTATTAATTACTTCTTTAAAATGATCAGCAGTTTCAAAAATGAGTTGTATATCTTGTTCTTTTAGATATTTTATTCCCAGTAAGTGGTTTACACTTAATTCGCTCATTTCTTATTTATTTATTAAATATATAACATCTTTACCATCATTCTCTTCCCACATTACTTGTACCTTTTCATCATTAATAGCATCTACCTGCCTTCCTCTATAATTAGGTTGTATTGGTAAATGTCTACTAAACCTACGATCTATTAAGGTTAGTAGCTCCACCTCTGAAGGTCTTCCAAAACTCTGTATTGCAGTTAACGCCGCTCTTATACTTCTTCCGGTATACAATACATCATCTATTAAAACTACTTTCTTATCTTCTACTAAAAAGTCTATCTTGGTTTTTGTAGCTTCTAATGTTTTATCTCCTCTTCTAAAATCATCTCTATAGAAAGTAATATCTAGATAACCTAATTGTATCTCTTTAACTCCATACTCTTCCCTAAGTATTTTAGTTAATCTATCTGCCAAGAATTTACCTCTAGGCTGTATTCCTATTAGAACCGTATTTTTAAAATCTAAATGACTTTCGAGAAGCTGGCATGCTAATCGATGAAGAATAATATTTATTTCTTTTGAGGAAAGTAGAACTTTTTTACTCATGCATTAGGTTCTATACACTTTTTGAAATACAAAAATAGGGAATTATCGTTAAAGTAAAAGAAATTAAACTCTTGCTTTACTAAAATTTAAAAACAAAAAAAGCCCAAACATGAGTTTGAGCTTTTTGATCCTACTAAGTAGAATAAGATTATTAAGAATGTTGCAATTACGCTTTACCTTCCATTTTATCTTTTAACGCTTGTAATGCTTCATTAGCATCTCCTAAAGTAGGCTTAGCTTCATCTGCAGCAGCAGCTTGTCTCTTAACAGCAGCTTTTACATTACGTTTTTCTTCTTCTCTAAAGATTGCTGTATGACTTGCTACCACACGCTTAAAGTCTTTATTAAATTCAATGATTTTAAATTCTGCTTCGTCTCCTTTGCCTAATTTTTTACCATCTTCTTTTTCTAAATGACGTTGTGGTACAAAAGCAACAATATCTTCGTTAAATTCTATTGTAGCTCCTTTATCTACTACATCTGCAATAGTTGCTGTATGTACAGTATCTAACGCAAACTCAGCTTCATATTTATCCCAAGGATTAGCAGTAGTTTGTTTGTGTCCTAAACTTAATTTACGACCTTCAACATCTAATTCTAATACTTCCACTTCTAATTTATCTCCTACAGATACAAATTCTGATGGGTGCTTAATTTTCTTAGTCCAAGATAAATCAGAGATATAAATAAGACCATCAATACCTTCTTCTAGCTCAACAAAAACACCAAAGTTTGTAAAGTTTCTTACAATACCATTGTGTTTAGAACCAACTGGGTATTTAGAAGTAATATCTGTCCAAGGGTCTGGCGTTAATTGCTTAATACCAAGAGACATCTTACGATCATCTCTATCTAGAGTTAAAACAACTGCTTCTACCTCATCTCCTACTTTTACGAAATCTTGTGCAGAACGTAAGTGTGTAGACCATGACATTTCAGAAACGTGAATTAATCCTTCAACACCTTCTACAACCTCGATAAATGCACCGTAATCTGCAATTACAACTACCTTACCTTTTACTTTATCTCCAATCTTAATTTCATCAGATAAAGCTTCCCAAGGATGCTTCTCTAATTGCTTAAGACCTAATTGTATTCTAGATTTGTTTTCATCAAAGTCTAAAATTACAACGTTTAATTTCTGATCTAACTCAACAACCTCGTTTGGATGATTAATTCTACTCCAAGAAAGATCTGTAATGTGTACTAAACCATCTACACCACCAAGATCAATAAACACACCGTAAGAAGTAATGTTTTTAACCACACCTTCTAATACTTGTCCTTTTTCTAATTGACCAATGATTTCTTTTTTCTGTTCTTCAATATCAGCCTCAATAAGAGCTTTATGAGAAACAACAACGTTTTTAAATTCATGGTTTATTTTCACCACCTTGAATTCCATTGTTTTATTTACATACTGATCGTAATCACGAATTGGCTTAACGTCAATTTGAGAACCTGGTAAGAATGCTTCAATTCCGAAAACATCTACAATCATACCTCCTTTAGTTCTACACTTAACAAAACCACTAACGATTTCTTCTTTATCATGTGCAGCATTAACTCTATCCCAAGCCATGATTGTTCTTGCCTTTCTATGAGAAAGAACTAACTGACCACTTTTGTCTTCACGGATATCGATTAATACCTCTACCTTGTCACCTACTTTTAAATCTGGATTGTATCTAAATTCATTTAAAGAGATAACACCTTCTGATTTAGCGTTAATATCAATAATTGCTTCACGATCCGTAAGGTAAACTACTGTTCCTTCTACTACCTCTTCATCTGCAGTATCAACGAAGTTTTCAGAAACAAGTTTTTCAAACTCTTCTAATTTAGAGTCTTCTACTTTTTCTATTCCTTGTTCGTACTTTTCCCAGTTAAAATTTTCTAAAAATTCTGCAGGGTCTTGTACAGGTGCTACCACCTTTGTTTCTTGTGTTTCTACAGTTTCTTCTGCAGCAACGTTTGCTTTTTCTTCAGCCATTTGAAGATTTAAATTTGTATTCTGCAATTTTACAAGAGTTAAACAATTATCACAGAAGTTGTTATGTTTATTTTTATTTAATACCTTTTCCTCTTGATTCTTCGTAAAAAAGGTGTGCAAAAATAGTCTTTATTTATCATTTTACCAACCTTTTTACTTCCTTCAAAATAATTAATATAGAATTAAGCTTTTTTTTAGGATTATTTGCTCATTTTATTAGTATATTGAGCTATAAATATTAACCGTTTTAAAAAATTATTATGAGCGTTAAAGCAAAATACCAAGGAGTTTTAAATCTAGGTGAGCAATTAGGAATAAAAAATGGAGATGTATCTGAAGAAGGTGGCATCTTAAAGATAAAAGGGGAAGCTAATACTCCTTACGAAAAAAACTTATTATGGGATAAAATTAAAGAATTAGGTGGTGAAGGTGCTAGCGATATTAAAGCTAACATTACAGTTTCAGATAGCTCTGTTTATCACAGACACACTGTTAAAGGCGGCGAGTCTTTAAGCAAAATTGCAAAGCACTATTATGGCGATGCTATGAAATACAAAGAAATTTTTGCTGCTAACACTGGTATTTTAAAGAACCCAGATGTTATTCATCCAGATCAGGAATTAGTTATTCCTAACTTATAAAGAAAACTAACTCCTCGGGGCAAGCTCACGAGGCATTAGAAGGAAAATTAGCATTGATTTCGACGCAAGCGTCGGAGCATTCAAATCTCGATTATCGAGTAAATTTACTTTTATAAAAAAGGACGCTACTAAGCGTCCTTTTTCTTTTTCTCTATTATACGTAATGCAAAGTTATACATCCTATCAAATTGCTCATCTAGTCCCATATCACTATTATCAAAAGGCACAGCATCTTCTGCTTGTCTTAGCGGAGAAAACTCTCTATGAGAATCTATATAATCTCTACTTTCTACATTTTTTAAAACTTCTTCATAAGTAACCTTCTCCCCTTTATCTAACAATTCTTTATAACGCCTATAGGCTCTTTTATCTGCAGAAGCTGTCATAAAAATCTTTAGCTCTGCATCTGGAAAAACTACAGTACCAATATCACGACCATCCATAACAATTCCTTTGTTTTTACCCATCTCTTTTTGCTGCTCTACAAGCATTTCTCTAACCTCTTGTATTTCTGCAACTCTACTAACATTTTTAGACACCTCAAGAGTTCGAATCTCCTTTTCAACGTTTTCATCATTTAAATACATTTCTGAATAACCCAAAGCTTCATTATATCCAAAATGTAACTTAACCTTAAACAAACTATCACAAAGCAGAGAAATAGAATCTTTAGAACCACCAACAAAACCATTACGCATAGCATACAAAGTAACCGCTCTATACATAGCACCGGTATCTACATACACATATTCCAAAGCTTTAGCTAATTGTTTAGCTATAGTACTTTTCCCGGTAGATGAATACCCATCTATTGCTATGGTAATTTTTGTCATTCTATGGATTAAACCTTATAATTTTTTAGCGTTTTTTACCTTAGTCTTTGTAAGCGCTAAATCTATAACTTCATGCATATCTGTTACATAATGGAAAGTTAAACCTTTTAAATAGCTTTCTTTAATTTCTAAGATATCTTTTCTGTTCGATTCACAGAGTATAATCTCTTTAATACGTGCTCTTTTAGCTGCTAGTATTTTTTCTTTTATGCCTCCTACTGGCAACACTTTTCCTCTTAAAGTTATTTCCCCCGTCATTGCCAAACTCTTTTTTACTTTACGTTGCGTAAACAAAGAAACCAAAGAGGTTAACATGGTTATACCTGCGCTTGGTCCATCTTTTGGTGTAGCTCCTTCTGGAACATGAATATGCACATTATATTTATCAAACACATCAGTCTCTATTCCAAAAATATCTGCATTAGATTTAATATATTCCATAGCAATTGTGGCAGACTCTTTCATAACCTTACCTAGATTACCTGTAATATTTAATGCACCTTTACCTTTAGAGAGGATAGATTCTATAAACAAAATATCACCACCAACACTAGTCCATGCTAAACCTGTAACTACACCAGCAACATCATTATTTTCATACTTATCTCTTTCTAGTCTTGGCACACCCAATACTTCCTCTACATCATCATTACTAATTTTAATATTATATTCCTCTTCTGTAGCAATAGATTTTGCTGCATAACGAACCATTTTTGCTACTTGCTTTTCTAAAGAACGTACACCAGATTCACGAGTATACCCTTCTACAATTTTTTCTAGTTGTGGCTTTCCTATTTTTAAGTGCTTGTCAGACAAACCGTGTTCCTTTAGTTGCTTTGGCAGCAAATGCTTTTTAGCTATTTCTACCTTCTCTTCTATAGTATAACCCGTAACATTAATAATTTCCATTCTGTCTCTTAATGCAGGCTGAATAGAACCTATGTTGTTAGCTGTAGCAATGAACATGACTTTAGAAAGATCATATCCCATTTCTAAAAAATTATCATAGAACTCACTATTTTGCTCTGGATCTAATACTTCTAACATTGCAGAAGAAGGATCCCCTTGATGACTGTTAGATAATTTATCTATTTCATCTAAAATAAACACAGGATTAGAAGTCCCTGCTTTTTTTAAACTTTGAATAATTCTACCAGGCATTGCTCCAATATAAGTTTTTCTATGCCCTCTTATCTCCGCTTCATCACGCAAACCACCTAAAGAGATTCTAACATATTCTCTACCTAAAGCCTCTGCCACAGACTTTCCTAAAGATGTTTTACCAACACCCGGAGGTCCATAAAGACAAAGAATAGGAGATTTCATATCATTTCTTAGCTTTAAAACAGCTAGATATTCAATAATTCTTTTCTTAACATCTTCTAACCCGTAATGATCACGGTCTAATATTTTTTGCGCACGCTTTAAATCGAACTTATCTTTAGAAAATTCCTCCCAGGGTAAGTCTAAAAACAAGTCTAAGTAATTTCTTTGAATAGAATATTCCGCTACTTGCGGATTCATACGTTGCATTTTAGCCAACTCTTTATCAAAATGCTCCCCTACTTTTTTATTCCATTTTTTGGTTTTTGCCTTTTCACGCATTACCTGAATTTCTTCATCATAAGAAACACCACCTAATTCTTCTTGGATGGTTTTCATTTGTTGATGCAGAAAATATTCACGTTGTTGCTTATCTAAGTCATTACGAACCTTAGATTGAATATCATTTTTTAACTCCAACTTCTGGAGTTCTACATTCATATATTTTAAAGTAGCTAATGCTCTTTCTTTTAAATTACCTATTTCTAATAACTCTTGCTTTGCTTTTACTTCTAAATTTAAATTAGAAGAAACAAAATTGATTAAAAAAGAATCGCTTTGAATGTTTTTAATAGCAAAAGAAGCTTCGCTTGGAATATTAGGGTTATCTCTAATAATCTTAAGTGCTAAATCTTTTATAGATTCAATAATAGCAGCAAACTCCGAACTTTCTTGATCCCCTCTTTCCTCTTTTGTTTCTCTTACTGTTGCTGTTAAATAAGGTTCTTTAGTAAGCACTTCTGCTATTTCAAATCTTTTTTTACCTTGAATAATTACCGTAGTATTACCATCTGGCATTTTTAACACTCTTAAAATTCTTGCTACAGTACCCAATGTATTAATATCTTCAATATCTGGATTCTCGGTTTCTTCATCCTTCTGAGAAACAACACCAATAACTTTAGAACCGTTATTTGCATCTTTTATTAACTGAATAGACTTATCTCTGCCTGCTGTAATTGGCACTACTACCCCCGGAAACAATACAGTATTACGCAGAGGCAATATTGGCAAGGTTTCTGGCAAGTCTTCACTGTTCATTTTCTCTTCATCTTCTGGTGTTAATAAAGGTATTAACTCAGAATCCTCATCAATACTATGCAAAGACATATTGTCAAAATTTGAAAATTTAGAATCTCCCATATACTTATTTCGGTCATTCTGTCACTTAAATAACAGAATCCTTTTTTATCTAATTATTAAATTAATTTGTAAAGTCCTGTTTTAGTTAACTTTACTATCCTCATCACATTCTATAATATATATAAAAACAATTGTTATGCCAATTAAGGGCAAAAAATAAAAACCCCTTTCTAGAAAGGAGTTTTATTTTCTAATGAATAAACTTACTTAGCAATAAGTACCCATAAAATATTATTATAACTTATTTCTCTTTTCTACACGAGTTAACAATAACATACCTACTAAAAAAAAGACACCCAAAAAAATGATAGCATTACGCATACTCCCCGTGTATTGTGCTACAAAACCATAAAGAAAGGTTCCAATTACAATTCCTATTTTTTCCGCCACATCATAAAAACTAAAAAAAGATGCAGTATCTGTTGTTTCTGGAATAAACTTAGAATAGGTAGATCTAGATAATGCCTGTATACCCCCCATTACCATACCTACACACCCAGCTGCAATATAAAAGTCCATAGGAGTAATAACAAAATATGCATAAATACATATTAGAACCCATAGTGCATTTACTACGATTAAAGTTTTTATATTCCCAAATATTTTGGATGCTCTGGCCGTTAATGTTGCTCCTAAAATAGCTACTATTTGTATTACAAGAATACTAACAATTAACCCTGTAGTACGCTCTGTATCTGTCCCCCAATTAATTTCTTCTTCTCCAAAATAAGTAGCAATAAGCATTACCGTTTGTACTGCCATACTGTACACAAAAAAAGCTATTAGATATCGCTTTAACTTTACCTCATCTCCTAATTGACGCCAAACTAATTTTAATTCTTTAAACCCATTAAGAATAACATTCTTTTTTTCTCCTTCTTTTTTATTCCCCGTTGGAAGATGATAAAAAGTATACTGTGCAAAAATTATCCACCAAATACCTACACTTAAAAAAGATACTTTCATAGCCTCTATAGAAGCATTATTTTTTGCTAATTCTTTTGCTGCGTTTATCTCTGACTCCACCCCTCCTTGCATTACACTCTCTGGTATACTTAAATCAAATCCAAAAAAACTGGGTTGCATTACCATTGCTAAATTCACTATTAACAACAATACACTTCCTATATACCCCAAAGAGAAGCCTTTTGCACTAACAGCATCTTGTTGTTCCTCATATGCAACATCTGGTAAATAAGAATTATTAATTGCAAAACTTACCCAAAAACCAACTAATCCAAAAAAATAACACGCTAAGCCTACATATATATTTTCTAAAGAAAACCAATATAAACCCATACAAGATATTCCTCCTAAGTAACAGAAGAATTTCATGAATATTTTTTTATTTCCTAAATAATCCGCTACCCCAGAAAGTAAAGGAATTATTATAGTTATAAATACAAAAGCCGCAGATGTAGTATAGCTAATTAATGGTGCTCTGGCTATTTCTCCGCCAAAAACAGCAACTTTTTCTATACCTTCCATCCTAAACAGAGCTCCATAAAAAATTGGAAATACTGCAGAAGAAATTACTAAACTATAAACAGAATTAGCCCAGTCATAAAAAGCCCATGCATTTAATAATTTTTTACTCCCTTTTAATGCTATTGTTTTTGCCATATCTAGTCTAAAAAAAAAGACCATTCTTTTTTAGAACGGTCTTTAAATATACAATTATAATATTATTTTTTATCTAAAAGTTGTAACTCCAAATTTTGCTGCTTCTTGCTTTGCTAGAGGAGCCCATTCTGTTAAATTAGCGATCCTAGTATCGTTAGATGGGTGTGTACTCATAAATTCTGGTGGCGCTTCTCCTCCACTATTTGCTTTCATTCTTCTCCATAAATCTGCTGCCTCAGATGGGTCATAACCAGCAATTGCCATTATTTGCAAACCTATTCTATCTGCTTCTGTTTCATGACTCCTACTAAAAGGCAACATAACTCCTAGCTGAGAGCCAATACCATATGCTTGATTAAACATATTTCTCTTTTGTTCATCTTGTATTGCAATATTACCCGCAACTGCGACACCTTGTTGTATTGCTCCAGCACTCATACGTTGCGCTCCATGATCAGCTAAAGCATGAGCAACTTCATGCCCCATTACAACAGCGATTCCTCTTTCCGATTGTGTAATTGGCAAAATCCCTGTATAAAAAACTATTTTACCACCTGGCATACACCATGCATTTACAGTTGCATCATCAACCAAATTATACTCCCATTTATAATCTTTTAAATAACCCGGGTATCCATTTGCAGTTAACCAACGTTCTGCAGCAGAAGAAATACGCTGTCCAACTTTGGTTATAGTATTGGCATCTGCAGTACCTTTAATAACCTTATTTTCTCCTAAAAAACTATCATACTGCGCAAAAGCAGTTGGAAATATTTGACTATTAGGATAAAAATTTAAAACCTTTTTACCTGTAAAAGGGTTTGTTTTACATGCTGTTACTCCTAAGAAAACAACAAGAATTAAAATTATTTTTTTCATGATATGTAGTGTTTAGTATTTGGAAAAATACAAAAAAATTATTTCCCCTTAATATTCAACCCTGTAAAATCTTTACTAATTATAATAGAATTGGTTTCATTATGTTTTATATCGTTTAGAAAAACTATTTCATTGTCTATGGATACTTCCTTTATCTTAAAAGGCAAACCATGTAAATTTAACTTAATAGTCTCATAAGATGTTATATAGGTACCACTTTTAAATTGTTGTATACTTAACTGAGTTTCTTTACCAACTAATTTAAAGTTTCTAAGGCTGTACCTCCCTTTTGCATAATCATACCCATCTTGCGCATCTTCATAAACCGTAGAATTCTCCGTACCAAGTTTATAATATACATCTATTACTAATTCTTTAATTTCTTTTTCCCCAACATATTGTTGCACTGGGTATTTAGGAATCATAGCCCCTTCTTTTATAAATAGGGGTATTTTATCAATATCTGCTGCAACCCATTTTTCTGTACCTCCATCCACAACTTCTTCTGTCCAAAAATTAAACCATTTACCTCTAGGAATGTACATTCTTCTTCCTTTTGCATTTGGTTCTTGCACTGGACAAACTAGAATATGTTCTCCAAATATAAACTCATCTGTTCTAAAATGTGTTTGCGAATCTTCTTGATCAAAGTATGCCATAGATTTTAACATAGGCATTTTCTCTTTAGAATATTTCCAAAACATGGTATACAAATAAGGTAGTAATTGATACCTTAACTCTATAAATTTACGCACAATATCTGTTACTTCTGGATCAAAAGACCAAGGTTCCTGATCTCCATGATCCCCACTAGAATGCACTCTACAAAAAGGGTGAAATACTCCCAATTGAATCCATCTAGCAAAAAGTTCTCCATTTGGTTGTTCTGCAAAACCACCTATATCTGAGCCCACAAATGACATACCGCTTAAACACATACGTTGCATTTGCACATTTGCAATCCATAGGTGTTCCCATGTTGCAACATTATCACCTGTCCAAGTAGAAGAATATCTTTGCGTTCCAGAATAAGCTGCCCTAGTTATTACAAAAGGTCGTTTTGGATATACATGTTTTTTAACACCTTCGTAAGTAGCTCTAACCATTTGCATTCCATAAATATTATGTGCTTTTCTATGGCTGCAAGGGTTTCCATCATAATCATGTCTCATATCTAAAGGTGCCGTTTTCCCAGGCACTTCCATTATAGCAGGTTCATTCATGTCATTCCACATTCCATGAACTCCCACTTCAGACATCATTTCTTTATACAATTCTGCCCACCATTCTCTTACTTCTGGATTAGTAAAGTCTGGAAAATTACATTTACCAGGCCATACCTTACCATTCATATAAGGGCCATCTGCTCTTTTACAAAAATAATCCTTCTCCATAGCTTCTTGGTATACCCAATAATTTGGATCTACCTTAATTCCTGGATCTATCATGGTTACGGTTTTAAATCCGTCTTCATATAACTCATCAACCATACGTTTTGGGTCAGGAAATTTTGTTTTATCCCAAGTAAAACATCTAAACCCATCCATATAATCTATATCTAAATAAATAGCATCACAAGGGATCCGTAAATCTCTAAAACTTTTAGCTACTTCTTTAACTCTGCTTTCTGGATAATAACTCCATTTAGATTGGTGGTACCCTAATGCCCATAAAGGGGGTAATTCTGGGGTCCCAGTTAAATCTGTATAACCACGTACTACTTTAGGCATATCTGGCCCATAGAAAAAATAATAATTCATTTCTCCTCCATCTGCCCAAAAACTAGTAGTATTTCTCCTTTCATGAGAAAAATCAAAATAGGATTTAAATGTATTGTCAAAAAATATTCCGTAAGCCTTGTTATTATGCAACCCTATGTAAAACGGTATTGCTTTATATAATGGATCTTGGTCTTTTCCATAAGCGTATTGATCCGTAACCCAATTATGTACCCTTTTCCCTTTTAAGTTAGAATGTGTAGCCTTATCTCCCATACCATAGAAGCTTTCAGAACTTTGGGTAATTTTACTCATTTTCACGACATTACCACCGTACTTATAATTTTCTTCCCAATGAAAACCAATCTCATCTTCGTTTATAATATTACCTTCTAAATCTGAAATTTGAGTTCGCATGGTATTTTTATCTACTAAAACCTTTAACTTTTCAGTTTCAATGATATACTCTGTATCTTGTTCTCTTACTTCTAAAACATTGTATCCTTTATTAGCATCTTCACTTATTGCGTATGAAAAATCGGGCTCAAAAATATAATCCGTTGCATATCTAAATCTTAACACGCTATCTCTTAAAACAGTAATTTGTAGTACTACACCATTTTCAGATGTAAAAAACACCTTATCTGCATCTTGTTTTAGAGATACAATTTTATTTGGATATAAATTTCCTTTGTATTCTAATTCTGTGTTTGTAATCATAGCAATTCTATTTTAATACTGACAAAAAAAAGACTTTAACGCTTAATAATAAAAACTTATTATTACCTTTTTTTAACTATAACGATATAATCATTTTTTTTATTGAAAAATAACGATTCCTAAAGGAGGAATAGTTATTTCTATGGATTGTTCATGGGCGTGCCACTTCTTTTTCTGAATTTTCACTTCATTATTTTTAATACCGCTACCGCCATACTTTTTTGCATCGCTATTAAAAATTTCTTTTATTTTTTCCTTCTTTGGAATTCCTATTCTATAATTCTCTCTAGTAATTGGGGTAAAATTACAAGCGATAAAAATATCATTCTTTGTATCATGTCCTTTTCTTATATATGTAAGTATAGAGTTCTCGTGATCCCCATAATCTATCCATTGAAAACCCTCTGGACTAAACTGCTTCTCATAAAGCGCTGGATATTCTTTATAAATTTTATTTAAGTCTTTCACAAAACTTTGCACACCAGAATGCACATTATATTGCAATAAATGCCAGTCTAAACTTTGCTGAAAATTCCATTCCGAAGATTGCCCAAATTCTCCACCCATGAATATTAAATTTGCTCCAGGGTGCGTATACATATATCCAAAGAGTAATCTTAGATTTGCAAAACGCTGCCACTCATCTCCTGGCATACGATATAGTAATGATTGCTTACCATAAACTACCTCATCATGAGAAAATGGTAACATAAAATTTTCTGTAAAAGCATAGGTCATGCTAAAAGACAAATCATTCTGATGGTGTTTTCTATAAATAGGTTCTTTTTTAAAGTACTCAAGTGTATCATGCATCCATCCCATCATCCATTTCATACCAAATCCTAACCCCCCTAAGCTTACTGGTTTAGAAACTCCTGTAAATGCAGTAGACTCTTCTGCTATTGTTTGCACTCCTTCATAGTTCTCATAAACCGCCTGGTTTAATTCTCTAATGAAAGATAAAGCCTCTAAATTTTCATTATTACCATATATATTTGGTTCCCACTCCCCTTCCTCTCTGGAGTAATCTAAATATATCATAGAAGCAACAGCATCTACTCTTAGAGCATCTGCATGAAATTGATCTAGCCAAAAAAGAGCATTGCTTATTAAAAATGCACGTACTTCATTTCTTCCATAATTAAAAATTAAACTTTTCCAATCTGGATGATACCCCTTTCTTCTATCTGGATGTTCGTATAAATGAGAACCATCAAAAAAGCCCAATCCATGCGAATCTTCAGGAAAATGAGAAGGTACCCAGTCTAAAATTACCCCTATATCATTTTGGTGAAACTTATCTATAAGTAATTTAAAACCTTCTGGCTCTCCAAATCTAGAAGTTGGTGCAAAATATCCTGTAAGTTGGTATCCCCAAGAAGGATCATACGGGTATTCCATTATTGGCATAAATTCTACATGCGTAAATCCCATTTCTTTAACATAGGACACTAAATCGTCTGCTAATTCTTCATAGGATAAAAACTTATTTTCTGCTTTCTTTTTCCAAGATCCTAAATGTACTTCGTAAACAGAATACGGTTTATCTAGACCGTTTTTTTCTTTTCTATACCCCATCCAATTTTTATCTTGCCAGGTATACTTTTTGTCCCAAACTATAGATGCGGTTCTTGGTGGATGCTCACAGTAACGAGCAAATGGGTCGGCTTTCTCTGTAACCGCCCCATGATTATTAGAAAATATTTTATACTTATATATTTCCCCATGATTAACATTTGGGATAAATCCTTCCCAAATACCGCTTTCATCCCATCTTACATTTAATTGATGTTCTCCTTCACTCCAATTATTAAAGTTACCAATTACCGAAACTGTTCTAGCAGTTGGTGCCCAGACCGCAAAATAAGTACCTTTTACTCCATTTACCTCTATAACATGAGACCCTAATTTCTCGTATAATCTATAATGTTTTCCAGATTTGAATAAATTGATATCAAAATCTGAAAATAAACTATGGGCAATAACATTTGGCATAATTATGTAGTATTTATCGTAAATCTAAACAACTTTTAACAAATAACGTAGAATTTAAAATGATAGTTAAACACAAGATTTTATCTTTATGTTAAAGTATTTCTTTTTTTAAGTTGGAACGCTTTTTGATAAGTTTGTTTTAACAAATTAAACAAAATAATCTACACTACTAATTTAAAAGTATTATTATGAAAAAAATAGGAGCTTATATCGGAGTCTTTTTAAGTTTATTTATAATTGCCTGTGAAGGCCCACAAGGACCTCCTGGTTTTGATGGCTTTGACGGTGAAGATGGGATTGATGGTTCTATTTTTGAAGCAGAAGCTTTTGAAATTAATGTAGACATGACATTAAATTCTGATACAAATACCTATGAATACCTAGCAACTAATTATAGTAATGGAATAACTGTTTTAGAAAGTGATGTTGTTCTCATATATAGATTAGAAGAGGTAGATAACGGAGTAGATATTTGGAGACAATTACCACAACCCATTATTACTGAAAATGGAACTTCTTTTTATAATTTTGATTTTACAGCAGGTGATTATAGTATTTACTTAGAGCCAGAATTTGATGCAAACCTTGTACCTATAGATTTAACAGACAATCAATGGTTTAGAATAGTCATTATACCTGCTAAGATTCTAAACAGCAGCAATCTAGACAAAACAAATCTTTCTTCGCTTTTACAAAACATTGGAATAGAAGAAAATGAAATTGAAAAATTTGAGTTAAAATAAGTTTAATATAAAATAGCCATTTTTCTCTGAAAGGTTTGTAGTTTATACACGTCTACTAATAGAAAAGAAAATATGTATCTAAAAATTATAGCTGTATTATTTTTTGTAGCTACCAGCTGCAAAGGAATTTCTCAAAAGAAAGAGGACAAAAAAGAGACTTATAAAGTTTCTAAAACAGATGCAGAATGGAGAAAAGAACTTACAGATATGCAATACTATATTCTTAGACAAGCGGGAACAGAACCTGCTGGCACAAGTAAACTTCTACATAACAAAAAAGAAGGCGTTTATGTATGTGCAGCTTGTAGCACCCCACTATTTAAAAGTGAAAATAAATTTAATTCTGGAACAGGATGGCCTAGTTTTGATACTGAAATAATAGGAAATGTAGCTTTTGATGTAGATTATAAAATTGGATATGAAAGAACAGAGGAGCATTGTGCAAACTGTGGCGGTCATTTAGGACATGTTTTTAATGACGGACCCAAAAACACTACCGGAGAAAGACATTGTATAAATGGAGAGGCATTAAAATTTATCCCAAAAAAATAATCTAATAAAAAATAAAAGCAGCTATAATAAGATACTATTTAATCTTGCTATAGCTGCTTTTTTATTTCCTATTTCTCTTTGTGCCACGTAACACATATTAATTTAATTTTGAATTATATCTTTTCAGTTTGGTTTCGTACTTTTGCTATTCAAATTTTATATAAAAAATAGATATATGAGCACTTTTGATGTTATTGTTTTAGGTAGTGGACCTGGAGGTTATGTAGCTGCAATTAGAGCCTCTCAATTAGGGCTTAAAACTGCTATTATAGAAAAAGAAAGTCTTGGTGGCATTTGTTTAAATTGGGGTTGTATACCTACTAAAGCTTTAATTAAATCCGCTCAAGTATTTGAGTATCTTAAACATGCAGAAGATTACGGACTTAAAGCAGATAATATTGATAAAGATTTTGATGCTGTTATAAAACGTAGTAGAAATGTTGCAGATGGAATGAGCAAAGGGGTTCAATTCTTAATGAAAAAGAACAAAATTGAAGTAATTAATGGTTTTGGAAAATTAAAACCAGGTAAAAAAATTGATGTTACTGCAGAAGATGGCTCCGTTACAGAATATGCTGCACAAAATATTATTATCGCAACTGGTGCTCGTAGTAGAGAGCTACCAAGCTTACCTCAAGATGGAAAGAAAATAATAGGATACAGACAAGCATTAAGCCTAGATAAACAACCAAAAGAAATGATAGTTGTTGGTAGTGGTGCTATTGGGGTAGAGTTCGCTTATTTCTACAACGCAATGGGAACTAAAGTTACTGTAGTAGAATACCTTCCAAACATTGTTCCTGTAGAGGATGAAGACGTTTCTAAGCAATTAGCACGTAGTCTTAAAAAATCTGGAATTAAAGTAATGACATCTGCCGAAGTTACCTCTGTAGACACTTCTGGAAAAGGTGTAAAAGCCACTATAAAAACTTCTAAAGGAGAACAAGTTTTAGAGGCCGACATAGTTCTTTCTGCTGTTGGTATTAAAACCAATATAGAGAATATAGGATTAGAAGAGGTTGGTATTGCTACCGATAGAGATAAGATTTTAGTAAACGATTTTTACCAAACAAACATTCCTGGTTACTTTGCTATTGGAGATATTACTCCTGGTCCAGCTTTAGCACATGTTGCTTCTGCAGAAGGTATTCTTTGCGTAGAAAAAATTGCAGGAATGCATATTGAAGCTTTAGATTATAGCAATATTCCTGGTTGTACTTACTGTTCTCCAGAAATTGCCTCTGTAGGTCTAACAGAAAAGGCTGCTAAAGAACAAGGCTTAGATATTAAAGTTGGTAAATTCCCTTTCACGGCAAGTGGTAAAGCTAAAGCTTCTGGTACTCCAGATGGTTTTGTAAAAGTAATTTTTGATGCTAAATATGGCGAATGGTTAGGTTGCCATATGATTGGTGCTGGTGTTACGGATATGATTGCAGAAGCTGTTGTTGCTCGTAAATTAGAAACTACTGGCCACGAAATTTTAAAAGCTGTACACCCACACCCAACTATGAGTGAAGCTGTTATGGAAGCCGTAGCAGATGCTTATGACGAAGTAATACATTTATAAAATTAAAATAAATTCAGAGCAGCAATACCTTCTTGTTATTGCTGCTTTTTTATACAATATACTTATGCTTAAAATATTTAGACTTACAGCCATTTTAGAAGGTATCTCTTATTTACTTTTATTTGGACTAACCATGCCTCTTAAATATTTAGCAAACATTCCAGAGCCTAATAAACTTGTAGGTTACGCCCATGGCTTTCTTTTTATAGCTTACGTTATATTAGCTATTATTTTTTGGTTCGAAAAAAAATGGAGTATAAAACGCTTATGTATATTACTAATAGCATCTCTACTACCTTTTGCTACTTTTTATGTTGATAAAAAGTATTTAAAGAATTTATAAAAAAGCTATTATATTATTTAGCAATTAAATCGCAATACCAGAAAGAAGTGTCCCAGGAAGGGTCTTCTACAAAACAATCATCATCATTCTTTGAAGAGGTATAGTTTTTAAGAACTTTTTCTCCAATAGTAAAGTCTATTGGATTTTTAAAAATTGGACCATCATATACAAAAGTATGAAACTCACCATTTTCCCCACAAAAATCTACATTTTCTGGCAAATCATTAATAAAGCTTTCATCTACAATTCTACCACAAAAAGAAACATCTAATACTTTTGCATTAACGCAAACCGTAATTGCCTTATAACCTTTCTTTAAAAACTCTTGCAATAGCTTTTTCGTGTCTTTTTTCCACAATGGAAATACAGCCTCTACTCCTACTTCTGCTAATTTTTCTTCTCTATATGCACGCAAATCTTCTAAAAAAATATCTCCAAAAAAAGCATATTTAAAACCTTTACTAGTTAGGTTCTCCATAACCTTTTTCATAGCGCTATTATAGCTTTGCAAACTAACATTACCAGCTAATTCTATTTTTTCTAAGGGAATACCTATAGCTTTTGCTTGTTGTTCTAACAAATTTATAGACAAGCCATGCATAGAAACTCTATTAAAATCTGTATTTACAGTAGTTACAAGTTTAGATATTATATATTCCTTACTTGCCAAAACTTTATCTAAAGCAAGCATAGCATCTTTGCCACTACTCCAATTAAAATAAGCCTTTTTCAATTATAAAAAACTCTGGATTGCTAAATCATAACTCTGAAGTCCAAACCCTAGAATTACTCCTTTTGCTCCTGAAGATATATAGGAAACATGCCTAAAATCTTCTCTTTTGTGCGTGTTAGATATGTGTACTTCTATAACAGGAGTTTCCACAGCCTTAACAGCATCTCCTATACCTACAGATGTATGCGTATAAGCCGCTGCATTTAAAACTATACCGTCATAAGAAAAACCTACTTCTTGTATTTTTCCTATAAGCTCTCCTTCTATATTAGATTGATAATACTCTAATTGAACAGTAGTAAATTTAGATTGTAAGACCTTAAAATATTCTTCAAAAGTTTGCTTCCCATAAACCTCAGGTTCACGCTTTCCTAACAAGTTTAAATTAGGCCCATTAAGTATTAGAATTTTCATAACATAAAAATACAAATAATTATGCCTTGCAATGAAGAGAAACTACATCATTATTTAATAATATTGAAAATTAAAAAAGAAATAGATATTCTAAAATAACTGAAGAAAATTGAACATCATCATTAACAACAAAATAAGAAATATTAACCTCATTAGTACCATCTCTAAGATCCATACCTAAAGAAGGTCTAAAATAAAGTGCTCCTTCATTTCCTTTGTCAATACCAATTGCATAACCAATATCACTTCCAAATTTAAAACCAACATTTTTTCCAGGATATATTCTTAATGAAGCTCCTAATGGTATGTATTGAAGGTTATCAAATCCTGACTCTGTAGATACGCTTCCGCTAGGTACTTCTTTCTCTCCAAAGGCATTAAAAAAACCTGTTGTAACTCCAATATCTAATGCTTTAGAAACTCCCCAATGATGGTACATATCTACACCTAATCCAAAACTATAATCTTCAGAAAAGTCTCCTATTACCAGTCCTCCGTTTAGGCCTGCTCTAAAATTTGTTCGGTCTACATTTCGTTGGGCACTTAATGTTATTGTTACAAAAGCGAATAATAAGATAAATACATTTTTTTTCATGATTGGTTTATTTATAGAGCTGTAAATATAATTGCAACATACCCTATTACCGCATTTTTGTTGTGAGTGTTAAAAATATAGTGGTAGAACTACAAACTAAGTAGTTTATATTTATTTTAAAGCATAAAAAAAGCAGGAAAAAATTCCTGCTTAATTAATAATTTATTGTTATTATTTACAAAAAGTAAACTGCAGATAGTTGTAGTACTCTGTTTTTAGATTTTGTGTCCTTTATGGCATTTATAAAACCAGCGCTAAATCTTAATTGAAAATAAAAATTATCATCTAAACGGTATCCTGCTCCAGCACCTAAACCAAAATCTATTGTATTAGATTCTAAAAAAGTGTTTGTACCACCGCCGCCAAAGCTATTACCATCTAAATTATCAGCAAACAACACTCCAATATGAGGGCCTGCTTCTATATATAATTCATCCCAAACATTATATTTTGCCATAACAGGTACTGTTAAATACCAAAAGTTTAAATCGTCCTCAAAAAAACCTCCACTACCTTGTAAAGAAACTAAAGCTTCTGGTTGTATAATTATCTTATCACTAAAAGGAACTTCTAATACCGCTCCTAAATGAAAACCTGGCTTAGAATCATAACTATACCTAGAATCTCCTCCTAAAGAAGAAATATTAAGACCTACTTTACCACCAAATTTAATATCGCTAGAAGAAGATGATGTTGTTCCTTGAATTACTTGAGCATTCATTTGCATAAGTCCTAAACTTAAAAATGCTACTAATACATAAATACTTTTTTTCATATCATTAGTGTTTTTTAATGAGTCCCAAATGTACATAATTATGCGCATTTGAATAAAAAAGCATCTTAAAATATGTATTACTTTATTCCAAATAAATGTGGCATTCTTAACATTATAAAAAATTAATAGGTTAAGTAGAATAAAAAGTGGATTACTATCTTTACTATTATGAATTGGAAACAGGCCTTACAAGATTTTGAACATTATCTTAAGCTAGAAAGAGGGCTATCTGCTAATTCTATTAAAAATTACATTTTAGATGTAGAAAAACTAACTCTTTTTCTTGCCACATACAACTTAAAACCACTGCCATTAACCATAAATAAAGAAACCATACAACAGTTTGTTTATGAAGTTGCCAAAGTGGTAAATCCTAGATCGCAAGCAAGAATAATATCTGGTCTAAAAAGTTTTTTTAATTATTTAGTTTTTGAGGATTATAGAGAAGACAATCCTATGGATTTAATAGAGTCTCCAAAAATTGGAAGAAAATTACCAGACACTTTATCTGAAGAAGAAATAAACGATTTAATAGGTGCTATTGATTTAAGCAAACCAGAAGGAGAACGTAACCGAGCAATTATTGAAACTCTTTATGGTTGCGGGTTACGTGTTACAGAATTGGTAGATTTAAAAATTTCTGATTTATATTTTGATGAAGATTTTATTAAAGTTACTGGCAAAGGAAATAAACAACGCTTTGTACCTATTAGTACTATAAATAAAAAATACATCTCTATTTATAAAAAAGAAATACGAACCCACTTAGATATAAAAAAAGGCTTTGAAGATACTTTGTTTTTAAACCGTAGAGGTAGGCAACTAACTAGAGCCATGATATTTACTATAGTAAAACAATTAGCAGAAAAAATAGGGCTGCATAAAAATATAAGCCCGCATACGTTTAGACATTCTTTTGCTACACATTTATTAGAAAATGGTGCAGATTTAAGAGCTATACAGCAAATGCTTGGCCATGAAAGTATTACTACAACTGAAATATATATGCATGTAGACCGCAGCCATTTAGCAGAGGTTATGCATAAGTTTCATCCAAGGAATTAAAACTTAAATACCACCTAATGTAAACAATTTAGGTATAGTATAAACTCCCTGGATATTAGTATTTGTTTGTATTTGTTGCCTTGCTTCTAAAAACAAATTCTCATGTACATCTACCCTTACTCCATAAGAATAATTAGAAATAAGTTTAGGGCTCTTTTGCCCCATTTTAGATTCTTCCAATATTATTCCTAGCCCTGTAAATGCATAACTCTTATTTGTAATATACTTTTTTGCAGTTATATCAAATTTAGAAACATTAGCTAATATATAGTTATCATAAAATCCTCTAAGTTCTATTTGTAAACGAGAATCTATTTTGTAACCTAAATCAAAATAAGAATGTGTATCTCCATTGGGGAGCAAAGGATAAGACCAACTATGCAAACTAACTTTTTTATTAAGTTCTTCTTTTTGAGAATAGGATAAAAATGAAATAAGGCACAAGGTAAAGCCTAAAAAATATTTCATATAATTTGCTTATTGGTCACCAAATATAACGTAACCACTTACAAAAAATAAAACACTTAACCACTTTAACAAGATGTTTAACATTAATCTTTAAACTGACTGTAGTCTCTATTATATGGTCTAATTATTAAACGAGCTTCACGATCAAAACGAATATAGTTATACACCCAATTTATGAAGACAATGGCTCTGTTTCTAAATCCTATTAAAAAAAACAAATGAACAAACATCCATACAAACCAAGCAAATATTCCTTGGAATTTAAAATTTTTAGTGTCTGCCACAGCTTTATTTCTTCCTATAGTAGCCATACTGCCTTTATCTTTATAGGCAAAAGGTTTTAAATCTTCCCCATCTAATAAACGCACTAAATTTTCTCCTAAGTTTTTCCCTTGTTGTATTGCTGGCTGCGCCATCATTGGGTGTCCTCTAGGCGTATCTTTATTTTCTATACATGCAACATCTCCTATTGCAAATATTTCTGGATAACTTGGTATTTGATTAAATCCATTTACGCGTATTCTATTACCGCGAGCTAATAATTCTTCCGCGTCTATCCCTTTTATGGTAGACCCCATTACTCCTGCTGCCCAAACAACCGTTGCACTATTAAAAATAAGGTCTGTTTTTGTAGTCACCGTCTTACCATCATAACTAGTTACTCTAGTATTTGTCCAAATTTCTACACCCAATTTTTCTAAAAACTCTTCTGCTTTTTCAGAGGCCTTTTTACTCATACCAGGTAAAATACAATTACCACTTTGCACTAAATTTATTTGCGCTCTTCTTGTATCCAAATCTGGATAATCTTTTGGCAAAACCCCTTTTTTAATTTCTGCTAATGCACCAGCTAGCTCTACTCCTGTAGGACCGCCACCAACAATAACAAAATTCATTAATGCATCTCTCTCATGCATTTCATCTGTTAATAAAGCTTGTTCAAAATTTTCGAGGATTAAACTTCTTAAATTTAAGGATTGAGGAATGCTTTTCATTGCCATTGCATTTTTCTCTATCTCTTTATTACCAAAAAAATTAGTCTCAGAGCCTGTTGCAATAACCAAATAATCATACGTTAAGTTTCCTATTGTTGTTATAATAGATTTTTCTTTGGGCAATATTTCTTGTACTTCTGCCAATCTAAAATAAAAGTTAGAATAGTCTTTTAAAACTTTACGTATTGGATATGCAATGGAATCTGGCTCCAAACCTCCTGTAGATACTTGGTATAATAAAGGCTGAAATGTATGGTAATTATTCTTATCTAAAAGAACTACTTGAACATCTTTTTTACTTAATTTTTGTGCTAGTGATAAACCACCAAAACCTCCTCCTATAATTACTATTCTAGGACAACTTAACTTAGGAATATTCATAGATAAAGATATAATGTAAAATTAAGAATTAACCGTATAGAAAACTAAAAAACAATGTAGGCATTTTCTATTTATAATTACATAAACAAGTATACTCCTCCATAATAATATTTGCAATAAATAATATTTTAAATTTATCTTGTAACAAATTAATACTATTACATACTTATATTAAAACAACCTACCAACCAAAGAGTGAATAAAGAATTGGAACACCAATTTGTGACGGATTTACAGAACAATCAAAACATTGTTCACAAAGTTTGTACGTTATATACAAATAATAAAGACGCGCACAATGACCTTTTCCAAGAAATAACTATACAATTATGGAAAGCTTATCCAAAATTTAGAGGTGAAGCTAAATTTAGTACCTGGATGTATAGAGTTGCTTTAAACACTGCTATTACGCTATATAGAAAATCTAAACGAACCATTAGGACCCAAGATTATGATTCTGTTATTTTTAAAATAAAAGCAGATGAATACGATGCAACAGAGGAAGAACAATTAAAATTAATGTATAAAGCTGTAAAGCAACTTGGAGATATTGACAAGGCGTTAGTTTTTATGTATTTAGAAGACAAAGATTATAAAGAAATTTCTGAAACTCTTGGTATTTCTGAAGTAAATGCAAGAGTAAAAATGAACAGAGTAAAGAAAAAATTAAGAACCATATTGAACCCCTAGATGATGATGGACGAACTGGAACTATTAAAAAAAGACTGGCAAAAAAGGGATAAAGATATTCCCCAACTGTCTTATGAAGATATACATAAAATGACATGGAAAAAATCTTCCTCGATTGTTAAATGGATTTTAATTATAAGTATTTTAGAATTTACATTGCCTCATTTACTATTACTTATTCCTGCCTTTCAGGATAGTATGAGTATTTACGATACATTAGGTTTTAAAAAATATTTTTACATAATTTCTGCAGTACAGTATACTGTTATCCTATATTTTATTTATCAATTTTATAAAAGGTATAAAGAGATTTCTGTTTTAGAGAATGCAAAAGTTTTAATGCAGAAAATAATTAAAACTAGAAAAACAGTAAAAAACTATGTTATTTTTTCTCTTTCCATGATATTATTTACCGTATTATTAATGATTGTTGGTATTTATATTAGTGAAGACTTTGTACAAAACATATCAGAATTTAAAAACACTAAAAGAGATTTGCCACCAGAAAAAATTAAAATTGCTTTAATGGTTGGCGTCGGAATTTTTGGCACTTTACTCACCCTTTTTATGGGTGCTATTTATTTTCTACTTTATGGAAGACTGCTAAAAAAGCTAAAGAAAAATTACAACAAATTAAAAAAATTAGAAGTTTAAAATTCTCGTTGTTTATTCTCTTCTTCTATTGCTTTTAAATCTTTTTTAGAAATTACCTTTAAGAAAGAAGGATGCTGCTCTATTGCATATTCTAGTTTTTCTATAATAGAATCAAAAGATTCGTTCTCATAGTCTATTTCTAAAGGTTCTTTAATTACCATAGATTGTAAAATACCTTTCTTTTTTATTCGTAACCCCTTTTTATCAAAAGACCGTCTAAACCCATCTATAACCACAGGGACTACAATTGGCTTGTATTTTTTTATGATATGCGATGTTCCTTTACGTAATGGTTTCCATGGCGTTGTTGTTCCTTGCGGAAAAGTTATTACCCAACCATCCTCTAAAGCTTTTCCTATACTAGAAATATCACTCATTTTAACTTGCCTATTAACATCCTTTCCTTCGGACCTCCAAGTTCTTTCTACACTAATAGAACCTGCGTAAGCAAAAACCTTTGTCATTAGGTTTTTCTTCATGGTTTCTGCAGCAGCAATGTAATACATGTTTAATTTAGGTTTCCAAATATACCCAAGGTTTTTAATCGTATTTTCTCTACCACTTAAACTAGCGTTAAAAACATGAAACATAGCAACAACATCTGCAAAGTAAGTTTGATGATTACTTACAAATAATACATTCTCGCCTGGTAAGTTTCTTATAATATCGGAACCCTCTATTTCTAATTTATTAAAACGCTTATATCTTTGGTGCGTAATTAGCGCCATTATACGAATAAGCCACTTTTTTATAAATAATATGTGCCCAAAAGGATTTCTTTTAAATAAACTCATAGAAAGCAAAATTACAAAATAAGCTCTTACAACACCTTCTTTAAGAGTTCTTTAATCTCCGAGAGCATCATTGCAGTGGCTCCCCAAACCACATAACCATTTAATTTAAAGGCAGGTACCCTAATAATTTTAGCATAAGAAGTTCGTAAATCTTCTTCCACTATTTTAGTATCATCCATAAAATCTGTAAGAGAAACCTCTACTACTTCTTCTACTTCAGATTCTTGTAAAACAAAAGGCTCCTCGTTTTCATACAAACCAATAAAAGGTTGCACTTGAAAATTACTAGGAGGTATATATACTTTGGTTATAGGTTTTACTACTTCAATTTTATCTTCTGGAACCCCAACTTCTTCATAAGTTTCCCGTAAAGCAGTATCTAAAATTGTAGCATCTTCTTTTTCTTCTTTACCTCCAGGGAATGCTATTTGGTTAGAGTGCACCCCTTTGTACGTTTTTCTTAATATTAAAAGGATAAAAGTTTGTCCTATAGAGTTTGGATAAAAAAGAGCCATTACACCAGCCTTTCTAGGTTTCCTTTTTTCTAAATTTTCTTTTTTTAACTCCTCTAACCTTGTCGCAGGCATCATTTTATAATGAGAAGATTCTCCTGGAAGAGTTAAATCTTTTATTTTTGATACTTGTTGTTTAAAAATTTTATAATCCATGTTATTTAAAAAATATATTTCTCTACTAACATTGCTTCTTCTTTTAATAGGGTGTAATGAGAAATCAAAAAATAATGTTACGAATAAAACTACAAAAGAAATTGTTATAGATTCTGTTGTAATTGATTCTTCCAAAATAAAAACTAAAGAAGAAAAATTTGAACTTACAGAGGATAACGCAATAGATTTTTTCTTTAATTACAATAAAACGCTAACAAAAAATAAAGTAAAGATAACCACTAATTTAGGTAGTTTTACAATTCAATTATTTGCAAACGTTCCTTACTATAAAGCTAATTTTATTTACCTAACTAAAAAAGGATATTTTAACAATACACAATTTCATAGAGTTGTAAAAAACTTTATAATTCAAGGAGGAAACTCAGACGACTTAGCTACCTCCAAAAAAAGAAAAAAAATTGGAAGATATTTGCTTCCTCCAGATACCAGAAAAGGACACAAACACCATAGAGGAGTAGTTTCTATGCCTAGCAGCGAAATAAACAATCCGCATATGCTAGCATCTCCATACGAATTTTTTATAGTAGTAACAAAACCAGGGTCTTACCACCTAGACGGAGAATACACTCCTTTTGGAAAAGTTATTCAAGGAATGGATATTGTAGATAAAATAAACAACCAAAAAGTTGGTAAAGGAGATTGGCCGTCATCTAACATTTATATTACAAAAGCTGAAGTTATAGAATAATATTAAATTATTATGATCTATAAATATTAGGCAATGAAATTTTATATTTTACTGCTAAAATTCGTAATGAAATTATTGAAATAATAGACGCAACAAAAGCATAATCTACTTTTAAAGGTGTTAATAGAAGTAAAAAATATATGGCTCCGCCCAAAATACAAACTGTTGCATATATTTCTTTTCTAAAAATAACAGGAATTTCATTACACAAAATATCTCTAATTACTCCTCCAAAACTAGCTGTAATAGTTCCTAAAGCAATACACATTATAGGTGTTAACTCTGCAGATATTCCTTTTTCTATACCAATTAATGTATAAAAACCTATTCCTATAGTATCAAACAAAAAAAGTGATTTTCTAATGTATTTAAGTTTGTTAACAAACAAAATAGAAACAATAACAGTTACTGCAATTGTTACCATATAAACAGGTTCTTTAATCCAAGTAACAGGCACACTACCTATTAGTAAGTCTCTTACAGTGCCGCCACCAACAGCAGTAACAAAGCCTATTATAAAAACTCCAAATAAATCTAGCTTTTTTTCCATTGCAATAAGCACACCAGAAATAGCAAAAGCTATGGTCCCCAAAATATCTATAGCTAAATAAAACATTGTGTAAAACTAGTGCTTATTTATATTATTTACTTAAAAAATATTGTGCTTGTATTGCAGAAGACAAACTACGAGAGCCTGTATTAGTATAAGTAATTTTTAAATTAGAAATAGAACTTCGTTTTTTAAAATTAACAGCATAACAACTACATGGTCTACCTCTCCCCCTTCTTCTATTAGAGTTTAACAAAAATTCTAATGCTAATCCAGATACCATACCACCAAGGGTTGTATAAGCTACATCGCTATTATCCCAAACACCATAATCTGCTTTATCCATAGCTTCTTTTACAAGGCCAGCTGCCAAAGCACTTCCTACTGCACCAGCCCATGTCCATTTTCTATCGCCTTTAAATATTTTATTTGCAGTATATCCGCCTACAGCCCCTATTGCTATTCCTGCTGCAAAATGTTTTGGGCTACTACTATCTGCAATCTGTGCATTACTTTTAAAAAAAATAACAAGGATAAAAACTAAAAAAATATTTTTCATAATTTATAAATAGGGAAACATTAAACTATTCTATAAAACGAACAAAAAACAGTTTCAGTATTCACTATTTTTTAAACCCCTGACACATTGTGTCATTCCCTAAAACTAAGTTTGCAATTCAATAATCTAAAAAAACAACAATTATGACAAATGCAATTAACTGGTTTGAAATTCCTGTAGACAATTACGAAAGAGCTAAAAAGTTTTATGAAACAATTTTAGGAGCTACTATCACAGACCATCCTATGCCTATGCCTGGTAACTATGGTGTTTTTTCTTATAATGCAGAAAGCAATTGTGTTGGAGGAGCAATTATTAAAGCTGAAGGTTACAAACCATCTATGGAAGGTTCTTTAGTATACTTAAATGGTAGTGATGATTTAAGTGTTGCTTTAGCCAAAGTTGAACCAGCAGGAGGAAAAATAACTATGCCAAAAACAGATATTGAAGAAAATGGTTTTATTGCTCATTTTATAGATACTGAAGGGAATAAAGTTGCTTTACACTCTATGGAATAATTAAAAAAATAAGATAGTGAGCCTAAATGATGGTTCACTATCTTTGATTCTAATGACACAATTATCTAGACTTATAGCTATTCTTACTCTCTTAAAATCTAAACGAATTTTAACAGCAACAGAACTGTCTAATAAATACAATATTACTGTTAGAACAGTTTATAGAGATATAAAAAAACTAATAGACGCTGGTGTTCCTGTTGTTACTATTGAAGGCAAAGGATATACCTTAATGGATGGTTATACCGTAGCTCCTGTTCAATTTACAGAAAAAGAAGCCAATGCCCTAATAACTGCACAACATCTAGTAACCAAAAGTAATGATAGCTCTTTTGTAACAGATTATAAAGATGCTCTTGTTAAAATAAAATCTGTTTTTAAATCCTCCATTTTAGAAAAAAGCGAACACCTTAGTAATAAAATACATGTTTTTGATACTCGAGAGAAAAACATTGCAAGTAATGCTCTTTCTGAAATTCAATTAGCTATTACAAATTATAATTACGTAGAAATAAATTATAAAAAAGCAAATGACAACAATATTTCTTTTAGAAAAATAGAGCCATATGCCATTTTTTCGACAGAAAATAAATGGATATTAATTGCTTGGTGTTATATGAGAATAGCATATAGAGCCTTCCGCATAGATAGGATACAGCATTTTAAAATTTTACCCGAAACTTTTGAAGACCGAAAATTTAATATAAAAACCTTTTTTCAAAATGATCCTTATGAGATTAAAAATAATGGAAAAAACAAATAATTTTCTTTTCCTTATATGCAACATTTAGATGAACTTATTCCTTTATTTTCTAAATTAAAATTAAATATTTCTAATCTTATTTTTGAAAAAGAAAGTCTAGAATATGAAGCATGTACTTATAATTTAAATTTTTTTAAAGTTATAAGCAGAAAAGCAAAAGTTACCCCAAAAAAAATTGGTCAATTTGTAACCGTCTGGAAAAGAAACAAAGAAAATAGAACCACCCCTTTTAACCATAAAGACAATTTTGATTTTATAATCATTTTTTGCAAAAGAGAAGAAAATGCTGGTGTTTTTATATTTCCAAAGCAAATACTAGTTCAACACAAAATAATTTCTAAAGATAAAGAAGATGGGAAAAGAGGGTTTAGAGTCTACCCCTCTTGGGATTGTCCAACAAATAGAACTGCAAAAAACACCCAAAAATGGCAAATTAATTATTTTTTAAAACTTGCCACAGAACAATAAAAAGACATTTTATTACTAAAAAATACAGTTTATATTTTTTATTTATCGTAATATTACAATATTATAAAATACAAACTATGGGATTAGCCAAATCCGAAATGTTTACGGATAAACAAAATTTAATTTCTTCTTATGCTAAAGTGTTTGGGCATCCTGCAAGAGTTGCTATTTTAGAACATTTATTTGCCATTAATTCTTGCATTTGTGGCGACTTAGTAGATGTTATTGGACTAGCACAACCTACTATTTCTCAGCATTTAAAAGAATTAAAAAATATTAGCCTTATAAAAGGCAATGTAGAAGGTACTAGTGTATGTTATTGTATACACAAAGAAAACTGGACAGCAATGAAAGCTACAATTAACGAATTTCTAAATCAAGATATAAATTGTAACACAGATTGTTGTTAAAAAAATTTAATCGCATTAATTATAATATTGCAATAAAACAATATACTATGAAACTATCAGAAATTAAACAACACTTAAACAAATTAGAGAATATTTCATTTAAGCTTCCTAATGGAGAATTAGTTCCAAGCCATTTTCATGTAACCGAAGTTGGAAAAGTAACAAAGAATTTTATGGATTGTGGTGGTACAGTAAGAAATGAAGAAGTAGTTAATTTTCAATTATGGAATGCAGACGATTACAATCATAGATTACACCCAGAAAAATTAATTCATATCATAGAACTTTCTGAAAAAATTTTACACATTGGAGATTTAGAAATTGAAGTAGAATACCAAGGAGAAACTATAGAAAAATTTGGATTAGATTTTGATGGCACTAGTTTTTTATTAACTAGGAAACAAACAGATTGCCTTGCAAAAGACAATTGTGGGGTACCAGAAAAAAAGCAGAAAATTCAACTAAAAGAGTTACAAGCTACCGTAAACTCTTGTTCTCCAAACTCAGGTTGTTGTTAAATTTTTAAAAACCTTGGTCAATGTTATACAAAGAAATAATCACGCAAATAGAATCTTTAGATACCGCAACTATTTCTGAAGAAAGAAAATTAATAGTAAGCCCGTTAATAGATTTTATAAAAAGTAAAAAAGAGGCAGAAGAAGATATTAGAATAAATTTTATTTGCACGCATAACTCAAGACGTAGTCACTTATCTCAAGTTTGGGCACAAACTATTGCTGCTTATTTTAATATAAAAAACGTTTCTTGTTATTCTGGAGGCACAGAAGCTACTGCTCTTTTTCCAATGGCTGCAAAAGCCTTATCAACCTCTGGCTTTAAAATTGAAACTATCTCCAACGAAAAAAATCCAGTATACAGTATAAAAAATGGAGACAACAATCACCCTATTATAGGTTTCTCTAAAAAGTATGACGATAGTTTTAACCCAACCTCTAAATTTGCTGCTATTTTAACCTGTTCTAGTGCAGATCAAGGCTGCCCTTTTATTGTTGGTGCAGAAAAAAGAATTCCTATAACTTATGAGGATCCAAAAGCTTTTGATGATACACCACAACAGGAAGAAAAGTATTTAGAAAGAAGCATTCAAATAGCAACAGAATTATACTTTGTATTTTCTAAAATTAAATAAGAAATGGCAAAAAAATTAAGTTTTCTGGATAGTAAATTAACATTATGGATTTTTGTTGCTATGATTTTGGGTGTTGGCCTAGGAAATTTTCTTCCACAATTACCTAAATATATTAATGCTGCTAGTTCTGGTACAACTAACATACCAATTGCTATAGGGTTAATACTTATGATGTATCCACCTTTAGCTAAGGTAAATTACAAACTTTTACCTAAGGTATTTAAAGATGTTAAAGTCTTATCTGTCTCATTACTTTTAAATTGGATTATAGGGCCTGTGTTAATGTTTTTTCTTGCAATTACTTTTTTAAAAGATTATCCAGAATATATGGTTGGTCTTATTCTTATAGGGTTAGCAAGATGTATAGCCATGGTATTAGTTTGGAATGATTTAGCAGAAGGCAGTAGTGAATATGGAGCTGGTTTAGTAGCTTTAAATAGTATTTTTCAAGTTTTTGCTTACAGTTTTTATGCTTGGTTATTTATTACCGTGCTACCGCCATACTTTGGTTTTGAAGGTGTCATTGTAAATATATCTATTGGTACTATAGCAGAAAGTGTTGCTATATACCTAGGCATACCTTTTGCATTAGGAATACTAAGCAGAGTACTACTTGTAAAAGTTAAAGGAGAAAAATGGTATACCCAAAAATTTATTCCTACAATTTCTCCATTAACATTAATTTCTTTACTGTTTACAATAGTTCTTATGTTTTCTCTAAAAGGAGAATTAATATTAGAAATTCCTTTAGATGTGTTACGCATAGCCGTGCCGTTAGTTATTTATTTTGTATTAATGTTTGGTATAGCTTTTTTTGTGAGTAAGCTTGTTGGTGCTAATTATTCCAAAAATGCAGCTATTTCTTTTACCGCTGCTGGTAATAACTTTGAACTTGCTATAGCTGTTGCCATCGCTGTTTTTGGTTTAAATTCTGACCAAGCGTTTACAGGAGTTATTGGCCCTTTAATAGAAGTTCCTGCATTAATTTTGCTTGTAAAAGTGGCATATAAATTAAGAAAAAGAGTATACTCCTAAAGTATTCTTTTTCTTAATTTATTTTTTTCTTGTAAATTAAAAGATATATTACAATAACTTTGTGCGTATTATCCCCTAAAAAAGATAAGAAAAGGTAAAACAAATCTTATATTAATAGTATTAATAAGTCTTAAGGTTTACTAATGATAACAGCTCCTAACTATGTTAATGAAGAAGAAAGGTTAAAAACCTTAAGATCATACAAAATACTAGACACCCCTAACGAAGTACAGTATGATAGTCTTACCCAAATAGCTGCAGAAATATGCGAAACCCCTATTTCTTTTATAAACTTTGTTGATAAAGATAGAGTATGGTCAAAATCTAATTATGGTTTAGAAGTAACAGAAGCTCCAAGAGCTGACACATTTTGTACGCATGTTATTGATTTTAAAAATGGTGCCTTTGTTATCCCAGATGCTACTAAAGATAAACGCTTTAAAAACAACCCCTTTGTACTTAATTTTCCTAATATAATTTTCTACGCTTCCTACCCTATAACCAATAAAAAAGGAATAACCATTGGTAACCTTTGCGTTGTAGATACTATACCAAGAGAACTTACAAAAACACAACTTAACTTAATTAAAGTTCTTGCAAACCAAGCAATGAATTTATTAGAGTGCCATAAAAACAAAGAAAAAAATAAGGTTTTAGAAGAAAAAAATAAAGAACTAGAAAAGTTTGCATACGTAGCTGCGCATGACTTAAAATCTCCATTAAATAACATATATTCTTTGTCTTGTATATTGGCAGATATGTATACAGATAAGTTAGGAAAAGAAGGTGTTACGATTGTAAATCATATTATAAGTTCATCTAATAACTTAAAAAAGTTAATTAATGACGTTTTAGACTACAGTAAAGATTCTTCGATTTTAAAAAATAGCTGCTCAGATATCAACATCCTTAACTTACAAAATGAATTAGTAGATTTATTTTGTATTGACAAATCTATCTCCTTAAAAATTGAATCTGACCTAACAAGTATCCACACAAATTATACAGCTTTAAATCAAATTTTACAAAACCTTATAGACAACGCAATAAAATATAATGATAAAGACACCGTTAAAATTAAAATTGGTGTTAATGAAGATAAAGAAAAATATCACTTTTACGTTAAGGATAATGGTCCAGGCATTACACCTAGTAAACAACAAAAAATATTTAACATTTTTCAGACAGCAACAAGCAAAGATAAATATGGAAATTCCGGTCATGGTATTGGCCTGGCTACCGTAAAAAAATTAATACAACAAATGGATGGTGAAATTTCCTTAGAATCTACCAAAGAAATTGGCAGTAAATTTGTATTTAGTTTTAATAAAATATTAAAATAAAGCTACTCCTATTTAGCACTTTTTCCCTTTTCCAAACACAATACCTCTGACTCTCTAGTAAAGGTTATATAGCATTATAAACTATAAAAATTAAACTAAAAATAAATTAGTTAATTCTATTAACATTTTAAAAAATACTTTATCCTAAAAATTGTCGTTATATGCTAATACGTAATGTATTTCTTACATTTCACATTTAAAAATAATAAGGGTAATGATAGCACCAATAGAACATTTATATGAAAAAGAGCGTTTAAATGCTTTAAAATCTTACGAAGTTTTAGACACGCTTCCAGAAGAAGACTATGACAATCTAACCAAGATTGCGGCTCAAATTTGTGGCACTCCTATCTCTTTAGTAAGTCTATTAGATGAAACTAGACAATGGTTTAAATCTAGACATGGTATAGATGCTACAGAAACCCCTAGAGAATTAGCTTTTTGCGCTCATGCAATAAATTCTGAGGACGAAATTTTTAATATAAAAGATGCTAGAGAAGATGAAAGGTTTAAAGACAACCCTTTAGTTATAAAGGATCCTAATGTAATTTTCTATGCAGGTGTTCCTCTTACTAATGATGAGGGGCTTCCTGTTGGAACTCTATGCGTTATAGATCATAAACCAAGAACTTTAACTCAAACGCAAAAAGATTCTTTAAAAGCTTTGTCTAAACATGTCATGAATCTTTTAGAGCTTAGAAAAAATAAAATCTTATTGGAAGACTCTAATAAGGAATTAGCTATAAAGAATACCGAATTAGAAAATTTTGCATACACAACCGCTCATGATTTAAAAGCTCCATTAAATAATATTTCTTCCATGTCTGAACTAGTTATAGAAAGCTATTCGGACAAGTTAGAGGAAGATGGTTCTATAATGCTTGGTTTTATTAAAACATCCTCTGATAAATTAAAAAAATTGATTGATAGTTTATTAAATTACAGTAAAACCTCTTCCCTATTACACTCAGAACGTACAACTGTTAATATTACTACGATAGTAGAAGACTTACAAACTTTATATGCCTTTGAAAGCTCTGTAAATTTATTAGCAAAAACCAATTTAAAAACCATAACTATTAATAAAACTGCACTAGATCAAATTTTAATTAATTTGGTAGGAAATGCAATAAAATACGGTAATAAAGACGATTTAGAAATAATAATAGGAGTTTCTGAAAGCAAAGAAAATTATCATTTTTATGTACAAGATAATGGTCCTGGTATAGCTCTTAACCTACATGACAAAATATTTGAAATTTTTAAAACAGTAGGTGTAAAAGATAAATATGGCCAACAAGGAACTGGAATAGGTTTAGCTACCGTAAAGAAAATAGTTGAAAAACTGGGAGGAACAATTTCTGTTGAATCAGAAGAAGGTAAAGGTGCAAAATTTATTTTTAACATTACAAAAGATACAATTCCAAATATTCCGTTAGTAAAAGAAGCTGCTCTTTAATACGTAGAGACTTTAGATTTTGTCTCCTTAAATTGTTGCATCATATCTTCTATAATTTCTTTTGCAGGTTTTATATCTGAAATTAAAGCAGATACTTGCCCTATCTCTAATTCTCCCTCATCCATATCCCCTTCAAACATTCCTTTTTTGGCTCTTGCCCTCCCTAATAATTCTTTAAGTTCCTCAACAGAAGCTCCAGATTTATAGGCATTTTGAATATCCTGATAAAATTTATTATTTAATAAACGAACAGGAGCTAATTCTTTCAAAGTCAATTTAGTATCACCTTCCATAGCATTTACTACCATTTCTTTAAAGCGCATATGAGAAGAAGCCTCTGTAGATGCAACAAACCTACTTCCTATCTGTACAGCATCTGCCCCTAAAACCATAACTGCTAACATTGCATTTCCGGTAGCTATACCTCCTGCAGCTATGATTGGTATTTTTATATGTTGTTTAATTAATGGAATTAATGTTAATGTAGTAGATTCATCCCTTCCATTATGCCCACCGGCCTCAAAACCTTCTGCAACTATAGCATCTACCCCAGCTTCTTCTGCTTTTAGAGCAAATTTTAAACTACTTACAACATGTACAACTATTATACCTTGAGATTTAAGTTTAGATGTCCAAACTTTAGGATTCCCGGCAGAGGTAATCACAATCTTAACCCCAAGTTCTATTACTATATTTATTATTTCCTCTAAATCTGGGTATAACATAGGAATATTAACCGCAAATGGTTTATTGGTAGCCTCTTGGCACTTAAGAATGTGTTCTCTTAACACATTAGGATACATACTACCCGCCCCAATAACTCCTAAACCACCTGCATTAGATACTGCAGACGCCAATCGCCAACCACTTGCCCATATCATTCCGCCCTGAATAATAGGATGTTCTATTCCAAATAACTTTAATACTTTATTTTTCATACCTCAAAATAAGAATAATAAAATTATGCTATAACTCCGGAACCTAACAACTCATCTTCTACATACCAAGCTACAAATTGCCCTTCCGTAATTGCAGATTGGGGTTCTATAAAGTCTACATATAAACCATTTCTAGTTTTTACAACAGTAGCATCTTCTAAAGCTTGTCTATACCTAATTCGAGCTTTAACTTTTAATGATTCTCCTGTTTTTAAAGACAAATCTGGTCTTACCCAATGCGTCTCTTCATTGGATACAAAAAGAGTATTTCTATATAAACCTGGGTGACTTTTTCCTTGCCCTGTATATATTACATTTTCTTCTACATCTGTATCAATTACAAATAATGGTTCTTTTGTTCCTCCTACATTTAAACCTTTTCTTTGTCCTTTTGTAAAATAATGTGCTCCTTGATGCTCCCCTACTTTTTTCCCTTCAGAAACAGCATATATTGGCTTTTCTGAAGAAAAATATAATTTATCTTCCTCACTATTAAAACCAGCAACTTCTCGTGTATAAAAAGGATGTGTATTTGGTATTTCTACAATAATTCCTTTTTTAGGTTTTAGTTTTTGTTGTAAAAAATCGGGCAATCTTACTTTACCAATAAAACATAATCCTTGGGAATCTTTTTTATCCGCAGTAATTAAATTCATTTTTGTAGCAATTTCTCTAACCTCTGGCTTTTGCAGCTCCCCTATAGGAAACAATGTCTTAGATAATTGTTCTTGAGATAATTGACATAAAAAATAGGATTGGTCTTTATTTTGATCCTCCCCTGCTAAAAGCTGATATGTTTCTGTACCATCATTATTTTGTATAGTTCCTTTTCTACAATAATGGCCTGTAGCAACATAGTCTGCACCAAGTTGCATTGCTATTTTCATAAAAACATCAAACTTAATTTCTCTATTACAAAGTACATCTGGGTTTGGCGTTCTCCCCATTTCATACTCACGAAACATATAATCTACAATACGCTCTTTATATTCCTCACTTAGATCTACTGTCTGAAAAGGTATTCCTAACTTTTCCGCAACAATTAATGCATCATTACTATCTTCTAACCATGGACATTCTTCTGATATTGTAACAGAATCATCATGCCAATTTTTCATAAAAAGGCCTATAACATCATATCCCTGCTCCTTAAGAAGGTATGCAGCAACACTCGAATCTACTCCACCAGAAAGGCCTACAACTACTTTTTTCATTCTAAAAATTATATAGCCTACAAAAATACAAAATTACCTTGTTAGCAGCTTCAAATTTAAATTTCTCTTCAAAAATTATGTTTTGTTTAATTTTTTTATATATTTGTTAAACAAAATAAATACTGTCTTATATCATCTATATTATTAATAAACAATACTTTATATAATTTAAATAAAATATTGTTTATATATTTAATATAAAAACTGAACAAATTAATTAAAATTTAAGCCATGAAAAAACTATTAAAAATGAAACGTTTCTTATTACTATCATGTTTTTGTATTGCACTTTTTTCTTGTGACAAAAACGATGATACACCAGAAGAAAAACCAACAGAACTTAACATTACTGCAACTGCACAAGCAACAGAATCTCTAAGCTCTTTAGTTGCTGCTCTAATACAGGCCGATGCAGGCTTAGTTGAAGCTCTAGCCAATGAAAATGCTACCTTTACTGTTTTTGCGCCAACTAATGATGCTTTTACTACCCTATTAGGAAATTTAGATGATTTTGATTCTTTGGAAGATTTTGATACGGAAGAAGAAAAAGCTCTACTTACTCAAATTCTTAAATATCATGTTGTTGCTGATATTGCTGCAAAATCTACAGATCTAAGTGATGGCCAAATGATTACTACATTGCAAGAGGAAGATGTAACTATTGCTCTAGAATCTTCTTCAGTTAAGATAAAAGATAAAACAGCTACAGACGCTACTGTTACTGCAGCAGATGTAATTGCTACCAATGGCGTTGTACATCTTATAGATAAAGTACTTTTGCCACAAGCAGTTATTGACGCCATTAATTCTCCTGGCAACTTAGTGAGTATTGTCATTGAAACTGAGCCACTTTCCCTATTAAAAGATGCTGTAATAAAAGCTGATTTAGTAGAAACTTTATCTAGTGAAGGTCCTTTCACTGTATTTGCACCAACAAATGATGCTTTTGTAGCATTATTAGAGGTTCTTGGGGATGATTATAATAGTTTAGACGATTTTGATACGGAAGAAGAAATTAATTTATTAAAAAACATTCTTCTTTTTCATGTAATACCAAATGCTACAGTAAAAGCAGGAGATTTAACTGCAGGAGAAGTAGGAACTGCATTCACAAACAACTCTATTAGTATTATAGATAACCAAGGAACTTTTGTTATAGGAGATGCATCTGATGTTAATACAAATATAACTGGCACAGATATTATAGCTTCAAACGGAGTAGCACACACCATAGATAAAGTTCTTTTACCGCAAGCAGCTATAGATTTTGTTACAAATTTAAATTTAAAAACAATAGTAGAATTAGCTGTTGCTACAAACGACTTAAGTGTTCTTGTTAGCACTTTGCAACAAGCAGATGCTGGTCTTGTTGAAACCTTGTCTGGAGATGGACCATTTACTGTTTTTGCACCAACAAATGATGCTTTTGTTGCATTATTAGAAAGTTTAGGAGATGAATATAATGCTGTAAGCGATTTTGATACAGATGAAGAAAAAGCTTTACTTGTAAAAATTCTTACCTATCATGTAATTGGTAACACTACTGCCTTATCTACAGATTTATCTGATAATCAAGAAATTACAACTTTACAATCTGAAAAAATTACAATTAGTTTAACTGGTGGCGTTTATATTACTGATGCAACAGATACTCCCGCACAAGTAACAGCTGCAGATGTTATTGCTAGTAACGGTGTTGTTCATATTATTGATAAGGTTTTATTGCCACAAGAAGTTTTAGATATACTTAATCCAAATATTGTAGGAACAGCACAAAGCGTTCCAGATTTAAGCCTTTTAGTGGAAGCTCTTATACAAGCTGATGCTGGTTTAGTTGAAACTCTTAGTGGAGATGGACCATTTACAGTATTTGCTCCAACTAATGCAGCTTTTGCTAGTCTTTTAGACATTTTAGGCAATGATTATAATAGTTTAGCAGATTTTGATACGGAAGAAGAAAAAGCTTTACTAGCTAAAATACTTACCTATCATGTTGTTTCTGGTGCTGCTGTAGAATCCTCAAGTTTAACTAACCAACAAGAAATAATTCCTATACAAGGAGAATCCATTTTTGCATTAGTTGGTAATGGTGTAGCGTTACAAGATAAAACATCCACAGATGCAAATGTTACCACAGCTGATGTTATGACAAGTAATGGTATTGTTCATATAATAGACAAAGTCCTATTACCAAAAGAAGCACTAGATGCTTTAGGACATTAAGAGTCCCCGAGATATTAACTAAGTATAGTTTATATTTCGCTTTTAGAATCCCTTTTCATTACTATTCTATAGTTATGTGAGGGATTCTTTTTGTTTAAAAAACAAAAATGTAAGAAAAAACTTTCTATAATAATTTAATTTTTATTCCTTAAAAAAGTTAAACAACATACCAAGAACCTTTAGCATACAAAATCACCTATTTTACAACTAATACTTTTTAAAGCTTTAAAAGGGTTGCATCTTTGAAATCCCAAATCTTACCATAGACTTTTAACAAAAAAAGGCTCCTACTAAAATAGAAGCCTTTTTTTTTTTATGTGTTACAGCCTTATTATTTCTTTTTCTGCGCTTCTGCTTGCTCCATCATTTCGCGCATTTTCTTTTGGAATTTGTTTTCCTTTTTTGGCTTGGTTTTATTTTCTTGTATTTGTGCATGAATTTTAGCATCATCTAAAATAAACTTCTTTATAACCAACATAATCCCTATTGTAATTAAGTTAGACACAAAATAATACAAACTTAATCCACTGGCATAATTATTAAAGAAAAACAACATCATAAAAGGCATTAAATACATAATAAACTTCATGTTAGGCATACCTGGTTGTTGTGGCATATTTTGCCCAGTAGTCATTTGCATATAAAAGAATATTGCAATAGATGCTAATATTGGAAATAAACTAATATGATCCCCATAAAAAGGAATAGAAAATCCTTCTGGGAATTGATAAATAGTATCAAAAGAAGAAAGGTCATCTGCCCATAAGAATGATTTTTGCCTAAGCGCAAAAGATGTTGGAAAAAACATGAATAATGCATAAAAAATAGGCATTTGTATAAATGCTGGTATACAGCCACTCATAGGGCTCACTCCTGCTTTATTATACAGCTTCATAGTTTCTTGCTGCTTTTTCATTGCATTATCTTTATACTTTTCTCCAAGCTCTGTAATTTCTGGTTTTAATACCTTCATTTTAGCTTGCGATAAGTAGGATTTATACGTTACAGGAGACATTGCTAAACGAACTAAAATAGTCATCACAACAATTGCAATACCATAAGGTAAAAAAGAACTTAGTAAAGAATAAAATGGCGTAAATACATATCTATTTATCCATCCAAAAATACCCCATCCAAAAGGTATAGAATCTTCTAATCCTAATTCTTTATACTCTGATAAAACTTTTACATCTGTAGGGCCATAGTACCAATTTAAATTTTCAGAAATTTCACCTCCTTTTATCTCTAAAGGCACTACAGAACTATATTCTTTTGTAAACTTATCTGTTTTATTTTCTTCTTCTACTAAATTTACAGAAGCTAAGTATGCGTTTTTAAAAGAATTATCATTTGCTAAGATTGAGCTAAAGAAATGCTGTCTATAGGATAACCATTTTACATCTTCTTCTTTCTCATCATCATCACTACTTTCAGAAAGTTTACTTATTTTACCATCTTCATGATTATAGGTTAACCTAGTATATCTGTTTTCATATTGTATACTTTTAGAATGACGTATTCCTTTTAGTTTCCAAGATAATTTCACAGGTTGACTTGTATTAATAACCCCATTTAAACCTTGCGATTTCACAGAAAAATCTATTAAATAATCTCCCTGCTTCATTTCATAACGATACTCTAAAAACTGATTTGCCGAAATCTTAGCTTTCATGGAAAGCACAGAATTACCGTTATTCTCTGTTAAAGTAGGTTCAAAGTATAAATCTTGTGTATCTAAAACTCTATTATCTGATGTAGAAAAATTTAAACCAAAAGAAGCATTACCATCTTTTACCAAATAAACCGGAATAGAATCATAGGTAACAAAGGTTTTCATCTTTGCTTCTATAATTTGACCTCCTTTATTACTAACTTTTAAATAAACTAAATCATTTTGTATTTCTGTAATACCATCAGAAGTAGAAGTATAACCAAAAGCACCTATCGTACTTTTATAATTAGCAACTGCTGTAGAATCTTGTAAATTTAATACAGGAGTTTTATTTTCCTCTGCTATTTGAGGGTTCTGATTTTCTGATGCCTCTTTTGCTTCTAAAAGTTCTTGTTTAGCTTTCTGAGCCTCTACCTCTTCTGGAGTTGGCTTGTTTTGATAAAACATGAAAAGGAGAATTCCAAAAATAAGCACAAAGCCAATAATAGATTTTACATCTAGTTTTTTTTCTTCCATAAGGATAACCTAATTAAAATTCGGTAATTTATTAGTTAAAACCTGAGCAAAAATAAGCCCATTTGTTTTTTCATGCCATTGTGGCACTATTCTTCTTTTTTATGACGTAAAGCTGCTTTAACAAACCCAACAAATAAAGGGTGAGGATTTGCAACCGTACTTTTGTATTCTGGGTGGTACTGTACACCTATGAACCAAGGATGACTGGCAATTTCTACAATTTCTACTAGTCCTGTTTCTTTATTTATACCAGATGCTATTAAACCTGCAGCTTCTAATTGTTCTTTATAATCATTATTAAACTCATATCTATGGCGATGTCTTTCTGTAATATCTAACTGATTATCATAAACTTTAGAAACAAGGCTATTTTCTACTAAATGGCAATCCCAAGCACCTAAACGCATAGTACCACCTTTATTAGTTATTGTTTTTTGCTCTTTCATTAAATTAATGACAGGGTCTGATGTATTTTCTTCCATTTCTGTAGAATTAGCATCAGCAAGAGCTAAAACATTTCTTGAATACTCTATAACCGCCATTTGCATTCCTAAACAAATTCCTAAAAAAGGAACTCCTTTTTCTCTTGCATACTGTACGGCCTTAACTTTTCCTTCTATACCTCTTTCTCCAAAGCCTGGAGCTACCAAAATACCATCTAAGCCAGTTAATTTACTTTCAAAATTACTTTTGGTTAAATACTCCGAGTGTATAGATTTTACATTAACACGAACTTCATTTACTGCTCCTGCATGAATAAAAGCTTCTAAGATAGATTTATAAGAATCTTGTAATTCTACATATTTCCCAATTAAACCTATCGTTACTTCGTTTTGCGGGTTCTTGTGTTTTCTTAAAAAATCTTTCCAAGTACCTAAGTCTGGTTCTACTGTATCTGGTAAGGCTAATCTTTTTAAAGTTACTGTATCTAGCCCTTCTTGTTGCATTAAAATAGGAACATCATAAATTGTAGAAGCATCAATAGATTGTATAACAGCTTCTCTTTTAACGTTGCAAAAAAGTGCAAGTTTCTTTTTTATATCGTCCGATATTTCATGTTCTGTTCTACAAACAAGAATATCTGCCTTAATACCACTTTCCATTAATGTTTTAACAGAATGTTGCGTAGGCTTAGTCTTTAATTCACCGGCTGCAGAAAGATAAGGCACTAATGTTAAGTGTATTACAATACCATTATCATCTCCCAACTCCCACAATAACTGTCTTACAGCTTCTATATATGGTAAAGACTCTATATCACCAACAGTACCACCAATTTCTGTTATTACAATATCGTAGTCCCCAGATTTCCCTAAAAGCTGAATACGGTGCTTAATTTCATTTGTAATATGAGGTACTACTTGTACCGTTTTCCCTAAAAACTCTCCCCTTCTCTCCTTTTCTATTACACTTTGGTAAATTCTACCAGTAGTAACATTATTAGCTTGTGAGGTTCTAACATTTAAAAAACGTTCGTAATGCCCAAGGTCTAAATCTGTTTCTGCACCATCATCGGTAACATAACATTCTCCGTGTTCATAAGGATTAAGTGTTCCAGGATCTACATTAATATAGGGATCCAACTTTTGGATCGTAGTCCTATAACCACGAGCTTGCAATAACTTTGCAAGAGAGGCTGCTATTATTCCTTTTCCTAGAGAAGATGTAACCCCACCGGTTACAAAAATGTATTTAGTCTGTGACATGAAGCGTTAGGTTGATTTCTTAACGCGAGCAAAAATACAAATTGCTAAAGGAAATTAAAGATAATCCTTAGGAAAATCTTTCTGTATTTTATGAATTAGAGATTCTAGACCGTTTACTTTAATTTCATGCATAGCACTAAGTAAGCTCCCTAATTTTCCTTCTGGAAACCCTTTTTGATAAAACCAAGTATAATATGGTTCTGGTATATCTACTAAATAACGCCCTTTATATTTTCCGTAAGGCATTCTATAATGAGCTAATTCTATAAGTTTCTTTTTATCTGGTTCTATTTTCATTTTCTTATTTATTACCATATCTTTATTCACGTACTTATTACATTTATTATAACTATTTTACAAATAAACAATTACAAACCAGTAAATTAACAACATGAAAAGAAGAACATTTATTGGCACATCTGCCGCGGCATCTGTTGGCTTAGTTGCTTGCAAAACAGCTAGTGCGCAAGAAAAAAAGCAAGATATGGGATTTAAACTTAAAAATAACATTAACCACAGCGTTTGCCATTGGTGTTTTAAAGATATTCCTTTAGAAGATTTTTTAAAAACTTTAAATGAGTTAGGAGTAACTGCTGTAGATTTAATGGGGCCTGAGGAATGGCCGTTATTAAAAAAATATAATATTCATAGTGCTATGTGTAATGGTGCCGAAATAGGGCTTACAAAAGGTTGGAACAATCCTAAATATCATGAAACATTAATTAAAAACTACACAGATATTATCCCAAAAGTAGCTGAGGCTGGTTACACAAATCTTATTTGCTTTAGTGGAAATAGAGACGGAATGGACGATAAAACTGGTTTACAAAACTGTGTTAACGGGTTAAAACAAATAATGCCTTTGGCAGAAAAACATGGTGTAGTTTTACAAATGGAACTATTTAATCAAATTAATCATCCAGATTATATGTGCGATACTTCTGCCTGGGGTATAGAACTATGTAAAGCATTAGGTTCCGAAAATTTTAAATTACTTTATGATATTTATCACATGCAAATTCAAGAAGGTGATATTATACGTTCTATACAAGACAATCACCAATATTTTGGCCACTACCATACTGCTGGCGTTCCTGGAAGGCATGAGATAGATGAAAGTCAGGAATTATATTACCCTGCAATTATGAAAGCCATTTTAGCTACTGGTTATAAAGGATATGTTGCACAAGAATTTATTCCTGCTAGGGAAGGTAAATTAGACTCCTTAAAACAAGGTTTTTTAATTTGTGATGTTTAACTTATACAATGATTATGAAATCAATTACAAAAATAATGTTGATTTGTTTTGCTTTATGTATTTTGACAGCTTGCGAACAAGAAGATACTAGTTTTTATGAGGAAACTACTAATTCCAATATTAAAGATAGAAAAGAGCACGATATTTCTTCTGAAATAAAAAACACAACAAATGCCAGTTCAGGAGGAATTCGTTTATGTGCTGGTGGAGCTTAAAATTTAAACTAACAAGCACATATAACAATTGCTATTTGTGCTTGCTTTTTTTTAACCATACACTTAAAAATTTTATTACAAAGGGTTTTTCTAGATATTAGAAAGTCTCCTAAGAAATTCTTCTTTTCTCCGTACTGCAACTTCTACATAAGCACCTTCTTTCATTAAAGCATACCCTCCCTTGCCCTTTACATATTTATCTACCATCAATAAATTAATTAAATGAGAATGATGTATTCTAAAAAAATTATGCCTCTCCAAAAGATTTTCAAAATATTTCAAAGTTTTTGCCACTGTTATTTTTTTATTCCCTTTAAGATATATGTGGGTATAACTGGTATCTGATTGACATCGGATTATATTTAAAACATCAACAAGAGTTAAACCCTCTACTGTAGGCACTGCAATTTTCCTTAAACCACTATTCTGTTTTTCTTCTAAATTATGAAACAATACTTCCATTTTTTTAGATAGTTCTTTTAGAGAAGATTTTTGCTTTAACTTTTCAATAGCTTTACCAAACTCTTCTTTATCTATTGGCTTTAACAGATAATCTAAAGCTGAAAATTTAAATGCTTCTATCGCATAATTATTATAAGCAGTTGTAAAAATAATCTCAAAATTTATAGCAGAAAGCTGTCTTAATAAATCGAAGCCAGTTTGCTCATAAATCTGGACATCTAAAAAAACTACATCTGGCAATTCCTCTTCAATACTAATCTTCGCTTCTTCCACCGTAGTAACTACTTTAACCACAGTAATACTATTAACATACTTTAAAAGTAGTTTTAAAAGTCTATCGATACAATGTTGCTCATCATCAACAATAATTGCTCTCATCATATATTTAAAATTTTAACTCTAATGGTAATTTTACTTCAACCCTTACACCCTCTTCTTTATCTACAATTGCAACACTACTTTTAGAACTTTTAAGTTGATTAAGAATAGCTAATCTATTTTTTGTGATTTTCACCCCCATTGATGTGTGGTTTGATAATTTACCAAGCATATTTTTTCTTCCAACTCCATCATCATCAACACTACAAATAACAACCTCACCTTGTTTACAAAAATCTATTTGTATATTTCCTTCTCCTTTTTTTGGAGCTATTCCATGCCAAATACTATTTTCTATAAATGGTTGTAAAATAAGAGGAGGCAACATTGTGTTTTGCAAATCAATATCTTTATCTATGTGAAATACACATTTTATTCTTTCTTTCAATCTTAAAGACTCTATTTCTATATACAACCGAGTTAACTCTAAATCCTCTTGTAAGCTTATTCGTTTCTTCTCTGAACTTTCCAGAATCGCACGCACCAATTTTGAAAATTTTATTAGATATTCACTCGCCTTTTCTATATCATTTTTTGCCATATAATCTCCTATAGAGTTCATGGCATTAAAAATAAAATGAGGATTCATTTGAGATTGCAAGGCTTTTAATTCTGTTTCAGCAACCTTAGCTTTAAATTCCGCAATGCTTTTTTGTTCCATTGCATCTCTTTTTCTTTTATATAAAAAATAACCAATTATAGACACTAAAAAGACCCCAAATGCAACTAACAAGAATACATTTTTGATTAATATTTCTTTTTCAATTTTAGCCTTAGTAATAACCTCTTTTTGATTATAAATAGCTTTAAGTGAATCTTTTTCTTTTCTATACTTATATGTTGTTTCTATACGAGCAATTTCTTCCTTTTTCTCCACAGAATAAAAACTATCTCTCATTACAAATGCCTTGATTTTAGTTTCATAAGCTTTTTTATAACGACCTACACTTGCATTAATCTTAGAAATTTTTTCTAAAGTTCTATACTGCGCTTCAATATTGTTCACTTGTTCTGCATACGTTAAAGCTTTTTGATAATGAGATTCTGCTAAAACATAATCTTTATTAATATTTAAGTAACATAGACCTAAATAATTATGCACCTCAGACAAATTATTACTATTCTTAAATTTCTCATAAATAGTTTTAGTTTGCAAAAAGTAAGGAAGTGCTTTACTATATTCTAAATCATCTGCATAGACCCCTCCAATATTCGTAAGCGCATTAGCAACCCCTCTTTCATTATTAATTTTCTTCATTATCTCAAAAGCCAACTTAAGCTGCTCTATTGCTTTTTTCTTATTTCCTTTCTCTTTATATATTAAACCAATATTAGCCAATGTATTAGCCAAACCTTCAGAAAAATCTATTTTTGCATAGATTTTTTTTGCCTTTTCATAATATTCCATCGACAGGCTTAACTTATCAAGCCTAGTATATAACAAACCAATGTTATTACACATATTAGCATAACTCATGTCATTCGACAAACCCAAATTTTCATAAATTTCAGACGCTTCTAAATAACTATCCACCGCATCTGGATATGCTGATAGGTACATTTGATTAACACCAATACTATTAAGCATTTTCGCCATTAAAAGACTATCCTTTTCTTCTTTAAATACCTCATAAGCTTTCCTATTATTTTCAATAGCTTTTATATAATTTGATTGATTAAAATATACCAATCCTTTATTATACACTAATCTGGCAACTGCTTTTTTATTATTTTCTTGATTATGGATTTCAATAGCCTTATCGTATAACTTAATAGCTAAAGAATCTTCTCCTTTTGCGCTATGATTATGGCCTTTATGAGAATATGCAGTTGCCAATTTTGAAAAATCTTTTATTTCTTTAGCCAGTGAAATAGCCTCCTTTAAAACCTCTATACCCTTTTCCGGATTAATTGCATAATAAAAATAACCTAACTCATTTAATGCATTAAGTTTTACAGAATCTTGCGGATGATAATTTTTTAAAAAAAGCTCTAATGAATCAATTTTTTTCTGCTGACTAAATCCAAAAAAAATGAAAGAAAAGAAAATGGAAGTGAAAAAACTTGTTTTCATAAATTATATCAGAATATGTAGGGGGGAAGTGGTTTTTCAAATGTAATAGTTTTGCGCCATAACTTTTACATAAACACTTACTATTTAATAAAATTCAATTAAAGCAATAAAAAAATAACTTCCTTAAAATCAGTCAATAAAACAGTTATAATTGATTTCCATACACTAATCTTCCAAATGAACGCATTTAACAAACGTGCATCTGTTTCTCATAGAAGGAACACTATTTTTGAATTACAACTAAAAAAATACGGAAAATGAAAGTTCTACCACTACACGCTCTGTTATGCATGTTTTTAAATATAGGGTTAGTACATAGCCAAGACAATACAAATACTAATGGAATAAAAGAGATTGATAATGCCAACAAAACCATAGAAAATGCAAACTCTTCTATAAAAAGCACAAACCAGTCCGTAAAAAATACTGTCGATAGTTCTAAAGAAACTATAGCAACTATCGGCTCCCTTTTTGGCTCTAAAAAGAACAAAGAAAATAAAAAAAGAGAAGACATTGTTCTTATAACTGTGCAGCAGGTTAGTTATGACACGGAGCAACTAAATTCCTTATACAGCCGTATTACAAAAAGTAAAGGAGTTAAAAAACCAATTAAAAAATTTAGTAATGGAACAGCACTGATAACAGTCAATTACAAAGAAACTGCAGATATGTTATGGCAAAGCATTCCTAAGCAAGAACGAAAATCATTTAAAATGGTAGAAATCTCCGATAACAATATCGTTGTTCAATTTTATGAGGACAATTAACCAATCACTAAAACCACTAAAAATCATGAAAAAACCTTTTACAATTATTGCGTTCATCGCGGTAAGTTTTATTTTTATTAACTGCTCTAAAAGTGACCCTTTAGGAATACTCGACAGTCTCGATGCTATAGAATGTGCAAATAAATTATCTAAGATAATCGATGATGATTCTGATGACTGTACAGAACTATTAAAACTAATTAATGAATTAGAAAATTCTTGTGGCAGTTTTTTGTCTGAAGAAAACAAAAAAAGCATTGCAGAATTAAGAGAATCTTGTGAAGCAAACTAAAGTACAGAATCATGAAAAAAATAATTTACATACTATTCTTTATTATAGTTTCTCAAAGTTACGCACAAGAATTTAACACAGGAACTAATGTTATTAATGCCGGAATAGGTTTTGGTGGTAATTTTGGAAATTACACCACCTCTTCCCAAAGTCCCAGCTACAGTATTGCCTATGAAAGAGGTATTTGGGAAGTTCCAGGACCAGGAGTCGTAAGCTTAGGAGCATATTTAGGGACTAAAACTTATAAATATAATTACACCTTTGGAAATGATAAATGGAATTATACTATAATTGGTATTAGAGGTGCATACCATTATAATGGTTTAGAAATAAAAAATTTAGATATATACGCAGGAGCAATGTTCTCTTACAATATTCTTTCTTACAAAGGATCTCCTGGAAATTTTGGAAGTAAACCTAGCGGTACAGCTTTTGCTGGTGGTAGATGGTATTTTTCTAAAACTTTTGCAGCTTTTGCCGAAGCTGGTTATGGTGTTGCATATTTAAACCTTGGAGCATCTATAAGATTTTAAGAATACTAAAAATTGCTAATTAAAAACCCGTTCTTTTTTGATTGCTGATAAAATGAAAAAAACAATATTATTTTTATGTTTACTAATTTCTTTTCAGAATTGCAGTGAAATTACAAATCTTGAAGAAGAAGAGGAACAGGAAAAAGAGCTAAAAGAACAGGAACTGGAAGATACCTCTGGGCTGCCTTTTAAAGTAAAATGGTCTATAAATAGAACCGAACAGCAAATACAACACGCTTTTAAAAGTTTTCTTCATGTATCAGACCATGGTTTATATTATTATAATCCCGTAGGAGAAAATGGATTCTTAAGACTTAATAAGGAAAATGGCGCAAGCTTATGGAATTTAAAAGACGAAACTTCTGTTCCTCCTTATGCTCTTAAAAAAATTGGAAATTATTTATGGGTATTAGCTCTTGATATAAACGACCCCACAATTTTAAAAATAAACCCTGAAAATGGCTCTGTATTATTCTCGAAAAAATCAGGTGTATATCCTTCAATAGCATCTAACAACTCTTGGTTTGGATTAAGAAAAAAATCTACCGCGCTATATAATATGGAACTAGAAACAGGAAATGATATTGCCGTTTGCGATGAATTTAGGGTTGATAATATTAGAAATTTTCTTGTTAAAGAGGATAAATTAGTCTTAATGGATGTTAGAAGAGGCTCGAGAAGCCTACTCTCTATAAACCCAAATACTTGCGGTATTTTTTGGGAAATTCAAGAAGGGGATGAAGCAAACTACGGACACCTAAACTATTTTTCATTCGCAGTAGATTTAGGTTCCAAAATTTTAAGCACAGGTGCAAGTTATTTTATTATTCGCTCTCCCAATACTGGTGAAGCTGAGTTTAAATTTCCATTAGATGCTGCTAATAATCTTAAAATAACACATATGCTTCATGACAAAAATAAAAGTGTCTTATTTTTTCATGATACTATTACCGGAAAAGTATTTGCTTTTAATTGGTTCACTAAAACTATCATTTGGGAATCTAAAATACAAAGTAGAGAAGTTGGCCAATTATTCTTAGTATCTAATAGATTGTTTTTGTATAGTAAAAACAACAATCTATATGAGCTTAACACAGAAAATGGTACTACCATTTCTGAAAAAGAAATAAAGGTGCTACTCCCTTTTGAAATTGCTACTGTTTCTTATGCAGTTAATAGATTAGAAGATGGTTATGGTGAAGAATATTTTAGAATATTTGGTGATGAAATTTACTATACTACAGAAAAAAGCACCGTAGTATCTGCAAGACTAGAATAAAACTACTTCAAAACCTCTCTTATTTTTTTATTCCAACGTAACTGTTCTTCTAAGTCTCTAGAAAAATTAGTTTCTTTATCATAAAGGTTTTGATAATCATTAAGCTCATTCATAACCACATTATAGATAAACTTTACTTCTTTTTTTAGGCTACCATGAGTAAAGCTTGTAGTGTCTAGTTTTTTCTTTAATTTTCGAGCATAAAGTTCTGAAATATCAAAATGTAATTGCTCATGGCTCAAAATAAGAGAATCGCACAATGAAGGGTTGTACCAAGATTTTTCAGGATAAAAATAAGCACTAACAGTAAAACTTACTTTTAGTTCTCCCCTTATTTTCTGAGCAGAATACTTATAGGTAACACCACTTGCGGTTGTAGCAGCTGCTCTACTGAGTACAGGAACCTTTCCTTTAAAATCTTTCCAGTTTAACTTATCTTGTGCTTTCCATAGTATTGTAGAATACTCTTGTGCACTTACTATAGATACACTAAAAAGTAATAAAATAAAAAATCTTAGTGTACCCAATTAAATATGTTGTTTTTATTTCAAACTATTCCTCTTCCTTAATTTGTTTTATTCGCATATCATCATAACTCATGATATAAGATACATTGTTATAATAGCCTTGGTTTCCTTTCTTAATATAATTAAAACCATTACCATTATACTCTGTAGACCCAATAACCTTCGAAACTGCAAATAAATCATTCTTATAGGCTAATTTTAACAATATATCATACGTTAAATCAAATCCTCTTACCGCATATTTATCTGGAGTATCTCCAAATCTTTTTCTATACTGTTTTACAAAAGAATTATTGGACACTTCTTTATAAGCAGAAGGATATGTAAAATTCAAATTAGATAAATGTACATTAGAAATAACATCATTTTCAAATCCTTTATTCCTATTTGTAGTAAACATTTTTACTATTACATCTTTTGTATTTATTGAATTTAAAATAGAGCTTACACTAGATATTAATTTAGGGTTAGCAGTTTCTACAAACACCCAGTTTACCGTCTCTTGTGAAAATAATGCTGTAAGCTTTTCTATATTAATTGCAACATTTTTCTTTTCCTCTTTTATTTCAACAATTTTAGCTTCTGGAAATCTTGCTACTATTTTACCTTCTATAGGTTTATTATCACCATCTGCTATTATAATTATATTTTCATCTTCAACTTTACTTTCTAAGTAAGTAAGCATACGCTCTCTCTGAATTTCATCAGAAGGATAAGAAAAGAAAACATTATTATGTCCCATATTGTTTTTAACAGGAAAAGGTGCTACTACTGGAACATTTCTTCTATTAGCCTGGCTACAAACCTCCTTTAAAGAAGCTCCATCTATAGGGCCAATAACTGCAGAATAGTCTCCCAAATTTTCTGCATTTAAAATATCTTTTGTTTTTTGTAAATCTAACTGATTATCAAGGGTTTTTACCTCTACTGTTACCCCTAACTTCTTTAAAGAATCTAACGCAACAAGTGCTCCAGAATATAAACCTAAGCTGTATTTTAAATCGTTTCTAGAGCTAATTTTCTTAATTGCATCTTGTTTATTAGACACATCTACCTTATCTAATCTAAAAGGTAAAAGAAATAAAATTTTGGAAGTATTACCTACAGCAATACTATCCAAAAGATTCATTTTATCTAAAACTAACGAATTCTTTACTTCAAAATCTCCAGTTTTATTTTTAGGAAGTTTTAAAACCATACCAGCTTTTAATCCATCTTTTAAATCTGGATTTAAACTTAGTAATTCTCTATAACTAACTCCTAATTTACGAGTTAAAGAAAACTCGGTTTGTTTTGGCTTTACAACATAAAAATTAAAATTATCGGTATTAACAATACCTGTATTTACCTTTTTTTCAGGAATACGAAGAATCATTCCTTCTTTTAACCCTCCTCGTTCTTTAATCTCAGGGTTTAAATCTGTTAATTCTTTAGAGGTATAGCCAAATTTCTTCTCTAAACTATAAAAAGTTTGTCCAGCCGGAACGGTATAAGAAGTATATAATTGCACTTGTTGTTCCCCTAAGCTACTACCAGCTATTTTAGGAAGCTTTAGTTCACTTCCTTCAGATAAATGCGTATTATTTTTAGAAAGTCTAGGGTTTAACACTAGTAAACTATCTATAGTAATACCATACTTATGAGCTATACTCCAGCGTGTATCTTTTGCAGAAACAAGGTACGTCTCAAAATCATCCTCATTAATTTCAATTTCAGTTGGTTTTACCCTTTTATATTTAGGGATACGTAAAACCATTTTCTTTTTTAATGGAGAAGAATAAAGAGCTGGGTTATATTTTTTTATAAGTTCTTCCGTAATATGAAATCGTTTCGCAATACCATACAATGTTTCCTTCTTACTAACTTTATAACTAGTAAATCCTATTGGTTGTTCTTGAGCAGGACTTTCTTCTTTTTTGGTAGTAGTTCTTGGTTTTGTTTTTGTTTTTACAATTTCTTGAACCTTTTGGGGATCCAAAGGAATAACTAGAATAGTACTTTTTATAAGTGGCTTATTCTTTTTTAATTCTTTATTATAAGTAAGAATATCTTCTTGCGAAACTTTATATTGTTTAGCAATAGCCTCTAAAGACTCCCCCCTTTTTACAGCATGAGTTGTAAATTTCTGAGCGCTAATAGTATTGCTTATGAAAACAAAAAGAACTGCAAAAAAAATGTTTTTAAGTATTAATTTCATATTTATTCCCATTCTATAGTTGCTGGTGGTTTAGAGCTAATATCATAAACAACTCTGTTTACACCTCTTACTTTATTTATTATGTCGTTCGATGTTTTTTGTAAAAATTCATACGGTAAATTTACCCAATCTGCCGTCATACCATCTGTACTTTCTACAGCACGTAAAGCTACACATTTTTCATAGGTACGCTCATCTCCCATAACACCTACACTATTTACTGGTAAAAGCATTGCTCCCGCCTGCCAAACTTTATCATACAAGCCCCATTTTTTTAATCCGTTCACAAAAATAGCATCTACTTCTTGTAAGATAGAAACTTTTTCTGGAGTTATATCTCCAAGTATACGAATTGCTAATCCAGGGCCTGGAAAAGGGTGTCTCCCTAGTAGTTCAGGGTCTATCCCCATGCTAGCACCTACTCTACGAACCTCATCTTTAAATAACATTCGTAATGGCTCTACCACATCTAACTTCATATAATCTGGTAAACCGCCTACATTATGATGACTTTTTATAGTTGCTGATGGCCCTCCAGTTGCAGATACAGATTCTATTACGTCTGGGTAAATAGTTCCTTGAGCTAACCATTTAGCATCTTCTACAAGATGAGATTCATCATCAAAAACCTCTATAAAAACTCTTCCTATAATTTTCCTTTTCTTTTCTGGATCACTCTCCCCTGCTAGTTCATCCAAAAAGCGTGCCGAAGCATTTACTCCCTTTACATTTAGTCCCATACCTTCGTACTGTGTTAATACACTTTGGAACTCATTTTTACGTAAAAGACCATTATCTACAAAAATACAATACAAGTTTTTTCCTATTGCTTTATGTAAAAGCACAGCTGCTACAGTAGAATCTACTCCACCAGATAACCCTAAAATTACTCTATCTTCTCCTATTTTCTCTTTTAGCTCTGAAACAGTGGTGTCTACAAAAGCATCTGGTGTCCAAGTTTGCGCTAATCCCGCTATTTTAACTAAAAAATTTTCTAGTAACAATTTACCATCTTTAGAATGGTAAACTTCTGGGTGGAATTGGATAGCATAGGTATCTTCACCTTCAATTTTATATGCTGCATTTTCCACATCATGCGTACTTGCTAATTTCTTTGCATTTGTAGGCAACTCCTTAATTGTATCACTATGACTCATCCAAACTTGGCTGCCTTCTGATATGTTTTCTAAAAAAAGCTCATCCTTTTCTACAAAAGATAAATTTGCTCTACCATATTCTCTTGTGTTTGAAGGTGCTACATTACCACCTCCAAAATGTGCTAAATATTGCGCACCGTAACACACTGCTAAAAGCGGTTTTTTTCCTCTAATCTCAGATAGGTCTGGATGTGGAGCATCCTCTGCTCTCACCGAAAAGGGAGAACCTGAGAGTATTACCGCTTTATATCCAGAAAGGTCTTTTGGAAGGTTGTTATAAGGTTTTATTTCACAGAAAATATTTAGTTCTCTAACTCGTCTGGCGATAAGTTGTGTGTACTGAGAACCAAAATCTAGTATTAGGACGTTATTTTGCATGCGCAAAAATAGTAATTTGAAAATTTTAAGAAAGCATCTTCAAAAGATATTTATTCAAGTATTTTAAAATTTATCAAAAGAGACTTAATTAAAAAAGTTATTTATAATAAAAAAAGCTTAGGAACCACCCTAAGCTTTACATCGAAATTAAAAACCAACCTAAACACATAAAACCATAAAGATTTTATATAAAATTCTTTTTCATAGGAATTTTTATATATAACAACTGAAAAAATAAAAACCCTACTTTATGAGATTTTTCTTACCTTTATGTTAACTTAAAACATATTATGACTAATCTCTATTTACAAGAAATTAAGTCTGAGCTAAAATTAGCATTAACAAAAAAAAACCATCCCCTAAAATTTTGTGTTCTTGGTACTATTGGTTCAGAAAATACTCCTCAATTAAGAATCATTGGGCTTAGAAAGTTCACGGATGATTTTAGTTTTACTTTATATACCGATAGGCGTTCTGCCAAAATATCTCAAATAACAAAAAATAATAATGTTAGTTTATTATTTTATCATCCTGTAAAAAAATTACAAATAAAAATTGAAGGAATTGCTAATGTTATTAGGGACTGCGGTATACTAAAAGAACAGTGGTTAAAAATAAATGAAAAAGCAAAAAGAGATTACACCACAATGTTTGCTCCAGGCAGTAAAATAGGTAGCCCTGAAGAAATAACATACCTTAAAGAAAAAAACTTTTTTTCTAGTATAGAAATAAAAGCTGAAACCATAGAATATCTAAAATTAAAAGAAACGAGCCATTTTAAAGTTCAATTTCATAAAGATATAAATGGATGGGTTAGTGAATTTCTTGTTCCTTAAACTACTCCATAGTTTTTAAAATAGCATTTATGTCTTCCTCTGTAGTATCTGGGTTTATAAAACAAAAACGGGATACTGTCTCAAAAGTATTTCCTACTTTCCATTTTGTTGGGGTTACAAGTGCAAAACCTTCTTTATGGTTTTTATAGGTCCAATCTCTATAATCATTAGGAGACCAACCTTTTCTCCTAAATAAAACACAGGACAAACTAGGTTCCCTAACTAATTCTACTATTGGATTTTTTGTAATTATTTCTCCAGCTAAATTAGCTAGTGCAATACCCCGTTCTACTGCAGATTTATACAAATCTGTTCCATGCATTGCTAAAGAAAACCACAGAGGCAACCCTCTTACTCTTCTTGTTAATTGAATTTGATAGTCAGATGGATTAAAACCATGAGCTCCTTCGTCTTTAAAAATATCCAAATAACTTCCTTCTTGTGAATGTGCTTCTTTTGCTAATTCTGGGTTTTTATATATTATAGCTCCACAATCATAAGGAGAAAACAACCATTTGTGAGGATCAATCGTAATACTATCTGCTTTTTCTATACCTTTAAATAAATGACGAACAGAGTCTGCCGCTAAAGCCCCACCACCATATGCCGCATCTACATGAAACCAAAGACTTTCCTTCTCACAAATATCTGCTATTCCACTTAAATCATCTATAATTCCTGCGTTTGTTGTTCCTCCTGTAGCTACTACAGAAAAAAGCCTTTTACGATCTATAGTATCTAAACTATTTATAGCCTTTTCCAAATCATTCCTAGACATTAAATCCTCTGTAGGCACTAAAAAAACATCTACATCTATAACTTTTGCCATAGCTTTAATAGAAGAATGTGCACCAATAGAAGTTATTATTAATCCTTTTTGATTTAAATTCTGAATGTCTTTACGCCAGTTTTCTCTAGCTGTTACCATTGCAGATAAATTAGCAGCAGTACCACCACTTGTAAACACCCCAAAAGCTTTATCAGGTAAGCCTGTTAAGGAAACCAACCACTTCATAGCTTCGTTTTCTGCAAAAATACCACCAGCTCCTTCCATCCAATAAGCGCCATGTATACTAGATGCCGATGTAACTAGATCAAACATAATAGCTGCTCTTGTTGGTGCGGCAGGAACAAATGCTAAATGTCTAGGGTGATCTATAGGAACTGTAGCTTTAATTAAAACATCTTTAAATAAATTAAACGCATTTTCTCCCCCTATTCCTTCAGGTGTTATGGTTTCTCCTACTATTGCCCTTAATTCCTCTTCTTTTTTGGGCTTCCCAAACTCTGGATTTGTTTTTGCTATCCTATCTATAGCATACTTTACAACATCCAATGTCATTTCTACCAAACCAATATCTATATTATGCATATTTTTAATTTAACAACTCAAAGTTACACTATTGGCTAGACCATTCCATGGGCTCACAAAAAATTAAATTGTTCTTAATCTAAATAAAAACTTAGATTCTTTTTTTCTTTTCCAAACTTATCAATGCTATGAACCTCTTTTGCATCTCTAGATTTTAAAGAATCTGAATTAATTTTAATCACAACACGTTGTCCTTTTTTCTCTTTAGATTTTGGCAACGTAAAATCATCTAAAGATAAAACTTCTCTTTCTGGGTTTAAAAATCTAATATTGCCTGCATAGGTAACATCTGGTAAAACCCATTGCTTTTTCTTAAAATTGGCATTTAAATCTTCCGAAATTTGATTAAAACTATAATGTACTGATGATGGTATTTTTAAAACTTTTTCTATTGGCGTTCTTATTGTTTGCCCAAAAATTATAAAAAGAAAAAAGCCGAAACCATAGTTCACATATTTAGTAAGACCCTTTACTTTAACTAGAGATAAAAAAAGGACTACGTATGGAATAAATAAAGGCAAGAGCCATCTGGTATGCACCTTAACTATACTCATACTTACAAATACTACCAATAAAACTATTACTTGTGCTATAAATACGTGCTTTAACCAACTACTCTTAGCAGTTTTTAGCACAACTTTTTTTCTCCAAAAAAGAAATCCAAAAAATAAAAAAAGAGGCAGAATTAAATTAAATATGCTATTAAAAAAAGCTAAAAAACTTGAAATTATAGGTAGAGTGTTTTCAATATCTGTATTAGTTTTTAAAGCTACACTTTTATGTAGCTCATCAACAAAATAAGAACTAGAGAACAAGTCATAAAAGTGAGGAAAAATAAGAATCACTATTAAGACAATAGTTCCTATTATTCTTTTATTTAAAATTATTTTCTTCAAAGAATCATTAAAAGGAATAGCAAATAGTAATGCCCCTAACATTAAAAAATAATTATACTTTGTTAAGATTCCTAAACTAATTACTAACCCTAATAAAACATAGTTAAATGTAGATTTATGAGTAATTAAACGTTGTATAAAAATAAAAGTCAATACAACAGACAAACACAATAGTGATGTATGTGATAACCTTCTAAATGTAAAGTCTATAAATACCGGAAATAGGGCTAATAGAATAACCGCTAAAGCTGCTTGTTCTTTATTTTTTAAATATTGCTTTCCAAAAAAATACACACTACCTATTGTACTACTAAATAATAAAGCTCGTAAAAATGAAAATGAAAGTTTTGTAACTCCAAACACTTTATTTACTAATATTTGTAGCCATGTATAGACGGGTGGTTGATCATCATAGGTTAATCGCCACCACTGGGAATAAAATGCCTGTTCTGCATCTTCTAACTCTAATGCAGCTTTCATGTAACTAATACAAATAATTGCTAATCCACTTAACAAAGCAAGTATTACAACCTTCTTAGACACATTATAGGTTTGCATTTTTTACTATTAATCCATTACAAGAACTGAAAAATTTCCCGATAATGGGTTAAGTTTACTTATTAGTTTAGGAATAAGTTCTTCCCCGTATTCTAAATAAAATTCTGAGAAATTGGCATTACGCTCTTGCAAAGAATGGTTTGGAAAAAGTTCATTTTGCAAATCAGACATTCTAATTACATGATCCTTTAATTTAATTTTCTGTGCTTTTAAAAGACGTTTCTCCAATGCATCTAACCCTTTTAATTGCTTAATTTCTTGTGCTTTTACTGCTCCTAAGAAAGATTTATCTGTTTGTTCTGCCAAACTATAAATATTAGCAAACTGCTCTTGCAAATGGTTGCGTTGTTCTGTAAAGTCTATATTAATATTAGATATTTCTCTAATTTTCTTATTGATTAAGCTATTCTGTTTTAAAAATAAATCTGGAATAGACAAATTCATCTTATCCATTTTGTTCTTTTGTTTCCCTTTCATGAGCAAGACAGAGTTACGAAGTAATAGTGTAGGAAAAGGCACCTCCATTGCCTTAAACATATTTTTTAGTTCTAACCAATATGCTATTTCTCCTCCTCCTCCAATATAACAAAGGTTAGGCAAAATTACTTCTTGGTATAATGGCCTTGCAATTACATTTGGAGAAAACCTTTCTGGGTATGTATTTAGTTCTTTTTCTAGTTCCTCTTTACTAAATAGTATCTCTGTATTATTTATATAAAACTGTCCTTCTTTTTCAATAATTCGCTCTCTAACACCATCTAATAAATAAAAATAATTTATCTCTCTAGGGTTTACTTGTATAGTATACTGCTCAGAAGATTGTTGAATATGTTCTATGGTTTTTGAAACCTCTTTAAAAGCTATGGTGTCAAATATATCTTTCTTAGCATACGGTAGTAAGTTTTGTTTTAATTCTTTAGCATCTCCGTCTACAATAACCAAACCATATTCCTTAAAAAACTCATTTGCTAAATATCTTGTAGCCTCTGTAAGAGTATCCTGTTTTAAATACGCATTTTTAAAAACTTCTTTTAAATAACTCGCATTTTTACTTGTACCTAATTCATTTTCTAAAATTGCAAACACCTCTTCTAAGCCATCAGTATTTAGCTTCCCAACAGCTCCACTTGCCTCTTTATTCCATTGTATTTTTTTACCTCGAAAATTGAAATAATTTATTTCTTCAAAATCATGGTCTTCAGTTGCCATCCAGTATACGGGAACAATCTTATATCCAGGGTTTTCTTCTTCTATTTTCTTAGCAAGATTTATGGTAGATATAATCTTATACAAGAAATACAGTGGCCCTGTAAATAAGTTTAATTGATGCCCTGTAACAATAGTAAACGTTTTAGTTTCTTTTAAAGCATCAATATTTTGCATAGTGCTTTCGGATGCTTTTATGTTTTTATATTGTTTTTTTAAAACACAAGACAACACCTCTCTATTTGCTGTAGGAAAATGATTTTCTTTTTCTTTTATTTGATTTTTTATACCATCTACATTGGGAAAATTAGAATACAAACTCTCTACAGATTCTTCCTGATCTAAGTAATCTAAAATTAATTTTGAAAAAAAACCTGTGCTTCTAAAAGAAATACAATCTACATCCATACATTAAAAAATATCTTGTAAAGATAAAACTCTACTATTTTACAGTTCCTAAAAATAAGTTAATTACACAGGTTTTAAAAAAGACACATTTATAAAATCAATAATAACGAAACCCCTTATTCATTAATATTTGTTAGATTTGATTTTTTAGTACTTAAACTAACTGTTAATGAAAAAGCTTTTACTTGCCTTAATAGTATTCTTTTCTACTTTTTCTTTTGCTCAAAAACTACAATCCCCTTCTAACTTTTTAGGCTATAAAATTGGTTCCCATTTTTCAAGGCATCATCAAGTAATAGATTATTTTAAACATGTTTCTACAGCTGCAGCTTCTAATGTAAAATTAGTAGAGTATGGTAAAACTAACGAAAAAAGACCCTTAGTTTTAGCATACATATCTTCTAAAGAAAATATTGAAAATTTAGATAACATACGTTTAGAACATTTAAAAAACACAACTGGAAGTGGCGCCAATAATAAAGCTATTGTTTGGTTAAGTTACAATGTTCATGGAAACGAAAGTGTTGGAACAGAGGCTGCAATGCAAACCATATACGAACTACTTACCTCCAAAAAAACTTACTTAGAAAATACCATAATTATTTTGGACCCTTGTGTTAACCCAGATGGAAGGGATAGGTATGTAAATTGGTATAACCAATATAAAAATAAAGACATAACCATAGACCCTAATAGTAAAGAACACCATGAAGAATGGTGGAACGGCAGAAGCAACCATTATATGTTCGATTTAAATAGAGACTGGGCTTGGTTAACACAAGTTGAAAGCATAAAGCGACTAAAGTTTTACAATAAATGGCTACCGCATATACATGTAGATTTTCATGAACAAGGCGTGGATAGTCCTTATTATTTTGCTCCTGCTGCAGAACCTTATCATGAAGCCATTACAAAATTTCAAAGAGACTTTCAGACCACCATTGGAAAAAACCACGCAAAATATTTTAACAAAAATGGATGGCTATATTTTACAAAAGAAGTTTTTGACTTATTGTATCCTAGCTATGGAGATACCTACCCTACCTACAACGGTAGTATTGGAATGACCTACGAACAAGGTGGCAGCGGAAGAGCTGGCTTAGCTATAAAAACATACGCTGGAGACATATTAACGTTACAAGATCGTTATAGCCATCATTTAACTACAGGAATATCTACTATTGAGGTTGCATCAAAAAACGGAAAAAAACTTAATGAAGAATTTAAGAAGTTTTATGAAACTAAAAATTACAAATACAATAGCTATGTTTTAAATGGCTCAGAAGATAAAATTACAGCCCTAACTAAATTATTAGACCAACACCAAATACAATACCAACAAGGGCAAAATGCAAATTTAAAGGGATACCTTTTTAATACCAGTAAAACAGGGACTTTTAAAAGTACCACTAGTAGTTTAGTAGTATCTACAAAGCAACCTAAAAGTACACTAGTTAAAGTTTTGTTTGAGCCAAAAACAAAATTAACCGACTCTTTAACGTATGATATTACTGCATGGTCTTTACCTTATGCGTATGGTCTAAATGGTGTAGCAACCACTGCTATAGCCCCAAGTAAAACTTATGAAAAAAACAACTTAAAAACCAATTCTCTAGACCCCAATGCATACGCCTACATTACAGATTGGAACAGTATAAAAGATGCAAAATTTTTAGCTGCAGTTTTACAAGAAAAAATTAAAGTTAGGTATAGTAAAACTCCTTTTAAGATGGAAGGAAAAACGTATAATCGTGGAAGTTTAATAATTACCAAATTAGACAACTCTAATCATAAGAGTTTTGCAGATGAGCTTGAAAAAATTGCTAATGCCCATGAAAAAAAACTTTTTGCTACAAAAACTGGTTTTGTAGATTCTGGAAAAGATTTTGGGTCTAACTCGGTGCAAATAATTTCTGATACTAAAGTTGCTATTCTTTCTGGAAAACCAACTTCTACCTTACGTTTTGGTGAAATTTGGCACTTTTTTGAAGAACAAATTAATTACCCTATATCTGTTCTGGATGCCAATTATTTTGACACGGTTAATTTATCTAATTACAATATATTAATTTTACCTAGCGGCTCTAATTATTCTTCCTTCATGACTAGTAAAAGAGTAATTGCAATACACAACTGGGTAGAAAATGGTGGCAACCTTATTGTAATGGGAAAAGCTTTGCAAAGTTTTATTAACAAACAGGATTTTAAAATAAAGAAAAAGGTAATAGAACAAGACAGTATAAAAAACCCTAAATCTTACGAAAGAAATGAAAGAGAACAAATTAAAAATGCAATTACCGGAGCTATTTTTAAAACAGAAGTAGACCCAACCCACCCACTTTCTTATGGCTACAGCAACACTTATTTTACTCTTAAATTAGGCAGTGATGCTTACGAATTTTTAGAAAAAGGAAACGCTGTATATTTAGAAGAACAAAACTCAAAACCTGTATCTGGATTTGCGGGTAGTAATGCTCAGAAAAAAGTACAAAACACGCTAATTTATGGTACACAATCCTTAAAAAAGGGAAATGTAACATATATGGTAGACAACCCTTTATTTAGGGGCTTTTGGGAAAATGGAAAACTATTTTTTGCAAATGCAATCTTTATGGTGAACTAAAAAAATAATAAGTCCGCCTTTTATTCTCTAATAAAGTTTGATTGCTCTACTGGCTCGCCATACAAATCAAAATCGGCAGCTTCATTTACTTTTATATCTACAAATTCACCATGTTTAATATAGTATTTTGTAGCATCAATAAGTACTTCATTATCTACATCTGGAGAATCAAACTCTGTTCTACCAATAAAATAATTCCCTTCTTTACGGTCTATAATACAACGAAAAGTTTCTCCTATTTTCTGTTGGTTTAACTCCCATGAAATTTGAGATTGTATTTCCATAATTTGGTTTGCACGATCTTGCTTTACATCCTCAGGAACATTATCTTCTAAAGTATAAGCATGTGTATTTTCTTCATGGCTATAAGTAAAACAACCCAAACGCTCAAAACGCATTTCTTCTACCCAATTTTTAAGCTCTAAAAAGTCTTCTTCTGTCTCTCCCGGGTATCCAACAATTAGTGTTGTTCTTATAGTCATATTTGGTACCGCTGCTCTAAAATCTTTAATTAACTGCGTTGTTTTAGCATGTGTAGTTCCTCTACGCATACTTTTTAAAACAGAATCTGATATATGCTGTAATGGAATATCTAAATAATTACAAACCTTAGGCTCCTCATTCATTACATCTAATACATCCATAGGAAAACCAGTTGGGAATGCATAATGTAAACGAATCCACTCTATTCCTTCAACCTTTACCAACGCTTTTAATAACTCTGCTAAGTTTCTCTTCTTATATAAATCTAATCCATAATACGTAAGATCTTGAGCTATTAAAACTAATTCTTTTACACCTTTTGCAGCTAACTTTTCTGCCTCTACCACTAAATCTTCAATAGGAGTACTTTTATGCTTTCCTCTCATTATTGGAATAGCACAAAAAGAACAAGGACGATCACAACCCTCTGCAATCTTTAAATAAGCATAATTTTTTGGCGTTGTAGTTAATCGTTCCCCTATTAACTCATGCTTATAATCTGCTTCTAGAGCTTTTAATAAACTAGGCAACTCACTTGTTCCAAAAAACTCATCTACGTTTGGAATTTCTTTTTGTAAGTCTGGCTTATATCTTTCACTTAAACACCCAGTAACAAAAACTTTATCTACATCCCCAGCATTTTTCTTTTCTACATATTCTAAAATAGTATTTACACTCTCTTCTTTTGCATTTGCAATAAAACCACAAGTATTAATAACTACAATGTTACCCTCTTCTTCATGGACTACCTCTTTATCATTAGCACGAAGTTGCCCCATTAACACCTCAGAGTCGTATACATTTTTAGAGCAACCTAAAGTTACTACATTGATTTTGTTCTTTTTAAGTGATTTTGTTCTCATAACTGTAAAATAGTGCGCAAAAATACAATAAGCATAACGAACAATATTGTTTTCATACGATTTCTTACCCAAAAACGTTAAACCTATACCATTTACACCTGTCTAAGATTAAATAAAAACGATTTAAATAGATGAAAAAACACTTCAGAATCTTTATTATAATCATTAGTCTATTAATAATATCTTGTTCAAAAGACAATGATAATAAAACAGAAGACAGCATAATTCCTAGCGGAATATATTTTCCAGAAATAGGTAGTACTACATGGGAAACTATTACTCCTGAACAATTAAATTGGAAGGAAGAAAATTTACCAGATTTATATGATTATTTAAAAACTAAAAATTCGAAGGGTTTTATTATTCTTAAAAATGGTAGGATTGTTGTTGAAAAATATTTTAATGGGCATTCTGAAAATGAGGAATGGAACTGGTATTCTGCTGGAAAAACATTAGTCTCTAGTACTATTGGCATTGCACAGGAAGAAGGTTTTTTATCTATTACCAACAAATCTTCTGATTATTTAGGAGCTAATTGGTCATCTTTAACTAAAGAAAAGCAAGATTTAATAACCGTTAAAGACCACCTTAGCATGTCTACTGGTTTAAATGATTATGTGGGACAAACTCTAAAATGGATTTGCACTTCTCCTTCTTGTTTTGATTATGAAGCAGATGCCGGAACTAGATGGGCATACCACCAGGGTGCATTTACAAAATTAAAAGATATTGTAACCAATGCTACGGGTATAAATTTTAACACCTACTTCTATTCTAAAATAAGAGATAAAATAGGCATGACTGGCTCTTGGAACGAACAAACCTTACTAACTCTTTACTCTAGTAACACCAGAACTATGGCACGTTGGGGGCTATTAATTGAAAACAAAGGTGTTTGGGACTCCGAAACCATTATTAGCAAAAGTTATTATGATGCAATGGTAAATACTTCTCAAGACCTAAATAAATCTTATGGTTATTTATGGTGGCTTAATGGGAAGGAAAGCTATATGGGTACTACCTCGCAAATTGTAAAACAAGGATCGTTAGTACCTAGTGCTCCGGAAGATATGTTTGCTGCTTTAGGTGCAGATGACCAAAAAATATATGTTATTCCAAGCCAAGATTTAGTTGTTGTACGATGTGGAGATAGCGCAGAAGAAATGCAATTAGGCCCTTCTAGTTTTGACAATGAATTATGGCTTAAAATTAATGCTGTTATTGAGTAGTTTGCTGTTGGTAAAAAAAATTATATTAAGAAAGCCCTTTAAAATAGCATTATTTTAAAGGGCTTTTATAGTATTCTTTTAGGAAAGCTACTTTAAATTAAAGAAGGAATCTACAAATTCAAATTTATTAAAAACTTGCAAATCCTCTATTCCTTCCCCAACTCCAATATATTTTACTGGAATTTTAAATTGATCCGATATACCTATAACAACACCACCTTTTGCAGTACCATCTAATTTTGTGATTGCTAAAGAAGTAACCTCTGTTGCTTTTGTAAACTGCTTAGCTTGTTCAAAAGCATTTTGCCCAGTAGAACCATCTAAAACCAAAAGTACTTCATTAGGAGTGTTGGCTACAACTTTTTGCATAACACGCTTTACTTTAGTTAACTCATTCATTAAGTTCACCTTATTATGCAAACGCCCAGCAGTATCTATAATTACAACATCTGCATCTTGCGTTACTGCAGAACTTAAGGTGTCAAAAGCTACAGAAGCAGGATCACTTCCCATATCTTGCCTTACAATTGGCACATCTACCCTATCTGCCCAAACCTGCAACTGGTCTATCGCTGCTGCTCTAAACGTATCTGCTGCTCCTAAAACAACTTTTAAACCTTGTTTTTTAAATTGATGCGCTAGTTTTCCAATAGTAGTAGTTTTACCTGCCCCATTAACTCCTACAACCATGATTACATATGGCTTTTTATCTTTTGGAATACTATATTCTGTTTCTTCTCCTAAGTGAGTTTCTGATAATAGTCCTGCAATTTCTTCTCTTAAAATTACATTTAATTCGTCTGTACCTAAATATTTGTCTTTAGAAACACGAGCTTCTATTCTATCAATTATTTTTAATGTAGTATCTACCCCTACATCCGAAGAAACTAAAACTTCTTCTAAATTATCTAAAACATCATCATCTACTTTAGATTTACCAGCAACTGCTTTTCCTAATTTAGAAAAAAAAGTAGTTTTACTCTTTTCTAACCCTTTATCTAGGGTTTCTTTCTTTTTAGAAGAAAATATTTTTTTAAATAAACTCATATCTTACCTATAGTTACTCAAATATAAAAAATTAAAAAGCCTCTTTCATAAGAAAGAGGCTTTAAAAAATAATTTAAGTTAGTTAGTTACTTTTTTGCAATCCATTCGTTCACCAATTCTGGTGCCATAACAGATTCTACAAAAGTATATGCTCCTGTCTTAGGTGACTTTACCATTTTAATGGCTTTAGTCAATCTCTTAGAACTTGTTTGTAAACTTGCTACCGTCTTCTTTGCCATGACTTACTATTTTATTTCTTTATGAACTGTCATTCTCTTAAGGATAGGGTTGAATTTTTTAATTTCCATCCTTTCCGGAGTATTCTTCTTGTTCTTTGTTGTTATGTATCTAGATGTACCTGGTTGTCCAGATTCTTTATGCTCTGTACACTCCAATATAACCTGAATTCTATTGCCTTTTTTTGCCATTTTTGTTGAATTTTAGGATTACTTAACTAATCCATTAGCTTTGGCGTCTTTTAAAACAGCCGAAATACCTTTTTTGTTGATAATTTTCAACGCTTTAGCGGAAACCTTTAAGGTTACCCAACGATCTTCTTCAGGAATGTAAAATCTTTTCTTGGAAAGGTTTACATTAAATCTTCTTCTGGTCTTATTAATTGAGAACGATACGTTGTTCCCAAACATAGCCCTTTTTCCAGTAATTTCACAAACTTTTGACATTGCGCAGAATTTTTCTTTTAAACAGGGTGCAAATTTATATCTTTTTTATGGTACTGGCAAACTTCTTTTTCAGAAATTTAAAATTTCTTTTTGTAGCATCTCAAAAGCCTTATTTACAGACTTCTCTACCACCCTTTCTCGTTGAGCTCCCATCATAAATTCTTCACAAACCACTTCTTTGGGTGTAGCAATGGCTATAAAAACAGTTCCTACCTCCGCATTAGAATCCCCTTTAGTAGGCCCAGCATTTCCTGTTGTTGCAATTGCAAAATCTGAATTAAACATTTTTTTTGCAGCTAAAGCCATTTCTTTTGCCACCGCTTCGCTAACTACAGAATGTTTTTCTATTACCTCTTTAGGCACCTGTAAAACATTTTCTTTTGCTTCTGTAGCATAACTAACAACACTTCCTTTAAAATAGGAAGATGCTCCTGGTACAGAGGTTACTACATTAGCTATTTTTCCTCCTGTAAAACTTTCCGCTGTTGCTAAAGACCTTTTTTTATTTGTTAATAATGATGCTACAACCATTTCTACACTTTCTTCATCTTCCATCCCATAAACAACATCATTAATTAAACGATTAAGCTTTGCACACTCCTTATCTATAGCATCTATTAACTCTTGTTTATTTTCTCCTTTTGCACTTAAACGCAAACGAACCTTACCTAAACTTGGAAGATATGCTAACTTAACAAAGTCTGGCAAATTAACTTCCCAATCTTCTAACCTCTCTGCTAAAGCACTTTCTCCTATACCGTAAGTAACAATTGTTTTATGCATTATATACGGACACTCAAATTGCTCAATTATCCTAGGCACAACTTGGGTGCTTATAAGATTTTTCATCTCAAAAGGCACCCCAGGAAGAGAAACAAAAACAGTTCCCTCATGTACCATCCACATTCCTGGTGCTGTTCCAAAATCATTTTGTAGCACCTCTGCTTTAGATGGTACTAATGCTTGGTTTTTATTAATTTGACTAAGTGGTTTATCTTTATAATATTTAGCAAATAACCCTTCTACATGCTTTAAAACTTGTTTATTCTCTACAAGGGTATCTTCTAAAAATTCACACAAAGTATGTTTTGTAATATCATCTTTTGTTGGCCCTAAACCCCCAGTTATTATTACAATTTTTGCTCTACTTTTTGCTTCTTTAAGAGCGTTAAGAATATGCTCTTTATCATCTTGTATAGATGTTATCTGGTATACCGATACTCCAATTTTATTAAGCTCTTTAGCAATAAAAACAGAGTTAGTATCTACTATTTGTCCAATGAGAATTTCATCACCAATAGTAATTATTTCTGCATTCATTAAAGATTAAAATCTTTTTTAAGTTCAGAAACTACCTGTGTTACATCGGTTTTAAGTATTGGAAATACTTTTTTTATTTCTTCCATATTAGCTTCATTTTTACCAAGAGTTTCTATTTCTAATGCAGCAGCTCTTGTTTGTTCCATTCCTAATAAATCTACATTAGGTTTTATTTTATGCGCTAATTGGTAAACTTGTTCATAATTCATCTCTGTTAAAGCTTTTTCTAAAGCTTCTAAATCTACTGGGACTTCTTCTAAAAAAACAGAAATTACAGAAACAATAAATTCCTCATCACCTTCTGCCATTTCATTTATTTTATCTAAACTGTATATCATTATTATTATTTAATTTTTAAAGAAAAAAGTTCTTTACCTTCAATTGCTCCTGTAAGATAATCATTTGGCTCTACTTTACCAACACCCGCAGGTGTACCCGTAAAAATTATATCTCCTTTTTTTAACATAAAATATTGAGACACATAAGCTATTAGTTCGTCTATTTTCCACAACATTAAACTTGTATTTCCTTTCTGGACTATCTCCTTATTCTTTTGCAATTCAAAATTTATTGCATTTATATCCTTAAAAGTATTTATTGGAAGCCAATTACCAACAACAGCTGCACCATCAAAACCTTTCGCTTTTTCCCAAGGCAGTCCCTTTTCTTTTAATTTAGACTGCAAATCTCTTGCTGTAAAGTCTATTCCTAAACCAATTTCATCGTAATATTTGTGTGCAAATTTCTGTTGAATATGTTTTCCTACTTTTTTTATTTTCACTAGTACTTCTACTTCATAATGCACATCGTTAGAAAATTCTGGAATATAAAAATCTTGTTCCTTAGGTAAAACTGCAGAGTCTGGTTTAATAAAAACTACTGGATCTTCTGGTCTTTCATTTTTGAGTTCCTCTATATGTGCTGTATAATTACGACCAATACATATTATTTTCATAATAATTATTCTTTAGAAACCTTAAGACTAATAGCTGGGATAAAATTCTTAGACTTGTCTTTAGATTTTACAGTGAAATCTGTCCAATCTCCCATTCCATATACCATTGCCTTATAATTCTGATTCTTATTATACACTCCTCCAAAGGTTGGAGCAAAACGATCTTCTACAATTTTCTTATTAGTTAATGGATGAATTGTAGTTGTAGTATACCAATTATAAGGCACAAACAACCATTCTAAACCAACATAAACACCTTCTTTAGGCACTTTTATATTTAATGCTTTTAAATCTATAGAAACATAATCTTTATCTGTTCGCGTTTCCAAGACAATACTTTTTCTTAATAAATCTATACTTGGCTTTTTGGTCTTACTATCCACACCATATATTCGTATTCTAAATTTAGAACTTGGTCTTTTAAAGTTTTTATTTTTTTGAAAAAATACAGTTACCTTATTTACAAATTTCTTTTGCGCTCCAATATTTGGAAAATACAAAGCCAATACCCAAGGAGTTGATGAAGATGAGAACCCGCTTGTTAAACTGTAACTACTTACCGGATTTAAAACATCTGAGTTACCTAAGGATTGTGTAACAACCACCTCATCTAACTCAAAAGACTCTTCTACTAAATGAAACTTTTTTGTTTTATGAATATCATTTGCTACCACAATTGTGTCCTTATATCCCAAGGAGGATATATGTAATTGTTTTTCTAAATATGGCTTAGGAACATCTATATAAAAGTGACCATCATCATCTGTAGAGGTTCCCTTTAAGGTATTTAAGAAACTAAGGTTTACATATGGAATAGGCTCTTTTGTTTTATGATCATAAACATGACCTTCAAATAAAACCTCCTGAGCTTGCAACTGAAAAACAGCAAACAAAAAAAATATATATCGCATTTGTTAACCTAACTTATTATTTAACTTACTAAGTTTAATTTGCGTAAGAACCTTTTTAGTATACAATGGAAAGTCTGCATTTAAAATCCAACCAAAATAACCAGGCTCTTTTTCCAGAACATCATGTACTTTTTTTCCTTTGTGCTTTCCAAAGGAGAAAATTTCTTCTCCGTTTTCGTCTAAAGCAATAAAACCTGCAAAATCTACAGATTGCTTTCTTCTTGAAAATTCTGACAGTTTTTTTATATTATTCTCTAATTCTGGATACCTATCTAATTGAGACAATAATACCTCGTAAGTAGCATTTGTATCTGCTGCTGCACTGTGGGCATCCGTTAAATTTTTATCACAATAAAATTTATACGCTGCTTCTAAAGTTCTTTTTTCCATTTTATGAAAAATGGTTTGCACATCTACAGAAACTGTGTTTTTCATATCAAAATCTATATCGGCACGTAGTAATTCTTCTGCCAATAAAGGAATATCAAAACGGTCGGAATTAAACCCACCCAAATCACTATCCTTTATCATATTATAAATTTCTTTGGAAAGTTCTTTAAATGTAGGTTCATTAGCAACTTGTTCATTAGTTATACCATGCACCTCTACTACATTAGCAGGAATAGTCATTTCTGGATTAACTAACCAAGTTTTACTTTCTTTATTTCCGTTTGGAAAAATTTTAAGGATTGCAATTTCTACTATTCTATCTTTTGCAACATTTACTCCTGTTGTTTCTAAATCGAAAAAACAAATAGGCCTTGTTAGCTTTAACTCCATGGTTTTGTTTAAAATTTTAACAAAGATACGTGTTAGAAAGATTAAGCAAAATGGAAACCTATAATTAATTACAATTTAAAAATCCCTATTTATATCCCAAGCCTCTAAATAATCTGCAACAGCCTTTACAAACATGCTTCCCAACGCACCGTTAACCACTCTATGGTCATAGCTATGCGATAAATACATTTTACTACGTATACCTATGTAATCTCCTTCTGAAGTTTCTATAACAGATGGTATTTTACGTATTGCACCCAATGCCAAAATACCAACTTGAGGCTGGTTTATAATTGGTGTTCCAAAAACACTACCAAAAGTCCCTACGTTTGTTACAGTGTACGTACCATCTTGAACCTCATCTGGCTTTAAAGCATTATTCCTAGAACGTACTGCAAGATCATTTACAACCTTTGCCATACCAACTAAATTTAATTGGTCTGCATTTTTAATTACTGGCACAATTAAATTACCATCTGGCAAAGCAGCTGCCATACCTATATTAATATTTTTCTTTTTTATAACAGTATCGCCTTGAATAGAAATATTCATTAAAGGATATTTTTTAAGAGCTTTTGCTACTGCCTCTAAGAATATTGGTGTAAAGGTTAATTTTTCTCCTTCTTGTTCTTCAAAAGCTTTTTTAACATTATTACGCCAGTTTACAAGGTTTGTAACATCTACCTCTATAAAACTTTGAACATGTGCAGATGTAGAAACACTATCTACCATATGCTTAGCTATAAGTTTTCCCATTCTAGACATTTCTATAACCTCATGCCCACTAGAGCTTTCTATTTTATTAGTTTCTGCTGCTTTATTAGTTTCTGCTGCCGCTGGTTTAACAACATTCACTAGTGGTTTAGAAACAGGAATAGACTCCGTACTTTTCGAAACTTTTTCTAAAACAACTTCGGGAGCTTTATTTTTAGTTTTTCTAGAAGCTACATAGTTAATTATATCATTTTTAGAAACCCTTCCTTCTTTACCTGTTCCAGGAATTGCATCTAATTCTTCAATGGTAACTCCCTCTTGTTTAGCTATATTTTTTACTAGTGGAGAATAAAAGCGATCTGTAGAGCTTTGCCCTAGTACTGGTGCTTGCACAGAATCTTTAGCAATCACAATAGTTTCTTCTATTTCTTGTACAGATGCTTCTATTTGTTCTTCGGCTTCTTCTTTTATAAAAACCTCTTCAGGAGCATCACCATCCGTACTAATTATTGCAACTGTTTGTCCTACCTTAACAACATCATCTACATTAAAAAGTTTCTCTACTAAAATCCCATCTACCTCACTCGGCACTTCAGAATCTACTTTATCTGTAGCTATTTCAAAAACAGCTTCATCCATTTCAATTTCATCTCCTACCTCTTTTAACCAAGTTGTTAATGTTGCCTCCGCAACACTCTCTCCCATTTTCGGTAACTTTAATTCAAACTTTGCCATATTCCTATCTACTAAGCTTATTTAGCTAAATTTTTTGCAAAAATAACAAAAATTAAAGCAAAAAACTGAATTTTTAATATATTTAACCTATTAATTAGACTTTAAAGAACCTTCAAAAGGTACTCTATTAAGTATACTTCTTCCTAAAGTTACCTCATCTGCATATTCTAACTCATCTCCTACTGCTATACCTCTTGCAATTGTAGAGGTACTTACTCCTAATCCCGAAATTTGTTTGTAAATATAAAAATTAGTGGTATCGCCTTCCATTGTAGAACTTAACGCAAAAATGAGTTCTTTTATTTCTCCTTTTTTTACTTTAGTAACTAATGCGTTTATTGTTAAATCTTGCGGCCCTATTCCTTCCATTGGAGATATTTTACCACCAAGAACATGGTAAGTTCCTCTAAACTGTCCTGTATTCTCTATTGCCATTACATCTCTAATATCTTCTACCACGCAAACTAATGAGGAATCTCTTTTTGTATTTGCACAAATTTCGCATAGCAATGTATCTGATATATTATGGCAATTACTACAAAACTGTATCTTTTCTTTTAGGTCTAATAAAGAACTAGCCAAACTCTCTGTTCTTTGGTCTGGTTGTTTTAACAAATGCAAAACCAAACGCAATGCCGTGCGCTTACCTATTCCCGGCAATTGAGACATTTCATACACCGCATTCTCTAAAAGTTTAGAAGAAAAATCCATACCTACAAAATTACATACTATTTTTACTTTTTGTACTTTGCATTGGAAATTTATTTCTATGACCGCCTCCTATATACTTATTCTTATTACAATTTACTTTTTATTTCTTTTAGTAATTTCCTATTTCACTGGTAAAAATGATACTAATACCGATTTTTTTAAAGCGGGCAAAAAATCTCCTTGGTATTTAGTTGCTTTTGGCATGATTGGAGCCTCTCTTTCTGGTGTCACATTTATTTCTGTTCCTGGATGGGTAGCTGCTTCAGAATTTAGCTATATGCAAGTTGTTTTTGGATATTTTGTTGGGTATTTTGTAATTGCTTACGTTCTTCTTCCTATTTATTACAAATTAAACGTAACCTCTATTTATGAATATTTAAATCAGCGTTTTGGAGCTACCAGCTATAAAGTAGGTGCAATCTCTTTCTTTATTTCTAGAGTACTAGGAGCTTCTTTTCGTTTATTCTTAGTGGCTCTTGTTTTACAGCAATTTGTTTTTGATGATTTAAATATTCGATTTGAAATTACTGTAGCACTCTCTGTTTTATTAATTTGGGTATATACCTTTAAAGGAGGGATTAAAACTATTGTTTGGACCGATACTTTACAAACTCTTTTTATGCTAACTTCTGTGATTTTATCTATCTACTTTATTACAGATAAACTAAACTGGAGTTTTATAGACTTTTTAAACTCTAAAGAGTTAACAAACTACAATAAAATTATATTCTCAGAAGATTTTTATAGTAAAAATTATTTTATAAAATCGTTCTTAGGAGGTTTATTTATTGCAATATGCATGACTGGTTTAGACCAAGACATGATGCAAAAGAACTTAACTTGCAAATCTTTAAAAGATGCGCAAAAAAATGTAGTTTCCTTTAGTATAGTTCTTGTTGTTGTAAATTTTATATTTCTTCTTTTGGGTGCTCTTTTATTTATTTACGCTAGTAAAATGAATATTGCCATACCTCTTTTAGACGGCAAAGCTAAAACCGATTTACTTTTCCCTGAAATTGCTTTAAATAGTGGTCTAGGCTCTGTAATAGGCATTACTTTTATGCTGGGACTCATTGCTGCAGCTTACAGTAGCGCAGATAGCGCGTTAACCTCCTTAACTACTTCTTTTTGTGTAGATTTTTTAGAATTAGAAAAGAAAGAAAATCAAAAAAAAACAAGAAAACTTGTACACGTTGGAATGAGTGTTTTACTAATTATAGTGGTTATAATTTTTAAACATGTATTAGACACCAATGTAATAGATGGTCTTTTACAGGTAGCCGCATATACATATGGCCCTTTATTAGGTTTATTTTCTTTTGGCATTTTCACTAATCACCAAGTAAAAGACAAATATGTTTGGCTAGTTGCTATACTATCTGTAGCTCTAATTTATAGTTTTTCTAATATTCCTTCAGAAAGTTTAGGAGGTTATAAAGTTGGGTATGAACTTTTACCAATAAACGGCCTTTTAACTTTTATTGGATTATGGCTTATTAGAATAAAAAAATAAGTTTTAATTAATACTGATTTGTAGCTAACAATACTAAGGTGCAAGCTACTTCTACTTTTATACCATTTTCTTCTAAGATAGAGTAAAACACAGGGTTCTCAGTTCCCGGGTTGAAAATTACACGTTCTGGACGTAAATCCACTATGTTTTTGTAGTACGCTTCTTGCCGTTTTGGATTTAAATATAAAGTTATAGTGTTAATATTTTGAAAATGAATAAATTTAGTCTTAATTTGGACACCAGAAACAGTCCCAAGTTTTAAACCGAAGGCCTCAGTTGGAGTTCCATTTTCAACTAAACGATGAATAGCTATATTACTATAGCGGTTAGGATTTAATGATGCTCCTATTACTAATGTTTTCTTCATGGAAGGAATTTTATTAGAGAGTTAAATATTTGTTAAATTGTAACTTTTTCGATAAAAAAGCGTCTATTAGTTAATAAATACCTGGATTGTTTAAAAATAAATAAAAGCTATGTCGTTGATTACGCTATATGTTTATAGTTAATGGTTAGTGTTTAGTATAGTCTATCAGCGAAGAAACCCCAACAGCAATGTTGGGGTTTCGAATTTTATAAACCTTTATAATCTAATAAACTTACCATCTAATAATAGCACTACCCCAAGTAAAGCCACTGCCAAAAGCAGCTAAAACAACAAGGTCTCCTTTTTTAACTTTACCTTGTTCCCATGCTTCTGTTAAAGCTATTGGAATAGAAGCAGCTGTTGTATTACCATACTTCATTATATTATTAAATACCTGATCATTACTCAAATTAAATTTTTTCTGAATAAATTGTGCTATTCTAAGATTAGCCTGGTGCGGCACTAACATATTAATATCTGTTGGTTCTAAATTATTTTTAGACAGTCCTTCCATAATTACCTCACTAAAACGAACTACTGCATTTTTAAATACAAACTGCCCATTCATTACTGGAAAATAAGATGCATCATTAGGGTTATTTTCTTCAATAATATCTGTAACCCATCTTTTTCCCATTCCCGGTGCAAGTAATGCTAGTTCTTCTGCATGCTGTCCTTCAGAATGTAAATGCGTAGAAAGTATTCCTTTAGTAGTATCCTCTTCTCTACTTAAAACTGCGGCTCCAGCACCATCTCCAAATATTACAGAAACACTTCTGCCTCTTGTTGTCATATCTAAACCACGAGAGTGTACTTCAGAACCAATAACTAGTATATTTTTATACATACCACTTTTTATATATTGGTCTGCTACAGAAATACCATAAACAAAACCAGAACATTGGTTTCTAACATCTAAAGCTCCTACTGTTTTTATTCCCAAATCTCTCTGTACCAAAACTCCAGGACCAGGAAAGTAATAATCAGGGCTTAGAGTAGCAAAAACAATAAAATCAATATCATCCTTATCTATTCCAGCTCTTTCAATAGCTATTTTAGCTGCTTTTACTCCCATAGACGTTGTGGTGTCTTCTTTAGAAGCTACGTGCCTGCGTTCTTGTATGCCTGTTCTTTCTTGTATCCAAGCATCATTGGTATCCATTACCTTAGATAAATCGTCATTAGTTACTACATTGTCTGGAACGTAATATCCTAACCCAGTAATTTTAGAATTGTACATATAAATTTTATTGAAAAAGACTCCAAAATTAAGTCTTTTAATATTTACTTAAAAAATTTAAAAATGTAATATAAGTAAAAAAGAATTGATTTTTATTTAGGCAAATAAAACTGTAATTACATATAACTCATAAAGCTGTTAACTTTTATAGTAGCCTTTAAGTCATGTAACAAATTATATAGGCCAAAAAATGTTCTATTTATGTATAAGAAATGTTTTGAACCTCTATTACCATTCATTTTTCTAATCTTGGGATCTTTAGAATATCGTTCACTTAAATTTGCAATTCTGTTCCAAAAATCTTCTTCTCCAAAATTAAACTCTTCATTTAAAAAAGGGCTAACAAAAATGGATAGCATTTCCTTAAATAGTTCTTTAAAATATTCTATTTCTTCTTCAGAGTCTTTATCCGATAAGATTTCTAATTCATACAATTTCTCTAAAAAAATAACTTCATTTTCAATATTCTCCTTTTTCGCTAATTCAAAATAAGGAACATAAAAAGTACTAGGAATTTCTTTTATGCAACCAAAATCTATGGCTATTAATAATCCATCATCACTTACCAAAAAATTACCTGGATGTGGATCTGCATGCATTTTTCTTAAACCATGCATTTGATACATGTAAAAATCCCACAATGCTTGCCCTAACTTATCTCCTGTTTTAGTATCAAAATTTGTTTTAGTATACTCACTTAAATGCTGTCCAGACATCCAATCCATAGTTATTACCTTTTCATTAGATAATTCAGGATAATATTCCGGAAACAATATATTAGGTATTGCTCTACAAGCTTCTGTTATTTCTTTACTTTGTTTTATTTCTAATAAATAATCTGTTTCTTCTACTAATTTATTTTCTACCTCTTTAAAATATTTATCAGAGTCTTTACCCTTAATATTAAACATTTTAATTGCTATTGGTTTCACCAATGACAAATCACTACTTATACTATCTGCAACTCCGGGGTATTGAATTTTTACTGCTAGTTTCTTAGTTCCTTTTGTTGCTCTATGAACTTGACCAATACTTGCCGCGTTTATGGAGTTTTTATCAAAAGTGTCAAAAACTTGTTCTGGAAATTTACCATAATATTTTTTAAATATTTTCCTAACCAAAGGAGCTGATAATGGTGGCACAGAGAATTGTGAAAGCGAAAATTTTTCAACATATGCACTAGGAAGCATATTTTTCTCCATACTAAGCATTTGGGCTACTTTTAAAGCGCTACCTTTTAAACTTTTTAAACCATCATAAATATCTTCTGCATTTTCTTTATTTAGCTTATCTGTAGTTAATTCCGAGTTTATTAAACGTTCACTGTAATATTTTACGTAGTTACCTCCAACTTTAACTCCAGTTTTTAAAAGTTTACTAGCACGCTCAATTTTTCCTGTAGGTATCTTATCTAATGTTTTCATTTAAATTTTCTAAAGATTAATAGCACCAATTTTTTTAAGCAAACTTTTCCTTGTATAAAAATTTACCAAAATCTAGTATATTTTCAAGGGGTGTAGTATTAAAAACATCAAAAATGGTATTTACAGATTTCTCTATTGCAATGTCTGTTTTTTCAAAACCAGCAGAAGTATCCTTCATCCAAAATTTTAAAAGAAATAAAAATTGAAACCATATTCCTTCCGAAAATATTTTTGAGGAATTAGGTAGTAAAATAGGATTTTTCTTTTTAGCACTATTCGTAATTAAACTTTTAGAAAAAGCCTTAATACCTACTCTTAAATCCTTAATCTGAGACATATTCTCTAAAACGCCATTACGATTATTTAAAATAAATAATACATAACTTCTGTTTAATGTTAACATTTCAAAAAAAGTAAAAAAGAAAGTTAAAAGTTTATCCCTATTAGAAAATTCTTTATAGTCTTTGTTTCTATCAATAACTTCTCTTGTATTTGATAAAAACTTACTCCAAATAGTTTTTTGAATACTATCTATAGAACCAAAAAAATTATAAAACTCCTCTTCCTTAATTTTATTTGCTTTACAAAATTTATATATGGATTTAGGAACCATTTCATGTTCTAAAACAAAATTCATATACTTTTCTATAATAATATCTTCTCTTGATGTTTTTGTTGCCATACATTAAATGTTTGATTTACAATACAAAAATACAAAATGTTTAACTTTTTTTAATTATTTTTAAACAAAAATAATAATGCCACTTTGTCACTATAATGTAGAATGGTATTTTTTTTGACTAGCTACAATCATTAACAATTAAAATGAGATATAGAAATGTCACAAGGTAAAATTAATGTATCCGTAGAAAATATATTTCCACTTATAAAGAAATTCTTATACAGTGATCACGAAATATTTTTACGTGAATTAATATCTAATGCAACAGATGCTACTTTAAAATTAAAACACTTAACCTCTATTGGTGAAGCCAAAGTAGAATATGGTAATCCTAAGATTGAAATTAAAGTAGATAAAGAAGGTAAAAAAATCCATATTATTGACCAAGGTTTAGGTATGACTTCTGATGAAGTTGAAAAATATATAAACCAAGTTGCTTTCTCTGGTGCAGAAGAGTTTTTAAATAAATATGAAGACGGTGCAAAAGATACAGGTATAATTGGTCATTTTGGTCTTGGTTTTTACTCTGCTTTTATGGTTGCAGAAAAAGTAGAAATTATAACTAAAAGTTTTAAAGAGGAACCTGCTGCCCACTGGTCTTGTGATGGGTCTCCAAACTTTACTTTAGAAGAAAGTAAAAAAGAAGATCGCGGAACCGAAATAATATTACATATTGCTGAAGATTCTACTGAGTTTTTAGAAGAAGGTAGAATTACAGAGTTACTTAATAAATATAATAAGTTTATGCCTGTTCCAATAAAATTTGGAACAAAAACAGAAACTTTACCAAAGCCTGAAGGTGCTAAAGAAGAAGATGAAGCGCCTACACAAGAGGTAGATAATATTATAAACAATCCTAACCCTGCATGGACAAAACAACCTGCAGACTTAGAAGATGAAGACTATAAAGGTTTTTATAGAGAATTGTACCCTATGCAATTTGATGAGCCTTTGTTTCATATTCATTTAAATGTAGACTACCCATTTAACTTAACTGGTATTCTTTATTTTCCAAAATTAACAAACGATCTTAACGTTCAGAAAGATAAAATTCAGCTGTACCAAAACCAAGTATTTGTTACGGATAATGTAGAAGGCATTGTTCCAGAGTTTTTAACCATGTTACGTGGTGTTATAGATTCTCCAGATATACCTTTAAATGTATCTAGGTCTTATTTACAAGCAGATGGTGCAGTAAAGAAAATATCCTCTTACATTACTAGAAAAGTTGCTGATAAACTTTCTTCTTTATTTAAAAATAATAGAGAAGATTTTGAAGCAAAATGGAACGATATTAAAATTGTTATTGAGTATGGTATGCTTTCTGAAGATAAGTTCTTTGACAAAGCAGACAAGTTTGCTCTTTACCCAACTGTAGATGGTTCTTTCTTTACTTTTGATGAGTTACAAGAGAAAATTAAAGCGAACCAAACAGATAAGGATGATAAATTAGTTATCCTTTACGCATCAGACAAAGAAGCACAGCACAGTTATATTGAAGCTGCAAAAACTAAAGGGTATGAAGTTCTTTTAATGGACTCTCCAATTATTGCGCACTTAATGCAAAAATTAGAAGGCTCTAAAGAAAATATCACTTTTGTTAGAGTAGATTCTGATCATGTAGATAACTTAATTAAAAAAGAGGAAAATCAAATTTCTAAGCTTTCTGATGAGGAAAAAGAAACTTTAAAGACCGATTTAGAAAAGACTATTGAAAGTAAAAGTTATACTATTCAATTAGAAGCTATGGATAGTTCTGCCTCTCCTTTTATTATTACAGAGCCAGAATTCATGCGCAGAATGAAAGAGATGCAACAAACCGGTGGTGGCGGTATGTTTGGAATGGGTAATATGCCAGAAATGTACAACTTAGTGGTAAATACGAACCATGAACTGGTAAGCGAAATTCTAAACACCAAAACAGCTAAGAAAAAAGAACGCTTAATTAATCAATCTTTAGATTTAGCAAAACTATCTAAAGGTTTATTAAAAGGTGCCGAATTAACTGAGTTTATAAAACGAAGTTATGATATGGTGAAATAAGCTATTTCTTTTGTAAATAATCTCAATTAACACGTAAAAATAAAACCCCTTAGGATAATAATTATTCTAAGGGGTTTTTTATCTTTAAAATATGAAAGTAATTGCTACAAATATATCTAAACCCACTACTATTGTTTGGAATGGTAAAGAAGAACAAACAGGTATTTATAAATATCCTGTAAATGAACCTATTTTTTTAGGAAAGTCTGATGTTGAAAAGGATACTGTTATAGATAGAAAACACCATGGTGGTGTAAACAAAGCCTGCTATTTATTTTCTGCCGATAATTATGAGTATTGGAAAAACCTATACCCTAATTTAGATTGGAACTGGGGTATGTTTGGAGAAAACATTACCGTAGAGGGGTTAAATGAATCTACCTTAAGGATTGGAAATATTTATAAAGTAGGAGAATGCAAAGTGCAAATTACGCAACCTAGAGAGCCTTGCTATAAACTTGGTATTAGATTTGGTACTCAAAAAGTTTTAAAAGAATTTATTGAACACCAATCCCCTGGAACCTACATTAAAGTTTTAAAAGAAGGTAATGTAAAAACTGGTGATAGTTTTGAGTTAGTGGAAGAATCAGATAATTCTTTAACCATACAACAGTTTTATAATTTATTATATGCTAAAGTTAAAGATAAAAAAATTATAAAAACAGCAATTAGTAATTCTACGCTTCCTGAATACAAAAAAGAAAAGTTAAAGAAATATCTTTAACTTATATTATTTTAAAACAAAAAAGGGAGACTCTCCAGCCTCCCTAAAAAAATTAACTTAAACCAACTTAATTAACTATAAAAAATTTTTCATAACTCTTTTCACCGTATGTAACAGATAATGTGTAGTTACCTTCGTATGCTTTTGAAAAATCAAAAGATTTTTCTACTACCATTTTATCTTTTACATCTTCTTCAAAAACTACTCTATTATCTTCATCATAGATTTTTATCATTACGTCTTCTTTATCTAGATTTAAAAGATTAATAGAAATACTTTCTTCTGTTTCTTTAAAATATGGCTTTAAAACTTCTTTTTTATCAAGAATTACCAACTTATTATCTTCTACTTTAATAGAGTAAGAGGTAGATTTAAAATCTCCTTCTGTTTCAAAGAAATAAACACCATCTTCTAAGTTTTTAAGGTTAAATTTCTTAGAATACAAATCATTAGATACACTTTCTGCATAAATAACATTCCCCTGATTATCTTTAAGCTTTATGTATGTATTGTTAGATGCATTCTCTAACTCTAATACTAACGTTTTAGCTTCACTGTAAGCTGTCAAAATTAATTTTGGCTCTTTTGCCATGCTTATTGCTGCAATAAACATAAAGGCAACTACGGTTGTGATTTTTAAAAATGCTTTCATAATGTCTATATTTTAATTACTTATTAAAGACACTACAAACATACAGCAGCTTTATACCCTATACTACAACACATTTTTCCTATTTATGTGCTATATTACCCTAGTAGTAGGTTAATTTAATGTTAACAGGCAATTTACCAAACAATTAAAGGATTTAGCTCCTGTATACACTATGAAGAGGTACATAATAAAAAGGTAATTTCATAGATAGTATTCCCTATTAATAAACCTATAAAATGAAATTTATAAATTACTATCTAATACTAAGCACCTATAATACTATTAAAAAAATGAACTTTACGACTATTCTTTAAACCATACTTTTTAGCTTCATCTAAAACAATACTAAATACTAATAAAAAAGATGTATAATAAAACAAACCTTTTAAACAAAAAAGGGAGGCCTATGGCCAGTCATGGTCGGAAGATTTTTCTTCCGACTTTTTTGTTTTAGTTGTTTGATTGTCAGTTATTTATATTGTTTTTGCGATTAATTTTTTGTATCTTTTTATCTGATAATCAACTAATTATGTCAGTGTTTAAAGGCCACAAAATTTCTGTAAATCAATTATTAGGTGTTATACCAGAAGCACTTTTATCCAAATTATCATTAACAACTAAAGTTGATTACTATACCAAAGTTCTTCATGGTAAGAAAATGTTCTATTTACTTCTTTATGGCATTATAGAGAATGAAAAATTAAGTCAACGCACTTTAGAGGATACTTTTAATGACTATCTATTTAAAACGCTTTTTGATTTAGATAAATCCGAAACCATAAGACGAAGTTCTATCTCTGAAAGATTATCTAAAATCGATTCCGATTACTTCCGTCAAATATACCAGTGTGTTTATCAGCAATTTCAAGATGCCTATCCTGATAAGGACAAGGAAAAACATCATTTAATTCATGTAGATAGCTCTATGGTCAGTGAGGCTTCTTCGAAATTATTAAAGGGTATTGACCATAAAAACGGAAAGAAGTCTGTTAAATACAGTATGGCTTTTGATGGTTTGTTGCCTTGTCATTTAGAAGTATTTACAAAGGTCAAGTATTCTAGTGAAGATATAGCTTTACCTGAGGCTATAATGAATCATGTAAAGCAAGAAAGACATCATCAAAATATCTATGTCATAGATAGAGGGCTTCAATCTACAAGAACGATGAACTCATTTACTAATGATGCTATTACTTTTATTGCTAGAGCAAAAGAAAATCGAAAACATATAGAGTTACAATCTTTAATTAAGCAAGCCCAAAATTTAGATCTAGGAGAATTAACACTTATCAAAGATAGTAAAGTGCAACTCTATACAGGAAAACCAATCCATAATAAAAAAGGAAACATTCATTATAGAGAAGAGTTGGTAGAATCTCCTTTTCGTTTAATTGTAGCGAGAACAAAACAAGACAATCCAAAAGAATTCTGGTTTATTACAAATGACTTTGATTTATCAGCAAAAGAAATTGCTCAAGCTTATAGAAAACGATGGGATATTGAGGTGTTTTTTCGTTTTATCAAACAAGAATTAAACGTAAGTCATCTTGTATCATTAAATAAAAACGGAATAGAAGTTATGTTATACATGACTTTAATTGTAGCTATGCTAATCTTAATCTATAAAAAAGCTAACAATATTGGCTATAAAACTGCCAAAAGAAGATTTAAAATAGAACTCAGGAATTTAGCTATCGCTATGATCGTGGTCATTTGTGATGGAAATTTAGACCATCTTGAAACATAAAAAAAAATGGTCGGAATTTCTTCCGACCATGACTGGGCCTATGGCCTCCCCTATTAGTTTAATATAATTAAGTATTAATTAACTACGAAGTCTTTATCATAACTTTTATCTCCGTATAATACAGATATTGTATAGTTTCCTTCATAAGCATCAGAAAAATTAAAAGTTTTTTCTACTATCATTTCTTCTGTTACTTTTTCTTCAAAAACTAACCTACTTTCTTGATCATGAATTTTTATCATTACATCTTTCTTCTCTAAATTTAATAGGTTAAGAAAAACTCTTGAATCTACTTCTCTAAAAAATGGCTTTACTATTTCTTTTTTATCAAGAATAATTAATTTATTATTCTCTACTTTAATGGAATAAATTGTAGATTTAAACGCTCCATCGGTTTCAAAGAAATAAGTACCATCTGTTAACTCTTTAAGATTAAATTTCTTAAAATACAAATCATCAGATACGCTCTCTGCATAAATGACATTGTCCTGGGCATCTTTAAACTTAATGTAGGTGTTATTAGATACATTCTCTAATTCTAACACTAACATTTTAGCTTCACTGTAAGCTGTCAAAATTAATTTTGGCTCTTTTGCCATGCTTATTGCTGCAATAAACATAAAGGCAACTACGGTTGTGATTTTTAAAAGTGCTTTCATAATGTCTAATTTTAAATTACTAATTAACGACACTACAAACATACACCAGCTTTACCCCATACACTACAACTCATTTTTCCTATTTATGTCTTATTTTACCCATCTAGAAAGTTAATTTACAGTTAACAGGTAATTTACCATATTTTATAGTTAATTTAGCAAACAATTGTTGTTTTTAGTTACTTATATTTACACTACCAAATAAAATAAAATGTTTACACAAAAACCTGCTTTTGAAGCTATAGAACCTAATTTTGGGAACTCTTTTACCTACCAGAAGTTTGATGAAGATCATGTAAATAATAATACTTCATGGCATTACCATCCAGAAATAGAATTGGTGTATGTTAACGGTGGTTCTGGAAAAAGGCAAATAGGAAGTCATGTATCTTATTACTCGGATGGCGACTTAATACTTATAGGTAGTAATTTACCACATTGCGGACTTACAGATAGTTTAACTGGAAATACCAGTGAAACCGTTGTGCAAATGAAGTTAGACTTTTTAGGGAATGATTTTTTTAAAATTCCAGAAATGAAAAAAATAAAGAGCCTTTTTGATGCATCAAATGGTGGTATTGCTTTTTCTGGAAAAACAAAAAAACAACTTGGAGAAAAAATTGAAGTCTTAGAATACCAAACAGATTTTCAAAGATTATTATCTATCCTTAGTATATTAAACCAATTAGCAAACTCTACAGAAACTATATTTTTAAATGCAGAAGGCTTTTCTTTACAGACAGATGTTAAAGACAATGACCGTATTAATATTGTTTTTAACCATGTAAAAAATAATTTTACCGAAGAAATTACCTTAGACCAAATATCTAATATGGTTAGTATGACGGTTCCTTCTTTTTGTAGATATTTTAAAAAAATAACGAATAAAACGTTTACCCAGTTTGTAAATGAATATCGTTTGGTTCATGCTTCTAAATTACTTGCAGAAAAACCATTAAGCATTACAGAGGTTTGTTTTGAGTGTGGCTTTAATAACTTTTCGCATTTTAATAAATCATTCAAAGCGTTTACTGGGCAAAGTCCTTCTGATTATAGAAATGAATTAAAAACTTTACTACATTAAAAAAATCGGCCGTGGGAACCGATTTTTATACCTTATAATAACCAAACACTATCTTTAATAGCTAGGTAAAATCTATTAATATTCTCATGTAAGACTATTTGTATATTATAAATCAAACCTCATGCCAAACTTTTAAAACAAGTTATTTAGAACCTTTGCAAGTCTAACACCACCCACTTGTAATTGTTTTTCTACCGTTGTCCACCATACATAACTATACTTGTAACTTAGTTTTTCACCTATCTCTACAGATTCATAAACCTTATTTGCTAGGTCTTGAGATTCTTCTACCCAATCATAAATAGTACCTTCTTGTATAGCTTTCCTTTTTTCTTTATTAATTTTTGGTAAAGAATTTGCAAGCTCAGTATAACTCATACCATGATCTTCTATCATATTAGTATCCCAAACTTTATGCAAATTACTTCCTTTAGAAAACCATTGCACTTGTATATCATTCCCTCCTTTATCTTCTAGCCTACCAACATGTAATGGTTGGTGCAAATCTCCAATAAAATGAACTAATAGTTTTAAATAAAACGCCCTATCCTCTTTACTTCTTTTTTTATTCTTTATAATAGACACACACTTTTCTATTCCCTGTATTACATCTCCATATTTACTAGGCTCTACTTCGGTATATTTTTTATCTTCCGGAAAATTAACATAATGCCAAGCACTAAACTCTCTAAATCTTTTATCTGCCTTTATAAAATCTGCATGGTTAGCAACAGAAGCTAAACTTTGACCATCTAATAACTTACTTATCTCTTTCCTAGCCTTTCTTGTTAGGTACTTCTGAGCTACTTCTCCTACTACCCTATGCCCTTTTTTTGACCAAAAAATAGAATTTCCAAAAGAAAGCTGAACTATAAAAAAGAATAGAATTGTAATTTTTCTCATTTTATAAATTTTTTCAAAATTAAGAATTACAAGATTAAGGCATTGTTACTATTTAACCTTAATAGGTTTGCAATCCTATATAGCATAAATTTGTATTTTAACAGATATAAAATATATGACTTATACCATATTATGTTCCGATTTAGATGGTACTTTACTTACAACAAAAAGTGATGTATCAAAAATAACTATTTCAGAAATAGAAAGAATAAAAGACAAAACTCAAATTATTCTTGTTTCTGCTCGTATGCCAAAAGCTATGCGGTATATCCAAAAAGACCTTGGTATTATACAAGAACCTATTATCTGTTATAATGGTGCTTTAATTTTAGAGGGCGATAAAGAAATTTCTTCTACAATAATAACTACCAACCAATTAGAAGTCATTTACACCTTAGCCAAAAAACAACAAATAAAACTAGGTCTTTATTATAAAGATGAATGGTATGTAGAGGAGGATTCTGAACGTGTACAAAAAGAAAAAAAACACACTAAAGTAGCCCCAGTTTTTAAAAATATAGACACTGTTCTTAAGGAATGGCAAAAAAAGGAAGCAGGAGCACATAAAGTAATGCTAATGGGAACAAAAGAAAGCGCAGATATTGCCTTTTCTCAATTGCAAAAAACTCTTTCTAAGGTACTAAACATATACCGCTCTAATGATACACTAATAGAACTTGCTCCTAAATCCGTTTCTAAACTATCGGCTATAAAAGAACTTCTAAAGAAAAATGAGACTCTAGAAAATGTTATCTCTTTTGGAGATAATTATAATGATATAGATATGTTACAACATACTGGTTGTGGTATTGCTGTAGGTAATGCAAGAGAAGAAGTAAAAAGAATAGCAAATGCAACTACCTTAAAAAATACGGAAAATGGTGTTGCACACTATATAAAACAACATCTTTAATTTGGTTATATTTGAAAAAGATGTAACCCTTTATTTATGACTCAAAAGTTATTACCCCAACCGCTTATTACAGAGGATACTGTTATATTTGGTTTACTTGCTTTATGCTTAGGTTTTATTTTCTATACCTCTTCTATAAAAACTGGATTTTGGAAAAAATTTTATTCAATTATTCCTGCAGTGCTAATGTGCTACCTATTACCTGCTCTATTATCTTCCTTTGGTGTAGTTGCCGAAAAATGGCATGTAGTAGATTCCTTAGGAAATGTTACGGAGCATAGTTCTAGATTATATTATATGGCCAGTAGATACTTATTACCTGCGGCATTAGTACTAATGACTTTAAGTATAGACCTAAAAGCTATTAGCAATCTTGGTTCTAAAGCTTTAATCCTATTTTTAACTGGTAGTACTGGTATAATTATAGGCGGACCAATAGCTATTTTAATTGTTTCTATATTTTCACCAGAATCTGTAGGAGGTAATGATTTTGATGCTATTTGGAGAGGACTTTCTACTATTGCAGGAAGTTGGATTGGTGGTAATGCTAACCAAGCTGCTATGTATGAAATATTTAAATACACTCCAGAAAAATATGGAGGTATGGTATTGGTAGATATTTTTGTTGCAAATGTATGGATGGCTATACTATTATTAGGTGTAGGTAAGACTAAAAAAATTGATGCATGGCTCAAGGCAGATACTTCAGCTATTGAAAAACTAAAAATTAAAGTAACAGAGTTTACAGAAAAAATTACAAGAGTACCAACTTTAGGAGATTATATGCTAATGCTAGGTTTAGCCTTTACTGGAGTAGGTATTGCACACTTTTTAGGAGGTAATATAAGTACTTATCTTAAAGAAAATGTCTCTGCAATTGCTGATACAACTAATTTTTTATCCTTTCTTGGTTCTGGTTTCTTTTGGATGGTAGTAATTGCTACTGTTGTTGGCATAGTAGTATCTTTTACAAAAGCTAAAAATTATGAAGGAGCTGGGGCCAGTAAAATTGGTGGTATGTTCATATACATTCTGGTTACTACCATAGGTATGAAGGTAGATTTAGGTAGGGTTCTAGAAAATCCTGGACTTATAGCCATAGGCTTTATTTGGATTAGTATACATGCCGTATTATTAATAGTAGTTGCAAAACTAATTAAAGCGCCCTATTTTTTCTTAGCAGTAGGCAGCCAAGCCAATGTTGGTGGCGCAGCTTCTGCTCCTGTTGTTGCAGCAGAATTTCATCCTTCTTTAACATCGGTAGGTGTATTGCTTGCCGTTTTTGGTTATGTAGTGGGTACTGGCGGTGCACTTTTATGTGCTTACCTTATGGAAATAGCATCTACCCTCTAAAGAAAAACATTATTTTATATTTTTAATTTCTATTCTTTAATAAGTGCAAATAAAAAAAAATAAAGATATTTGCCGCAATAAAATTACTACATGAAAAAAATAGCACTTGCACTTACTTTAACCGTATTCTTAATTTCTTGTGGTGGCGACACACAAAATACAATGACCGTAACTGGAAATGTAAAAGGTTTAAAAAAAGGAAATTTATATCTTCAAAAATTTAAAGATTCCTTATTAATTACTTTAGATTCTTTAAAAGTTGATGGTAACGGTTCTTTCACTTTTAAAACCGAAGTGGAAAGCCCAGAAATATATAATTTATATTTAAAAAAAGAAGATTTTAATGAATACAATGACCGTATTACTTTTTTTGGTGAACCTGGAGTTGTAACCATAAATACTTCTTGGGATACTTTTGATCGTAATGCTAAAATTACTGGTTCTGAGAGTAATATAAAGTACAACGAATACCGAAAAATCATGTCTGATTTTAGTATTAAAAATATTGGAATTATACAAAATGCACAAAACTCCAAAGTTGCTTTAGATTCCTTACAAATAGACTCTGTACAGAAACTAAGTGATAAAACCATTAAAAGAAGTTATGCATATGCCATTAACTTTGCGCTTACAAATACAAATTCTACAGTAGCTCCATATGTAGCGTTATATGAAGTCCCTGATGCAAATAGAATATATTTAGATTCTATCTATAACTCTTTAACTCCAGAGGTGTCTTCCTCAAAATACGGTAAAGCCTTAAAAAAATATTTAGACAAACTGCCTAAATAAAAAGCATAAAAAAAGTCCACCAATGGTGGACTTTTTCATTAATATTCATTTTTCTTACTAACCCAATTTGTTTAGTTCTTCTACCAAACCTTTTGCTTTAGTTTCTAATTCTTCTTTTACCGCTTTAAGATGCGCTTTTCTATCCTCAACACCTCTTTTGTTTACTTTTGCAATTAAATCATCAAAAGTAGCAATTGCATTATCTATTATTGAAGCTCCTTCTTTAGAATCTTGCTTATTATTTGCAGCTTCTACGATATAAACAGCTTCTATAATATCTCCTAAAACGTAATTAATATCTTTTTTTAAATCTTTAATACTTGCCATTATTCTATTTTTTTAGCAAAAGTAAAGGTTTTAAAATTAACCTATATAAAAGAATATCTTAAATAGTTACTTCTAATAATTTAGCATTAGAACCACTCAAGGTTATCATGTTACTACTTGCTGGTACTAATACTGTTTCTCCTTTTTCTATTATAGCAGAACCTACTTGTGTAGTTACTTCAACTTTTCCGCCAACACACATATATATTGTAAAGGAATCTCTTTGTGTAACTTCTTGGGTTAAATCTTCTGTTATTTCAATAAAATTAGTTTTAAAATACGGGCAATCTACCATGGTATTTATTTGGTCACTTTGGGTAGCATAATTTACAATAAAATCATCCTTCTTCTTATAATCCATAGCATCTAAAGCCATTTCTGTATGTAATTCCCTTAAGTTACCTTCTTTATCTTTTCTATTAAAATCAAAAACCCTATACGTAACATCCGATGTTTGCTGTATCTCTGCAAGTAAAACTCCTGCTCCTATAGCATGAATTTTTCCGGTATTTATAAAGAACGTATCCCCTTCTGACACATCTTCATAGTTTAATAAATCTAATAAAGTATTATCTTCTAAGCTTTTACTATACTCCTCTTTGGTTACATCTTTATTAAAACCAACAATTAAGTTAGCTTCTTTATCTGCATCCATAACATACCACATTTCTGTTTTTCCAAAAGAATTATGGCGTTCTTTTGCTAGAGCATCATTTGGATGTAATTGTATAGACAAATCTTGTTTAGCATCTATAAACTTAATAAGAATAGGAAATTCTTTACCAAAACGTTGCACAACACTCTTGCCTAATAACTCTTCTGGGTAATCGTTAATTAACTCTTGCAAAGAAACTCCTTGTAATTCTCCATTAGACACTTGTGAGATATCTCCAGGCACGCCAGAAAGTTCCCAGCTTTCTCCTGTAATTTCGCTTTCACTAGATTTCCCTAAAACATCTTTTAGCTTTGTTCCGCCCCAAAGACGTTCTTTTAATATTGGTTGGAATTTTAAAGGGTAAAGTTTCATAATTACAATTATATTTATCTTATCTTAACTTGAACGATTTTTCTTACAAAATAGTATTAAAACTTTAAATTAAAAATTTAATACTATCCACAGAAAGTAACGTAATTTCTGGGCGTTTCATATAAAACTACCTCTAAATCTTTCTCCTTATCTATAAAAGGTCTTAAAGTGTTCCAAATAAAAACGGCTATATTCTCTGCGGTTGGGTTTACCTCTTTAAAAGCTGCAATTTCAATATTTAAATTTTTGTGGTCTAAAGCATCTTCTATGTGTAATTTTATAAGGTTCTTTAGAACCTTCATATCCATTACAAATCCTGTTTCTGGGTCTATTTCTCCATATACACTTACCACCAATTCATAATTATGACCATGAAAATTTGGATTATTACACTTACCAAATACTTCGGCATTTTTTGCATTATCCCAATCCTTTCTATAAAGTCTATGTGCAGCATTAAAATGTGCTTTTCTACTCACTTTAACTTTCATAGTTCTTCTCTATTTTGATTTATATGCGTATAAAATTTTTCAAAAATAATCTTAAACCACACCGTATAAATTTCTGGGTTAATTGCAATATCTTTTTTAATATCAACTGGCTTCATCCATTTCCAGCTTTCTACTTCATCAAGATTTATTTTTGGTTCTCCATTATAACTACCTATCATAACATGATCTAGTTCATGTTCTGTTAAACCATTATCAAAAGGGGCTTTGTAAATAAAAGAAGTTACTTCTTGTAGTTCTGCAGAAAATCCCATTTCTTCTTGCAATCTTCTTTTTCCTGCTTGTATATTACTTTCTCCTACTCTTTGGTGGCTACAACATGTGTTTGTCCATAGCAAAGGAGAGTGGTATTTATGCGCGGCACGTTGTTGGAGCATTGTTTCTCCATTTTTATTCATAATAAAAACAGAAAATGCTCTATGTAAAACCGCTTTTTCATGCGCTTCCATTTTTGGCATAGTACCAATTGGCTCATCATTAGTATTCACTAATATAACTTCTTCCTCTTTCATTTTGTAAAAATAACATCTTTACAGAATATATAAAGAGAATATGCTTTTTAAAAGAATCTTGGAGATTTTAAATTATCCTTTGTATGAATAAAGTCATACCTTAAAATAACTTCAAAAGAGCCATCATTAAAGGCTGCATTTCCCAACTCCGTTACCTCACGATCGTATGCCAATCCTATAAGAAATTTGTTAGACAAATTAAACCCTAACATACCACTAAAAGCAGCATCCCAACGGTATGCAGCACCTACAATAAACTTATCTACTAGCATAAAATTTGCCGATAAATCTACTTGTAATGGAGCTCCTTGCACTAATTTTGCTAGTATTGTTGGTTTAAATTTTAAATTAGGATTTAAATCCCAAACATATCCAGTAATTAAATAAAAATTCATTTGCTCCTTTGCTGTTGATAAGGTAGACTCATCAAAATGAGAGGTTTGTAAAAAACGTGGAACAGATAAACCTGCATAAAACTTTTGGGTATGATAGTATACTCCTGCACCAATATTAGGTGAAAATCTATTATCTATATTTTGTTGTAAATTAGGATCTGTAGTAAATTGATTTAATTCTGAAAAACGAACATCTAATAAATTTGCACTTGCTTTAAGTCCAAAACTTAACCTGCCTTCTGTAGAGGTCCATACGGTATATGAAAAATCTACATCAAAATTGGTTTCTGAGGTTGGTCCTATTTTATCATTTACAATAGATACCCCCAAACCTACTCCCCTATATCCAATAGGAGAATGTGCATTTAAAGTTTGTGTAGTAGGTGCCCCTTCTAGACCAACCCACTGCGCTCTATACAAAGCAGCAATACTCATTTGCCCTCTAGATCCTGCATAAGCCGGATTTACACTTACCGTATTATACATATACTGTGTATACTGCGCATCTTGTTGTGATTGTAATATTCCTGTAACCAAAAATACTAACACCACCATACCCCTAACAATCCAGAGAGGAATTTTAATTTCTTTATGGATATTATTCATAAATATCATTTATCTGTTTATATATATGTAACCTGACAGAGATTTCATATTTCCAGTTGATTGTTCATAATCTAATATGTAGAAGTAAGTACCTACTGGTAGTTTATTATCTACATTAACAGTAACTCTACCTGATGATGTACCATCAAAAATATTTCCTTCGGTATTATATGCATTTGTACTGTACACTAATACACCCCATCTATTATAAATTCGAATAGAATTATTTGGGAAATTTTCTAACCCAGAAATAGTTAACACATCGTGCACTCCATCGCCATTTGGTGTAAGTACATTAAATACTTCTACTTCATTTTCATTAACTATTAAATCTGGTTGTAAGTAATTAGGGGTACCATCGCCATCACTATCATCATTGGCATAGTCTCCATCACCATTTAAATCTTCGTCTATAGTTTCTATACCATCATCATCATCATCAGTATCTCTATAATCAGACTCTGCATCGCCATCTGTATTTGGTAAATCATTATATGGATCATCTAATTCATCATTTACATCTAAATCTATGGTAGAATCACCTTCAAAACCATCATCTAAACCATCATCATCTTTATCAGAACCAATTAATACTACATCTGGTATACCATCATGATCGTGATCATTACCTTCTATATAATCTGGGACATTATCATTATCACTATCTTCATCTACATAATCTGGGATTAAATCGCCATCCGTATCTTCTGGTATAATACCTAGATTTCCGTTTTGTTCATACGCATCATCTACACCATTTGCATTTGCATCTACACCACTAGGCGCAATATAATCTGCTGTAGTTTGTGCTTCTAAATTGTCTGGAATACCATCATTATCCGCATCTATATCTAAATAATCTGCAAAACCATCATTATCCGTATCTGTTGGGTTGGTTGCCGGATCATTATCGCCATCAACATTTAAATCTTCAAAACTGTCTAAAATTCCATCATTATCGGCATCTAAATCGGTAGCATCTGTTACTAATACTGTAACTGTAGCTGTACTACAATTTCCTGCGTTATCACACAGCGTATAATCAAAAGTATCATTACCAACATAATCTGCATTTGGAGTATAGGTTACCGTATCGTCTGATAGATCGTTAGGCGTACCATTATCATTTATTACTACAGTACCATTCGTTGGCGGTGTAGCAATAGTTAATGTACCAATACTAGGTAAATCATTATCATTATCTAGTATAGCAATAGCTACTGGTGTATTTTCTTCTGTAGCAATAGAATCATCTATTGCATCTACTATTGGCAGCACTGTTATATCTACAGTTGCTGTGCTACAATCTCCAAAAGTGTTACAAACCGTATAGTTAAAAGTATCTGGTCCATTATAATCTGCATTGGGTGTATAGGTAACTATATCATCCAATGGATCATTTGGGGTGCCATTATTATTTATGGCAACAGTTCCGTTAGTAGGTTCTGTACTTATTGTTAAATTTCCTGTTGTTGGTAAGTCCGAATCATTATCATAGATAGGAACTATTACCGATTGGTCTTCATCTGTACTTACAACATCATCTACTAAATTGGCTGCTTCGTTAATACACACTACTGTAAAATTTGGTAATGCGCTATCATTACCTGCTTTTGTAATTATTGCTGTATATTTTTCTACTGTCTGTGTTGCAATTACTGTTGGTCTATTTTGATCTCCTGGTAATGGCGGATTCCAACTTATTGTGGCATTTGGCGAAACATTATTAGAAACATCTAAGGTAACTTCATTAAAAGGAGAGTTACAGTTGGTTACAATAAAATACCCTGTTGCATTAGATCCACAAATAGTACCATCATAGGTTGCAAAATAAACCCCTCTTTCTGTTACTTCTAAAAAAGAATCTGTTCCTAATACCGTACTTGTATCCGAAGCTTCATACCAGCGATAATTAGTTTCATCGGTAGTATTAGGAGCTTGTAATACATATTGTGCATTAGATGTAACCATTCCTAGTAATGCAAAAGCAATACTTAAGAATAACGACTTATATGTTAGGTTATGTTTCAATTGGATTTGGGTCGTTTCTCTATACATTATTTAACTACGAATACCACGTTGATTAAGGAATTGTAATCTGTTGGCGGAGCGTCTACAGTTAGTGTTAATTTTCCATCAGCAGTTATTACCATAGCCGTAGGACCTGTTGTAGATGTGGTATCAAAAACAGTTGGATCCGCGTACGTAACATAATAATATAATTCTGTTGCACCATAAGTAGGCACTGCTGTTGGTGCACCTGTACTTCCTCTTAAAGGTGTTCCAAACTGAGCTGTATATTGTGCATATAAATCAATTGTTTGTGTACCTGTTGTAGAAGCATCTACTTCTATTGATGGCGGATAGAAAATTCTAGCTGCTTTAGAAGTAATTGGTGCTATTGCCTGTATAACTTCTTGAACATTAGTTTCTGTTGTAAATCCTTGTGCTGCAGATTTTCCTGCATCATCTACATCAATAGGAGCTCTTAACTCTACTTCATCATCAAATTGATCGTCCGAACCTAAAGAAGCTAATGGTACATCTCTGTCTCCACCACCATCTGATAATCTTAAATTATTACCAACTATTCCAAAAGCTGTATTGTATTCATTTCCAATATTTGAATCGGCATCATTAACATTAAGAGTAATAGCATTACCTCCTGTTATTGCTATATGACCAGGGTTTCCATTTGTTGATAATGTTTGGCTGTCTGTCCCTGAATCATTCAACCCACTTAAATCTATATTCGTAGCACTTCCATTATTCGTAATGGTTAATATCTGTGTACTAGCATCGTAATTTAAATCTTGAATCTCGTTCTCATCATCACTATCGCCATCGGTATAATCTACTGTGTAGTTCCCATTTCCATCATTAGTAACGGTTATATCGTTTGTACCT
>NZ_CANMBB010000004.1 GCF_947495965.1 uncultured Maribacter sp.
TCTTTTTACATAACCAATCTTTACGGGTGTTTTCATTACACTAAAATTTTAGTGTATCGCTATTTCAGGACGGGACATTTCTTAGAATAAAAAAAGCCTCGCAATTGCGAGGCTTTTATATCCTTATTTTGTTTTATATATTCTATAAACCAGCATCTTTCCAAGTCCAAGTAGAAATGTCTAAAGCAGCAGCATCTTTCCCAGAATTTAATGTGTATTTACTAGTTTCACCAGATATAAGAGTAGCATCTGCATCCGCACCTTCTATTTGAACGTTAGCTAGAGCTCCAGCATCTTTCATATCTAAATCTACAGCATAACCAGATAAATGTAAACCAGTTATTGTACCACCAGAAGTTTTCTTGAACTGTAAAGCAGTACCATCTACAGAAGAAATAGCAGTTATGTTAGTAAAAGTTGGATTACCGTTATTTTTATCTCCTTCAAAAACTGTAGAGAAACCAGCAACAGTATGAGAAATGTAAGCATTAGTTACAGATCCATTCCACTCTTCTGTCCAGTCAACAGCATCATCACTGTTATTTTCTAAGTAGATATTAGTTACAGAAACACTTCCACCGAAAAATTCGATACCATCGTCATCACCATTAATTACAGCAATGTTTTCTAAAGTTGTTCCAGAACCTACAGCATATAAAGAAACACCGTTGTATTGAGACTCAGAGTTAATTTGAGCTCCTGTTCCTTTAAGTACTAAGTTTTTAACAGATCCAGAATTGTCAGTAGCATCAGTACCACCGTAAACAAAACCACCAATTTCAGCAGTAGCATCAACACCAGCAGATGTTATTGCATTACCACATATTGTTAATCCTCCCCAATCTCCAGGTTCACCTGCAGCAGAAGCAATAACAACTGGGTTAGTTTCAGTACCTTGTATGTCTATTGTACCACCTTGTAAAACTGCAATGTAAACACCAGTACCACCATCTCTAGCAGTAATTTTAGTTCCTGCAGGAATAGTTAATTTACCACCTTCTTGAACTATGTAAGAAGAGTTTAATGTATATGCTACAGAAGCATCTAAAGTTACGTCACCTGTAACCGCACCTTGTAATAAGCTACTTTCAAAAGAGATATCTGAGCTTACCCATGGGAAGTCTTCTGCAGTTGTATTAGGAACAGCAGTAGTATTTAATGAGTATTTTAATTTACTTTCATCCACATCTGTAGTAGTTTCATCATCTTCATTCATTGCTACAGGAGTATAACCATCAACAAAAATTACGTTAGCTACATCACCAGCATCTTTCATATCTAAATCAACATCATATCCTACTATAGAAAGACCGTCAATTGTACCACCAGAAGTTTTCTTGAATTGTAATGCAGTACCACCTACAGTAGAAACAGCAGTGATGTTATTAAATTCTGGGTTACCGTTATCTTTGTCTCCTTCAAAAACTGTAGAGAAACCAGCAACTGTATTAGATATGTAAGCATTTGTTACAGATCCGCTCCATCCTTCTGTCCAATCTATTGAATCGTCACTATTGTTTTCTAAATATAGGTTAGAAACTTCTACGGTTCCACCAAAAAACTCAACACCATCATCATCACCATTAATAACTGCAAGGTTATCAACTAAAGTTCCAGAACCTACAGCGTAAAAAGAAACACCATTGTATTGAGACTCAGAGTTAATTTGAGCTCCAGTACCTGATATTTGTAAATATCTTATAATACCAGAACTATCAGAATCATCAGTACCACCATATATAAAACCTCCTACTTCAGCAGTTGCATTAGCACCTGCAGTTGTAGTTGCCTTACCGCATAGTGTTAATCCTCCCCAGTCACCAGGGTTACCATCTGCAGAAGACATAATAACAGGATTTCCTTCAGATCCATTAATATTAATTGTACCACCAATAAGTGTTGCGATATAAACATCTGTACCACCATTATCTGCAAGAATTTTTGTTCCAGCAGGAATATTCAATGTAGCACCTTCATCAATAATAAATTGACCAGTTAAATTGTAAGAAGTACTAGCAGTAAGAGTGTAATCTTCTTTTAATGTTCCTTTTAAAATACCTGCTTCTAAGTTAGCGATAACTTCTGTTGCTTCTTTTCCTATTGGCGCTGGATCATCAGAGCTACAGCTCGTTAGTATAATAGCTGAAAACACTGCGGTTATACTTAAAAGTTTTACAAATAAATTTTTCATTTCAATTTTCAATTTAGAATTTGGTTAAATATTCTTATTATCTGTGCAAAATAAGTGGATTTCTGTTGCTTTGTGTTTAACTAAATATTAAGCATAAGTTACCTTTCTTTGGGTAAATGAGCACTTATGTTAAGCTAGTGTTAATCGTATTTTGCCCCTTTTGTGTATAAAATAAAACAGTCCTGAATACATAGTATTCAGGACTGTTTTATTTTATATTAGAACCCTTGTCATAAGGATTGTAATTTTTACCTTAAACTTATTTGGGATTAAAAATTATATTTTAAACTTAAGTTTAATTGAGCGCCTTTTTTATAGGATAAAACTACTTTGTCAGATTCAACACCTGTATTAAGATCTTGTATTAATTGGGTTTGTTGTATATCTGGATTAAGTAAATTTCTTCCTACTAATTTAAGTTGTAGTTTTTTAGTTAGCATTTTGCTTAAAACTAAATCTAGGGTAAAAAAGCCTTTTTCAATTATTTCATCATTATACAGAACATCACTATTGTTAAAATCTTCTGGAGAACCAAGAACATAAACTTTATCTGAAGAATAATTTCCTGTTAAAGTAGCATTAAACTCTTTTTCGGTTTTGCTATTATAGCTTAACGAACCATTTAATATTAAGTCTGACGCACCTTGTAAATCAGATTCTGTTTTGTTTTTGTATTGAAAAAACTCTGATAAATCTTGGTTAAACCACATTTTAGTAATGTTTGTATTAAAATCTAAAATGCTTTCTTCATCTTCGTTTTTAAGAAGACCTAATCTAGCTTCTATTTCTAAACCATAAATGGTAGCTTTTTCACCAGTGTTAGCATATTGAAAATTTCCTGAAGAACCTCTTGTTTGTGCTAAGTTTATAGGGTTTTTAATGTTTTTATAAAAACCAGTAGCGGAAAGTAATTGACCTCTACTCGGGAAAAATTCATACTTTAAGTCTACATTTAAAACATCAGATTTTTCTAAATTCGGATCACCGCTAGTAACACGACCAGTTGGGGATACATATTCAAAAGGAGCTAGCTCTTTAAATTCTGGTAAGGTTTGTGTTAGACTTGATGCAAAACGAATAGCATTTTTTTCGTTTAAAGCATATTTTAAATTTAAACTTGGATATATTTCTGTGTATTCCTTTTTAATAGAACCTACTCTTCCAACAAAGTTAGCAACATCCCAAAGAACATTTATTTCATCGCGCTCAAATCTTACACCAGCATTACCAGAAAGTTTTTCGCCAAAATGAAAGTCTAAGTTAGCATAACCTGCTATAACATTTAAATCTGCATCGTATCTATCCGCTTCTCTTTCTCTTAATACTAAGCCATTATCAAAGTTATCTGCAGTAAAAGTTTCGGAAAATTGATCTACTGTAGATACTTGAAAGTCTCTTGCTCTAACACCAGCAAATAAGGAACTAAATACTCTGTCTTTTTGACGAAAATTTACACCAATGTTTAGTTTAAATTTATGGATGTCATATTCATCTAAGGCTCCAAAAGAAATTGCATCATTAATATATGCGTTGTATTCAGTATCCTCAATTTTTTGACTAGATTTTCTTTGTTGAAAATCTCCAACGTGTGCATATTGTACTGTATTTGGGTCTAGTATATTTGCTTCGTTTCTAATTCTATTAGGCTCTTGTGCTAATACATAGTTATAACCACCAGCCCAAGTTAATTTGTTGTTCTCTTTAATGTTATGAACACCTTCTATTTGATTTACTAATAAAATAGTTTGCTTAAAGTTTTGGTCTCTTACAAATGCACCATCTTCTTGTGGATCCTGGTCAAAAACGTAGCCTTCACCGTTTCTACCTTGCTCATAAACATTATCATTACTTGTATTAACCGCTAAACTGCTAATTTTAAGCCTATGATTATCACTTAATTTTAAACCTAAATTTAAATATCCTGTAGTATTTGTTCTAGAGCTAAATGACTCCGCGTCTGTAAATTCGTTATCTAAAACATTAGAACGGTAGCTTCTAAAAACACCTTCTTGGTATTGGTATGATTTAGAGTGAGAACCAGCAACAAATACTTTTAATTCTTTTCCGAATATCTCAAATTTCTCAGCACCAGAAAGAGATATACCATAATTGCCAGTATTTTTTTGTTTTAAAGGATCCCATCCTTGTCTTGTAATTAAATCTACAAGAGCATATTGTTTTTTATGAAAACCTAAAGTTACATCTTCGGTAGCAATACTTCTTTTAAAATCACCATCTAAACCTAGAACATTAGTGTTGTATCCTGAGCTTAGACCTACAGATAATGCTTTTTTAGAATAACTTTTAGAAGAAATATCTACATTACCAGAAGTCTGGTCGGCATAGCTAGAAGTGGAATAGGTTTTACTAATACCAACATTTTCAATAATGTTAGTAGAAAATAAATTTAGATTAATATTTTTATTATTAACATCATCAGAAGGTATTGGCAAACCATTCATAGTGGTAGATAAATACCTGTCACCTAAACCTCTAATGTATATGTCTCCTGACCCTTCACTTTTAGAAACACCAGCAATTTTTGTGGTTGCAGCAGATGCATTAGATACACCAATTTTTGAAAGACGTTCTGCACCAATACTTTCTTTAATAACAAGAGCCTTCTTCTGATCTAGTAATAAAGCAGCTTCAGAATCTTTTCTAGCTGTTGTAGTTACAACAACTTCATCTAAAGACATTCCTTCAGAAGCACTCATTGGTGCATTTATAGTGGTTACTTTTCCACTCTCTACGGTTACGTTAGGAATTTCTACAGTTTCGTATCCTAAGTAACTAAATACAACAGTATAAGTTCCTGGCTCTACATTAGCTATTTCGTATAAACCATCAAAATCTGAAGTGGCACCTTTAGTAGTGCCTTTAATTAGAACATTAGCAAATGCCAAAGGTTCATTATTAACTTCTTTGTCTGTAAGAGTACCAACAATACTCCCTGTTTCCTGTGCCTGTAGTAGCGCTACGCTAAATATTAAAAGACACGTAAGTAATTTTCTCATTAAAAAATTTAGTTTGTTCTATTCTGGCGCAAAGAAAGTTCTAGGGTGTAAAAGTCGGGTTACCCCCATGTTAAACATTTATTGCCTTAGTGTTACTTTATTGTTACTATATTAAATCAACGTTAAGAGCTATTTAGTGTAATAGTATTATCTTTACATTTGGCGGATTAACCAATTTTGATGACCGATGAAAAAAAAAGAGATTAAGATTTTATTAGTAGATGATGAGCCAGATATTTTAGAAATTGTAGGATACAATTTATCTACAGAAGGTTATCAAGTACTAACGGCAAAGAACGGTGTAGAAGCAGTTGCAATGGCCAAAAAGAAATCTCCACATTTAATTATTTTAGATGTTATGATGCCAGAAATGGATGGTATTGAAGCTTGTGAAATAATTAGAGGTACAAAAGGGTTAGAGAATACAATCATTACTTTTTTAACCGCCAGAGGAGAAGATTACTCCCAAGTTGCAGGTTTTGATGCAGGCGCAGATGATTATATTACTAAACCAATAAAGCCAAAAGTTTTAGTTAGTAAGGTTAAAGCATTACTAAGAAGGTTAAAAGAAGAAAATGCTGCATCGGAAGATATTGTAAAGGTTGGTAATATTGTAATTAATAGAGAAGAGTATAAAATAATTAATGACGGAAAGGAAATTATTTTACCAAGAAAAGAGTTTGAACTTCTTGCATTACTAACTTCTAAACCAAGTAAGGTTTTTAAAAGAGAGGTAATATTAGATAAAGTTTGGGGTAATGAGGTTGTTGTTGGCGGCCGTACTATAGATGTTCATATTCGTAAGTTAAGAGAAAAAATAGGAGACGATCATTTTAAAACTGTAAAAGGAGTGGGGTATAAGTTTGTATTATAATGTCAATAAAATTAAAAAGGTCATATAGATTTGCATTAAGGTCCTCTATTACTATAGCCCTTACTGTTACCTTTTTTTTATTTTTTTTGCAAAAATATTTTAATACAGTAAATTTTTATATTTTAATAATAGTTGCCCTATTTTTATTTGGATTTTCATTTATAGTATTACAAGTAAGAATAGAAAAATTCATCTATAGAAGAATAAAAAAAATATATGATGATGTTGCTCTTTTAGAATCTTCTTCTTTAGCTGTGGATCCTATTACTACAGATATGCGAACCCTAACTGCAGAGATAGAAAAATTTGCCAAAGACAAAAAAATAGAGATAGACACTCTAAAGATTAGAGAAGAGTATAGAAAAGATTTTTTAGGAAATGTTTCTCACGAATTAAAAACACCATTATTTACTGTTCAAGGGTATATTTTAACCCTTTTAGATGGTGCAATGAATGACTCTAATATTAGAAAAAAATACCTTCAAAGAGCAGCAAAAGGAGTAGACCGTTTAATTTATATTGTTAAAGACTTAGATTTAATTACCAAATTGGAAGTTGGAGATTTAAATCTTGAAATGACATCTTTTAATATTATAGAGCTTATTCAAAATGTTTTTGATCTTTTAGAAATGAAAGCCCTTAAAAAAAAGATTACGTTAACTTTTGATATGGATTATCCAGAACCAATTCAAGTATACGCCGATCAAGAAAAAATACAACAAGTAGTAACTAACTTATTGGTAAACTCCATAAAGTATGGGCATGAGAATGGTACTACAGAAGTAAGTGTAGAAAATTTAATTAAAAACAAAGTTATTATTCGTGTAACAGATAACGGTGAAGGTATAGCAAAACAGCATATTCCGAGATTATTTGAGCGCTTTTACAGAGTAGATAAAAGTGGAAATAGGGCTGTTGGTGGTTCCGGACTTGGACTTTCTATTGTAAAACATATTATAGAAGCACACGAAGAAAAAATCTATGTAGAAAGCGTAGAAGATGTAGGTTCTGAGTTTTCTTTTACCTTAGAAAAGAGTATTAATGAAATAGATACAATTGTTTAATTGCTTAAGCGATTCAATTTCTTAGCTTTGCCACACAAAAAATACTACTTCTGTGGGAAGCAAAAACAAACTAAAAAGATTTAAAGAAAACGAAACCTTCTCTAATGTTATACAACCAACTAGAGAAGAAATTGTAGATAGTTCTTTTTCTTATAAAGGAAATTGGAGCAAACATTTTGGTAATACCAACCCTATAGTTTTAGAATTAGGCTGTGGTAAAGGAGAATATACTGTAGGTTTAGCTCGTAGAGATAAGAACAAAAATTATATTGGAATAGATATTAAAGGCGCACGTTTTTGGAGAGGTGCTAAAACTGCTATAGAAGAAAATTTGTCTAATGTTGTTTTTATAAGAACTCAAATAGAATTAATAGATCAAATTTTTGCTGCAAACGAAGTGTCCGAAATATGGATAACTTTTCCAGATCCTCAAATAAAATACAAGCGTACTAAGCATAGAATGACAAATAAAGAATTCTTGGCTAAGTACAAACAAATTTTAAAACCAGAAGGAACAGTTAACTTAAAGACAGATTCTGAGTTTATGCATGGCTACACTTTAGGGTTATTACATGGTTTAGGGTTAGAAGTTTTATATGCAAATCATGATATATATAAAAATGCTGGGAGCCCAGATGAGGTTTTAAAAATTCAAACTTTTTATGAAAATCAGTATCTTGAAAAAGAAAAACCAATTACCTACATTAAATTTAGAGTAGCTTAGTAGTTATGGGGCATTTATTAATTCTTTTTTTTGCAACATTTTTTGCAGCATTTATAGCTACAGTTCCTCCGGGTTTATTAAATATGAATGCAGCAAAAACAAGTGTAGAGAAAGGAAAATTAAATGGTATTATATTTAGTTTAGGCGTTTCTATAGTTGTTTTTATACAAGCTTATATTGCAGTATTAATTTCTAAGTTTTTACATAATAATCCAGAGGTAATAGAGGTTTTGTTGCAAATTGCCTTAGTAGTATTTGCTTTTTTTGCTGTGTTTTTTTTCATTGCTGCCCGAAAGAATAAGAAAAAGAAGAAAAAAGTCCTTAAAATAAGTAAAAAGAATAGTTTTTTTAAGGGAATGTTATTAGCCTCTTTAAATCTATTAACCATTCCTTATTACAGTGGACTAAATGTTATGTGGAATGCATCTGGTTGGATAAAATTTCAGCTTTGGGATATTGTAGTCTTTGTTTTTGCAGCAGGTTTGGCAACCTTCTATGTACTCTATTTGTATACTATTTATTTTAATAAATTAGAAAATAAGACAAATAAGTTCTCTAAAAACTCTAATTATATCTTAAGTGGTTTAATGCTGGTATTATTTATTATTACACTTATTAGATTGTTAATGACAGCGTAAATGGCAAACAATGAAAACTTTTTTGAAAGAGTCTATGAGGTAGCACGTTTAATACCAGAAGGAAAAGTAACTTCCTATGGTGCAATCGCAAAATATTTAGGAGCGGCTCGTAGTGCCAGAATGGTTGGTTGGGCTATGAATGGATCTAGTCTAAAAGAAGATGTTCCAGCGCATAGAGTAGTAAATAAAGCAGGAATTTTAACCGGAAAGCATCATTTTGATGGTACTAACCTTATGCAACAATTATTAGAAAATGAGGGGGTTGTAGTTATAGATAATCAAATACAAAATCTTGAAAAACATTTTTGGGATCCTTTTGAAGAACTTTCGGAATAGATTTTGATGCTGTAGTCTTGTATGAAGCAAACTATTTTTGGTGTTCTATTCTTTACTTTTTATTCGTTATTCGCACAAGTTGAAATAACGAATATAAAACTACCTAAAATTATTTTATCAGAGCACGATAGTATTCTTTCAAGTTCTGTTGATAGAATGGCTCCTGTTATGTCTCAATTTTTGGGAATAAATATTAAAGACAGTTTAGATTTAAACAAGAAAAAAGACTTTGGGAAGTATGAAGAGATAAATAGGATATCAGATAGTATTTCTATTTATGTAGATGCAAATAATACTAATTTTAGAGTACATTTCTGGTCTTCGATTCCGCCACCTCCACCGCTAATGGAGAATAAAAGATATTCAAAATTAAAAATAGAAAACCTTAGTGCATATAATGAATTGATGGCGAAAAAATGGGACAGTATGGCTGTAGCTTGGGAAAAGCAATGGGATATTGAAACAAGGCAACATCAAATTGCATATCCTGTGTATATATTTAATAATAGTAGTAAGAAAACTATAATTCAAAATCCAGTAGGTGGCAGAATAAACAAAGATTTATATGTTATTTTAGAAGGAATAGACAAAAATGGAGAATGGCAACCCATAAATTATTGGGAACAATTTAGTTTTGTCTGTGGGACAGGTCATCGTAATTATGTGCTTAATCCAAAATCATTTCTAATTGTTGCAATAAAAAAATACTCAGGGCATTATAGAACGAAGTTACGAGTTAAATTTAAAAATTTTGATGATATACATTATTCCAATGTTTTTGATGGATATATAGATTATTGTCAGTTTGATAAGCATGAGGTATTAGAGGATCTAAATTTAAGATTTTCTTACAGAGGTGTAGAATATCTGAGGGAAAGAGTAAATAGAACTTTTTTGGATAAATAAGGATTGCACCATTGTTTACAAGCAAGTCTTTTTCAATAGAATACCATTAAATTCTCAGCCCTAAGCATTATCTTTGTTGTTTAGAACGAATACAAAGTAAGTTTGATTATGACGTTGAAAAAACAAGACATTCTTAAAGCCCTAGAGTTAATAACTGTACCCGGAGAAGGCCAGAATATGGTAGAAAGCGGAGCTGTTAAAAATATTCAAGTTTTTGGGGATGAGGTAGAGGTAGATATTACAATAAATAATCCAAGTCTACAAGCAAGAAAAAAGACCGAGGTAGAGATTTTAAAAATTATTCATAAAGAAGTTTATGAAAAAGCTAAAATTAAAATCAACATTAAAGTAGATACACCAGCACCAAAGGCTAATAAACCTAATGAAATAAAAGGAAAGCCACTTCCTGGAATACAAAACATTATTGCTGTAGCATCTGGTAAAGGGGGTGTAGGAAAATCTACAGTAACCGCAAATTTAGCAGTTACTTTAGCAAAAATGGGATTTAAAGTTGGTTTGTTAGATGCTGATATTTATGGGCCATCTATGCCTATTATGTTTGATGTAGCACATGAAAAACCATTGGCTATTAATGTGGATGGAAAATCTAAAATGAAACCAATAGAAAGTTATGGAGTAAAAATGCTATCTATAGGTTTTTTTACAGAACCAAGTCAGGCTGTAATTTGGAGAGGGCCTATGGCTGCAAAAGCATTAAATCAAATGATTTTTGATGCCCATTGGGGAGAGTTAGATTTTCTACTATTAGATTTACCTCCAGGAACTGGAGATATACATTTAAGTATTATGCAAGCAATGCCAGTAACAGGTGCTGTAATTGTTAGTACACCACAAGAAGTTGCTTTAGCAGATGCTCGTAAAGGAGTAGCAATGTTTCAGCAAGATTCTATAAATGTGCCTGTTTTAGGAATTGTAGAAAATATGGCTTATTTTACTCCAGAAGAATTACCAAATAATAAATATTATATCTTTGGTAAAGAAGGAGCTAAAAATTTAGCGGAAGATTTAAAAGTACCTTTATTAGGAGAAATACCATTGGTGCAAAGTATTAGAGAAGCAGGAGATGTAGGAAGACCAGCAGCTTTACAAACTGCAACACCTATAGAAGCAGCCTTTGAAGAATTAACAAAAAATATAGCTCAAGAAGTGGTAAACCGAAATAAAAATTTACCTCCTACAGATGCTATTAAAATAACAACTATGGCAGGTTGTTCTAGTGTAAAAAAGTAAATAAAATGACTACAGAAGAAGTAAAACTAAACGTTGAAAAGGCATTAGAAGAAATTCGTCCTTTTTTAAAAAGTGATGGTGGAGATATATCTTTAATATCTATAGATGATGACAAATCTGTTAAAGTAAGATTAGAGGGTGCTTGTGTTGGCTGTAGTGTTAATCAAATGACATTAAAAAGCGGTGTGGAAATGACTATTAAAAAATATGTTCCGCAAATTGAAGAGGTAATTAACATTTCATAATATTTTTATAACAAAATAATACAGCCTGCCTTGTAAAGGCGGGCTTTTTTGTGCGACAATTATTTTAAAAAAAGGTATTTTTGCCATTTATTAGCAATTGCTAAAAAGATTAACTTTTAGAATACAAATTAATGTCAGACGTAAAAATTAAAATTACGGATAGAGAAGGGGTTTCTCACGAGGTAGATGCCCCTACAGATATGAATATGAATCTTATGGAGGTTGTACGCTCCTATGAGCTTGCTCCAGAAGGTACCATAGGGGTATGTGGTGGTATGGCCATGTGTGCCTCTTGCCAATGTTATATAAAGTCGGATCACAATCTTCCAGAAATGTCTGATGATGAGGAAGCAATGTTGGCAGAAGCTTTTAACGTAGAAGATAATTCTCGTTTAGGTTGCCAGCTTCACATAACAGAAGATATGGACGGCTTAGAAGTAGAACTTGCCCCAGAAGACCTTTAATCATTATAAAGCGTTTTGTTAAATCTAAACAGGACAGGTTTCTGGTATAAGTAAAGCACTTTTAATAGCATTACTCCAAATACTATAGCCTTTTTTGTTTAAATGTAAACCATCACTAATATAGAGCTCTGGTCTTGGTCTGTTTTCAGAACTAATCATTTGCGCAAAAACATTAATAAATTGTGCTTTTAGTTCTCCAATAATATATTTTGATAATAATAAATTGGTTTCTATAATATTAGGAATCATGGCTTCGCGTTCTACACTTGGTTTTAGGCTTATTAGCGCTAAGTTAACTTCGGGGTATTTGTTGTAGATTAAACGAACCAATTCTTGACAATCTGCCAAAACTTGCTGCGGTGTTTTCCCTTCACTTAAATCATTTTCCCCTGCATAAAGAACAATTTTAGTTGGGTTAACCGCTGTAAAAATTTCATCAAAATAATGAATACACCAGGCAAAAGTGGAACCGCCAAAACCAAGATTAATAATATTTAAAGGGTCTAAATCTTTTTTCATGCTAACCCACAAGCGTATAGATGAGCTACCATAAAATACAAAAAGCTGCTCTTGGTGATCTAATTTGTTAACACGCTTTCTTAATCTTTTAATTTCATTAGACCACATTGCAGGGGGCTCACTTAGATTATTAATATCCGTTGCATTACTTACAAGTTTGTCTACTGTTTTACGTGCTTCTTTTACATACTCGGCATACTTTTTTTGATATTTATTTACAAAGCTAATTAGGCTTTCTGTATCGTAATTTTTTACATGTTGGCTTAATGTAAAAGGAGGATAAATTTTACAATAAAATAAATTGTCTTTTATTCTATTATCAAAATTTACAATTACTATGGGAACAATACTAGGTTCAATATCCATATTCATGGCTAGTTTAAAACTACCTAACTTAAAAGGTCCTGGGGAGTTTTCTGTACTATATGAAGTTCCTTCTGGACTTATAATTAAATTACGACCATTTTTTAAATGCTCCTCTGCTTCTCTATAAAATATACTTCGAGATAATTTTTTACTCTCTTTCGTAGATTTTTCGGACTCCTTAGTATATACATTTATATGCCCTAATTTGTTGTAATAATTTTGGTGACCATATTCTTGACCACGGCCTATTCTAACCGTTCGTATACCAGAATCATTATATTTTTCTTGTAATACCATAGCACTAATAAAATGCGAGTCTAGTGTTATTTGAAAATTATTATTTAAGGTATATTGCGAATCATTTATTAGGTGATTGTATATGAAAATATTGCCGCTTTCTTCGGGTAAATTTTCCCAACCATCAATATGATAGTTTTGGTTTTTAAATAGTTTTTTTGTGGCTTCTGCACATTGTTTTCTAACTTCTAAAACGTTGTTGGTAGTACTGTTAACAACAGTACTATATATGTTTTCTAATCCTTTTATAAACTGTAATTCTTCATTGTCATCTTTTAAAAGTTCTAAGCTTAAAGAAGCAATATGACGTTCTAAAGAGGTGCCATTGGCCAATATATTTTTTAGACCTTCATAGGCAATTTCTTTAGTGTTTACATTATTTAAAAGGTGAATTGTTTGGTGTAATTTAGAGTGTAAAGGAAGTCTAGATTTGTTGTTTTCAATTAAATGGAATACAGCTTGTAAGTTATGCTTTCCTAATAGTCCAACATATCTTAAAAAAGCGGCGTTAATTTGGTTGCCAATAAGCCATAATAATTGTTTGTAAAATTGCTTTTCAAATTTAGTGTCTAAAGTAAAAAGTGATGAGAGTTCTTTGTAGGGAATAAAGTATATGGCTGTTTTTTTATCGGTAATAGCAGAACAAATGTCTTTATCTCCTAAAAAGCTAGACCACCCAAATATGAATCCAGCATCTCTAATAGACCGTTGTTTAATTTCTATGTTACCTTCAATTCTTTTAATACTTACTTCGCCATGTATTAAAATAGATAGGCCATTCGTAAAGCGATCTTGTATATAAAGAACCTCATGCGGTTCATATTCTCTTCGTTCTGCAAGAGCAGCTATTTTGGATAGTTTTTTTTCGGAAAACTGGTCTAAAAATGGCGAACAACGCATTAAGCTAATTATTTCAGACGGCTTGGCCTTAGGAGTCATAAAAAACTCTCTGTCATCTTCAAAAGGCCTAGAACGTACAGGTTGCAATAGTTCTATTTGTTTTAATAAAGCTGATTTTTGTTGATGGTATAATTTTGAGGCAATATTTTTTAGCAATGTATTTTTACTGTCTTTTGCTAAATAAGTTTCTAGTTGTGTTATAGGAATTTCAAAAAAAGTAGCTCCTTTAGAAGAGGTTACTGCTTTGTAATTATATCTTTTAGGGTTATTTAAACCATTTATACCAAGCGTACTCATGGGTTCAGAAATTTGGCAAACTAAAATGTCATTTTCTGGCTCTTTAAACTCAATGTAATAATCTACCAAACCTTTAAGAATCCATCTAAATTTTTTTACTTCTCTATGGATGTTAAAAAGGACATGATTTTTTGGGTATTCTTTAGTTTTTCCTTCTGGAAAAATGGCTTTTAATTGTCTGAAATGAGCGTCGTTTTCCAATCTTAGCATAATTTTGGTTTCTACTAACTTCATCAAATTAGTTAAGAATTGAAAAGATTGGACCCTTTACTTATAAATAAATATGATTTTGAAAATTACAGGGTATTTTTATATTGGTTTTGGTAAAAATAGGGGGTCTTAAATCTGGATACTATTTATAAGTTTTTTGTAAAACAGCAAGTTAGGCCCAAATTTTATATTCTAGCTTGGTAGGTAAATAAGTTATAATACCTTCCTTCTTTTTTAATAAGTTCATCATGAGTACCTTGTTCTGCAATGCGCCCATTTTCAATAACTAAAATTTGGTTTGCTTTGCGTATAGTACTTAATCTATGCGCTATTACAAAAGTGGTTCTTCCCTTTGTAAGTGTTGCTAAACTTTTTTGAATTAGAGCTTCACTTTCTGTGTCTAAATTAGAAGTGGCTTCGTCTAATATTAAAATTCTAGGATTTGCTAAAATGGCTCTGGCAATAGCAATACGTTGGCGTTGTCCTCCAGAAAGTTTTACACCACGCTCTCCTATTAAGGTTTCTAAGCCATCATCAAAACGGTCTGTAAACTCATCTACATAAGCAGCTTTTACTGCTTCTTGAAGTTCTTCTTCTGTTGCTTCTGGTCTTGGAAAAAGGATGTTATTGCGAATGGTACCTTCAAACAAAAATTCATCTTGTAAAACAACTCCTAAGTGTTGCCTAAAACTATTTAAGTTTATTTTAGACATATCTTTTCCATCAACAGTAATGGTTCCAGATTCTGGGTTTAAAAAGGTAGCTGCTAAACCAGCAATAGTAGATTTTCCGGACCCAGAACTACCAACAAGAGCTACTACATTGCCTTGTTCTACATTAAAATTTATATTATGAATAACTTCTTTGCCTTCTTCGTAGGCAAAAGACACATTGTTAAATACAATATCTCCTTTAATAGTATCTAGTAGGGTAGTTCTATTTTCTTCATCAGACTCTGGTGTCATATTCATTAGTTCTTCGGTACGATCTAGCCCTGCCAAAGCCTCTGTTAATTGACTTCCAATATTACTCATTTGTACAATTGGAGCAATCATTAAACCAAGTAAAAAAGTAAAGGTTAAAAAATCTCCTAAGCTAAGGTCTCCTTGCATAATTTTGTAACCGCCAATTCCCATTATGCCTGTGGTAGCAATTCCTAATAAAAAGGTAGAAGCACTTGTCATAAAAGCAGTGGCGGTTAAACTCTTTTTTACGTTCTGGAATAGCTTTTCTACACCTTCTTCAAATATTTTATTTTCTTGTTCTTCTGCGTTAAAACCTTTAATAACACGAACACCACTTAAGGTTTCTGTTAATCTTCCTTTTACTTCTGCATTAATTTTTCCGCGGTCTCTAAAAACGGGCCTAATAACTTTAAAAGCCTTTAAAGCAACAACCGCAAAAATGGCTAAAGGAATTATAGTAAACAAAGTCATGCTAACACTAATTCGTAATAATAATATAAGAGATACCACAGCTGTTATTGTTCCGCCAACTAGTTGCACTAATCCTGTCCCTATTAGGTTACGAACGCCTTCTACATCGCTCATAATTCTAGAAACTAAAGCTCCAGATTTAGCATTATCAAAAAAACGAATAGGAAGAGAAAGTACCTTTTTTTGTACTTGTGCTCTAAGCTCAGATATTAAATATTGTGCTTGTACACTTAGTATTTTAGTTAAAAGAAAAGATGTGATTGCTTGTACTGTAATAGCTAAAATTACAGCTCCTACTAAAAGTTTTAAAAACTCAATGTCCTTATTAGGGATAATATCATCCATTAAATATTTAAGAGAAAGTGGCGCTACAAAACTTGCAGCTTTACTTATTACAATTAATAATAAACCAATAAATACCAATTTTCTACGTGGCCAAATAATGGTTTTAAATGCGGAATAAATGCTAACTTTTTTAGCTGCCATATAATCTAATTACGTTATTGTGCAAGGTACTTTAAAAAGGTAAATTAGTGTATTTCTTATGGGTAGAATTTAGAAAATTTACTCTTTTGTAATAATTAAAGTAGCTTTAGAACCAGAAGATAGAAGCCATTTGTTTGCATATATTAATTCTCCTTTATCATCATACACATTTATTTGTGCTGTATTAGGAGCAGAAGAGCCATTATTTAATGCTTCAAAATCTATTCTATTAAACCCTTTTTTTAAATCTACATTTACGCCTTTAAAGGCGCTGGTTAAAAGAATGTTAGGGTCTGCAACTACATCATTTACCCAAATTTTTACACGATCACCATCTACATACTCATGATCACGACAAACAATACCTATAAATTTTCCATTGTTTTTTACATCTCCTAAATACTGATCTCCAAAAAAATCTTTGGAACCTTCTTTAGGTTCTCTAGGACCAACTTTGGGGTCTATTTTAAGGTCGTGTCCTGCTTGTACCAATTCTCTTTCGGGTAACATTTTTACGGGTCTACGACCAAGAGAGTCTTTAATATTTATGTCTGGTTGTTTGTTAATTACTGAAGGGATATTTAATACAGGTCTTTTGCTAGTAGTATTATTTTCTTCTGCTTTTATACTTAATGGGTTTTGGGTAGGTAAATCGCTCTGTGCATTCCCATACTGAAATATCAGAAGAAAAAAGAAAAGAAAAAATATTTTATGCAGGGGTTTCATTAAAGTCTAGAATTTAAAACAAAGATAGCAAATACCCTGCCATTGCGTGTTTTACAAATAGTTAAATACCACTATACTTTTTACAAAGTAGAAAGTATAGTGGTAAAATATATTAGTTATCTGTTTCTGGGGATATGTATTTATAAACAACTCCTGCTAAAATAGCACCAATAATAGGAGCAACCCAAAATAGCCATAATTGCCCAGTTGCCCAACTGCCATCTGCAAAAATAGCCTGACTTGTACTTCTTGCAGGGTTTACAGAGGTATTTGTAACAGGGATACTAATTAAGTGAATTAAAGTTAAACAAAGTCCTATTGCTAAACCGGCAAGATATTTTGGGGCTTTAGAATGTGTTGTTCCTAATATTACAAATAGGAAAATAAATGTCATTACAATTTCTGTAATTAAAGCAGAAGCCATGGAGTAATTTCCTGGAGAGTGTTCTGCAAAACCATTTGCTGCAAAGTCACCAACTTCAAAACCTGGTTTTCCAGTAGCAATTACATATAAAATTCCTGCACCAGCAATGCCGCCTAGCACTTGCGATAGTATATATGGAACTAACTCTTTACCGTTAAAACGGCCTCCTATCCATAAGCCAATAGAAACCGCAGGGTTTAAATGACAACCAGAAATGTGCCCTATAGCATATGCCATAGTTACAACCGTTAAACCAAATGCAAGAGAAACTCCTACAAAACCAATTCCTAAATCGGGGAAACCAGCTGCTAAAACTGCGCTACCGCAACCACCTAATACCAACCAAAATGTTCCAATAAATTCTGCTATTAATTTTTTCATGTTTAATGTATTTAAGTTAATGATTACTAAATGTTTAGTGTACTTAAATATATGAAATTATATAATAACAATTATGGGCTAAGTAATAGGAGCTATTATTTTATTCTCCTAACTCAGTAATTTTTTTTTCGTAAAGTTTTTTACTTTCTACAACCGCAACATTAAGTTCTTGCATAATACCTTCTACTCTACCTTCTATACTTTTCATTTGGTCATTAATGTTATCAAAAGAATTAAGAGCAGCAGCAACCTCTAAGGCTTTTACAACTTCTACCGCATCGCCATGTAAAATTCTAAGCTTTCCTATTGCTTTAGAAGTATTTTCTAGGGTAGCATTATATTTTGTTTTTGCTTTATTAATAGCACTTAATAATGTTTTTTTACTTGTTTCATCACTAAGGCTATTGGTTTGCTTTTCCATTGCTCCAAAAAGGTTAGAAGCTTTGGTTTTTAAATCTTCGTACTCTTTATTTAGATTTTCTACGCGTTTATTTACTTTTTCCCAATCCCCATATACTTTTGCAAATTCTTTGTCTTCATTTTTTGTGTCTTCTAATGCACTTTTTAAGGCATTTAAAGATTCTAGTCCTTTGTTAACATTTTTGTTTGCGTTAGACTTTTTCTTTTCAAAAGTGGAAACTTGCGATTTAAACTTGTCTTTTAAACGTATTAAATCTTCCGGGCTTTTATTTTTCCAACAAGAAACAAATAGTAAAGAAATTAGTACAATACAGAATGATTTTTTAAACATGGTTTGTGTTTTATTATTAAAGAATGCAAAGTTCGGTTAAAATTAATTAATAGGGTAAAATAGGTAATATTGTTAAAAATAATGCAAGTTTTTAGATTAGGGTAAGCAATGAGCATATTATTATATTGATAACAAACAGCTTTTTAAATTATATAATTAAAATAAAAAAGGGATATATTTTTTAAAAATGACAAATATCATATTCTTTGGCTTAGATATCATCTAGTTTTATTAAGAATAAAATTAGTGAGTTATGGAAGTCAAAAAAAACCCAAAAGCAGATTTAAATAGAGACAGTGGCCTCTTTTTTGTAATAGGCCTAACTATAGTATTGTTTGTAACTTGGAGAGCCTTGGAATACAAAACATATACTAAAAATGACGTAATTGTTGAGATGCTTAATGTTGCAGATGATTTGGAAGAAGAAGTACCGCAAACAAAAGAATTAAGAGCAGAATTACCACCACCACCGCCTGCTGCTCCAGAAATTATAGAGATAGTAGAAGATACAGAAGATATAGAAGAAACTATAATAGAAAGTACAGAATCTAGTGAAAATACTATAGTAGATTCTCCAATATTAAATGTAGATGATGTTGAAGTAGGCGATGAAATAGAAGAAGAAATAATAGTTCCTTTTGCAGTTATAGAGAATGTGCCTATTTTTCCAGGATGCGAAAAGTATAAAACAAATGCAGAACGTAAAAAATGTTTTGCAGAAGGTATACAAGCACATGTGATAAAACAATTTACATACCCAGAGAGTGCAGCAGATATGGGTGTAAAAGGAAGAGTTTTTGTTCTTTTTGCTATTAATAACAAAGGATATATAACTGGAGTAAAAACTAGGGGTCCAGACCCAAGATTGGAAAAAGAAGCTAGCCGTATTGTTACTACTTTGCCAAGAATGACACCTGGAATGCAAAGAGGAAAAGCTGTTAAAGTACCTTATAGTATCCCTATCAATTTTGTTTTAAAATAAAAATATTAAAGATTATTGGTTTGGTAATGAGATAATTTTTGAGGTCCTTCTAAAACTATTCTAACAATTTGTAAAGTGCCATCTTCTTTTGTAGCAATTTGCCATTTTATTAAAACTATTTTGCCATTTTCAATTTCAATACCTGTAATACTTCTAGGATGAACACAACTACCATCATTAAAAAAGGGAATGTCTCCTGGTTCTGGAAAACGGGGTCTATGTGTATGGCCAACAACAGTAATTTTTAGATTATTTTTTAATATCCATTTTTTTATTCTTTTCTCAACTTTTATAAGCTCGGTATAGTTTTTTGCCGGGCTTGTTGGGTCTGCAATACCCCATATTTGTAGTGGTTTCCAAAGTACACGCACTAGGAACCTGCCCCAGCGCCAAAAAATATAATTCCACCAATCTGCTTGATGTCCATGAGTTAAAAAAATCTCTTGGTTAGTTTCTTTATGTTTTAATACAACGGCTTCATTATAAACAATGTCTTTAAAAAGCTCTTTATCTTCTGCATCAATAGGTTCAAAATAACTAGATAAATGCTTTTTTACATATTCAGGGTCTTTATAAACCATATCATGGTTTCCCCAAATCATATGTAATCTATTAGTTAAATGAAATTTTTTAAGAAGTTTAAAAATACTTTTATGAGCTTCAAAAATAGATTTAAAATGCATATTCTCCCATAACTCATCTCCATCTCCTAATTCACAATAATTAAACCCCTCTCTGTAATAATGGCTTAGTGCGTGGTAATATATATTTCTGTTATTTGCAAAATCATCTGCAAAACTATTATCTCCTCTATGACAATCACTAAATAGTATAAATTTTGAAGAATCATCAAAAGGGACAATTTTCGCATTTTTATAAGCTTTTGTTAATCTAGAAAAAGAAGACATAGTATTAATTTTAGATAAATATCCGAAAAACTAGTTAAGAACACCCTTTTTTAACATAGTTAAAGCCTGTGTTTTTTGTAATTTTGTACGTAAATAACCGACATAAAGGGATATGATAAAAACTCTAGACAAATTAATGCCCATAAAGCATGTTATTAGTTTTAACAAGCTTTTAATGCGTTATGAGGAAATAGAAAAAGGAGATGATGCATTTTTGTCTGCTAGAGCTTCTCATATTTTAAAGACTCAAGAACCATTTCCTGAGCTTAGAGATGGTTTTACAGATGTATCTCTATTACTAAAACACAGAGATATTATAAAAATAATTTTACAGGATACCTTTTCTGAAGTGTTAACAGGGAATGAAATAAAAGTAGCCTCTTTACCATACAACAATGTAATTTTTAATTCTTCTAAAAGGTTCCAGAATATACTAAGAGATGCTGGGAAAGATTACGAGCCATCTATAAGTAATATAGATAATGGTAATGATTATATAATGGCCTGTATTATTATTTTAAATTTTTACTACGGTTATAAATTAGATTTTAGAAAGCCATTTTTTTATAATATACCAGATAAAAGTGGTGTTATGCACCATTATAGAATACTTTATAATGCCGATTTTTTAGAAATACTACCTACTGAGAAAGCTAAGGAAATTACTAGAAAAGATGTAGATGAGCTTTTGGCAAACCCTGATAATATAGCATTATGGATGGAAAAGATACCTCCCGGAAGTTTTATTTCTAAAGGCTTTGTTATTTCTAATATGTTTGATGTTACTACGGAGCATTCTATATCTCAAATAAAATCACAATTAATAGCTAGTGATAAAAGAGGAAACGAAAATTTTATAGATGATTTACAAGAAATTTTTAGATCATTTTTTAGGTTACCAGATATAGAAGTTGGTTTTGTAGTCTATAATTCTAGAGACAACCTATTAGAGCCAGTATATGGTAATAATGTAAAGAGCTTTATATTAAATGGAAAGAGTGCTGCAGATTGTAAAGATATACTTTGTGAAGATTCATATTCTAAACTACTTAATGAAAGTAGCTATTTTACAATTCCTAACCTTGACGAGTTTAATAAAGCTACAAACGGAGCCGCACCATATGAAGTTCTTAATAAACAGGGAGTAAAAAGTGTAATTTTTGCACCAATTGCATCTGATGGAGAATTACTAGGTGTTTTAGAAGTAGTTTCTAATAAAAAGAATGTACTTAATGGTGTTAATGCTAATAGGTTAGATGATATTATGCCATTTATAGTATCTGCGGTAGTAAGATCTAAAAACGAAGAAGAAAATTATATTGATGCAATCATACAAAACGAATGTACTTCTGTACATTCTTCTGTGTATTGGAGATTTAGAGAAGAGGCAAAATTCTTTATTAAAGACCAACTAGAAGGTTTGCAACCTTCCTTTAAAGAAATTACTTTTAAAGATGTATTTCCACTTTATGGGCAAATAGATATAAAAGATTCTTCTAAGGCAAGAAATGATGCTATTCAGAAAGATTTACTCATACAACTTACACAAATTAGTAAGGTTCTTGAAAGTACTTGGCAAAAATATAAATTACCAGTTTATGAGGAGTTATTATTTAGAGTAACAAACCATTTAGATAGCATAAAAGAAATGCTCTATACCAACAGTGAGCAATCTATTTTTGATTTTGTTCAAGAAGAAATAGTTCCTGTTTTTAATCATATTAAAAATTTAGATAAAGATCTTGAAAAAAAGGTCATAGAATATGAAAACGGAATAGATTTAGAAACTAATTCCTATTACGATCATAGAAAACAATATGATGATAGCGTAACTTTAATAAATAAAAAATTAGCATCTGTATTAGATAAAAAACAAGTTGAAGCACAAGAAATGTTTCCGCATTATTTTGAAAGATATAAAACAGATGGTGTAGAGCATAACATGTATGTTGGGGCTTCTATTTCCCAAGATAAGGAGTACAATAATATATACCTTAATAATTTAAGATTGTGGCAATTACAGGCAATGTGCGAAATGGAAAATAGGCACTACCAATTAAAAAAAGAATTGCCAGTTCCTTTAGATGCTGCTTCATTAATATTAGTACATAATTCCTCTTTATCTATTAGATTTAGGATGGATGAAAAAAAGTTTGATGTAGATGGTACTTATAATGCACGTTATGAAGTAATAAAAAAGAGAATAGATAAATCTTACATAAAAGGAACAAGCGAAAGGCTAACACAAACAGGAAAAATATCTATTGTTTATTCTCAAAAGAAAGACGAGTTAGAGTATTTAAGATATATTAAATTTTTAAAGTCTAAAGGATATTTTACAGACAAAGTAGAAATAGTAGAATTAGAAGGCTTGCAAGGTGTTTCTGGACTTAAGGCAATACGTGCAGAGATTTTATATAAAACAGATAAGTCTTCTAAAAAAACATATACCTACTCAGATTTAATGGAAGAGTTAAAAGAATAAAGTATATTTTTTAGGCCTAATTAGCTATAGGTACAAAGTATTTAAAAGAGATAGCAAAACCTATAACTGAAACTACCATTCCTATCATAAAAATGGTATACGTCCACCTTAAAATTTTGTACTTTTTATTTAAAACTAATCCAAGAAAATATAAATCCTTGGTCAAAGAAGAATAGATATAATCTTTGTCTTTAACTAGCTCATTAATTGCCCATTCATATTGCTCTAATTTCATTTTATGAAAATTACCAAAAAATAAAAGGTTTACTTTTTTTTGTTTTACATCATCTTCGGTAAATTCTCCACTAGTAACATTAGGTCTAGTAGCTAAAACAGCCAAAACCATAGAAATTACACTAAAAATTACAAAAATTATAGTAGGGTAAATTAAATAGCTATTAGAAGGGTTATCTAATTTAGGAATAAGATTAGATAGTGCTAAAGAAATAATAATAGCATTAACAGACAGTAAAATATTTGCTTTAGTATCTGCAATGTTACTAAGGGTTATATGGTTTTTTAGCGTAACTCTATATAAGGTTTGTATACCTCTATCTGGGCTTTCACTTTTATAAGAGGCTTTTAAAGCTTCTTTTTTAGCAATAGCTTTGTCTTCCTTTTTTTCTTTAATAAGCTTTTTTAAATTTTTGTCTTTTTTTGGCTGCCAGTTTTCTATAGCATAATCTGTATAATACCTATGTTCATTTCTAAACATTTTAATATTTAGATTTAACCATTCTCTGTAGGTGTATGTGGCAATGTTTAGTAAACGAAGTTCTTCTCTTAAAAACTCAGAAGTTTCTAAATAACTACTTTGTGCAAAATGAGAAGCATCTGCATCTCTAAGAATTTTTTCTTGTAAAGTTTCAGGAATAGCAAAGCGTTGTGTTGCCATTATACATTGGCTAACTTTTTCTAATAATTCTGGATTATAGTTTTGAGTATTTAGAAAATCTCTTGCAATTTTACAACTATTTTCCTCATGGTTGTCTTTACCTAGAGTATAGCCAGTATCATGTAACCATGATGCTATAATTAGAACTTCTTTTTCCGTTTCAGGTAAATCGCAGGAATCTAATAATTCTTTAGTACTTTTAACCACTCGTTGAGTGTGGCGTAGATTATGATAAAGGTAATTGGCATCCAGTTTATTAGATAATAATTCTTCGACAAAATGTTGTGTTTTTTCAATTATTCCTGTCATAATCCTAAACTATAATATTTTTACAAAGTACAAATTTTATATTGAAGAGCATAGTTATGAAAAAATATTACTTAGGATTACTATTTATGATAGTTTTGGGAAGTTGTGCTACAAAAAAAGAAAAGTATGCTAGCATGGATAGTGCTATAGATGTATCTACAAATAAAGAAATATCGCATACCTTTTATTTAATAGGAGACGCAGGTTTATCTCCAGAAAATAAGCTTAACCCCACCTTAGAATTATTTAAAGAAAGACTAGAAAAAGCGGAAGATAATAGCACCGTTTTATTTTTAGGAGATAATATTTACCCTGCAGGTTTACCAGATAAAAATAAAGATGTAAAAAATTATAAGATTGCTAAAAACCATTTAGATGCGCAATTAAAAACACTTTCTAATTATAAAGGCAATACAATTTTTATTCCTGGAAATCATGATTGGTATAATGATGGATTAAAAGGCCTAGAAAGAGAAGAAAAATACATACAAGATGCATTAAATAGTAAAGAAGTTTTTTTTCCTGAAAATGGTTGCCCTATAGAAAAAATAGAGATTAATGAGAAGGTTGTAGTAATAGCAGTAGACTCTCAATGGTATTTAACTAATTGGGATAAACACCCAACAATGAATGATGATTGTGAGATTAAAGATCGTGAAAAGTTTTTTCAGGAATTAGAAGGACTAATTAAGAAGAATGAAGATAAAACCACTATAATTGCTATTCATCATCCAATGTTTAGTTATGGTATACATGGCGGGCAAACATCTTTTAAAAAGAATATATATCCAGGGCATACAAGAATTCCACTTCCAATATTAGGCTCTTTTATTAATGTTTTGCGAAGAACAACAGGGGCTTCTGTGCAGGATATGAACAATCGTAAATACAGAGAGTTAAGAAAAAGGATAGTAACTTTAGCGCAGTACTCCGATAAAGTTATTTTTGCTTCTGGTCATGAACATACATTGCAGTACATAGTAGAAGAAAATATACCTCAGATAGTAAGTGGTTCTGGGGCTAAAGAAGAAGCCTCTAAGTTATTAAATGGTGCTAAATTTTCTACAGGTAAAAATGGGTATGCGGTTTTAGAGGTGTATAAAGATGGCTCTTCTAGAGTACGTTATTATGGCATTTCTGAAAAAAACACAGAGAAATTTTTATATACTTCAGAAGTTTTGCCATCGCAAAGAAAAGAAAATAAAAGAGCATACAACACCTCTTTTCCTCCTTTAGTAGAAGCTTCTATTTATAGTAAAGAAGAGGTAGAGAAATCTAAATTTTACACATGGTTTTGGGGAGAACGTTATAGAGAAATTTACGGACAAAAAGTAACAGCTCCTACAGTAAATTTAGATACTTTATTTGGGGGGTTAAAAGTAATAAGAAAAGGAGGTGGTCATCAATCTAAATCATTACGACTAGTAAATAGTAAAGGTCAAGAATATGTTATGCGTGCCTTACGTAAAAGTGCCGAAGTTTATTTACAAGCAGCAGCTTTTAAAGACCAATATATAATTGGTGATTTTGAAAATACGTATATACAAAAAACACTTTTAGATTTTTATACGGGATCTCATCCTTATGCTCCTTTTACTATTGGGACCTTGTCTGATGCTGTAGACATATACCATACAAATCCTGTATTATATTATATTCCTAAACAACCAGCAATTAAAGAATATGCAGATGAGTTTGGAGATGCATTATATATGATAGAAGAGCGCACAGATGATAATCATGGAGATCAAAAAAGTTTTGGTTACGCTAATAAGATGAAAAGTACAGATGACTTACTCAAAAAATTAAGAAAAGACGAAGATTTTAAAATAGATAAACAAGCTTATGTAAAAGTTCGCCTTTTTGATATGCTTATTGGAGATTGGGATAGGCATACAGACCAGTGGCGTTGGGCAGAATTTAAGGATAATGAAACTGGAGAAACTATATATAAACCTGTGCCTAGAGATCGGGATCAAGCTTTTTCTATTATGGGAGATGGGGCTTTTATGAGTTTTGCAACAAGAGGAATACCTGCGTTACGTTTAATGGAGGGTTTTCACGAAGAAATAAGAAATGTAAAAGGGTTTAATGGTTCTCCAATGACATTTGCTTTAGATATGACTTTGTTACCAGAAACAACGTTAGATTTATGGTTGCAACAAGCTAAATATTTACAAGAAAATATTACAGAAGAAGTAATAGATAAAGCTTTTTTAAATTTCCCAGAAGAAGTACGAGGAGAAAAAACTAAAGAATTAAAGAGTATTTTACTTTCGAGAAAGAAAAATATTGTAGAAACAGCTAAAACATATTACAATTTGTTAAACAAGTTTTCTACAATTACGGGTACAGATAAGGATGATTATTTTACTATTACAGGGCAAGAGAATAATAGTATAAGGGTAGAAGGGCATAGGATAAAAAAAGGAAAAAAAGGAAAACAGTTTTTTAGCAAAACATATACTAAAAATATAACTAAAGAGATTTGGATTTATGGTTTAGATGATGATGACTATTTTGATATAAAAAATGTCACAAAGAATATGCCTAAACTACGTATTATTGGTGGGCAAAATAATGATGTATATGATATAAAAAATAGTAAGGGAGTTTATCTTTATGACAATAAACTTAAAAAGAATACTTTAAAAAATACTAAAAGAGCAAAAGTACGTTTCACCAAAGATTATGAAACCAATACTTACCAACCTATAAAATATAAAACTAGTAATAACCAATTAATACCTACAATTGGTTCTAATCCAGATGATGGCTTTAGATTAGGAGTCTCTAACACCTATGTTTATAACGGACTTAGACAAAACCCATTTACAAGAAGGCATATTTTAAATGCACAATTTTATTTTGCAACAAATGGTTTTGATCTAGCTTATAAAGGAGAATTTGCAAATTTTATTGGGAAAGTTAATTTAGAGGTATTAGCAAAATTAACCAGCCCAAATTTTAGTGTTAATTTCTTTGGTTATGGTAATGATACAAACAACTTTGATAACGATTTAGAATTAGATTATAACCGTGTAAAATTAGAAACTTTTAAAATTTCTCCATCCTTAGTTTGGAGAGGAGAAATGGGTTCTAAACTTAGAGCAGGGATAGCATATGAATCTATTGAGGTAGAGGAAACACAAAACAGATTTATAAATACATTTTTAACATCTGCTAATATTGATAATAGTAAAAGTTTTGTAGGAATAGATGGGGAATATTCCTATAGTAATTTAGATAATAAAGCGTTTCCTACTATGGGGATGGCAACATCATTACGTGCAGGTTACACAACAAGTGTAGATGGTAAAGCAGATAGTTATGGGTTTGTTATACCAAGTATTTCTTTTGACTATAAATTGGTTTCTAGTGGCCGTTTGGTACTTGCAACAAAATGGAAAGCTCATTTTAATATAGGAAATGGGTATGAATTTTATCAAGCAGCAAGTATTGGGGGTATAGATGGGTTACGTGGTTTTAGAAACCAAAGGTTTACTGGGAAAACTGCGTATTATCAAAATACAGATATTAGATATAATTTAAGAAAAATGAAAACAGGAATAATGCCTATTACTATAGGGGTTTATGGTGGCTATGATTATGGTAGGGTATGGTTTCCAGGGTTAAGTTCTAACCAATGGCATACTTCTGCTGGAGGTGGGTTTTTCTTAAATGCTTCGGATGTTGCATCAGCTAAGTTTGCTCTTTTTAATAGTGAAGATGGCGTTCGCTTCTCTTTTGGAATAGGGTTTGGTTTCTAAATGTTATTTTAGTTTAAAAGAATACATATTTCTTCCAGTAGGCCCTTTTTTTTCATCAGATAGTAATAAGGTACTCTGATTTAAAAAACAAACAGATTCTAATTGGTTTGTAGATTCTAAATCTATAGTCTCTACTTTTCCTTTAGAAAAATTAGCATCTTTAAAATCGGTTATAATAAATAACTTTCCATAGCTTAATAAAACCAATTTAGAGCCATCTGGAGCTAAATCTGCAGAGGTTATCTGGCATGTGTTCCAATCATCACAAAAATTTAATGTATCTACTAATTGGGCTTTATGATTTCCTGCAATAGAAGGTATTTTGTATACAAAAGCTTCTCCGTTAAATGGGTGCGAACGGTTTTTAGTGATTAAATATAAAAAGTTGTTGTAATAAAAAATAGCCTCAGCATCATAAAATAAATGACTTTTTTTAGGAGGAAATTTTTCTTGTTCAGGATAATAAAAATGTATTGCTTCAGCATCAATTTTGTCTCCTTTTTCTATTTCAGGATTTGGGATTTTATATATAACTAAATCTTTACGTTTATTATCATTATTACCAGTATCTGCAATATAAACATTGCCTTTATCGTCTTTAGTAAGGTCTTCCCAGTCTTTATTTTTTCGTTTTTTAACTTCTAGTGTTTTTGTGATTTTGCCTTTAAAATTTGTTTGATAAATTTTATTTTTATTTCCACTATCTTCCACAAACCAGGCGTGGGTTTCAGAGAAAGATACAATACCAGAATTTTCACTTAATTCTTTTGGTAGCTCGGTAATTAAAACTAGTTTGCTAGAATTATTGCAAGTATTTAAGCTAAAAATTGTAATAAGAAAAACTAGAAACTTTAACATTGCACTGTTTTTTTTAGGATAACATACCCAAAGTTAAATTATAAAATAGAGAAGGGCTTTAGTTTCTACTTTGTTTAACATCAATTTATACAAGTTTGTGATAATTTTAGTTTTTAAATAAGATGTTTTTAAGATAGACTTGCTTTATAGAGAACTAAAATAAAAATGGGATAAGTGAGTATACTCACTTATCCCATTTTTATTAAACTATTTTTGTATTAGTTCCAGAACATAGCATAAAGAGCTACTAAGACAATCATTACGGCAAAAGAACCAATAGTAAATAAAGAAGATGTTTTAAATATATCTCCAGAAAGGTTGATTCCTTTTTCGTCGTCTTTTCCATTATTCTGCATATAACTTAATACAGCAATAACTAACATCGTTAATAAAGTAGTATATCCCATTTGATCCATGAAAGGAACATCTACAAATAAAGCACTTGTAGACCAACCATTAGGAGCTACTTTAAAGTACATAGCAATAGGAATAGAAACTAATGCTCCAATAATGGCAGCTTTGTTTGTTGTTTTTTTCCAGAATAGCCCTAAAAGAAATACCCCAAGAATACCAGGACTTACAATACCTGTATACTCTTGAATAAATTGAAAAGCTTGGTCTATTCCTCCAAGTAATGGAGCCATAATAGAAGCAATAATTAATGCAACTGCAGCAGAAATTCTACCAACATTCACGGTTTTTTTATCACTAGCATTCTTATCAATATATTGTTTATATATATCCATTGTAAAAATGGTAGATGTTGAGTTAAGCATAGATGCTAAAGAAGAAACAATAGCAGCAGCAAGTGCAGCAAAAGCAACCCCTTTTAATCCTGTAGGTAAAAATTGTAATAACCATGGGTATGCTTTATCGGCTTGTTCTAAAGAAGGTAAATTCTTTAAACCAGCTTCTCCAAGGCTAGCCAAAATTTCTGGGTCGTTAACCATTACGTAAGCTGCAATACCAGGTAAAACAACTATAACAGGTATTATTAATTTTAAAACAGCTGCCATAAGAATACCTTTTTGAGATTCCTTTAATGATTTAGCTGCAAGTGTTCTTTGTATAATATATTGGTTAAAGCCCCAATAGTAAAGGTTTGCTACCCATAAACCACCAACTAGTACTCCAATTCCTGGTAGGTTTTTGTATTGCGGGTTAGATTTATCTAAAATCATAGCAAATTTATCAGGAACAGCATTATATACAACTTTTACACCTTCAATAACTCCTTCGCCACCAGATACGGTATTTAAAGCAAGGTATGTAGTTACTAAACCACCTAAAACTAAAAATACTACTTGTATTACATCTGTCCATGCTACAGCAGATAATCCTCCGTATAAAGAATATGCAGCAGCAAATAATGCTAGCCCTATAACACCATAAACCATTGGTATTCCCATAATAGTTTCTAAGGCTAAAGAACCTAGGTATAGAACAGAAGCTAAGTTTACAAAAACATATAGTGCTATCCAGAATACAGCTAATATGGTTTTTAAGTTAGTAGAGAATCTTTTTTCTACAAATTCAGGAATTGTGTATAATCCTTTTTCAATAAAAATAGGAAGAAAATATTTTCCAACTATAATTAAAGTAAGTGCTGCCATCCATTCATAGGAGGCAATTGCTAAGCCTAATGCAAAACCGGAACCAGACATTCCAATAAACTGTTCCGCAGAAATGTTCGCAGCAATTAATGATGCGCCTATTGCCCACCAAGGCAAAGATTTACTTGCTAAAAAATAATCTTCAGCGTTTTTTTGATGGCCTTTTTTATCACGAGATACCCAAAGGCCCACTCCTAAAATTAATACAGCATATGCAGTAAAAATAAAATAATCCCAAAATTCAAATGCAGTGGTCATAATTTCTTGTTTGGTTGTTAAATTGTTTAAAAATTATATAAGTGTTGAGGCTTATATAAAAAGGGTAATAAACGTACAATATACGGTTAATATTAATAATGGTAAAAATTAAGCGATTTAATTAACATATTGGCCTTTTTTTTAACTTTTTTTATGTCAATTCATAATATCTGTTGTCTTCCATAAGAAAAAAAAGAGAAAATTACATGGGAGGGTTTGTAAATCCCTAAAAATCAGCATCAATTTTAAAAAAATTTATTTTAAAAAAGGATTAAAAATAACATATTCTTATTACTTGCTAACTAAAAAGTTCGGACTTTTACATCTCTGAATTTAAAGGAGTTTAAGCATTTATTTTTAAATATATTTTATGCAAAGTATTGGTTTTATTTTTGATTTAGATGGTGTTATTGTAGATACTGCTAAATATCATTTTTTAGCTTGGAAAAAACTGGCGAATGAGTTGGGTTTTGAATTCACCTTAGAACAGAATGAAATGTTTAAAGGGGTAAGTAGAAAAAGTTGTTTAGAAATACTATTAGATATAGGAAAAGTAACAGCAACACAAGAACAATTTGATACTTGGATGCATGATAAAAATGTAGACTATTTAGCTTATATAGAAAAAATGGATGCTTCAGAAATTCTTCCAGAAGTTCCTAGAGTATTAAGATTTTTAAAAGAAAATAAAATACCAATAGCACTTGGTTCTGCCAGTAAAAATGCGAAACCTATTTTAGAAAAAGTAGGTTTGTTGGCGTATTTTGATGCAATTTTAGATGGTAATAATGTTACTAAAGCAAAACCGGATCCAGAAGTGTTTTTATTAGCGGCAAAGGAATTAAATATAGCTCCAGAAAATTGTATTGTTTTTGAAGATGCGGTAGCTGGTATAGCTGCAGCAAATAATGCAAAGATGATAAGTATTGGTATTGGCGATGCCAGTATTTTAATAGAAGCTAAGCACAATTTTAAAGATTTTACAGAAATGTCTTTAGATTTTATTAAAGAATTAATAGGTAAAAAATGAATCAGGATTATATAAAACCAGACAATTGGTCTATCATAGAAGAGGGCTTTAATGCAGAAAGGGTAAAATCCTCCGAAAGCCTATTTAGTATTGGTAACGGGGCTATGGGGCAACGCGCAAATTTTGAAGAAAGCTATTCTGGCGAAACTTTTCAGGGTAGTTATATAGCAGGAGTATATTACCCAGATAAAACACGAGTAGGTTGGTGGAAAAATGGATACCCAGAATATTTTGCAAAAGTATTAAATGCTCCAAACTGGATTGGAATTAATGTTTTTATAAATAATGAACCTTTAGATTTAAATACTTGCAAAGAAATTTCCGATTTTAAAAGGGAGTTAAACATGCAAGAAGGATGGTATAAAAGAACTTTTAAAGCTACGTTACCTAATACCAATAAAGTAGAAGTTGCCATTACTAGATTTTTAAGTTTAGATATAGATGAGGTTGGTGCAATTTCGTATACTGTAAAAGTTGTAAACCATGATGCCGTTGTAAAGTTTGTACCTTATTTGGATAGTGGTATAACAAATGAAGATAGTAATTGGGACGATAAATTTTGGAATACAACTAGGGTAGATACCTCTGAAAACAGAGCTTTTATAGAGTCTCATACCATGAAAACCAATTTTAAGGTATGTACATTTATGCAAGCCAATGTAGTTTACAAAGCCAATGAAATTAGTGTTGTTAAAGGAGAAAGTTCAGAAACTTTTATAAGTGCTATTATAGAACAAGAGGTAGAAAAAGGAGAAGAAATTACATTATATAAATTTGGAGGTTATACGGTTTCTACAAATCATGAAAGTGGTAAACTACAAGAAGCAGCCAATATTGCTTTAGACAAAGCTAGTACGCTTGGGTTTCATAAATTATTAGAAAAGCAGAAAAATGCTTGGGCTAGTATTTGGGAAATGAGTGATATTTCAATCCTTGGCGACGTAAAAGCACAACAAGCCATTCGGTTTAATATTTTTCAATTAAATCAGACCTATTTAGGGACAGATTCTAGGTTAAACATAGGCCCAAAAGGATTTACCGGAGAAAAATACGGCGGTAGTACTTATTGGGATACCGAGGCTTATTGTATACCATTTTATATGGCAACAAAAGACCAACAAGTAGCAAGAAAATTATTAAAGTATAGATACAATCATTTAGAGAAAGCTATAGAAAATGCGCAAAAATTAGGCTTTGTAAAAGGCGCTGCGCTTTACCCAATGGTAACTATGAATGGTGAAGAATGCCATAACGAGTGGGAAATTACTTTTGAAGAAATTCATAGAAACGGTGCCATAGCTTTTGCCATTTATAATTATTACAGGTACACAGGAGACTATAGTTATATCCAAGAAATGGGTCTAGAAGTATTAATTGGTATTGCCCGTTTTTGGCAACAAAGAGCAACCTATTCTTCTGCTAAAGAAAAATATGTAATTCTTGGTGTTACTGGCCCTAATGAGTACGAAAATAATGTGAACAATAATTGGTATACTAACTATATTGCTAAATGGTGTTTAGAATTTACAGCAGCGCAACTACGCAAAGTAAAAGAAGAATATGCAGAGGAGTATACTAGAATTATAAATAAAACTGCAGTTTCAGATGCAGAGATTAAAGAATGGAAAACGGTTGCCCAAAACATGTATTTTCCATATTCAAAAGAGCATAATGTATACCTACAACAAGATGGTTTTTTAGATAAAGAATTAATAAAAGTATCCAATTTAGATACATCGCAAAGACCAATAAATCAAAAATGGAGCTGGGACAGAATTTTGCGATCACCTTATATAAAACAAGCGGATATTTTACAAGGTTTTTATTTCTTTGAAAACCATTTTACACAAGAAGAGCTAGAAAATCATTTCGATTTTTACGAACCATTTACAGTGCATGAATCTTCTTTATCTCCATGTGTACATAGCATACAAGCTGCTAAATTAGGAAGGATGGAGCAGGCATATAATTTTTACTTACGAACTTCTAGGTTAGATTTAGATGACTATAACAAAGAAGTAGAAGAAGGTTTGCATATTACAAGTATGGCTGGTACTTGGATGAGTATTGTAGAAGGTTTTGGAGGTATGCGCATACAGGAGAATACACTTTCATTTATGCCTCAAATTCCAGAACAATGGTCTTCGTATTCTTTTAAAATAAACTTTAGAAATACTATTATTACGGTTACGGTAAATACCAAAGAAACAAGTTTTAGTATTCTTGGAAACCAAGAGGTAAATATACTGGTAAACCATAAAAAGGTATTACTTATTCCAGGAGAAGTAGTAAAAGTTAGTAATTAGTATAACCACATGGCAAAAAAGAAAAAAGCAACAGTATACCAAGTTTTTACCAGATTATTTGGGAATACAAATACTACCAATAAACCTTGGGGTACTATTGAAGAAAATGGAGTTGGGAAGTTTAATGACTTTACTGTAAAAGCTTTAAAAAGTATAAAGGAATTAGGTGTTACACATATCTGGTATACAGGAGTACCACACCATGCGGTAATAAGAGATTATACAAAATTTGGAATTTCTAACGATAGCCCAGAAGTTGTTAAAGGTAGAGCAGGTTCCCCGTATGCTGTTAAAGATTATTATAATGTAAACCCAGATTTAGCGGTTGATCCAGAAAATAGGCTGCAAGAATTTAAAGATCTAATAGAGCGTTCTCATAAAATAGGCTTAGAAGTTATTATAGATATAGTTCCAAATCATGTAGCTCGTAAATACAAAGGAGAAACTAATCCAGACGGAATTGTAGATTTTGGTGCTAAGGATGATACTACGGTAGAATATAATAAAAATAATAACTTTTATTATATACCTGGAAAGGAGTACAAATCGCCAGATTGGAAAGAAGGACTTTTACCTTTAGGAGGTAACCCAGAAGAAAAAATAGAACCTTTTAAAGAGGTTCCTGCTAAGTGGACAGGTAACGGGTCTCGTTTAGCACAGCCAAATATTAATGATTGGTATGAGACTGTAAAAATAAATTATGGAATACGACCAGATGGAATGTATGATTTTGATACGTTACCCGAAGACTATTTTCATAAAAACTACGAAGAACATTATGCCTTTTGGAAAAATAAAGAGGTGCCAAATTCTTGGATAAAGTTTAAAGATATTGCACTGTACTGGCTAAATTTTGGTGTAGATGGTTTTAGGTATGATATGGCCGAAATGGTTCCGGTAGAGTTCTGGAGCTACCTAAACTCCCACATAAAAATGCAAAAAAACGATGCCTTTATAATGGCAGAAGTATATAATCCAGATTTGTATAGAGATTATATTTTTCTTGGTAAAATGGATTATTTATATGATAAGGTAGAACTGTACGATAGCCTTAAACATATTATGAAAGGATATGGATGGACAGACCATATAGCCGTGGTTCAAAATAATCTAAAAGATATTGAGCATAATATGCTTCATTTTTTAGAAAACCATGATGAACAACGTATAGCTAGTCCAGAATTTGTTAGTAAAGCAGAAATAGGAAAACCAGCTATGGTAGTTTCTGCAACATTAAGTACTGCACCAACTATGCTCTATTTTGGGCAAGAAGTAGGAGAGCCTGCAGTAGAAAATGCAGGTTTTGGAAGTGCTTCTAGAACCTCAATTTTTGATTATGTTGGGGTGCCAACTTTTCAAAGATGGGTAAACAATAAAAAGTTTGATGGTGGTCAATCTACAAAGCAAGAAAAGGAATTAAGAGATTTTTATAAAAGACTATTAAACTTTACAAAAAATAGTAGTGCGTTAATGGGTTTTTATCAAGAAATCCACTTTTACAATAAAGAAACTACGAAAGATTATGATCATCGAATATTTTCTTTTGTACGTTGGGATAAAGAAGAAAAACTACTTATTGTTTCTAATTTTGATGCAGAAAAAACCTATAATCTAGATTTAAAGTTGCCAGAAAGTATGGTAACCTCTTGGGGTTTAACAGATGACACGTATGAACTAGAAGAAAAACTATATGGAAAAATTAAGCCTCCTCTAGAAGTAAAAAATAAAGAAGGTCACATTAAAATAGAATTACTTCCATTAGAATCTTTTATCTTTCAGCTTCAATAAACAATATAAAACAGATGTTAAAATATTGGTTTAGTCTTGTTTTATTATTTTCATTTAGCTGTATACCAATGAATAAACCTTTAGTAATAGGACATCGTGGAGCCATGGGTCACGAAACGGAAAACACAATAACATCTATCCAAAAAGCTTTAGATTTAGGAGTAGATATGATAGAGATTGATGTTTTTAAAATTAAAAGTGGTGAGATTGTAGTTTTTCATGATGATACTTTAGAAAGGCTAACCAATGGTAAAGGGAAAATAGAAGAATATACCTTTACAGAGTTACGTAAACTTGTAGTAACGGGGAATCATAAAATTCCTTTGTTAACAGATGTTTTGGATGCAATAGATGCACAAGTGCCTTTAAATATAGAACTTAAAGGAGCAAATACCGCCAAAGAGGTTAATACTATTGTTTTAGAATATGTGAAAGATAAAGATTGGGCATTAAGTGACTTTATTATTTCTAGTTTTAATTGGGATGAGTTAAGAATAATGCGAGATACCAATAGAAATATTAGCATAGCGGTTTTAACAGAAGGAAACCCTGAAGATGCAATTACTATAGCAAAGGAGTTGCATGCAGAGGCAATTAATCCTAATTTTAAAATGCTATCCTTAGAAATTGCAAATACTATAAGAGATGCTGGCTTTAAAATATATACTTGGACCGTTAATGAGTCAAATGAAATTAACGGAGCAAAAAGATGGGCAGTAGATGGTATAATTACGAACTTTCCAGAACGAGTTAACTGATGTTTGATGTTTTAATAGTAGGAGGAGGAGCTTCTGGTTTTTATGCAGCCATACATATTGCAGAAAATAACCCTAATTTAAAAATAGGAATCCTAGAGAAGGGGAAAGATGTTTTATCAAAAGTAAAAATATCTGGCGGCGGCAGATGTAACGTTACACATGCCGAATTTGACCCAAAAGAATTATCCAAGAATTACCCACGAGGAGAAAAAGAAATTTTAGGACCTTTTCATACCTATTGTAGTGGAGATACGGTAGGCTTTTTTTCAGAAAAAGGGGTTAATTTAAAAATAGAAGAAGATGGCAGAATGTTTCCAGAATCTAATTCTTCGCAGACTATAATAGATTGTTTTTTAACCGAAACTACCAAACTTGGAATCAAAATTATAACGCAAAATGCTGTAGTAAATATGGAAACTTTGTCAGAAGAAAAAGGTTGGAAAATAACTTGCGTTAAAGAAATTTTTAAGTGTAAAAAATTGCTAATTGCCACAGGTAGTAGCCCTAAAATATGGTCTATTTTAAAAGGACTTGGGCATACAATAGTACCTCCGGTTCCATCCTTATTTACTTTTAATACAAAAGATAATCGTATTTCTAAAATTCCAGGAGTAGCTACAAATGCAATAGTAAAAGTATTGTCTAAAAATAAGATTTCTACAAAGATTACGGTGCCTTTAAAAAGTGCTTTAAAACAAGAGGCTTTATTAGAGACAGAGGGGCCAGTATTAGTTACACATTGGGGATTAAGTGGTCCTGCAATTTTAAAATTATCTGCTTGGGGAGCAACTATTTTAAACGGCCTTAATTATAAGTTTACGATTGCAATAAACTGGTTGCCAGATTTTCATGAAGGGGCTATTGTAGATTACTTAATGAAGATAAAAGAGGTAGAAGCAAAAAAAACTATCCTTAGAACAAAAGCTGTAGAACTCCCTCGTAGACTTTGGATTAATCTTGTAAAAGCATCCGGAATTAATGAGACCTTAAAATGGGCTGATGTTACTAAGAACCAATTACACCTTTTAGCAGACCAATTAACGAATTGTAAAATAAACGTTGATGGTAAAAGTACCTTTAAAGAAGAGTTTGTAACTGCTGGCGGGGTAGATTTAAAAGAAATAAACTTTAAAACCTATAAAAGTAAAAACTTGCCTAACTTGTATTTTGCTGGCGAAGTAATTAATGTAGATGCCATAACAGGCGGATTTAATTTTCAGAATGCATGGACAAGTGGGTATATTGCAGCGCAGGCAATTGCATCAGAATTTTAAAAATATGAAAACCTATATAGCTTTACTTAGAGGAATTAATGTTGGCGGTAAAAATAAAATTAAAATGGCCAATTTACGCCTTCTTTTAGAAGAAAACGGTTTTAAAAATGTACAAACATATATTCAAAGTGGCAATATTGTATTTAACACATCAGAAGAAAATAAAAGGGAACTAGAAAATATAATAGCAGAAATAATTAAAAAAAACTATGATTTTGAGGTTCCGGTGGTGGTAAAAACAGGGGAAGAAATACAATCTATTCTTACAAATAATCCATATAAAAATCAGGAAGATTTAAATAGTAATAAAATTTACTTTGTCTTATTAAAAAAACAACCTTCAGAGGAAAATAAAGAAATCTTAAACGCTATTTCTTTTACAAATGAATCCCTAGAAATTAACCCTAACTGTGTATATTTAAGATGTGCTTTAGGAGCAGGAAAAGCTAAGTGTACCAATAATCTTATAGAGAAAAAGCTTAAGGTAGCTGCAACTACTAGGAATTATAAAACAATGCTAAAACTGCAAGAGATGGCATTAATTTAATTCCCATATTTTATAATTTAAGATGGTAGCAAAACTTACCCATAAAATATAAGGAATAAGCATGTAAGCAGCAGTTTTGTTTACAATTTTAAACCATTTAAAAGTAATTAGAAGCATAACTACTAGTGCAATAATTATAAAAAGAGCCCATAATGGCTGTTTTAGTCCAAAAAAAACAATACTCCACAAGGCATTTAATAATAACTGAAAACCAAAGTGATATAGGGCAGTTTTTACCCACAAGTGGTAAAAGCCTTTTGCCAAAACCAAACCAGCAGCTATCCCCATTAAAATATAAAGAAGTGTCCAAACAGGAGCAAAGACCCAGTTAGGAGGATTAAAGTTTGGTTTGTTTAAAGTAACATACCAATCATTGACCGAACTTTGTGTTGCAAAGCTCGATAAAAAGCCAATTACAAGACAAAGACAAACACAAATTATAATATATAATAATTTCTTTTTCATGAAAAGTTGGTTAGGTCTAAAATAGTAATTTATTTTAACTAGTTACCAATTTATAAGTGGTTAAACTATCTTTGTTAAAAAAGTAATCTAAATGACCAAAAAAGACTTTATCCCTTCAGAGTATACAAAATTAATAGCGAAAGGAGAAGTAACTTGGAAATCGCCAAGTAATATAGCTTTAGTAAAATATTGGGGTAAGGAGGCTAATCAAATTCCGGCAAACCCATCTATAAGTTTTACTTTAGATACTTGTGCAACTACAACCACAGTAGTATACAAGAAATTAGAAAATAAAGCACAAGATTTTTCTTTTGATTTATTTTTTGAAGGAAGTCTTAAAGAAGACTTTAAACCAAAGATTCAAACTTTTTTTAAGAGAATAGAAGACTATTTACCTTTTTTAAAAAACTATCATTTTAAGATAGAAACATCAAATTCTTTTCCGCATAGTAGCGGTATTGCCTCTTCTGCTAGTGGACTATCTGCTTTGGCATTAGCGCTTATGTCTTTAGAAAAAGAATTAAATCCAGAGATAACACAAGAATACTTTATTAAAAAAGCTTCATTTTTAGCGAGACTAGGTTCTGGTAGTGCAGCACGTAGTATAGAAGGCAATTTAGTACAATGGGGAAACCATGAAGGTACCACAAATAGCTCTAATTTGTACGCAATTAAATACCCATATAAAGTACATGAGTCTTTTAAAAAGTATCAGGATACAATTTTGTTGGTAGATAAAGGACAAAAGGAGGTAAGTAGTACCGTTGGACATAATTTAATGCATAACCATCCTTTTGCAAAAGAAAGATTTAAACAAGCGCATGAAAATCTAGATGCATTAAAAGACATTTTTGCAAATGGAGATTTAAAAAAGTTTATAGAAATAGTGGAGAGCGAGGCATTAACACTACACGCAATGATGATGACAAGCTTGCCTTATTTTATATTAATGAAACCTAATACGCTAGAAATTATTAATAAAATATGGGCATTTCGTAAAAGAACAAACAAAAACGTTTGTTTTACTCTAGATGCAGGAGCTAATGTTCATGTTTTGTATCCGGAGTTTGAAAAGGAAGAAACATTGCAGTTTATTAAAGATGAGTTAGTTGCATATTGCCAAAACGGGCAGTATATTTGTGATCAAATAGGTTTAGGTGCGACACAATTAATAGTTAAGAAGGAATAATTATTAATTAAAACGTTCGTTATTTGTTTATGAAAGAAAACATAATCAAGAGTAAGAGCTTTAATTTTGCGGTAGATATTGTTTCTTTATATAAATCATTAGTAGCTCATAATAAAGAGTTTGTAATGTCTAAACAGTTACTCAAATCTGGTACCTCAATTGGAGCAAATATTAGAGAAGCTGAATTTGCAGTGAGCAAACCCGATTTTATTAATAAGATGACTATTAGCCTAAAAGAGGCAAATGAAACTGACTATTGGTTAGATTTATTAAATAAAACGGCGTATATTAATGATGTGGATTATAAAAGATATAAACATCAAATACAAGAGATATTGAAAATATTGGTAAGCATTGTAAAATCATCAAAACAATAATTATTAATTTTTCATTACTAATTATAAATTAAAATTATGAAGGGTCCCCTTTTTTATTCTAAAATATTATTGTTTGGCGAGTATGGTATCATAAAAGATTCCAAAGGTTTGTCAATACCTTATAATTTTTTCAAGGGAGCCTTAAAGATGGATGAAAATCCATCAAAAGAAGCAATAGAATCTAATGTTCATTTAAAGAACTTTGCTACATACTTAGAGAAAATACAAAAAGAGAGTCCAGAATTATTTTCTTTTAATTTTAAGGCTCTAACTAAAGATGTAGAAGCAGGAATGTATTTTGATAGTTCTATACCGCAAGGGTATGGGGTTGGTAGTAGTGGCGCTTTAGTTGCTGCCATTTATGATAAATATGCAACTAATAAAATTACAGTATTAGAGAATTTAACTAGAGAAAAATTATTAACTCTAAAATCTGTTTTTGGAACAATGGAGTCTTTTTTTCATGGTAAATCTTCTGGTTTAGACCCATTAAATAGTTATTTAAGCTTACCTATCCTTATAAATTCTAAGAATAATATAGAGTCTACCAGTATTCCTTCTCAGAATAAAGAAGGTAATGGCGCGGTATTTTTGTTAGATAGTGGTATAATTGGAGAAACAGCTCCTATGGTAGAACTTTTTATGGATAAAATGAAAAGTGAAGGCTTTAGAAGTATGTTAAAAGACCAATTTATAAAACATACCGATGCTTGTGTAGAAGATTTTATTAATGGTAATGTAAAATCTTTATTTGGTAATTTAAAGCAACTATCGCATGTTGTTTTAGATAACTTTAAACCTATGATACCTACAAAATTTCATAGCCTTTGGAAAAAAGGAATTGAAACAAACGATTACTACTTAAAACTTTGTGGTTCTGGTGGTGGTGGTTATATTTTAGGGTTTACACAAGATATAAATAAAGCAAAAAAAGCACTTAAAGGGCATCAATTAGAAGTGGTTTATAACTTCTAAATACAACACATGCTTTCTAAAAAAAACAAACAACTATTTCTTAAGTTATTAAGTTTGTTTTCTGTTGTTCGTGGCTACAATATTTTAATGGTAGTTCTTGCGCAATATTTAGCTTCTATTTACATTTTAGCACCAGATTTACGCGTTAGAGAAGTAGTTTTAGATATAGATTTGTTTATTATTATTCTAGCATCAGCATTAGTTATAGCAAGTGGTTATATTATTAATAATTTTTACGATTCGGAAAAAGACTTAATAAATAAACCAAGAAAAACAATGTTAGATCGGCTGGTAAGTCAGCGTTTTAAATTAACTACTTATTTTATATTAAATTTTTTAGCAGCTTTTGCTGCTAGCTATGTGTCCTTTAAGGCAGTAGTATTTTTTTCAGCATATATATTTGGTATTTGGTTTTATTCTCATAAACTAAAAAGAATCCCTTTTGTAGGTAATTTTATTTCGGCAACGCTAGCAATAGCCCCTTTTTTTGCAGTTTTTGTGTATTATAAAAACTTTGAAAATGTAATTTTTGTACATGCCATGTTTCTCTTCTTATTAATCTTAGCAAGAGAAATGATTAAAGACTTAGAAAGTATGAAAGGAGACATTGCGCAAGGATATAAGACTATTCCAATTTTGTATGGCATAAGAATGTCAAAATTTTTAATTGCAACTTTAATTTTATTAACCTTAATACCGTCCCTATCATTAATAACACAATTTAATATTGGTTACATGAATCTTTATTTTATAGTTTGTGTTGTATTATTAATTTTATTTCTAGTGTTATTATTAAAAGCACATTTAAAAAAACACTTTGTGTGGCTTCATAATATTCTAAAATTTATTATTATAGTAGGTGTTTTTAGTATTCTATTAATTGATATTGATTTGGTATTAAACAGGATATTATAGTTTAAAGATTTTATTTTTTAAGTATAACTATATAGGCAACATCCATTTATATACCTTTGCAAAAAATTATTAGTATGGCAAAGTCAGGTTCAAATGATAGAAAGAAGTTTTCAGGAAAGGGTGATAGAACTTTTAAGAAAAAAACGTATGGTAATAGTCCTGCTAAAAAACAAGCAGCACCAAAGAAGCCATCGGACCCAAACTCTATTCGTTTAAATAAATATGTAGCAAACTCTGGCGTATGTTCTAGAAGAGATGCCGATATTTATATTTCTGCAGGGAATGTTACGGTAAATGGAAAACCTATAACAGAAATGGGTTACAAAGTAAAACTAACCGATGAGGTTAAGTTTGATGGCCGTTTGCTAAACCCAATTAAAAGAGAATATGTACTTTTAAATAAACCCAAAGATTTTTCTACTACCGTAAGAGATGAAAGAGGTAGGCGTAATGTTGCCGGACTTATTTCTGCTGCATCTGATGCTAAACTATTACCTATAGATAAAATGGATAAAAATGCTACAGGACTTTTGCTTTTTACCAATGATGGAGATTTAACCAAAAGATTAAAAAGCCCTATAAACGGACTTCGTAAAATTTATCATATAGTTTTAGATAGAGATTTAAGAAGTGTAGATTTAAAACGTATTAAAGAAGGGTTAACTGTTGAGGATAAGGTTGTTAGAGTGCAAGATATTAGTTTTATAGATGACGCTCCAAAAAGAGAAGTTGGAATAGAAATATTTAGCTCTAGAAACCGTATTGTAGAACGTATTTTTGAGGAACTAGATTATAAAGTAGAAAAGATAGATAGAGTAGCTTATGCTGGTTTAACAAAAAAAGATTTACCAAGAGGGCATTGGAGGTATTTAACAGACCAAGAAGTTATTAATTTGGGAATGATTAAGTAAGATGAAATTTATACAAAATATAAAAGCAAAGCCATTTATAACTTTATGGGGATTGGCATTTATGTTTTTAGTGTATACTTTGTATTCGCAATGTTACTTAATAGATACTACATTAGATATTAACGTGCATGATACTTATTATGTAATTGCACACAGACATGTGTGTAATCTCCTTTTTATTTGGTTTGGATTATGCGGACTAGGGTATTGGGTGCTATCTAAGTTTAGTATAAAATTAATAGATTGGCTAACTATAGCTAATGTAGTATTTAGCTTAATAGGGTTATTTCGAATTATTCTCCCCATTAATATATTTCAACAAGAACCTAGATATTATACTAATACAGCTTTTTTAAAAGTAGATTATGTGCTTTCCTTTTTTTTATTTTTTATAGGTCAAATCATCTATTTTTTAAATGTGTTTCTGTCTATTATAAAAAAGTCAGAATAAAGAAGTAAGTCACTTTACAATAATTATAGATAAAAAAAGCATTGATCATAAATAAAGTAACCATAACCTAAGCTTAAGATAACTTTACAATAGTATAAAATCTAGATATTTGCAGTGCTACTTAATTAGTTAAGAGCATAAAAAAGCAAGCCTTAAGACCGATATTTTTATCGGTTTTGTCTTTTCTAGAGTTTTAATTTTCCTTCTAAAACGATTTTAGCACAACCTGTTATACTCATTTTATCCTCAGCAAGGAGGTTAACTTCTAAAAATCCAGTTCTTTTGGAGGATTGAAAAGACTTCATTTTTGTTTTTCCTAAAATAGCTCCCCAATATGGCGCTAAAAAAGTATGTGTAGCTCCAGTCACAGGGTCTTCATTGGTACCACTCCAAGGCCAAAAATATCTCGATTCAAAATCAAAATCACTTTTATTGGATAATGCGGTAACAAGAACTCCATTTATGGAATCATGCGATTTGTATAAAGCTTCAAAATTTGGAGTTAAGTTTTGTAAAACAATACAATCTTTTATATGAAGCAACATAATTTTAGTTTCTTCATTATAAACGCAATTAATTACTTCTTTTATTCCTAAAGCACTTAATAAATTGTTAGAAACCGTAAATGGAATTGTAGCATACTTGGGAAATTCCATTTGGATAGTATTGTCGTCGTTTTTTTCAATTTTTAGCTTTAAATTTTGAATATTGGTAAACTGAATGATATTAAGACTTTGGTTTTGTTCAAAAATAACTTTTGATGCTGCTAAACTGGCATGGCCGCATAATGGAATTTCCATTTTTGGAGAAAAAAAACGAATTAAAAATTCGTTTTCGTTTTGCTGAAATACAAAAGTGGTTTCTGAATGTCCTAACTCTTTAGCTATAGATAACATTATATCAGCTTCTAGTTCTTCGGTTGTAATACATACTCCAGCTGGGTTGCCCTTAAAGGGTTCATTTGTAAATGAATTAACAATATAGGTTTTCATGTTTATTTGGCTATAAGTGTGTTTTTTGAACTTCTCGTAATGCCTGTTTAAAAGAATGTACAGATTTAGTTACATCTTCTTTTGTTGTTGCCCAAGAACAAACACTAATACGAATTATTTTTCTGTTTTTCCAAATAGAACCGCCAACCCAGCATTCTCGTAATTCTTGAATTCTAACTAAAGTTTTATCGGTAAGGTCGTCTGTCTTGCAAGAGACCATTACCTGATTAAAAACAACATCATTTAGTACGGTAAACCCGTTTTCATTTTTTAATTCGTTGGCGAATTGCTGTGCTCTTTTATGCATTCCTAGAATCATCTCATCGATACCACTTTTGCCTAAATATTTTAGAATGGCCCAAAGCTCCACAATTCTGGCTCGTCTGGACATTTCTGGCGTATAAAAAGTCCCATCTCTCTCTTTACTTGTTACAATATAACTACCAGACATATGTAAGGCACTCATTAAAGCTTCTTTATCTTCACAAAGAACAATGCCATTATCATACGGAGTATTTAATGTTTTGTGCCCATCTACAGCCCAAGAATTTGCTTTTTCTGTACCTTTTGTTAAGTGTTTAAGTTGGTTTACGGCTCCAGCCCACATTCCAAAAGCACCATCAATATGCACCCATGCTCCAGCTTTATTGGCCTTTTTGCATATCTGTTCAAAATCATCAAACGAGCCACTATTTACATTGCCCGCTTGTAGAATAAGTAAGCTTGTATTATCCATTTCTGGTATTAAATGAGGTAGTATTCTCCCTTGCTCATCAACATTTACCCACTCTATATTGTTTTTTCCAAAACCTAACAAGCTAACAGCTTTCAATACAGTAGAATGCGCATGTTTTCCGGTTATTACTCTAATTTTTGGTGCATTAGAAAATCCTTGGTCATTAATATTCCAACCTTGGTTGGCTAGTAAACGATATCTGGCAGCGGCTAATCCGCAAAAAGTTGCCATAGATGTACCACTTACAAAACCAGCAACAGTTTGCTTTGGTAGATTAAATATATTTTTTAACCAATTTTCAACTACGGTTTCTAGTTTTGAACCAATAGGAGATAGCACATTCATTGTTGGCGATTGATCCCAATAAGTAGCTAAGTTTTTGGCAGCTAGCCCAACTGGTACAGAGCTACCGCATACAAAACCAAAGTACCTGCCTCCCATATTTGCTACGGTTGCAGGAGAACCAAATGTGTTTAAGTTTTCTAAAACAGTATGTGCATTAGAACTATTTTCTGGCATTTCTTCATCAAAATTCTTTAAACCCTCTAAGGCTTTTTTTGTAGGATAAACATTTCTATTAAAAATAGTAGTTAAATATTCATATCCTTTCTTTTGAGCGGTTTGGTATATATTAACGTCTTGTATATCGTTATACATTTTATCTTGAATTGTAACTTTTTTTTCCATACTAAAAGATTGTAATAATTCTTATCAAAGATGTTTTAAATAAAAACACCATAACAGATTCAGTTTTTGTAATTTTAACCAGTACAGATGATTATTTTAAAATGAAAAATGTAAACAAAACCTTTTTATATACCAATATTGCTTCGGCAATAGAGGAACAAATTAATAGCGGAGTTTTAAAATTTGGAGATAAATTACCTTCTGTACGTATTCTACAAAAAGAGTATGGAGTTAGTATAAGTACAGTTCTACAGGCTTACTATAATTTAGAAGCTAAAAGCCTTATAGAGTCTAAACCTCGTTCCGGTTATTATGTTCTTTTTTCAAAAGACAAATTATTAAAGAGTCCTGAAAAGACTACCCCTAATTCTAAAGCTTCTCATAAAAGTAAAGCAGAAATAATTATAGATTTTTATCAAACTATAAATGAGAAAGACATTATTAATTTTTCATTAGGAGTACCAGCTCCGGAGCTTTTACCAGTTGCCAAACTGAGTAAAACAATGCATGAGACAATAATACATTTAAAAGCAGGTGGAACCTATTATGATACAATACAAGGTAGTGAAAACTTAAGAAGACAAATAGCGCAAAGAACTCTATTATGGGGAGGAAATTTAAAAGAAGAAGATATAGTTATTACAGCCGGTTGTACAAATGCGCTGTCTTTATCTTTAATGGCAGTAACTAACCCAGGAGATACTATCGTTGTTGAAAGCCCAGTTTTTTTTGGAATACTGCAATTGGCAAATACTTTGGGTTTACGTGTCATAGAGTTACCAACAGAGTCTTCTTCTGGGATGGACTTGAGTGCTTTAAAGGAAGTATTGAAAAAGCAAGATGTTAAGGCTATAGTTTTAATATCTAATTTTAATAACCCACTTGGGAGTATTATGCCCGATTCTCATAAAAAAGAAATAGTAGAAATTATTAAAGCGCACCAAATACCACTAATAGAAGATGATATTTGCGGAGAAATTTATTACGGAAAAAATAGGCCAACTACATGTAAATCTTTTGATGATAGTGGGCTAGTGCTATGGGTGGGGTCCTTTTCTAAAACTTTAGCAGGTGGTTATCGTGTAGGGTGGGTAGCACCAGGGAGGTTTTTAAAAGAAATATTACAATTAAAACTTTGTTTATCTTCTTCTACAACAACAATTACACAAGAAGCAATTGCTAATTTTCTAAGGAAAGGAAGATACGATTATCATTTAAGAAAATTAAGACAAACATTACATGCTAATAGCTTAAAATATATTACTACCATAGCAAAATATTTTCCAAAAGATACTAGAGTAACAAAACCGAAAGGTAGTTTTCTTTTATGGGTAGAACTTAACCCCAAAATAAACGTAAAAGAGGTATTTAATATGGCAAAAGAGAAGGGTATGGTATTTAGTCCGGGGACTATATTTACTTTACAAAACCAGTACCAAAATTGTATGCGCCTGAGTTATGGTTTACTGTGGAATACTAAAGTCGAAAAGGCTTTGAAAGAATTAGGAGAACTTTTAAAAAATAGTAGTTTTTAATAAAGAACCTTTATCATCGTATATTTTCCAAGGACCACTTTTTTTACCATTTAGATAATTTCCTTGATCATGAATTTTACCGTTTTTGTAAAAAGAAGTCCATGTGCCGTTGGGTTTTCCGTTTTGGTAATTCTCTACGTTTGCTATTTCTCCAGAATCATAATAGGTTTTCCATTCTCCAGTGGCTCCTTTGGTATTGTAAATTCTAACATATTTTAGTGTGCCATCTTTTGCATAGTGTTTCCAGATACCATCTTTATTATTATTTAAATGATTTCCACCAAAATACAATTGTCCATTATTATGATACGCTTTCCACTCTCCGTCTAAAATATCCTCTTTAAAAGTTTCTATTTTAAAGATGTTGCCATTGCTATAATAGCGAACCCATTTTCCATTTTTTTTATTATTGATTAGTTGTCCAGTGAATTTTACACTTCCATCTTCAAAAAAGTCTTTTACATCAATAGTTTCTTTTTCATAGGAAACGGTAACACCATTTTTTTCTTTGTTTGATGTATTACAACCTTGGATTAACAAAAAAGTAACTAAAAGCAAGAATATGTATTTTTTCAATGTAAAAGTCTATTAATTAGCATTCCATTTTTCCCAATCATGAGGCTCTTTTTTACCATCCCAAAAATACTTAAAAGGCAATGGTTTTTCTTGCCACGGAGCAAGAGGGTATATATCGTAGTTATCATCATGGTCATAAAGACCGTAGGTAGGATTTTTTCCCCAGAAAAACTCAAATTTTACAGTTTCTTTAATTTCGTTAAGGTATACACTACCTAGCACCATACAGTGGGTAGATCCACTAACAGGTGTTGTAAATGCCTTAGTACTTTCTATTTTTAAAATTGTTCCAATTGGGATTTTATAAATTGGATCCGAAGTCTCATAAAAATTAGAATTAGTCAAATCTAAAATATAAGGGTTTTCTAAAGCGTGTTTATGTATGGTTATATAGCATTCTTGCTTGGTTTTTAAACTTTTATTAATAATAGTATTATAGGGGTATTTAGTAGATAAGTCTTTGGTTTTTGTCCTAAATACTAAAAAAAAAGAGCCAACAATAATAATTGCGCTAAGTATTAGTAATCCAATTATTATTTTTTTTAAAATCATAGTAGTAATTTTAATCTATAGCGTAACCATCTCCAAATTGATAACTTATAATTAATCCATGCGTATTTCCTAGAGGAGAATCATTAGTTGCAAGATTGTAATTATAAATAGCGCGTACATTATCAAACAAATAAATACCAGCTAAAATATTTATGGAGTTATTGGTTCTATATCCAGTACCAATTTCAAATTTATTTCTAAAACTTACCGCAACATTAATATCTGCTTGTAATGCAACGCCATCTTCATACTTTAATAAAACGTTTGGCTTTATCATTAAATCTTGAAAACGATTATTAAAGAAGCGATACCCAAAATACCCATAATACGGACTATTTAAATTTATGTTATCGTCTGTTGCTAATGCATCACCTAAAATATTTGGAGTAGAAACTCCTACATAAAAAGAGGCATGGTTAAAAAGAAATCCTAAGCCAATAGTAGGTATAGAACCATTAATATCTTGAGCAAAATTTTGGTCGCCAATAATTCCTAGTTGGGTTAAATTGTCTTGGTATTGTTGCAAGCCAGCTGTAATACCAAAAGAAAGTACACCAGCATCATAAAGCTGCCAATAGGGTCTATTGCTTTTAAAATCAAAAAATATTTTATAAGAATATGAAGCAAAAAAACTTGTTGAAGTTGTTACCCCAATTTCATCTCTAATTACTCCTGCTCCAATACCTACTTTATTGCGGTTAAGAGACCCATGACCACTTAATGAAAATGTTCTAGGACTACCATCAAACTGATTAAAAAAACCAGAATTACTCATAGAAAATTCTGTGTTTTCGGTTAAACCTGCGTAGGCAGAATTTAGGATAAAAGGATTATAATTATATTCTGTGAAAGTGGGCGTTTGTTGCCCAAATATAGAACTATAAGATACAAGTGACAGTATAACACCTAGTGCTAGCGTGCCAATATTTTTATTTAATTTCATTGGATTAACGCTTTAGAACTAAGAATCCTTTTGTTTTTTTAAGAATGGTTTCTCCTTCAATTTGAATATTAAAGAAATAGGTGCCTGCTGGTAATTTTCCAGCGCCCATTTTGGTTTTTAAATTTGCTTGACCTCGGAAAACGGCTGTATTATTATCATAATTATTTATTTCAAATACAGCATCTCCCCATCTGTTATAGATCATCACTACATTTTCTGGGTAGTACTCAATATTATCTATGTGCCAATATTCGTTTACTCCATCACCATCTGGTGAAAACCCATATTTAGTTTCATCTTCAGGAATAATGGTGGTAAAAGATTGTTCTTCGCATTGTATGGCATCTCCTTTACTATTGTATGGAGTAATTGTCACATATATTTGTGTATCATAAGGATATTCTTGATTAGGTGTGTAACTAGTTTCACTACCCATTTCTTGGCTGTTAACTATATCTGTTCCTCCTGGAGTTGTGCCAATGGATAAGCGATATCCATCTGTTTTTTCTACCTCTTCCCAAGAAATGGTACTCTCTAAAGGAACATCATTTTCGCCATTAAAAGGGCTAGATAATGGGGAACATTCAGGAACTGTTATTTCCGTCTCAAAACTTTCAGAAATACATCCAATAGCACTTCCAGATGTATTGTATGGTGTAATGGTAACATAAATTAAACTTTCGGAAGGTAAATCCTCGGCAAAAGTATAATTGGTTAAAGAAGCTACGTCTTCATTATTAACAATGTCGTTACCTCCTAATGAAGTACCTACAGAAATTCTATATCCATCTGCATCAAAACTTGTATTCCAAGAAATGTCAGTCATAACCGAAACTTCAGTTGCATTGTTTAATGGAGATACTAAATTTGTACAAGGAGGAATTGGTCTTACCGTAAAACTTTCGGTAGTACACCCAATGGCATCGCCAACTTCATTATATGGTATTATTGAAACTGTTACTATTTCTCCTGGGCCAAATGCATTTGCGAAAGTATGTGTGGTTCCAGTAACTACTAAATCGGTTTCATTGTTTGCCGTAGTACTGCTTCCAGAAATGTTTATTGTATAACCATCTGCATCCGTAATTTCATTCCAAGAAATTTCATTAACATTTGCCACTACAGCTCTATTTAATGGGCTAATAAGGTTAGTACATAATGGTACAGTTTTAATGGTAAAACTTTCTGAAGTACACCCAATAGCATTGCCAACTTCATTATATGGTATTATAGTAACCGTAACGGTTTCTCCTTGTTCAAAATCATTAGAAAAATTATAGTTTGTAGCGGTAGTATCAAAATTTGTAACATTGTTAGTTGTACTACTACTAGCAGAAACACTTAACCTATATGCTGTAGCATTAGCAATAGCATTCCATTCTAAATTAGTATCTATAGCAACATCTATAGCACCATTAACTGGTAGAGTTATGTTTGTGCATGATGGTACAGGTTTAATTGTAAAGCTCTCCGAAGTACACCCAATAGCATCCCCAACTTCATTATATGGTATAACGGTTACTGTGACTGTTTCTCCTTGTTCAAAATTATTAGCAAAATCATAAGATGTAGTTGTAGTATCAAAATCTGTTAAGTTGTTTGCGGTGCTACTACTAGCGGTTACAGATACTTTATAACCAGTGGCATCTGTTACAGTATTCCAGATAATATCAGAATCTACTGCAATATCTATAGAACCATTTGCTGGTGAACTTAGAGTTGTGCAAGTAGGCACAGGTTTTATTGTAAAACTTTCCGAAGTACACCCAATAGCATCTCCAACGGAGTTATATGGTATAATGGTTACGGTAACAGTTTCTCCTTGTTCAAAATCATCAGCGAAATTATATGTGGTACCCGAAGTAATATCAACATTTGTTATATTGTTTAACGTGCTATTACTTGCCATAACGGTAAGTTTATAACCGTCTGCATCTGTGCTTGCGTTCCATTCTAAATTAGTGCTTGGAGCAATATCAACAGCTCCTGCTGTTGGTGTTATTAAAGTAGTACACGTTGGTACTGGAGGAGGAATAATAGTAAAGCTCTCCGAGGTGCATCCAATAGCATCTCCTGTAGCATTGTAAGGAATAATGGTAACCGTAACAGTTTCTCCTCTTTCAAAATCATTTACAAAGGTATAAGTAGTACCAGAGGTTACATCAAAATTGGTTACATTATTTCCAGTACTGCTACTTGCGTTTACAGTTAGTTTGTAACCATCTGTATTACCGCTTGCGTTCCACTCAATATTTGTGTCTACAGGTATATTTGTAGCTCCATTATTGGGTGTTAATAAGGTAGTGCATAGAGGCACTCCGTCTGTTGTAAAACTTTCTTCAGAGCAACTAATAGCATCCCCATTACTATTATATGGGGTTACCGTAACATAAATAGTAGTGCTCTCAGGTAAATCAGCAGTTAGATCGTGAATTAAAACATCTCCAACATCTCCAGAATAAATATCAGAACTGCCTGAAGACGTACCTACGGATAATTTGTACCCCGTAGCAGAAGTTATTTCGGCCCATGTTAAATTGATATCCGGGGCAACTGCAGTTGCTCCATGTATTGGCGCAGATAAACTTGTACATGACGGTGGACTCGTAGAATCTCCTGTAGTAAAGGTTTCTTCTATACAACCTGTTGCATCACCTTCTGCATTATACGGAATAATAGTTACGTAATGCATCCTAACTTCTTGTAAATCTCCAGGAATATTATATGTGGTAAAATTACCAACGTCAATATTGTTTACTACTTCAATTCCACCAGAAGTAGTTCCAACAACTACTAAATATCCAGTAGCGTTAGATACCGCTGTCCAACTTAATTGCGTATCAATAGGTACGTCAGTTGCACCATTCAATGGAGTTGTTAAATTTGTACAAACTGGTGGTACAGGAATTATTTCTGTATGGAAGCTTTCTTCGGTACAACTTGTGGCATCACCCTCATCGTTGTAAGGAATAATAGTCACGAAAATATCACTGTCTTCAGGTAAATCCGTTGTAAGGTCATATGTAGTAATGTTTCCAACATCTTCAGCATTAAGAATATCGCTTGCGCCAGTAGAAGTGCCAACAGTTATTTTATAACCATCTGCATTAGAAATTGGGTTCCAACTTAAATCTGTGGTTACTGGAACATTTGTTGCGGCATGTAAGGGATCTGTTAAATTGGTACATTCAGGAATGGTTGCTGGGCTGTTAGATATAGTAAAACTTTCTTCGGTACATGGACCAATAGCATCTCCTTCTGTATTAAAAGGAATTAAGGTTACGTAGACTACATCTCCAGTATTGAAATCGGATGCAAACTCGTATGAGGTTTCATTGGTTATAGTGGCATTATTTACAATATCGTTGCCTCCTGGGCTTGTGCCTACTGTTAAGCGGTATCCTTCTGCGTATAAAGCGTGTTCCCAAGTAATATTGGTATTTACCGGTACATCTGTATCGCCATTAAGCGGAGAGGTTAATAGTGTACAATCTGGTATGGGACAATCGCGAACATCTTGGTTAAATGTCCATCCAAAATTGTCTATCATAGATTGTCTTTCTTCTTGCGCATCGCAATAGGGTAGGCCTTCTGCACCAAGGGTAATACCTGGAGTCAAATTTTGTTCTGACCAAGCTATTAGGGTGTTGTCGTAATTTTCTCTTACCAATGCCGTATTATCTAGCATATCTCGCATATCAGTTACGCTGCTTACATCCCATTCTGCTAAACTTTGGTTTAAAGCAATGGCATTATAGAAAGCAGAACGCATGCTTACAGTACCTAAATTCCATAAATTCATAGGTTGGTTGTATGCCGATGCATTGCTAAACATATAGTCCATATTGTTTACGCCAGACAAACGCCAATTGTTTATATTTTGGTTAAAGGTGGTTGCGCCGCTAAACATTTCTTCCATAGTAATTACTCCTCGTACATTCCAATCGCTAATATTTTCATTAAAGGCTATGGCATCTTTAAACATATCTTCCATAGTAGCTACAGAAGCTACATTCCAAGAGTTCATAGTTTGGTTATAGGCTGTAGCTCCATTAAACATAGCTTGCATTGTAGTTACAAAAGAAACATCCCAAGGGTCAATGTTTTGGTTAAAAGTAGAAGCTCCCATAAACATTTCTTGCATGGTTAATGCTTCACCAGTATTCCAATTGGATATTGGTTCATTAAATGCTAGAGCGTTTTTAAACATGGCTTCAAAATTGGTTACCACGGCTGTATTCCAATTATTCAAGGGCTGATTAAATGCTGCAGCATCTTCGAACATCGATTCCATTAAGGTAACCGAACTAACGTTCCATGTATTTATAGGTTGGTTGAACATTGTTGCATCTTCAAACATACTTATCATATAGGCTACGGCACTTACATTCCAGTTATTTAAAGGTTGGTTAAATGTACCTGAGCCTCTAAACATCGCAGACATGTCTACTACTGAATTAACGTCCCAATTGTTTAAGGGCTGGTTAAATGCAGATGCATAACTGAACATATAGGACATGTTTAAAACATTTGTTACGTTCCAAATATCAATATCTTGATTGAAGAGCCTAGAACCACTAAACATACTTCTCATATTAGTTACGTTACTTACGTCCCAATTATCCAAGGACTGATTAAATACAGATGTATTACTAAACATAGAATCCATGTTAGTAACATTATTGACTACCCATGAATTTAATGGTTGGTCAAAAGCCCTAGCAGTATTGAATGTGCCTCTCATGTTAATCACATTACTTACATCCCAATTATCTATATTTTGATTAAAAAGTTCAGCTGAATTGAACATTTCTTCCATACTGGTAACATTGATAACATTCCAGTTGTCCAAAGGTTGATTAAATACGTCGGCTCTTTGAAACATTGACCTCATAGATGTTACATTACCTACATTCCAAGAGTTCAATGGTTGGTTATATGCATCATTATTAGCAAACATATATTCCATGTTTGTAACGTTACTTACATCCCAGCTATCTATATTTTGATTAAAGGCTACTGCACTGTTAAACATATTTGGCATTGAGGTGACATTTCCTACATCCCAGCTATCCATGGGTTGATTGTAAATACTTGCTTGATAGAACATATTGGACATGTTGGTTACATTACTGACATCCCAATTATCTATATTAGAATTGAATAGATAAGTTCTCCTAAACATTCGAGACATATCTGTTACTTGGGTTAGGTTTGGTACATCTGTAGCATTATACTCCATATTTTCGCAGAAGTAAAAGGCCTGATTCATACTTTGCCATATCTGGTCTCCCCATTGGTCCATTGAAATAAGTTTTTTATTATCTCTATTGCTTGATTCTTGACGGAACGAAGGGAAATCTCCAATAATTGCAATGGTGTAAATGCCAGGATTTAAATAGGTGTGGGTTATGTCGGTAGATACATTGTTATCATATTGTCCATCTCCCCAATCAATATTAAAGTCGTATGTTAAATAGTCAGGATAGCCATCGTTTAGTTCTATTCTATATTGATTTGCTGCAGAAGAACTGGTATCTAAATTTCTAGTATCAATCGTAATTTTAAAAACATCTGTTCTATTTGCCCAGCTTTCTACAACTGTAAAGCTAGTTTCTTGACACCCAGTTGCTGGTCCTTCGTCATTATAGGGTACAACAGTTACATAAACGATATCTCCCGGGTCAAATTCGTTGGTAAAGCTGATGCCAACAGTATTTCCTACATCAAGGTTGTTCGCAGGAGAGCCATTAATGTTAACAAAACTTCTTACTCCACCCCTTTCTAATTCCAAGTAAATGCGGTATCCCGTAGCATTAGGTGCTGGATCCCATCTAATATCACTGTTCGCAGGCGTAGCCGTGTCACTTGCATGTGGCATGGTAATATCGGTACAAAGTACATACGAACAGTTGACCGCATCTCCAGAGATTGTCCAGCCATAATTGTCTATTAAACTTTGACGTTGGTTTAGGGCATCACAATATTGTAGGTTTGTTGCACCTAAATTTATTCCAGTATTTACAGCTTGAGCTGACCAAGCTATTAAAATATCATCATAATTTTCTTGTGAAATACCACTATTGGACAACATATTACCCATATTTGTTGCGGCACTTATATCCCAAATACCGAGATTTTGGTCGAACGCGGCGGCATTATTGAATGCACTTCCCATATTGGTGACACTACTTACATCCCAACTATCAAGTGAATGGTTGAACATTGAACAGCTAGCAAATATTGAAGAAATATTAGTAAGGCTACTAGTTATCCAGCTATTTAAGGGTTGGTTAAAACTGTCGTTTTGTAAAAACATGGATTGCATGTTAGTTACATTAGTGACATTCCAATTATTCAGTGGTTGGTCAAATGCATCTGCATTTCTAAACATTCCAGACATGTTCGTAACAGACGATACGTTCCAATCATTTATATTTTGATTGAATGTACTGCTATTGAAAAACATAGAAGACATATCAGTAACTGATGAAACGTCCCAATTATTTAAAGGTTGATTAAATGCAGAGGAAGTTGGACTTGTAGATGCAGCAAACATTTGTGACATGTTGGTTACAGCAGAAACATCCCAGTCGTTTAAAGGTTGGTTAAACACTCTGGCAGATTGGAACATTTGCGACATATTTGTTACAGAAGAAACGTTCCAATTGTTTAGAGGCTGATTAAAATTTGGTGTGTCGGCAAACATTTGTTGCATGTTGGTTACAGCAGAAACATCCCAATCATTCATTGGATAGCTAATAGCAGACTCATGAAATGCCCGGTACATATTGGTTACATTGCCAACTTGCCATGTACTTATATCCTGATTAAAATCGTTGGTTCTAAAGAACATTAAATTCATATCGGTTACTTGGCTAACATTCCAATTGTTTAGCGGTTGGTTAAATCTCCTACACGCAACGAACATTCCAGACATATCGGTAACTCGACTAACGTTCCAATTATTGATATTTTGATTAAAGTTTACACATGCATAAAGCATTTCTTTCATATTGGTAACAGATGAAGTATTCCAGTTATCCAAAGGTTGATTAAATGAGGTGTTTTTAAATGTTTCGGACATATCGGTAACCGAATTAGTAGTCCAAGAATCTACTGGTCTATTAAATATTGAACATTCAGCAAAGACTCCTGAAATATCTGTTATCGTAGAAACATCCCAATTATTCACAATTCCGGTGAATGAAGTTCCTCCTCTAAACATATTTTTTAAACTAGTAACCTGAGAAAGATCTGGCGAATCAATTAAATCAAAATTCATATTAGAGCAACCAAAGAAAGCATTCTCCATAGTCTGCCATTGAATATCACCCCAAGCCAATATTTCAATAATTTTTAGTTTATCATTAGCCCGGTCATCATTAAAATAAATAGCTGGGAAAGTGCCGCTTATTTCAATTGTATAGGTCCCTGGTGCTGCATAATCATGGGTTATATTGCCTGTTACTCCAGTATCTGTAGAGCCATCTCCCCAATCTACATCATAATTGTAAGTAGTGTATGCGGGGTTGGTAGGAATAGTTATTTGGTTGTTAGCAGAAGAACCTGTTTCTGTGTTATTGGTATTCCAGATAGAGGAAAATTCTTGCCCGAAAACACAAAAGCTAAAAAGTAATAGGAGCGTAGTAAGTATATGTTTTATCATAGTAGGTTTATGTATGGAATGGTAACGTTGCTTTTTTTTTATTATGATTTATGTTGTAATTGAATTTGTCTTTTTGTTGTGAACCTTATGTTTTTATAGGTAAACAAGACAAAATTAGAGGTTCATATATAGGTGTAGTAGGCTGAAAACAGGGAAAGTTATTAGGCTGTAAATAGCCTTTGCATTTTAATACATAATAAAAGCGGTAATTAAATAGTAGCTACTATTTAATTACCGCTTAAAAAATAAGAAAAATGGAGTTGGTGCTTTTACACCTTATTCATTTTCTCACGAATTTCATTTAAACAAAGGTTGCCTAAACTTCCTTCATGTGTGTGTCTAATATCTCTTTTTGGAGAAAAAGTACCTTCGTTAATTTCTATACCCATTTTTTTGTAAGCATCTCTAAAAGGTATTCCGCTTAATACTAACTCATTAAGGGTGTCTACACTAAATAGATAATCGTACTTAGGGTCTTCTAAAATTCCTGTGTTTACTTTAACTTCTTTTAGGCTAAAAGTTAAAATGTCTAAACAAGATTTTAATTCTTGAATTGCAGGAACAATAACTTCTTTAACTAATTGCAAATCTCTGTGATAACCACTAGGTAGGTTATTAGTAATAAGAATTAATTGGTTAGGTACTGCTTGTATTTTATTACACTTACCTCTTACCAACTCAAAAACATCTGGATTTTTTTTATGTGGCATTATACTACTACCTGTAGTAAGCTCATCTGGGAAGGAAATAAAATCAAAATTCTGGCTCATATACAAGCAAATATCCATAGCCATTTTAGATAGAGTAGAGGCAATACTACTCATACCAAAAGCAGTAGCCTTTTCTACTTTTCCTCTCCCCATTTGCGCAGCAACTACATTGTATTTTTGTGTAGCAAAATCCATTTCTTTGGTAGTAAAACTTCGGTCTATAGGAAAAGAACTTCCATAGCCAGCAGCGCTTCCTAGTGGGTTTTGGTCTGCAATTTTGTAGGCAGCATCAATAAAGTATAAATCGTCTATTAAACTTTCTGCATAAGCAGAAAACCATAGGCCAAAAGAAGAAGGCATCGCAATTTGTAAATGCGTGTAACCAGGAAGTAGCACTGTTTTGTATTTATCTGCAAGATTTATAAGAAGACTAAAAAGAGATTTAGTTTGCTCTTTAATTTCTTCTAATTCATTTTTTAAATACAAATGCATAGCAACTAAAACTTGGTCATTTCTAGATCTTGCCGTATGTATTTTTTTCCCAGTGTCTCCTAGTTTTTCAATTAAAAGATATTCTATTTTAGAGTGCATATCCTCAAAAGAATCTTCAATAGTAAAAGTTCCTTTTTCAATAGTTTTTTTAATAGATGCCAACTCTTGCACAAGAGCATCCGTTTCTTTTTGTGTAAGTAAACCAATTTTTCCTAGCATTTTAGCATGCGCTGTAGATGCAATTACATCGTACTTTGCTAATTGTAAATCGAGTTCCCTATCATTACCAACCGTAAAATGGTCAATTTTTTTATCGGTGCTAAATCCTTTATCCCAGAGTTTCATAATTAGTTATAAGTTTTTAGTTAGAAGATTTTAGTCTTCTGTTTTTGTGTATTTTTTTATTAATGTATAGGTCATTTTTTGCACTTCAGCACAAAGATTTAAAATAGGTTGTAGTTTTTGGCCTGAAATAAAATCTAATCTTTCTGAAATTTCTAATTGTGTTTTAAGTTCATTTATAGAACCATTGGATATTTCAAGAAAATGGCGAAATGAATTGTTAGAATTTCGTCCACTTCCTTCCGCAATATTACTAGGGATGGATACCGCACTTCTTCTGATTTGGCTTGTTAATCCAAATTTCTCTTCAGAAGGAAAATTTGCTGTAGCTTTATAGACTAGTTCAACCAAATTCATTGATTTTTGCCAAACGATAAGTTCTTTATAATTATACATCTTAAAACTTTAAACTACTAACTATTTACAAAAAAAGAAATCCGTTTAATATTTTAATATATAAATCTATTCCTTCTTCAATTTCATTTATGTAGATAAATTCATCTGCTGAATGTGAGCGAGTACTGTCTCCAGGTCCTAATTTTACAGATTGGCAAGTTAATGCTGCTTGGTCGGATAGTGTAGGCGAACCATAGGTTTCTCTTCCTAAAGCTATTCCACTTTTAACCAATGCATGGTTTTGGTCAATTTTTGAGGAGTTTAGCTTAAGTCCGCGTTCTTGAATTTCGCATGGCGCTTCTGCCTTTAATAAATCTGCTATTTCTTTATTCGTATAACTGTCATTAACACGAACATCAATAACTAGCTCTACTTGTGCGGGTACCACATTGTGTTGGCTTCCAGCATTTATTTGTGTTACTGTGAGTTTTACATCGCCTAATGCTTCAGAGGTTTTGGGAAATTTGTAATTCTTAAACCAATCTAAAACTTCAATAGTGTTATAAATAGAATTATTATTGTTTGGGTGTGCCGCGTGGGACGGAGTTCCTTTTACAATAGCATCAAAAACTACCAAACCTTTTTCTGCGATTGCTAATTGCATTAACGTTGGTTCGCCAACAATAGCAACATCTATTTTAGGAAGGCTAGGAAGTAATCCTCTTAAACTGTTAACTCCAGCATTTTCCTCTTCGGCCGAAGCTACCATAAGAATATTATGGTTTAAATTTTCTTGCGCATAAAAATGAGAGAAAGTTGCTAAAAGAGAAACCAAACATCCACCAGCATCATTACTTCCTAAACCGTATAATTTACCGTCAATTACTTCCGGTAAATATGGGTCTCTGGTGTAAGCTTTATTAGGTTTTACGGTGTCATGATGAGAGTTTAATAATAAGGTTGGTTTACTAGCGTCCCAATGTTTGTTTTTTGCGTAAACGTTATTATTATCTCTTGTAAAAGGAATAGAAAAACTAGTAAACCAAGCTTCAATAGCATTGGCTGTTTTATCTTCTTCTTTAGAGAAAGATTGGATACTTATTAGTTGCTTTAATAACGCAATAGCTTTCTCTGTAAGTGCTTTTTGTTCCATTTATAAAGTAATTGATGTAAAGAGTTTAGCATTTGGCTGTATCATTTCAATATCCCCCAAACAAACTTTATTTACGTTGTTATGAAGCGCATGAAAACAATTTTCCAATTTAGGAAGCATACCATCTGCAATAATTTTTTGCTCTAAAAGCTCTTGGTATTTACTAGTGTTAATGTCTGTTACTACAGAGTTTTCATTTTTAATGTCTAAAAGAACTCCTTTTTTTTCAAAACAATAATAAAGAGTTGTTTCATAAATTTTACTCATCCCAATAGCTACTTCAGATGCTATAGTATCTGCGTTTGTATTTAAGATGTTTCCTTCGCCATCATGAGATAATGCACAAAAAACAGGAGTTACTCCAGTTGTAATAAGGGTGTTTAAAAAGGATGCATTTATACCATCTATATCGCCAACAAAACCAAAATCTACTTCTTTTACAGGTCTTTTATGTGCTTGTATTGCGTTACCATCTGCGCCACTTAATCCTATAGCATTAGTTCCATTTGCTTGTAAGCTAGCAACTATATTTTTATTGGTTAATCCTCCATAAACCATAGTAATAATTTCTAGGCTTTTAGCATCTGTAACTCTACGACCGTTTACCATTTGGGATTCTATCCCTAATTTGGCTGCCAATTGTGTTGCAAGCTTACCGCCACCATGCACTAATATTTTAGCGCCTTTTAATTCAGAGAAAAAGTTTAAAAATTTAGCAAGCTCTTCTTTGTTCTCTATTACGTTACCTCCAATTTTTACGATGGATAATTTCTCTTTCATTATAGGTTTTCTAATATTTTCTTAAGTACTATTTGCGCAGCGTACGTTCTATTATTTGCTTGTTGTATAACGATAGATTGGTCACTATCTAAAACAGCATCATTTACTACTACATTCCTACGAACAGGTAAGCAGTGCATGAATTTAGCGTTTCCTAATTTTTCTTTAGTCATCATCCAACTGGCATCGGTATTTATAACTTTACCGTAGTCTTTATAATTACTCCAGTTTTTTACCGAAACAAAATCGGCATTTTTTAAAGCCTTTTCTTGGTCATGTTCTATAGTTACTCCATCAGTAATTTTTGGATCCAGCTCGTACCCTTTTGGGTGCGTTAAAACAAAATCGGCATCCTGTAATTGCATCATTTCTACAAAAGAATTTGCAACTGCATGTGGTAAAGCTTTTGGATGCGGTGCCCATGATAAAACTACTTTTGGTCTTTTAGTTGTTTTATTTTCGTCTATGGTAATAGCATCTGCTAGGGCTTGTAAAGGGTGGCCAACAGAACTTTCCATATTTAGAATAGGAACAGAAGCATATTTTTTAAAGCCATTAAGAACTACTTCGGCTTTATCTTTTTCTTTATCCGTTAATCCTGCAAAAGCTCTAATACCAATGATATCACAATATTGTGAGACTACTTGTGCCGCTTCTTTTATATGTTCTGATGTACCTTGGTTCATGATTGTGCCATCCCCATATTCTAACGCCCAACCTTCGTTACCAAAATTCATAACCATTACTTCTAAGCCTAAGTTTGTTGCAGCTTTTTGGGTACTTAAACGGGTACGTAAAGAGTTATTAAAGAATAGAAGTCCTATAGTTTTATTTGTACCAAGAGCAACATCTGCTTTTGGGTTTTTCTTAAGGTTTTTAGCTTCTTCTACTAGTTTTGGTAGGGAGTCAATATCGTTTATAGAAAGATAGTTTTTCATTGAAAAGGTATTAATAAGTAGCCAGTTACTGGATTACTTTTGTAAAATTACTTTTGTTATTTATGGCGTCTAGAATAAAGTTTTCTTTTAACCCGTTTACAATCCAAGTTTCAATATTTGCTTTTTGAGCAATAGTTGCAGCTTCAATTTTAGATTGCATACCACCTGTTCCGTGCGATGATTTTTCATCACTTATTTCCTTTACTAAATTGGATAGGTTATTAACGGATTGGATAGTTTCTGGGGTTTCTTTACTTATAGAGTCTTTAGTGTAAATACCATCTGTATTGGTTGCAATTATAAGCAAATCGGCTTGTAAAAGGCCTGCCGTAAGTGCTGCTAACTTATCATTATCCCCAAATTTTATTTCATCTGTAGAAACGGTATCATTCTCATTAATGATAGGGATAAAGTTGTTAGATACTAATACGTTAATAGTGTTTTTAATATTAATTTGTGATTCTTTTTTTTCAAAATCTGAATAAGACAATAAACATTGCGATGTAAAAAGACCAAGTTCTCTAAAGTTCTCTTGAAAAATGCGCATAAGATGGGGTTGCCCTATAGAAGCTAATGCCTGCTTTACATTAATTTCTTCTCCGTTGTGTTCTAGTTTTACAAACTGTTTTGCAGCAGCAATAGCTCCAGAGCTAACTATAATAAACTCATAGTCTTCTTTTAAACTAGCAATTTGCCTTCCAATATCTTCAATTTTACCTCTAGATATATGGTTGGTTTCTTTTGTTAGCGTATTAGAACCAATTTTTAGTAAGATTCTTTTTTTATTCATATTCTAGTTAACTCTTGAATTTTGGCTCTTCGCCTTTAGCTTTTTGTACTATTTTTTCATATTAACACCTCTAAGTTCATAGAAGTAAAATTTCCCTTTGAAGGATGGGGGCATTATCTTGTTTGTCCGTTTCCTAAAATATACCATTTATTGGTTACTAAATGCTGTAACCCAATTGGTCCTCGTTGGTGTAATTTATCTGTGCTAATGGCTAATTCTCCTCCAAGACCAAATTGCCCTCCGTCTGTAAATCTTGTAGATGCGTTATGGTACACAGCAGCAGTATCTACTAATTGCATAAAGGTGTCTGCATTCTCTTTATTAGCTGTTATAATTGCAGCAGAATGTCCGCCTCCGTATTTATTAATTTTTGTAATAGCTTCTTCTAAAGAAGGTACTTGCCCAAAAACAATTTTATAATCTAAAAACTCTTCATACCATATGTTTTCATCTTTTAGCATGGAGGTGCCCTCTAAAGAAGAAAAAGCTTCATCGGTAATAATCTCTACATTACTTTTCTTAAGCTCAGCCATTAAGTGTTGTACAAAATGTTGCTTTCTAGGCATATCTGCAGCAATAAGAACTTTGTCTAAAGCATTACAGGCCGATATTTTAGTAGTTTTTGCATTTATAATAATGTCTAAAGCCATTTGTAAATCGGCTTCTGCATCTACATACACAAAATTGTTTCCTCTACCACTTACAATAACTGGGCAGGTTGCATGCTGTTTTACAAAAGCAATTAATTTTTCGCCACCTCTAGGGACAATTAAGTCTAATTTTTGGGTTGGTTTTTCTAAAAATTCTTGGGTTTGTTTTCTGTCAAATTGCAAATAAGAAACCCAATCTTTAGTACAGTTATGAGACTCTAAAGCTTTATGCCATAAATTTACCAAAACCAAATTACTATTTAAAGACTCTTTACCGCCTTTTAAAAGTATTTTATTACCAGATTTAAAAGCAATACCAGCAGCTTCTATGGTAACATCTGGTCTAGATTCATAAATAATTAATATAGTTCCAAAAGGCGCTGTTTTATTACTTACTTGAATACCATTATCATGCGTAAAGGCAAAACGCTCAATCCCTAATGGATCTTGCTCGTTTGCTAATTGTTTTAGAGATAAGACCATACCATCTATTTTAGATTGGTCTACTTTTAAACGGTCACCCATGGCTAAATCTTCACCAGAATAGGCATCTAAATCTTTTTTGTTTGCGGCAAGGATGGTCAATTTATTTTCAATAATTAAATTGGCCATGGTTAGTAATACCGCGTTACGTTCTTTTATGTTTAGTAAAATGCTCACTACAATTCTTCTTTAAGGGCATTAAAAAATAAGTCTATATGTTCTTTGGTGCAGTTAAGGGCTGGTAAAAAACGTAGTAGTTTTTTATTCATAGCACCACCAGTAAAAATATGTTGGTTGTAAATCATTTTTTTGCGTAGCTCTCCTACTTCAAAATCAAATTCAATTCCAAGCATTAATCCTTTTCCTTTGATGTTTTTTATTTGTGGAATTTCCTTTGCTTTTTCTTTAAAATAAGCACCAATTTTAGCGGCATTTTCAATAAGATTTTCACTCTCTAATACTTCTAAAACAGCTGTTGTAGCAGCACAAGCTAAATGATTGCCGCCAAAAGTGGTTCCTAACATTCCGTAAGAAGCTTCTATACTCTCGTGTATTAGTACACCACCAACAGGAAAGCCGTTACCCATTCCTTTTGCAATACTTATAATATCTGGTTTAATATCATGATGTTGAAATCCAAAGAATTTACCACTTCTGCCAAAGCCACATTGTACTTCGTCTGCAATAAGAAGCGCTCCATTTTCTTTGGTTAATTTGGTAATTGTTTGAAAAAATTCTGTATTAGGCTCATCTAAACCTCCAACACCTTGTATTGCTTCTAAAATAACCCCGCAAATATCTCCTTTACTAATTTCTGCAGTAAAGGCAGCAATATCATTAAAAGGTAAAATAGTTACTTTTTGTTGTTTGTTTATTGGCGCATTAATTTTCTCATTATCTGTTGCAGCAACTGCTGCAGATGTTCTTCCGTGGAAGCCATTTTTAAATGCAATTACGCGAGATTTCCCAGTTTTAAAAGAGGCTAATTTTAAAGCATTTTCATTGGCTTCGGCCCCAGAATTACATAAAAATAAGTTGTAATCTTCACAGTTAGATAACTTGCCTAGCTTGGTAGCAAGCTCTACTTGTAAAGGGTTCTGTACTGCATTGCTATAAAAACCAATTTTGTCTAATTGGTTTTTAAGTTTTTCTGCATAATGAGGGTGCCCATGACCAATAGAAATTACAGCGTGTCCGCCATAAAAATCTAAGTATTCTTGTCCTTTATCATCTATAACTACCATTCCTTTTGCAGAAACGGGTGTTACATTATAAAGTGGATATACATCAAATAATTTCATACTATGTTTTTTAAGAATAGGTTGGATTTACCCTTTTTTAATTTGATTTATTTTTTCGAAGGATGCTACAATTCCTTGAATTAAGGAAGAGCTTAAGCCTTGATGCTCCATTTCATTTAATCCTTCAATAGTACAGCCTCCAGGAGTGGTTACACGGTCTATTTCTTCTTCCGGATGATTCCCAGATGCTAATAATAAACCGGCTGCACCATCGCAAGTGTGTTTTGCTAATTCTTGGGCTTCTTTAGCTTCAAAACCTAGTTGTATAGCACCTTGCGTGGTAGCACGTATTAAACGCATCCAAAAAGCGATACCGCTTGCACAAATTACCGTAGCGGCTTGCATTTGCTCTTCTGGAATAACCATAGATGCACCTACTTTATCAAAAATAGATTGCGCTATAGCTATTTTGCTTTTACCAATATCATTACTACACATACAAGTCATAGACTTACCTACCGCAATAGCAGTGTTTGGCATGCTTCGGATAATATTTTTATCACTACCAACAATACTTTCTATACGAGCAATACTAAACCCAGTAATTACAGAGATTATAATATGGTTTGACATTAGTAAATCTTTTACATCTTCTAGGATGGCCTCTAAATGGCGCGGTTGAATAGCAAAAATTAGAACGTCAGAATTTTTAACAGCTTCTCTGTTATCACTGGTTAAAACTACGTTTTCATAACTAGTGTACTCTTTAATGTCCTCTAGATTTCTTTTGGTTAGGTACATAGAACTAGCTCCTTTGCTATCTAATATTCCTTTACCAATGGCTAATCCTAAATTTCCTGTTCCTATGATGGCTACTCTCATACTCTTAGTATTATGTGGTTAGTACAACGTATTAAGTTTTTAATGCCTTAAAAATGTACAACTTTTGATGGTTTAAATTTTCTTTTCGTTCCTATTTATTATTGTTAGCAAAATGCGTTAAGTAGTTAGTATTGAGGTTGTTATTTCAATTCGCAATAATATTTTCATTACTCATTTAAAATACTCCAGCCTTTAAATTTAGACCTTCGTTTTCATTAAACCCAAACATTAAATTCATGTTTTGTACTGCTTGGCCAGATGCTCCTTTTAAAAGGTTATCTATGGCAGAAGTAACCAATAAAGTATTGCCATGTTTATGTAAATGAATATGACATTGATTGGTATTTACAACTTGCTTTAAGTTTATAGGCTCTTCAGAAATTTGCGTAAAAAGTGCATCTTTATAAAAATCATTGAAAATAACTTTGGCACTTTCTAGATCACCCTCATATTTTGTATAAACTGTTGCTAAAATTCCTCTTGTAAAGTTTCCTCTATTTGGAAGGAAGAAAAGCTCTCCTACATTTTCTTGTAAACTAGCTAGACTTTCTCCTATTTCTCCTAAATGCTGATGCGTAAAAGGTTTGTACCAAGACACATTATTATTTCTCCAGCTAAAATGCGATGTTGCCGATGGACTTACGCCTGCACCTGTACTACCGGTAACAGCATTTATATGTACATCTTTACTTAGTTTGTTTTCTTTTGCTAGTGGTAATAAAGCTAGTTGTATTGCAGTTGCAAAACAGCCTGGATTAGCAATATTTTTTGCTTTCTCAATTTCCAATTTTCTTAGTTCTGGAAGTCCATAAACAAAAGTTCTGTCGTTTAAAGTCTCATCCGCATTTAACCTAAAATCATTACTTAAATCTATAATCTTGGTATCTTTAGAAAACGCATGCGCATTTAAAAACTTGGTAGAATTACCATGCCCTAAACAAAGGAACACTAAATCTGCATTTAGATTTACATCGCCCGTAAAAGCCAAATCGGTAACACCCAATAAATCGGCATGAGCACTGGTAATTTTTTTACCAGCTCTTGTGGTACTATACACAAAATCTATTTCTGCTTGCGGGTGGTTTAATAAAATTCTAATGAGTTCTCCACCAGTATAACCAGAACCACCAATAATTCCTACTTTAATCATTTTTTTGATTTACATGGTTATATATTTTTCCAGAGTTAGAAAGTATTTTAATAAAACCTTTAGCATCATCTGCGGTCCAACCTTTATTTACTTCCCCATATTTACCAAAAGCATCGGTCATTAAATCGTGTTTAGAAGCTATTCCATTTAATCTAAACTGGAAAGGGTAAAGGCTTAAGAAAACATCACCAGAAACATTCTTTTGTGTATCTGTAAGGAAAGCTTCAATATTTCGCATTACTTCATCTAAGTAATTGCCTTCATGTAATAACATTCCGTAGAAGTTGCCTTGCTGTTCTTTTTGGTATTGTTGCCATTTGCTTAACGTATGTTTCTCTAGTAAATGGTGTGCTTTTATTATAATTAATGCAGCGGCAGCTTCAAAACCAACTCTACCTTTTGTGCCAATAATAGTGTCTCCAACATGAATATCTCTTCCAATAGCATACTTAGAAGCCATAGCTTCTAGCTTTTCTATATTTGCAACAGGACTATCTTTAGTACCATCAATAGCAACTAATTCTCCTTTTTCAAAAGTTAGTTTTACATCTTTAGGCTCTTTTTCTTGTAACTGACTAGGGTATGCGCTATCTGGCAATGCTTTTTCAGAAGTTAGCGTTTCTTCACCACCAACAGATGTTCCCCAAAGCCCCCTATTTATAGAATATTTAGCTTTTTCCCATGAATAGTCTACGCCGTTTTCTTTTAGATATTCTATTTCTGCTTCTCTAGATAGTTTATTATCTCTAATAGGAGTAATAATTTCTATTTCTGGAGCAATAATTTGAAAAATCATATCAAATCTAACCTGGTCATTACCAGCTCCAGTACTACCGTGCGCTATATAATTTGCACCAATTTTTTTAGCATAATTTACAATCTCAATAGCTTGTACAATACGCTCCGCGCTAACAGAAAGAGGGTACGTATTGTTTTTTAATACATTTCCAAAAATTAAATATTTAACCACCTTATCATAGAAGGTTTGTACGGCATCTAAAGATGTATAACTAGTAGCTCCTAAATCTATAGCTTTAGAATTAATAGTAGCAATTTCTTCTTTAGAAAAACCACCTGTATTTACACTTACAGCATGTACTTCAAATCCTTTGTCTTTTGATAAATATTTTGCGCAATAGGATGTATCTAAACCTCCACTATATGCTAAAACTAATTTTTTCATTCTATGTATTATTTACTCCCGTATAAACGGAAAATCTATTTTTGTTTCTTTTTTAGGAATAATTGTTCCTTTATTTTTTTTAACCTTTGAAAAGCCTTGCTATTCACTTTTTCTGGTTCTTGTATTTTTTGTTCTTTGGGTGCTACTTTGGGATCATGTAACATTCCTGTGCAGAGACACATTTTTCTTTCGGTACGAGTTAAAATATCGAAATTTTTACAGGTTTGGCAGCCTTTCCAGAATTCTGGGTCATCTGTAAGTTCTGAAAATGTAACAGGTTTGTAACCTAGCTCATAGTTAATTTTCATTACAGCTAATCCGGTAGTTATACCAAATATTTTAGCATCAGGAAATTTTTCTTTAGAGAGGTTAAAAACCGCTTTTTTAATTTTTTTTGCTAGCCCTTGGTTTCTATAATCTGGATGAACAATAAGTCCAGAATTGGCAACAAATTTTTCATGCCCCCAAACTTCTATATAGCAGAACCCTGCAAATTTATCCCCATCAAGAGCAATTACGGCATTACCGTTCTCCAACTTTTTTTGAATATATTCTGGAGTACGTTTTGCAATACCTGTACCTCTAACTTTTGCAGATTCCCCAATGGTATCGCAAATAATTTGAGCGTATTTAAAATGTGATGTATTAGCAATTACAATTTTCATTGAATGCTTGTTTTATTAAAAATAATGAATAACTTATTGTTTTTGAGAAGGGAAATGGACTCACCTATTTCCATAAATATAACGCACCCCTACGGGCGGCGGCGAGTGGGAACAAAAGAACATGCTGGAGCAGTTGTCCAGATGTTTGTATATGTATGTGCTTTTGTTTTCATTAGAGACCAAATGTACAAATTATACTGAAAAAACAATACGAACTGTTTAATTTTTACAAAAAAGCCGCTTTTTGTTACGTTGTGTTATTAATTCGTAAAGGATTATTGCAAAAACAGAACTATATTCAATGAAAAGAAACCATAAATTCTCCTTAAAATCTGGTTGACCATATGCCCAATAGCTTAAAATTACTGCTGAAGACCAGACTACTGCGTATTTGTAATTTGTGAAAAGGGTTAAAAGGGTTAAAAAGATAATATACCAAGGATGCACGGTTGTAGAGATAAAATAATAGATGGTTAATATAAATAACATGGAAGAAATAAGGGTGTTTAAATTCTTATTATCTCTTAAAAATGTAAAAAGCAGTACTATACTAATGGTTATAATGGGGGTTATTTTTCCATACGCTTTAATAAGCTCCCAGGGTTTAGCATCAAAAAATGAAATTGCAGTATGTTTTATAATATTATAGATACTACCATTAAACTCAAAATTAGAGAACCAAAGTCCAACGGTTTCAGAATAGTTTGCTATAAATTCGGAAGAATAAAAAGGCGCTAAAAGAATAGTTGTAGTTATGCCTACTATGGCGTAAAACGGAACACTTTTTTTAAATTTAAAATGTGTTAGGAAAAGTGGTAAAAAAAGTAGAGGAACTAATTTTGTTAGTATAGAAAGTGCATACACTACGGCACTAGTTTTCCACTTGTCTATAGATAATAAATATAAAGACCAGATAAAGAAAAAGAGCATTACACCTTCAAAATGTAAATTGCCAGTAAGTTCTATAAGTACTAACGGGTTTAAAAAATACCAAAATATTAGATGTGGCGAGCGGTTAAGGTTTTTTAAAAGTTTACGTCCAAAATAAACAATACCAATATCTGCAAGAATAATACTAATTCTCATTATGGTTATAGAACCTAATATTGTTTTACCGCCAAGTAAAGAAGCTAGAGCAAATATAAGTTGATTTAAAGGGGGATAGTTACTATAAAATTTTGGGCTTAATTCTCCCATGCCATTATAGAGTTCTTGCGCATTTGCAATTGGTAAATCTTTTTGCTCTATAAGTACCTTAGGAAGGTATAAATATGGATTCTTAAAATTATTTAGTAGCTCTCCGTCCCATATAAAGCGATAAAAATCTTGAGATAAATTGGGTTCAGCAAATAAAAAAACCAATCTAAAAAGAACACCAACACCCAATAGAAATTTAAAATTCCATTTTTGGAATTGTATAATTTTATAACAGAGAAAAAATAATGCAATACAGAGCGTAAGAAGTTTTATAAAATCTTCTCTTTGCAAGTTGTAAGCAAACGATGCATATAAAGCAATGCTTGCTAGGACAAGTAATATAGAATATTTATGTAGTTTCCAATGGGAAGTTAGTTGCCTCCACATACGTAAGTTGGTTTACTGCAATATACGAATAACCAATAATACAGATTGTTTTTTTAATTAGGTTTTGGAAATGTATTTTTAAAATTAAAAACACTAGTACTTGCTCCATTTTTTTGAAGCTCGGCAAGCTTTTCTACTGCTTCTTCCACAGAAGGATATTTTCCTTCTGGAATCCACCACATTGCAGTACTTACATTACCATAATTTTTAAACCACTCTTTGCGTCTTCTTAAAAAATCACTGTGTATTGTTTTATAAACATAATTACCTAAAGCTTCTACATTTTCCCAGACAGAAATGTTTATAATAATTTGAACATCATTAAAAGGGTTTAGGTTAGTGGCATTATTAGAATCATCTTTTAATCGCCAAATAAAACCATCACTATTTTCTGCAAGAGTATTTATAGTGTCTAGATTTTCTACAAACTCTTTCATTATAGAGTCCTCTATAGTTACTCCTTTAATTCTTGCAACATTTATTTCTGCTAATTTATATTTCATTCTATAGTATTGTTTTAACCCGCTTTATGCATTAGAACATCTGTTACGTATTGAAATTACTTCAAAATCAAACGCTTCGCTGTACTTTTTAATTTAACCATAGCGGTGCTATGCTAAAATTAATAAAGCACTTGACTTTATTATACTTTCAATCCTCACGACGACTTTCTAATACATAATTCGGGTTTAAGAAGTTTCAATAGTTCTAAAAGTTAAATTAATTCTAGTGCTATGTACTTTCTTGGTTGGTGGTAATCGGTGCAACCAGTGTTTTTGTGTTGTGCCTTTCATTACCAATAAGCTGCCTTTTTCTAGTACTATACTAATATTTTGTTTGGTGGTTTTATGTTTAAAAAGGAATTTTCTTTCTGCTCCGAAACTTAAAGAAGCTATAGCTCCATTTTGTTTTAAATCTTTTTCGCCATCGCTATGCCAAGCCATACCTTCTTCTCCACTATGGTAAAGGTTTAATAAACAAGAATTATAGGTTTCACCAGTCTTATTTTCAACAAGGTTTTTTAGCTCTAAAAGTTCTTTTGTCCAAGGGATAGAAATTTTTGTGTTGTTAGAATAGGTATATTCAAATGATTTTTCGGCATACCAAGCCACTTTACGTTTTGTAAAAATTTGTTTTCCAAAAATTATAGCTTCATCTGGTTTCCATTCTATGGTATTTAAGAGAATGTCATAATAATATTGACATTTAGAAAGGTCTAAAATAGTACCATAATAAAGTACTTCTCCATCAAAGGGTAAAATGTTTGGTGTTTCTTCTGTATTAAATAAATCCATCTTGCATAAAGATATACAAGATATTAAAATAAGAGTACTATTATTAAATTATGCTCTAGCGGTAAGCGATTTAAAAAACACGTATCCAAAACCTAGAAATAGCATAAAATGAAAAGGGAAAAGACCAAAATCATTTAACGGTACCGCACTATACATTCCAAAAAGGAAGTATAACATAAGGGCTGCTTCTAATATCATGTTCGGAGATAGTTTTTTGGTTAGGTATTTATTGCCTTTCCAACTATCTGTAATATTATTAAGATTAAATTTTGGAGTACGTACAAACTCACTTCTTTTACCCATGTGGCCTTCTAAAACAGCAATAGAATTGTGTAAAGAGAACCCTAGCGCAATAGAGAAAAAGGTGAAAAATAGTTTTATATAATCTATAAAATTATCAAAACTACTACCTTGAATACTTTTGTAGGTAAACCAATAACAGATAAATAGTATTATAGTACTTACAATAAAGAAACTTGTAACTTCAAAAACCCAACCTAGATGACCGTAACTGTTTTTAATATACAGCATAGGTATACTTAGTAATGCAACTATAAAAACGCATAAAAACATAGAGCTATTAAGCAAATGCATTACACCATGAAATTTAGTTTTAAAAGGAATGTTTTTAGAAGAAACAACACTTGTAACAGTCTTTCTAAAATTTTCGGCCCCACCTTTGTTCCATCTAAATTGTTGGGAACGAGCAGCACTAATAACTACAGGTAATTCTGCAGGAGTTTCTACATCTTCTAAATATTTAAACTTCCAGTTTTTTAATTGCGCTCTATAGCTTAAATCTAAATCTTCTGTTAGGGTATCTCCTTCCCAGTTACCAGCATCTAGAATACATTCTTTACGCCAAATACCAGCAGTACCATTAAAGTTAATAAAGTGTCCTTTTGCATTACGCCCAACTTGTTCTAACGTAAAGTGCGCATCTAAAGCAAAAGCTTGTATACGCGTTAAGGTAGAGTAGTCTCTGTTTATGTGTCCCCAACGTGTTTGTACAACACCAATTTCTTGGTCTTTAAAATAGATAACCGTCTTTTTTAACCAGTCTGAGTCTGGTAAAAAATCTGCATCAAAAATTGCAATAAACTCTCCTTTTGCAATTTCTAAACCTTCTTTTAAAGCACCTGCTTTAAAACCTTGTCTATTTTCTCTTCTTATGTGTTTTATATCTAAACCAGTAGCTTGTAATTTTTTTATATGCTTTGCAGTGTCATGAACAGACTCGTCCGTAGAGTCATCTAAAACCTGAATTTCTAATTTACTTTTAGGATATTCTAGCTTGGCAATATTTTCTAACAATCTATCCATTACATATTCCTCATTATAAACAGGAAGTTGTATGGTAACAAACGGAATTTCTTTTGGGTCTAAAAGGTTATATTTTGGAGCGGTTTGGTTTCTCCTTTTATAGCCTAAATAGTTGACTAATAGGTTAAGCTGAGCTAAACTATAAAAGAATATCAGCAATAACGCAATGCTGTAAATACCAATAATGATGTAAGCAATAGTTAGTCCCATTTTATTTGATGCTATATTTAAATATCCAACCTAATATTTTTATGCCCGCAAATATACTACCTTTTACTGTTCCAGACACTTTTGAGATACCAATTCTTTTTTTGTAACGCACTGGTACTTCGATATATGCTATTTTCTTTTTTAGAGCTTTTAATTGCATTTCTACGGTCCAACCATAGGTTTTATCTTCCATGTTTAAAGATAACAACGTATGGTACTCTATAGCTCTAAACGGCCCTAAGTCCGTAAATGTTGCCCTAAAAAACAACTTCATTAAACTGGTTGCTAGCCAATTACCAAAAATTTGCTGCGGTGTCATACTACCATCTTCTCTTAGTTCTTTTACTCTGGCACCTACTACAAAGTTTACTTTTTTATCTATAATTGGTTGTATTATTTTAGTGAGTTCTTCTGGATAATCAGAATAATCACCATCTATAAATACAATTATATCTGGTTTGTTGGGTTGTTTACTAATATAATTCATGCCTGCTAAACAAGCATAACCGTATCCCATTTTTGTTTCTGTTAAAACAGTTGCTCCAGCATTTTTAGCGTTTTCCACGGTATTGTCTGTAGAATTATTGTTAACAACAATAACTTCAGACACTAAAGATGGTATTTCTTTTATTACATGTGCAATAGAATCTGCTTCATTAAAAGCAGGGATAATAACTTTTACATTGGTCATTAATACAAATCAGATAATTTATTTTCTTTTTTAAAACTAGAAAAGCTAGTCCACTCTTTTATTCTTTTACCATTGGAGTATCTTACGGCAGCGGTTATTTTTTTGTTTTTATACTTTAAACAGTAACCGTTTTTTACACCATTGGTAAGCTGGCATTTATGGGCAATAGCTCCTTTAGAATCATAAAAAAGCCACCATTTAATCATTTGTCCGTTTTTATAATTTCCTTCTTTAACACGAACATTATGTTTGTTGTAAAAATACCAGTAGTTTTCTTTTTTGCCATTGTAATAATGCCCTTGTTTAGAGACTACACTATTTTCATGATAAAATTTCCAATATCCTGTTTTTATATTGTTTTTAAGCCAACCTTCAGACTTTATTTTTCCTGTTTTATAAAATTCCTTATGATAAATAGCGTATTCTTTTTCTTTTAGATTAAGAAAAAGGCAAAGAAGCGCCATCATGGGTATTTTAAAAATCATTTTATTTTTTATTAACTAATTCCATTAAATCTACATCATTCCCTAATAATACTTCGGTAGGGTTAATACGTCCTTCTTCTGGTCCGTTTTCCAGTTTTAATACCCCTCTTGGGCATACCGCAGAACATACACCACAACCTACACAACTAGAACGTACAATGTTTTCCCCTTTTTGAGCATAAGCTCTAACATCTATACCTTGTTCACAATAGGTAGAACAATTACCACAAGAAATACATTGACCGCCATTGGTTGTTATTCTAAAACGCGATTTAAAACGTTGTACAAAACCTAAATAGGCAGCTAACGGGCAACCAAATCTGCACCAAACTCTATTCCCAAAAATAGGGTAAAAACCAGTTCCAATTACACCAGCAAAGATAGCTCCTATTAAAAAGCTGTAGGTATTCATTATACTTTGAACTTTAATGCCTAGTACAGTTCCGGTTTCTGCAAAAAAGCCATATAATGTAAATCCGGTCATAACTAAAGCAAAAAGCAATACACCATGAATTAACCAACGCTCTACTTTCCATGAAAATAAAGATTTACTAGAGTGTTGGCGGTACGGGTCTCCTAGAGTTTCAGCAAGTCCTCCACAACCACAAACCCATGAGCAGTACCATCTTTTTCCAAAAAAGTATACCATTACAGGAACAATAACTACCGTTAATAAAATACCCCAAACAAGAATAAATAAACCTAAACCACCGCTTGAAATAAGCTCTTTTAAGTTCCAACTGAAAAAGAAATCATAATCTAATGGGAATGCATTTTTAAAATCGTATCCTTTGGAGTAAGATAACTGTAATCTTACCATGATTTCAGGTATTAAAAAAGCAAATACAATTTGAAAGAACAAAACCGATGTTGTTCTTACTATTTGGTACATATTATGGCGATATTTTATATACATACGAATAGCCATAACGGTCATAACAACACAATACATAAAGCCATAAACAAACCAGTGACCAGCTAAATTTCCGCTTAAGGACTGGCTTATTGGGTCTACTAAATACGTCCAGTTTACCGCATACTCCGATTTAAAGTATAAAACAAGGTAAAAACTTACCAGAAATATAAATACCAACCAAGCAATCCATCCTTTATTCGTAGAACTTTGGTGATAAATATGGTCATTTTTAATTCCTTTTTTTCCTAAGGTAACTACTTGCGGAAGAATAAACATGAGGGCTCCAATAATACCTAAGCCAAAGGTTAAAAACCACATTAATCCTTTATTTTCAGGTATGAACCCGTAGCCAGATTTTTTACGGATAGCAGTTGCAAAATCATCACTTCCGGCATATACTTTTTTACCCCATTCTTTGTTTTTAGAATGTACTTTGTTGGCATCATTAATAGTAGTTTCTACTATTGGGGCTAGTGATGTTATTCCTGAAAAATCTTTACCAACAATTTTGCTTTTAAGATCTTGTATAAAAATTTCACTTTTAATACCTTGATTGGTAATTAATTCCTCAAAGTTTTTTTCATCAAGTTTAAAATTGCCTAAAAATGGGAGGGCGGCAAAAATCCCGAATCCTACTAAAAAGATGGTTATCCCTATATTTTGTATTGTTTTCATCATTATGCTCTTGCTTTAGACGTTGCGAAAATTCTTTTCCAGCTTTTTTTCTTTGGAGTTATGTTTGTTCCGTTTTCATGGTTGTATTTTGCCAGTATTTCTTTTTCATAATGGGCATAAAATTCTGGATCAAAATGGGCATCTTTAAGATACTCTAAAACGTATTCTATACTCTTGTTTTCGGTTAGCCAACGGTCAAAAATGTTATGTCGCATGCGAATTCCAAAAGTGTTTATTCCTAAAAATGCTTTGGTATCTTTATGATAAGCAATGGTTACGCATATTTTTTCTTTGGCATGCCTCCAATGAAAGTGTTTTTCTTCTTCACTTTTACTTCGTTCGCTAAATACCCAACCATAAGTTTGGTATTCTAAGTCTAAAAATTTGGCAGAGTTAAACCAGTGTCCTGGCTTGTATTCTGTAGGGTTACCGCATATAGTTTGTGCAAGAGTTTCTCCCATCATTCTTCCGGTGTACCAAACAGCTTCTATAGGTCTTCGGTTACCAATTGCTTGGTGCTGTTCTGCACAATCTCCAATGGCATAAATATTAGGAATGTTAGTTTCTAATAGCCTATTAACTTTAACACCACGACCCAGTTCTATACCAGAATCTTTAAGGAAATTAATGTTAGGAGAAACACCAGCTGTTAAACCAACTACAGAACACTTTATTGTATCTCCTTTGTCTGTTACAATAGCTTTAGCATTACCATTTTCATCTGCCAAAATTTCAACTAAATTAGTTTCTAAGCGTAAATCTATATGGTGTTCTAGTATGTGCTCATTTATCATTTGCGATTCTCCGCTAGGTAATACTCCGTTCCAAAAACTACTTTCACGAACCAAAAATGTAACAGGAATATCTCTGCTGCGTAGCATTTCAGCCATTTCTATCCCAATTAAACCGCCACCAACAATAACAGCTCTTTTACATACCTCTTTATTAGGAGCATTTTTTTCTAAAGTATCTAAATCTTGTTTAGAATATAAGCCTTGTACACCTCCCAAATCTTGCCCTGGCCATCCAAATTTGTTGGGTTTAGAACCAGTAGCTATAATTAATTTGTCGTAAACAATATCTGTACTGTTTTCTATTTTAAGAATATTGTTTTTGTGGTCTATAGTTTTTACATATCCTTTCACTAAATCTATCCTATTCTTTTTCCAAAACCAATTTTCATACGGCTGCGTATGTTCAAATTTCATGTGACCCATATACACATACATAAGAGCAGTTCTAGAGAAAAAATAATCTGTCTCCGTAGATATAATTGTAATTTTCTTATCAGATAATTTTCGAATATGGCGAGCGGCTGTTACGCCAGAAATACCATTACCTATAATGACTATATGTTCCATAAATTTGATTGGTTATTGGGTTTAGGTCGAAGTTAATTATAAAAACTTAACAAAATTTCGAAATTTATTTTTGTGATAATCACGTGATATTTTTCGTGATAACTATGTGATACTTTTGAAGTTCCTTTGACCCAAGAAAGAAAAAGTATTGCTTTGTTAAGTTTTTAAAATATACGCGACATAGCATATGTGAATTGTATTTAAAACGTAAACAATACAATTTATGTTATAGTTTATCGATATAATTTATAGGAATTTTCTTTCAAAAAAATGAAACAATTAAAAATATAATTATGAAAAAAATAGTAATCTTGGCAGTATTATGTCTTATAAGCTATAAAAGTAATGCCCAAAGCACAGATATGTTTTTTACAAAAGCGGAAGCATTTTTTAGTAAACATGTTAAGAATGGAAGAGTAGCGTATTCAGAAATTAAAAAGGATACCAAAGAATTAAATGAAATATTAGATTTAGCAAAGTCTATAGAAGTAGATAAAGCAAAGTCTAAAGAATACAAAGCTTTTTGGATAAACGGTTACAATTTAATTGTAATAAAAAGTATTGTAGCCAATTATCCTATTAAGTCACCTTTAGATAAAGCAGGTTTTTTTGATAAGATAAAACATAATATTGGGGGTAAAAATATTACGCTTAATGATATAGAGAATAAGCTGTTAAGAGGAAATTTTCCTAAGGAACCTCGTTTTCATTTTGTTCTTGTATGTGCAGGTTTAGGCTGCCCACCAATAATAAACACTGCATACAAGCCAAGCACTTTAGAGAAACAATTACAGATGCAAACTGTTGCAGCACTAAATGATGCTAAGTTTATACAGGTAAATAAAAACAAAGTAAAAATTTCTCAAATATTTGAGTGGTATAAAGGAGATTTTACTAAAAATGGATCCTTAGTAGACTATATTAATACATATAAAAAGGAAAAATTACCAATGAAAGCTAAGGTGTCTTACTATCCTTATGACTGGACGTTAAATGATTTAAAATAAAATAATAGCAACCTAAAGAAAATATAATGAAATCAATAAAAAAATATATAGTTGCATCAGCAGTTCTTTTAGCAACTAGTGTAAGTTTTGCTCAAGAAGAAATGGAAGATAAAAAAATGATGTCTTCTGAACCAGAACAAGAAAAAAGTAATATTCAACAATACACACCATCTAAATTAATAGGAAAAGGACAGGTAGATATTAAATGGTTCAATAATTTATATACGCAAACAAAAAGTACTTTTTCTGATGGAAAAGAACCAAGGCAAACTTTTTTTACATCTACTTTAGAGGCGTATACGGGAGTTGGTAAGAATAAAAGATGGAATGTTGGAGCAATTTTTGAATTCCGTTCTAATGTTATAGGAGATAGAGGTGCGTTAGATGTTTTTAAATTTGATGGAGAAGATACTACAGCACGTTCTGGATTAACTTCTATAGCGCCATCTGTAAAATTTGTGCCTTTTAAATCGGTTAGTAATTTTAGTATTCAAAGTTCCTTCTTTATTCCTCTAGTAGATAATGAAACAGAAAATGGAGTTTTTCTAGATCAAAAAGGATATACTTGGCAAAATAGATTCTTTTATGATTACACATTTCCTGGAGATAAATGGCAGTTATTTACAGAGTTAAACTCGGAGTTAAATTTTGGAGATAAAGCAGATAGTTTTGCTAATAATAGTTTAAACCTTACTCCAGGAGTGTTTTTAAGCTATTTCCCAAGTTCTAAATTTACAGTTTTGGCATTAGTGCAACACTCACAGCGTATAGATTTAGGAAATAATTTTACACAAGATTTTACAGCTGCAGGTGGTGGTGTTAAGTACCAGTTAACAAATGCTTTAAACTTAGAAGCTTTGTATACAAATTTTTTAAGAGGAAATAATACAGGTTTAGGACAAACTTTTAATTTAGGACTTAGAGTTATCTTATAGAGAAAAATAATTACTGTATTTTAGGAGTCTTAATTACTTTAAATGAAAAAATTAGGACTCCTTTTTTTGTTGTTACAATTTTCTTGTGCTAGTCAAAAAAACATAAAAATTAACGGAGTTAGTTTTGTAGCTTCTAGAGCGCAAGTAACACAAGAACATGTAAATAGTGTTTTAAATGTAAATGCAAATCATGCTGCAATAATGCCATTTGGTTTTGTTAGAGATATAAACTCGTCAGAAATTTTTTTTAATACAGAAAGGCAATGGTTTGGAGAAACAAAAAATGGAGCAAAGCAATATATAAGTATCTTACATAAGAATAAGATAAAAGTAATGCTTAAGCCTCAAATATGGATAAGAAGAGGAGAGTTTACAGGAACTCTTAAAATGAAAACAGAAGAAGATTGGCTTGCTTTAGAAAAATCTTATGAGAAATTTATAATTACGTACGCTAAGTTGGCTCAAGAAAGTAAAACAGATTTACTATGTATAGGTACAGAGTTAGAGCAATTTGTTGTTCGCAGACCAGAATATTGGAAGCAGTTAATTATAAAAATTAGAAGTATTTACAAAGGGAAATTAACCTATGCTGCTAATTGGGATGAATACCCTAAAGTTCCTTTTTGGAAAGAATTAGATTTTATAGGAATAGATGCTTATTTTCCATTGTCAGAATCTAAAACGCCATCTGTGGAAGAGTTGAAAGAAGGATGGCAACCATGGAAAAGCAAAATGAGGGTTATTTCTGAAGAAAATAATAAGCCTATAATTTTTACGGAGTTTGGGTATAGAAGTGTAGATTATAATGCTAAAAAACCATGGACTGTAGATCGTACTAATGAGGCTGTTAATTTAAAAGCACAAGCTAATGCAAAAGAGGCTATATTTAGTGAGTTTTGGGAAGAAAAATGGTTTGCAGGCGGGTATGTTTGGAAATGGTTTGTAGACCATGAAAGTAGCGGAGGAAAAAAGGATAATAGGTTTACGCCCCAAAACAAACCAGCCGAAGAAATAATAAAGAGTTTTTATAAGAACAATTAAAATGAAAAATTATATTCTTTTTATATGCTGTATTTTGTTCGTTAGTTGTTCTGAAGATTTAGAAGAAACTAAAGAAACATTACAAAGCAACATAGACGGCAAAAATATTGTTGTAGATAATGTAATTGCCTGTGCAGCTAGTGGCAAAAATGAATCTAAAGTTAGCATATTTTTATACCCTAGACCTGGAGCTACCAATATTCAATGTTACGCAACAGCCACAGAAGATTTTGATAAAAATAATTATAGAAATTATAAGAAAGTTAATGCATCATTATCTAATGTATTTAATGGTTATTTAATGAAGTTTGATGTAGATTTTGATTCTGAAAAATGGGTTATTGTAACGTTTGATGAAGAAGATAAAACGCACTTGTGTAACCCAATTAGGTTAAAACAATTTACAAAACCTACAGAGTATTTAGTAGATAATGTTACTATAGATGCCAGTACCCAAATGCCTAATTTTATATGGGAAGATGGGAGTTTTTTAGATACTAAAATTTATTTTCAAGTAATATCAAACACTCAAAATAATCTTTTGTCTGGTACTTATACCTATGAGAAGCAGTTTGTATATTATAATTTAGATAATGTAATTTTAAATGTAACCAGAGATAATCCACCAGAGTTAAATAACAATACCAATTATAACTTTACATTAATGGGTGTGAGTGAAGATAATTGGGTAAATTTATTTTCAGAAAAAACTTTTACCACACAATTTTAAAAAATGTACAAAAGTATTCTTGTTCTAGTATTAATTTTAGCGGTAGCAATAGGTAATGCTCAAGAAGAGAATTTTACAATATCTAAAATAGAAATTACAGGAGCAAAGAGAACTAAGACCTCTTTTGTAAAGAATCTCATAAAAATAAAGGAAGGTGTAGTTTTAGACTCTGTTCAATTAGTATCAGACATTGCACATTTAAAAAGATTAGCATTTATTGCAAATGCAACATTCAAAGTAACTAAAAATGTAGATAATACCTGTGAGGTAAATTATCATTTAGAAGAGAATATTACTTTAATTCCGTTTGCTAATTTGTTTAGTTCCTCTAATGATGATTTTGCTTTTAGAGTTGGTTTGCAAGAGTTTAATTTATTTGGTCGCGGTGTTACCCTAGGAGGTTTTTATCAATATGATATTTTTAATTCTTATGGAGTTAATGTTAGAGCGCCTTATTTGTTTAGTACTAAATTTGGTTTAGCATTTAGCTATAAAGACTTAACCACACAAGAACCAGTTTTTTTTGATAACAATACCGCAGATTATAAGTACAACAATAAAGGAGCAGAGCTTTTAGGATTATATCAAATAAACTTTAAAAACAGAGTAGAGCTTGGTTTTAGTTTGTTTACAGAAGATTATAATTATATTTCTGGAGCTACAAACGCCTCAGTTCCACAGGCGTTAAAGGTAGATAAACATTTATTTAAGCTTATTTATAATTATTCAGATATAGAATATCATTACCAATATTTATCTGGTTTTAGGAGTAACCTTAATTTTCAATACGTTGGTAGTACCAATGAAAATTTACCAGAGTTTTTAATAGGCTTTAATGATTTTGCTTTCTACAAAAGAATTAAAGAAAAAGGAAATTGGGCTAGTAGAGTTCGTTTAGGATTGGCAACCAATGTAAATACTCCTTTTGCGCCATTTACAGTAGATAATAATATAAATATACGAGGAGTAGGTAATACTATAGATCGTGGTACAGCAGCAGTTATAATAAATTCAGAATACAGGCATACTTTAATAGACAAAGACTGGTTTGTTTTACAGAGTAATGTATTTATAGATGGTGGTACTTGGAGAAACCCTGGAGGAGATTTTGGAGATTTTAGCGATGACCAAAACTTGAGAATATACCCGGGAGTAGGATTGCGCTTTATGCATAAAAAAATCTTTAATGCCATTTTTAGGATAGATTATGGTTACGGTATTACTAAAAATGCATCTAGAGGCTTAGTCTTTGGTATTGGTCAGTATTTTTAATAGGAATAAAAATTTAATTACTTTTTTTAAAACCTGTAGCACATTTAAAAAAGTTATATAATTTTGATGCAGAACTTTAAAAAGTTAGGCATTATTTTTGAATCCTTTTTTATATGAAATTTATCTCTCTTTCTTTTTTTAAAAACGTTATAACACTTGTTTTTCTATGCCTCTCTTTAAGTGTTATGGCTCAAAAAGATTCTTTAGAAACTGTTATTGCAGAAAAAGGAGAAGGTATTTATGCCTTGTTACGAAAAAAAGGAGTTAATCCTTATGAAACTTTTGATGCTTTTGTAGCACTTAATATAGATAATATTAGAGATAGTATTCATGTATACGAAGGGCGTACGTATAAAATACCTAATGTAGAAGAAAAGGTAAAAGTACAAGAGCCACAAAAAGCAATACCTAATGTTGCGCCAAATGCAGGAAAAGGATATGGTATTTTTGGAAAAAAGTATAGAAAAGTCCCCATTAAAAGTAGCAAATTAAAAAATGCCGTTTTTTATTTAGTTGCAGGTCATGGAGGGCCAGACCCAGGAGCTATGGCTACGTATGCAGGAAAGCCTATTGCAGAAGATGAATATGCTTATGATATAACTTTAAGGTTGGCAAGAGAATTAATTTCGCATGGAGCACTTGTTTATATTATTATAAGAGACAATAATGATGGAATAAGAGATAAGCGTATTTTAAAAATAGACCATGATGAGGTTGCGTACCAAAATAAAGTTATTCCTCTAAACCAACTTGCTAGATTAAAACAGCGTGTAGATATTGTAAATGAATTATACGCAAAGCACAAAGGACAATACCAGCGTTTAATTGTTACACATGTAGATAGTAGAAGTAAAGGTCAGAATATAGATGTTTTCTTTTACCACCATGAAAAAAGTAAAAGTGGTAAAAATTTAGCAGAAAATATTCATAAAACTTTTCAGAAAAAATATAAAAAGTACCAGCCAAATAGAACTTACTCGGGTACTTTTGAGCATAGAACAGAACTTTATTTGGTAAGAAAAACATGGCCAGCAATGACCTTTATAGAAATTGGTAATATTAGAAATAAGAAAGACCAAAAAAGAATTTTAGAACCAGATAACAGGCAAGCCCTTGCTAAATGGATAAGTGAAGGGGCTATTTTAGATTTCCAAAAAAGATAATAAGTATTAATTTTTAAGAAGGCAAAAATTACCTTTTTAATAAAGAATTAGTGTCTCTAAATTAAATTAGTTAACTTAGTTAACTAATTTTTAAGTATTTTTGTTGTAGTTCCATTTTATATAAAAAGATAGAAGTAAAAAAATAAACCTAAAAAATATGGCCAACTATCGTATCACTATTGATAAAGAAGAAATTTTAATTGATAAACAGGCAGTAGAAAAAATAGATGTAAGTAGTATTAATGATACTCATTTTCATGTGTTAAAAAATGCAAAAGCTTATAATGTAGAGTTAATTAGTTCTAATTTTTTAGAAAAGGAAGTAACCATTGCCGTAAATGGGAACACACATGTTCTTAAAATAGAAGATAGTTATGACCAAATGGTTAAAGAGATGGGATTGTTTTCTAATGCTTCTCAAAAATTAAATAATGTAAAAGCACCAATGCCAGGTCTTATTATAGATATTCTTGTAGAAGAAGGGCAAGAAATAGAAGAAGGCACACCGCTATTAATTCTATCCGCAATGAAAATGGAAAATATAATCTTATCGCAAGGAGAAGGTACTATAACATCTATAGGTGTTAAAAAGGATGATGCTGTAGATAAAGGTCAAATAATAATTGAGGTAGAATAATATAATAGGATGAAAAAAATAGTAATAGCCAACCGTGGAGAAATAGCATTGCGTATAATGAAAACTGCCCAAAAAATGGGTATTAAAACCGTTGCAGTATATTCAGATGTAGACCGTAATTCGCCTCATGTAAAATTTGCAGATGAAGCAGTTCTTTTAGGAGCGGCACCATCCTCAGAGTCTTACTTAGTAATGGAAAAAATTATTGATGCAGCGAAGACTACTGGAGCACAAGGAATTCACCCAGGATATGGGTTTTTAAGTGAAAATGCTGTTTTTGCGCAAATGGTAAAGGATAACGGACTAACCTTTATTGGTCCTAAACCTCATGCTATAAAAGTAATGGGTAATAAATTAGCAGCAAAAGAAGCCGTAAAGGATTATAACATTCCAATGGTTCCAGGTATAGAAGAGGCCATTACAGATATAGATTTAGCTAAGAAAATAGCAAAACAAATAGGCTTTCCTATACTAATAAAAGCATCTGCTGGTGGCGGTGGTAAGGGTATGCGTGTTGTAGAAGCACTAGAAGAGCTTCAAGAGCAAATGGAAAGAGCCATTAGTGAAGCCGTTGCTGCTTTTGGAGACGGAGCCGTTTTTATAGAAAAATATGTAACCTCACCAAGGCATATAGAAATTCAAGTATTAGCAGATAATCATGGAAATGTTGTGCATTTATTTGAAAGAGAATGTAGTGTACAACGTAGACACCAAAAAGTAGTAGAAGAAGCACCATCTATAGTATTAACTCCTGAGATTAGAAAAGAAATGGGAGAAGCTGCTATAAAAGTAGCAAAAGCTTGTGATTATGTTGGAGCAGGTACTGTAGAGTTTCTTTTAGATGGCGATAAGAATTTTTATTTCTTAGAAATGAATACTAGGTTACAGGTAGAGCATCCTGTAACAGAGTTAATTTCAGGATTAGATTTGGTAGAGCAACAAATTAAAGTGGCTCGTAATCAAGAGTTAGAGTTTAAACAAGAAGACCTTAGTATAAATGGCCATGCCTTAGAAATTAGAGTGTATGCAGAGGATCCATTAGAAAATTTTATGCCAAGTATAGGAACCTTAGAAACATATATAAGACCAACAGGGGAAGGTGTTCGTGTAGATGATGGTTTTGAGCAAGGCATGCCAGTTCCTATTTACTATGATCCAATGTTATCTAAGTTAATTACTTATGGTAAAAATAGAGACGAAGCAATACAGTTAATGATTAAAGCAATAGAAGGGTATAAGATAGAAGGGGTTTCTACCACCTTACCTTTTGGAAAATTTGTGTGCGAGCATGAAGCTTTTCAATCTGGTGATTTTGATACTCATTTTGTAAAAAAATATTATAACCCAGAAAGCTTAGAAAAAGAATTTTCTAAAGAGAGAGAAGTAGCTGCCGAAGTTGGTTTGTGGTTATATCTAGAAAATCAAAAAAAGATTAAAACAAGCAAAGTACTAGCATCTAACTGGAAAAAAAATAGAATCTAGTTTTTCTAAAGAAAGGTAAAAAGCATACAATGAAAGACAATCAAACAATATTACAAGATAAATTAAAAGCATCTAAATTAGGTGGTGGTCAAGAACGTATTAAAAAACAGCATGCTAAAGGAAAACTAACGGCACATGAGCGTATTCATTTTTTATTAGATGAGGGTTCTTTTGAAGAAATGGGTGCTTTAGTAACGCACCGTACTAAAGATTTTGGTATGGATAAGCAGGTTTTTTACGGAGATGGTGTAGTTACAGGTTACGGTACAATTAATAGTAGACAGGTATATGTTTTTGCGCAAGATTTTACTGTTTTTGGAGGAGCTTTATCCGAAACACATGCCGAAAAAATATGCAAAGTAATGGATATGGCTATGAAAATAGGGGTGCCATTAATTGGTTTAAATGATAGTGGAGGGGCACGTATTCAAGAAGGAGTTAGGTCTTTAGGAGGATATGCCGATATTTTTCATAAAAACGTAATGGCATCGGGAGTAATTCCTCAAATTTCTGCTATTATGGGACCCTGTGCAGGTGGTGCTGTTTATTCTCCTGCAATGACAGATTTTACGTTAATGGTAGAAAACTCTAGTTATATGTTTGTTACTGGACCCAATGTGGTAAAAACAGTAACAAATGAAGAAGTAACATCAGAAGAATTAGGAGGAGCTAGTACACACGCTACCAAATCTGGGGTTACCCATTTAACTGCTGCTAATGATATTGCATGTATAAACCAAATAAAGCAATTGGTTAGTTATATGCCACAAAATTGTGAGGATACTCCAGAACAATTACCTTATGTATTAGGAGAAGAAATAAGAGACGTTTTAGAAGAAATAGTGCCAGAAAATGCAAATCAGCCTTATGATATGCGTCATGTAATTAATGGTATTATTGATGAAGAATCTTTTTTTGAAATACATAAAGATTACGCAGAAAATATTGTAGTTGGTTTTGCTAGAATTGCAGGAAAAAGTATTGGTATTGTTGCCAATCAGCCTATAAGTTTAGCTGGTGTTTTAGATGTAGAAGCATCTAAAAAAGCGGCAAGATTTACACGTTTTTGCGATTGTTTTAATATTCCTTTATTAGTATTAGTAGATGTCCCAGGGTTTTTGCCAGGAACAGATCAAGAATGGAATGGGATTATTACTAACGGCGCAAAATTATTATACGCTTTAAGTGAAGCTACGGTACCAAAAATTACAGTAATTACTCGTAAAGCTTATGGTGGTGCCTATGATGTAATGAATTCTAAACATATTGGTGCCGATATGAATTATGCATGGCCAGGAGCAGAAATTGCTGTGATGGGAGCAAAAGGCGCAAGTGAAATTATTTTTAGAAAAGAAATAGCTTCTGCAGAAGATTCAGAAGCAAAACTTATAGAAAAAGAAAAAGAGTATGCAGATAAATTTGCAAACCCTTATAGTGCAGCAGAAAGAGGTTTTATAGATGAGGTTATTTTACCTAAGGACACCCGTAAAAAACTTATAAAAGCTTTTGCAATGTTAGAAAATAAAAGTGTTACATTGCCTAAAAAGAAGCATGGAAACATCCCTTTATAAGTAAGTAACTTAGGGGAAAGACACTGCGTTTATAGGAAAATAATTTAAAATTCGAGGCTATCCTCGGAGCATTTAAATCTCAATTATCGAGTAAATAAAATAGAATGGATACAAAAACGATGTTTAAAGAATTTTCAGAAACATCTTCTAAGGAATGGACTTCTATTATTGAGGAAAATTTAAAAGGAGCCAGTTTTGAAGAAACTTTAGTTTGGCAATCTGCAGAAGGGATACAAGTAGCTCCTTTTTACCATAAAGATTTAAAAGGTTCAGAAACGCTAACGTCACTACAAACTAAAACTTGGAAAATTGGTCAGTTCATTACGGTAATAGATGCTGTTAGTGCAAATAAACAAGCAGTATCTTCCTTAAATGGCGGCGCGGAAAATTTATGTTTCTATATTACATCCGAAGAAATAAATATAAGTTTATTACTCTACGAAATCGATTTAGATAAGATTTCCATATACTTTAATTTTTCTTTTTTATCCTCTAATTATATTAAAGATATACTAAGTTTTATAGGTAAATCTAGGAACAATATATTCTTTAATGTTGCTATTCTAAGTAACCTTGGCACCTCTGGAAACTGGTTTACAAATAAAGAAACCGATTTTAAAATTTTAGATGAAATTGTAGATTTGGGTGTGCCAAATGTGTTAATGGTTAATGCAGCATCTTACCAAAATGCAGGAGCAAATATGGTAGAGCAGTTAGCAATATCTATAGCCCATGTAAATGAGTATTTTTCTTATTTTGAGGAAAGAAAAGAATTGGAGAAAATAAAAACCATAACTTTTAAATTAGCTATTGGTACCAATTATTTTTTTGAAATAGCAAAACTTAGAGCACTTCGCATCTTATGTAATGTATTACAAGAGGTTTATAATACCACAATTCAAATACATATTATAACAGAACCTACAAAGCGTAATAAAACATTGTATGACTATAATGTAAATATGCTTAGAACTACAACAGAGGGTATGTCTGCAGTTTTAGGAGGGGCAAATACAGTATTTAATATGCCTTATGACGCTATTTTTCATGCTAGTAATGATTTTGGAGAGAGAATAGCTTTAAATCAACTTTTGTTATTAAAAGAAGAAAGCTCTTTAGATAAAGTAAATAACCCTGCAGATGGTTCTTATTATATAGAAAGTATTACAAATCAGTTAGCAGAAAAAGCATTAGAACTATTTAAAGAAATAGAAAATGGTGGCGGCTTTATAGAATCTTTGAAAAAAGGAGAAATTCAAAAGATAATATACAAAAGCGCATTAAAGGAACAAGAAAAATTTAATACAAATGAAGAGGTTCTTGTTGGTACTAATAAGTATAGAAATCTTACGGATAAAATGAAGCAAAATTTAGATTTTGTACCATTTGCATCAGATATTTTAAAAAATACAGAAGTAGAGCCTATTGTAGAGAGAAGGTTAGCTGAAAAACTAGAACAAGAAATTTTAAAAGATGAGTAGAAAAGATTTTCAACATATAACCTTAAAAGAAAGTTCTAAAAGTTCTGTGTCAATAACAGAGGAAGAAAAACATACTACTGCAGAAGGTATTGCAATTAAAAAACAATATGAGGAAGATGCAATTAAAGGGGTTCCTCATTTAAATTTTGTTGCAGGAACACCTCCTTTTCTTAGGGGGCCTTATGCAACCATGTATGTGCAACGCCCATGGACAATAAGGCAATATGCAGGTTTTTCTACTGCAGAAGAAAGTAATGCTTTTTATAAACGAAATTTAAAAGGTGGTCAAAAAGGATTATCTGTTGCTTTTGATTTGCCAACCCATAGAGGTTATGATAGCGATCATGAAAGAGTAGTTGGCGATGTTGGTAAGGCAGGTGTAGCAATAGATTCTGTTGAGGATATGAAAATTTTGTTTGATAGTATACCGTTAGATAAGATGTCGGTTTCTATGACCATGAATGGTGCCGTATTACCAATTATGGCATTTTATATTGTAGCAGCAGAAGAACAAGGAGTAGATGCTAAATTACTTTCTGGAACAATACAAAATGATATTTTAAAGGAGTTTATGGTTCGTAATACCTATATATATCCACCAAAACCATCTATGCAAATTGTTTCCGATATTTTTGAATATACGAGTAAAAACATGCCTAAATTTAATAGCATTAGTATCTCTGGATATCATATGCATGAAGCTGGAGCAACTGCAGATATAGAGTTGGCTTATACTTTGGCAGATGGTTTAGAGTATATTAGAACAGGACTTGCTGCAGGCATGAAAATTGACGATTTTGCACCAAGACTTTCTTTTTTCTGGGGAATAGGAATGAACCATTTTATGGAAATTGCTAAAATGCGTGCAGGTCGTATGTTATGGGCAAAATTGGTAAATCAATTTAACCCAACAAATAAAAAATCATTAGCATTACGTACACATTGCCAAACTAGCGGATGGAGTCTTACAGAGCAAGATCCATTTAATAATGTAGCAAGAACAACTATAGAGGCTGCAGCTGCTGTTTTTGGAGGAACACAAAGCTTACATACCAATGCTTTAGATGAGGCTATAGCATTACCTACAGACTTCTCGGCAAGAATAGCAAGAGAAACACAAATATTTTTACAAGAAGAAACCAAAATTACGAAGACTGTAGATCCATGGGCAGGTAGTTATTATGTAGAAAGTTTAACCAATGACCTTGTTGCAAAAGCATGGGAATTGTTAGAAGAAGTAGAAGGCCTTGGAGGAATGACAAAAGCTATTGAAGCTGGTATTCCTAAAATGAGGATAGAAGAAGCTGCTGCAAGAAAACAAGCTCGTATAGATAGTGGGCAAGATGTTATTGTTGGAGTAAATAAATATATTTTAGAAGAAGATGAGGAGCTCCAAATTTTAGAGGTAGATAATGCTGAGGTACGCCGTAAGCAATTAGAACGTTTAAAGAATATAAAAGGAAAGAGAAATTCTGTAAAAGTAAAAGAAGCTTTAGATAAACTAACCCAAGCGGCAGATTATAAAATGAATTCTCCTTCTAAGATTATAGATAAAGATGAATTTAATTTATTAGCTTTAGCTGTAAATGCAGCAAGAGAAAGAGCTACATTAGGAGAAATAAGTGACGCTTTAGAGAAAGTTTTTGGGCGTCATAAAGCAATAATAAAAGCAATATCTGGAGTGTATTCTAAAGAGATTAAAAATGATGATGGTTTTGAGAAAGCCAAAAAAATGACAGATGCTTTTGCAAAACAAGACGGCCGTAGACCAAGAATTATGATTGCCAAAATGGGACAAGATGGTCATGATCGTGGAGCAAAAGTAATTGCAACTGGTTACGCAGATATTGGTTTTGATGTAGATATAGGACCACTTTTTCAGACTCCAGAAGAAGTTGCCAGGCAGGCGGTAGAGAATGATGTACACATACTAGGAGTTTCATCATTAGCAGCGGGGCATAAAACTTTAGTGCCTACAGTAATAAAGGAACTAAAAAAATATGGAAGAGAAGATATAATGGTAATTGTTGGGGGCGTTATACCAAAACAAGATTATCCTTTTTTATTAGAGGCTGGAGCCGTAGCTGTATTTGGACCAGGGACAAAAATAAGTGCTGCCGCAATACAAATATTAGAGATTTTATTAGACAACGATTAAGCCTGTTTTTAGGCTTTTTCAGCATCAATAAGTTTGTGAAAAGATTTAATCTTTTCGTCTTCATTAACTAATTTAGTAGTGCATTGTTCTAAAAACCTAAGAAAAGAATCTTTTTCATCAGAAGAAAATCCTTCGGTAAGGAAATGAATAACACCTAGTCTTGAGGGTTGCGTTTTATCTATTAAAGCAATTCCTTTTTTAGTTAATCTAAGACGTTTTTTTCTACGGTCTTGCCCATCTTCAAACTGTTTTATCAATTTCTTATCTAAAAGTACATTGATAAGATTCGTTATATTTGCTCTAGAAACATTTAAAGATTCTGCTAATTCGCTAGCCATAAGGTCTTTAACGTGTTTTTCTCTTTTGAAAAAAGGAAGATTAGGATTGCCTGAAAGGTGCAATAATATAAGCCATTGTTGTGTGGTTAGACCAACTTTTAAATAGACATCATCACCAATCTTTTTAAGTTGATTAGCTAAATCAAAAATACTTAATACAATAGATTCTTCAATGCTTTTATTAATCATGGTGTGTTTAGTTTATGTATAAAAATGGCGTGCAAATATATAATTTATATGCTTAATTATATAGTTTGTTAACTACTTTTAGTTGGGTTTGTATAAATAATTCTTTATTAGGAATTTTATCTTCAAAAGAATTAGCAGGATAATGTTTATAAGTAGCATAAGAATAAGAGTATAGTTCAAATCTTTGTCTTGCAATATAGTTTTGCATGGATATTTTGGAACGATAATCTCTTAATGCATTAATGTCTATATAACTGTTTGCTACCATACTATCTCCCGTGCCAGCTTCAGAAAGTACATGTCCTTCAAAATGTACAATTTTAGATAATCCATCCGTACTTGCAAATGGGAATTCTATTCCAGAAATACCTGCAGAGTTTGCAGAAACGGTGTAGGCCATATTTTCAATAGAACGAGCTCTTTTTGCAATATCTTTATGTGTTAAATTAGGGCTGCCGGCTTCAGAAGAAGAATGTAAAAATATTTCTGCTCCTCGCATCATTAAGCAGCGTGCAATTTCTGGGTATAATATTTCTTCAGATGCAATACAGGCTAATTTTCCAAGTTTTGTATTTGCAACAGGAAACAAGGATTCTTCACCATATAGTTTTATATATTTATCCAGAACATCATGAGGTGTGGGGGCAAACATAGAATTTAAACGTCTATATTTTAAAATAAGTTCTCCTTCATCATCTATAATAAAGCTACTTTGGAAATATAAGTCTGGAAAATTTTCATCCAATTCATAAAAATTACCAGATAAAAAAATAGATTCTTTTTTACAGAACTCTTTCATTTGCGAAAAAAGAGTATGATCTGTAGTTATACAAGCTTTGTTATGCCATTCTTTTATAGATTCTCCAAAAGGGAAGCTAGTTAAAAAATATTCTGGTAATACAACTAGTTTTAAATCTGGGCCTATAAATTTTTTAGAACCACTAGTTTGTGCTAATACAGTATTTAATGTTTTTTGCATTAATGCATGAGCAGATTCCTTGTCTTTACAAGAGTTTATTGCTGCACATTCTATTTGTAGCGCTAAAGCTTTGTATCTTTTTATCAATGGATATTTTTTTAATGATTTTCTTAAAGTTACATAAAATAGTTAACATTATTAACTATTTTATGTAAGAAATTCATTCTTTCTGTGATAAAAGATATTAAAGTTATTAATTAGTAAGTTTAAACTCTAATTCTTGAATTGGGGTATTTTTTGTTGGTTCTGTTTTTTCAATAATTTGCCAGCTTACACCTGCAGTATCTTTAAAAACAAAAGCATTTTCTTCAAATTCATTCTTTAGTATTTGTGTAGGGTTTAGTTTATGTTCTAAAACTAATTTATGAACCATTTTTAGTTTGGGGGTATAAAAAGAATGAAGTGTAATTCCTTTTTCGCCTACTTTTTGTTTATCAGATTTATTGGTTTTATCTCCTCTTGGAATAAAAAATTTCATTTTACCACAAATATTATTAGGAGACACAAATCCTTGGTACCAATGACTATAGCCAGGTTCCATTTGAAAAACACGTTTAGGACCTTTTAACCAATCGCCATCTATAGCAGGCGCTTCTTCTGCCTGTAGTCCTAAAGCAGAAGATAAATAAGACATTTGTTCTAAAGATGTGGCATTAATAACAAAATCATGATGTGTAAATTCACTTGTTTTAAGAGCAGTATCATCTTCAATAGTACCATAACCTGGAATTTTGTACCCATAACGTTGAAAGAAAATATGATTAAAAAACTCTCCATAAACAGCATTTTCACGGACTATTATTGGTCTATTAAAAAAATCTTTCTCTTCAGTATTTAATCCAAAAAGGTCATCTGCAATAGGCTCTGTAGGTAGCCATGGTTTCTTACCATCTTCTCTTGCAGTTTGGTATATATCAAATAATCTAAAAATATCATTGGTGCGCATAACAGCTATTCTTGAACCAATAGTTTCTACAGGAGCATAACCAATACCTTCTCCAAGTGGTTTTTCCCATTCTAATATACGTAACAAGCCATGGCTATCTATGGTACCATTTTGTAAACGGTATGAGGTAAGTTTAGAGTCTACACCATAAAGTGTTTTAGCTTTTTTTGCAGTAATAGAAGAACTATCTATTACTTTAAAACCAAAGTCTCCAAAGTATTTTTTTGCATATTCCGCATTACTTACACCAATCATTACTTCATATAATCCACTAATGCCAGTGTCTGGCAGTTTTTGTGTTACAGCTTTTGTTGTCATAAAATGTATAGTTAATAGTAAAGTGTATTTTCTTAAAAACATAGTACAGTTTTAAGAACCAATGTTAAGTATAAGTTTTCCAAAATTTTCTCCTGTATATAACATTTTCAAAGCAGATGAAAAGTTTTCTAGCCCAAAAATGGTATGCTCTTTTACTTTAATTTTACCGTCATTAATCCATTCCGCAATTTCTTTTACTGCAGCAGGCCATTGCTCAACATAATCAAAAACAATAATGCCGTTCATTTTGCCTCTTGCAGATACTATTTTCATATAATTTTTAGGGCCGTGAATATTTGCCATATCATTATATTGTGAAATAGCGCCACAGATAACAACACGTGCACCACGAGCTAAGTTTAAAAGAGCAATATCTAAGGTAGGACCGCCAACATTATCAAAAAATATGTGAATACCGTTAGGAGCAAACTTTTTTAATTGTTGGTCAATATCTTCTGTTTTGTAATTAATGGCATAATCAAATCCACATTCTTCTATTAGGAATTTGCATTTTGCATCACTACCTGCAGAGCCAATAACAGTGCAACCTTTTATTTTTGCAATTTGCCCTACAGTAGAACCCACTATACCTGCTGCACCAGAAATATATACTATATCTCCAGAAACTGGTTCTCCTCTTTTTAGAAGTCCAAAATAGGCGGTCATTCCCGGCATTCCTAAAATTCCTAAGTGATGAGAAATTTTACTGTTAGATATATCTAAAGGAGTAAGTCCTTCTCCATTAGAAATACAATAATTTTGTGCGCCTAATAATCCAGATAGATAGCTACCTTCTTTAAATTTGGAGTTTTTAGATTGTATTACTTGTCCTGCAGAAAATGTTCTAACAACAGCTCCAATTTCTATTCCTTTAATGTAGGTTGTTCCCTCGTTCATCCAACCTCTAATGGCTGGGTCTAAAGAAATATCATGTATTTTAATTAAGATTTCTCCGTCCTTAATTTCATTTAGTTCTTCAATTATAACGTCAAAATTACTATCTTCTATTTCTCTTTTTGGTCTATTAGCTAAAATTACCTTTGTGTTTTTCATTTCATCTGGTATTTGTAAAAGCATACGTAGGTTTTATACTTCATTTTTATAGAAGCATGTTAAATGTGCTTCAATTTTATCTAAAAATACAAAAAAATAGTTAACATTGTAAATAATTAACTATATTAACTAAAATTTTAAATATTACATTTGTTTTGATAAGGAGAAGGAAAGTTACAATAGACAATAAAAACATCCATTTTTACATTTTGGGTGCAGGCCCTGCTTTAGTAATGTTTCATCCATCTCCTCATTCTGGAGAGTTGCTACTGCCTTTGGCTAAAGAGTTAGCTTTAGATTATACCGTTATTTGTGTAGATACCCCAGGTTATGGTAAGTCTGATGCATTACCTAATAAGCCTATTGATTTAACAAATTATACTGCGGTATTTCATGCGTTTTTTAATAAACTTAATATGGAACAACCAGTTTTATATGGTTCTGCAACGGGAGCTCAAATAGCAATAAGATATGCTTTAGACTATCCTAATGAAGTGTCTCATATTTTTTTAGATAATGCAGCTCATTTTAATGATGCTTTAAGAGCAAGAATATTAAAACATTATTTTCCAGATTTAACTCCAGAATTAAGTGGTAGTCATATTAGAAAAGTTTGGGAAATTACAAATAAAATGTTTCAGTATTTTCCTTGGTGTTTTAATGAAGAAGAATATGCATTACATAGACCACAATTACCCAAAGAAGCTTTGCATGGTATAGCATTAGATTTTTTTAAGGCAGGAAAAGATTATTATGTAGCATATGAAACTGCTTTTAAACATGAAAAAGCAGAATATGTGCAAGAACTTAAAGTGCCTACTACTATTTTTAGATGGAAAGGAAGTATCATTAAGCCTTATATAGATGATTTGCTAAGTTTTAAATTTCCAAGTTGTGTAGAAACAGTTTCAATACCTGAAAGCCATGTAGAAAGAAATTTAGAAATGATAAAGCAACTGCGTAATAAAACAAAAAGGCTCGTAAGTTATAGTCTTCCTGAAGCATTAAATATAGAACCCAAAAAAGAAGCTAAAGCTAAAGGAGTTACGCCTAAAAAGACTTTGCCAAAGGTTTTAGAAAACGGCTCTCATTTTATAGAAGCGTGGGAATTACTTAAACGCTATAACCCAGAACTTAATGCTGTAGAATTACAAGATTTAATGATTGAATGGTTTTCAAAAAGTAAAAATTAGTAATATGAAATCTATATTTAAATTTCTAGGAATAAATTTTCCTGTTTTTTTTAGTGCAGAAAGTTTTAGTAAAAATAATGAAGAAATATCCAGTGACCTTTCTTTAATAGAAGGAGAGTGGGATAATTTTCAACAATACTGGCAAGAAAATACAGAAGAAGAAATTCATGGTATTAAAACGGATGATTTACACAGGCATTTATCATTAAAAATAAAAAAAGAAAAGAAGGGAACTTTTTTAATAGAAGTAAGAGAGGGTAGAAACGGAGAAAATTTTATAGAAAATCTACATTTCTCAATAGAAGACCTAAAAAATAATAATGTTAAACTAAGGGGAGATACTCTTTTTATAAAAGGAGAAAATCATTTTAAAAACAAAGATGCCTATAAGTTTATTAGAGTAAGAAAATTTTCTGGTTGGATAGAATATCCTATAACAGAAGATAATGTACATCATCAAGGAAATCTTGAAATTCATGATCAAGGAGGTATGGCAGAGTTAGCTATTGATGGTGTAGATTATACCGTAGAATTAACGCAATTAATTTATGGTAAAAAATTAGAAATCATGAAGCTTGCTGTTTATGACATGCCCTTAAATAAGGTGGGTATTAATAGCACTTCTATTAGCTATACTTGGGTAAACCCAGATGCAAAAAGAATAGGAATAAATTTAAGGAAAGTTATTTCTGGCTGGACATTTATTGAGCCAGGTTTAGTTAATCAGAATACCTGGAGAAAAAAAGAAGAATAATGAATGCTATTTATAAGTCTAAAGGAAATCATATAGTTGTTATTGGCAGTAATAGCGGAATAGGAGTAGCTTTAGTACAACAACTATTAGAAACCGGAGCAATAGTAATTGGTGCAGATATACAGGACAAATCTAAAATAACAAATAAAGAAGGTTACTTCTATTTAAAAACAAATCCGTTAGATACAGAATCTGTTAAACAGTTAGTGAGTTTTGTAAAAAATAAGACAGATGAAATTATTGGCTTAGTAAATTTATCTGGAGCTATTACGCATTTTAAATCTATAGAAGAAATAAGTCAAGAAGAATGGAACCACACCTATGATATTAGTTTTAAAAGTTGTTTTAATTCTTGTAAAGCATTTTTACCTTTATTAAGAAAAAACACCAATTCTTCTATTGTAAACATGTCTTCTGGTTTAGCCTTTATAGGGCAAAAAAACTATGGCCCTTATACTGCAGGAAAAGCATCTGTTATAGCTTTTAGCAAAACTTTAGCTGCAGAAGTTGCGCCAGAAATTAGAGTAAACACTCTTGCTCCAGGAGCAGTAGACACTAATTTTATTTATAAAGAAGATGGTACTACGCGTTTTAACAAAGAGCAATATAAAAAGATAGTCCCTTTAGGAAATGTAGGTAAATCAGAAGAAATTAGTTCTGTTATCCTATTTTTATTAAGTGATGGTGCAGTACATATAACAGGGCAATGTTTGCATGTTAATGGCGGTGCGGGAATGCATTAATAAGTTTATCCCATGGTTCCTTTTACCAAACCACCATCTACAGAAATAGTTTGTCCAGAGATATAACTACTATGTGGCGATAATAGCCAAAGTGCTAAAGATGCAAAATCTTCTGGCTTTCCTATTTTTTCCATTGCAGCTTGTTTAGCTACAGAAGCTCTAACCTCAGATTCCGGAATTCCTTTAAGTTCACTATTTTTCTTAAATAAATTTTCCATGCGTTGTGTAGCATGAAATCCAGGGCCAAGAATGTTTAAGGTAACCCCAGAAGTTCCTATTTCTTGAGAAAGTGTTTTTACATAACCCACTACAGCTAATCGCATGGCGTTGCTAAGTACTAAATTTTCTATAGGCTGTTTTACAGAGACACTTTCTATGTAAAGTAAACGCCCATATTGTTGCTCCATCATTTTAGGTAGTAGGGCTTGTGTTAACCCAATTTTCCAACGTACTACAGTTTTGTAAGCATCATCCCAATCTGTTAATTTTGTTTCCAAAACAGGCATTGCCGGTGGTCCGCCAGAGTTAATAACTGCTCCTGTTAAAACTCTATTTCCTATAGTATTTAAGATAGTATCCAAAACTTTTTCATCCGATAAATCGCCAGCAATTATTTCTATGTTATCACTTAATTTTTGAAGTTCTTTTAGTTTTTCAATAGTACGGGCAACTGCAATAACTTTAGCGTTCTCAGAAATTAATTGTTCTGTAATTGCTTTACCAAAACCGCTTGTTGCACCACCAACTAAAAACAGTTTATTGTTAAGATGTAAGTTCATTTTGTTTATTTATTATTTTTTTGAAAAAGAAAATTACTCCCACAGCAATTATACACATTACTACACCATAAACACCTGCTGTAGCGGCCATCTTTGGTTCGTTTAATAATCCTGCAGAAAGTGCAATTGTCATTCCTAGAACATTATTTTGCATACCAGTCTCTATAGCAATAGTAGCGGCTTGTTTGGTAGATACCTTTAAGGCTTTAGCGCTAAAAAAACCAACAGATAAAGTTATAATATTAAGTAAAATAACCCCTAAAAAAGAAGCTTTAATAAAAAACCAACTATCGCCAATTTCTTCAAGTTTCATAACCATTAGTACTAGAGCTAAAACAATTACTATTCCAGAACCCCAAGAAATTACGGGTTTGCTTTTTTCTGAGAAATCTGGAAATTTATTATTAATGTACATACCAATAAGTACTGGTAGCGCAGTTAATTTAAAAATATTTAGAATTGTTGGTCCAATTGGTAATTGTATGTTTTTAGAGGCTGCCCCTAAAATAGTATCTAACGAAAAGTTTATAATAAAAGGAATTGTAACAATGGTAACTAAACTTGTAATAGCAGTTAAGCTTATAGATAAGGCTGTGTCTCCTTTAGCTAAGTGCGAAAATAAATTAGAAACAGCGCCGCCAGGACAAGAGGCTACAACCATTAACCCCATTGCAATCATAGGTTGCATAGGGATAATAGAAATAATGGTGAATGCTATTATAGGAACCATAACAATTTGATTAAATAAACCAATAAAAATGGCTTTTGGAGCTGTACCAACACGTTTAAAATCTTTAGCGGTTAGTGTAAGTCCCATTCCTAACATAACTAGAAATAAAATAGTTTGAAGAATGACAGGTATGTATGTTAAAATTTGCTCTGTCATTTAGTTTTTTAATTATTTTTCCAAGCGTTTAAAATAGTATTAGATGAAGCAGACCAAACTGCTTCATGACTACCAAGATACTCTAAAATTTTTTCTAAATATTTTATTCTATGCGGTTGCCCTAGTACCCATGGATGAATATTTATACTTAAAATTCTTCCTCCTTGCGTTTCCGTTTCTTGTAACAGAAAATGAAAAGCATCTATTACTTGATGTTTCCAATCTTCAGCGGAATGAAGATTGTTTAAAATAATAAAATGATCATCTAATTCTGTAGTCAATGGCATAGCTGTTAAGATACCATTTTTTGTTTTAAAATTGTATGGCATTTCATCATTTACCCAATCGCAAAAATAAGTAATGCCATTTTCTGCTAATATATCTGGGGTGTTTTCCGATTCATTTTTTGCAGGACTAACCCAACCATTAATTTCTTGACCAGTAAGTTTTCGTAAACTATCTAAAGAACGTTTTACAAGTTCTTCTTCCTCCTTTATGTTTTGCCCTCCATAATGTAATTTGTCCATGTCATAACCATGACATAAAATTTCATTACCTCTATCTTTTAATGTTCCTGTTAGATAGGGTAGACGTTCTGCCAATCTAGTGTTCATAGCAAAAGTAGGAGTAATGTTATATTTGTCTAATGCTTTTAAAAAGCGATAAATTCCAATTCTGTTACCATAATCTCGTAAGCTGTAGTGTCTTAAATCGGGATAAGGCTTTGTCATACCACCAGGAACTTTAAATGGTATTCCTTTTTGATTTAATGGAAAAAATTGAACACCAACATTTACCCAAAGAGCTATTTTTTTACCATTAGGCCAAGTAATAGGTTTTCTGTTACTAAGCATATCCCAATCATAACGGTCGTGATCCATGCCATACGAGCGTTCCGGATACTCTAGGTAGGTTTTATTTAGTGCCATATTTCTTGTTTTTTTGATGAATGTCTTCCAAAGAGGCATCATAATAATTGTCTAAATAGTAAGAAGCTATTTCTTTCCCTGTTGTTATCCAAACATCAGAATGTCCTGTAATATATTCTAAAGCCTCTTCATAAGCTTTTATTCTATGCGCATTGGTTACCTGGTAATTGTGGGTAGGAATACACATAATGGTTCCACTTTCGGCTCCTTCTGCATAAAGGCGGTCAAAATTATCTTTAAGTTCTTGTCCGTATCTACGAGGAGTTATTTTTTGCACTAAATATGCTATTGTATCATTCATTTCTAAAGAATACGGAATAGAAGCAAAACGTTTCCCACTTCTTAAATTAATGGGAGTTGGTTGGTCATCGTGAAACAAATCACAAGAATAGAACCCTGCTTCATCTCCAAAAAGTTCTGTACCAACTTCTGCGAATAAATCTAAGGTGTTTTCGGAATGTGAAAGTGCGGGAGCTAAATATCCTGCACATTTTTGCCCTGTATGTTTATATATAGTTTCTATAGAATCTTTAATCATTTCTCTTTCCTGAGTTTCAGACATCCCGTAGGTATAGCGTGTATTATAAATACCATGGCTAAAAAATTCCCAATTACGTTCTTTACACAATTCTATTATTTCAGGATGATGGTCACATAAAGCAGTAGATAAAGAAATAGAACCACGAATACCGTATTTTTCTAAAAGCTTCATCTGGCGAATATGGCCAACTCTATTACCCCAATCTCTACTGGTATAACCAGGTAAAGCAGGACTAGGTTGCGGCCAAGGTTTCCTAAACGGATTATCTGGCGGGTTAAGCTCATAAAATTCAATATTTGGAGCTACCCAAAAAGCAACTTTAGCGCCATTTGGCCATTTTATTTTTGGTCTGTTTTCATAAGGCCAATAATCGTAATATCCTGGGTCTTCCTTCATAATTATATACTATTTAGCCATGTAAAAACTTCATCCACTTCAAGTACGTCACAATATTTTAAAGATAAATCTGTAAGATTTGCATAATGGTAACTCTCATGTTTATCTGCAACGCATTCTTCAGGAATTATAGTTCTATATCCTCTAGAAAGAGAATCTACTCCTGCAGCTCTAATACAGCCAGAAGTAGAGCCACCAGTAAGAATAATAGTATCTACCTGATGCCATACTAAAAGGGATTGTAATGGAGTTTCAAAAAAAGGAGAAGGCATTTTCTTTTCATAAAAAACATCGGTGCTCCTATCTAAAATTAAACGATCATCTAATTCCGAACGTTCGGAACCAAATTTTATGTTTTGTAAACTATCTGGAGTGTCGGTTCGGGTTCCCCAGATACCAGCATCTGCAGCAGTATCCATATAAGCAACATTGGTCCAGACTACTGGCCATCCTAATTTTCTGAATTTTGCAGCAAGCTCGTTTACGTAATCTAATTGTTTGGGATCCGCTTCATAGGCTGTTTTAAAAAGGTCTGTTCTTGTGTATGCTTTTTGAATATCTATATTAACCAGGGCAGCTTTTTTTCCAAATCCAAAACGTTTACGAGCAGGGTTGGCCTTTACTTCAAAATAAAGTTCTTTTGCGGTTTTATTTGTAGTCTGCATATTGTTATTTTTTTAATAGGTTTTTACCTTTTATTTTTCTTCTTAATTTTTGAGGATTGCATAGAAATTATAACCCAATTAGTTTCTTGTTTTTTCCATACTACAGTAAGTCTATATTCCCCTTCATCAAGCCCTTTAAACTTTCGTTTGTTACTATAATTTGTTAGAATTACATTAGTATCAATATTTAAAAAGGAAATATCCGAATTCTCATAACTTTCAAAAGCGTTCTTAATATTAGCTAAGGCTTCTTTTTTACTATATTTTTTTCCACTTTGTGAAGTAAGAATAAGATTATCATGGTATATTTTATCTGCCAAGACTGCATCGCTATTTAGATGTGCGGTTTTTAAATTCGTAATCTGAAGTAATATTTGTTCTTTTTCAGCAGTACTTATTTCTTGAGAAATACAACCCATGTAAATAAATAACGTACAAAATATGGTAGCTACTAATTTCATAAGATTATTCTGTTTTAATTATTCCTTCTGCAATCATTTTTTCAATAGTTGCATCATCTATATTTAGGCCTTTTAAAACTTCAGTTGTATGCTCTCCAATTTTTGGAGGATCTAATCTTTTTTCAACTCTAGTGCCTTTATATTCTATAGGGAATTTTGGTAGTTTGGTAATTTTACCACCTCCCATATCAACCTCCATAAGACTATTGCCTTTATTTAATTGTTCATCTTCAAAAAGGTCTTCGGGTCTACTTATTGGAGCAAAAGGAATATGTCCTTTTTCGCATTTTTCTATAATTTCTTGTTTGGTAAATTGTTTAACTCTTTCTTCTAATGCGGGGATAAACCATTCTCGTTCATCAATGCGTAGGTTGTTGGTTTTTAAGCGCTCGTCGGCTAACCAATCTTGCCAGTTAAAAACTTCGCAAAAACGTTCCCAATGTTTTTCACTTATAATGCCAATAAAAGTTTTGTCATTGTCCTTAGTGTCAAAAACTTTATAAATAGACCAAGCACTTACTCTAGATGGCATTGGCGGAATTTTATAATCTATTTGTGAAGAATATGCCATGTGTTGCCCCATTAAAAATGCACAGGTTTCAAACAAAGCAGATTTTACAAAGCCGCCTTCTCCTGTTTTCTCACGTTCGTATAATGCTTGTAAAATGCCAATATAACCAAACATACCGCCTGTAATATCTATTACGGATGTTCCTGCACGTAAAGGGTCTCCTTCACGACCGGTCATATATGCAAGGCCTCCCATCATCTGAACAACCTCATCCATTGCATGACGCTTCTCATAAGGGCCACTTAAAAAACCCTTAAGAGAGCAATAGATGAGGCGTTTGTTTAGATGTTTTAATTTATCATACCCAAGTCCCAAACGATCCATAGTTCCAGGACCAAAATTTTCTACAACAACGTCATATTCTTTTACAAGGTCATAAATAATTTTACGACCTTCTTCTGTTTTAATATTTACAGCAAGACTTTTTTTATTTCTATTATAAAACCAGAAATACCCTGTTCCAAAACCTTGTAGCCTTCTGGTACTATCGCCATGTACGGGTTCTACATGCAATACATCGGCACCCATATCTGCAAGCATAAGCCCAGCACAAGGCCCCATAACTGCATGTGTAAATTCTAATACTTTTATACCTTTTAAAGGAGAACTCATTTATTTTGAATTTAAAGATTTATAAAAAGTTTCTGGAGCATCTTCAATTTGTGTATCTAATGTAGCGTTCCATCTATTTAAAAAGCCGAACATAGAAATTACACCTACTATTTCTACAATAGCTTCACTGTCATAATGTTTTTTTAGCTCTATAAAATCGGCATCGGTAGTTTGGTTAGGAACCATACTGCCATTAACCGCAATATTTAGAGCAGCTTTTTCTGCTTCAGAAAAGATAGGGGAGGTTTTATATTCCCATAGTTTTTCTAATTTTTCTTTTTCTACACCTTGCTCGTTAGCTCCATAGGCAGTGTGGGCACTACAATATTGGCAACCACTTACTTTGCTAGAAAGGTGTCCTATCATTCTTTTTAGGCCAGCATTAACTTTACCTTCTTCATATACTGCTTTTGCTAATAAAAAAAAGGATTTTAGAACCTCTGGTTTATGTGCCATAATAAGTCCGTCATTAGGTAAAAAACCCATCCATTTTTCAGCATTAGAAAATAGGGAGCCTAACTCGCTTTCTTTTGGGTTTGCTATGGGATCTATTCTACTCATAATTTATAAAGTATAATTTCCATTTTTATTAAGATATGGTACTAATCCGCCTTCGTTTAAGATAGCTATCATTATATCTGGCAATTTTGTTGCAGTATATATTTTATTGGCAGTAATATCTGTAACTGTTCCTTCTTTTAGATTTACTGCAATTTTTGCTCCTTTTTGAATAGTATGTTTGCCAATTTCAAGAACAGGGAGTCCAATATTAATAGCATTTCTAAAAAAAATACGAGCAAAATCTTCTGCTATAACTACGGATATTCCGGATTGCTTTAATGCTAAAGGTGCTTGTTCTCTAGAGGAACCACAGCCAAAATTTATCCCAGCAATAAGTATATCTCCTTTTTGTACTATTTTATTAAAATTTGGGTCTAAATCTTCTAAAACATGATTTGCTAGCGTAGATAAATCTAGAGTTTTGGTGTATTTTCCTGGGATAATACGATCCGTATCAATATGGTCGCCATACACATGTGCTTTAGCTTCTATTATTGTATTTATGGAGCTCATATTAAATATTTTTTGGGGTTCATAATTTTACCTTCTAAAGCAGATGCAGCTACAGTGGCTGGTGCTCCTAAGTATATGTTAGAATTTGGGTTACCCATTCTTCCTCTAAAATTCCTGTTTGCTGCAGAAATAACAACTTCGCCATCCGCAGGAACCCCTTGGTGTGTGCCAACACATGGGCCACAACCCGATGTTATTAAAGATGCGCCAGATTCTATAAGCGTAGCCATAGTACCATTACTCATAGCATCTAGTAAAACACTTTGAGAAGCAGGAGCAATAATTAATCGCACATCTGGATGTATTTTTTTGCCTTTTAAAATCTTAGCAGCAATATCTAAATCTTCTAGCCTACCATTGCAGCAAGTACCTATAAAAGCATAGTCTACTTTTGTTCCTTCGTAGTTAGATATATTATGTACGTTATCTGGAGATTCAGGCGCACTTACTTGCGGTTCTAAATCAGAAACATCAAAGGAAAATGTTTTTATATAATTAGCATCTTCGTCTGGAGTTATAGCACTAAAATCATAGTCGAGTTCTAAACCAGTAGGATGTACTATACCGGTTTTGGCTCCCATTTCTGAAGACATATTTGCAATAGTCATTCTACTAGCAAGACTTAAACTTTCAAAAGCTTCTCCGCAAAATTCAATAGCTTGGTAAGTAGCTCCTGAAACGGTTATTTTACCAACTAAAAAAAGGATTAAATCTTTAGCAGTAACACCATCTTTTAATTTTCCTGAGCAATGTACCTTTATGGTTTGTGGTACTTTTAACCATATTTTTCCGGTCATCATTACCGCAGCTAAATCCGTAGAGCCAACCCCACAAGCAAACGCATTTAACGCACCGTAAGTTGGGGTATGAGAATCTGCACCAATAAAAATATCACCTGGTTTTACATATTCATTTTCTACCATAACTTGATGGCAAATACCTTCTCCAATCTCAAATAAGCGCATGCCTTGTTCTTTGGCAAAATCGCGCATCATTTTATGTAAATTGGCAATACGCTCGTTAGGAGATGGCGCGGCATGGTCAATAATTAAAGCACATTTATCAGGATTAAAAACCTTTGTGCCTCCCATTTCTTTAAATGCTTTTATAGTCAAAGGACCAGTAGTATCACTAGCCATACAACCATCTACTTTACTAATAACTAGTTCGCCTGCAAATACTTTACGGCCAACGTGATTAGATATTATCTTTTCTGAAATTGTTTGTCCCATTAAATTATTTTAATGTCATTATTATCTATTAACTGGTACATTTGTCCTGGTAGTTTATGACCAAGAGTAGTTTCCAATTCTCTACTTATTTTTGCAATCTTATTAATGTCTATACCGGTTTCATAACCCATTTGATGTATCATATGCACACTATCTTCAGTAGCTATATTACCAGTTGCATTTTTTATAAAAGGGCACCCACCTAAACCACCAAAAGCAGTATCAAAAATTTGAACACCAGCTTCTATAGCGGCATATAAGTTGGCATATCCTTTATTTTCTGTATTATGTAGATGAAGAATTACTGGAATATCTCCTGCTTTTTCAACTACTTTTTGCATTAGTTCTCTTAATTGTTTTGGGTTTCCCATTCCTGTAGAATCTGCTAATGCAAGCTCATTTATTCCAGAGTCTAAATGGTGATCTACCATGTCTAAGACATGAGACTCCTCTATTTTTCCTTCATACCTGCAACCAAAAGCACATTGAATTCCTCCTCTAACAGTAATATGATTTTCTTTAGAGAGTTGTACCATTTTTTTAAAAGCAAGTTTCGCCTCTGAAAGTGTTAAGCGAGCGTTTTTTTGACTATGCGTATTACTAGCAGAAATAGAACACGAAAGATGATCAAGTTTGGCAGCAATAGCACGTTCTACTCCTTTTAAGTTTAGTACAAGTCCGCTATAGATTACATTTTCCTTTTTGTCTAATTGGTTACATAATTCCTCTGCATCTGCCATTTGTGGAACCAATTTTGGATGCACAAAAGATGCAACTTGTATACGTGTAACACCAGCATCTACTAATTGATCTATATAATCTAGTTTTTTTTGGGTAAGAATAGTTTTAGAGAGGGTCTGAAAACCATCTCTTAAACCTTGTTCTTCTATAATAATGTGTTTATTATTCATAAAATAAATAGTAACAGCTAAATTAGTTAACTAAGTTAACTAATTTTATTGAAATAGCCTATTTTAAAATAGAAAAGTAGGTTTTATAGGTATAAAAAAAGTAACTTATATATGGTATGTTTTATATAAAAAGAAGCTAAAGTGCTAAAAATTAGTTAACTTAGTTAACTAATTGCTATTTTACATAAAAATAGTTCTCATAGAATTTTTGAAAATGTATAACATGATGAAGATAAGAAACCCGTATACAGGAATTTATGATTATAATTTGAAGACCGATACTATAGTTGAAATTCAGGATAAATCAAAAGAGCTTAGAAGTAATAAAAAATCTTGGCAAAATGCAGGAGTAACGTATAGAGCACAGATTCTTCAAAAATGGAAAAAAAGTATTGAAAAATATGAAGAAGAAATTGTACTAGCTTTAAGTGAAGATACTGGCAGAAATTATATTTCTAAATATGAAGTAAAAGGTATTTTAGGGATGATAGATGGTTGGTGTTATAAAGCGCCATTAATTATGAAAGATATTGATGAAAAGCCTTCTGTTTTTGATCCTAATGTTACCATAGTAGAAAAAAGAATATCTTTTGATTTAGTAGGGGTAATAGGGCCATGGAATTTTCCTATTACACTTTCTCTTATTGATGCAATACCTGCATTAATGGCTGGTTCTGCAGTACTTTTAAAACCAAGTGAAGTAACCCCAAGGTATTTAGACCCTTTAGAAAAGAGTATTAAAGAAGTTCCAGAGCTAGACGCCGTTTTAAAATTGGTAAGGGGTGGCGCAGAAGTAGGCAAGGAAGTAGTAAATACATCAGACGCTATTTGTTTTACAGGCAGTGTGGCAACAGGAGAACATATTGCTTTGGCTTGTGCAAAGCGTTTAATACCTGCTTTTTTAGAATTAGGAGGAAAAGACCCAGCCATTGTTTTAGAAGATGCAGATATAGAAATTGCAACAGATGCGGTTTTGCGTTCAGCTGTAGGAGCAACAGGGCAAGCTTGCCAGTCTTTAGAAAGGATATATGTGCATAAAAATATATACAGCAGTTTTTTAGAATTATTAATTAAGAAAGCCAAAGAAGCTACGTTAAATACAGGAGAAAAATCTAAAGGACAAATAGGTCCAATAATCTTTGAAAAACAAGCAACAGCAATCCAGGAACAAATTAATGATGCAAAGAGTAAAGAGGCAGTTATTCATTGTGGTGGAAAAATAGAAAACCATAATGGAGGATTATGGTGTAGACCAACAGTTTTATCTAATGTGAATCATGGTATGAAAGTTATGTCCGAAGAAACTTTTGGACCTTTAATTCCTGTAATGTCTTTTTCAACAATAGAGGAGGCAATAGAATTAGCAAACGATTCTGAATTTGGATTATCTGCATCTTTATTCTCAAGTAATACAGATGCAATTAATAAAATTTCTTTTGAGATTGAAGCTGGCGCAATTAGTATTAATGATGGTAGCTTAACTAATAAAATATATGATGCAGAGAAAAATGCATTTAAAAAATCTGGATTAAATGGTTCTAGAATGGGAGATGCAGGTTTGTTACGTTTTTTTAGAAAAAGAACATTACTTATTCAAACAGGAAAACCACAAAGTATACTAGATTTTGAGGAAATAAAATTAGAAAAATAAATTAAATATTAGGAAAGTATGAAAAGGTTGAAAGCATTTACAGTCGTAATTTTATTATTCTATTGTTGCTTCGTGCGATCTCAAGACGCTAAAGATATAAATGATGTATGGATTGAAGCAAAATTATCTGGAGCAGCCTTTGTAACTCATGATATTGAAGGTAGTGTTCAGTTTTATCAAGATTTCTTGGGCTTTAAAGAGTACAAAAGAATGTATTTAAATACTCCAACGGGTTTAGCTCCGTTTGGAGTTACTAAGGAAGAAAAATTATTATATGTAGCTTTAGTTCCTGCTGCTTGGTCTAAGGAAAACTCAAACTTTCCAGGTTTAAATTTTGTAGAAATAAAGAAAGCAAAAGTTGGTTCTCTTGAACAAAATGCTAAACGCAAGCCAATAGCAGGTGAAATATTAAAAGCATACGCGGTAAAGGGTTTAACAGAAATAGCTAAAAGAATGGAAGCTAAAAAAATCCCAATTGTTACACCTTTGGCTCTTTCCATTACTGGGAAGTCAATGACATTAACTGTGATTGATCCTAATGGAGTTAGGGTTCAAATGTATGAGTATATAAAGAAAGAATAATCTGATATCCAAATATTAAAAAAGGTACTATCGTAATGGTAGTGCTTTTTTATTCCCTTTTTTGGAGGCAATGTAATATGAAACGCATCTAATTTTGTGAAAGTTATAAAGTATAAAGGAGACTTTTTATGCGGTTGGGCATGAAATTCAATTAACTAATAAAATATAAGATGTAAAAAATTAGATATAAATATTAGGGTTAAAATAGTTTGTGTATTATAAGAAAGAGCTTCATTAAATTGTTTTAGAAAGTTTACTTTAATTTTTAGAATAAGAGCGCTATTGTATATTAAAAATATTTATGAAATGTGCTTAAGAAAAAAATGCCTTTTTGATAACATTATCAAAAAGGCATTAATTAGAATTCAAAAAAAAGAAAGTGTTGAAAATATCAATGCTTTCTTTTTTATATATAAGTTGGAAAAATTAAAGACATCTTGAAAAATCATAAACAAGATGCCTTTTAAGACTTACTAACTCAAAAAATATTTTTTTAAAAGGTATACCCTAAAGTAAATAATACTCTTTTAGGATTTTGGAATACAGCAGATGATATTCTTCCTATACCATCTGGATTAGCTTGTAATTCTCTTAAACTAGCATCTCCATCCTGCCCTCCAACAACAAGTTGTCTTGCATTGGCTCCATCAAAAAGATTCTTAATACGCATACTAATTTTTAATTCGTTTTTACCCATAGGGAAGGTATAATATGCGCCAAGATTATATTCAGATAATGTTGGTAATTCAACAAGATTTAGCACATCTGCGTAAGCTCCTGAATATGTAATACCTCCAAAGTCTGCACCCCATCTATCTGTGCCATAGCCAATATTTACATTATAAATAGTATTGGGTCTATTTTGTGCTTTTAATCCGCCTATATCAAAAGCTTGCGAACCATCATCTGCAGTAATTACGGTAAGCCCATATACATTGTCTGGATCCGTACTAGAACTTAATGGAACTAAGAATGTTTCATATTCAGAATTAGATAATGTAACAGCTCCTCTTATTAAAAGTCCTTTTATAGCTTTTGGCGTATATATGGCAGAAAGTTCACCACCAAATACTTTATTAGAACCAGCTGGCTCCTCTACAAACTCGCCTAAGTCACCATTAAAAATAGTTGCAGTTCTATTGTCTATAGTAGTATTAAACATCGTTATATCAACCGTTAAATCTCCTAAACCTGCTCTATATCCTATCTCTAAATTATTAACTACTTCGTTATCATCAGGTAGTTCTGTAGTTAAATTAATAGACCCAGGTAATGAAAATGCTCTAACAAAATTTCCATAAATAGCGGAGGATTTTCCTAATAAATAATTAGCACCTATAGAATATGATAAATCCTTGAATTTTAATTCATTTTCTTCAAATGTACCAGGGTCGTAATTTATTCCAGTAGATCTAATTTCTTCAGGATCATTGTTAAACCTTGTTTTTAACCAATCATAACGAAAAGATACATTAACACTTAATTTGTCGTTAAAAACCATTTCATCCCCAATAAAAATAGCCGTGCTTGTTTCCTCTCTATTGGATGAAGTGTTAGAAATGTAAGAGGTACTTGGTAAATTTGGATTACTAAAACTACCTCTAGTAAAACCATTTGGACCTACAGTTGGATTTCTAAAGGCAACGCTAGATCCGTAAATAAAGTTTAGCCCTAAACGATCTCTTTCGGCAGTACTATAGTAAACACCTCCACTAATATTGTGTTCAGTATTGGCTCCTTTAATCTGTTTTGAAATTCGATGTTCTGTAATTAAATCTCTATTTTGGTTATCTGCCTGACCATTAAATCTGCTGACAGTAGTATTAACATCGTAAAAAGTAGAGAAGTTAAACTCATTTATGTCTAGGTATTTAAAGTCATTATATCTAAACCTTTCATTCCAGAACCATCCGTTTCCTAAATCAATATTAAAATCAACACCGACTGTTGTTCCACGAGATTTCTCCTTGTTTCTTCCAGGATTATCTCTAAGAGCAGCACCAGTATTAGCATCTGTCGCAGCAGAAGTATCAAAGAAACCATTTCTAACTCCTACTTCACCAAAAGCCTGAGTAAGATTTCCTGCATCATTAAAGAATGTATTTGCGGGGTGCCATCCATCAAGTATTTTGCCATTTTCTAAATCCCAAGGAGCATCTGTAATATTTTGAAACTGGTTATTAAAAGTACTACCATAAACACGAATGGAAGATGTTTCCGTAATTAACCAATCAAAATTAGCTCTTATTTGCGCTCCTCTATCTTTTTCAAATTGTTCTTTTACACCAGAATCTTCTAAAAGGTACCCACCAATATTATAGCGAATTTTTTCAGTAAGAGGGCCATTAAAGTTAAAATCTGTACGAAAATCTACTTCATCTTCAAACTGGTGTCCTTCTCTTGAATTATTACTATACTTTGTTAAAGAAAAAGAACCTTTGTGTTCTGTTCCACCTGTTTTAGATATAATATTTATGGCACCAGCTGCTGCTGCTCTACCAAATAAAGTTGCCGCCGCACCACGAACTACTTCAATATTTTGAATACTTGGGTCAATACCATAGAATTCTTGAGTACCTCCAGTTAATCCTTGCGTACCAGAAATTGGTAAACCATCTATTAAGGTCGTTGTATAACTTGATCCACCAGGAAAACCACGAATGTTAAATCCACCTTTTCTACCTTGTGTTTCGTCAATGGTAACACCTGGTGTATTTTGAATTGCCTCTGTAAAGGATTCAGGTTTTAAAATATTTAATTCTTGTGTCCCAATAGTATTAATGGCAGTTGTAGCTTGTAGTTTTCTTACTGGTTTTCTTGTAGAAGATACTACTACTTCATTTAATAAACTAACATCTTCTTTAAGTTGAATGTTAACTACCGGCCCATTTACTTCAACTTTTTTACGGCCAAAACCAATATAAGAGATAACTAGAATATCTCCGTTTGCTGCTTGTATGCTATACATACCATTTTCATCAGTAATTACACCATTAGAGGTGCCTTGTTGCTGTACCGTTGCTCCCAAAATTGGAACATTGTTGTCGTCTGTTACTGTTCCTGTTACTGTTCCTTGAGCAAAAGCTCCTATGGAACATAGTAAAAAACTAAGGAAACAAATCAAATGTGAAATTTTGTACGTTTTCATAGGTGTTTAATTATTAGTTCAATTTAGTTGATTTAACATAGTGTTTTTGGTGGTTACAAGCTTTTCTATTGGTGTATTTATAATAGATTAGGCTCTAAATTCTTTACCAATATAATAATTAATAATGTTAATCGTTAATTAAATTAACTATTTTTTTAAAAAAAAGTTGATTTTTATAATTTTTAAGGTAAATTTTTAATATTATTTAATATTTAGCACGTATTTTTAATTATTATTCAATGGTTACTATATTACGTTGCTAATATTCTATAAATAATAGCCTATATATTAAGGTATATTTTTTCATTTTTTAGAATAATTAGTGGTAAAAATTCTTAACAATAAAATTAATTAATTATATGAACTATTAATTAAGTTAATTATTTATTTTGTACATTAGGATTGTAAAAATAATTTACGTTTACAGTTTAAATAACTAAGATTACCTAATTTAAAATATTTAATATGAGACTAATTAGTAGTTTATTCCTTATCTTTTTTATTCTTATAGGTTGTAAAGAAGAAAAACAATTAAATATCCAGAAAGAAAAAAAAGAAGTATTACATCCATCTCAAGATAAAATATCTTACCAAAATGCTCCAGAACCTCTTAAAATATGGGTTAATGCAAGAGCAGGTACTGGAGAACCTGTACACTGGATGGCAGAAGGTAGTGTATATGAATACCCATCAGGTAAAAAGCTTTTTGGAATGATAGGTTTTGATAGTTCTACAATTATTTGGCCAGAAGAAGAGAATGGAGAAATAACTCATTTAACCAGAAAAACTTTTGCATACACAGATCCTGAAACAGGAGATGTTATTACAGAATATAATGGAAATAAAGTAGCACCAATTGCATATCCATATCAAATGATAACTTATAGGTTAGAAAATAATAAAATTTATGGAGATGTAGAACAAGGAGTTGGAGATAGAGTTCAGAATATTAAGGCTAAAGAGGGTATACCATACAGAAAAATGGGAAATACATATGTTTATAATGCATCTGTTTTTTTAGATTTTCCTTTACCCTCAGGAACTCAATATCAGGCATGGGAAAATTATGATTTTTTTATTCACCCAGAGGGTAGTGTAGAAGAACCACACCAAATGAGTTGGCAGCGGTATGGGCAATTACCTAAATGGGCAGGCGGTGGCCCAGCTATTATTCAATTATATTCTTGGCGTGTAGAGAGTCAGGAAGAGTTTCCTGTTAATCTTTTAAAATGGGCAAAAGAAAATAAACCAAATTGGCTTAGTCCTCCAAAAAATATAGAAGAAGTAAGAATGTTACAGAAAGGAAAAGGAGGCCCAGGGTGGGGAGGTTAAAGAAATAAAAAAATGATTCAAAAAACCTTGTTTGTAAATATTTACAAGCAAGGTTTTTTTTATGGTTTCTATATAAATTTAGTAAAACCTATAGTACTAGCACTCTATATAATTAATTTTTATTGCATAAAAACATAGTTAACATTATTAATAGTTAACATTATTAATTAATTTTTATTACCTTTATACAGTATTTAACATACTCAATAGTAAGATTATGAATAAAACAGAGGTAACTAACGATTTAGAGTGGAATCAAGAAATAAAAGAATGGATAACATCTTTAGATGAAGTTATTCAGGATATGGGAGATGAGCAGGCAGCGAAACTTATTCGCCGTTTACGAGCATTTGCAATTAAAAAAGGAGTAAAATTAGCAGGAGAAGCACTCAATTCCCCATACATAAATACTATAAATGTAAAACACCAGCCTCCATATCCAGGAGATACGGTGTTAGAAACTAAAATAGAAAACATTAACCGTTGGAATGCTATGGCAATGGTATTACAAGGTTATGATAGTGGTGCGGGAGTAGGCGGGCATATTGCAACCTACGCATCGGCTGCAAGTATGTATGAAGTTGGGTTAAATCACTTTTTTAGAAAAAAATCGGAAGATTATGGAGGAGATTTAGTTTCTTTTCAGCCACATGCTGCGCCAGGAATTTATGCACGGGCATTACTAGAAGGAAGATTAACAGAAGATAATCTTAAAAATTTTAGAAGAGAACTACAGGAAGAAGGTGGCTTGCCATCGTATCCACATCCAAGAAGAATGCCATCATTTTGGGAAATACCTGCGGCTTCTATGGGGCTTATAGGTGTTAGCGCAATATACCAAGCACGTTTTCAAAAATATTTAGAAAACAGAGGTTTAAAAGAGAAAAAAGGAGGTAAAATTTGGGCATTTGTTGGGGATGGAGAAATGGATGAGCCAGAAACTCTTGGAACTTTAAATATTGCCGTAAGAGAGCAGTTAGATAATTTAGTGCTTGTAGTAAATTGTAATCTACAGCGATTAGATGGTCCTGTTCGTGGTAATGGAAAAGTTATTCAAGAATTAGAAAGAAGTTTCTTGGGAGCAGGTTGGAATGTAACCAAAGTTATTTGGGGTAGTGAGTGGGATTCTTTAATAGAAAGAGACCATAAAGGTATTCTGGTAGATAGAATGAATGAAGCCTTAGATGGTGATTACCAAATGTACTCTGTTTTACCAGGCGATGAAGTTCGTAAACATTGGATAAAAGATAATCCAGAGTTAGAGCAATTAATGCAATCTTTATCGGATGAGGAAATAAGAACTATTAGACGTGGAGGGCATGATTATAAAAAAATATTTGCAGCATTTGATAAAGCAGCAAAACCAAATGGAAAGCCAAGCGTAATCTTAATGAAAACCCTAAAAGGGTATGGAATGGGAGATTCTGGTGAAGGAAAAAATACCACGCACCAGAAAAAAAGTATGACGGCAGAAGAACGTATAGATGCTGCTGCAAGATTTGGTATTCCAATGAGTAAGGAAGATGCTGCAAAAGCTAAATTTTATATTCCCTCTCCAGATAGTCCAGAGATTAAATACCTTAAAGAAAAGAGAGAAGCTTTAGGGGGCTACTTACCAGAGCGTAAAGATGAAAGTATTACAATAAAAACTCCTGGAGACGATTTATTTGGAGAGTTTTATGAAGGTACAGGAGATAGAGAAGTTTCTACCACTATGGTTTTAGTAAGGTTAATAACAAAACTAATTAGGCATGATGGTATTAAAGAATATATAGTTCCTATTATTCCTGATGAGGCAAGAACTTTTGGTTTAGATGGCCTTTTCCGTTATGCAGGAATTTATCAACCCAAAGGGCAATTATACAAACCAGTAGATGCTGGTAGTGTATCTTATTACAGAGAAAGTGTAGATGGTCAAATACTACAAGAGGGTATTTGTGAAGCTGGTGCAATAGCTTCTTTCATGGCAGCAGGTTCTGCTTATGCTATGCATGGTTTACCAATGATTCCTTTTTATGTTTTTTATTCCATTTTTGGTTTCCAGCGTGTGGGAGATATGATTTGGGCCTGTGGAGATATGCTTTGTAAAGGTTTCTTAATTGGAGGAACTTCAGGAAGAACAACTCTTAATGGTGAAGGAGTACAACACCAAGATGGACATTCACATATGTTATCTAGCGTGGTTCCAAACATGAAAAGTTATGACCCTTCCTTTGCGTATGAATTGGCGCTTATTATTAAAGATGGTATCTATAGAATGTATGAGATGCAAGAAAAAATCTTTTATTATATCACCGTAACTAATGAAAATTATACCATGCCTGTAATGCCAAAAGGTATAGAAGAAGGGGTAATTAAAGGTATGTATCGCTACCAAAAATCAACTAAAAAATCTAAAAAGAAGGCGCATTTAATGGGAAGTGGTTCTATAATGAGTCAGGTTTTAGAAGCTAAAGAGTTGTTAGAAGGTATGAATATTTCTACAGATATTTGGAGCGTTACAAGTTACACAGAGTTACAAAGAGATGCTTTAAATGTAGAAAGAGAAACATTACTTTCTACAACTACTAAGAAAGCTAAATCTTATGTAGAAACTTTAGTAGAAAAAGAAACTGGAGTTTTTGTTTCGGTATCTGATTATATGAAATCTTGGGGTATGAGTATTTCTAAATGGATGCCAGATGCGTATCATGTTTTAGGGACAGATGGTTATGGTTTAAGCGAGTCTAGAACCGATTTAAGAGACTATTTTGAAATTAGTCCTAAGTACATTGCTTTAGCAGCACTTCAATTACTAAGAAAAGAAGGAGAGGTTACGGCAAAAGAAGTTAAAGATTTTATTAAAGCACAAAATATTGATAGTGCTAAAATTAACCCTGCATTGTAATAAAGCATAATTCTAGAAAGATGATTGAATTTAAATTACCATCCTTAGGAGAAGGCATAGAAAAAGGAACTATAATTTCTATCTTAGTAAAAGAAGGGGATACCATAGAGGCAGAACAATCTTTAATAGAGGTAGAAACAGATAAAGTAGTAGTAGAGGTACCTGCAGAGCAAGGTGGCGTAATAGCCTCTGTTTTAGTTGCTATTGGCGATGAAATAGGAGAAGGAACTCCTTTTTTAAAATTAACAGGAGGAGGAGATACTTCTGCTGCAAAAGAACCTATTAAAGAAGAAAAACACGTTGCTAAAAAAGAAGAGCTTAAACCTAAAGAGGAACCTGTAATAGAAGAACCTGCTAAAGTTGCGGTTGCAGCGCCTGTTGTTGCGTCACCAAAAATAGAGATACAAACAGAACTTAAAAAAGGGTATAGAGCATCTCCTTTAGCAAGAAAAATGGCAAAAGAAATTGGCATTAATTTGGCTAATGTTCCGTTAACCAGAGAAACTAAAAGAATTTCTTTACAAGATGTAAAAGATTTTGCCAAACAATTAAATGAGGGTAGAGCAAAAGGAATAGGCACTACGAATTTACCAGACTTTACTAAATGGGGAAGTATTTCTAAAAAGCCTTTATCAGGAATATCGCAAGCTACAAGTAAAAACATGAGTGGGTCTTGGTCTGTTATTCCGCATGCATGGTTACAGGAAAAAGTAGATATTACTAAATTAGAAGCAAAGCGTCAGGAGCATAAAATTGCTATAAAAGAAAAAGGAGGAGCATTAACAATTACTAGTATTTTGGTAAAGGTGGTTGCCAAGGCATTAGAAAATTATCCTATTTTTAATTGTAGTTATGATACTAATACTAATGAAATAATCTATAAAGATTTTATTAATGTTGGAGTAGCAGTAGATACAGATCGTGGACTTTTAGTGCCAGGTTTAAAAAGCCCAAATACTAAAAGTATTAGCCAAATAGCCATGGAATTAACAGATGTTTCTACCAAGGTAAAGCAAAAGAAAGTTTCTAAAGAAGATTTAGAGGGTATTACTTTTACTATTTCTAATCTTGGTGGAATTGGAACTACAGCTATTTTTCCTTTAGTAGCTTTTCCTCAAGTTGCTATTTTAGGAGTTGCTGCTAGTGCAACGGAGCCGGTTTGGGTAGATGGGGAGTTTAAACCCAGACTACTAATGCCTATTACTATTGGTTTTGACCATAGAATAATTAATGGAGCAGATGCAGCACGTTTCATAAAACATATAAAAGAGCTTTTAGAAGACTGGTTTTTGCTAAGCTTATAATAATTAAAAAAGAAATAACATGAGCGTATTTTTAATTCTTAAATATTTTCACATTTTGTTATTTGTATTTTGGTTAGGGACAGATATGGGAACCTATTATTCTAGCAAGTTTGTAATAAACTCAAAACTTACGGCTCCGCAACGAGCAACAGCATTACAAATTTTATTAGGTTGTGATTTGGGTCCCCGTATGGCTATGCCTTTAATTATGCCTACAGGAATTCATATGGCTAGTATAATGGGAGCTGTAAAAATTAGTAATCTTGGACTTGGCCTACTATGGGGGGCAGCGTTACTCTGGCTGTTTTTAGTTTTAAAAGTCCATTTTGGAAAAGATGAAACAAAAAAAAAGAATCTAAAAGAGATAGATTTTTGGATACGTCCTATTATTGTATTTGGAGTATCTGCTTTTGCTATATATTCCTTATTCGTTCCAACATATATTGTAGCGCCTTGGATATCGTATAAATTATTAATTGTCTGTGCATTAATACTTTTTGGTTTAGGAATAAGACATCAATTAGGAATATTTACACCTGCATTTGTGAATCTAATGCAAGGAAAAAATATAGAGGAATCTAATGCTATTATGAAGACTAGAATGGATAAATGCCTTCCTTATGTTTATGGTATTTGGATTGGTCTACTACTTAATGCCGCTTTTGGAGTACACTTAATTTAATTTAAATATGAAGCATAAAACCATAAGAGGATATATTAGGTATACTAGTAAAAAGCCAGAACGATTAAATGAAGAAAGAGGACGAGAGTTTTTTACTATAACTACACAGCGTGATGCAAAAGTAGTTATGCAAGCACATTGTGAAATTGATGACGCTCCTAATGTGGTTCGTGATGTGGTTTTAGCAATGGAAAAAGATGGCACGCCCATAGATTGTAGTGTTCGTTTATCTGTTGGAGATCAATTTGAGGGCTCAGGATGGTTTCGTATTACACCTACTTATGCAGAATGCGAAATGATTAACCGTAGCGATGGCCGCATTTCTCAAAAAATTGAAGTTACCTCACCTGTTCGTTGGTTACAAGCGCATCCTATTGTAGGCGATGGTATTTTAATGAAAACCTATGATTTATCTAAAGGCCCAGGAAAGCAAGTTTTAAAAGATTTTATGCTTACCTCTCCAGACCATAGAGGTGCTACTGGGCCAATGCTCTTTAAAATGACAAAAATGAGTATAGAATATATAGGCGAAGAAGAAATCACTATTGCTGCAGGGACATTTAAAGCGCGTCATTTTGCCGTGGGAGACACTGCAGGGAGTCTTCTAGAAGAACATCCGCCTTACCATGTTTGGGTAACAGCAGATGAGGATTACTTATTCTTAAAGGCAAGTGCTGCAGGGTATATGCAAACACATTATGAACTAGAGAGTGTAGAATATTTTAATTGATTTATTCTTTCTTAATGAAAATTATAAAAGCTGTTTTTTGATGTGTAATTCATATTCCTTCAAAATATCTTTTCGGTCTTCCTCACTTATCCTAGAAGCACCAAACGCAACAAAATCAGGTAGTATATCAAACCCAATTAAGTTAAAAATTCCTTGATGTATGTTTTTTAGAATATCAGAAATAGTTCTTTCATGTGCACCATTTTTAGAATAAAAATCCGCAGGACTACCAGTTGTTATACAGAGCAATGCTTTTTTATTTTTAAAGCGACCTTCCTTGTAAAAACCATAATCTCCCCCATAAGCAAAACCATATGCTAAAACACGGTCTACCCAACCTTTTAAAATAGCAGGCATACCAAACCACCAAAGCGGAAAATTAAAAATAAGAACATCGGCCTTGCTCAAAAGTTCCATTTCTTGTTTTAGCTCCTCAGAAAACAAATTATTTTGCTGTGCATATATTTGCTCTGAAGCATATTTGTAATAGGGAGCTTCGGAAGTCTTTTTAAAGTCGTGTTTACCGCCAACAGGGTTAAAATTCTTTTTATATAAATCTGAAACAGTTACGGTATGGCCGGCTTTTTCAAAAGTAGATTTAGCAATATTTACCAGAGCAGAACAAAAGGAATCTGCGTTTTCATGAGCATGTACAATTAGTATATTCATAGTGTTTTTTAGTTAAAGAGCAACAACTACTTTACCACAACTTTTACCTTCTAGTAAGTATTTAGATGCATCTATAATAGATTCAATTCCGTTAAAGATAGTTGGGTCAACTTTTATTTGAAGTTTTTTCTGTTGGTATAAATCAAATAAATAAGCACGTGCTTCTGGGTGTTGTTCCTTGTACAAATGATTCATAAAACAACGAACAGAAGCTCCTTTCCAATACATACTTTCATATACTCTAGGACCATGTACTTGCTCAAATTCTGGAGCAGTTAATTCTGTTGCTAGACCACTAACAACTAAACGACCTAAAGGAGCTAAGTTTTGTAAAAAAGCATCGAACATATAACTACCTACAGAATCAAATCCAACATCAATTTTATTGGCATATTCAGATTGAAGTATTTCCGAAATATTTTCTTTTCTGTAGTTAATAATTCTATCACAAGCATTAAGGTTTTTAAGTAATTCTACTTTTTTATCATTACCACAAATAGCAACCACATGGCAGTTTTTTTGTTCAGCAAGTTGCACTACAATATGTCCTAAACCACCAGAAGCAGCAGAAACAACAATGGTTTCTCCTTCTTTTAATTCTGCAGTGTTTTTTAAAGCTAAATAAGCAGAAACCCCAGTAGGATTCATAGTTAAATATTCTGGTGTTGCTTCTGGAATTTTAATAGCATTGTTTTCTAATACAACTTGATATTCTTGGTAAGCGGTACCAACTTTTACCGTGGAAATTGCATCTCCAATTTTTATATTTTTTACCGCTGTTCCAATATCAGAAACTATTCCAACAGATTCTACTCCAAATACATATGGAAATTGAACATTTATGTATGGTACTTTTCCTTTATAGAGTTCTCTATCATAAATAGCATTAATACCAATAAAGGTGTTTTTAATTAGAACCTCAGAACCCTTTAATTTAGAAATGGGAGATTCTATGATGTTACTAGCTTTATGAATGCTTTCTGAAAATTGTTGTATTACAAGTTGTTTGTTTAAAATCATATATTAATTACTTTAGAATAAACAAACTGTCTGGCAAGTTTTCATTTACCTCAAAATTTTTCCAAATAACTTCATTAGCTATCTTTTTGTCATAAAAGAGCTCTACTCTTCCTGCTTGCAACCAAGAATATTCGTCTTTACTAAAGAATTCAGAGTATTCTCTATGATGCCATCCGCGAGGAGTGTTAAAAGCTACTTTTACAATTTTAAAATCTTCTTTATCAATACCAAAGAAAGTTTCTCCCTTGTTTGGGTCGGTAACTTGTATAGTATATGCTGGCTTTGTTTTTACAGTGTCATCTGGCATAATTTTTAAGGAATAGCCTTTGTCTAGGGCATGGCGTATTGCACCGTATCCAAAGTTAGATGCCCATCTATTATCTGCTGCCGATTTTTCTTGCTTACCATTAAGATCATACGTGTTTTCACCATCATAGCTAACCATAAAAACTGGAGTACTATCTTTAAAGGATTCTATGCGTACTTTTCCGTTTGCTTTATGCGCAGCATCTTTTGTTTCTGCAAATTTACGCCACATATTATGGGTTTCATGAGTTACAGGCTTTCCTTCATAATAGAAAATTCCATACCCTTTTAGAGTTAAACTTTTAGGTTTTTGCCAAAAAATACCACCTGCTTTTTCATGTGCTTTTTGCATAATTTGCGTTGCAGTTAGCGGCTCTATAGTTTTGTTTTCTTTACAGCTATATAGAAATACTATTGCTAAAGAAATTAGAAAGAGTAATTTTTTCATGGATTATAGTTTTATTTACAAGTTTGTTCTTTTAGGTTAATTGTTGGTCCTTTATCATGTACCCCAAAAACAGCGTTTCCATCATTATCTGTGGCAGTATCTTCTAATAGTAAAGCGTCTTTTCTTAAGATTAAGGTTTCATTTAGGTATACTTGTTTTCCAAACCTATCTGAGTAATAATTACATTCGTTTTTCTTTAAATACCCTTTAAAAAAAGAGTCTTCTTTTTTCCAAAAAACATCGCATCCTGGTTTAAGGAAAAAATCATCTTCTGTTAAATCTTCAAACACTTCAGGATTTAAATGACCGTTTATTAGTTTCTTAGGTTCTTTTGGAGTGTATATTCTTAGTCTAATAGCTTGTTCTTTTTTAACAATCTCAAAAGCATATATTCTTTGACGATACAAATCATTTAAATCATAATGCTGTGATTGCTGTGCGTAAAGTTTTCGGCCTGGAATAAAATCTAATGGTACTTCATGAAATATATGATGTGTTTGTCGGTGCCTTTTATTTGCTTCTATTTTATCTGTAGCTTCTTTATATACCTGTTCATGATTATCATACTCTCCAGGAAACCATGCTAAAAGGGTATCTAAGTCTTGTTGTAAGGTGTTATAAGTACTTTCTTTTGAAGAGTTAGTGGTACTATTTTTTGTTTTTGAAGCACTAATTAGAGTACTTACAAGTACTAAAAATAAAATTGTTTTATATTTTTTCATGAGATTTATTTGTTATTAAATATTGGTTGTATTCTTGGGATAAAAATCATTATAAATAATGCCGATATAATATGTAGAAATGCTACTATAATAAATACAGGAGAATAAGAAATAGTGTCTACTAGCCAGCCAATAATTGGAGTAAAAAGCATGGCACCAAAACTACCTGCAGAACCAGTAATGCCCCAAATGGAAGCGGCATCTTTTTTGGAAAAAACATCAATAGGTAAAGTAAATAAAGAAGATTGTTTAAACTGCGTAGCAAAAAGTGAAATACTAATAAGTGCAATTGCTATGTATGGAGACTCTACATATAAACAACCTAACACGGGAACAACTAAGATGGCACCAATCCATAACACCCATTTTCTAGAAGCGTTTAAGGAAAACCCTTTGGATATTAATTTTTCACCGGTCCAACCACCAATAAAGCTACCTATATCTGAAAAAAGGAAAGGTATCCAAGCAAACATTCCAATTTCTGTTAAACTAAAACCCTTTTCATCTGCTAGCCATGATGGTAGCCAGAAAACAAAAAAGTAAAATGCCCCGTCTGATATAAATCTTGCTAATGCTAAACCCCAGACTTCTTTATACTTAAAATAATGTAGCCAAGGCAGTTTTTCGTTTTTTTGTTCTACTTGCTTTTCTGCTTGAATTAGTCTTAATTCTTCTTTAGATATTCTAGGATGCTCTTCAGGTTCATAGTAAATCCAACGCCATAAGAGTAGCCATAAAAAACCTAGAGCACCAGTTACTACAAATGCCATTTTCCAGCCAAAAGAAAGAATAAGCCAAGCTAATAATGGAGGGGCAATTATAGCGCCTAAACCAGGCCCCATATTTAAAATACCAACAGCTTTGGAGCGTTCCTCTTTTGGGAACCATTCGGATATGGCTTTCATTCCTGCGGGATAGTTGCCAGCTTCTCCTATTCCTAATAAAAATCTAAAAATACCAAGGCTTAGCATTCCTTTACCAAATGCATGTAACATATTTGCAATAGACCACCAGATAATAGCTAGAGAAAATCCTTTTTTTGTTCCTAAAACATCAATTAACCTGCCAGAGATTATTTGCATAATAGTGTAAGACAATAAAAAGGCACTTACAATCCAGCTATATTGTTCGTTAGAAAGGTTTAAATCTTTACGCATGACAGGAGCAGCAACAGAAAGAGCTTGCCTATCTATATAGTTAATAGTTGTAGCCAAAAAGATGGTTCCTACAATCCACCAGCGAAGATTTTTTTGATTTTTCATTATTAAAAATCATTCTTTTTTTCTCCAAAATTTCTATACTTACCTAAAAATAATAAGGGAAATGAGCCTGCAAGAAACGCAATCATGGCATAATATAAAATAGTATCATAACTACCAGTAGCAGTAAAGAATTTGCCAAAAATTACAGGTCCAAAGCCAGCTCCCATAGCAAAAAAGCCATATAAAAACCCGTAGATAGCAGCGTAGTTTTTCATGCCAAAATAACGAGAAACTAAATAGGCCATAAGATCATATTCTACACCAGCTCCAAAGCCTAAAATAACAACAGCAATAAGTGCATTTGTATAGGATAAATCTGCTCCTTGTAAAATATAACAAGATATGGCTGGTATACTTAATAATACAAAAGCCACGGCAGGAGCCCAAAATCTATCTATTAAATAACCTCCAAGCAATCTACCAACTAAAACTGCGTACCCAATAACACTTGCTAAGATAACAGCATCACCAGTATTAAAACCTTTAGTAGATAACATGTTTTCTAAATTTGGTATAGGCCCACCAACTGCAAATGATATTAAAATAAAACAGAAAGCTAGTAACCAAAATTTCCAATCCTTAAAGGCCTCTTTTACAGTCATTCCAGAGTCGTTATTTTTTCCATGGTTTGGAATTTCGGCACGTAATTTGGCAGCTTTTTTAGCTACTTTAGGGTCATTAATATCTCTAAAAAAGAAAAATGCAAGAGGAAGGGCTATTAGTAAGGGAAGTAGACCAACACCTAGGTATGCAGTTCTCCACCCAAAATTTTCAATCAATGAAAATGCATAAAGTTTTGCAAATGCACCAAACAAGCCAGTACCAAGTAAGGAAAGCCCTAGAGCTAAACCTCTATTTTCATTAAACCAGTTATTTATAGCACGTGTCCATGTCATTGGTAGCGTTCCTGCTCCTGCAAATGCCATTAATCCCCAAAGTATATAATATAAAAGAGGAGAACCGTTATTAAAATTAAAAGAAATAAAAATAAGTCCAAATAATAATAAAGAGCATAGAGCTGTTTTTCTTGCTCCAATTTTATCTGCTACATAACCAATTAATGGACTAGCTATTAATGCCGAAATAGTGAAAACCGTAAGTCCTCCCATTACAGTATCCATTCCCCACCCAAAATTTTTAGTTAATGGAATAGCAAATACACCTATGGTATAAAATGGTAAAGGAGACATTCCTAATCCAATACCAAAAGTAGAAGATAATATTACTGGCCATCCATATTTAAATTCTTTAAGGTTAGAAAATTTCATAGTTTATCTATTTAATTAGTAGTTCATTTTTTATTTAAAAAGCCTTTTTTCACGAAAAAATTACTCAATTTCCATCAAAAACAGGTAATTAGATTAGTTTTTTTTATTTTGTTTACTAGTTTTTAAGCAACACTTTTTTTGTTTTAAATATCTGACAATTAATTAATTGCAATGCTTTTAAGAGTGTTTTTTTAAATTGTTAGACCAAAAATTATTTATAAATTTAATGATTAAGTATGTTAATTATTAATAAAATTAACTATTTTTATGAAGTAAATGCAAAACACCTGACTTATAAATAAATTAATATGAAGAATTATGAATTAAAATTATTTCCTAAACATACAGGGATTTGGGAAGGTACATATAGAAGAATAGGAGCAGACGGAATTCTGATAGATCAATGGAAAAGTAGACTTACAATTAGATTTTTACCCGATGGAAGATACCATCAAGTAAATCAATATTTCTGGGAAGATGGTTTTGAAGAATGCTTAGATTTTGGAATAAATAGTTTTAATGATAAAGGAGAGCTAATTTTTGAAAATCCAAGATTATCAGGAAAAGCATGGGAAACTGGTAGGAGTGTGGTTCTTATTTGGGATTATAAACACAGACCAGGAATGACTCTTTTTGAACAAATAGATTTAATAGGCAATGACGATCATAGAATAAGAGTTTGGAAATGGTCCGAAAAAGATACCTTCAATGGTGTAACCATGATTGAAGAACGTAAAGTTGCTACAGAAGAAGAAATAGACCCTCAATTCTGGGTAGACCTTCCTAACAAAAGAACAAACGGACAAGCTTCAAGATCTGATAGTTAATTTCTAACATCAGCTAATAAAATTTAAAATACTCATAATATGGGAATGACCATTACTGAAAAAATTATGGCCCGCAATAGCGGAAGAGACCATGTAGTGCCAGGAGAATTAGTGTGGACAGATGTGCATACAGTAATGACAATGGATTACCTTGGTAAAACTTGTTTTGATAAATTTAGATCCCTTGGTAAAACCGAGGTGTTTAATAAAGATAGGGTAATATGTGTGTCGGATCACTTAGTGCCTCCTCCAAACCAAAAGTTTGCTACAATGTTAAACGAGTGGAGAGAGGTTGTAAAACAACATGATATTACTAATTTTTATGATTTAGGTAGGCAAGGTATTGCACACCAAATTATGGTAGAACAAGGCCATGTACTTCCTGGAACAATAAGTATTGGGACAGATTCTCATGCAAATACATATGGTGCCGTTGGTGCCGTTGGTAATGCAATAGGAGTTACTGATGCCGCTGTAGCTATGGCTACTGGAAAAGCATGGTTTAGAATTCCAAAAACAGTAAAGTTTCATGTTACAGGAAAGTGGCAGCCGTGGGTAATGGCAAAAGATTTAAGTCTTCATATTATGGGGATGATGCATTGGAATGGGCATTTATTGTACAAGTCTATAGAGTTTACTGGACCAGCAATTGAAAGTTTAAGCATGGCAGGTAGAATGACACTGTGTAATATGACGGTTGATTTAGGAGCAAAAAATGGAATTATAGCTCCAGACGCAATAACCCAAAGATATTTAAAAGATAGAGCTATTGGAGATTGGGATATGATAGCTAGTGATGCTGATGCAGAATACGATCAAGTGTATACTATAGACATTTCTGATTTAGGGCCAACAGTTGCTATGCCTGGAAAGTTAGATGATACAGTGCCCGTAGAAAAACTTATTGGCACCAAATTTAATAAGGCATTTGTAGGTACATGTACTAATGGTAGGTTAGAAGATATTGCTACAATTGCAAAAATTTTGAAAGGGAAACAAGTACATAGAGATGTAAATATGATTTTAGTGCCTGCTAGTCAAACCGTTTATTTGCAGGCATTACGTGAAGGTCATATAGAGACTTTAATAGAAGCAGGAGTAGCAGTAGATACTCCAAGTTGTGCTGCATGTGCAGGAATACATACTGGTGTTGCAGGTGATGGTGATATAGTTCTTAGTGCAGGAAATAGAAACATGACAGGGCGTATGGGAAGTAAAAAAGCAGAAATTTATTTAACATCGCCAAGTGTGGTTGCAGCATCTGCTTTAACAGGAGTAATTACAGATCCAAGAACTCTTAGTATATAAAGAATTATGAAAAGACGCTCCTTTATACAAAAAACAGGAATAGCTGGGTTAGGTGTAGCGCTAAGCCCTTTGGCTTGTACTAAAACCAAAGCTTTAGATACAGAATTCCTTATTTTGGGAGGGGGCTTATCTGGTCTTTATTTAGCATATCTACTTGAAAAAGAAGGAAGAGATTATATTTTATTAGAAGGTAGTGGTAGAATTGGCGGAAGAATGTTTACGCGCAAGGATATTAATAGAGATGTAGGAGGAAAAGGTATTGGAGATGGTTATGCAGAAGTCATGTCTCTTATTAACGAATTTAATACCGAGATGATAGATATAACGGATTATATGAATTCGCCAACGGCAATCTATAAAGACGGTGTATTGCATAATACTTGGGACAGTAAAGAACCAAACCCAAGAATGCTACAGTATATAGCATTTGGTAAAGAAAAACAATTAGGAGCGTTAGACGAATGGTATAAAAGACCAGAGTTAGATGAGGTTTATAGTAAAGTTTTAAAACGTAATGGTTTATCTGAAGCAGATTTAGATTTGGTAAATATTACTGCTAATTATAATGACGTTAGGGAAACTTCTGTTATGAATGCCTATCATAGTAGTGCTTTTAGAAAATATAATATCTCTAAGAGAGTACTTAATTTTAAAGGAGGAACAGCTCCATTTATAGAGTCTATAGCAAAAAGACTTAAAAAACCAGTTTTAAAAAATAAAATGGTTACTTCTATAGATGATTCTGGAGAGAGTGTTTTGGTTACTTGTAATGATGGTACAAGTTATAAAAGTAAAAAAGTAGTTTCTACATTGCCTTTTTCTACATTGAGAGATGTAAAAATGAACGCTAGTTTTAATACCAATCAAGAAAAGGCTATTCAAAATTTAAACTACACCAAAATTACTCAGATTCATTTAGCACATAGTGAACTTTTTTGGGAAGAAGATGGTAGCCCCGCTGCAATGTGGACAGATACTCCTTTAGAACGTGTTATGAATTTGAGCTCTCATAGAGATGAAAAACAAATTGCTTGTTGGGTAAATGGGACAGGAACTACTTTTTTTGATACTATGTCAGAGAAAGAAGTTGCAGCGTATACCATTAAAAAAATGAGTGAGATACGGCCAGCATCAACAGGAAAAATAGAATATTTAGGAATGCAAAATTGGGGGAAATATAAATATAATAAAGGAGCATACGCAGAATTTGGTGTAGGGCAAGCTGCTTGGTTTATAGATATGATAAAACCCGCGAGTAATTTACATTTTGCAGGAGAACATACAGCCCATATGTCAAGGGGAATGGAAGCGGCAGCGGAATCTGCCAAAAGAGTATTTTTTGAATTAATTAATTAAATTATAAAATAATGATAAAAGGAAAATGTTGGGTAGCAGACGATTATGTAATGGCCTACGATATTATCATTCAAGAATATTGGACATCTGCAATAGACCCTGCCGAAAATAGTAAGTGGGTAATGGCTGGTGTAAAAGAAGAGTTTAATAAGGAGAATGCATTTAAAGATGCCGGTTTTACTTTTATCGTAGCTGCGCATAATTTTGCAGGAGGTGGTAAATCTATAGAACATGTTATTACTGGCCTTATGGGAGCGGGAGTACAGGCTGTATTTGCAACAAGTTTTGCAAGATTACAGTTTCGTAATGCTATAAACTACGGATTACCATTTGTTACTTGTGATGATATTGATAAGGGGTGTGAAACCGGAGATGAGCTAGAATATAATCCAGAAACAGGTATAATAACAAATATATCTAAAGGAGCCTCTTTTCAATCTGTTCCTGCAGCACCTTTTGTTGCAGAGGTAGGTAGCGCAGGTGGCTTAATGAATTATGTTCGTGAAAAAATAGCTAAAGGAGAACCAATAGAATAAGGTTATGAAAGAGAATAGACTTAAAAAAAGAATAGAAGATGGTAAAGTAGGTTTTGGTATAATAGGACCTACAGTAGACCCTACTATTTGCGAGTATGTAGGCCTTACTGGTATGGATTTTTATATGATGGATGGAGAGCATGGAGCTATTACGGCATCAGAAGTTACCAATATGGTACGTGCATGCGAGTTAGTAAATACCACTCCATTAGCAAGAATTAGAAGCGTAGATACTAAATTAATTCTTCAATATATGGATGCAGGTGTTATGGGAGTAATGATGCCAAGTATTGATACTGTTGACGATGTTAAAAAACTGGTAGAAGCAATTAAATACCCACCTTTTGGAAAAAGAGGTTTAGGTCCTGTTCGTGCGGCAGATTATATGCAAGGGAGTATGAGCCAAGCAGAATATGTAGAGTATGCAAATAAGCAAACATTAGTATTACCGCAGATAGAATCTTTAGAATGTGTAAAGAATTTGCCAGAATTGTGTAAAATTGATGGAGTTGATGGGTTTATTATTGGCCCTAGAGATTTAGCAATGTCTATGGGATATTATGATGGACCGGGACATGATGAGGTAAAAAAACAATTAGATGAAATTTTTGAAACCATAAACCAATCTAATAAATGGTTTGGTACTGTTGCTGGTAGTGCAGCACAAGCAGAAGGATTAATAGAAAAAGGAGCTTCTTTTATCATGAACTCCGTACAAGGTCTTATCAAGGTTTCTGGAAATGCTTTCTTAGAAGCAAGAAAATAATTTGTAATACAAATACTACAAATTATTATTCCGTGTTAATAATAAAAGTTTAATCCTTAAATAGAAAATATGGCAGCATTAGTCGTTTTATTTAATCTAAAAAATAATGCTTCACAAGAAGCTTATGAAAAGTGGGCGCAAACTACAGATGTTCCAACAGCATCTAGCATGTCTTCAGTAGATTCATTTAAAGTATTCAAATTAGGAACCATAATGGGTACTGATAATACATCGCCTTTTCAGTATTGTGAGGTATTAGAAATTAATGATATGACAAAATTAGGAGAAGAGGTAACATCAGAAACGATGCAAAAAGTAGCAGCACAGTTTCAAGAATTTGCAGATAATCCTACGTTTATTATATCAGAACAAATAGCATAGTATATGTATAATCTAAAAGGCAAAACAGCTGTTATTACAGGCTCGGGCAAGCAAGGGGCAATAGGAGAGGCAATTGCAATAAAACTTGCAGGAGAAGGCTGTAATATTGTTATTTCGGATATAGGGGTAACTAAAGGAGAACAGTTTAGTGAAGAGCATGTTGGTACCACAGAAGAAATGGATACTATAGTTGCGAAAATTAAAAAGCTAGGAGTAAACGCAGTAGGTATTTCTTGTGATGTTCGGATAGAAAAGCAAGTAATGCAATTAATTAAAAAATCTAAAGAAGCTTTTGGGACTGTAGATATTTTAATTAATAATGCAGGTATTGGGTATATAATGGAATCTTTTACAGAATTCAAGGAAGAGAGCTGGGATGCTGTTTTAGATGTGAATCTTAAAGGAGCTTTTTTATGTTCTAAACATGCTGCTTTACAAATGATAGAACAAGGAAATGGCGGTTGTATTGTAAATATTGCAAGTCAAGCAGCTAAATCAGGTTTTCCTTTTGCTGCAGCATACACAGCATCTAAACACGGAATGATTGGCTTAACACGTTCTAATGCCGTAGAATTAGGAGCATATAAAATTAGAGTAAATGCGGTTTGCCCAAACCATATTACTACAGGTTTAGGGCATTGGCAAAACAAGTTTTTTAGTGATAAAATGGGGTTAGACTATGATAAATATTTACAATCTATTGTAGATAAAAACCCATTAAAAAGAACAGGTTTAGTAGAAGATATTGCAAAGGCAGTAGCTTTTTTAGCATCCGATCAGGCAGATTATATAACTGGAGAGGCTATGAATGTAACAGGGGGAGAAGAATACCATTAAAAGAAAAATGTATAATGTAGTGTTGGTTATTTAATTTACTTTCAAAAGAGGTAAGTAATGCAATTATCAACCTACAATAGAACTTACTACAATGAAATTAGGAATAGATATAGGCGGAACATTTACAGATTTTGTGTTGTTTGAAGACACAAGCAATCAACTTTATTTTGCAAAAACACTAACAACATACCCAGACCCTACAGTTGGTATTTTTAATGGGATAAAAGAACTAGAAGCTAAGTTTGGTTTTCCAGTAAAAAAGATAGATGCTATTGTACATGGAACAACTTTGGTTACTAATGCAGTAATAGAGCGTAAAGGAGCCAAAACAGCATTTATAACAACCAAGGGTTTTGAAGATGTTTTAGAAATTGGTCGTGAAATGCGTTATGATATTTACGATATCTTTTTAACCATGCCCAAACCATTAATTCCTAGAAACCTTAGAATGGGAATTTCTGAAAGAGTAGATACGCATGGTAATATACTAACAGAATTAGATGAAACACATTTACAGCCTTTAGCAAAAGCTTTAAAGGACAATGGTATAGAGGCAGTTGGAGTTTGTTTATTAAATTCTTTTGCCAATACAAAACATGAAAAAGTACTAGGAGACTTTTTAGCCAAAAATGTACCAGACGTTTATTACAGTCTTTCTTCTGAGATTATGCCAGAAATTAGAGAGTATGAACGTAGTTCGGCAACGGCAATGAATGCTTATGTGCAGCCTATTACAGATAAGTATTTAAAAGATTTTGAAACACAATTGCGAGAATCAGGCTTTTCTGGAAACATAAATATTATGATTTCTAGCGGAAAATTAACCACTATAGATGGCGCTCGTAAATCGCCAATTCATTTATTAGAATCTGGCCCAGCAGGAGGAGCAATGGCAGGTGTTTTTTATGGAACACATTTAGAAGAAGAGAACCTACTTTGTTTTGATATGGGAGGTACCACTGCAAAAGCCTGTGTAATTTATGAAGGAAAACCAGAAATTACCAACCATTTTGAAGCTGGTAGAGTAAAACGATTTAAAAAAGGAAGCGGACTTCCAGTGCGTATTCCAGTAATAGACTTAATAGAAATTGGTGCTGGTGGTGGTAGTATAGCAAGAGTTAATAACATTGGGTTATTAACCGTTGGGCCAGATAGTGCATCGTCTACCCCAGGTCCTGCATGTTATAATTTAGGAGGAGAAGACCCAACCGTAACCGATGCCGATTTAGTTTTAGGATATTTAAATGCAGATTATTTCTTAGGTGGCGATATGCAATTAAGTGTAGATGCCGCTAGAGAAGCAATACGTGTTAAACTTGCCGAACCTTTAAATATTTCTATAGAAGAAGCAGCTATGGGAGTTCATAAAATTGTGAATGAAAATATGGCAAATGCCGCTAGAGTTCATGTTTTGGAAAAAGGAATGGACCCTCGTCATTTTAATATGATAGGTTTTGGAGGTGCAGGACCAGTACATGCTTTTGGTGTAGCAAAATTATTGAATACAAAACGATTAATTATTCCTGTTGGAGCAGGGGTAACTTCTGCATTAGGATTTTTAGTATCTCCCGTGGCAAGCGAAAAAATACACAGTTTTATTTCAGAAATAGAAGAGATAGATTGGAAAGAAGTTAATAGCTTTTTGGAGAATATGGAGCAGGATGGCTATAATTTCTTAGCACAATCTGGAATAGATAAAAAAGACGCTACTGTAGAACGCGTTGTAGAAATGCGTTATAGTGGGCAAGGACATGAAATTACCATAGAAATTCCAGAAGGAGAATTAAGCGAAAATTCTATTCCAGAAATAGAAAAACGTTTTGTTAAAGAATACGAATTTAGGTATAACCGATCTATAGAAGGTATGTCTTTAGAAATGGTAACATGGCGTGTAGTAGTGCAAGGGCCAATTCCGCAAATGAAAGTAAAACAATTTTCTACCACGGCAACCGATGCAGAAGCTTACAAAGGAGTTAGAAAAGTGTATTTTGAGGAAACAGGCTATTTAGATTGCCCTGTTTATGATAGATATGCACTTAAATCTAACGAAAAGTTTGATGGACCAGCCATAATAGAAGAAACAGAAAGTACTACGGTTATAGGGGTTAATAGTTCTGTACATGTAGATAAAGACAAAAATATAATTATCGATTTACATCATTAATTATGAGTTATGATATTCTAATAGTAGGGGCGGGTACAGCAGGAATGAGCTGTGCTATTACTGCAGCAGAACGGGGACTCAAAGTTGGGGTAATAGAAAAAGCGGATTATGTTGGCGGAGCATTACACTGGTCTGGCGGTCATATGAGCGCTGGCGGTACGCACTTACAAAAAGAAAAAGGGATTGAAGATTCTCCAGAAAAACATTTAGCAGACATTTATAGAATTAATAGTAAATCTGGAGATTTAGACCTTACAGAAAAAGCAGTTTTTGAAGCCCCAAAAACGATTCAATGGTTAGATGATTTAGGAATGGAATGGGCGCCAGAATGTCCTAGAATTATATATGGTCATGTAGCTTATGAAACTGCAAGGACTATTTATGGCCCAGAAAAAGCATTAAGTATCTATAAAGTACTTCTTCCGCAATGGGAAAAATATGTAGCAAACGGAAGTATAGAAATTTATTTTAACACCTCATTTTCTGGACTAAGAAAAACAGGAAAACGTTTTGACGGAGTTTTATGTATTACTCCTGAAGGAGAAAAAATATATGAAGGAAAAAACATTGTAATTACTACAGGTGGTTATGGTAGTAATCCTGCTTATTTTAAAGAAAAACATGGCGATATTCCTTTGGTAAGTAGTGCTCATCCTAATGCCACAGCAGACGGACATAAAGTAGTAGAGAAAATAGGAGCCACATTTAGATTAGGAAATTTTCATTTACCTAGTTTGGGTGGTATGGAAGAAGTAGCAGGAAGCGGTCGTGTAGATTTTAATAAAGCTTGGGCAATGGTATTAACCTCTATTTACCGCCAGCCTAGAGATATATATGTAAACGCACATGGTAAAAGATTTATTAGAGAAGATGAGGTAAGTCCAGAAACAAGAGAGCTTACTGTAATGCAACAACCAGATTGGAGTTTTTGGATAATTTTTGATGAAAAAGCTTTGGTTTCTATGGACAATAATGGAAACCACAATCCTATTGTAATTGGTTGGACTGTAGAGCAAATGAAAGAAGAAGCATTAAAAAATAGAGCTTTAACTATGGCTAATACTATAGAAGAATTAGCAGAAAAAACAGGGCTTCCTTTAGATAATTTAGAAAAAACTATTAAAGAATACAACCAAATGGTAGCTACTAAAAAAGACCCCGTTTTTTGTAGAACTTATTTAGAAGACCCAATTAAAGAAGCTCCGTTTTATGCTTTAAAAGTACATGCCTCTGTACTTGTAACCTTTGGAGGTATTAAAGTGAATAAAGAATTACAAATTGTAGATACAAAAGGAATACCTATGGAAGGTTTATACGCCGCAGGAGAATTTTTAGGACTTGGAGCAACAAGTGGAAGTTCTTTTTGTAGTGGTATGGCAATTACCCCTGCGTTAAGTTTTGGAAGGCTTTTAGGAACAACTTTAAGCTAGTTTTTTTCAAAGTTTAACATTCAAAATAAGATTACTAATCAAAAATTAGTTAACTTAGTTAACTAATTGTAATACATGTTAATTCATGCAAACAAAAACAACATTTGATCCAATAGCGCTGAGTATTCTTTGGTCTCGGCTAATAAGTATAGTAGATGAAGCAGGAACAACCTTGCAGCGAACATCATTTTCCACGGTAACAAGAGAATCCAATGATTTTGCAGTAGTTTTAATGGATAGGAAAGGAAGGTCTATAGCACAATCTAGTGTTTCTGTTCCTTCATTCTTAGGAGTATTACCTATGCTTACAAAGGCTTTATTGGCAGATTATTTTCCGTTAGAAACATGGAAAGAAGGAGATGTAGTTATGACAAATGACCCATGGTTATGTGCTGGTCATAAACCCGATATTGGTATCGTTTCCCCAATTTTTCATGAAAATAAATTAATAGGTTTTATTGGCACTATTGCACACTCTCCAGATATGGGAGGCGTATTGTGGGGAGCTGGTTCTAGAGATTTATATGAAGAAGGGCTAATGGTTCCCCCGACCAAACTTATAGCAGAAGGAAAGCCTAACCATACATTATTCAATATTTTAGAACATAATGTAAGAGCGTCAGACCAAACTATAGGAGATATTAGAGCGCAAATTGCAGCTAATGATCAGGGAATAAAATCACTGATGAAATTGATGGAGGAAAATAACTTAGGTGACCTTCAAGATCTAGCAGATGCAGTTATTAACGCATCAGAAAAAGCCATGAGAGAAGCATTGTTAGCGGCTCCAGATGGCAGCTATCAATATAGTTATGATACCGATGGTGATGGTAGAGGAAATGGTTGTCATTTTGAAATTACAGTCACTATTAAAGGAGATGAAATTCATGCTGATTATGAAGGTACTTCTGGTGCACACCCGCTAAGTATTAATGCGGTACTTAACTATACGTATGCTTATACGGCGTATCCTATTAAGTGTACTTTTAGTCCAGATGTTCCAAACAATGATGGTTCTTTTTACCCTATAAAAGTTACCGCACCAAAAGGGTGTTTAGTAAATGCGCAGAAACCGTCTCCACTTGGGGCTAGGAATATTACTGGTAATATGTTGCACTCGGTAGTTTTTGGGGCATTAGCAAAAGCAGTTCCGGAACAGGTACAGGCAGATTGCGGAAGTGCGTGTTGGTGTATTGTATTAAATGGAGAACATAAAGGAAAAGAGTTTGTAGAATACTTCTTTTTAAATGGAGGATATGGTGCAAGGCCAACTATGGATGGAGAGCATGTACTTAGTTTCCCTACTAATGTAGCAAATGTACCTATTGAAGTTTTAGAAACAGATATTGCAGTTTTGGTTACCGAAAAATCGTTAGTACCAAATTCTGGCGGAGAAGGAAAGTATAGAGGAGGTTTAGGGCAACGTTTTAGCTTTAAAAATGTAGGAGAAAATGCTTTAAATATATCGTTACTAACGGAAAAAACACAAACTCCTGCTAAAGGAATTTTATTAGGTCAGGATGGGCAAATGGGAGCAATGGAAATTATTCCGCATAGAGATTTTCCGCCTAAAGGATTAGATAAATTACATCCAGGAGAAGAATTAATATTAACACTCCCAGGAGGAGGAGGTTATGGAGACCCAGCACAACGAGATAAAGTGTTGATAGAAGAAGATAAAGCATTAGGATATATAAATTAAGAGACATGGCAAAGAATTTACCACCAGTTTGGAACAAAATAGCAAAACATGCTATGATGCCAGAAACAAATCATGACGAGAGAGCTAGGTATAATTTCCTAGCAAGTTTAAATAAGCATTTGGCACATGTGTCGCAAGGCAATAAAATGGCTTATGAAAAAAGGGTAGAGCCAGCTTTTAAAGCAAAAAATGGTCGTAATATAGCATCTGTAGAAGAATTGCAAGAAGCCATAAGTAAAGATTCTCATTACCAAATATGGTCTTCTTTACGAAGAAGTACTATGGAAATGAGACAACAAGCTGGGCGATCTATTGTGTTAAGACAGGCGGAAGAATTAAGAGATAAAGCAGAGGGGTTTAATAAAGGAAAATCTACCTTAGTATTAGACCCTAATTGTAAAGTTCCAGAATACTTATTGGCAGTAGATAACCATTTAATGCCAGGTAGTTACCATACCGAATTAATTGAGGGAGACGTAACTCCTGCAGCAAATTACGATTCTGGTATTTTTGTTACTACCGCTGGTTTGTTAGGCAGGTATAATGATGGAGGCGGTAAAGCAATAACAAGTTGGGTAAAGAAAACGTACCCAGACTTTGCTCCAAAAAGAATTTTAGATATTGGTTGTGGCATGGGGCATAATGTATTACCAATAGCAAGAGCCTTTCCTAATGCCGAGGTAATTGCTATAGATACAGGAGCTCCAATGCTACGATATGCGCATGCTAGAGCATTAGATTTAGGAGTAACCAATGTTACGTTTATGCAAATGGATGCTGCAAAAACAATTTTTGAGAATGAATCTTTTGATTGGGTCCAATCCACTATGTTTTTTCATGAAACAGGAGGTAAATCTATATATAAAATAATGAATGAAGTTTACCGTCTTTTAAAACCTGGGGGACTTACCTTACACATAGAACAACCTCAGTATACCAATGATATGACCCTGTTCGAAAAGTTTATTAGAGATTGGGATGCTCTAAATAATAGTGAACCTTATTGGTCTAAAATGCATGATATAGAGCCTATAGATTTAATGCAAGCATCTGGTTTTAGAAAAGAAGATTTTATGCAAATAGGAGCAAAAGCAGAAAACGATTTGGATGATGGCACCCAAAAAGCAGAGGAACCAGAAGATCATGGGCGCTCTCCTATATGGAATGTTTTTGGTGCAATTAAAAATTAAAAAAGAATATTATGATCGATCATATAAAATTAGCATCTAGTAAATCTAAAGGCAAACGCCCGTATTTTCATGAGGATCCTGCGGTAGAACGTGTATTAAATATTACCATGGCAATTGCAGGAGAGTTAGCGGTAATGCGGGAACGTATGGATACTATGGAACGTTTATTAGAGAAAAAAGGACTAGTATCCCAAGAAGAAATAGATGCTTATGTACCAGAAACTAAAGAAGAAGAAACGCAAAGGCAAGAGTGGCATAGCGAGTATATTTCTAGAGTACTACGTATAGTACAACAAGAAATGGAAGAATTAGAAAACCCTGATAAGTCTATTGCCGATATTGCTAATGATATAGATAAAATGTAATGGCAGAACTACACGATAGAATTACTAAGTTTTTTAATGCTATTATTCAGGAGGATATAGAAGAAATAAGAAATGGGTACTGCCAGGATGAGAAAACTTATGTAGTATTAGAAGGACCACGTTACAGTACTAAAGGATTTTCAATGATAGCTAAAGGTTGGGAAGATTTTACGGTTTCCCCTATTGCTATGACTAAAATTGTTTGGACAGAAGGTCCTTTTGAAGAAATTGTAGGCGATATGGGGTGGATTAGCGGTATTACAGAGCTATATTTAAATGTAGGAGGTAAAGAAGTATTTAACACTTTTAGAACATCTTTTGTATTTAAAAGAGAAAATAATGATTGGAAAATTCGTCATGAGCATGTTTCTGCTCCACACCCCGATCCATATGGTGTTGGAGATTGGTTAAAAAATTAAACCATCAAACTTAATTATATGAAACCCATTAAGAAAATAATAATAACCCTAATTTTTTTAATGGGTTTTTTAGTAGGTAATAGTCAGCAAAAAAAAGAAAATAAGGGCTCTAGTTCTCCCGAAATGGTAGAAACCTCAAAAAGTACTATTAAAAGGCTAGCTACTACAGTAGAGCCAAATAGAAAATTTTCTTACCCAGAAAGAGAGTTAGATTATCTTATGCATATTTGGAAAGGAGAGTATGACAATGTAGAGCAGTTAGATTTTGATAAAATTCAGAAATTAGAAGATACTAAACATGATAGAGTTCATGTCTCTGTAAGTCAATTTCAGAATTCTAATTTTGGCGTTGGAGCAGTGTACATAGAAGAATATAGAGAGGATAATAAGAACTTAATTACAAGGCAATGCATATATCAATTAGTGCCAGATGATGCAGAAAATGCTATTAAAGTTAAGGTGTATCATTTTAAAACAAAGAAACCAATACTAGCAAAAGGAGATAGTTTTAATGAGGTGTCTAAATTAACACCAGAATCTTCTCTATTAGAAAAAGGGTGCACTATGCTACTTAGAAGGGAAGGAGATGGGTTTGTTACAAAAACTATTGCTAATTCTTGTACAGATAAAGATGCAAAAGAGTATCAATTTAGTATAACTGAAAATGCATTTAATTTTAGTGATGATAAGCAAAAGAGTGCTTACCAATTAGAAAAAGCGCGTTGTTTTACTTGCATGATAGATTTTCCGAATGATACAAATGGAAGATCTACAGTTACTAATCATTATATAGATATTTTAGATCAAGGAGGATCTTTTAAGTTTACCTATCCGGATGGTCGTAATATGCTGCTTGGAATGCGTAATACTTGGTCTTTTGGTATGCACAGAGAAACTTTTGTAATCTATATTTTAGACCAAGAAACAAATAAAACTTTAATATATTCTTGGGGTAACCCAGGTGCAGATCGTATTGGTTTTAACCCAGGATGGATTCGTGTTCAATGCGATTTAAAAACGCCTCGTAATGTAAAAATGCAACAGGAATTAAGGCCTGGTTCTTAATGTTTACTTTTCATTATGCTTACGTTCCTTTTTATAGCTTGCATAGGTGCTTCTTCTTCCTTTCCAAGGTCTTTCCTCTTCAAAATAATTGGGTTGTACTTTAGAAACATAATCTAGCATAGATGCGGGTATTTCAGAAATATCTACTATTTTTTTACCAGTAGCGCGCCACATTACAAATCCAGGTTTTTGACCCATATGTAACCAAGGCTCCCAGGAGTTTATTGCTGTCCAGAAAAAAGTCTGTTCGCAGGAATCTTTTTTAGGATTAAAAAGTTGTTTTGCATCTGTAACATAAGTTGTAGAAGAGCCAAAATGCATTTGTTCTCCTGCAGATGAAATTGGCCATTCTTCAGGTTGTAGCGGATTTTTAAAACTTGCAGAGCCAGATTCATCTAGCCAAATTTGTTCTCCAGATTGCACCCAATTCTCTTTATAGGGTTTAATGGTTTCTCCAGATAAGATTCCGTCTGGGGTATATGTTGTTTTACTGCCCCCGCCATACATAAAATGAAAAGGTTTTATAATCTTATTGGTATAAGGATTTTTCCAAGTATCTAGAACTTTGCCAGTTTCTATATCTCCAAAAAAACCTAAATCAAAACTTTCTTTAGTATAGTTTTTTTCTTCTTTTTTCCAGTTACTTTTAGCTAAACCTTGTAAAGTGGTTAGTGGTTTAGGGGCTTCACCAGGAATTATACCCCATAAATGTCCAGAAAACCAATTGTATATGGTAGTAGGTTTTAGGCTTCCCATTAAACGAATATGTAATTTAAAAAGATCTTCTTTAGAAAAGGAAGTACTTAATTCTCCTTTTTTTTCTGTGTTAGGAGTAAAAGAAGAAGCTAAGCCTATCCCAGGTATAGCGGCAAATGGTAAAACCGAAGATGTATTTAAAAAGGAACGTCTACTTATTTTTTTTATATCTTTTTTCATACTGTTAAAAATTAATTCTCTTAAATATATTTAAATAATTAATATAATTAACAGTTAACTATGTTAATTATTTTGTATCTTGTTGATGTAATGTCGAAATGAATGCATCAACTAAAGACAATTTTAGAAGTAATTTACAGTGTAGGAGACATAGATAAAGTGACTAATTTTTTCTGTGACTATGGTGGGTTATCTGTTATTGGAAAATACAAGACTAATACATCTGTACTTAAATTTTGGAATCTAAAAGAAGAGGCAACAGCAGACGAAGTTTTAATTCAGTTTAATAAACACACTTCGGGAAAGTTACGATTGGTGAAATTTAATAGTGTATCGCAAGAAATTATTAGGTCTTCTCAAAAACCATGGGATACTGGAGGCATTATGGATATTAACTTGCGAGTACCAGAAGTAGCTAAAACTTTTAATGAAATAAGAGATTTGGGTTGGCATGGTTTAAGTGATCCATTGTTACAGACCATGGGTCCTTTTAAATTATATGATATTTTAATGCAAGGATATGATGATATTATTGTTGCATTTACACATAGAGTAGAACCGCCTTTAGAATTGCCAGAGGGTTATAAAATACCTTCTCATATTTACAATTCTTCTTTAACGGTAAAAAATTTGGAAGCTTCTAGAGCTTTTTATGAGAATCAGTTAGGTTTCACTTTGTTAAATGAGTATCAAGTAAAGAAAGATGAACCTATTGAAAATATGTTTGGTATTCCTATGAACATGATTACAAATGTTACCTGTAAGGCAAATATTTTTTCATTAGACGGTACGCGAGATGTAATGTTTCAATTATGTGAGTTTGATGGTGTAGAGGGTAAAGATTTTTCTAGTCTGGCTATTCCTCCAAACAGAGGGTTGTTGATGTACCGTTGTGAGGTAGAAGATATAACATCTTATTATAATACTCTTTTAAAGAAAGAAGTAAAAATACATTCTTCGTTACAGGAAGTAATAATAGAACCATATGGCAAAGTAAGTTGCTTTGCACTATTAAGTCCAGATGGGGTATGGTGGGAATTTTTAGAGAAAACTAATTAAAAATGATAAAAATGAGAACAAAAATTACTTGGTTATTAGGTGTTGTGTTTACAGTTGGGTTACAAGCTCAAGAAATGACATTTGAAGGAGAAAAAGCTTTAGAGATAAGGCAAAAAACTTCTTGTAGTACTGTGGAAGAAGGTAAGCCTATGTATAGTATGTGGGAGGGTCGTATATACAGTCGTGTACAAGGAGAGAAAGACCGTCATTTATTTAATGTAATAGGGTTTAATGTTAGGCAATGTGATTGTGTAGAAGATCCGGTTAGAGGAAAAGGTTTTAAACTAGTAGGAAGAGAAATAATGATGTATCTAGACCCAGAGACAAACGAAATAATAGATAAATGGAAAAATCCGTGGACAGGTGAAGTTGTAGATGTGGTTCATGTAGCAAATGATCCAGTGAATATGAGAAATACTGTTTATGTTAATGATAAAGATGGTAAACCAACACTAAAAACAGGTTTTAGAAAGTACGGCGAAATTAGTGTTACCTCTCATGAAGTTCCTTTGTTTTATAAAAACCCGCTTGCCGGAGATTATCAAAAATATGTCGGAGGCACCTACCATGCTATGGAAATATTTAATACGTATTATAAGACCGAAGAATTAACTAACCCCAAAATTAAGAATATTAGCCAGTCTAATATATCATGGCAACGTATGTCGCAATGGTTACCATGGATGGAGATGGGAAGCCGTCCTGGGTGGATTATTGCCAATGCAACAGGTAAAAGTGTCTTAAAAAAAGATGAGATTTGGTCAAGATTACAAAAAATATTAGACGAGCGCTATCCAAAATATAATACTCCGCCTGCTATGGATGATAAAAGGCCAAACGAAACCTCTTGGACCGTTTTTAAAAAGTATATAGAAGATAAAGAGGATAGTAAGACACAAAAATAATATTAAAAATGGCAGCATTAAAACAAGGAGATAAAGCACCAGACTTTAAATTAGTTGGCACTAATTTAGAACCTATTACATTAGGTAATTATAAAGGAAAGAATGTAATACTACACTTTTTTCCTTTAGCGTTTACTAGTGTTTGTACAGAACAATTATGTACTGCTAATGGAGAGGATAACGACTATGCTTCTTTAAATGCAGAGGTAGTAGGGGTGTCTGTTGATTCTCCTTTTGTTTTGGACAAGTTTGCTAAAGAAAATAATTTAAAATTTCCTTTAGGGTCAGATTTTAACAGAAAGGTAAGTAAAGATTATGGTGTTTTATTCGATGGCGATTTTGCAGGAATGAGTGGTTTTTCAATGCGTTCTGCGTTTGTAATAGATGGGGCGGGAGTAGTTCGTTATGCAGAAATTACCGATGGGAAAACACTTCCAAGTTTTGTTAAAATTAAAGAGACATTAGCTGGTTTATAGTTTAAAATAAATAAAGTATTAGCTTATGAGAAAATATCTTTTAATAGTAATTATACCAGTATTATTTTCTTTAAAAAGTAATACTATAGAAGAGATAAAATCTTTTAAAGATTGTAAAAGCTGCCCAGAAATGATAGAAATTCCAGAAGGCTCTGTTTATATTGGTTCCCATGAAGAAGAGATTGGAAGAAAAAAAGGAGAGCGTAATAGGGTAAAGGCGACTATAGAAAAACCTTTTGCTATTGCAAAGACAGAGGTTACTCTAGCACAGTTTAGAGTATTCATGAAAGAATCTAAATATAAATCTAATGTGCCAATACGTAACGGAGAACCTTTAATTGGGTGTAACTATTATGATGGTAAAAGTTATGGTTATATAGCATCGCATAACTGGGAAAATCCTGGATATCCGCAACGCGAAGATGCTCCTGTAGTATGTGTAAGTTGGAGTGATGCTAAAGCATATTGCGATTGGTTAAGTAAAAAAACAGGAAGAGAATATAGAGTGCCTTCTACAGTAGAATTTGAGTACGCTACCAGAGCAGGAAGTTCTAGTCCTTGGTTTTGGGGAACAGATCCAGAATTAGCCTGTGATTATGCTAATGTTGGGGATCGTACTTTTTCAAATCAATTCCCTACGAGGCCTATATTTCCTTGTACAGACGGTTATGTGTTTACATCTTCAGTTGCAAAATTTAAGCCAAATGCCTTTGGTTTATATGATATGATTGGCAATGCTTGGGAATGGACAAATGACTGTTTTAAGAACAACTTAGATGATGCTCCCATAGATGGCTCTTCTTATCTAGGAACAAACGAAGAATGTGTTTTTAGAACACCAAAAGGAGGAAGCTGGATTAGCGGTGTAGCGTGGGGAAGAACAGCGGTACGCTCCAGAGATGGCGCAGATTATAAAAGTTTTATGTTAGGATTTAGAGTAGCAGCAGAAATTAAAAAATAATTAAACAGTATAAAATATGAAAACAATAACTAGTCTTTTTTTTATCATAAGTATGATGGTTACTTGTTATGCGCAAAACAAATCTCTAGACTCTCTAGAAACAGAGTTAAATAGTATCATGAATATTTGGCCAGGAAAGTATAACAATGATAAGCAAATTGCAAAAGTAAAAGAAGAAGGGGGAGATGTTTGGTTGTTAGATGATACAGGTAAAGATGGTTATTTACAAATAGAATCGCATTATGTAAAATTAAATAACCCAGCTATTGGTGAACATGTATTATATGTAGAAGAATATAGAGACCACCAACCAGATAGTACATATCGCCAACGTATTTATACCCTTACAAAAGATGATAGTTTAAACATTATTCGTGTTAAAATGTGGCCTTTTAAAGATAAAAAAAAGTATGTGGGAGCTTATAATAACTCAGAATTACTAAACTCAATAACTGCAGAAGAGATAAGTGCATACCCAGATAAATGCGATTTATTAGTTAAGAAAGAGGACGGTAAATTTAATATGTATATGAATGGAACAGACTGTGCTTTTGGAGATAAGTGTTTTAATTATCAGGTATTATTAAGTGAAAATATTTTTAGTTATCGAGATAAAATAACAAAACTATCTACTGGAGAAACAGTTTCAACTGCAGCTAATTATGCATATCATGATTTAGATAGAATTAAGTAAAAGGAGTAAAGAAAAAGATTATGAAAAAAACAAAAATAGATATTCCAACTGGCATAGGAGAAGGAGCTATAACAGGGTATATACATACTGCAACGTTATGTACGGTAGATTTAGATACCTACAAACATTTTTATGGCGATGTTATGAAAATGCAGATAGATGCTGTTGCTTTAACCAAAGATGAAAAAAATGCACAACGTTTATTTTGGCATATTCCATCAAATATTGATTATGATATATACCATTGTTATAGAGCTACAGTCCCAAGTTTAATACAGTTGCGAATTATTCATTTAAAAACCGCTACACCAAAAATTCATAATAGCTATAGTTCCTATGAAACAGGCTCTTTTTCATTAGGTTTTCCAACATCTAATGCAAAGAATATGGATAAAAGAATGCAAGAATATAATGTTCAAGCAATGGCACCAATGCAATTAGGAGATATTGTAAGAGCAGATGGCGAAAAAGGGCAATATCTTGAAACAATTTATAAAGGGCCAGATTATTTGCATTGTGTAGGTATAGAGCGCGTAAATTTTCCGCAATTAGCACCTTGTGATCCTGCAGATGGTTTTGGAGGGCCGGGATATTCTGCTTTTGTTGCAAAAGATTCAGATGCTGAGGTTGCATTTTATACCGATGTGTTAGAACATTACATTCTTTTTGATTCGGTTTGGGAAGCTGCAGATGAAGGAGCCTTAGGGGTGAAAGCAAATACGCCATTTCGTTTTTGCGGTATTTATGCTCCAGAAGCAAAGCAAAACCACTACCTTCTTTTAGATTTTAAAGATGGTAATATGGTAGATACCGGAGTACAAAGTTGTATTCCTAATCAAGGTTTAGGTATGTATTCGTTCCAAACTACAGATATAGATAAGGTTATGGCTAATGCTGTAAAAAATGGTATTACAGTTAAATCGGAAATTCAAGAAATTTCCGATTATATTTTAGGAGACGGAAAAGCCTGTGTCTTAGAAACGCCGAATGGATTATATGTAGAAATTTTTCAACAGCATTAAATGAATTCAATATTAAAGAAGTTTGCAAATATACTCTGCGGTACGCTAGACAATAAAGCACAAATAGAAGCTGAAATTTCCGAAGGGAAGCAGATACACCCGTATGCAAAACATGTAACGGATGTTTGTGACCATCGTATAATAAATAGACCAGAGGGGCATCCTGGAATATACATTTTAGAGGAAAGTTATTACGTTAAGCCAGGGCAATCGGAAACAGAAATTAAACCACTATTTTTTTATATCACTGTAAAAGGAGATACTTCGGTTTTATTACATTCTATGCAAGTTCCACTTCATATGAAACCTGAAGAGGTTATTAATACCAATGACGATTTAGTTTTTGATTTTAACGAATTAGAAATGAGACCTTGGGGGCCTGCAGAATATACTTGGCATGAAGACAAACAATGTTTCACCGTAGATCATGAAGGTCCCATAAATGGAATCTCATTTAGATTAACCGAAACTTTAAAAGAAGGGGAACTTTTTGTGATGGAGTTAGTACATAAAGACGGTGTTAAACTAACCCCATATAATACACCTATACACTATATAAAAATATAACTATGAGCGAAAAACAAACATTTGGCGCCTTATTTGGTATTGCAATATTAGGTACCATAACCTTAGTGGTTACCAACGGAATGACCATATCAGGTATTGGTGTTTTTGATACTGCAATACTCGAAGAATTTGGATTAACCCGTTCTGAACTTAAGCTTCGAGGTTTAGTTAATTTGGTTGCCTCATCGGTCATTATGCCGTTTGTAGGTGCTACTATTGACCGTTTTGGCGTAAAAAAAATGCTTGTAATTGGTTTGTTATTTATTGCTAGTTTACTTTATTCTTATTCACTTGTACAAGCTGCCTGGCATATGTATGTTATACATTTTTTGTTTGCCTTTGCTGTTTCTGCAGCTGGTACTCTTGCGGTTATTATAATGGTTTCACAACGCATAAAAAGTAAAAGAGGAACCGCAATAGGTATAGCTTTAGCTGGTACTTCATTAGGTGGTGTTATTATTCCTCAAATAGGATTACGATTGTTTAATAATTTTGGATGGCGCGGGGCGTTTCAATGGGAGTCTATTGTACCAGTTTTAATAGCTATTGCAATTTTTATTCTTCTAAAACCTGTAAAATATAAGAATAAGAATGTTGATACAGCAGTTACAGATGAAGAAACCGGCCTTGTAGAGTTCACCATTAAGGATGCCATAAAAACACCTGTATTTTGGGCAATTTGTTTTGCAGGTATTTTTTGTTTTTATAGTATCCTTGGTATCATAGATAACTTGTTTTTGTATCTAAGTGAACTTAATTTTACTGCGGAAGAGGCTACAAATGCATTTAGTATCTTTTTTGCTATAATTCTTATTGCAAAACTGTCTTCTGGAGTTGCTACAGATTATATTAATGAGCACATGCTATTTAAAATTCAATTGTTGCTAATGATTTCTGGAGCAGCACTTTTAGCAGTAAACTCTGCAGACCTTATATGGCCATCTCTTATACTATTGGGACTAGGTTGGGGAGGTCTTTACACATTATTTAATTATATAATTATAACCACATTTGGTGTAAAATCTGCCGGGAAAATAGGGGGTCTTATCTCATTTTTTGAAGGAGTAGGCTCAGGTTTAGGAATGTGGTTAACTGCCGTAATTGCAGATGCTACAGGGTCTTATAGTATAAGTTTTTGGTTTATTGTTGGTTTGCTGTGTATAGCTTTAGCTATTTCGTTTTTTATTAAACCCATCGTTCCTGAAAGTAAAAGTATTCCGACTACATAAATGTTTTAATAAATAGGCAAGTAAGCCATAACTCTAAAACAACTTAAAATATGGCAAACAAAAATTCTTTTATAAAGATACTAGGAGTAGCTATTCTAGGAACAATTTTATTAATAGTATCTAATGGTTTAACCATATCGGGAATTACAATTTTTGACGAAGCAATTTTGACAGATTTGGATTGGACTAAATCCGAATTAAAATTTAGAGATTTTATTAATTTAGTATCTGCAGCTTTACTTGCTCCCTTTGTTGGTGCGGTAATAGATAAATACGGAGCAAAACGATTAATGATAATTGGTTTGCTTGTAATCTCTGCAATGCTATACCTTTATTCTAAGATAGCGTTTACCTGGCACGTATACTTAATTCATTTTGTTTTTGCAATTGCACTCTCTGGTGCAGGAGCTCTTGCAGTCTTGATAATGGTTTCAAAACGTGTTACTGAAAAAAGAGGAATAGCTATAGGAATAGCATTAGCAGGAACTTCTGCAGGGGGTATTATTATTCCTCAAATAGGAATTCCGTTATTAAAGAATTTTGGTTGGCGTACTGCATTTCAGTACGAGGCTTTACTACCTATTTTAGTAGCACTACTATTATTTATTTTTATAAAACCTGTTAAGTTTAAAGAGAAAACAAGTACAGATACTTCTGCAAAAGATAAAGAAACTGGGCTAATTGAAATTCAATTTAAAAAAGCGTTAAAAACACGTGTTTTTTGGGCTATTTGTATCGTAGGGGCATGTTGCTTTTATAGTATAATGGGACTAATAACAAATCTTTTTCTATACTTGAGGGAGCAAGATTTTTCAGTGGTCTCTGCAGGAAATACGTTAAGTGTTTTCTTTATGATTATTTTGGGTTCTAAATTGGTATCTGGTACCATTGCAGAATACATAAATGAACATAAGCTTTTTAAAATTCAGGTGTCTTTAATGGCTTTAGGAGCTTTGTGTATTGCCCTTGATTCTCCTGTTTTAGTATGGCCTGCCTTAATATTATATGCCTTAGGCTGGGGAGGTCTTTACACTATAATTAACTATATTATTATTACCACATTTGGTGTTAAATCTGCAGGTAAAATAGGAGGGATAATAGCAGCTTTTAAAGGCCTTGGAGCTGGCTTAGGAGCTTGGATGACAGGTTTAATATCGGACCAAACAGGTTCTTATAGTATGAGTTTTTGGGTGGTAGTAATTATACTTTGTATAGCAATTTCTGTTTCCTTTTTTATAAAACCAATTATTGCTGTTCAAGAAACAGAAAAAGTAACTTCTTAATTTTTGTCCCTATGTTATTAGATATTTTAAAAAATAGAAAACCAGAAAATGTAATTACAGAAACTGAATATGATTATGTTAGACTTAGTGCTAACGAGAACCCTTTAGGTCCTTCTAAAAAAGTTAGAAAAGCTATGATAGATGCTCTTGATAAAGGGTGTCGTTACCCTTATGAAGAAACAGAAGCATTGGCAGAACTTATTTCAAGAAAAGAAGGGGTTTCTAGAGCACATATAGTTATTTGCGTGGGTTCCTCTGAGGGTTTAAATGCTACGGGGTTAACATATGGAGTTAATGGTGGAGAAATTATAACCGCGGATCCTGTATATGATTTTTTAATGACTTATGCAGAGCGTTTTGGTGCTTTTATTAATAAAGTACCGCTAACCAAAGATATGCGTCATGATTTAGCCGAAATGAAGAGAAGAATTACCAGCCGTACTTCTTTGGTTTTTGTTTGCAATCCTAATAATCCAACAGGGGATCTAATTCCAAAAGAGGAGTTGTTAGATTTCTTTACTTCGGTATCGGAAAAAACAACAGTATTTTCAGATGAAGCTTATTGTGACTATATAACAGAGCCAGATTATCCTTCCATGATTGAACTAGTTAAAGAAGGTAAAAATGTAATTGTGTCTAAGTCTTTTTCTAAAGTGTATGCACTTGCGGGTCTTAGAATGGGCTATTTAGTTGCTAGGCCAGATATTGCAGCAAGAATTAGAAAAAATATAATGGCAAGGCCAAATATGATGGCAATAGCAGCAATAAAAGCATCTTATGAAGATGAAGAGTTTTATGCAAAAAGTCTTGCTTATAACATGGAATGTAAACAGTATGTATATAAAATACTAGAAGAGCTTAACCTTTATTATATTCCCTCGCATACCAATTTTATTTTCTTTAATTCCGGCATAGATATTAGAGAGCTTCGCGTACAAATGAGGGATAAAGGAATAGCTATAGGACGCCCTTTTTTACCGCATACAAATTGGTGTCGTATAAGTATGGGAAACATGGAAGATATGATAAAATTTGGGGAGGCTTTAAAACAAGTTATAAATAGATAACCAATAGAATAATCCCTAAAAAAATAAGGCAATAAATAGCTTTTAAAAGCTATTTATTGCCTTATTTTATGTGTATAAGTAATTATTCTTCTTTAATTTGAACAATCATTTCTATTTCACATGCCCCATTAAAAGGAATTGCTGCCATACCCACGGCAGACCTGGCATGTAAACCTCGTTCACCAAAAACTTCAAACATTAAATCAGAAAATCCATTCATCACTTTGGATTGATCTGTGAAATTAGGGTCAGAATTTACCATTCCCAATACTTTTACAATTTTCTCTACTTTATTTAAGTCTCCCAAATACAATTTTAAAGTAGATAAATGATTAACGCCAACAAGTCGAGCGGCATCATAGCCTTCTTCAACAGTTAAATCTTTACCTAGTTTACCTTTGTAATTTTTGGTTTTAGAGAAAGGCAAATTTCCAGATAAATATAGCATGTTGCCACTTTTTACAGCTAATGATATTTTAAAAGTTTTAGGTTCTTTAGGCTCGGTTAATTCTATTCCTAGCTCATTTAATCGTTCTTCTATATCATAATCATACAAATCATTTATAGAAGAGTCTTGGGCATTAGAAAATGTTACTCCCACAAAAAATAATAACAAGATGGCGTTTTTCATAAATTTTAATTTACTGTTTAATATTAGTTGCAATAGTTTTATTGTTTCTAGACCATTCGCTCCAAGAACCAACATAAAGATTAGGAATTTCAAGATTTGCATGGGCCATTGCTAAAAGGGTATGACAAGCTGTAACTCCAGAACCGCAATGTACTGTTACATTTTCCATAGGTTTTGATCCTATTATTTTTTCATATTTTTCTTTTAAAATAGAAGGTTCTAGGTATAGCCCGTTTTCATCTAAATTAGTGCTGGTAAAAGGAATATTGGTTGCTCCAGGAATATGTCCGGCAATTAAATCTATTGGTTCTACTTCTCCGTTATACCGTTCTTTTGCTCTAACATCTATTACAAGATAATCGTTGTCTTGAGAAATTTTCTCTACCTCGTTCATTGTTTTCATTGGTAGCTTCCAGTTAGCTATAGAATAAGGAGCTACTTTGGCAGGTGTTTCTTTGCCAGAACTAGTAGGGTAACCAACTCTTAAAGCTTCTTTTAAGCCACCATTTAATACTTGTACTTTTTCGTGACCAATAGCAGTTAGCATCCACCATAATCGGGCAGAAGCAATAGCAGCACTTTTATCATCATAAATTACAATATGATTATCTGGAGAAATACCTAAATTGGTTAATATTTTTGAGAACTTTTCTATACTTGGTAATGGGTGTCTTCCACCATTTGCAAGATTTTCTTTTATATCAGACAAGTCGTTGTTTAAGTGTACATGTAAGGCACCTTTTAAATGGTTTTCTAAATAGATTGTCTTAATGTCTTTTCCCATTCTAGTATCTATGAGTACTAAATTGTTGTCATGACGAATGGTTAAAAGTTCTTCTGCGGAAATAAGTGGTTTTATCGTTTTGTTGCTCATAGCGTAATTATTCTTTTAAAATTTCATATAGTAAAATAAGGTGCCCATCAAAGTCTATAAAAGCTTGTTCTAAATAAGATTCACCATCTGTAGTATCTTTGCGAAGGTCTAATGTTTTTAACCCTAAAGAAGTAACTTTAGATATCCTATTTTTTAAATCATCTACTTGTAAAACTAAAACAGCCATTCTAGGGCCTTTTTGTTCTGGTAGTTTATATTCTTTTACCTCAGTAAGAGCAAAAGTTCGTTTTTGGGTAGGACTATCTAAAGCACAAAAAGAAACCTGTGCATTTTTTGGTAAGTTAAATACAGGGTAGGAGTAGGAGTCATCTTCCGATTTTTTAATATAGTTAACAGAGAACCCTAAAACATCTCTATAAATGGATAAGGATTTTTTTAAATCTGCAACTAACAGTGTAGCTCTTTTAAACTGTATTGGCATAACAAAAGGATTATATTTTCTCCATCAATTGGTATAGAACTATTAAGTGTCCATCAAAATCTACAAATGCTTGTTCTATAAAAGTTGCATAATCGTTTTCATCTGTTTTAATATCGGTAGTTTTTAGTCCCAAGGCTTTTATTTTAGAAATAACTTGTGCTAAGTCATCTACCTTAATTACAGAAGCAGTCATATGTATGCCTTCTTGTTTTGGTAGAGGTACACCTTTAATTTCAGTTAGCGCAAATGTTCGCTCTTGGGTAGGACTATCCATGGTGGCAAAATTTAAATCGGCTTCATTTGGAATATTAAATACGGGATAAGAGAAAGAGTCTTTCTCAGAAGGTTGAATATAATTAATAGTGAAACCTAAAATGTCTCTATAAATGCTAAGAGAACGTTCTAAATCTGCAACACAAAGGGTAATTCTTTTATATAATAATGACATACTATTTTCTTTTAGTGAATATTTTTTAATTTGCTGTTTTAACTGGTACATAACGGCTAATACTATCTAATAGCGTTTTCATTTCTTCACCAGTTTTGGGTAATTTATATTTTTCTATATCCAAATGATTTATTGGAATTTCTTGACGGTATTGCTCAAAAACAGGTTTTACCATCTCTAGCGCATAATTAGGTATAGTTCTATCTTTTCTAAATGCAGCGATAGGAATTTTAGCTTCTACAATACCATCTTCTTCTTTACTTGGGTGTTTTGCTAAAATTTTACCGTGCGGACTTACAATAATAGATTCTCCTGCATTATAGCCCGTACTTACTGGAAGTGTGAAATTAGCCATGGCCGAATAAAAATCATTACTCCATGCTGTAAAAACAACATCTTCTTGCGCAAAAAGAGTAGCGGTTCTGAGCATTATTTCGGTACCACGCATAGCAAAAGCAGCAAAGATGAAAGGGTCAAATTGCACAGTACTTACAGCTATATTTCCATATTCAGTTTGTAGTACAGGAAACTCTTCTTCTATTCCATATTTTTTACGATACGCATCTCTAACCCCTTCTATGGTGGTTGTAGTAATTTCTTTGGTTTTGTATAAACGTTTTATGTTTCTAGATTTCCAAAACGTTTTTGCAATTTTCCCATCTCTACCCAATACAGTGTTTATACTAAGTATATGGTCTGGCCATGCTGCATCTCTAACATAACTGCCAAAAATAACATAACAATCACAAGACTTTGCAACTTTTCCCAGTCTTTTGGTTTCTGGCCCTGGAACTTCAATTGTAAAAGGCATTTTCTCTTGCCTAGTACCAGAAGAATAGCCCGTAAGTGGAAACTCATGAAATAAAATAATATCTGGTTTGCTGCCTTCGGTTTGTGCTTGGTTAGCAAGTTTTTCCATATATTTCATATTCTCTTCTAACCCTTCTTCAATAGAGTTAAAACTAGAAAGAGATTTTACACGAGTTTGCATTACCTTAATAACTATAGTGTCTTTTTCTAAAGGTACTTTGTTATAGGAGCCATCTGCTTTTACAAGAGTCGCTTTTTTGTCTTGCCTTTCTGTTGCAGTTTTTTCTTGATTAGAATTTGAGCAAGCATTTGTTATGAGAACAAGCATTGCTAGGAAAAATAATTTTTTAGACATTATGTTGTTCTTTAAGTAATTCAATAAATTCTAGCCAAACGCCGTCTGGCGTTCTTATAGAAAAAGCATTGACTTTGCCATATGGCTTTATCTCTAAAGTTTGTATAGGAGTATTTAATTTGCCTCCTTTTTCTACTATTTGTTTTGCATAAACTGCTGCATTTTTTACAGGAAACCGAAGCATTAAAATGCCCAGGTTAGGTGGTTGTGCTAATTTTGAGCAATCTTTTCCTTTTAGTTCTTTTGTTTCCAGTAACTCTATAGAACCAAAGTTTTTACCTTCTGGGTGAATAACACATACAGGAGCAGTTATATCTCCATTAATATTTGGGGGAATACCAATTACATTATTGCCATTACTGCGTTTATCTCCGGCAGATTCGAAGTAGAGTTTAAACCCTAAAATATCGGTAAAAAAAGAAAGGGTTTTTTTATAGTTTTTACAGATGGTTGTTGAGTTAAAAAAGCGACTAGTTTTTTCAAACTCAAAACCCTCTAATGGAGGATGAAATCTTTGCATAATAGCAATAGTTATTCCGTCTGGACCTTTTAGAAGTGCTTCTGCAACATCAAATTCTCCAAAGGTAAAGCGGTGTGGATCTGTAAACCCATTCCAGCCTTCGTTCTGAAAGTTGCGATACATAGTTTCCATGTCTTTTACTCTAGTGTTTACATCAAAAATTCCACCAGAATCCCAAATCTGAGCTCCTGAACGTATTTGTTCTTGCTCCACATTATGGAACTTTACTAAACGTAAAAAACCCTGTGAATCACCAGGTATGACAAGAAGTGTCTCCTCAATGTTTGCCTTATTGTTTAGCTGCCATAGCGTATTTAAGCTTTTATCGGCATAAGCTTGGTGGGCAATTTGCCAACCACAAACATTAACCAAAAAATCAACCCATTTTTTGATATTATAAACACTAAAAACGGCTTCCTGCCATCCTTTAAGATGAGAGTCTGAATCTTTAAAATGTAAATTATGCTTCAGCATTTGTTTTGGTTTTAATTATCCTATTAAATTGAGTAATTCTAGTGCTGTCCTTTCGCCAGATTCCATAGCGCCTTCCATACCTCTGTTCATAACCGCAGTATGTTCTCCTGCAAAATGAATTCTTCCTATAGGAGTAGCAAGATGGTTTGCGAAATCTGTGATTTGTCCAGGTTTCCAGTAAGCATATGCACCACCAGCATAAGGGTTACTTATCCAGGTCCAATAATAAACAAAATCTAGAGCACCTTTAAGACTTGGTCTCATTTCTTCTAGCGTTTTGGTGACAATAGCAATTGCATCTTCTTGTTTCATTTTGTCAACTTCAATAGCAACATTACTATTAAGGAAAGCTACACAACTAGTTACCTTGTCAGGGTTTTGCGGGTCATTTTTCATTGCCATAAATCTACCTGCTAAATTATCGCACCACATGCTTGGAGGTAAGCCATCTTCTTCCCAATATTTTTTCTTTGGAACAAAATGTAATTGTACAACTGGAGTATATTCTAAACCATTAAAGCCCCTTTTTTGGTTCTCTGTAGTGCTTAGAGGTATATTAATATGGCGTAAAGCTGAGGTTGGTAATGTTACTAAAGTGTAGGGTGCTCTTAGGGTACTGCCATTATTTAAAGTTACAGTTGTAGCATCTTCTTCTGAAGAAATACTTTTTACAGGGCTATTTAACATAATATCTTGCTTAAATGCTGCGCCCATAGCCTCTGGTAGTCGTTGGTTGCCTCCTACAATAGCTCCGCCTTTACCAGTAGAAGCTGTTTGTTGTCCTATCCATGTTAGTATTTGAAAATACATCATTATAGAAATGTTTTTTGCATCTACACCGTAACTTGAATTTGTTCCCATACATAGTTTTATAGCATCCTCTGAGAATCCTTTTTCCTTTAGTACCGAATAAACCGACTTATCCCAATCTTTATATTTAGAATCTCTCCAAGCTGCCAAATCATTTGCGGGTAGCGGATTAATTTTAGAGAACATAGGCCAAGTAGTATAGGCCGGCAAAGATTTTCTAAATCCTTCCGGTAAGGTATTAAGCGAGTTTTCTGACCATTTTTCTGGTAGTATAAAATTATTTTTAATATGATATATTAACTCTCCTTTTCGGGCTTCGGTTCTAGGACGGTCGGGCCCTATTTCAATAGTATATTTTTGTGCAGCATCTATAACTCTAGCATAACCAGCACCAATACCATTTGCACCCAATTCTGGATGTCCTGGTACATCTTTTTCATTGGCAGTATGTACGCGCCCACCAAGCCTGTTTGTTGCTTCTACAATTTTTACTTTAAAACCAGCACTTTCTAATATTAGTGCGGCATTTAAACCAGATAAGCCAGCGCCTATGATAATAACATCTGCATCAAGGTTCTTTTTATTGCCTGAAATACACGAATTTAATCCAAAATAGAAAGGAGCAGCAGCCAAAAGAAGACTACTTTTTTTTAGCATATCTCTACGGTCTATTTTTGTAGTGCTCTTGTTCTTTTTATTTTTCATTTTCATCCCACTTTAGTTCTTCTCCAAAAATGTCTGGTTGTTTTTCTTCTGTAGCAGCAATAAAATCTTTTGGTAAATCTTCTTTATTAAAGAAAGTACCTCCACTAGAAGTCCATATCATATGTCCTGGAGTGCCTTGCATTTTTAATATAGAAAGCCAAGAAGTTTCACTAGTCCAATGGTATTCGGATGGTATGTGAGTTAAAGACCTATCTGTTAAGTATTTTTTATCTACATCATAAGTATCTAAAGTCATTTCAGTACGCCAAGTTTGGCTCTTTTTTTCGAACCATTTTGTAAATGCATGGCGAGTAATATGAATTTTATCTCCTAACTCTGTAAATACTAGATTAAGTGGAGCGCCAAAAGCAGTACTTTCCATAGTAAAACTAGCATCTACTTCTGGACCATTCGGTGTCATTATACCTCCGCGAATCCCTGCTCTAAAAGCTGGGACTTCTACTTCTTTACCAGTATATGGGTTTATCATATTACTTAAAAAAGCATTTGTTTTAGGGTCTCTATAAAGTAACCAACCTTTAGATTTAGTTTCTATATCTCCGTTTTCTAATAAGCGCATAATTTTCATTCCGCAACCAGAATATCTAAATACTTCTTTGCCAAATACATTAAGGCTATCTGGTTTGTCTGGTCGTATACCAAAAACACGACCTTCGGAGTAAGAATAAGTCATTTTACCAGAAAGATCTCCCTGCATTTTTTCAAAGATTAGTAATTGATCTTTTGGACTATTAAGGTCATATGCAATTTCTTTTGAAGGTAATGACGTATCTATTTGTTCTTTGGGTTTGTTTTCTTTAGTAGAGCAACTTACAATTAAAATACAGGCCAATAGGCCCAATGTTAATTTATACGAAGACCTAATTTTTTGTAAATAAATCATGAGTTTTGTTTTTAGAGTTAATTATTTTCACATTCGCAAACAGCAGAAACCCAACCTAACTGAAATCCTATTTTTTTAGCTCTTGGTTCTGCAAAAGCTAAAGCAACTGATGCTTTTTGACCTTCTTCTTTAAGACGTAGAAAGAAAAAATTAGAATCTTCTAGTTTGTAAAAAGGGTATTCTTTATCTCTTAATTGAATATAATATGTTTTCCCATTTATAGGGTTTACCATAGAGGCTTTGCCTCCTTGGTTATGTACTTTTAAGTTTTTAAAACTTTTATCTTTTTCGCTTGGAGCATAGTAAGCTGTTTCAAAAAAAGAAACATCGCAATTGTAATAGCTTACTTTTTTCATTTTATGCGGTTCTGCATTAGGATGCCCTTTATGAAAGGAATCGTCTTTAACCAAAAAAGTGCGATCTACGCGCCAATATTGTTTTTCGGACAAGATAATATCATGTACAGAGTACCTTTTTTCTTTTCCTTTTCCAAATTGACAGGCTTTGCTCTCCATGCTTCCATGGTATTGATCTCCTTTTCTTTGAAATATTACATCACAACCATCTAATCCAAAAAGATTTTTTTTAGAAATAGTGTTTATCATAGTTTGGTGCGTGACAGAATCTAAAGCATATTTTGAAGCATCTTTTAGAAAATAAATTTTCATTGCAATACCAGGTTTCTCTTTTAAACTATGAAAAGAGACAAGTCTTTGCCTACTAATTTTTGTTTGGTCATTATCTAAGTATTCTTCCACATAAAAAACAAAGTTCCCAATGCTATCTGCTTTTACTCTTTTATGAATGGCATGCATTTGTTGGTGTTTCTCATTCTCTTTTCCCCACCAATCTCCACGAGCTTCTACCCACATTTGATCGTCATTATCAAATTCGCCTTCAAACCAATTTGCCAAAACTTCTAGGTCGCGTGTATTTGGGTCGCCTAAATCCAGGCTTGTATTAGGCGCAGCCACTGTTAGCTGTAAACCAAAGATTGCTAATAAAATAAAAGTAGTATAGAGTTTCATATAATTAGTTTTAAGCATTAAGTATAATGTCTAGAGCGGCTCTTTCTCCAGATTCAAAAGCACCTTCCATTCCTCTTTCCATAATGGCTGTATGTTCTCCACAGAAATGAATATTTCCGTGCGACTTACGCATGTGATTAGCAAACTTTTTTACTTGTCCAGGTTGCCAATACACCCAATCCCCAGCACCATGAACATCTCTTTCACAGGATTGGATAATTAACCGTTCTAAAGCTCCTTTTGTGGAAGGTCTCATTTCTGCTAACTTCATTTCTACATAATTAAAAACTTGCTCATCCGTCATTAATCTAAATTTATTAGATTCTGGACCGTTTATATATGCAATTGCTGCATCTGGATCTGTTTTGTTTCTTTTAGTACGCACTGCAAAACGTTCTAATGGGCCATCGGTCCACATATTAGCTTCCATACCATCTTTTTCCCAGAAAGGTTCTTTAACAAGAAAGTGTACTTGTACAGAAAGTCCATAGTCCATTTGGTCTATTGCTTCTTTGGTTATTCCAGAAATATGAGGTTCAAAAGTTACATTACGTAAAACAGAAATAGGAATACTACAAATTACCTGTTTTCCTTTATATTCACTACCATCGGCACAACTCACTTGTACAATACCATCTTCTTCTTTAAAACCAACTACGGTTTTACCTAAATGAGGTTCGTTTTTTAAGCTCCCGGCCATGGCTTCTGGTAGTAAGGAGTTTCCGCCTTTTACCATTTTCCAGTTTGTACCATCTGGAAAACTAATTTTACCACTACTAAAATGCATTACGTGGTAACGGCGTAGTTCGTTTATTGCAGAGGTTCTGTGCATTCCGCCAGAATGTATAACAACATTCATTAAGCGAATAGTTTCTTCATTAACCCCTTTAGATCTAAGGTATTGATCATGTGGAATATCATATTTATGAAATTCTGGTTCTAACCAGGCATCTAAAGGTTTTCCAGATAAAGGATTATCTCTGTGCGATATGGTAGAAAGAAAACGATGAGGTAATAAGGTTCTGTCTTCGCCCTCTAGTGGGTTTAACTTATGAGATTCCCAGTTTTTAGCATCTATATAGTTTCCTTTAATGTTATACAACCAAGGTCTATTATTGCCGCCTCCTTCGGGGTTATAAAATTCTAATCCAAGTTTGTTAACCGTACTAATCATACGGGCATAATTTGCTCCTATATATTCTCCTGCAGCTTCTGGTTTTCCTGGAACATCATTAAGGGTGTATACTCTACCTCCCAGACGTTTTCTTCCTTCTATTACCTGTACGTCATATCCAGATTCTTCTAAAAGCATTGCAGCATGTAAACCCGAAAGCCCGGCACCAACAACAATAATATCATGAGAAGCTTTAATAGGTTTATCTTTTATATGAATTGCAGGAGCTTTAGAAGAAGTTACCTCTTTCTTAGGATCCGGAGAACAACTTGCGGGTAGTATTAAACCTGCAGATGCACCGGCAATACCTTGAATGAATTTTCTTCTATTAGTTTTCATGACATTGTAGATTAATTATTCTTCTATTTTTGTTTCTTCTTTAAGGTATTCAATTAAAGCAGTCTGCTGCTCTTCTTTTTTAATGCCAACAAAAGCCATTTTTGTTTGAGGTACGTAACCAGCTGGGTCTTGCATCCATTTACGAATAGTTTCTTCGCTCCATGTAATTCCAGAGTTTTTAAGAGCTTCTGAATATTCGAAACCTTCTGTAGTGGCAGCTTTTTTATTAAAAATACCGTACAGATTAGGGCCTACTTTATGTGCTTCTCCTTTTTTTAAATTGTGGCATGCGGCACAGGCAATAAACATTCTTTTTCCAAGAATGTTTGTATCTTGAGTTTTATCAGAACTAGTTTCGGCTACTGGAGTAGTTTTTGATTCGGTTTTTATGTTAAAGGTTGGCTCTTCTTTTTTTTCTTTTTGGCCACATGAAGAAATTAGCAAAAGGGTACATAAAAATAATGGATAGAAGATTTTCCTAGCCTTTAAATTTAACTTTTCATTTTTTGTTTTACACGCAATCATATTTGGATTTTTAAGGAATAGTAAAAATTAATTAATTAAATTAATAGTTAATAAAGTTAACTAAATATTTTAATAAACAAAAATCTGAATGTTAAAATGTTAGGATATTTTCACTTGAATATTTTTCCTTGTTTAATTACGGTGTTAATTTTTTTAGTGTTTTCTATATTTTCTAAAGGATTGGCATCAAGAATAAGTAGATCTGCCCACATACCTTCTTTAATTTGACCTAGCTCTTTTTCTAAGTTAAAATATTTTGCAGGATTTGTTGTTGCAGTTTTTAATACCTCTATGTTTGGTATACCAGTTTCTGCCAATGCAGCTAATTCTTCATGCAAGCTTAATCCAGGGGTTAAATAGGCTATGGGTGTGTCTGTGCCTGCCATAATAGGAATTTTTGCATCGTATATTTTCTTTATCATTTTAATATGCCAATGGTCATATTTTTTTCTAAAATCTGAGGCTTTCATTTGGGTTAAAGCTTCCGATCTATTTTGCCAATAATGTGCAATAGAATCAGGTAAGGCAAAATAGCTATTCTGCCATTCTTTTTTTTCAAAATACCTTCTACTAAAAAAAGTGTTTAACGCTAATGTTGGTATTTGCCAAGTATCATTTCTTTTTAGTATGGCCAGTATGGAATCTGCTTTAAATTCATCATAATTTTCAATTGCTTTTTTTTGTTGCGCTTTATGAATAGCAGCCCTAAGAGTCCCACCTTGTATATTTGTACCTGCTAAAAGCATGGCTTTTCTTTCTTTTAATAGCTCTTTAGCGTTTGAGGCGCAGGATAATTCTAGGTTACGTATATGCTCCATACTATGAAGGCCAGCATTAGATGCGCTTATTACATCCATACTAAGAGGTATATGGCCAGTAACTTTAAGACCTTTTTTATTAGCAGTTTTAATAATATGAATAAATTGTTCTGGACTAAGCATTTCATATGCTTTTAAGAGATCTACATTTTTTGTTTCAAGAAAATCTATTTGTTTTGTAATTGCTTCAGTAGAATTTAAACCAATAGATAGTTCTGGGTGTCCTGGATCACTACCATCATATACATTTGGAATTCCATCTAACAAGGGGCCGGCCATAAATATTCTGGGAGCTATGGTTGGGTTGGCAATAGCATGGTCTTTCCATTTTTTTACTATAGCTACTTTTCCTCCAGTATCTCTAACACTAGTAATACCATATTTTAAAAATAAATTAGACATAATTGGAGCTAATTCTTCTATATAAGCAAAATGCACATGTGTGTCCCAAAGGCCGGGTATTAAGTATTTATTTGTACCATTAATAATTGTATTTTCTTTAGATAGAACAATATTTTTAGTAGGCTCTATTTTTAAAATTTTGCCATCTAATAAAACTATTGTTTGGTTTTCTTTTAGCCCTTCTAAAGGGTCTATCGTATTAATGTTTTCTATGCAAATTGCATTCTCAAAAAAATACTCTTTAGAACCGCATGAGAAAAGGACTAGCAGTAAAAGTAGAGGTGTATATTTAATGTTTAAAAACATATAAGAGGGTTTAAATTTGTTTAGGTAAAAATAAATGATTAATTTAATTAACTGTTAATATAGTTAATTAAATATACAATTCATAAAATGTATCATTTTACTTATGCAAAATAAAAGATTGGTTCTAGCTTCTCGTCCTACAGATTTTATAACATCATCTAATTTTAAATTAGAAAAAATAGCATTACCAAAGCTTAAATCTGGAGAGTTTTTAATTAAAGTGTTTTATTTGTCTGTAGCTCCTGTTATGAAATTTTATATGTTAGATGGTGCTGGTATTGAGGCGCCTTTACAGGTAGGAGATTTAATGCGAGGAAGAGGAGTAGGAGAGGTAATAGAGAGCAAAAATAATGATTTTGCAGTAGGGGATATTGTACAAGGAAAATGTGGTTGGCAAGAATATGTTATATGCGATGGTAGTCCGTATTATATGATGTATAAAGTAGAACAGCGAATTTTGCCTTATTCTACGGCACTAGGTGTTTTGGGTATGACAGGTTTTACTTCTTATTTTGGTTTATATAAAGTTGGGGCTTTACAAAAAGGAGAAAACGTTTTAGTTTCTGCTGCTGCTGGTGGTGTGGGCTCATCTGTTGGTAGTCTTGCAAAGATTAAAGGGGCTAGAGCAGTAGGTTTTGCTAGTACAGATGAAAAATGCAAATTACTGGTTCAGAAATTGGGCTATGTAGGAGCTATAAATTACAATAGTGAAAATATTGCAGAACAAATTGATGGTTTTTTTCCTGACGGTATAGATGTTTATTTTGATAATGTAGGTGGGCCTTTGTTAGATATTGCTTTAACAAAGTTAAGAAGATATGCTAGAGTGGTTTGTTGTGGTAGAATTTCGCAATATTTGGATGGCAAAGACGCCTCTGTGTATCCTTTAAATAATTGGCATAGAATCGGCGCTACAAGGTCTAAAATGGAAGGATTTTTTATTTACGATTTTGAAAGTGACTTTCCTATAGCAGAAAAGGAAATGTCACAATGGATAAAAGAAGGTAAATTAAATTACCAGGAAGATGTTTTGGAGGGGTTAGAGAATATGCCAATTGCTCTTAATCGTTTGTTTCAAAAAAAGAATGTAGGTAAACAATTAGTTAAAATTAACTAGTAGTAATTTTTCTACGATAAAAATCATACAATTTATCTGGGCTTGCTCCAAAAAGTTTTTTAAAGTGGATTATGCCAAAATAGAATTGTAGCCTGTAAATTCCAATTTCTTCATATCTCCTAGCGGAGGTTTTTACTTTTTGAGGAAGAACAACGAATTTGGTATTCTCATAGACTCTTTCTATAATTTCATTGTCCTCATAAATCTTATATTCCTCATTAAACCCTTTAATTTTTGTGAATAAATTTTTGGTGATAAAAAGGGATTGATCACCTCCCCGGCAAATTTGATAATTAAGTTTAGAGAACCAAGCAAAGAAATTTAAAAAGAGATTACTACTATCAAAAGCCATCCTAAAACAACCGGACTCTTTATTCTTAGAAATAGATTCATGAATAAAAAAATCAAAATTTTTAGGAGGAAAAGTATCTACATGTAAAAAATAAAGAATGTCTCCGGTTGCTTTTTTTGCCCCAATATTCATTTGTACAGCTCTTCCTTTTTTAGAGGAAACCACTATTGCTCCATTTTCTTTAGCAATAGATACAGAGTTGTCTGTGCTGCCACCATCAACAATAATTATTTCTTTTATAAAGTTACTTTTAGAAATACTGGTTTTTAAATGAGAAAGTAATTTAGGAATACTTTTTTCTTCATTTAAAACAGGAATGATAATAGATATTTGTGGGGGATTATTTTTCATTTAAACTCCAATTGTAGTCTAGGTATTTTACACTTGTTTTTTTAGAAAGATTAGTGGTCGTATATGGTTTTATAAAGTCTACAATAGTACCTTTTGTGGTGAAATCTTTTTTAAACCATTTAAAAATTTGAGATATTTCTATTTTAGAAATAGATAGTATATTCCTTTTTGGGTCATTAATAAAATCTTTAGTTGCTTGTTCTAATTGTGCTTCCATTTTTGAAGCAATAAAAGCTTCGTTTTTTAATATTGGGCAAGAGAAAGAAGCACAGTTAATAGCAAAATGAATTCTTGGTTCCTCCATTTTTCTTAGAATTTTATGTTCAATGTCTCCTAAAGAAAGAGTTTTGTTCCCAACTTTTATCCATTGTTTATCCCAAGGTTTTACAATATTTTTAATACTTTTTGTTGGGTAGTTATCTAAAATAAGTTGTACAGTTGCAGCATTATAAAGATTTATATAATAGGCTAATTTTTCATTTTTATTAGCTGTGTTGCTTGTAGGGTTGCTTCCTAATTCGCTTATATAATTAGATAAAGTAATAGTATCTTTAAAAAACCCTTCATAATCTACATTTCCATTAGCATCTACATGAGTTTTTAAAAGGGTATCCCAGCTGCTATGGTCTATTTTATTAGTTTGGCCATTAACTAGGTTGCTAAATAAAGAAAAGATTAATAAGAAGGTGTAGCTATATAATTGCATTGTAAAGCTTTATTTTTTAGTGGTTAAAAATTTTGAAACCTTACAATGCAATAGTAATTTTTTAAGTTATAATTGTTTTATCAATTCTTTAAATAGCTGGATCATTTTAGGTTCTGTATTGCCTGCTACTTTTATTATTTCTTGAATATTAACTGGCTTTAAATTGTCTGGGTCACATTCATCTGTAAGTACAGATACTGCTACAATAGGTAATTTTAAGTGGTTTGCTACAATTACCTCTGGTACAGTGCTCATTCCTACCGCATCTGCACCAATAATTTTTAGCATACGGTATTCTGCTTTGGTTTCTAATTGCGGACCTACTACAGATGCGTATACCCCTTTTTGTATAGAGATATCGTTTTTAATAGCAATGGCTTCTATTTTTTTACGCATGGCAAGATCATAGGGTTCTAACATATCTACAAAGCGATCCCCAAATTCTGCTACATTTTTAAAAGCTAAAGGAGAGCCACCTTGAAGGTTTATATGGTCTTCAATAAGCATAATATCTCCCTTCTTGTAATTTAAATTTATTGCTCCTGCAGCATTGGATACAAAAAGGTTTTTTATTCCCAATTGGTGCATTACACGAATTGGGTAGGTTATGTCCATAAAATCATATCCTTCATATAAATGAAAGCGCCCTTCCATAACCACTACTTTTTTACCTTCTATAGTACCATAAATTAATTTCCCAGTATGAAATTCTACAGTTGCTAACGGAAAGAATGGAATGTGATTATAATGAGCCGTTATAGGGTCTTCTATTTCATTTACTAGCTTGCCTAAGCCAGTTCCTAAAATTATACCTATTTCTGGGTTTAAGAATCCTTTTTTTTCAAGAAAGTCTACAGACTCTTGTAATTGTTTTTTTGTAATTGTCATATGTTTTTAATAAATGGTTTAAAGGCTTCAATGTCTTTAATGTCTTCATAAACATCTACATCATTTTTTGCCTCTAAAATATGTGTTTTAGTGTTTTCTAAATCATTTAATGTGCTCTGTAAAACCGTATTTGTTCCCCATTCTTTGTTTTTAAATAACTTGGAGTTGGGGGTTTTCATTCCTAAAAGATAGTACCCGCCATCTATTGCAGGGCCAATTACATAATCATTAGTGTTTAAATGAATAAATGCATTTTCAATATCTTCAGTAGATAAATCATACATGTCACTACCAATAATAATAATATGCTCAAAACCGGAATTAAATCCGTCATTAAAAGCATTAAACATTCGTTCTCCTAAGTCCGTCCCTTTTTGTATTTTTTTGATATAAGTGGTTGTTTCCCAGGTGTCTTTTTCCCAAATCTCCTCAGAATAAAATACTTGTTTGGTGGCATAAATGCTTTTTGTAATGTTAGCAGTATGTTCTAATAGAAATTTATAAATATCTAAAGCTGCATTTTTTCCAACAGTGGCAGCTAAACGAGTTTTACATTTTCCTAATTCTGGATTTCTAGTAAAAATTAGAAGTAAGTTCTTAGAATTTGCGAGTTCAAAACGAATTGCTTTTTCATCAGTTTTGTTTTCATTTGGAGATAATACACCCATTATTTATGCAGACTTTGTATTTATTTGTAAATTTTTTCGCCCTTTTTTAAGAGCTTGCCCCAATGTTTGTTGTAGGCATGCACTTTTTCGGTTTTTTCTTGATCTAAATTATATACAGGTTGGTCTTGGTTTTTCCATTCAAAAATTCCGCCATATAAATTTTTAACATTAGTAAACCCCATTTTTAGCAAAGTTTCTCCAATGTTTTCTGAGCGAACACCAATAGAGCAATACACAACGATTGGAGTATTTTTATTTGTTATTTTTTTTGAAATACTATCTTTATTAAAAGTATCATAGCCAACCCAGATGGCATTTTTTATATGGCTAACATTAAATTCAGCCGCTTCTCGGCTATCTAATAAAACAATACTATCATTAGGAATTAAATTAGCAACTTGAATATAGGGTACAGATTCTTTGTTGTAGTTTTTTAGAATTTTATCTAGTTTGGATTGCGATTGCAATCTAAAAAAACTACAAATTAAAAATAAAAAAAACCACACATTACGCATACTTTAATTATAGTTTTAATGAGTATAACAAATATACTGTTTTACAAATGTCAGCTTAATCTTGACTTGTATTATTTGGTTGTAAATTTGTTTTTTTTCTAAAGTTTTAATTTAAAATTCGTCGGAAATACTTTAAAAACTTACGGATTATTAAAAATAATGAAGATTTAGTATAAACAAAAAAATCCTTACTCAAAAGAGTAAGGGTTTAATTGTGGTGCCTCCAGCCCCGAAGCTTCGGGGGAACCAGGTTATAGTTGTTTTTTGCTAAGTATATCTTCTAGAATTTCTGGGTTTAGGATAATTTTTTTGATGAACTTGGAACTTTTCATTCGTTTAATAAATTTTTCAAGATAGATTGCATCGGTTTTAAAATTACATTTTTTTGTTAAAACAATTTCCCAGTCATTAGCAGCATTGGTGAACCCTTTTTTAAAGTAATGAGAGTTATGTTGTTCCAGTCTAACTAAGGGATTGATTGATTCTCCCGTGTAATATTTATCTAATGCACCAGAGTAAATAATATATAAATAATGCATGGTAAGTTCTTAAAAACAAAAAACCCTGCATGTGCAGGGTTTAATTGTGGTGCCTCCAGCCCCGAAGCTTCGGGGGAACCAGGTTATAGTTGTTTTTTGCTAAGTATATCTTCTAGAATTTCTGGGTTTAGGATAATTTTTTTGATGAACTTGGAACTTTTCATTCGTTTAATAAATTTTTCAAGATAGATTGCATCGGTTTTAAAATTACATTTTTTTGTTAAAACAATTTCCCAGTCATTAGCAGCATTGGTGAACCCTTTTTTAAAGTAATGAGAGTTATGTTGTTCCAGTCTAACTAAGGGATTGATTGATTCTCCCGTGTAATATTTATCTAATGCACCAGAGTAAATAATATATAAATAATGCATGGTAAGTTCTTAAAAACAAAAAACCCTGCATATGCAGGGTTTAATTGTGGTGCCTCCAGGAATCGAACCAGGGACACATGGATTTTCAGTCCATTGCTCTACCAACTGAGCTAAGGCACCATGCCGTTAAGCGGGTGCAAATATATGTTCAAATTTATTATATACAAACAAAAATGAAAAAAAAGACGATTGTTTTTTTACATTTCTTAATCTTTGTAACATGAATTTAATTGTAGATGTAGGTAACACATATGTAAAACTAGCTGTTTTCGAGGAAGATAGCTTGCTGCATGTGGTTTCTGTAAAGTTAATTTCTTTATCAGAAAATTTAGAAAATATATTTAAGGATTTTCCCAATATTAGTAAAACTATAGTTTCTTCTGTTGGTAGGTTGCATAAGGAATCCTTAAAAAAAATAGCAAAAAGAACACAGCTACATGAGTTAACATCTAGTTCTAAAACTGCTTTTGTTAATAAATATGCAAGCCCAAAAACATTAGGGGTAGATCGTATTGCTTTAGCAATGGCGGGAGTTCTCCTGTATCCTAATACAAATGTGTTAATTATAGATGCAGGCTCTTGTATAACGTATGATTTTGTGACTAGTGGTGCAGAATATTTGGGAGGAGCCATTTCTCCCGGAATTGTTATGAGATATACGGCATTAAATAATTTAACAGCAAAATTACCATTGTTAGATAAAAAGCATGCCGAAGATTTTATTGGAAATTCTACAGAAACAAGTATTCATAGTGGCGTAGTTAATGGTGTTTGTGTAGAAATAGAAGGGATAATTGGTCAATATAAAAGCAGATTTAAAGATTTAACAGTTATTTTAACAGGAGGAGATACTCATTTTTTGTCAAAACGATTAAAAAATACCATATTTGCGGATTCCAAATTCCTGCTAAAGGGACTAAACTATTTGTTGGAATACAACAAACACTAGATGATTAAGAAAATTTTAATTGCAATTGTGTGCATAGCTTCGGTTGGTATGTACGCTCAAGAAGGGTCAGTTTCTCCATATTCTTACTTTGGAATAGGAGAGTTAAGAACTACAAGTACTGTAGAAAACCAAATGATGGGGGGCTTAGGAGTTTATGCAGATAGTATACACGTAAATCTCAAAAACCCTGCAGCATATAGTAAGTTAGGACTTTCTGGTAACAATAAGGTTGGTTTAACTACATATACAGCTGGTATTTCTCATAACAGAATAACACTTAAGAGTTTTGCAGAACAAGAAGAAAGCGCTTTAACAAATTTAGATTATTTAGCTCTTGGTTTTGGTTTAGGAAAAGGCCTAGGTATTGGTTTTGGAATAATGCCTCACTCTTCTGTAGGGTATAATATTGAACAAGGGGCAACTAGTAGCCAAGGGGCTGTGTCAAATGTATATACAGGTAATGGAGGATTAAATAAAGTTTATTTTTCTGTAGGCTATGAGTTTATGAAGGATCTTAGCTTTGGAGCAACTGCGAACTTTAATTTTGGTACTATTAATAGTAGTAGAGTACAATCTACAGAAGGGATTCAATTTGGAACTTTTGATCGTAGAGAATCTAAAATAAATGGTATAGATTTTAATTTAGCAGTAAATTATACACCTAAGGTAACAAAAAAACATACACTTTATACTTCTTTAAGAGTAAAGACTCAGGGTAATTTAACTTCAAGTAATACCCAGGAAATTGGTTCTTTTTCACCAGATAATGGCGTAAATATAGAATTAATAGACGTAGACTTAGATGCGCAAGGCTTAAGAAATACCGAATTTAAAATTGCTCCGGCAACTACTTTAGGAGTAGGTTTTGGAGAAGAAAAGAAATGGTTTTTAGGAGCAGAATATAGTATACAATCTTTAGATTCTTTTTCTAATGACTTTCTTAGAGCAACAAATGTTACCTACGGAGATGCTTCTGCTTTTTCGATTGGTGGTTTTTATATACCAGAATACTCGTCATTTACAAGTTACTTAAAAAGAGTTACTTATAGGGCTGGTTTGCGTGCAGATAACTCAGGAATGATAGTGAATAATAAAGAAATTAAAGATTTTGGCATAACTTTTGGGTTAGGTCTACCACTGGGAAGAAGTTTTTCTAATATTAACCTAGGTTTTGAATTAGGAAAAAGAGGAACTTCTACTGCAAATTTAATAGAAGAAAATTACTTTAAAATTAATATAGGACTTTCTTTAAACGATTTATGGTTCCAGAAAAGAAAAATTAATTAAAAAATAGTACATTAACCACTTTTAAATAAAACCGTAATATGAAAACGAAACTTTACTTCGCAGCAATATTGTTTTTGGGAACAATAGGAGTAAGCAATGCTCAGGCTCAAAATCAAGAATGTATGACCAACTTATCTATATATGTTGAGCATGCTAAAGTTAAAAATTATGAAGCAGCATATACACCATGGAAAATGGTATATGACAATTGTCCTGCTTTAAACTGGGCAAATTTTGCCTATGGAGAAAGAATTTTGAAAGACAAAATTAAAAAATCTTCTGGAGCAGATAAAGATGCGTTAATTACAGACTTATTAGGTTTGTATGATAATAGCGTAAAACATTTTCCAAAGAAAGCAACACCTGCATCGGTAGCAATAGATAAAGTGTTATTAAAGTATGATAACAAAATGACTAATGATGCAGAAATATATTCTATGTTAGGAGATGCGTTTGTTAATGATAAAGCAAATTTTAAAAATCCAAAAGCATTATACTTATATTTCTCTAGTTTGGTAGATTTACATAACTCAGGTGCGAAAGATTTGCAAGAAGTTTTTGATGTTTATGATGATGTTACAGAGAAAATAGAAGATGAAAATCTTAAGTTAACAAACATTATTACAAAGTTATTACCAAAAGAAGAAGCTGGTACATTAACTTCTAAAGAAAAGAAACGTTTAAGTTCTGCAACTACAAATTCAGAATCATTTGGTAAAATTGCAGGAAGTATAGATTCTAAATTAGGAGCTCTTGCAGACTGTGGAAACTTAATACCATTATACGAGAAAAACTTTGAAGCTAAAAAAGGGGATGTAAAGTGGGTAAAAAGAGCAGTAGGGAGAATGTTTAGTAAAGAATGTACTGAAGACCCAATGTTTAAAAAGTTATTTGATGAGCAATTAAAATTAGATCCATCTGCAGATGCTTACATGTACGGAGGTATGTTAAAGCTTAAGTCTGGAGATAAGAATGGTGCAATATCAGATTTTAATAGAGCTGGTGAGTTAGAAACAGATTCTTATAAAAAATCTAACTTATTATACAAAATAGCTACCATATACAAAAAAGGAGGAAGCAAATCTACTGCTAGAAGCTATGCGCAAAAAGCAATAAATGCAAATTCATCAAACGGTAAAGCGTATTTATTAATTGCAAGTTTATATGCAAGTAGTGCAAATAGTTGTGGAGCAACAACTTTTGAAAAACGTGCTATATATTGGAAAGCAGCAGAAATGGCAAGAAAAGCAGGAAGAGTAGATCCATCATTAAGTGGTAGAGCAAACCAATCTGCGGCTAGTTATTCTGCAAAAGCACCAACAAAAGAAATGATCTTTACAGCTGGTAAAGCTGGCCAAACAGTTACTTTTAAGTGTTGGGCAGGTGGTAGCGTAAAAGTTCCTAACTTATAAGATGAAAAATTTTTTTACAGATAATTTAAAAGGCATTGCCATGGTATTTTCCATGGCAATGCTTTTTTTTTCATGTAAAGACAACTATAAAAGAGTAGGAGAAGAGGCTAAGCCCAATATATTTCCTCAAGGAGTTGCTAAAAATTTTGTACTTACCTATACAGAAACAAAAGAAAAATTAGATTCCGACAGTAAAAAAAATTCAAAAGTTTTAGCTATTTTAACTAGTGCTATTAGTGAAGATTATGATAATTTAAATTTTCCGCATAGAACTTTTCCAAATGGAGTGCATGTAGATTTTTTTGATGAAAAAAATAAAAAAAGTACCATAACTGCAGATTATGGTATAATTTATAGTGCAACGAATGTTATAGATTTGCAAGGCAATGTGGTTATAAAAAGTCATGATGGTAAATTATTAGAGACCCCTCAATTATATTGGGATCAATCTAATGAGTGGATATTTACACAAGAAAAGTTTAAATTTACAAATCCGGAAGATGGTACCGTAATGGATGGAGAAGGAATGGATTTTAATAAAGATTTAAGTTTCTTAAACGCTCATAAAACCTATGGGTTAATGCTTATTAAAGAAGAAAAAGATGATTAAGATTTTACGTTATACAGAGTATTTATATTTAATAGTGTTTTTTTTCTCTGTATATAGAGTATTTACGGATTGGACAATAGATAAAAACTCTGCATATTTATTTATTTTTTTTGCGGCAGTATCTTTAGGGATGTTCTTTTTTAGAAGAAATTACCGTAGAAAATTTGAGCAAAGAAAACAAGATAACCAATAAGAGTTTTGGAGACTTCCATAATTATAATACTTATTTCTCTCTTGTTTTCTGCTTTTTTTTCAGGAATGGAAATTGCATTTATTTCTGCGAATAAAATACATATAGAAATAGAGAAAAAGCAAGAAGGTTTTTTAGCAAAAATACTTACAATGTTAACTAAAAAACCGTCAAAGTTCATTGCAACTATGTTAATTGGTAACAATATAGCATTAGTTATATATGGCTTGTATATGGGAGAGCTTTTAATGAGTGTTTTTCTAAATATACAAGGAACAACCACAGGATTCTTTAATGTCTTTTTAACAGATTTTAGTTTGTTTACGCAAACGCTAATCTCTACACTGGTTATATTAGTTACGGCAGAATTTTTGCCAAAAGTTCTTTTTCAAATCTATTCCAATACCCTTTTAAAAGTATTAGCTTTTCCTGCCTATGTATTTTATATTTTATTCTGGGTAGTATCTTATTTAGTATTAAAAGTTTCTGATTTTATTTTAAAAACATTTTTTAAAACAGACGGCGACGAAGTACAGTTAGCCTTTAGTAAAATGGAGCTAGGAGACTACATTACGGAGCAAATGGAGGCTGTAGAAGCTAATGATAATGTAGATTCTGAAATTCAAATTTTTCAGAATGCGCTAGAGTTTACTGCTGTTAAGGCTCGTGAGGTTATGGTCCCAAGGACAGAGATTACTGCGGTAGAATTACATGAATCTCCTAAAGATTTAGCCAAACTTTTTACAGAAACTGGTTATTCAAAAATATTAATATATAAGGAGACTATAGACGATATTATAGGGTATATACATTCTTATGAATTGTTTAAAAAACCAAAGACATTAAAAAGTATTTTATTGCCTGTAGAGCTAGTTCCAGAGACTATTTTAATTCATGACATTCTTAAAATACTTACTAAAAAAAGAAAAAGTATAGCAGTAGTTTTAGACGAGTATGGCGGAACCTCGGGAATAATTACGGTAGAAGATATAGTAGAAGAGCTTTTTGGTGAAATAGAAGACGAACATGATTCTACAGATTTGCGAGAAGAAAAAATAGATGAAACTAACTTTTTGTTTTCCGCTAGATTAGATGTAGATTATATAAATGAAAACTATAAATTAGAATTACCAGAAAGTGATGAATATGAAACTTTAGGCGGATTTATAGTATATAAAACAGGAGAAATTCCTGAGCAAGATTTAGAAATAGTAATAGATAATTTTCAATTTACAATTCTCGAAGTTTCTAATACAAAAATAGATTTAGTAGCTCTTAAAATAATAGAAGAAGACTAGAAGCAATAATAAGTGCTTTAAGGTATTTTTTAGGTTTTATTATTTCAATTAAAAATGGTAATTTCGCGAACTGATTTTAATTATTCCAAACAATGGCAATTTTAGAAAATATAAGAAAAAGAACAACCGTTTTAATCCTTATTATTGGTTTAGCACTATTCGCATTTGTAATTTCAGGTGTTTTTACTAGTAGTAATATGGGCGGTGGAAAAGTAGGTTCTGCTGTTGCAGAGATAAATGGAGAAGAAGTTTCTATAGATGCTTTTAGATCTAAAGTAGAAGCTGCATCTAGAAGAGTTGGGCCAACTACATCCTCTTTACAACTTGTAAACCAGGTTTGGGACCAGGAAGTTAGAAACACTATTTTAGGAGAACAATTTGAAGATTTAGGTATTGGTGTTGAGCAGGATCAAATTATTGATTTCCTTAAAACTACAGGATATGCTCAAAATCCAGAATTTCAAAATGAAAATGGAGTTTTTGATCCTAACAGATTTAAAAATACTATTGCAGATTGGAAATCTAATAACCCAGGACAGTATGATGCTTGGTTAGAAACGGAAAAAACAATTATTCAATTAGCAAAAGAACAAACCTATTACAATCTTATAAAAGCAGGTGTAGGAGCAACTCTAAAAGAAGGAGAGTTAGATTATAAGTTAGCTAATGATAAAGTAGATATAAAATATGCTAGAGTTGCTTACTCTTCTATAGCAGATAGTACTATCTCGGTTTCCAAAAGCGATATTTCTTCTTATATTAACGAGCATAAAGAAGAGTATAAGCAAGAAGACGCAAGAGATATTCAATTTGTATATTTTGAAGAAAAAGCATCTGCTGCAGATGAAACTGCTGTAAAAGAAAAAATAACAAAGTTATTAGCTAACACAGTAGAGTATAATTCGCAAACAGATAGAAACGATACTATCTTAGGATTTAGAAACACAAAAAATGTTACTGCGTTTTTAGATAGAAATTCAGATACTAAGTTTGATACTATTTATAAAGATAAAAAGCAATTACCAGCATTATTTGCAGATACATTAGCAGCATTAAATGTTGGCAATATATATGGCCCATATAAAGATGGTAACTTTTATAAGTTATCTAAGATGGTTGCTAAAAAAGCAAATGGTTCTGTTAAAGCTAGTCATATCTTAATTGCCTATGAAGGTGCAACAAGAGCTAACCCAGAAGTAAAAAGAACTAAGGAAGAAGCAGAAGAAAAAGCAAAGGAACTTTTAAAAGATGCTAAAAAGACAGGAACTGTTTTTGTAGAATTGGCAAGAGATAATTCAGATGGACCATCTGCTGCTAATGGTGGAGATTTAGGATATTTCCAAAGAGGTACTATGGTTCCAAAATTTAATGATTTTGCTTTTGGTAATAAAGTTGGTGCTATTGGATTAGTAGAAACAGATTTTGGTTTTCATGTTATTAAAATAGATGACAAACAAGACATTTATCAAATAGCAACTATTACTAGAGAAATTTTACCATCAGAAGAAACTATTAATACGTTATTTACAGATGCTACAAAATTTGAAATGGAATCTATAGAGGGTTCAAAAGCATTTTTAGATTTGGCAAAGGAAAATGAATATAGCGTGCGTCCTGTAAATAAAATAAAAGCTATGGATGAAAATTTACCTGGCTTAGGAACGCAACGTAGTATAGTACAATGGGCGTTTAATGAAGATACAGATAATGGGAGCATTAAAAGATTTAATGTTAATAATGGCTACGTTATAGCACAATTAACAGCAAAATACAAAAAGGGTCTTATGTCTCCAGAAGATGCTTCTGCTTCTGTGTTACCAATATTACGTAAACAAAGAAAAGCAGCACAAATTATTAGTGCTAACAATGGCAAGGCTTTAGATGCTTTTGCAAAGGATAATAATATTTCTGTTGCTACTGCATCTGCTTTAACAGTAAAATCTCCTACAATTCCTGGTGCAGGTAATGAGCCTGTAGTTGTTGGTAATGCTTTTGGTTTAGCAGAAAATGAAACTTCTAAATTAATAGAAGGTAATACAGGTGTTTTTATGGTTACGGTTACTAAAAAGACAGACGCCATTAAATTAGACAACTATAGTACATATGCAAATTCTTTAAAGAACTCTAATGGTACAAAGGTTACTACAGAAGTTTATAATGCATTAAAAGAAGGAGCAGAGATTAAAGATAATAGAGCTACTTTTTATTAGTAGTATATTTAAGATAGATAAAAAGCCTTCCAATTTGGAAGGCTTTTTTTATAGTACCATTTCTTTATAAGGTATTAGTGTTTCATATCCTTTTCTTTTAAAATAACGCATTTGTCTTGGGGTGCCAGTGGCTAAAACAAAATCGCCTCCCCAGGCGCCTAAACTCTTTATATGTCCTTCAAAATCAGAAAATAAAGCTTCTTTTTGCGTGGGTATTTGTAAAAAGCTAGAAAGGAGATTCTCATGCGCTAAAAGTAAAGAGTTAAAATCGGTAAGACTTTCAGCTATGAGCATTTGCTGTGTAAGCTCAGAGAGTTTTGCAATTAAGTTTGTTTTATCTTTAGCTATAGATTTATAATTAGCAATTCCTTCTCTGCTGTTTTGTTTTTTATTTAAATAAACAAAGTAGAGTTTATCTATAAAAGGAGGGTAAAAATCTGTTTTTTTAACTTCAGGTTTCCCCGCATTTAATTTATAAGTTATGGGGTAATTATGTTGTGCGCAAGCAATATCGTAAGCACTTCCAGAAAACGCATTCCATAATAATTTGTAAGCATCTACTTTAGCCCAACTAGCAATGTTATTTATTAATGTAGAAGAGGAACCAAGTCCCCAATTTCTAGGAAACGTTAATTTGGTTTCTACAAAGTAACCAGCAGTTGCCGAAAGAAAAGGATTAAGTTTCTGCGCTTCAGACAAAATCTTAATTAGTATATCAGCAGTAGATTGCGCTTCAATATTTAAATTATTTTTATTTTCAACTTCTAAGCGTATGGAGTTTGTAGAATCATCAGGTTTTATAAGAAAAGTTGTTTTAAACCAAGTGTCCCCTTTTTCATCTATACTTGTCCATACTATTTCTGGGGCATTATTTATTCTAATAGTAAGTAGTTGCCCATATTTAGTTGGTATTGCTAAACTTAAAGCACCATCTAAAACAGCATATTCACCAGTTAATAATAACTTGCCATTGCTATAGAAAGTTGAATTCATTTTTTATTTTTTAAGTTTTTCATAGGCTTCTATCACGGCACTATGAGAAACGGTATTATTTTTAAAATGATTAATAACCGCCTCTTTTTCTGTTTCTGTAGCTCCTAATTGATTAAGAATATTTAGAAGATGCATTTTCATATGTCCTTCTTGAATGCCAGTAGTAACTAAAGAACTAACAGCGCCAAAATTTTGAGCCAAACCAGCAACGGCAACAATTTGCATAAGTTCTTTGGCAGAAGGTTTTTGTAATATTTCAAAAGCTAATTTTACTAAAGGATGTAAATTAGTTAAGCCACCAATAGTTCCTAATGCAAGTGGTATTTCTATCCAAAATTTAAAAATATTATTCTCTATGGTAGCATGTGTTAAACTACTATAAGAACCATTTTTTGATGCGTAGGCATGTACACCAGCTTCTATAGCTCTAAAATCATTCCCGGTTGCTAATACTACAGCATCTACACCATTCATAATGCCTTTGTTGTGCGTAACAGCTCTATGGGGTTCTGCTTTTGCAATAGCAATAGCTCTAATCATTTTTTGAGCAAACTCTTTTGGGCTTACCTTTTTATGTAAGTTTAGATCTTCTATAGGGCAACTAACTTCTGCTTTTGCTAAACAGTTTGGAGTGTAGTTAGAGAGGATGCTCATTACTACCTCTATATTTTTTTCCTCGTTAGTAAACAACGCATAGTTTTTAGCTTCTTTTTTAAAAGTAGTGGCAAATTGTTCCAAACAACTATTAATAAAATTAGCACCCATGGCATCCATGGTTTCAAAAGTGCAATGTAGTTGGTAGTAATTTTCTAAGCTATCTGTTTTATCTCTTAATTCTATTTTAGTAATACCACCTCCTCTTTTCTCCATATTTTTTGTTATAGAAGAAGCTTCGGAAATAAGTTTAGAATGTACTGTAGTAAAAAAATCTTGTAATTTAGAGAAGTCTCCAGAAAATATAAAATGTACCTGTCCTATTTTTTCAGTACCAATAATAGTAGTTTTAAAACCACCACGATCTAACCAAAATTTTGCAGCTTTACTAGCTGCGGCAACAACAGAACTTTCTTCTATAACCATTGGTATAGAAAGTAATTTTCCATTTATTAAAAAGTTAGGCGCAATTCCTAGTGGTAAATAAAAGTTAGAAATAGTATTTTCTATAAACTCATCATGCAATTTTTGTAGTTGTGCATCTGTGTTCCAGTAGTCAGAAAGTATTTTTTTTGTAGCTTCTGGATGCTTTGTGTATTCTTTTGCAATCCAATCTATTTTTTCTGCTTTCGTAAGTTTAGAAAAACCTGTAATAGGCTTGGTCATAGGTGTTATTTTTTCAATAATACAAAGATAGTTTAAAGTTAACTAGGGGTATAAATTTATTACAAAACTCATGCCATCTAAATTCTCATATACACTAGAGTTTAAACATGTATAATAGTAAGAAATTACAATAAAAGTTATAGTCTTTCACTCATATGATATAATACTTTGATCATATGTTTATTTTTTTGATTTTTTATCGATGTAATATTGCACATATGCTAAGAGTTATTGTAAAGAAAATAGATTTTAACCTATTAAAAAGAATAGAATTAGTAGCTATTTCTATTTTAATAATTACGTTGCCGCAGGTTAATATAAAATCTTTTTTTAATTCAACGGTTACAAGTAAGTTTATTTATTTTTCCTATTTTTTACTTGCTTTACTAATACCATTTATATTACATTTTTTACGTTTAAAAAAAATAAAACTATCTAAATTAGATGGTTTCCTTGTGTCATTTATTTTGTACATAACCGTAAATAGGTATATAATTCAAGGAGATTATAGCTTTTCCATTAGATACTTGGAGTTATTAGGGTTAAGTTTATTATACTGCATTTTGCGAAGTATTAAACCTCACAATTTTTATTGGTTATTTCTTGCTATTGTTATATCAGGAACGATACAGGCTATTTATGGTAATCTGCAATTACTAGGGTATTTTGCTTCCAACCATTCCGGATTTAATATAACGGGTAGTTTTTTCAACCCTGGACCCTATGGTGGATTTTTAGTATGTGTTTGGATACTGGCATTAGGAATGTATCTTTTTAAAGAAAATATCATCCATAAAATCAAAGGTGAGTTTGATAATAAATCAAAATACTATATTAATACCGTTACATATCTTTTTAATTACATTCCATTAGTAGGTTTAGCTACAACCTTATTAGTAATTCCTGCAACACAGTCTAGAGCAGCATGGGTAGCACTTTTGTTAGGAAGTCTTTTCTTATTGATAATAAAACATAAGATTAAGAGTGGGATTTTTAAACCGCAGACTAAAATAAGAAAAGCAATTAGTATTTTATTGGTATTTAGCATTTTAGCGTCTATGTTTTATGGCGCTTATCATTTTAAAAAGAATTCTGCAGATGGTAGGTTATTAGTCTGGAAAGTTAGCGCAAATATAGTTGCAGACTATCCAGTTTTTGGGGTTGGTTTTGATAGGTTTATGGCACATTATATGAACTATCAGGCAAGCTATTTTTTGAATGATTTAGCCTCAAATGAAGTTGAGTTAGCAGGAAATACTCGTTATGCTTTTAATGAATTTATACAATTAATCGTAGAAAATGGGCTTGTGGGAGGAGTTCTCTTGTTATTACTAATTTATGGTATAGTTACAATTAAAATTATGAGTAGCAATAAAGAGATAAGTTACATTATAAAGAGTGTGCTTATAGGTATTGGCATTTTTGCTTCTTTTTCGTATCCCATGCAAATACTTCCTGTAAAATGTATTCTTGTATTGCTATTGGCTCTTATAGCAAATATAGATGTACAAAAGAAGGCTATTGGTTTATTTATGAAGAAAAGAATACAAATAGTATATAAAATATCTTTTCTTACTTGTGGGGTGTTCCTATTATTTTTTGGAATTACTACCCTTAAAAAATTTACAATAGGTTTTAAAACATGGAAAGAAGCTTCATATTCTTTTAACAATGAATTATATAATACAAGTGTAAAAGAATATGAAAGTGTACTAACTATTTTTCATAATAATGGTGTTTTTTTGGAACAATACGGACAAGCCTTAGGTTTTAATGGGCAACATGAGAAAGCATTGTTATTTCTTGCACTGGCCGAAAAGCATGTTAATAGTAATGTACAGCAAACAACACTAGGAGATAATTTTAAAAGACTTACTAAGTATAAAGATGCTGAAATGGCATACGTAAAAGCATCAAAAATGATTCCTAATCTTCTTTATCCTAATTATTTATTAGCAAAATTATATAATGAGAGTGGGCAAAAAGAAAAAGCTATTAAAATGGCTAACAAAGTATTAAAAATGCCTGTAAAAATACATTCTAATGCTGTAACGGAAATAAATAATGAAATGAAAATGATAATAAATAAAAATAATGGAAAACCAAAATTTTAATTTAAATCAAGATTTTATGAACGGATACACTACTATATTTCTAAAAATTGTATTAGCTATAGTTGTAATATATGCACTGGTGTTAGTTATTAGTTTTTTGAGAGATAAATATATTAGTAAAGAATTTAAGAGTTCTAGAGTAGATTATATAGAGTTATTATTATTACTTTATAAGGTATTTGTTACTTCTGGTTGGGGATTTATACTTGGTAATATATTACAATTTACCTTAAAGGCTTTTAGTGCCAATAAAAATAACTTTTTTAAGAAGTTACAAGGAGATTATGACTATTTAATTTTTGGAGTTGTAATAATTTTTATGGGTATTGGTTTTAATGCAGCTAAAAAAGCAATTGAGGCTAGTAGAGAAGAAAATAAAACCTCTGGGTCTTAAAAATAAAACATTCTATAGTATTAATTTAAAAATTGTAGCCTATGAAATAAACCAACAATAACCCAGAGGAAATCTTTAAAATTATAAAGGTTTTAGTTTAAGATAGTCTTATTACTATAACATTCCAAAAGTAGTGTTTCCTTAGTTTATACTTTACTAATAACATTAAATAAAAGAGATAATATCTCAAAATTTTTTAAATACATAAATTATGAAAAAAATAGTTTTAACAGTCCTTATTGCTGTTGTTGCAATTTTTAATTTTACAAATGTGACATTTCAATCTAAAAATTCAGATTTAGCCTTATTTCAGTTAAAAACTGCTCAAGCTTGTGATGGTGAAGAATCAAGTTTTGAAGAAGACGCTTGGGAATTAGACGAAGTAACAGTTTATGGAGATTTGGATGAAGTTCTAGATCCGCTTGATTATACTGATAGTGATGGAGATCCTTTTCCACATAAAACACCTAGTTGTGGTTCAAATTGTGAGGAAGGATGGCATCCAGATCAAGAAACTACTTGGAGCTCTTTTTGGGATACCAACGATGACTATTATCAGGTTCCTGTTGAAATAGTAACACAACATACAGATCCAATTTCTGGTGACGTTACAAATACTCCTGGGTATGCGGTTATTTGTCCAGAAGGACATGATGATTGTTAAAAACAATATAACTTAATGGAATTTTTTAGGTTAATTAATAAGAATTTAAATTTTATAATAAAACTAGTAGCCAATTTCTTTGGCTACTAGTAATAAAAAAACATGAAAAAAATTACTTTAATTACGTTATCCTTTTTTTTTCTTTTTTCTTGTGATAATAAAAATAAATCAAAGAAAAAAGATGATTTAATTTTTAGTGGAGTAAAAAAAAGCAAAAATATTATTGAAATAAAGATTGACTCATTATGCACTGATATTATTAAAATACCAAACGTAGACTCTACATCAAAATTATATTTATCTAAATTTATTGATTCTGTTAGGTTATTAAAGTTAGAAACTACTGAAAAAAGTATTATAGGTAAAATTGACAAAATAATTGTTAAAAATAAAAGTGTTTATATTTTGGATGCTTTTGTAACTAAAGGTATTTATGAGTTTAGTATTGATGATGGTAGTTTTATAAGAAAATATGGAAATTTTGGAAAAGGGCCCTCCGAATATATATATCCTGTTGATTTTAATATTGATAAAAATGAATTAATAATTTTAGATAATAATAAATCTAAATTATTAGTATATGATTTAAACGGAAAGTTTAAACGGAAATTAAGGTTAGGCTTTAGGGCATTAAAATTTATAATTGATAAAGATGGGAGGTATATATATTATACTGCAGGTTCTCCCAATTACTATATTGATAATAGTAATAATTTTTTATTATTAATTGGAAATGGTAAAGGAAATATAAAATACAAAGCTTTTTCTACCCTTCCTATACAGCATAAATTCTCTTTTTTAGGAAGTAATAGTTTAATCATTAATAATGATAATCCGATGTTTCATTTTAGATATGATAATAATATTTATATTATAGAAGGTAATAAAATAAGACCATTCCTTTATTTTGATTTTGGTGAAGAAGCATTGCCAAAAGACTATGACCATAATATTAATCATAAAGAGTTTGTGGCGAAATATCATGGAATAGAATCTCCTTATTTAACGTTTAGTGGGAATTACTTAATAAATAATAATCATATGTTTTTTACTTATAATAAATCTAATCGCCTTGTTACTTCAATATATTCGTTTAAAACAAAAGAAATTATTTCTGGTACGATTTTATCTTCAGAAAATTTTAAAAAAGGATTTGGCACTTTTTCTCCTACTACAATCTATAAAGATTTTTTTGTTAGTTATGCAAATTCGTATGAAATAATTAAAAACAAAGAATTATTGAAAAAATTTCGTGATGAAGAAACAAATAATTTAATTAAAGAAACAACCGAATATGATAATCCGATAATAGTTTTTCAAAAATTAAAAGAATTTTAATATGCTGAAATATATGGTTTTAATAGTATTCGTACTAACAGCGTTTAATTGTCAACAAAAAGAAGAAAAAGTTAAACCTGAAAAAGTAGTTAATGGAGGTTTGGTATATAAGATGTTCGAACAGATGAAATCAAATGGACAGATGTTATTTTCTAAAGAAGTTAAGAATGATACTTTAAATAAATTAAAAATAATCTTAAAGGAGAAACAAAAACTTGTTTTTAGATTTAACACAGCTTCTTGTGGAATTTGTGTAGATAGCGTTTTATTAAACCTAAATAGGTTTTCTAAAGAAAACAATTTAAAAAATGAAATTGTAATACTTACAGCTTATGAAAACAATAGGGATTTACATATTTTTAAGAAGATTAATAATGTAAATTTTAATGTGTTAAACTTTAAAGAAGGTGATTTAAATATCCCGTCTGATAAGGGGCATAAACCTTTCTTATTTGTTACAGACTCTACTCTAATTTGTAAAAGTTTTTTTATACCAGAAAAGAGTTGGCCTTTTTTAACAAAAAAATATTTGGAGCATATTAAGGAAACTTATTTTAATGAAATAAATGAAAAAAAATAAAATACAAGGTATTCTTTTATTAACAGCTGTTTTTTTATTTATAGTTGGTTGGTTATCAGTATATTTTTCATTCTTGCTATTATTTGCTTTTATACCACTACTCGTTTTATTTGAGAATACTAGTAAGGGTAAATTGTTAATTGTTTATATTGTTTTTATATTATGGCATAGCACCACTATTTTTTGGATTTATAAAATAAATGAAGAGGCTTTCATTGCAATTTCTCTAATTAATTCTTTATTTTTTCTTACCCCGTTTGTTTTATACAAATACGGTGTAAGAAAATATAATTATTTGACTGCTTCATTTTTATTTATAGTTTCTTGGGTATCTATAGAGTTTTTGCATCACAAGTGGGGTTTTGCCTTTCCTTATATGACTTTAGGTAATGGCTTAGCTGACATACCTAGATTCATTCAATGGTATGAGTATACAGGTGTTCTAGGAGGTAGTTTGTGGATTCTTGCGGCTAATTTTTTTCTATATGGTATTGTAAGAAAATACAGAAACAAGGAAAAATTTAGTAAAGTAATTGTTGTAGAGGCTCTAATTGTTATTTTTTTACCAATGGTAATTTCTATTGCCATAAATACAAAAAGTATAAATAAAAAAAAGAGTGTTGAAGTTGTTAGCGTGCACACTAATGCCGATTGTTATAATTTTAAATATAAGGTATCTCCTAAAAAATTAGTGAATCATTATTTAGATGCTATTTTGCCTAATATTACAGAAAATACATCGTTTATTATTTTGCCAGAAACAGCTATAAAAGGGAGGTATTGGATAGGTAGAAATAAAGTAAAAGAAAGTGGTCTGTTAAAATACATAAAAGATACTATTAAATTTAAAAGCCCTAATGTAAATCTTATATCTGGAATATTTTTAAACCAGGTTGTAAATGAAAAAGACAAAATAGCTGCTTATGCGCATTTTAATAAAAAATATAAGCGTTCGTTTTATAAATACAATGGGGCTATTAATATTGATCCTAATACATCTTTTTTTGAATATAGAACAAAACAAAAGTTAGTACCTATGGAAGAATCTACACCCTACCCTTCTATAATGTCAGGATTAAAGGGCGTGGTGAAATCATTAGGTAATTTTAATTTTTATTACGAAAAGGAAGACGGAAAAGTGTTTTATAATAAAAGCATAGATACTAAGGCATCTATGCTTATTTGTTACGAATCTTTGTTTGGTGAAGAAACTACTAAACATACTAAAAATGGAGCGGAAGTATTATTCGTAGGTCTAAATGAAGGCTGGTATAAAAACTTAAAAGCGGCATCTCATTTTAATAATTTTGGTGTTTTAAGAGCTATAGAAAATAGAAGGTATGTAGTACGTTCATCTAATGATGGCATAAGCTCTATTATTGACCCTAAGGGTACTCTTGTTAAACAAACAAGTGAATTTAAACCAAGTGCATTAAAAGCAACAGTGTTTGCTAATAAAACGATAACATTTTATGTTAAATATGGGGATTATATTGGTAGATTATCTGTAATTGTTTTAGGGATTTTAATTATTTATAATCTTGTTTTTAAGCTATTTATAAAAGTGAAGAGCCTTAAAAAAAGCTAATGACAAAAAAAGGGGTATCATATAAAAATAAAAGCATTTTTTCTGCTTTTAGCATTATTATCATCTTTGTAACACTAAGTATTATAGGCCTATCTTTATTACAAAGAATTCCTGTGCAATTAATGCCCTCTAAAGTAATACCAACACTTACGCTAAGGTACTATTGGAGCAACACGCCTGCATATGTTATTGAAAAAGAAGTAACTTCTCTACTAGAAGGCGGTTTAAGTACTATAAAAGGTATTAAAAATATTAAATCATCTTCCTATAACGGTAGCGGGGAAATTAATTTAGAGTTTGATGAAGATACCAATATGGATGTGGCGAGGTTTGATGCCGCTGCTATTATAAGGAACACCTATGGTACATTACCGAAACAGGTTAGTTATCCTGTGTTATTTAATAAAGGAGAGTCCTTTCGTTTACAACCTTTATTTACCTATTCTATTTTAAATAATAACGAACTCCCAAACATTCAAAACATTATAGAGAATGAACTCACAAAACCTTTACAATTATTAGATGGGGTTGCAGAGGTAAATACCTATGGTATTTTGCCAGAACAATGGCAAATTTCTTATAATTATTATAAAATGTTTTTAAATGGGATTTCTACTAACGATATAAGGGCAGCTATAAACAGTGCCAAAAATAGTTACCCTTTAGGGACAGCAAATGTTTCTCTATTTGATACTTCTGAAAAGGGACTGGTTTTTGAAACCTCGTTTAAAGATAATTTTGAATGGGAAAAGTTACCTATCAAAAATGTAAATGGCAGGGTTATTATTTTAGGGGAGATAGCAACTATAAAAAAACAAGCTAGTAAATCTACTTCGGGTTATCGTATTAATGGAGTGCAACCTATTGTTTTTGTGGTATATGCTAATGCAGGTATAGGGGAATTAAAATTTGCTAAAAATGTAAAAAGTAAAATTGAAGAATTAAAAAAGAACCTTCCCCCTGGGATGGAGATACTTTTAAGACGTGATAATACTGAATTTATTGAAAAAGAACTTCAAAAAAACAAGAACAGAACTGTTTTAACGATGGGTATTTTACTGGGCTTTATTTTATTCTTCACAAGAAATTTTAAATACTTAAGTATTATAGTTTTAAGTATTTTTTTCAATATTACCATAGCATTTTTATTCTACTATATATTTAACGTACAATTACACATTATTTCATTAGCAGGTATTACCATTTCTTTAGGTTTTTTGATTGATAATAGTATTGTGATGACAGACCATATTATTAATTTTAAAAACAAGAAAGTATTTCTACCGTTATTAGCTTCTTCATTAACAACAATATGCTCTTTATCCGTAATATTTTTCTTTGACGAAGAAACTAAATTAAATTTATTCGACTTTTCTAAAGTCATTATAATTAATTTAAGTGTTTCTCTATGTTCCGCATTGTTTTTAACCCCTGCTTTATATGCTGCTTTTTATAAAAAAAATAGCAATATTTCAGTAAAGAAAAAAAGAAACTATTTTCTAGAACCATTCTACAAGCGAATGCTATTGAGACTATCAAAGATTAGGGTTATAGTATTATTTATATGTCTTTTACTTTTTGGTTTACCTGTTTTTTTATTACCTAGTAAACTGCCTCAAGATAATTTTATAGGAAAAATCTACAACCAAAGTATTGGTAGTGAGTTTTATAATAAAAATATTCGCAGTAATATAAATTTAGTATTGGGTGGTACGCTCCGTTTATTTGTAAACGAAGTGCCGCATGGGAGGTATTTTACAGACAAACAAGAAACAATACTTACCATAAAAGCAATGTTGCCAAATGGAGCCACTTTAGATTTATTAAATGGTGCTTTAAAAAAAGTGGAAGATTACTTAACACAATTTAATGAGATAAAATCTTTTGAAACGAGTATTAAAAAATCAAATAATGCAACCATAACAGTCTACTTTAAGGAAGGTATAGAGGATACATCATTTCCAGTTAATTTAGAAAATTCGGTATTAAAAGAAGTAATTGCCATCGGGAGTACAGATTGGAGGATAAGTGGTGTTGGTAGGGGGTTTAATAATGCAATAAAAGAACGGACTGGAAAGTACAGATTAGAAGTTAAGGGCTATAACTATGATCAAGTTTCTATATATGCAAATAAATTTAAACAAGACTTGTTAAAAAACCCTAGAATAAAAGAAGCTAATATTATGGAGCGTAATTACGCTTTTAGAAATTATGATGAAGAATTTGTATTGGATATGAATCAAGAGAGATTAGCTATACAAGGTGCGTCTGTATTAAATTTATATGGTTTTGTTAAGCAATTATCAACGCGCCAAGAATATATAAGCCGAATTAATTTAGACACCATTTCAAGCGCTATTTATTTAAATTCTGGATATGCAAAAAACTATAAAAAATGGAATATTATGAATGAAAGTTCTATCTCTAATGATGTATTCCTTAAAATAAAAGAACACGGCACAATTAAAAGACAAAAAACGAATAAAGGTATTTATAAAGATAATCAACTTTACACATTGTTTTTAGAATACGATTTTATTGGACCAGATCAACAAGCTGCAATATTCCATCAAGATATAGTTGATAAATTTTCAAAAGAAATCCCAATAGGATATTCAGCAAACAATCCAAATAGAGTCACGCTTAATGAAGAGCAAAAAACTAATAAATTAATTTTTATTGGGATTATTCCTCTACTTATTTTCTTTGTTTGCGCTATTCTTTTTGAGTCTTTTAAATTACCGTTAATCGTAATTTTTTTCATTCCTTTTTCAATGATTGGTGTCTTTTTAACGTTTTATATATTCAATTTAAATTTTGATCAGGGAGGTTATGCTGCGATGATATTATTGAGTGGACTAACAGTGAACGCCGTTATTTATATCATTAATGAATGGAAAGTCCTAAAAAATAATACACCTAAAACTTTATTTAATGCATCTAATATTTTTCAAGAAGCATTTAATAGAAAAATAGTGCCAATACTATTAACAATTGCCTCAACAATTGTTGGACTTATTCCATTTGTTCTAGATGGTCAAAAAGAAGCTTTTTGGTTCTCACTTGCTATTGGTACAGGTAGCGGTCTTATATTTTCTTTATTAGGAATCTTCTTTATACTACCGTTATTTTTTATAAAACCACTAAAGACAAAAGCATGTTAAAATTAAAATACCTAGCAAAATATATGAAACAATATAATATTCCTTTTTATAATCATCTCATTTTAATTTTATTGTTCCTTTTTGTTCTAAATGGTTGTCAAGAAAGTAAAGAGCAAAAAATAGAGGTAACTAAAATCAAAGAGCAAGAAAAAAAAGAAGAAGTAGAAATTATAATAGCTAAAAATACGGGGTTTAATAAGCAAATTATTAGCAATGGTAAATTATATGCCAATAAAAAAAACAGCTTACGTTTTAGATCGTATGGTAAGGTGGCTAAAATTTATGCAAAAAATGGAGATGTTGTAAGTAAAGGAGCTAGAATAGCAAGTTTAGATACGTACGAACTAAATAATGGATTCAAAGTTGCCGAGAATCAATTAAAGAGGGCAGAAATTGATTTTAAAGACGGCCTTATTGGGCTGGGTATAGATCCGAATAAAACAAAAGCAGTACCAGATACCATTCTTAAAAATGTAAAAATTAGAAGCGGTTATTTAAAGGCAAAAACAGATTTATCTAAAGCCAGATACAACTTACAGGGTGCTGTTTTAGTTGCGCCTTTTAATGGGGTTATAGCAAACTTAAATTTATATGAAGGGAATTATATAGACAACTCAAAAACGTTTTGTGATATTATTGATGATAAGGAACTTGAGATACGATTTCCAATTATGGAGTCAGAGTTGTCTGTTATAAAGTCAAAACAAAAAATACAGGTAGTACCATATGCTAATCCAGAACAAAAGATAGAAGGTACTGTAATAGCCATAAACCCATCTGTAAACGAACATGGTTCCGCACAAGGGTATGCGGTTATAAAAAATATAGATAAAACACTTTATGAAGGTATGAATGTGAAATTATATGTTGATGTAAATGTTCCTAATAGAATTACGGTACCTAAAAAAGCGGTTGTGGTAAGGTCCCAAAGACAAGTTGTTTTTACATATGAAAAAGGTTTGGCAAAATGGAATTATGTAGAAACTGGGTTAGAAAATGCAACAGATGTTGTAATTCTAAAAGGAATAAAAGAAAAAGACACTGTAATTGTGGTAGGTAATTCGCATTTAGCAGATGACACTCCTGTTAAAATAAAACATTAGAATGATAAAATTTCTAATACATAGACCAATTGCTGTATGCATGGTATACCTCGCTTTATTTATAGGTGGAATTGTTGCGCTCTATAATTTACCTGTCTCTATGCTACCCAATGTAAAAATACCCAAGCTTAGTGTTCAGGTATCTCATCCAGAGTATAAGGCTAGAGAAATGGAAAAATATATAGTATCTAAGCTAAGATATCCCTTTTTACAAAGTAATCATCTTGAATCGTTACATTGTACTTCTAGAGATGGGCAATCTTTATTTCAATTAGAGTTTGAACATGGAACAGACATAGATTATTCTGCCATAGAAATTAGTGAAAAAATTGACCGAGCTATATCCTCACTTCCTGATGATATGGCGAGACCAAACGTAATAAAATCAAATGTTTCAGATATTCCAATTTTATACCTCAATATAACGTATAAGTCGCATGACGAAAAAAACAATAATGCAGAGCTAAGTAAATTTGCTAAATCAATTTTAAGAAAAAAGTTAGAACACTTAGAAGAAGTCGCTATGATTGATATAAGTGGTGCTGGTGATGAAGAAATTACAATAATTCCAAATTATAACAAATTAGTTACTTTAAACATATCTTATAATCAGCTTGAACGGGCTATCTCCGAAAACAATATAAATTTCAGAAATATTTCTGTTAAAGATGGGGAATATCAATTCAATGTGAAATTTGCCGATAAACTAAATTCTATAGAAGACATTAGAAATATTTATGTAAAATCCAATGCGAAACTTATTCAATTAAAAGATATCGCTGAGGTGAAGCTTAAAGAAAAGAAAAGATCCGGATTGTTTTTATTTTCTAAAGAACAAGCTATATCTATGGCAGTTATTAAACAACCCGCTGCAAAGATAAGTGAACTTAAAAAGGTAGTTTCAGAAACAATTAAAGAAGTAGAAAAAAATCACTCAAATATTCGTATTAATATTTCGAATGATCAAAGTTTACTTTTAGATGTATCTATAGGCAATTTGAAACAAAGTCTATGGATTGGTGCTTTACTGGCCTTTGTTGTTATGTACTTTTTTATGGCCAATATTAAGTTTCCAACTATTATTGGTTTAACAATCCCTATATCTGTGATAATATCATTTTTATTGTTTTATATCATGAATATTTCTTTAAATATCTTATCTATTTCTGGATTGATATTAGGTATAGGAATGATGGTAGATAATGCAATTATAGTCATTGATAATGTAATCCAAAAAATTAAAGAAGATAAGACTATAGAACTATCATGTATTGAAGGTACGAATGAAGTTATAAGACCTATGATAGGAAGTGTTATTACAACTGTTTCTATCTTTTTTCCTTTAATATTTTTAAGTGGTTTAGCAGGGTCTTTATTCTTAGATGAAGCTATTACTGTTGGTATTGGGTTAATTGTTTCTCTATGTATTGCTATTACACTTTTACCGACACTGTTTTATCTTTTATTTAAAGGTAAAGAAGAACAAATAAGAACAATTGGTATGAAGAATAAAAAAAGCCTTTTTTTTTATATAGAAACTTTTTATTCAAGAGGACTTCAATTTGTTTTTCAATATAAAATTTTCGTATTGTCTTTCTTTTTTGTGTTTATACTATTTGCTGTGTTGCTTTATGACAATATTGAAAAGAAAAGATTTCCAACAATTACACAAAATGATATTGAAATAAATATAGATTGGAATACAAATTTAACTCTTGAGTCGCACAGAAATAAAATTAATACTATTCTAAGTGAGTTAAGTGATTATATGGTTCTATCTACTACTTGGATAGGGGAACAAGATTACGTTTTAAATAATATTAATTTTTCTAAATCTGAATCTAAGGTTTATATAAAAAGTAGAAGCCCTGAAGAAATTGACAAGCTAAAAAAGCATTTTATTACGTTTTTTGAAAAAAAACACCCATCTGTTCAATATAGTTTTTCTCTTCCTGAAAATGTTTTTGATAAAACATTTGCTTCAAATAAAAAGGATTTTTCAATTAGAATACAACCCAATGATAAATTTAATAAGTACACTCAATTTAAAACGTTAAGAAATTCTTTAGACCACAATTTAAAGGAGACATCTTTAGAAAAGGATATAAAAGGAGAATATATATCTATTGTTATTGATTATGAAAAACTCAAATTATATAAGATTTCATTAAACAGTGTATACTCCAGGTTGCAGATAGCTTTTAATGAACGGAGCATAGGTTCTTTAAAATCATTTAATGATGTATATCCAATAGTTTTAGGAAGCTCACAAAGAAATCTTTTTGAAACTCTTGATAATTTAGAAATAAAAAATACTGCTGGTATTTCATTTCCTATAAAGTCTTTTATTAAAACTAAAGAATTTACAGATTATAAAACAATAAATTCAGATGAAAGGGGAGAGTATATTCCAATTTCTTATGCTATAAATAGTACTCAGAAAAGTGATTTTGAAAGTATTTCTAATACTTCAATTCAAAATGAAAATGCAGATTTAAATCACTATTTTTCAGGAGCTATATATGATAATGAAGTGCTTTTATCTGAACTATCAATTGTAATGATAATATCAGTTCTATTGCTTTATTTTATTCTTGCTGCTCAATTTGAATCACTTTTACAACCTTTAATTATTTTATTAGAATTACCTATAGATATTGCAGGGACATTATTTTTACTTTATTTAACAGGACAATCAATTAATGTGATGTCTGCTATTGGTATTATAGTTTTAGGTGGTATTGTAATAAATGATTCAATCTTAAAAATAGACACGATAAATAGATTATATAGAGAAGAAAACTATACTCTGTTTAATGCTATAAAAGAAGGTGGACATAGGAGGCTTCGGTCAATTCTATTAACAAGTGTAACAACCATTTTGGCTCTTGTTCCTACATTATTTGGTACAGGCATTGGGGTAGAGCTACAAAAACCTTTTGCTTTCGCCATAATAGGTGGTTTAGCCTTGGGAACAATAGTAAGTTTATATTTTATACCATTACTTTATTGGTTTATTAATAAAAAAAGCATTGATAATGAATAGGTTATTTATTTTTATTTTTATTTCATTTTGGTTTTCTGGATTTAGTCAAATAAATAAAGAAGTAATTTTAACCTTAGAAAACGCTATAAACTTAGCCAAAAAACAATCACCATATAGTATTAAAAATAAAGAAGCTTATGAGGTCTCTTTTTGGCAAAATAAATCTTTCATGGCGGATTTATTACCTCAAGTTTCATTAAGTTTAAAACCCTTTACCTACAATAGGTCTATTGTAAAGCAATTTATTCCAAGTCAATCCTTATTTGGTTATTTTGAACAAAGTAGTTTAAACTCGGATTTAACTTTAACTGTTCAGCAAAATTTAGCTTTTTCTGGAGGAAGAATCTTTTTTCAATCAGATTTTGCTAGGTTAGAAAATTTGGGTGATAATAAGAATTTAGCATTTAGTTCTGCTCCAGTTTTGTTAGGCATTAATCAGCCTCTTTTTAGCTTTAATTCGCTTAAATGGAATAAAATACTTGAGCGCCAAAGGTTTGAGATTTCGAAGCAAGATTACCTTTTTAATATTGAAACTACAGTTCTTGAAACAGTCAATTTATATTTTACTTTATTAGAAAAACAATTGGATTTATCGTTATATGAAAAAAATTATGAAAATTCAGAAAAGTTATTTCAATTAGGTAAGAAAAGATTTGAATTGACTACTCTAAATAAGGCAGAAATGTTAACCTTAAAAATGGAAATGCTTAAAAGTAAAGACAATGCCATTAACGCTAAACTAGCTCATAATGCTGCAAAAGAAAGATTAATTTCTCATTTAGACTTTTCAGAAAAAATGGAATTAAATCTTGAAATTCCGAATAATATTGTTTTAGAGCATATTGATATAGTAAAGGCATTAGAATTAGTAAGGTTAAATAATCCTAATTATTTGTCTCAGAAAAGAGAAGAGATAAATGCTGACATGCAAATAGATAGAGCAAAGAAAACAAATGGTTTTCAGGCTAATATTCAAGCTAGCTTGGGTTTTAACCAGCGTGCAGAAAGTATTAATCAATTTTATAGTGATTTACTTAATCAAGAGCATGTTAATGCTTCAATAACAATTCCTATAATTGATTGGAAAAAAAGAAAAAGTGAAGTTAATTTGGCAATGCATCGCAGTAATGTTATTAAAAGTGATAATACAATTAAGCGTTTCAATTTAGAACAAAACATGATACAAAATATTGAATCTTTTAACTTTCAAAAGAATACATTGTCTATGACAAAAGCTACTTCCGAAATGGCTTTAGAAGTATATGAAATTAACAGAAAACGTTTTTTACTAGGTAAATTAGATGTTAATAATTTAATTATTAGTCAAAACCGAAAAGATAGTGCTATACGAGAGAATTATAAAGCTTTAAGGCAATATTGGGAAAAATACTATTTAATAAGAAAAATGACACTTTATAATTTTGAAACTGATACCCCACTAGCAGTTGATTTTAAAAATTAATAAAAGTAAAAATTGAAAACACGTAGTAATCTTTTTGTAAATATCATACTAATAGCATCTTTATTGTTATTATGCCTTTCTTTTTTTATTGATTTTTATAAGATTCCTTCGGGTTCTATGAACAATACGTTAAAGAAAGGTGATGTGGTTACAATTTTAAAATTTAAAAAAAGTCTTTATAGCATAAAAAAGGATGATATAATTGTTTTTTATTTTCCAGAAGATGATTCTATTATAATAAAGAAAAATCAAAGGAATAATTATAATACAAAGGAGGTTTATGTTATAGATAGTGCCCATAATAACAAGGATAGATTTGATAAATATAAAAGTATTGAAATGATAAAAAGATGTGTTGCTACACCAGGAGATACTCTATTATTACAAAAAGACACCATATTTATAAATGGAAAAAAATGGAAAACTAATGGGGAAATAGTGGTTAAAAAAAATAAATATGTAAGTAGAAAAAAGGGATTTAAAAATAAAGGAAGGGGGAGTATCCAATTTTTTCCGCATTCTAAAGATTATAAATGGTATCTTAGAAATTTTGGTCCCTTGGTAATTCCAGGAGTAAATCAAAGCATTTCATTAAATTCAAAAAATATTTACATATATAAAAGAATAATTGAAGTTTATGAAAAAAATAAACTTAAAATTTCAGATGATAAAATCTTTATTAATGAAAAATTAGTAAATACATATACATTCAAGAATAACTATTATTTTGTTTTTGGTGATAACAGATTAAATTCATATGACTCTAGATACTGGGGATTTGTTCCTGAAAATCATATAATTGGCAGAGCTTTTTTGATTTCGTATTTTGTTGATAAAGCTGAAGAAAAAAGAAAATTAGAAAATTCGTAATGTAAATTTTTATCATGAAATGAAAAAAAACAAACATGTTATATTATCGATAATAATACTTTTTCTTTTAGGTTTTTATGTGTTTTGTAGTAAACAGCCTAGTGACATTAATAAAATGTTAAGCAACGCAGGAGCAAATAAAAAAGAATTACAACTAGTTTTAGATAATTACAGCCAAGAGAAAGATAGTTTAAAACTAAAAGCCGCAGTTTTCTTAATTAAAAATATGAAAGAATTTATTAGTAGTAAAACAAACACATCAAGTTTTTATAAGGATTTTTCTTTTCAAGTCGGAAAATTAAGTGATAGTTTATTTACCCTTAGTGCTAGTGAAAGAAAACATGAATTTAGGAATTCTCATTATGATAGAATTAAGTCTATTTGGAATTCTTTAAAAAATGCTTATGGTTTTAATGCGCATAAAGTAAAAAAGCAGTTAGATATTAATGTAGTTACATCTGAAATGTTAATAGAAAATATTGAATTATCTTTTAATGTATGGGAAATGCCTTGGGCCAAAAAGCTATCTTTTGAAGAGTTTTGTGAATATATATTACCATATAGAGGTTTTGGAGAACCAGCTGTTAAATGGCGAAAAGAGTATTACAAAAAAAACATTTGGGTAAAAGATTCTATGATGGGGTCAAAAGATAGAATTAGGGCTTGTAATTTTATTAATAATGATCTAAAAAAATGGTTTTTTTTTAACAAGTTTTTTATGGATAAATATCCAGGAGGGCAAAATCCTAAAATGCTACTTGAGAGTAAAGTAGGCAAATGCGTTGATCAAGTCAATTTATCTATTTATTCAATGAGGTCAATTGGCTTACCAGTAACTATGGATTATACACCTTTATGGGCTAATTCAAATAATGGTCATACTTGGAATGCTTTGTTATTAGAAAATGGTACTAGTTTAAATTTTCAAGGAGCATCACCATCAAATATTGGTGTAGGAAAAGAACAACGATTTTATTATAATTTATCTAAAGTATATAGAAAAACTTTTTCTGAAAATATGGAGAGTTTATCTAATAAAATTTCAAATTATGAAAATATCCCAATTACTTTAAGAGGGAAACATTTTATTGATGTAACAGGAGATTATAAAAATGTTTTTAAATCTAAAACAATTAGACTTCCAATAAAAAATGAAAATAGTATAAGTGATAAGTATGCTTACTTATGTACTTTTAATAATTCTAAATGGGTTGCTGTAGCATGGTCAGAAATTAAAAACGGGTACGCCACTTTTAAAAATATGGGAGTTGGTGTTACATATTTACTAGCTTATTATAAAAAAGGCAATTATACACCAATTAATGCCCCTTTTATATTAACAGATAAAGATGAATTACAACATTTAACTCCTGTAGATTCTTTTCAAGATATAAGATTAGAAAGAAAATTTCCTTTAAGAGAAAAAATGAAACGGATGTTATGGCCTTTAAAAAATGGAATTTTTCAAGGGGCTAATAAATCAGATTTTAGCGATGCTCAAAATATTTACGAAATTGATGAAAAAGAAGTAATAAAGCCATTTTATGTAATAAAGGAGATTGATAGGGAGAAGGCTTATAGATATGTGCGTTTTATTCCTAAAATTAAAACGGAAATAGCTGAACTTTCTTTCTTTTCTTTTAATAAAATATTGAATAAACACGAGATTCTTCATGGAAATGTTATATCATCAGTAAAGAATAGTGAAACATTAATAGCTAAAATGTTCGATGATAGGATGGATAACTATTTTTCTTACACTGAAAAGGAAAATACTTGGTATGGTTTAGACTTAAAAGAGCCTCGTATTATATCTCAAGTCGGATATTGTCCAAGAAACGATACAAATAATATAGAGCCTGATAATTTGTATGAGTTATTTTACTGGAATGAAGGTTGGAAATCTTTAGGGCAACAAAAAGCAAAATTTTATTATTTAGATTATAAAAATGTTCCTAAAAATGCCTTGCTTTGGCTACGGAATTTGACAAAAGGCAAAGAAGAAAGAATATTTACTTATGAAAAAGGGCAGCAGGTTTGGTGGTAATATTTTATATTAAAAATATGATAGCTAAGATAAATAGAAAAGCTATATAATGCTTAGAAACAAAAGTAATAATATTGTAATGCTAATTCAGAAAACATAAAATGTACCTGTCCTATTTTTTCAGTACCAATAATAGTAGTTTTAAAACCGCCACGGTCTAACCAGAATTTGGCTGCTTTACTAGCTGCGGCAACAACAGAACTTTCCTCTATAACCATTGGTATAGAAAGTAATTTTCCATTTATTAAAAAGTTAGGCGCAATTCCTAGTGGTAAATAAAAGTTAGAAATAGTATTTTCTATAAACTCATCATGCAATTTTTGTAGTTGTGCATCTGTGTTCCAGTAGTCAGAAAGTATTTTTTTTGTAGCTTCTGGATGCTTTGTATATTCTTTTGCAATCCAATCTATTTTTTCTGCTTTCGTAAGTTTAGAAAAACCTGTAATAGGCTTGGTCATAGGTGTATTTGTTTCAATTTACATCTAGATGTAAAAAACTATTAAAATAGGCGTAAATATAAGGATAAAGGGAATAAATTCTGGAAAATCTATTTAACACATTTCTTTGTTATATTTTTCTTATAAAATGCTCTTTTTAGTAAAATTATTAGTATTCTTGATGGATTTATTAAAATTTAAAACATTTATGAGAAAAAATTACATTTTTGTTCTTTTTGTGGTAGGTTTTTTACAAACAGCATTTTCGCAGGACAAAACAATAACGGTGGAAGAAATTTATCAAGGCGCTTTTAGAACAGAAGGGATGGATGTGCTACGTTCCTTAAAAAATGGAAAGCAGTATACGGTACTTAATTTTGATAGAAATACGAGAACAACATCTATTGATAAGTATAATTATAGTACTCTAAAAAAAGTAGAGACTATTGTTTCTTCATCAGATTTAAAAGACGTAAATTATTTTTCGTCTTATGAATTTAGTAAAGATGAATCTAAGCTAATTTTAGCTACAGATTTAGAATCTATTTACAGACATTCTGCTTTAGGAATTTATTTTATTTATGACATTGCAAGTAAGCAAAGTACAAAAATTGCGGATTACAAAATTCAAGAACCATCATTATCTCCAGACGGTAAGCAAGTTGCTTATGTAAAGGATAACAATATATTCTTATTTAATATAGCCTCAAAAGAAACAAAGCAAATTACTACAGATGGTAAGAAAAATGAAGTGATTAATGGTATTACAGATTGGGTTTATGAAGAAGAGTTTGCATTTGTTAGGGCTTTTGAGTGGAATTCTAACGGTACAAAAATTGCCTTTTTACGTTTTGATGAGACAAATGTCCCAGAATTTTCTATGGACGTCTATGGTTCTGCTTTGTACCAAACACAAGAGGTATTTAAATATCCTAAAGCTGGAGAAGAAAATGCTAAAGTGTCTTTACATATGTTTGATGTTGCATCTGGAAAAATAGCAGCCGTAAATCTTAACAATCCTTATTACATACCACGTATTAAGTGGATGCATAATGCTAATTATTTAAGTGTACAAACCTTAAACCGCCATCAAAATAATTTACAATTACTTGCTGTTAATGCTAAAAATAATAAGGTATCTGTTTTATTAGAAGAAAAAGATGAAGCGTATGTAGATATTACGGATGACTTAACTTTTTTAGCAGATGATAGCTTTATTTGGACTAGCGAAAAAGATGGCTGGAACCACATATATCTTTATAATGATTCTGGAAAATTGGTACATCAAATTACAAAAGGAGATTGGGAAGTAACTAGTTATTATGGGTATGACCAAAATGAAGATAAAGTATATTACCAATCTACAGAAAATGGATCTATAAATCGTGGTGTTTATAGTATAGAGAGTAACGGTAAAAACAAAAAAGAATTATCTATTGTAGAAGGACATAATTCTGCAGATTTTAGTGCAGATTTCACCTACTATATTAATACCTATTCTAGTGCAACAACGCCTTCAAAATATACATTACATACTGCTTTGAGTGGTAAAAAAGTAAAAGATATAAAAGACAACACCGCACTTTTAACTACTTTAAAAGAATATAAATTAAGCAAAAAAGAATTCTCTACTTTATCTGTTAACGGGAATGAACTTAATATGTACATGATCAAACCACTAGATTTTGATGCATCTAAAGAATACCCAATGATAATGTATCAATATAGCGGCCCTGGTTCTCAAAATGTATCTAATAGTTGGTTAGGAGCAAATGACTATTGGCACCAAATGTTAGTTTCAGAAGGATATATAGTTGTTTGTGTAGATGGTAGAGGTACAGGTTTTAAAGGTAGAGACTTTAAAAAAGTAACACAAAAAGAATTAGGAAAATTTGAAGTTCAAGATCAAATAGCCGCAGCAGAAAAATTAAGCGAATTACCATATATAGATAAAGATAGAACAGGAATTTGGGGTTGGAGTTATGGCGGTTTTATGTCTACCAACTGTATTCTAAAGGGTAATGACGTTTTTGAAACTGCAATTGCTGTTGCACCAGTTACTTCTTGGCGTTTTTATGATACTATTTACACAGAACGCTATATGCAAACACCACAAGAAAACGCAAGTGGTTATGATGAAAACTCACCATTAAATTACCCTGAACGTTTAAAAGGAGATTATTTATTGATCCATGGTACAGGAGATGACAATGTGCATGTGCAAAACACCATGCGTATGGCTGAAGCTTTAATACAAGCAAACAAGCAGTTTGAGTGGTCTATATATCCAGATAAAAACCATGGTATATATGGAGGTAATACAAGAATTCATTTATATAATAAAATGACTAATTTTTGGAATAAAAATTTAAGAGATAAGCCTAGAAAAGGCAAAAAGGAAAAGTCTATAGAAACTTCGACTAAAGTTAAAGGATAGACTATAAATAAACTTTAATTAAAATAAAAAAACTAACAAATTAGAATATGTCAGATATAAATAAACCAGCGCATCAGAAAGAACTTTTTGGGCACCCAATTGGATTATATGTTTTGTTTTTTACAGAAATGTGGGAACGTTTTTCTTATTATGGAATGCGAGCTTTATTAGTACTGTATATGACAGCAAAAACAATGCAAGCTAATGGGCAAAGTGGCTTAGGTTGGTTAGAGGGGGAGGCTTTAGCGCTTTATGGTTGGTATACTATGTTGGTATACTTAATGAGTATTCCAGGAGGGTTTATTGCAGATAGATACATAGGGCAAAAAAAATCAGTTTTAATTGGAGCAATATTGCTTACTGCAGGTCATGGAGTATTAGCAATTGATGCAATTTGGGCATATTTCACAGGTCTTGGATTAGTAATTTTAGGTGTAGGAATGCTAAAGCCTAATATATCAACAATGGTAGGAGGATTGTATAAGCAAAATGATATTAGAAGGGATAAAGGGTTTAGTGTTTTTTACGTTGGGATTAATTTAGGGTCTTTTTTAGCTTCTTTATCAGTTGGGTTAGTCGCAAAATTTTATGGATGGCATGCTGGTTTTGGTTTGGCAGGAATAGGAATGTTACTTGGCTTAATAGTATATATATATGGTCAACGTTATTTGGTGCATGTAGGTAATGAACCAACACTAGAAGATAAATCTAATGATATTAGTATAGCCACATTAATGAGTCAATTATTAAAATCTCCAATACATTTAGGAATTGTAGGATTAATTATAGCATATGCTATATATGCTGGATTTACTTATGCGGGAGCAGATAATTGGGGATACACAGCATTATATATTGTTATAGCATTAGTTACTGGTATAATGATGATGATTTACAAAAATTTAAACGGACAAGTAGAAAAAGATAGGTACGTTGTATTGCTTTTATCCTTGTTAATTGTAATTGTTTTTTGGGGATGTTTTGAACAAATGGGAGGATTAATGAATTTGTATGCGGAACAAAAAACTAATAGAGATTTATTTGGTTGGGAAGTACCTTCCGCTTGGTTCCAATCTGCTAATCCTGGGTTTATTATTTTATTTGCGGTATTCGTAGCTAATATATGGGCAAAGCGTAAGCTAAAAGGGAAAGAAGCAGGCTCGTTATTTAAAATGGCAACAGGTGTAATAATTATGGGGGTTGGTTTTGTTTATATGGTCTTTGCTTCTATGGAATATGAAGCTAACGGAAGTTCTGCAATGTATTGGTTGGTTTTAGCTTACCTTTTTCATACGATTGGAGAATTATGTTTATCACCAGTATCATTATCTTTCTTCACTAAATTAGCGCCAGCACGTTATATGGCATTAATGATGGGGGTTTATTGGGCTGCAACGGGATTAGGAAATAAAGTAGCAGGTGTTATTGGAGAAAATGCATCAAAAGCAGGAGAACTCAATATTTTTGGAGGACTTTTTATTTTTGCAGTTACTTTTGGAATTTTAGTAATTCTATTAATGAAGCCATTAAAAAGATTAACTCACGGTGCCGAAGATAAAGAAACCATTATTCATCATGATGAAACAGAGGGGTTTGAACTTTCTAATCACTAATATTTTTTAAATTAAATAGATAAGCTCCCTTTTCACCAGTATAGTGAAAAGGGAGTTTTCTTTTGTCACAAGTGGCTTTCCATCTAGCTATATAACTTTTGTAATTACTACCGTCTGCTATAATTTTTGTTGGTTGTACAGTATTTATAAATCTATCTAAATTTATTTTAGGGGAGTTGGATAGTAAATAGATGCCAGATTTTTGTGTGGGCATGTAAATTCCAGTAGAATCAATTATTCTAAAAACCAAGGTGTCGTATACATAAGAATTTAATAAAGGCTTGTAGGCAACAGAATCTATTCTTTTTTCAATTTTATACTTATTTAAGGTAGAGGTGTTCCCCTTTTTTTTGGAAGAAATAACAGTTAAACTAGTTCCATTTTGATGGTATATAACCGAATTTCTGCTTTCATGTAAAACCCATAACTGCTGCTCCTTTTGTAAATTATTATTTTGATAGATAGTTAGTATTTGCCAAAGCAGTAAACTAGCCAAAAAATAGCTTACTTTTTTAAAAGTAGTTTTACTTAGTGTAGTAACTAATAAAATTAAAATTCCGTAGCTAAGAAAAAGCTGTAGTTGGTTAAAAGATATGTTGGAAAATAAAAATGCTTCCTGTTCTGCAACCCAACCAATAATATAGTTCATCCAATAAATTATAGTATTGTACACAAAGACAATGCTATTTGGTAAGCAATTAGTAACTGCTAGTAAAATTACTAGAATTCCAAGCCCCATAATAACTTCTAAAAAAGGAATAATAAGAAGGTTTGTAATAAAAAATAAACCAGGAAATTGGTGAAAATAAAAGAGGGAGATGGGAAGCACGCCAACTTGTGCAGCAATACTAACCGATAAGAGTTGCCAAATTTTATTTAGTACTATGTTTTTAGGGAACCAAAAACGTTGCAGCATAGGAAATATCCAAACAATAGCAAAAACTGCCGCATAGCTCATTTGGAACCCTACCTGGAAAATTAAGTTGGGGTTAATAACCAATAATATAAACCCAATAGACAAGGCAAGAATATTAAAAGTGTTACTTGGTCTATTTAAGTATAATGCATAAGCCACAAAAGAGAACATAGTAGTTGCTCTTATTATGGATGCGCTAAAACCTGCTAACAAAGCAAAAGACCATAAGAGAAAAACTAAAGCGGCTAATTTTATTTTTCTGCCATACGGTAAATAGGTTAAAAATTGTAAAATAAATTCCAGAATAAATAATAAGATACCAATATGTAAACCAGAAACTGCTAAAATATGAACCGCTCCCGCCTTTTTATAATTATCATAAGTAGTCTCCGATAAATCTTGGCGTTGCCCTAATAAAAGAGCCTCTATAACTGCTAATTCTTGCGAGCCAAAAGGGGCTTGTTTTAGTTTTTTAATTATATGGTTTCTTATTTTGGAAGAAAAACCATAAAGTGTGCTATTACTATTTTTATTGCGAATTATATCTTCTTGCTTCAGATTTACTTGGTGGTAAACACCTAAGGATTGCATGTGCTTTTTATAATTAAACTGGTATGGGTTTAATGGGGCATTAATTTCTTTAATAGAAACCACGGTTTTTATTTCATCATCAATATGTAAAGGAAAATAGAGCGAATCTTTATTAATGTTTACTAGAATTTTACCAGAAGAATTTTTGTTTTCTATTGTTTTTACTTCGGCAATATATTTTTTGTAGTAGGTATTTGGTTTTAAAACTTCCGTAATTTTTAATGTGCATGTTTTTGGTGAAGAAGTTTTGTAATGACTGTAGTGCGAGTCGTAATTTAAAGGGGTGTTAAGTGTGGTTGTTAACACTCCTAAGCTTATGGTGGTGCAAACCATGAAAATCGTAAAGAGAAAGTGCTTTATATCCTTTTTTAAAACAAAAAAACAAACTCCTAATGCGGTTAAAAAAATACCAGTAAAAAGAAAAGCGTTATGAATAGTAACTTTTGTATATGTCCCAATAAAAATTCCTACAACTAATAATAAGGTAAGTTTAATAGAAGCAAATTTTAAAAGCTGCATAAAGGAAAATGTATCCTTCTAAAATACTTTATTTTAAACGTATTTTATAGCATCGCTATTAAAACGAAGGAAAACCCATCAACAAAAATTATAATATTCTGGTGGCTTTTACAAAAGCATAATTCCAGAAACCTTCTCTTAAAGAAGAAACAGTAACTCCTCTGGAGCTAGAGGCGTGTATAAATTTTATTTCATCGTTATCTATAGAAACCACCATGCCTACATGGTTTATTCTTTTTCCTTTTCTACTGGTTTTAAAAAAAAGTAAATCGCCCTTAACAACATCTTTAATTTTAACGCGCTTGCCTTCATTAGCCATAGCATAAGAAACTCTTGGTATAGTAATGTCGTGTTCTGCAAAAGAAACGTAGAGTAAACCAGAGCAATCCATCCCTTTTTTAGTGGTGCCACCATATTTATAGCGTACACCAGAGAAAGTAAGTGCTGTATTTATTATTGCATCTGCTTTAGAAAGTGTTTTTTCTGTTATTCTTGTAGTAGTCTTTTTAGGAGTTGGCGCAGTTGGTTCTAGGTCTCCAGCAACTGACACTTTATAGGTCTTACTTTTAGTAGTCGTTTTCTTTTTAGAAGTACCGCAATTTCCTAGCAAGAGTAATAGAGAAATAAAGTAGACTTTGCGATACATGAATTATGGTAATAGGTGTCTAAAGTTAGTTATTTTCTATTAGTAATGTGGCTGCTTTTTCGCTAGCACCACCGCCACCAAGCATTTTTTCTAATTGTTGGTACGCACTAATTTGTTCGTCTCTAGATTTTCCTTTTAGAATTTTGTGCAATTCTTCTTTTAAATTTTTAGTAGTTAAATTGTCTTGAATAAGCTCTTTAACAACTTCTTTTTTCAGTATTAAATTTACTAAAGAAATATATTCTAGAGTAATAATTCGTTTTGCAATTTGATAGGATATCCAGTTTGCTTTATAGCAAACTACTTGCGGTACTTTAAATAAAGCGGTTTCTAGAGTTGCAGTACCACTAGTAACTAATGCAGCAGTTGCATGGGAGAGTAAATCGTAAGTTTTATTGCTTACAAAAGAAATAGTATCATTTAGGTAAGGGGTATAAAAATCTAAATCTAGGCTTGGAGCCCCTGCAATTACAAATTGGTAGTCTTTAAAAGAAGACGTTAGCGAAAGCATAACGTTTAGCATTTTTTTTACCTCTTGTTTTCTACTACCAGGTAATAGTGCAATAATTTCTTTATCTGGGTCTAAATTATTTTCTTTTCTAAATACAGATGCTTCGGTTTTTGGAATATTTTCTATAGCATCTAATAATGGGTGGCCAACAAAATGTACTGGAAAATTATGTTTTTCCTCGTAAAATTCTTTCTCAAAAGGAAGTATAACAAACATGTTGTCTATATCTCTTTTTATTTTTTCTATACGCCCTTCTCTAGAGGCCCATATTTGTGGAGAAATGTAATAATTGGTCTTAAAATTATTGGTTTTTGCCCATTTAGCAATTCTTAAGTTAAAACCAGAATAGTCTATAAAAATTAATACATCTGGGTTAAAGTTGGTAATATCCTCTTTACAAAAGGCAATGTTTTTAAAGATTTTATTTAGGTTAGTAAGCACCTCTAAGAACCCCATAAAAGCAAGCTCTTTATAGTGCTTTGCTAAACTGCCACCAGCCTGTTGCATTAAATCTCCTCCCCAACAACGAATATCTGCATTGGCATCTTTAATACGCAATGCTTTTATTAAGTTAGAGCCATGCAAATCACCAGAAGCTTCACCAGCTATTATGTAGTATTTCATTCTTATTTTTATATTTTCTAAAGTCTAAAGTTCAATGTTTTATAGATTTTGTCTTTATACTATTCTCCCTCTTTTTTATTTATGCTTAGCAGTTTGTATTATGTTTAAAAAAATATTTTTTTGTTGTGGGTTTTAATTTTGAATATTACCATTAACCAACGAAATTAAAAAAGCTTATAATATAAAATAGCTAAGGCTGTAATTAAGGTTGCCAACAGTACACCACGTGCTCTTTGGTCTCTCTTAATTTTTAAAAAACCAAAGAATGCTATTAAGTTTAGAATAGCTCCTAAGGCAAGTAAACTACCAACATGCCCTTGTGTAACAGCTGCATTGTAGGTTTCTACAATTCCAAATTCCGAAAAAATAAGGATATATAAAATAGTACCAATAGTATTTGCAATAATACCAACAATAAATCCTATTAAAATTTCTTTTTTAGTGTTCATTTAAATTCCAGTTATTTATATGGTGAATAGCATGGTGGGCAGTTAAATCAAATTGTGTAGGAACCACAGATATATATCCTTGTGAAAGTGCCCACTCGTCTGTATCTTCCCCTTTATCTAGTAGCTCAAACTCTCCAGTTAACCAATAATAGTCTTTGCCCATTGGGTTGGTTCGTTTATCAAATTTTTCTTTCCAATTTGCTCTTGCTTGTCTGCAAATTTTAACCCCTTTTATTTCTTTTTCTTCTAGTTTAGGAATATTTACATTAAGAACAACACCCTTTGGAATACCGTTGGTAAGTGCTTCGGAAACAATTGTTATAATGTGTTTTTTTGCGGCTTTAAAATTGGCTTCCCAAGAAAAATCACATAAAGAAAAACCAATTGCAGGAACCCCTTCTATGCCAGCCTCAATAGCAGCGCTCATGGTTCCAGAATAAATAACATTTATAGAAGCGTTGGATCCATGGTTTATTCCGCTAACACAAATATCTGGTTTGCGATCTAAAATTTCTTGCAAAGCTAATTTTACACAATCCGCAGGAGTACCACTACAGCTATATTCTTGGTGTAAATTACCTAACAAATTTGTATTCATTTGTTTCACATAGAGAGTGTTGTCTATGGTAATGGCATGTCCCATTCCAGATTGGGGGCTATCTGGAGCAACTACAACAACATCTCCTATTTCTGCCATAAAGCTTACCAAATTGCGTAAACCAGGAGCAGTAATACCATCATCATTAGTAACAAGAATAAGAGGTTTTTTCATAGGGTATACTTTATAGAGTAAAAATACGTTTTTAAAAAAGATATGGCACCCACCTCGATTAACAAAAAAATAACTAAGAAGCATATTGCTGGCATGGTTTTTTCAGTATCTTAGAGAATTGTATGTATTTTGCCACAAAAAGCAGGTAATTTTTATAGCCGTACAAAATGCAAAAATAAAATTATTGAATTTATGAAAAGGAATTTAGTCTATGTATTAACAGTTTTAATGATAGCTGTAGCTTCCTGTAGTTTTACAAACAGGACTTTTGAGAATGACGATAAAGATAAATTGTTATTAGATTTAATCACCTATGTTTTAGAAAAAGGGCATTACGAACCTAAATCTATTGATGATGATTTTTCTGTAGAAGTCTTTGAAGATTTTATAGATATTTTAGATCCAACAAAACGTTATTTTTTAGCAAGCGATATTGAAGATTTTGAGCAGTACAAGTTTCAGATAGATGATCAAATAAAAAATACAGACATTACTTTTTTTAATGCAGTATATGAACGTTTAATGGTTCGTATGAATGATGCAAAGGGAATTTATAAAAACATATTAAAAACTCCTTTTGATTATACCGAGAACGAAACTATAAATATTAAGTACGAAGAAGAGTCTTTTGCAGATTCTAAAAAAGAATTACAAGAAAGGTGGAGAAAGCAATTAAAATATGCAACTTTAGGTACTTATGATGCTAAGTTAAAAAGGCTTACGGAAGATAATGAGAAAGCTGAAAAAGAAGCCTCTAAAGAGAAAAGTGCAATTAGTGTTGAAGCAGAAATTGCAGCAAGAGAAAGTACAGAAAATACGTTAGATGAATTTTTTGATTTTGTAGATGATTTAGAGCGTAAAGACTGGTTTGTACAGTTTATAAATAGTATTGTAGATGAGTTTGATCCGCACACTTTTTATTTTGCTCCAGAAGAAAAAGAAAAGTTTGATACCAGTATGTCTGGTAAGTTTGAAGGTATTGGTGCACGTTTACAAAAAAAGCCAGAAGGAGCTAAAATAGTAGAAGTTATTTCTGGAGGCCCAGTATGGAGAGACCAACGTATTGAAGTTGGTGATGAAATTACAAAAGTAGGGCAAGACGGGGAAGACCCTATAGATATTTCTGGAATGCGTTTAGACGATTCTATAAAACTAATAAAAGGAGCAAAAGGTACTGTAGTAGATTTAACTGTACGTAAAGTAGATGGATCTATAGAAGTAATTTCTATTACTAGAGATGTGGTAGAGTTAGAAGAGTCTTATGCAAAATCTGCAAATATTATAAAAGAAGACCAAAAATTTGGACTTATAAATCTGCCAAAATTTTATGTAGATTTTGAAGATTATAGTAATAGAAATGCAGCATCAGATGTAGCAAAAGAAGTAGAGCGTTTAAAAGAAGAAGGTGTAGAGGGGTTAATTTTGGATCTTAGAGATAATGGTGGAGGTTCTTTAAAAACAGTGGTAGAAATGGCTGGTTTGTTTATTAAAGAAGGCCCTATTGTACAAGTACGTTCTAGCGGAAAAGGAAAAGATGTGTATGATGATAAAGATGAAAGAATACAATGGGATGGTCCTTTAGTAATTTTAGTAAATGAGTTATCTGCATCGGCTTCCGAAATATTGGCAGCAGCAATGCAAGATTATAAAAGAGCTATTGTAATTGGTAGTAAACAAACTTTTGGAAAAGGAACGGTACAAAACGTAATACCTTTAGACAATATAGTTCGTAGTAACGAGCACGGAGATTTAGGCGCTATAAAATTAACAACACAAAAATTTTATAGAATTAATGGTGGCTCTACACAATTAGAAGGTGTAAAGAGTGATGTGGTTGTGCCAGACAAGTATAGCTATATAGATTTAGGAGAAAGAGACCAGAGTAATCCATTAAAGTGGGATAAAATTACACCTGCAGACTACCAAATTTGGGATGGGTATATAGATTATGACAAAACGGTAGAAAGTAGTACAAAACGTATGGCTGCGCACCCTCAAATTAAGTTAATAGAAGAAAATGCAAAGTGGCTTAAAGCGGAACAAGGAGAAACAGAGATTTCTTTAAATTATGAGGTGTATAAAGCAGAAGAGTCTAAAGACAAAGAAAAGTCCGATTATTTTAAGAACCTATCAGACTATGATTCGCATTTAACCTTTACCTCTTTAAAATATGAAGAAAACTTATTTACAAAAGATTCTTTGTTAAGAGAAAAAAGAAACCGTTGGCATAAAAATCTTGCAAAAGATGTTTACGTAGAAGAAGCGGTTAATGTACTACAAGACCTTAAATTAAATAATATTAAACATACAAAATTAGCGAGTGTAAAAGATTAAAAGCTACGTTTTAAAATAAAAATCCCGATTAAATTATTAATTTAATCGGGATTTTTTGTGCTTATTTTTCTTAAATTTAGTATAGAATAGTACTACATTTTAGTATATTTATATCCCTTTAAATCTTTACGAGTTTAAATTTCCCCCTCTACTTTATAAAAACAGAAAGTGACATAAGTATAAACTAATGCCGCTTTAAATGTTTTAGTTCACTTTTTAATAATTTAATAAAAAGGAGTTCATGAAACATTTAAGAAAAAAAATGCCCCGAATTAGAAGTCGAGGCGGCTTAAATGTTTTCACAACGGAATAATCCTTATTGTGAATTGCTTTCAGTGTTGTAAATATATGAAAAGAAAATAATATATAGAATACAGATTTCCGTAAATGTAAAAGAAAACTACTAGTTATATTTAGAGCAAGGTATAACTTAAAAAAAGAGAGCCTATAAAAGGCTCTCACTGAAAACAATTCACAACTAGTCATATACATTAATATATAACTAGAATGGTTAAGGTAATCAAACTATGTTTGACTTAGAGTAAAATTTGGACAATTACTCTAAACAATAAAATTAAAATAACAAATATGAGGTTGGAATTCATACTTCAATATTATTTTTATTTAGGTTGTCAACCTAAAATTGCTAGAGCAAAGATAATAATATTTTTTATATTTGTATATGACTATAATACATTTTTTTAAATGAAGAGAATTTTAGGATTGGATTTAGGAACCAATAGTATTGGTTGGGCGTTGGTAAGCGAAGCTGAAAGTAAAGATGAGAAATCAGAGATTATCAAATTAGGGGTTAGGGTAAACCCTTTGACTACTGATGAACAAACCGATTTTGAGAAAGGAAGACCACTATCTGTTAATGCGGATAGAACATTAAAACGTGGAGCAAGAAGAAATTTACAGCGTTTTAAACTTAGAAGGCAGTATTTAATAGAGATATTAGAAAAACACAAAATAATTTCTAATAAAACACCTTTAACTGAAAATGGTAAAGGAACTACTCATGAAACATTAAGGTTAAGAGCTACTGCTGCTGTTGAGAAAATTGAATTGGAAAATCTGGCAAAAGTTTTGCTGGCAATTAATAAAAAGAGAGGTTATAAAAGTAGTAGAAAGGCGGTAAACGAAGATGAGGGTGTAGCAATTGATGGAATGTCAGTTGCCAAAGAATTATATGAGAAGAATCTAACTCCTGGTCAATATGTTTACCAATTACTAAAACAGGATAAAAAGTACATCCCAGAGTTTTATCGTTCCGACTTACAAAGTGAATGGGATAAAGTTTGGAACACCCAAAAAACATTTTATTCAGAAATTTTAACGGATGAATTGTACAAAGAGCTACAAGGTAAAAACAAAGGTGCTACATGGACTATTTGTCAAAAACCTTTCAATATTGTTGGTAAGAAGCTAGATGGGAAAGCTCAGGAGCAAAAACTAAAAAAGTATCAGCTACGAGCAAAAGCTTTGTCAGAGCAGTTAGGCTTAGAACATTTAGCTATTGTTTTACAGGAAATAAATAATGATGCCAATAAATCGAGTGGTTATTTGGGCGCTATAAGCGATAGAAGTAAAGAGCTTTATTTTGATAAAATTACAGTTGGTCAATATTTAAATAAGCAAATAAAAGAAAATCCGCATACATCACTTAAAAATCAAGTGTTTTACAGACAAGATTATCTAGATGAGTTTGAGCAAATTTGGGAAACTCAAGCTAAACATCATTCGGTTTTAACTAAAGAGTTAAAAGAAGAAGTAAGAGATGTTATTATATTTTATCAAAGAAGATTAAAATCACAAAAACATTTAATTTCTAATTGCCAATTTGAAAAATATCATAAGGCGATTCCTAAATCATCACCTTTGTTTCAAGAGTTTAAAATTTGGGAAAATCTGAACAATGTAAAGTTTAAGGCTACTGATGAAAAGTTTAATAGTTCAAATAATAAAAGTGGAGAAGCAAATCACATTTTAGATGATGAAACTAAAATACTATTATTTGAAGAATTGAATCTAAGAGGAGATTTAAAAGCCAATGAAGTCCTTAAATTTTTAGGGAAGAAAACAAAAGATTGGAACTGTAATTTTGAAAAAATTGAAGGGAATAGAACTAACCAAGCGCTATATGCTATTTATAAAGAAATAGCAGAAATGGAGGGTTATGCTTTTGATTGGTCCAAAAAGACAGCGGCGGAAATAAAAGAGGAATTAAGAGCTGTTTTTCCAGAAATAGGAATTAAACCCGAAGTTTTAGATTTTGATGCTAATAAAAATGGTGCTGCATTTGATAAACAGTATGGTTATGAATTATGGCATTTGTTATATTCGGCTGAAGATGACCATAAAATAGCGGAAGAGGATAAGTTAGTCTACGGTAATTCTAATGTTGCCTTAAAAAAGAAATTACATGCTAAGTATGGTTTTAAACCTGAATATACAGCATGGTTAGTAAACATAAAACTACAACAAGACTATGGTAGCTTATCGGCAAGAGCTATTCGTAAAATTTTACCTTTTCTACAAGGCAGCAATGAGTTTTCAAAAGCTTGTTCCATGGCGGGTTACAATCATTCATGGAGTTTAACTCGAGAAGAATTAAACAATAGAGTGCTAAAAGATAAACTTGAATTACTTCCTAAAAACAGTTTGCGAAATCCAGTAGTGGAAAAAATATTGAACCAAGTGGTAAATTTGGTAAATCAAGTTATTCAAACTTACGGAAAACCAGATGAAGTTAGAATAGAATTAGCTAGAGAGCTTAAGAAATCGGCATCAGAACGTAAAGATGCAACCTCTTTTATTACAAAACGTACCAAGGAAAATGAGGATATTAGAAAATTAATCTCTAAGGAGTTTGGTATTCCTAATCCAACAAAAAATGATGTTGTTAGATATCGCTTGTATGAAGAATTAAAAGATTTAGGCTATAAAACTGTTTTTACTAACAAGTATATTTCTAAAGAGAAACTCTTTTCCAAAGAAATAGATATTGAACACATTATTCCAAAAGCTATGTTGTTTGATGATTCTTTTTCTAATAAAACCTTAGCTTACAGAAAAATAAACCTTCAAAAAAGAGAAAGAACAGCAGTAGATTTTATTGAAAACGATTTTAACGATGATTTAGAAAATTACAAAAATAGAGTTGAGGCACTTTACAACAAAGGTAACGGCATTAGCAAAGGCAAGTATAAAAAACTGCTAATGAGCCAGCAAGATTTACCCGATGGTTTTATTGAGCGCGATTTAAGAAACTCGCAATATATAGCTAAAAAAGCAAAAGCTATGCTGTTTGAAGTGTTTAAAAACGTAGTTTCTACAACTGGAAGTATTACCGATAAGTTGAGGGAAGATTGGGATTTAATTAACGTCATGAAAGAGTTAAACCTTCCAAAATATAAAGCGTTAGGCTTAACAGAAATACAAACAAGAAAAGGTAATAAAAAAGTTGAAGTAATAAAGGATTGGACCAAACGTAACGATCACCGCCATCATGCAATGGATGCATTAACGGTTGCATTTACAACACATAATCATATACAATACCTTAATAACTTAAATGCCAGAAAAGATGTTAAACATAAAAAACATTCAAATATTATTGCCATAGAAAAAGTAATAACCCATAAAAATAGTGAGGGTAAGAAAAAGTTTATTGCTCCAATGTCTAATTTTCGTATTCAGGCAAAAAAGGATATTGAATCTATTATAGTTTCTTTTAAGACAAAGAATAAAGTAGTAACTAAAAATATCAATAAAACTAAATTAAAAGGGAAAGAGAGCTTCAAATCTAAGATACAGCTTACACCAAGAGGTCAATTGCATAAAGAAACGGTTTATGGTAAATCTAAACAACCAATGGATAAAACCGTAAAAGTTAATAAGCGAATTACCTTAGAACAGATAAATAATATTATACATCCTCGAATAAAGGATTATTTATTAGACCATTTAGCAAAATATAATAATGATACTTTAAAAGCTTTTGATACAAAAACACTTAAGAAAGAGCCGTTGATTTTTAACAACAAACTTATAAAAGAAGTGTTCTGTTATGAAGATATTTATACCATTAGAAAAGCTGTTAATGCAGATAATTTTAAAAACGAAAAAAGTTTAGATAAAATTATAGATAGTAATATAAAGACACTTCTTAAAACACGTTTAAAAGCTAATAATGGAAATGCTAAAGAAGCATTTTCAGATTTAGATAATAACCCCATTTGGTTAAATAAAGAAAAAGGTATTGCGGTAAAACGAGTTGCCATTTCTGGTGTAAATAATGTAGAAGCACTTCATGAAAAAAGAGACCATAATGGTAATTTAATTCTAGATAAAAATGGAAAACCAGTACAAAATGACTTTGTGAGTACAGGAAACAACCATCATGTTGCTATTTATAGAGATAATAAAGGGAAACTACAAGATAAAGTAGTATCATTTTATGAAGCAGTTCAACGTGTTAATTCTGGACTTTCAATAATTGATAAAGATTATAACAAACACCTTGCTTGGCAATTTTTGTTTACAATGAAACAAAATGAATTGTTTGTTTTTCCTTCTGAAGACTTTAATCCAAGTGAAATTAATTTAATGGATCAAAAGAACTCAAAGATGATAAGTGAGCATATATTTAGGGTTCAAAAAATAGCAATTAAAAATTATGTATTTCGCCATCATTTAGAAACTACTGTTACAAATGATTTAGAGTTTACATATCGAAGTGTACGTTCTACAGGAGGTCTTGAGGGTTTAGTAAAAGTCAGAACTAATCATTTAGGGAGTATTGTGCAAGTAGGTGAATATTAATTTTTGATTTATGATCAAACGCACCCTCTTTTTTGGTAACCCAGTATACTTAAGCACCCGAAATGAGCAATTGGTAGCAACATACCCAGAAGAGGGTAAAGAAGAAAGAACGGCAGCCATAGAAGATTTAGGATTTGTAGTTTTAGAAAACTCACAAATAACCATTACTACTGGTTTATTAATGAAATTAGTACAAAATAAAACCGCCGTTTTAACCTGCGATAAGCAACATTTACCCTGTGGTTTTTTGCAACCCTTGGTAGGGCATACAGAACAGACGGAGCGTATGCGTCACCAATTAAATGCCAGCGTACCTTTAAAAAAGCAATTATGGCAACAAACCGTACAGGCAAAAATTGAGAACCAAGCACAGCATTTATTAGTACAATCTAAAAACGCCTTAAAGTTAAAACGCTGGGCAAAAGAAGTAAAAAGCGGTGATGCTCAAAACCATGAAGCTTATGCTGCGGCGTACTATTTTCAGGAGTTATTTACAGGTATAGAAGGCTTTAGTCGTAACCAAAAAGGAGTAGCGCCAAACAATCTTTTAAATTATGGCTATGCCATATTACGAGCCGTAACGGCAAGGGCTTTGGTAAGTAGCGGTATGTTACCCAGTGTAGGTATATTCCATAGAAATAAATACAATGCATTTTGTTTGGCAGATGATATTATGGAGCCGTATAGACCTTTTGTAGATATGCTGGTCTATGATTTAGTAGCTACGGGTTGCCAAATAGAAGAGCTTAATATCCAACTAAAAAATGAATTATTGCACATACCCGCAATGGATGTGGTAATAGATGGTAAAAAAAGTCCATTAATGAATGCCATGAGCCGTACCACCAATAGTTTGTACGAGTGTTTTTATGGCAGTAGCCGAAGAATATTATATCCAGCATTAAAGTTGTAAATATGTTTACATAAAGTTGTTTAAAATTAATGATTAGAACCAATATCAGTACGAGCGCAGTCGAGTAACCTTGTCAGTTCGAGCGCAGTCGGGCAACCTTGTCAGTTCGAGCGCAGTCGAGAACAAATTATGTCAATTAATAACAAATCATGAAAACCTATTTCGTATACATATTAAAATGTAATGACGGTCTTTTATATACAGGCCTTACTAATAATCTAAGCAGAAGATTAGAAGAACATCAGCTAGGTAAAAATAAAAGCAGTTATACCTATAAGAGAAGACCAGTGCATTTAATATGGCACCAAATATTTAATGACATTGCACAAGCTATTTTAGTAGAGAAACAAATTAAAAAATGGAGTAGTAAAAAGAAATGGGCTTTAGCCAATGGCGATGAAAAAATGCTAAAAATTTTAGCAGAATGTAGGAATGCTAGTCATTATACCTATAAGCCAGACTGAGGTCTCGACTGCGCTCGACCTGACAAGACTGCGCTCGATTTGACACGATTGCGTACGACCTGTGAAGGCTGCAATAAATCTAAAAAGACTGCACTAGACTTGACACTGTTGTTTTTAATATATAAATGATGAACCAGAGCAATTTTAGCCGTTTAAATCAATATCGTAGTATGTGGGTACTTGTTTTTTTTGATTTACCAACCGAAACTTTAACAGAACGTAAAACCGCGGCACGTTTTAGAAAAAACTTGTTGAATGATGGTTTTGCTATGTTCCAATTTAGTATTTATATGCGTTTTAGTGCTAGTAGAGAAAATGCAGCAGTACATATAAAACGAACAAAAAATATGTTACCCAAAAAAGGTAAGGTGTGTATTATGTAAATAACCGATAAACAATTTGGGATGATGGAGTTGTTTCATGGACAAAAAGAAACACCACCAGAACCACCTAGTCAGCAATTAGAGCTTTTTTAATACAAAAGTTGCGTTTAAAAATGTTAGGTCGAGCGCAGTCTTGTCAGGTCGAGCGCAGTCGAGACCTCGTTACTCTCTTTTTTTTATTTCTAAAAACAAGTTTAAATAACAGTATACCAGCTTTTTATGGCGGGTATACTGTGAATTATCCTATAAAGATAAGAACTGAAAGCAATTCACAACTAGGAGAGCCTTCACAAAAAGCCATAGGTACTGTGAATTATCCTATAAAGATAAGAACTGAAAGCAATTCACAACTCTGTAGTGTATATCGGTTTATATTTTTCAGACTGTGAATTATCCTATAAAGATAAGAACTGAAAGCAATTCACAACTTGCATAGGTTTTAATAGGTGTTGTCATTCACTGTGAATTATCCTATAAAGATAAGAACTGAAAGCAATTCACAACCAAACACTTCTTTAACTCCTCACTTATATGACTGTGAATTATCCTATAAAGATAAGAACTGAAAGCAATTCACAACTAGACAAATATGACCTTTTGGAACTTGGTTACTGTGAATTATCCTATAAAGATAAGAACTGAAAGCAATTCACAACCAGAAGAACCTACATATATACAAGTTACAACTGTGAATTATCCTATAAAGATAAGAACTGAAAGCAATTCACAACAACGGTACAGCTTTAAAAGATGAAACGGCAACTGTGAATTATCCTATAAAGATAAGAACTGAAAGCAATTCACAACGTATAATGAGGTGTACCAGGATGAACTAAAACTGTGAATTATCCTATAAAGATAAGAACTGAAAGCAATTCACAACCGGAATGGTCTCTATGTTGGTAGGTAACTAACTGTGAATTATCCTATAAAGATAAGAACTGAAAGCAATTCACAACTCTCCTGGGTGGGAAAGAATTTAAGATCGGACTGTGAATTATCCTATAAAGATAAGAACTGACCGAGCGTAGCGACCGATGAATACCTATAAAAAAATAAAAAATACATGAATAAAGCAATTTTAAACAGCAATCACCTAAAAAGTAAAAGCCCACTTTTTAAAAAGCAGGCTTTTATAGGTAATCTAAAAAGTATAACATCTTTAATTATGCTACTTTTATATAAGATTTTGGTTCCTCATTTTCTTTAGTTTTAGGGGTTTCTTTATGGTATTTTAGCTTTTTATTTTGAATGTAGGTAACCCAAACTAGTACTAAACAAACAACTGCTGCTGCTCCGTTGCCATCCTTTGCTAATAAATGAGCAATAATGCCAAATAAGAAATTCATGAAGAATCCTGCATAGGCCCATTCTATAAGCCATTTTCCTTTGTTTAATAAAATTATAGTTATGCCTAATAATTGTGCTGCTCCAATAACATATATTAAATAAGTAGGGTATCCTAGTTGTTGAAATTTAAGTACTATTGCATCATAGTTTATAAAAGAATTTGCTACAGCATATACTATAGCTATAGTGAATAAAGTAAGTGCAATACGGTAGTATGTTTTTGTGGTATTCATAGTAATGGGGTTTAAGATTGTTCTGCTAAAGTACTTTCTTAAACCCCATTTTTTAGCGCTTTGTAGCCCAGTTGCTATTTAGTGTAGACCAGTGGTAAAAATCTTTATTTTAACATGTTAGCATGCATTTTTCGCAATTTTGCAAGCTTAGGGGTTATAACAGCACTACAAAAACCTTGTTCTGTATTGTTGCTATAGTAATCTTGGTGGTAATCTTCTGCCTCGTAAAAAATAGGCAATTCGCTAATTTCGGTTACTATTGGGTCTTCGTAATAAGGGCTTACTTCTTTAATAACTTCTTTTGCAATTTTCTCTTGTTCTGGAGTATGGTAGTAAATTACAGAACGGTATTGGGTGCCTACATCACCACCTTGCCTATTTAGGGTAGTAGGGTCGTGGCTGGTCATAAAAATTACTAATATATCTTTATAAGAGATTATATTGGCATCAAAAGTAACTTGTATTACTTCGGCATGGCCAGTAAGTCCAGAACAAACTTCTCTATAGGTTGGTTTACCGGGGGCTGTACCACCACTATAACCAGATACTATTTTTTGTATCCCTTTTATTTGATTAAAAACAGCCTCTACACACCAAAAGCAGCCGCCACCAATAGTAGCAATTTGTATTTTAGAATTATGCATTTATTTCTTTGTTTAATGTTAATGATTCCGAGTTTACACAATAGCGTAAACCGCTTGGTTCTGGACCATCTGGGAAAATATGCCCTAAATGGGAATCGCAAGTGTTACACATAACTTCTACTCTAATCATACCATAGGTAGTGTCTTTCTCATACTTAATAGCATTTTCTTTTACAGGTTGTGTAAAACTTGGCCAGCCTGTACCAGATTCAAATTTAATAGTAGAATTAAATAATGGTGTGTTGCAACAAACACAATTGTATTTGCCAGCTTCATGGGCACTACAAAGCGCTCCAGAATGTGGTGCTTCGGTTCCTTTTTGTCTGGTAACTCTATACTGTTCTGGCGTTAATATTTTTTGCCATTCGGCATCCGTTTTTTCTACTCTTTTATCTGGAGTAGGGTTTCCTTTAACGCTAAAATTAATTATATCTTTCCATGTTAGCATGGTAATTTTCCTTTCTGTTTTTATGAATACTAAACTAGCATAATAGTCTTACACAAGGTACAAACCTTACGTTATATACCACTAAATTACGTTAAATTTGAAACATGAGAAAAAGCTATTCTAATAAGACTATATATTCTATATTAATGCTAATCTGTGTGGTTGGTTTTTGGTTGTTCGAAAATTTTTATACTCCAGCTACGTATTCCGATAAAAATTCTGAGGGTTTAAAAAAAGAGGTTTCTGCGTATTTTATGCCAAGTTCTACCACAGGAAGTATTATAGAGCATTCGTATTATTCTTTATCGTATAATGAGGCTTATGAGCAAGCAGAGTGGGTGGCTTATAAGTTAGATAAAAAGGATTTAACTTATGAGGATAGAAAAAGACCTTATTTTATAGAAGATCCAATGGTAAAAACAAAATCTGCAGATTGGCGAAATTACAAAGGTTCTGGTTATGATCGTGGGCATTTATGCCCTGCAGGGGATCGTAGGTTTTCTAAACAAGCTTATGATGAAACGTTTTATACAAGTAACATTAGCCCGCAAAACCGAGATTTTAATGCTGGTATTTGGAATAGGCTAGAAATGAAAACAAGATACTGGGCAAAAAAGTACGGGAGTGTATTTGTAATAACTGGAGGGGTTTTAGAAAAAGGTTTAGAAGAAATAGGAGACGAAGATGTTGCTGTGCCTAATTACTTTTATAAAATTATTGCGAAAGGAGAAAAAGATAATTTAAGTGTAGTTGCTTTTTTAATGGAGAATAAAGAGAGTTCTTCCCCAATAAAACAATTTTTAGTACCAGTAGATGTTATTGAGAAACGTACTGGAATTGATTTTTTTAAAGAACTTTCTAAAGAAAAACAGGATAAAATAGAGCGAAAAGTTACAACTAATGGCTGGAAATTTTAAAAACTTTCTTTTAGTCTATTAGCATCTAATCGTAAAAAGATAAAGAGTAATATGGTAAAAAATAGTAGACCAGACCCCCCATAACTCATAAATGGCAAAGGAATACCAATAGTTGGTAATATGCCTATTACCATACCCACATTAATTAAAAAGTGAATAAAAAGAATAGAAACTACGCCATAGCCATACATTCTAGAAAATGGGTTTTTTTGTCGTTCTGCCAAGTGTATTAACCTTAGAAAAAGAAATGTAAATGTGAGTACAACTAAAGAAGTTCCTAAAAAGCCCCATTCTTCTCCAATGGTACTAAATATATAATCCGAATGTTGTTCGGGTACAAAATCTCCTTTTGTACGTGTACCTTCTAAAAATCCTTTTCCTATTAATCCGCCAGATTCTATTGCTTTTTCGGACTGGTAGGTATTGTATCCAATAGTTTTTCGTATTTGCTCTAATTTTTTAGGGTCTTTTTCTAACCGCAGCCAAAGACTAAAACGGTCTCTGTGTCTTTGTTCAAAAACATGATTAAAAACAAAATTTACCGATAGCGAGAATAGCACAATAGCAACTAATGCAGATGCAAAAGGTATAATAGGGACTTTAAATGTTTTTCTTTTTATTAAAAAGAAAATGGTAGTTAATAACGCTAAGGAAATTGTAAGCCATAAAGTACCAAACTTTAAGGTAGCCACAAATATGAGAATAACTAAAAATAAGATTCCTAAATAGTATAGCGGTAAACCTTCTCTAAATATTACAAATAGTAGTGCAAAAAATACTAAAGCACTACCTGGGTCTGGTTGCGGTATAATTAAAATAGCAGGTATTAAGAGTATTAAAATGGCGTATAACTGGTCTTTTCTACGTTTAATATCTGTTTGTATATCACTTAAATATTTTGCCAAGGCTAGTGCTGTGGCTACTTTGGCAAGTTCTGAGGGTTGTAGGTTAAAAAAACCTAAATCGTACCATGAGGTTGCCCCAGCAATAGTTTTACCAAAGGGGTATAAACCAAGGAGAATTACCATGGCAATTAGGTAAAAAAGACTAGAGAAGCGCTCATAGAAATTAACTTCTAATGCTAGAACTAGTAAAATAGCTAAGATACTTACTCCTGCAAAAAAAAGCTGTTTGCCATGTAATGCCTTAAAATTAAGTATTTGTGGTTCTGCTTCTGTAACAGTACTAGAATAAATATTTAACCAACCAATGAATACTAAAATAAGGTAGAATAATACACTTAGCCAGTCTATACGTTTTAGAACACTTTTACCAGACATATTCATTAATCTTAAACTCTTCGCCACTATAGGGTTTAGCATATTCGTGCTCTAGAGTTTTTTCTAACATTCTTTTTTCTAAGTCTTTTCTAGTTACGTCTCCTTTAATGTATTTTTCTATCATTAAAGATGCTATGTGCCCTGCGTATCTAGATCCATAGTAGCCATTTTCTATATATACAGCAATGGCAATTTTAGGCTTATGTACAGGGGCAAAAGCAACAAAAACGGAGTGATCTGTTAGTTGCGTTCTTACACCATCAATTTTGGTAAAATTTTCTGCCGTTCCTGTTTTTCCTGCAATTTCTATATCTGGTATTTGCACCCATTTTGCGGTACCTTTTCTATATACATCGGCCATGCCTTGTACTACAGGTTCAAAGTATTTTCGGTCTATTGTAGTATGTTTAGGTTCTGTAAATTTTGGGTTAGAAATAGCTTCTCCTTCAATTTTCTTTAGAATATGTGGCGTAAAATAATGACCTCTATTTGCAATTGCTGCGGTCATATTTGCCAATTGTACTGGAGTAGCTAATACTTCTCCTTGGCCAATAGAATTAGATATTATATAAGAAGAACTCCATCTATTATCTCCATACCATTTATCATAGTATTCTTTACTAGGAATTCGGCCTTTTTGGCCATAGGGTAAATCGTATCCTAGGTAATTTCCTAAACCAAAACTCTTCATGTGTTTTTCCCAAACATCCATGCCTTCATCGGTAGTTTCAAATTTTTCGTATATTTTTCTGAACGTGCCAGCAAAATAAGCATTACAAGATTTATAGATTCCAGAATTTACATTTCGTAAACCACCACCACAGTGGCATCCTTTTTTAGAGCGCCCAACATAAAAACCATTATAACAACGTATAGTTGTATTTTCATCTATTACCCCTTCTTGTAATGCAACAAGAGCATTCAGAGTTTTAAATGGAGATCCAGGTGGTTGCTGTGCTAGAATAGACCTATCCCATGTTGGGTTTGCAATAGTATCATTATAAAGTTTGGTGTAATTTCTAGAACGCTTTCTGCCAACTAATAAAGAAGGATCATAGGTTGGCCCAGATATCATAGATAATATTTCGCCAGAGGAAGGTTCTAAAGCAACAATACCGCCACGTTTACCAACCATTAGTTGTTCTCCATATTCTTGGAGAACTTTATCTATAGTAAGGCTAATTTGTTTTCCTTGTTCCGGAATAGTATCTAAAGAGCCACTTTTATATGGACCTATATCTCTATTAAAACGGTCTTTTTGAATGTATTGTACGCCTTTACGACCTCTTAAAATTTCTTCGTACTGTTTTTCTACTCCTGTTCGGCCAGTTAATTCTCCCTGAACATAGTATTTGTTTTTGGCTAAATCTCTTTCATTAACCTCACTAATATACCCTAATACATTTGCAGCACTATTGGTATCATAATATCGTAGAGAACGTTTTTGAATATAAAATCCTTTGTACTTTCTCATTTTCTCTTGGAGCCTGCCATAGTCTTCTTTTGAAAGCTGATGTACTAATACCGATGGTAAACGTGGAGAATAAACTCTTGCCTTTCTAAGTTGTTTTATAAATTTTTCTTTCTCTAAATTTAATAAACTACAAAATTCTAAAGTATCTAGAGGTTTTACTTCTCTAGGGATTACCATTACATCATAAGCGGGGTCATTACCCACTAATAGCTTGCCATTGCGATCATAAATATAACCCCGTTCAGGGTAATCATAAATTGTTTTTATTGCAGGGTCTTCTGCTATTTGGTCTGGAGAAAAGCTAAATATTTGCAAATAAGAAAGCCTACCCAAAAAGGTAATTCCTATAAGTATAACTAAAGAGGATAATAATAGTCTTTTCATTCTTTTTTAACGCTAAATAAAGTGCTAAATAGTAAGCAAAGTATTAAAGTAGCTAGACCTATGGCTAATGTTTTTTTAAGTATTAGCAATAGGTTCGTAATACTAAATATTTCTAATGTAAAAAATACGAAATGATGCACTACTATTAATAACGCTAAAAAGGTGATTTGTTGTACTTTAGTTGTGTTTCCAAGTTTAAAACTTTGAAATTCTAAGTTTACTCCAAATACAAAATTCATTATAACAGGTCTTAAGTATGCTATAGTAACTGTTGCTGCTGCATTTATAGCCATAGTGTCTGAAAAAAAGTCTATACATAAACCAAGCAAAAAACTTAACCCAATAAAGGCTGCTCTGTTTTCTTTTATAGGATACCAGTATAAAAATAATATATATACCATTGGATTAATAAACCCAAAAAAGTGGAGTCTATTAAACACCAAAACTTGCACTAAGACTAATAGTGTAAAACGTAAAATATTTATAAAAAAATTAGTATTGATCATTGGAAATGGTCTCTTGTTCTAATTTTAGTATTTCTTCTCTATTAGGGTTATTAATTATATAAACGTTTTTAATGTTAGTCATGTCATTAAATAACGAAACATTTATATAGTAAAAACTTTTGGAGTCATCTAGGTCAAACTTTTTTATGGTTCCTATAGGAATATTTTCAGGAAAAATACTACTCATAGCTCCAGTTACTATGGTGTCTCCAATAGTAATAGGCACTAATCTAGGAATATCTATTAATTGCACCGTGTTATAGTGTTCTGTATTCCATATTAGAGAGCCAAAGTGGTCCGTATTTTTAATTTTTGCATTTATATTGGAGTGTTCATTTAAAACACTTTGCACAGATGCATAATTGTTAGAGGTGTTTTCTATAATACCCAATATACCTTTATCGGTTATAACCCCCATATCTTGTTTTATACTGTCTTTTTCTCCTTTATTTATAGTAATATAATTGCGCTGATCTGCATAATTATTTTTTATTACTTGTCCGGAAATTACAGTATAGTTTATGTTGGAAGAATCTATAAGAACGGTATCTTTTATTTTGCTGTTATATAATATTTGACGTAACCTTTTATTATCGTTTACTAGTTTTTGGTTTTCACTTTTTAAATCAAAATAAGAAGTAATATTATAGGAAGTTTGAAAAATTCCGCCTGTTACCCAATTAGAAGAATTAAAAAATTTAGATTGATGAAAAGAATGCGATTGAATAGTGAAAGACAATGAAATAATCATAAAAAAGATATAAAGCAAAAAGGTTTTATATCGAATTAAAAAATTTATTATCTGCCGCATTCAGTTCAAAATTATATACTACCAAAAATAGTATGTTTCAATTTGGGGAAATTGATAACAAAAAACAAAAGAATATACTTAAAGTTTATTTAATTAATATACTCTTATAACGCTCTAAGTTTTTAAGTGCAATACCTGTTCCTCTTACAACCGCTCTTAATGGATCTTCTGCAATATATACAGGTAAATCTGTTTTTTGTGATAATCTACGATCCAATCCACGTAACATAGAACCACCACCAGCTAAATAAATACCTGTATTATAAATATCGGCAGCAAGTTCTGGAGGTGTTTGGGATAGTGTTTCCATAACAGCATCTTCTACACGTAAAATAGATTTGTCTAATGCCTTCGCTATCTCTCTATAAGAAATTTGTACTTGTTTTGGTTTACCGGTAAGTAAATCTCTTCCTTGTACAGATTTTTCCTCAGGAGGTGTTTGTAAATCTTCTGTGGCAGAGCCAATTTCAATTTTTATTGCTTCGGCAGTTGTTTCTCCAACATATAAATTATGTTGTGTACGCATGTAGTAAATAATGTCATTGGTAAAAACATCTCCTGCAATTTTCACAGACTTGTCACAAACAATACCACCTAGGGCAATTACTGCAATTTCGGTAGTACCACCACCTATATCTACAATCATGTTTCCTTTAGGCTGCATAATATCTAAACCAATACCAATAGCTGCAGCCATTGGTTCATGAATTAAGTAAACTTCTTTACCATTTACACGTTCTGCAGATTCTTTTACGGCACGCATCTCTACTTCGGTAATTCCAGAAGGAATACAAATTACCATACGTAATGCAGGTGGAAACCACTTTTTCTTTAACGCAGGGATGTTCTTTATGAACATATTTATCATCTTTTCAGAGGCGTCAAAATCTGCAATTACGCCGTCTTTTAAAGGACGAATAGTTTTTATATTTTCATGGGTTTTACCTTGCATCATGTTGGCTTCTTTACCAACGGCAATTATTTTTCCAGAAATTCTATCACGTGCAACAATAGATGGACTGTCTACAACCACTTTATCTAAATGTATGATGAGTGTGTTGGCTGTTCCTAAATCTATTGCAATTTCCTCTGTTAAGAAATCAAAAAATCCCATAGTTTAAAGTTTGGTTTCGATTAAAAGTGCATTTCGTCGATAAAGGTACTAAAATTAATGCTTAAAATGACGTGTGCCTGTCATTACCATAGCAATTTCATTTTCATTACAGTAGTCAATACTCAATTGGTCTTTAATAGAGCCCCCTGGTTGAATTACACTTTTAATACCACTTTTTCCTGCTATTTCTACGCAATCCGGGAATGGGAAAAAAGCATCACTTGCCATAACAGCACCTTGTAAATCAAAATTAAAAGATTTTGCTTTATGTATAGCTTGGTTTAAAGCATCTACTCTGGAGGTTTGCCCTGTACCGCTAGCACACAATTGCTTGTTTTTTGCCAAAACAATAGTATTACTTTTTGTGTGCTTACATAATTTAGAGGCAAATATTAAATCGTCTAAATCTTCTTTAGATGGTGTAAGCGTAGTTACTGTTTTTAAATCTTCAAGAGCATCAGTTTTAGCATCTTTTTCTTGTAATAGTATTCCGTTTAAACAAGTGCGTACATTGTTTTTTGGTAACTCAATATCATTTAATATTAAGATAATACGGTTCTTTTTCCCTTTTAAAATTTCTAAAGCGTCAGGAGCATAACTAGGTGCGATTACAACTTCACAGAAAAGTTTATGAATTTCTTCTGCAGTTGCTTTATCTATTTCTTTATTACTAATAAGAACTCCGCCAAAAGCAGATACTGGATCACCAGCTAGAGCATCTACATACGCTTGGTGTAATGTGTCGCGTTGTGCAAGACCACAAGCATTGTTATGTTTTAAAATAGCAAAGGTAGGAGCATCATTCTTAAACTCATTCATTAAGTTTACTGCAGCATCTACATCTAATAAATTGTTGTATGATAATTCTTTACCGTGAAGTTTATTAAAAATAGCATCAAAATCGCCAAAGAAAAATCCTTTTTGGTGTGGGTTTTCTCCATAACGTAAAACTTTTCCTTTTGTCTCGCTAATTTTTAAAGCAGCTTCTTCATGATTTTTATTAAAGTAGTTAAAAATAGCGCTATCGTAATGAGAAGAAACATTAAAAGATTTTGCTGCAAAACGCTTACGGTCTTCTAAAGTTGTTGTACCATTACCTTCTGTAATTAGTTCTAAAACCTCGCTGTAGTCTTCCATAGAAGAAACACAAAGAACATCTTTAAAGTTTTTAGCAGCAGCACGTATTAAAGAAATACCACCTATGTCTATCTTTTCTATAATATCTTGTTCCGGAGCACCACTTGCAACTGTTTTTTCAAAAGGATAAAGGTCTACAATTACAATATCTATCTGTGGAATATTAAATTCTTCTAATTGTGCAACATCACCATCATGATCTTGTCTATTTAAGATACCTCCAAAAACTTTTGGGTGTAGCGTTTTTACTCTACCACCTAATATAGATGGGTAGCTAGTAACGTCTTCTACAGGTACAACATCTATTCCTAAGTCCTTAATAAATTTTTCTGTTCCTCCTGTGGAGTATATGGTTATTCCAAGTTCATTAAACTTTTTTACAATTGGTTCTAATCCGTCTTTATGGAATACAGATATTAAGGCTGATGTTGCTTTTTTGGTACTCATTTTTACTTTGCTTAAAATTAAAGTTCTAAGCTTGCAAAAGTAATTTTTTTGAAACTAAAAAAAGAGGTAGTTTATTAACAATAAACCTAAAGTTTTAAAGAATTTGTGATACTTTTTCATTTACATATTCTAAAAAGCGCTCATCTTCTTCAGAAAATGGGTTTGGTGTGTTAGAATCTATATCTATTTGCCCTATATTTTCTCCGTTTACAAATAAAGGGACTACAATCTCTGCCTTAACCGTAATGCTGCAAGCAATATAATTGTCTTGAGCAGCTACGTCTGGAACCACAAAATTCTCATTGCTTTCTGCTACTTGGCCGCAAATACCTTTACCAAAAGGAATAATAGTATGGTCTGTAGGTGCGCCAGCATAAGGGCCCAGTTTAAGTTCTTTTTTGTCTCCATTTTTAAAATAAAAACCAACCCAATCATAATAGGAGACAGATTCTTTTAAAAGAACACAAATTTCTTTTAGTTTTTCATCTGTGTTTGTTTTAGAAGAATTAAGAATGGTAGAAACTTTAGTTTTTAATATAGCAAACATAATAACAGTAATTATAAAAAAGTAAAGCGCAAATTTACAACCTTCTAAAGTTATCTTTTCTTTCTCCTTTAATTTATTAACAATTGTTTTACTAAAACGGATAAGCACAAAATAAAAAGCGGGTGTCTATATAAATATAGACACCCGCTTTTTATATTTTACAATAGTCTTTTGTTATGGCTGTACTTTAACATCAAACTCTATAAAGTCATTGTTTCCAAACCCTGCTTGTATAGCGGTTACTTTTATAAGACCTTTTTTGCCATAATTATCTACAAATTCCACAACATCACCAACTTCTAAGTTTGTTATGTTTTGACTGTTAGTTTTAACAACTACATCTAAATCACCAGAAAGTGTTATGTTGTCAAATGCAGTTACATCAAAATTAGATAAACCAAAAAACATTTCGTTTAAAGTCTCATCTGCATCTTCAGTGGCGCTAGGTTTAAGACCTTCTACAGGGAATCCAAAATTAGCATCATAAGTTGCAGTGGAAGAAAAAGAAGCTAATTCTCCACTAGAAGCTCCTGAAACACCGTAATAGTATCCAAAATCCCAAAAAGCTCTAAATTCTGGGCCTACATTAATTTTGTAAACAGTTTCATTTAATAATGAAAAGAAGGTTTCTGTTCTTCCTTCTACATCTGGAGCGTATAATTTTACTCCGGTATAAGAATGTACTTCTGCTTTAGGATTTGTTCCTGTACCAACGGTTACTGTTATTGTGCCAACTCCAAGAGCTTTTCTTTTGTTTGGGTCTCTAAAATCCCCTTTTCCTGTTGTTGTCCAAAAGCTGTAAACTATAGAACCATTATCTATATTTGGGACAGGTAGGTCAAAAGTAAAATCTATTTCTTTTTTAGTAGCACCATCTAAATCAATAGAACCATCTGCTTTTAAAGCCTTTTTTAAGTCGCTACTTGTTAAATCAAAATCATTAAAAGGCATATCTCCTGCTCCAGAAATATTTTGCGTAATATATAATCTGCGTTGTGTAATATCTGTTGAGGTATAAATAACTCTTCCTGGTACTTTAGTGCCAACTTGGCCATTTGCTTTTGCTGTAAAAATGTCTTTGGAAGGGTCTCCTTGGTTTATTACCAGTGTGGCTACAGTGTCGTCATTGTTTGGGGTTTCAAAAATGGAACCATCGTCACTGCTACAACTTACTAGGAATAAGCTAAAAACAATACTAGCTAAACTTACTTTTGAAAATAATTTCATGCTCTTTCTCATACTTATGCTTTTATAGTTTTAAAATGCGGTTATGTGCATATAGCCTTATTAACTTTAATGTTAGGTTTTAAGTATACTAATTCGTGTTTTTTTTTCTTTTTTTTTGCAGAGGTTCGTTAATAGAATGCTAAAAATTATTTTAAATACGGTTATTTAGTACCTTTGTTGTTATGAAAGAAAAGCTACATCGCTATTTTTCTTGCCTTATGGCTATTATAATTTTGTTATCTACTACCTCATGGAAAGTAGAGAAGCATTATTGTATGGGGCATTTGGTAGATGTTGCTTTTTTTGTAGATGCTCAAGATTGTGGAATGGATATGTCTTCTAATTCTAAAGAAATAGCTAAGGTTCAAAAAAAATCTTGTTGCGAGGATGAATTAATAGCTTTTGAAGGTCAAAACAATGTTAAGCCTTCTTTTAATGATTTTGATTTAGAGCATCAAATATTTTTAGTTACCTATATTCAATCCTTCATAGGTTTGTTTGTTTCTTCTGTAGAAAAAAACCAATCCTATGCAAAATACATTCCACCAAAAATTATCGAGGATATTCAGTTACTTGATAATGTTTTCTTAATTTGATTTTTAACAAATAACGTTGTTTTCTTATTTGAAAATGGCGTATGTGTTATTGTTTTCTGATTTTTTTAGGAAAGCAAATTATAAATCATTAAAAGAAAAACATGAAAAAAATATATAGTATTAATGGGATGACGTGCGGTGGCTGTGTGGCTTCCGTTACGAAAAAGCTTCACGAGATAAATGGCGTTGTTTCCGCTAGCGTTTCTTTAGAAAATTCCGAAGCTTTAGTGCAGTTAGAGAGTCCTTTAGAAATTGAAATTTTTAAATCTGCATTAGGAGACAAGTATACTGTTTCTGAAAAAAATGAAGGTATTAGCGTTGATTTTAACTCCCAAAATTCAACCAATGAGAAGTCAAAAATTCAACAATTAAAACCACTGTTGCTTATTTTTCTATATCTATTTGTTGCAGCAATTTTGTTACAGATAAAAGTGTGGAGTACTACTAGTTTTATGTTAGACTTTATGGGGCTTTTTTATATAGTATTTAGCTTTTTTAAATTGTTAGATTTAAAAGGGTTTCCTGAAAGTTTTAGAATGTATGATCCAATAGCAAAAGTATTTCCATTATATGGTTGGGTATATCCTTTTATTGAAATTGCTTTAGGACTATGCTTTTTAATGAGATTTAAGATACCCATGGCACTTGTAGTAACCATTATAATTCTAGGAGTAACTACAATAGGCGTACTTAAATCTTTGTTGGGTAAAAAAAGTATACAATGTGCATGTTTAGGTACGGCATTAAAATTACCTATGACGCAAGCTACTTTTATAGAAAATGCTATTATGATTGTAATGGCTCTTGTAATGTTATTAACTTTATAGAGCTAGGAATTATGAGAAATATTTATTTACTACTATTTGTAGCGCTTCCTTTTTTTTGTGTTTCACAAGAGAAAGTAGAAGGAATGGTTATGGAAGCAAATATTGCTAAAAAACATATTCCGTTAGAAGGAGCCAATGTATATTGGTTATACTCGCAAACTGGTGCGGTTACAAATGCTGATGGGTTATTTTCTATTCCATATGTAAAGGATTATAATAAACTTGTTATTAGTTACATAGGATATAAGTCGGATACGCTTACAGTTAATGCACCAAGAACTATACATCATAGTTTAAAACCATCAAATGAGTTACATGAGGTGGTGGTTAAACAAGAAAGAGAAAATGTGCAAAAAGCATATTTTAGTTCGCAAAATGTAATTACGGTAAATAGTGCAGAATTACTAAAAGCGGCTTGCTGTAATTTAGCAGAGAGTTTTGAAACTAACCCAGCAATTGATGTAAACTTATCAGACGGATTAACAGGTACAAAGCAGATTGAAATGTTGGGCTTAACTAGTCCGTATTTATTAATTACCCAAGAGAATATTCCTATGGTTCGTGGAGCCTCGCAGGCATATGGATTAACCTTTACTCCAGGTACATGGATAGAAAGTATTCAGATTACCAAAGGGGCGGGTAGCGTGGTTAATGGTTACGAGAGTATATCTGGGCAAATAAATACAGAGTTGGTAAAACCTTTAACGGATAATGCTGTTTTTGTGAATGGGTATGCAAACCAAAATGGACGTTATGAGCTCAATACCCATTTTAATAAAAAACTTACAGATAAATGGAGTACAGGTTTATATATACATGGTAATAAACGAACCCAAAAGGAAGATGGTAATAAAGACGGATTTTTAGATGCGCCTTTGGCAGACCAGATTAATGTAATGAACCGTTGGCAATACCAAGATGCAGAAAAAGGGTGGGTGAGTTTCTTTAATATTCGTTTTTTAAATGATGAAAAACAAGTTGGGCAAATCAATTTTAATCCTAGTATACATAGATTAGATAGTAATAGGTCTTTGCAGAGCGGAGTCGAAGTGTGGGGTAGTGAAATTAACACGCGTCGTTTTGGTACTTCACTGAAATTAGGTTATGTTTTTCCAGAACTTCCGTTTCAAAGTTTTGGGTTTCAGACTTCCTATAGTTTACATAAGCAAGATTCTTATTTTGGCTATAGAACGTATGCTATTAAACACGAAAGTTTGTATAGTAATCTCCTATTTAATTCCATTATTGGGGATACTAGAAACAAGTTTAAAACAGGAATTACTTTTGCGTATGATGGATATGATGAAGAGGTGAGTACGGCAGATTACTCTAGGGTAGATAATTCTGTGGGAGCCTTTTTGGAATATAGCTATGAGAATTTGGAGAAAGTGAGTCTTACTGCAGGTGTGCGAGTAGATAATCATAATAGATTAGGAACCTTTGTAACACCAAGATTTCATATTAGATATACGCCATGGGAAAAAGGAAGCTTACGAGGTTCTTTTGGTAGAGGAAAAAGGGCTGCCAATATTTTTGCAGAAAATCAGCAGTTATTTGGATCCGCTAGAACCATTAATATTGCAGATACCGGTGGTAGTGTTTATGGTTTAAAGCCTGAAGATGCATGGAACTATGGACTAAGCTTTTTGCAAGGATTTAATTTCCTAAATAAAAAAGGAGATATTTCGTTAGATTATTACATTACAGATTTTAAAAATCAAGTAGTAGTAGATTGGGAAAATCCGCAGGAGGTATCCTTTTATAATTTAGATGGAGAGAGTAGTGCTAAGAGTTTTCAAGTGGAAGTGAATTATGAGTTGTTTTCTCGTTTAGACCTAAGAACATCGTATAAGTTTTATGATGTTTCTACCGATTATAATATCGGGAATCTTCAAAAACCTTTATTAGCACAACATCGCTTCTTTGTTAATTTAGGATATGAAACAGAGGCCAAAGAGAATGGAGCACAATGGAAGTTTGATTATACGCTTAATAGTATGGGGAAAAAAAGGTTGCCAGATACCAGTAGTAATCCTGAAGAATATCAATTAGGAGCGTATTCATTGCCCTATAATCATATGAATGCACAAATAACAAAAGTGTTCTCCAATACATTTGAAGTGTATGTGGGCGGAGAAAATCTTTCTAATGTGCAGCAGGTTAGTCCTGTTTTAGGAGTAGATGACCCTTTTGGCTCTAATTTTGATACTACCATTATATATGCACCTATAATGGGAAGAATGTTTTATGGCGGATTTAGATTTAAAATTTAATATTAATTAATAATAAGAGAAATGAAAACAACAATTTTAACCTTAACAATGGCATTGTTTACAGTAATAACCTTTGCTCAGGAAAAGAATAAAAAATTAACTTTTGAGGTAGATGGTAAGTGTGAAATGTGTAAGATGCGAATAGAAAAGGCAGCTTTAAATTGTAAAGGAGTAAAATATGCATCTTGGGATATTCCTTCGCATCAACTTTCTTTAATAGTAGATGAGCGTAAAACAGACCCTATGAAAATAAAAACTGCCATTATTGCTGTGGGGCATGATACTAAAGAGTTAAAAGCCACGAATGAAGCTTATGATAATGTACATCCTTGTTGTAAATACAGAGAAGATAATTCGGATGATGGTGCAGCACATTAATTTGTGCCTTTACATAAAAGCCGCTTTCATATACTTATGAAAGCGGCTTTTATATTTATTCACTATAAATAGCCATTACAGGAATGTCTAAGTGATTTAAAATATCTTCTGCTAAACTAAGAGAAAATAATCGTTGGTAAAAATTGCGTTTATGGTTAATAACACAAATCATATCAATAGTATTATTAACACAGTATTCTGATAATGATTTTTTTAGATTAATAGTGTCAATAGATATAAACTTGGTGTTATTTAAATCTTTTAATTGCAATGAGTCTTTAAAAGAGCTCATTAAAGGGGATATGGACTCACCATGTGCTAAATCAAAATGTATAACATGTAAATTAGAATTAAATTCTTGGGTTTTTAAGATTACTTGCTCTAAAGGTTCTCTTTCATCTTCACGATAATCTACTAAAAAAGCTATATTATTTAGGTAACCATCAAAAGTAGCTTTTTCTGGAATAGCTATAACAGGTTTGTTTATTTCTTGAAGTATTTTAATTGTATTGGTTTCCATGAAAATATTAAACAAGCTATTTTCTTTGTTTTGGGTACCCATTATAATTAAATCTATTTTATCTTCTTTACGAGTAATATAGTTTTTTAGGGAGTCTATGAAATTGCCTTCATCTACAACATATTTTACTTTTAAATCTCCGACTTTACTATCTTTTATTAATTTTTCAAAGGGAGGGAATTTGTCTTTTTTGTTTCTAAAATTCTGTATATCTACCTTGTCGTAAACTTGCTGTGCTTCTTCCGGGATGTCATTATTTTCAGAATACGTATGGTAAACAATAAGTTTTGAATTAGATTTTTGAGCGTATTCCATTGCGTATGTAAAAGCATTTAAAGACAGCTCTGTAAAATCGGTAGGGAATAATATACTTTTCATCTCTTCTCTTTTTAATAAAATATAAAGTGCTTCTAATTACAGGGTAGCTAAAAATTTAACTACATATACTAAAACAATACTTACTATTAAACCAATAAACACTTTTAATAAATCCATGCCTAAATTTTTAAACATATTTTTTCGGTTTTCTTTTTTTCTAAGCATAAAGTTCAATGCTATTTCTCTACCAGCGAGAATACCAATAAAAACCCATGTAGTACTCATAGGAACATTGTTTAATTCTTTAAAATAGAAAAGAATAATACCGTAGGATAAATCTATTAATGTTGCAGAACGAATATCTACAGTGTTAGTTTTTGATTTTACAATTTTTTGAATTTCGCCACCTTTTTTGGCAATAATAAAAGCTAACATTCCAAGAATAATAACTAATGAAAATAGTAACTGCCATACTTTTAGTTCTCTTGGTAAATACACATATATGTTAGCAAAATCCTGAATTAACCATTGCGACCATAAAAACCCTGTAGAACACCATTGTAATGTTGTCCATATTTTTCTTTGTTTAGGAGTTATTGGGTTTTCTATAAATTTCTTTTCTAATAAATTAGCTACAATAGCATACAAAATAATTGCAGCAACAAAAGCAACGGCATAACCAGAAATAGATTTAATGATCATGTCATTTAAATTTTTCTGATTAAAGAAAGTTAGTACCATAAAAGAGGTGCTAACTGGGATTCCTGTTCTTGTTAAGAGCATTAATATTATAGGAGGGAGTATATAATACCACGCAAATGGGTCTGGCATTGGGTATTTTTCTAAACGCCCGTACGAGACATCACCAGCATGTGTAATATATCCGTAAATAAGAGTAACGCTTAATATACCGCCGGCAAATAACCATAGTACCCACCATTTTTTTCTTTCATTAGAACTTAAGAATGTTCCAAGTGTTTGTATAGTGTCATTTCCAACTACAGAGTAAGCAGCTAGGGTAAATCCTAAATATATTACAACAAGAGAAAAATCCATTTACTGTATTTTTAGTTTGGTTTTGCAAAAAAAGCACTTTTAGATGGGCTCTAATGTTATCTTTGGGTTATATCTTTAGAAAAATACGCTTTTTTAGTTATTGTTAGGAAATGTATTACATTATTTTAGCTTTTTACTAGTATATATGTAATAAGTATTAGGTTTTCTTTTAATATTTATTACTATTCTTTTGATCCAAACTTAATGAACATTATGGAATAAAACGTATAATTAATATAGTAGTTTGGGTTTAACCTTAAAACTAGTATTAAAATGTTAAATTTTTAGAGTTTGTGTTTCTAATATGTAAGGTTTTCTTTTTAATGGAGTACTAAAATGAAGTAATAGATTCATTTATGTATTTTAAAATTACTTTTCTTGCTTTTATTTTAGGGATAAGTCAGCAAATTTATTCCCAAACATGTTGTTCTGGTGGTGTACCGTTGTCTAATAATTTAGGATTGTCTAATAATGGAAAAGGAGGTTTTCAATTAGGGGTTAATTATGATTATAATAATCTAAATACTTTAAATGCTGGTTCAAGTAAATTAAATGATGATTCTAGACAAAGGATAACTAATTCTATTCTAGTAAATACAAATTATGCTTTTACAAATCAATTTTCTTTAGAAACACTTTTTACATGGGTTAACCAAACTAGAACTATATCACAGTTTGGAAATGAAAATTTCACAGAAACTTCAGGAATAGGAGATGCGGTTGTTCTACTAAAATATAGAATGCTAGATGTTTTAGGGGAAAACACATTTCTTAATTTAGGTACAGGAGTAAAAGTGCCATTGGGGAAGTCTGATTTTACTTCGGAGGAAGGAATTCAATTAACTTCAGATTTACAACCTGGTAGTGGAGCTTGGGATGGTTTAGGTTGGCTTTCTTTTTCTAAAAACGGAATTTTAAGACCTTCAGGAACTGTTTCTACCAGTGCTATTTATAGGTTTACGGGAGTTAATTCTTCTTATTTAAATAATACTTCTACATATGAATTTGGTAATACCCTTCAAATAAGTGCAGGTTATACAGATCAACTGTTAATTTTTAATACTATAGTTAACCCTGGGTTAGTATTTAAGTATAGAAAATCATGGAGTGATAAAATAGATGATTCAGAAATACCTAATACAGGTGGGAATTGGGTTTTTGTTAGACCAGAATTAAATATTCAAATTACACCAAACTTCAATGCAATTACTAAAATGGAAGTGCCATTATATAGCTACGTTGAAGGAACACAATTAACACCCACATTTAGAGTAACAGCAGGATTGCTGTTAAAAATTAATAAAAAAAATAAGAACTCTTTAAATATTAAATGATGAAAAAAGGATTAAGATTATTGTTTTGTATTAGCATGTTAGTATCCTGTAGCTCTTCTAATACAAATAATTCTATGGATGATAATAATTCATCCGAATGGAGTATTCCTATTCAGGATGTATTAGATGGAGGACCTGGTAGGGATGGAATACCGGCGTTAGAAAATCCAAATCTTATTAATGTATCTGAAGTAACATTTTTAGCAGATTCAGATTTAGTAATTGGCTATAAAAATGGAGATGATGTTAGAGCATACCCACATGTAATTTTAGATTGGCATGAAATTATTAATGATAATGTAGGAGCTACTTCTGTAGCAATTACATATTGCCCATTAACAGGAACGGGTATAGGGTGGAATAGAGTAATTAATGGTGCGGAGACTACTTTTGGTGTTTCGGGACTTTTGTATAATACGAACTTAATTCCATTTGATAGGGCTACGGGAAGTAATTGGTCACAAATTTTAAATGAATCTGTTAATGGCGATTTAATAGGGAGTAAGGCAGCTATTGTACCCCTATTAGAAACTACTTGGGGGGTCTGGAAAACTTTATATCCAGATTCAAAAGTTGTTAGTACTAATACAGGTTTTTCTAGAACTTATGGAACATCCCCATATGGAGACTATAACACCAATAATACTCGTTTTCTTTTTCCTGTAGAAAAGGATTCTAGATTGCCTTTAAAAGAGAGGGTTTATGCTGTTATTAATGGGAGTAAGGCAAAAGCATATAGATTTAGTGATTTTTCGCAAGGAGTAGTTGTTAAAGATAATTTTGAAGGAAATAATTATTTAGTAGTTGGCAATGCTAATTTTATTCTTGCATTTTTATTAGATGCAGATACGGAAAATTTAGATTTTACTTATATATATGACGATACTGAATTAATGCTAGAAGATAATGAAGGAAATGTATGGAATGTTTTTGGAGAGGCTGTGTCTGGATCAAGAATGGGGCAATTACTAAAGCCTGCCGTAGCATTTAAAGGTTTTTGGTTTTCTATTCCTGCATTTTATAGTACAGAGATTTATAGTAACTAAAAAATGGTATAAAATAAAATCCCGCTTTGAAATTTTTCAAAGCGGGATTTTTATTGTGATTTCGTAAAGAATATTACATCATTCCTGGCATTCCGCCACCGCCCATTGGAGGCATAGCAGGAGCATCTTCTTTAATATCTGTTAAAGCACATTCTGTAGTAAGGATCATTCCAGAAACAGAAGCAGCATTTTCTAAAGCAACACGGGTTACTTTTTTAGGGTCAATAATACCAGCTTTCATCATCTCAACATATTGTTCTGATTTAGCATCGTAACCAAAATCGCCTTTTCCTTCTAAAATTTTAGCGACTACTACAGATCCTTCACCACCAGCATTAGCTACAATAGTTCTTATAGGAGCTTCTATTGCTCTAGCAACAATTTGTAACCCAGTTTCTTCATCTGCATTTTCTGCTTTTATCTTTTGTAAAACAGATTTAGCTCTTACCAAAGCAACACCACCACCGGCAACAATACCTTCTTCTACAGCAGCTCTAGTTGCGTGTAAAGCATCATCTACTCTGTCTTTTTTCTCTTTCATTTCTACTTCAGAAGCAGCACCAACATAAAGAACTGCTACACCGCCAGCTAATTTAGCTAAACGCTCTTGTAGTTTTTCTTTATCATAATCAGATGTCGTAGTTTCTATCTGCGCTTTTATTTGGTTAACTCTAGTTTTAATAACCTTAGCATCACCACCACCATTAACAATAGTTGTGTTGTCTTTGTCTATAGCTACTTTTTCACAAGTACCAAGCATCTCTAATGTAGTATTATCTAAAGAAAAACCTCTTTCTTCAGAAATAACAGTACCGCCAGTTAAGATTGCAATATCTTCTAACATTGCTTTTCTACGATCTCCAAATCCAGGAGCTTTTACAGCAGCAATTTTAAGAGAACCTCTTAATTTGTTTACAACTAAAGTTGCTAATGCTTCGCCATCTACATCTTCCGCAATAATTAACAATGGTTTTCCAGATTGAGCAACAGGCTCTAATACAGGAAGTAAATCTTTCATTGCAGATATTTTCTTATCAAATAATAAGATATATGGGTTTTCTAAATCGGCAATCATTTTTTCAGAATCTGTAACAAAGTATGGAGAAAGGTATCCTCTGTCAAACTGCATACCTTCAACAACATCTACATACGTATCTGTCCCTTTAGCTTCTTCAACAGTAATTACTCCTTCTTTACCAACTTTTCCAAAAGCTTTAGCAATTAAATCGCCAATAGTTTCGTCGTTATTAGCAGAAATAGAAGCAACTTGCTTAATTTTTTCTGAAGAATCACCAACTTTTTTAGATTGTTTAGCAAGGTCTGCAACAATAGCTTCAACCGCTTTGTCTATACCTCTTTTTAAATCCATTGGATTAGCGCCTGCAGCAACGTTCTTTAAGCCTTCTTTTACTATAGCTTGTGCTAGAACGGTTGCGGTAGTAGTACCATCACCAGCTAAATCATTAGTCTTAGAAGCAACTTCTTTAACCATTTGCGCTCCCATGTTTTCAAGAGCATCTGCTAATTCTATTTCTTTTGCAACTGTAACACCATCTTTAGTAACTGCAGGAGCCCCAAAAGATTTGCTAATAATTACATTTCTACCTTTAGGTCCTAAGGTAACTTTTACTGCGTTTGCTAGAGCATCAACTCCTCTTTTAAGGCCGTCTCTTGCGTCAATATCAAATTTTATATCTTTTGCCATTGTGTGTAAATTTATTTTTAGCCGCTAGCTTTTAGCCTTTGGCTTTTAGAATTAATAAAAAAAGCTAATAGCCAAAAGCTAATAGCCAAAAGCAATTAAACAATTGCTAGAATATCGCTTTCACGCATCATTAAATAATCGGTTCCTTCTAATTTTAATTCGGTTCCTGCATATTTTCCATAAAGGACAGAGTCTCCAACTTTTACAGTTACAGCTTCATCTTTAGTTCCTGGACCAACTGCAACAACTTTTCCTTTTTGAGGTTTTTCTTTTGCAGTATCTGGGATATAAATTCCAGAAGCTGTTTTAGTCTCAGCAGCCATTGGCTCTATAAGAACTCTATCTGCTAATGGTTGAATTTTTACTTTTGCCATTATATAAATTTTTAAATTGGTTTATTAAAATCTAGATTTATTTAGGCAGTAATTATGCCATTGCTATTTTTCTGCCATATTTAAATAAAAAATGCCAGCTTGTCATAAAGCTGGCATTTTTTAAAATATATTTTATGTAGTTATTACTCTGCTGGAGCAGTTTCTTGTGTTGCTGGAGCAGGAGTTGTTGTTTCTACAGGTGCTGTTTCTTCAGGAACAACGGTCTCTATATCATCTCCTTGTAATAATTTAGAATCTGCATCACCAAAGTTTCCTTTTAAAGCAATGTTAGATGCTAGTATTAAAACAACTAAAAGAGCAGCTAATGTCCATGTACTTTTATCTAAAAAGTCACCGGTTTTTTTAACACCGCCCACTACTTGTGTGCCACCGCCACCAAAAGAAGAAGAAAGTCCTCCACCTTTAGGGTTTTGTACCATTATTACTAATATTAGTAAGAAACATACGATGATTATAAGAATCAAAAAAATGGAAAAGGTGCTCATTGTGCTTAGTTATTATCCTGTTGTAATTTTTCTACCGCTTTAATTCGGTCTGCAAAGAAACTACTTTTTTCTGGATATTTCAAACTTAATATTTTATAGGCCTGTATTGCTTTTTTGTACTTTTTTTGCTCTAGGTAAACCTTGGCTAAAGTTTGTGTCATTAATTCATTCTGATTAATGGTTGTAGAGTCTTTTATATCTATTTTTGGTGTACTGTTTTTTTGCGGTACAATTTTAGGGCTTTTTGCAATAAACTCATCTATACGATCAAATTTTTTGCTTTTCGGAGTCTTTTTTTCGGGTACCTTATTCGTTACTTCTTTTGTTTCTTTTTGCTTAGGGGTGTCTTCTGTTCTATTAATTTCTTTGAAAGATGCTAATTGAAGCCATTGCGCAAAAGAATGTTTTTCCTTTTTATCAAAAGGTATTGGAGTTCCAATTTCTAATTTGTCTTTGGAAGATTGTATAGGGTCTATATTTTTCTTTTCAGTATTTGAGGTGTTTGGCGTTTCTTTACTTTTAAAAAGTTTTGGGTCTAATATTTTGTTAGCGTCCTCTTTGTCTTGCGGTAATGGTTTGTCTTCAGATTTTTCTATAAGAAGTTTTTCTTCTTTCGTAGGGATGTTTATTTCTTCGACACTAACGTTTAAATCGGCTATTTCTACTTCCTTAACAGGAGTGTTAGATTTTTTTATTTTTTGTAAAAAGTTTTTACTTGTTATAAAATTAAAAAGAACGTCTCTATCTGCAGTATAAGCAGCAGTAATTTTTAATGCATTATTGTATTTGTAGCTATTTAAATTTTTTAGTCCTTTTAAGTGTAGTGCTCTTGCAGCTTGAAAATAAGGGTATTCTTCAAGAATTTCTTCTAATTGATTTGTTTGAATAGGGGTAACAACCTTATTCGGATTTTTTAATAAATATGTGAAATCTTCTACATTCATAAGAAATTACCAATCTGCTAAAGAGGCGTTAAAAATATCTTGGGTTATACGTTCAAAAATAACTTCATGCGCCGTACTTTTTACATTAATTAACTGTAAGTTGGCATCAAAATCATAAAAGAAAGAAAAATTTTGTTCAAAATCTACATCTTCTTTAGTGTTATTAAAAAAGCGACATTTAACACGAACAGTTAAGCGGTTTTGTGCTGCTGTTTGTTGTGCTGTAGCAGTCATAGGGGAAATACGATATTCTGTTATTTCGCCCTCATATAATAAATCTGCGTTGCCATTATTTACTAAATCTAAGTTAGATTGGTTTAAAATACGGTCTTGTAATGCTAACGTAAAATCACGATCCATGCCTGGTTCAAAAGTAGAGCCTGGGCTTTGCGAAGCATAGTTTTGAAAATAGTTTACTTGAAACGTTTTTGCAGTACCAGGATTACCGCCTGTAAAATTATAAACACCACAGCCATTTAGGAGCAAGGCAATAAAAATAGGTAATGCACTATTTTTTATTTTAAGTAATACTTTCATTTTTTATAAATCGTATTGTTTAATTTTTCTATACAATGTTCTTTCAGATATGCCTAATTCAGATGCGGCAGCTTTACGTTTACCTCTATTACGTTCTAAAGATTTTTTAATTAATTCTATTTCTTTTTCTTGTAAAGATAGGGTTTCTTCTTCTTCAATTTCTTCTGCAAAATGGTATTTGTCATCTATAGTAGATAGCGGTCTTGTTACATTTGCTTTCTCTGTTGTTGGCTCTGGTAACTGTAAAATAGGTAATATAGAATCTTCTGTTTGCGATTCCTCGTTATCATTAGTGTTAGTGTCCCCGTATATTTTTTGAATAAGGTGCTCGTTTTCTTCTTGTACTTTTTGGGTGTCGTTGTTTTTTAACAACTCCATGGTTAGTTTTTTAAGGTCATTTAAATCCCCTTTCATATCAAACAAAACCTTGTAAAGAATTTCGCGTTCGTTACTAAAGTCACTTTCTTTTTTCTCTTGCCCAATTACAGCAGGCAAATTGTTTTTGCTAGCATTAGGAAGGTATCCGTTTAACGTTTCTAAAGTGATATTTCTTTTTTCTTCTAATACGGAAACTTGTTCTGCAATGTTTCTTAGCTGGCGGATATTTCCTGGCCATCTATATTTTAATAATAATTGTATGGCATTATCATCTAGCCTAATAGTTGGCATTTTATACTTTTGACCAAAATCTGAAGCAAATTTTCTAAATAGTAAATGAATGTCACCTTCTCTTTCTCTAAGAGGAGGAATATTTAATTCTACAGTGCTTAATCTGTAATATAAATCTTCTCTAAACTTTTCTTTTTTTATGGCTTCAAACATATTCACGTTTGTTGCTGCAACAATACGAACATCTGTTTTTTGCACTTGAGAGGAGCCTACTTTTAAAAATTCGCCATTTTCTAAAACACGTAATAAACGTACCTGTGTGGTAAGAGGCAATTCACCAACTTCATCTAAAAAAATGGTTCCACCATCTGCAACTTCAAAATACCCACTTCTAGTAGATGTAGCACCAGTAAAGGCACCTTTTTCATGTCCAAAAAGTTCACTGTCTATAGTTCCCTCTGGAATAGCTCCACAGTTTACAGCAATATATTTTGCATGTTTTCTATGCGATAAAGAATGTATAATTTTTGGAATAGATTCTTTACCAACACCACTTTCTCCTGTAACCAAAACAGAAATATCGGTAGGGGCAACCTGTATTGCTTTTTCTAAGGCACGATTTAGTTTTGGATCGTTACCAATAATTTCAAATCGTTGTTTTATGGCCTGAATACTTTCCATGGTATACTTTAATTATTATCAGAATATCCTACAGCAGTTCCTTTTAAGGTTGCAGAGGTGCAATCTTCAATTTTTACATTTACAAAATCTCCTACTTTGTAATTTTCTTTAGGAAAAACAACTACGGTACTTTGCGAGTTGCGTCCCATCCAATGTTTGTCCGATTTTTTAGAAGAACCTTCAATAAGAACTTCTTCTACTTTTCCTAAATGCATTTGCGTTCTATAATGGCAATGCTCTCTTTGTAAAGCAATTACTTCTGCAAGTCTTCTTTGTTTTATTTCTTGGGGAATATCGTCTTCTAATTTTCTTGCCGCCATAGTTCCTGGTCTTTCGGAATAGGCATACATATAACCAAAATTATATTTTACATACTCTAAAGCCTTAAGTGTATCTTGGTGGTCTTCTTCTGTTTCTGTTGGGAAACCAATAATCATATCTTGAGAAATAGAGCAGTCTGGAAGAATTTCACGAATGTTATCTATTAAAGTAAAATACTCTTCAATGGTATGTAATCGGTTCATTTCTTTAAGAATCCTATTACTTCCACTTTGTAATGGTAAATGAATATGGTTGCATATATTTTTATACTTAGCTACGGTTTTAATGACATCTAAGGTCATGTCTTGCGGATTAGAAGTAGAAAAACGAATTCGCATTTTTGGTTGTGTCTCAGCAACTTTAGCTAATAAGTTTGCAAAGTTTACAGCCGTTGCCTTTTGCATTTCAGAGGCATTTTCAAAATCTTTTCGTAATCCGCCACCATACCATAAGTAGCTGTCTACATTCTGACCAAGAAGGGTGATTTCTTTATATCCTTTATTCCATAAATCGTTTACTTCTTCTAAAATAGATTGTGGTTCTCTACTACGTTCTCTTCCTCTAGTAAAAGGAACTACGCAAAAGGTACACATATTATCGCAGCCACGGGTAATAGATACAAAAGCATTTACGCCATTAGTGTGTAAACGTATTGGAGCAATATCTCCATAGGTTTCTTCTTTAGATAAAATTACGTTTACTGCATTTTTACCATCATCAATTTCTTGGATAAGATTAGGAAGGTCTTTATAGGCATCTGGACCAACCACCATATCTACTATTTTTTCTTCTTCAAGAAATTTACTTTTTAGTCTTTCTGCCATGCAACCTAAAACCCCAACTTTTAAATGCGGTCTGTCTTTTTTTACGGCGTTAAATTTTTGTAAGCGTTTACGAACCGTTTGTTCTGCTTTATCCCGAATAGAACAAGTATTTACTAAAACTAAGTCTGCATCTTCTAGTTTTTGAGTAGTGCTAAAACCTTCTTTGGTTAAAATAGAAGCTACAACTTCACTATCGGCAAAATTCATAGCACAGCCATAACTTTCTAAATATAATTTACGACTATTAGTGTCATTATTACCTAAAGAAATTGTGGTTCCTTGTATAGATTCGTCTATAGTTTTTTCCATGTAATTACTTGACTTCATTTTGGATTAAAAGAATTGCAAAGATAACGCTAAAATCAAAATTATGACAAATTGACAGTTGTAAAGTTTTTATAAAATTTAAAGTACACCAGTTAAAATATCTATAGTTTAAAATTTATTACCAATCGTTCGGTAATTCAATAAATTTTATTACTTTTGTCTTATGAGACCGCAAAAAGTATTAGATATAGAAATTTTAACAGGCTTAGCTAAAGTTTTTCGTTCTAAAGGATACGAAGGAGCAAGTTTAAAAGATTTGTCTGAGGCTGCAGGTCTAAAAAAGGCTAGTTTGTATCATAGATTCCCTAATGGAAAACAAGAAATGGCCGATGCAGTTTTAAATCATATATCTGATTGGGTTGATGAGAATATTTTTAGCAATTTATTAGATAACGATTTAACGCCTGAAAATAGACTAAAAAAAGGACTAGCAGGAGTTAGAATGTTATATGATGGCGGAAAGGAAATTTGCATATTTAGAGCATTATCAATGCAAGCGGGTATAGAACTATTTGAAGAACAAGTGAAAAATGGTATGAATGTATGGATAACAAACTTTAAAAAACTTGGATTGGCTTTTAATTTATCTCATGACGAAGCTGAAAATAGAGCCATACAAGTTTTAATTGAATTGCAAGGAAGTTTAATTGTTGCAAAAGGTTTAGGAGAACTAACTGTTTTTGAAAATACATTGCAAAAAATTGAAAATAAATATTTAAGGGATTAAAAAAAATTATTATTGTAATTTACCGAATGTTCGGTAATAAATTTAAAACTATGAAGAAATTACCAGTACCACCTTTTAATGAAGAAACTGCTAAGCAAAAAGTGCAAATGGCAGAAAATGCATGGAATAGTAAAGACCCTGTTGTGGTTTCTATGGCTTATACTATAGATACAGAATGGCGAAATAGAGTCAGTTTTATCAATGGTAGAAAAGAAGTGCAAAATTTTTTGAAAAACAAGTGGAGTAATGAGCTAAACTATAAGCTAAAAAAAGAGCTTTGGGGTTTTAGGAATAATAGAATTGCAGTACGTTTTGAATATGAATATATGAATGTAAAAGGGCAATGGTTTAGAGCTTACGGAAATGAAAATTGGGAATTTGACGAAAACGGATTAATGCAAAAACGCTTTGCAAGTATTAATGATATAGAAATTAAAGAATCTGAAAGAAAATTGTAAATAATTTATCCTATGAAAAAAATACTGACTTTATACGTAATAATACTGGCAACGATGATTTCGTGTCAAGAAAAAAATAATACAACAATACATAAAGATAACGTAACTACAACTGAAACAAAAATGACACAAATAAAATATAAAAAAATAGATATTAATGGCGTAAACATTGCATACAGAGAATCTGGAAATAAAGAGAGGCCAACTATTGTACTTTTACATGGTTTTCCTTCCTCATCCCATCAATATAGGAAAGTATTAAATCAGCTTTCTAATGACTTTCATTTAATTGCACCAGATTATCCTGGGTTTGGAAATAGCGATTTTCCATCAGCAAACGATTACGAATATACTTTTGATAATATTGCATTAACTATTGACGCTTTTCTAGTTAAAAAAGGAATCTCATCTTATGCATTAATGCTACAAGATTATGGCGCTCCTATTGGTTTTAGAATAGCTACTGCACACCCAGAAAAAGTTACTGCTATTATTAATCAAAACGGAAATGCTTACGAAGAAGGCTTAGGGGAATCATGGGCAGGAATAAGAGAACTTTGGGCTAACAGAAATAAAAATACTGAAAACGCTCTTTTACCAGCGTTCTCATTGGAAGGGTTGGAGTGGCAATATACACATGGAACCAGAAACCCTGAGAATGTGAATCCAGATACGTGGCATTTAGATTTTTTAAGATTATCAAGACCAAATGCGCATGCAGTTAATATTGATTTGTTTTATGATTATCAAAACAATTTAAAATTATATCCTAAATGGCAGCAATATTTAAGAGATAATCAACCGCCATTATTAATAGTTTGGGGTAAAAATGATGCATTCTTTCCTGAAAGTGGTGCAGAAGCTTTTAAGAAAGATGTAAAAAATATTGATTACAACATTTACGATACTGGACATTTTGCTTTGGAAGAAGATGGAGATAAAATAATTGCAAAAATGAAAGTATTCATGCAAAAAGCACTAAAATAGCGTCATAATAATTAGGTATAAAAACAATAGCGGTTTTGGGGGGGCAACTTTAAACCGTTATTGTTTTTATTTAAGTATATTGTTAATTAAAAAGCAGTTATTATTTTACCTATCAATTGCTTTTATATTAGCCAACACTTTTGCTTTAAAAAAGTTAAGATTAAATCTGTTTATGACAATAAAACGCAAAAAAGAACCATGGCCTACAAAGGCAGTAATGCACCAGATTTACGAAAAAAAGATGTGGGGCGGAGATGTTGATTTTTATTCTGGTTTGGGTTCTCATTCTTCAAAATTTGTTGCCCCTTATGTAAAAGAAGTTTCTCTTTTTTTTAATTCTTTTAATACGCGCTTGGAGGTTTGTGATTTGGGTTGTGGAGATTTTAATGTTGGGATACAATTAGTGAATTTAACTAAAAAATATATTGCGGTAGATATTGTTCCTAACCTTATTGAACGGAATAAACACCTTTTTAAAGAAGACAATTTAGAGTTTTTGTGTTTAGATATTAGCAAAGATAAATTGCCAAATGCAGATTGTGCAATTGTTAGGCAGGTAATGCAACACATAAGTAATACAGAAATTATAAGCCTTCTTAAAAAACTAAGAAAGTATAAATATCTTATAATTACAGAGCACTTGCCTGTACATAGTTTTGTTCCAAATAAAGATATTATATCTGGTCAAGGAATACGATTAAAAAAGAACAGCGGAGTAGATATTTTACAACCGCCTTTTTTAGCAAAAACCAAATTAATTAAAAATTTAACAATCTCTTCTTACGATAGTAAAAGCGCAATTTTCACCAATTTGTATCAAAATTTTTAAAGGCAAATAAAAAAATATTGCAACCAACTTCTAAGTAATGCATCTAAATTATAACCACTTAAAATAAATAGTTATGAAAATTAGATTTGCTTTAATTATAGTTGCTCTAACCTTTAGTTTTTTTTCTTGTGAAAAAGAGGAGGATGGTAAGTATGCAGATTATTTAGTAGCAAGACCTTTAAAAATATCCAAAACAGAATTTAATAATGGAGTAGATATTATTGCTCCTATGCCTATAAAGGAGTCTGGAAAAATATATGCTTATAAGAATTATATTTTTATAAATGACAAGTACAAAGGAGTGCATGTAATAGATAATACAAATTCGGCTTCTCCAAAGAAAATAGCTTTTATTAAAATAGCTGGCAATGTAGATATATCTATAAAAGATGATTATTTATATGCAGATAGTATTACAGATTTAATGGTATTAGATATATCGGATATTAATACTATTAAAATTGTAAATCGTTTAAAGAATGTTTTAAAAGATAATGTGGTGTGGCCAGTGGCAGATTTTTATGAATATGATGAGGTAGATTATGAAAATGAAGTTGTTGTTGGTTGGGAAACTGTAACAGAAAGGCGATTAATAGAAGAGTATGAGGAGCGTTTTGGAGGGCCAGACATTGCTCTTTTTGAAGATACAAATGCACGTTCCGTTGGGCAAGGAGGGTCTTTAGCACGTTTTAAGATTGTGGAAGATTATTTATATGCGGTAGATAGCCATACTATAAATGTTTTTAATATTGAAGATTTAGGTAATCCAAAAGATTTAGAAGATGTATTCGCAGGTTTTGATATTGAAACTATTTTTAATAAAGGAAATCATCTTTTTTTAGGAAGTATGCGCGGTATGTATATCTATGATATTACTACACCAGCTACTCCTACTTTTGTTTCAGAATTTCAACACGGTACCGCATGTGATCCTGTTGTAGTAGATGGCGATTATGCGTATGTTACTTTAAGAGGGGGCAATGCTTGTGGTGCAACGGAGAGCGGTTTGTTTATTGTAGATATTTCTGTAATATCTAATCCTGTTTTAGCAGAAAATTACCCTCTAGAGGGGCCTTATGGTTTGGGAATAAAAGATGAGAAACTATTTATTTGCGATGGTGAAGCAGGATTAAAAGTATACGATAAAACAAATATTGAAGATTTAAAAGAGCTAAATCATTTTAAAGATATAGATACTTTTGATGTAATTCCGTTAGAAAACCAGTTATTAATGGTAGGCGATGAAATTTTATATCAATACGAGTATTTAAATAATAACATAAAGTTAATAAGCACTTTAGAACTAAATTAGAATACTCTAATACTTAGTAAAAAGCTCTTTAAAAAGGAGCTTTTTTTTATACATATATATTAGGTATAACATTTAATTAAAAATTTCGACTACTTTTGTTGCTTCAAAAAGGAATGAATGGCTAAGAATTTAGTAATAGTAGAGTCGCCAGCAAAGGCAAAAACCATAGAGAAGTTTTTAGGTAAAGATTTTAAAGTAGAGTCCAGTTTTGGGCATATTGCAGATTTACCTTCTAAAGAATTAGGTGTAGATGTCGACAAAGATTTTGAACCTAAATACATAGTAGATAAGGATAAGAAAGCCTTAGTCAAAAAACTAAAAGATTTAGCAAAGAAGGCAGATACTATATGGCTAGCGAGTGATGAGGATCGTGAGGGAGAGGCTATTTCTTGGCATTTAGCAGAGGAGCTAAAATTGGATAAAGACAAAACAAAAAGAATTGTTTTTAACTCTATTACTAAATCGGCAATTCAGAAAGCAATTGAAAATCCAAGAGAAATAAATTATAATTTGGTAAATGCCCAACAAGCCAGAAGGGTGTTAGACCGTTTGGTAGGGTACCAATTATCCCCAGTACTTTGGAAAAAAATTAAGCCAGGACTTTCTGCGGGTAGAGTACAATCTGTAGCAGTGCGTCTAATTGTAGAACGAGAGCGTAGTATAGAAGCCTTTACACCAGTAGCTTCCTATAGAATATCAGCACAATTTGTTACTAAAGAAGGTAGCGTGTTTACTGCAAAACTTAATAAAACATTTGCTTTTAAAGAAGAAGCACAAGCGTTTTTAGATAAGAATATAGATGCTAATTTTTCAGTTGGTAATTTAGACAAAAAACCAGCTAAAAAATCACCATCTGCACCATTTACAACATCAACCTTACAACAAGAAGCCGCAAGAAAATTATATTTTTCGGTTGGTAGAACCATGCAAGTAGCACAGCGCTTATATGAAGCAGGACTTATTACTTACATGAGAACAGATAGTGTAAACCTTTCTTCCGAGGCGGTTAATGCAGCAAAGGACGCTATTATTCAAAACTACGGAGAATCCTATAGTACTGTACGTAATTTTACAGGAAAAACAAAAGGAGCGCAAGAGGCACATGAAGCCGTTAGACCTACAGAAATGTCGCGTTCATCGGTTTCTTTAGAGCGTGATCAATCTAAGTTATATGAGCTTATTTGGAAACGTACTATAGCATCCCAAATGAGTGATGCGCAATTAGAAAGAACAAACGTTAAAATAAAAACCAACACCCATTCTGAAGAATTTACAGCAAATGGAGAGGTTATAAAATTTGATGGTTTCTTAAAAGTATATTTAGAAAGTTCTGATGATGAGGATCAAGCAGAAGAGCAGGAAGGCATGTTACCTGCAATGCAAGTTGGAGAAGCTTTAAGCAATAAATATATAACAGCTACAGAGCGTTTTTCTAGAGCACCATATAGATTTACAGAAGCTTCTTTAGTTAAGAAATTAGAAGAATTAGGAATTGGAAGACCATCTACCTATGCGCCAACAATATCTACAATTCTTAATAGAGGATATGTAGAAAAAGGAACTATAGAAGGTGTAGAAAGAAAATATACGCAATTAGTTTTAGAATCTAATGCGGTATCAGAAAAGAACCTTACAGAAACAGTAGGCTCTGATAAAGGTAAAATGGTTCCTACAGATATAGGGATGATTGTTACCGATTTCTTAGTAAGTAATTTTGCTAACATTTTAGATTACAATTTCACAGCAAAAGTGGAAGAAGATTTTGATGAAATAGCAACAGGCGAAGAAGACTGGAAAAAAGTAATGAAAACTTTTTATAAAGATTTTCATCCAACAGTTCTAGATGTAGAAGCAAATGCAGAGCGTGCAAGCGGGGAACGTATTTTAGGTAAAGACCCAAAATCTGGCAGACAAGTATCTGTACGTTTAGGAAGATTTGGACCTATGGTACAAATTGGTACTGCAGAAGAAGAAGAGAAGCCATTATTTGCTAGTTTACTACCAGAACAAAATTTAGGGAGTATAACCTATGAAGAAGCAATGGAACTTTTTAAATTACCTAGAGATTTAGGAGTTTATGAAGGAGAAGAAGTTGCAGCAAATGTTGGTAGGTTTGGGCCTTATGTTCGTTTTGGTAAGAAATTTATTTCTCTTCCAAAGGATGAAAGTGCTATGAACATTACCATGGAAAGAGCCATAGAACTTATTATAGAAAAACAAAAAGCAGATGCACCAATTGCTACCTACGAAGATAAAGATGTAGTTAAAGGCGTAGGGCGTTTTGGGCCATTCATAAAATGGAATGGTATGTTTATTAATGTTAACAAAAAGTACGATTTTGATAATCTATCACAAGCAGATATCGAAGAATTGATAGAAGCTAAAAAACAGAAAGAGATAGATAAGGTTGTTCATAACTGGGAGGAAGAAGGTATTCGTATAGAAAAAGCAAGATGGGGAAGGCATAATGTTCTAAAAGGTAAAATTAAAGTAGAGCTTGCTAAAACAGTGGATGCTGCCGCTATGACTTTAGAAGAAGCAAAAGCATTAATAGAGGCAAAAACGCCAAAGAAAAAAGCAAAGGCTAAACCAAAAGCGAAAGCAAAACCAAAAGCTAAGAAATAAATATGGCGTATGATTTTTTAGTGCCTGTGGAAGATAAAGTAATGGCACATTGTGAGTTATTACCAGAGCAAGCTTTAGGGAAAAATATTTATGCGCATACAGAAAGAGATGGTTTGCCAGTACTGGCAAATGCATCTATAGCCCTTTTAGGAGTAAAAGAGTCTAGGAATGCATTTGAAAAGAAAACAGAAAAATTAGATGTTTCTGCTATAAGGATACAGTTTTATAAATTAATGTCTGGCAATTGGAATTCTACCATTGTAGATATGGGGGACATTGAAGAAGGAGAATCTGTTGAAGATACCTATTTTGTAGTAAAAGAAATTGTTGCAGGATTATTAGAAGAAAATATTGTTCCTATTATTTTAGGAGCAACACAAGATATTACCTATGCGGCTTATAGAGCTTTTGATGGGATAAAAGACATGATTAATTTAGTGGCTGTAGATAGCCGCTTTGATTTTGGAATGGAAGACGAACTTATTTCTTCGCATTCCTATATGAGCAAAATTATTACAGATAAGCCTAATAACTTATTTAACTTTTCTAACATAGGATACCAAAGTTATTTTAATGCGCAAGAAGAATTAGACCTTATGGAGCGTCTTTTTTTTGATTCTTATAGGTTAGGAGAAATGGTTAATGACATTACCTTGTCAGAACCAGTGTTAAGAAATGCACATATGGTAAGCTTAGATGCAAGAGCAATTAGAGCTAGTGAAATATGCCTATCTGCAAATTTTTCTCCAAACGGGTTTAGTGGACCAGAAATTTGTGCTATTGCAAGATATGCGGGCATTAGTGATAAAGTTAGCGTGTTTGGTATTTATGAAATGGAAAATACCGTACAATCCAGCCAATTAATTGCACAAATGATGTGGTATTTTGTAGAAGGTTATAACTTTAGAATAGAAGAATCTCCATACTCAAATACAGACTTTAATAAGTATATAGTACCTAATGAGACCGAAGAACTTATTTTTCATAAAAGCTTATTAACAGAAAGATGGTGGGTAGAAGTACCATCAATAATATCTTCACATACTAAAACAAATTCACCTGCGTTATTACCATGCACAGAAAAGGACTATTTAGATGCATGTAATCAAAATATTCCGGAAAGGTGGTTTAAAGCTTATAAGAAAGGCTTTAATTAACATAAAATTTTTTTAAAAGGATTACAAGTACAATACAATAATTTGCTCAAAACGTAGTTTTAGAGAGTAGAATAAACAATTGTGTTTGCAATTTTTAACCATAATCGAAATTTAACCTAAAGTATGAAGAAGCTATTGTTATCATCTATAGCGTTTGTTTTTTTACTCACGAGTTGTGGGTCTAAAACTAAAGGAGAGCTAGTCGGAGTCCAAGGAAAGAAGTGGTATCCGGAAAAACCCTATGGAATGGAATTAATCCCAAGAGGATCTTTCATTATGGGTAAGAGTGAGGAAGACCAAGCTAAAGTTCTTAACGCACCAACAAAAACAGTAACCGTTCGTTCTTTTTATATGGATGATACTGAAATTACAAATAGCGAGTATCGCCAGTTTGTAGAGTGGGTAAAAGATTCTATTACTAGAACAAAATTAGCTATCCTTGCTGATGAGTTAGGTATAGGTCCAGAAGAAGGAGGAATTGGAGATTTTGTATTTAAAGATGCAGATACCACCAAAGCCTCAGTTTATGACAAGTATATGTTAGATAACTATTCTGGTATGGGCGAAACTGGTTTTGAAGGAAGAGCGCTTAATAAAGATGAAAATCTTATTTGGGACGTTTCAGAATATCCAGATGAATATTATACCGAAGTAATGGACTCTCTTTATATTCCTGAAGAAGAATCATACAATGGGCAAAGAACAATAGACGTTACTAAACTTAAATATAAGTATAGTTGGATGGATATTGAAGCTGCAGCGCGTGCATCTAGAAAAGGAAATAAGAGTAGAAAAGACTTTATTCGTCATGAAGAGTTAGAAATTTATCCAGATACAACGGTATGGATTCGTGATTTTGAGTATTCTTATAATGAGCCAATGCACAATGATTATTTTTGGCATGATGCATATAGCGAATATCCTGTAGTTGGGATCTCTTGGAAGCAAGCACAAGCTTTTTGTAACTGGAGAACTAAACACAAAAATGACGACCAAAAAAGTAAAGGAAAGCAATTTGTAAATAAATTTAGGCTACCTACAGAAGCAGAATGGGAGTATGCAGCAAGAGGTGGTATTGAAGGAGGAACGTACCCATGGGGTGGTCCTTATGTAATTAGTGATACAGGATGTTTTATGGCAAACTTTAAACCACAACGTGGGGATTATGCAGCCGATCAAGCATTATATACTGTAGAAGCTAAATCTTACGAACCTAATGATTTTAACTTATACAACATGGCTGGTAATGTTTCGGAATGGACAAACTCTAGCTATGATCCAAACTCTTACGAATATGTATCTACTATGAACCCTAATGGTGGCGATGGTAGTAACGAAAGAAAAGTTATTAGAGGTGGTTCTTGGAAAGATGTTGCTTATTTCCTACAAGTAAGTACAAGAGATTATGAATACGCAGATTCTGCACGTAGTTATGTTGGTTTTAGAACCGTACAAGATTACATGGGAGAAGAAGATTCAACTAGATAAGAATTATTTTAAACAATTATAATTAAACAAGTATCAAATTTTAACCAAATCTTTATTATTTATTAAACCTTAAATTAAATTAAATTATGGCACAGTCAAAATCAACAAAGAAATTATTTAATATGGCCTACGGTCTTGGGGCATCTATTGTAATTATCGGAGCATTATTCAAAATCCTTCACTGGGAATTAGGACCATTAAATGGTGGCGTTCTTTTAGCGATAGGTCTTATTACAGAGGCAGCAATTTTTGCAATTAGTGCATTTGAACCAATAGAGGACGAGTACGATTGGTCTTTAGTATATCCAGAATTAGCAGGTGGAGAAGGTTCTCCAAGAGCTGTAAGTGAAGCTGCTGATGTTAAAGAAGCAGAAGCATCTTTATCTAAAAAATTAGATAATTTATTACAAGAAGCAGGTGTAGATGCAAACTTAATGGAGAGCTTAGGTTCTAGCATTAAAAACTTTGAAGGAGCTGCAAAAGGAATTGCACCTACTGTAGATGCAATGGAGTCTACTAAAAAGTATTCTGAAGAAATGGTACATGCTGCCGCTCAAATGGAATCTTTAAATAGTCTTTACAAAGTACAGTTAGAAAGTGCAAGTAAGCAAGCTTCTGTAAATGAAGAAGTAGTACAAAATGCAAGTGCATTAAAAGAGCAAATGGCTTCTTTATCTACAAACTTATCTTCATTAAATGGAGTATATGGTGGAATGTTATCTGCAATGAGCAAAAACTAATTAGAGATTAGTAAATAACCCCAAATTAATAACAAAATCTAATTAGAAAAACATGGCAGGAGGAAAACAGTCACCACGTCAGAAAATGGTAAACCTAATGTATTTGGTTTTCATTTGTATGCTGGCTTTAAATATGAGTAAAGAAGTTCTAGCGGCATTCGGTATTATGAATGTAAAAATGGAAGCTTCTAATGCAAAAACCACAGAAAGTAACCTAGCTTTCTTAACAGGTTTAGAAACAAAAGCATCAGAAAATGCTGAAAAATTTGGTCCTTTATATAAGGATGCAAAGAAAATTAAAGAATTATCTAAAGATTACTATGATTACTTGGAAGGTCTTAAGTCAGAAATGATGACAGGCGTTAAAGATCCAAAGGATTATGCAGTAATGGATAAATCAGATTTCTTAGATCAAAAATTCTTTCAAGGAGAAAACCTTGCCGAAGGTGGCCAAGAGTTCTTAAAAAGAATTAACGATTATCGTACACAAGTATCTGCTGTTTTACCAGCAAACATGAAAGATGTTAAGTCTTCAGTTGCTACTAGATTTGAAACTGGTGATGCTAATGGTAAAGTTGAAAAGAGAGATGGTACAAAGCAAGATTGGATTAACTATCATTATGAAGGTTTCCCATTAATTGCTTCTTTAGCTAAAATCACAGCTTTACAGTCAGATATTAAAGCTACAGAAGAAGATGCTTTAAAATCTATGTTACAAGGACAATTAAGTAGCGAAGTTTCTATGACAAACTATACTACTTTATTAGAGCAAGAGAAATCTGCATTCTATTCTGGAGAAAAGTTTTCAGGAAGCGTAGTATTAGGTCGTAAAGATGCTACTACAAAGCCAAATGAAGTTAACTTAAAGTTAGACGGTAGAAAATTAGTAGAAGGAAAAGATTACGAGATTAAAGATGGTCAGGTGAAGTTATTAGTTAGCGCTGGTGCTCCTGGAGATCATAAGATTGAAGGTAATCTAGTATTTATGCAAGATGGCGAGCGTACAGAAGTACCTGTATCTTCAACATTTGCTACAATATCTAAGCCTAATGCAGCATTAATTGCAGCAGATAAGATGAACGTTGTTTATCGTGGTGTTCCTAACCCAATGTCTATCTCTATACCTGGTATACCTAACAATAAAGTTAGTGCTTCTGCAGCTGGTCTTAGAAAGAGTTCTGGTAGCAAGTATATTATGACACCAGGAAAAGGAAGAACAGTAAGTATTGTTGCTTCTGGTACATTACCTGACGGACAAAGAGTATCTTCTAAATCTGAATTTAGAATTAAAGATATTCCAAGACCATCTGGAGCTATTAGAGGAGAATCTGGTTCTGCAAAAATGCCAAGAAAAAACTTAGAAATGTCTACAGTTGGTGCATTATTAGAAGACTTTGATTTTGACTTGAATCTTAAAGTAAGCGGATTTAAATTTAAAGTTCCTGGACAACCTACAGTTAGTGTTAAAGGTAGTAGATTAGACTCAAGAGCTAAATCTGCACTTAAGAGAGCAAAAAGAGGTGATGCAGTTCAAATATTTGATATTAACGCATATATCACAAACAATAAAGGTTATAAATTAAAGAAAGTATCTCCAGTAGTTGTTGAGATTACTAACTAATAGTTTATAAATACAAAAATGTAATGAGTTATTTTCTAAATAGCTCATTACATTTTAAAAAGTAAAAACAATAAATAGTTACAAATGAATTGGAAAAAAGTTTTATTAATCGGAGCTGTTAGTTTTTTACCATTATCTATGATGGCCCAAGCGAACATTTTGAACGCTAAAAAGCCACAAGATATTGGGATTAGAACAACAGAACAAAAAGCGTTAGATAATGATGCTCCTTTAAAATATGGTTATGTAGATGACAGAGACATTCTTTGGTCTAAAACTATATGGGAGACAGTAGATTTAGATGAGCGTGTAAACTTTCCATTATACTACCCTATAGATACTATAGATATAGGAGCAGATAGAAGATCGTTATACGATGTTTTAATTAAAAACATTAAAAACGGGAAACTAGAAGATGTATATGTGGATTCTTATTTTACCGAGAAAAGAAAATTTAGTGATTTAGAAGCTACATTACAAAAAGTAGATACAACAGATTACGGATACGAGCAATTAAATGCAGGAGAACAAATTTCTGAAGAATATATAAACAGAAGAGATTTAACTGCTGCAGATATAGAAGAGTACCGTATTAAAGGAATCTGGTATTTTGACAAAAGACAAGGAGAATTAAAATATCGTTTATTAGGTATTGCTCCAGTTGCGCCAGATGTTAACTTTATTGATGATGAATCTATGGATCCAGGAGATGCGAAAGTGGAACTTTTCTGGGTATGGTACCCAAGTGCAAGACAAATTCTGCACGAAGCAAAAGTTTTTAACCAACGTAACTCTGCACAGCCAATATCTTTTGATATGTTACTTAATGCAAGAAGGTTTAATGCCGTAATTTATAGAGAAGATAATGTGCATGGAGACCGTAAGGTAAGCGATTATATTGCAGATAATGCATTGTTTCAATTATTGGAAGCCAAACGTATAAAAGAGGTTATCCGAGACAGGGAACAAGATATGTGGGCATATTAACCACGGAATATTCCAATTCAATATAATATGATGAAAATCCTCAGTGAAAACTGAGGATTTTTTTTATTTTAAAATAGGTCAGACATTTCATTTAAACTTATAATACCTTTGCGCTATGGTAGATTATTTAGTAGTAGGTTTAGGGTTGGCAGGTATTTCTTTTTGTGAACAATTAGAAAAAAACAATAAAACGTTTAAAGTAATTAGTGATACTTCCCAAACGTCTTCTATAGTTGCTGGGGGGCTTTATAATCCAGTAATCCTTAAGAGATTTACTTTGGCATGGAATGCAAACCATCAATTAGAATTGGCAATGCCTTTTTATCAAAATTTAGAAGAAAAACTAAAAACTAAATTGGATTATAAAGTTCCGGTATATAGAAGATTTGCATCTATAGAAGAACAAAATATGTGGTTTGAAGCAGCAGATAAGAATACGTTACAACCTTTTTTGTCTACCCAAATAAAAGTAAATAATAATACTGCAATTGATGCTCCCTTTGGTTACGGAGAAGTTTTAGATACTGGTAGAATAGATACAAAGGTGTTGTTAAAGAAGTATAAATCTTTTTTAAAAGATAAAAATGTATTAGAAGAAGAAACCTTTAATTATGATGCACTTATTTTAGAAGAAGACGATGTTTCTTATAAAGCCATAAAAGCTAAAAAAATAGTTTTTGCCACTGGTTATGGTTTAAAAAGCAATCCGTTTTTTAATTATTTGCCATTAAACGGTACAAAAGGAGAGCTTTTAACTATAAAAACGCCAGAGTTAAAAGAAAATAATGTAATTAAATCATCGGTATTTATTATTCCTTTAGGAGGAGATTTATACCGTATAGGAGCAACCTATAAATGGAAAGATAAGAGCAATACTCCGACAGAAGAAGCTAAGTCTGAATTGTTAGAAAAACTAAATACGTTTTTAAAGTGTAATTACACTATTGTAAACCATGTTGCAGGAATACGACCTACAGTGGCAGATAGAAGACCTTTGTTAGGTAAGCACCCTAAACATAAAAATATGTTTGTTTTAAACGGTTTTGGTTCTAGAGGAGTTATGATTGCTCCTTATGCATCAAACTTATTATTAGAATATATAGAAAGTGATAGGGCATTACCTCCCGAAATAGATATTTCTAGATTTACAAAAAAATATTATAAAGCACTTTAGCTTACTTTATTCTTTGCAGTAGCATCATATTTTACAAAAAGATTAATCCATATATTTCTAGAGAGACGCATTATAATTGGCATAAAAACAACCAAAGTACCCATTATAATAAAAAAGCTATTTAAAAGTGTAGTTTGTATAAAAAATCTAGAGATAATAAAAGCAGCTACAGCAAAGGCAATACCAACGCCATAACTTACATACATTGCACCATAAAAGAAAGAAGGTTCTATCTTATATTTTGTATTACAATGGGAGCAGCGTTCGTGCATTTTTAAAACATTTCCTAAATGGAAAGGGTTTTTGTCTAAATACATGCTTTCTTCATGACATTTAGGACAAGTTCCTGTTAAAATACTGTAGAGTTTGTTTCCTTTTTTTAACATTTGCAAAATGTTTTTGTAAAAGTACAAGAATGTGTACTATTTAATATATAAATCAATTATAAAAAATGCTTAATATCCATAACCTTTCTGTTTCTTTTGGAGGCGAATATTTATTTCAAGAAATATCTTTTAGATTAAACGGAGGTAACCGAGTTGGCTTAGTGGGAAAAAACGGTGCAGGAAAATCTACCTTACTTAAATTACTCTCTAAAGATATGCCTATAGACTCTGGAACTATTGCTATAGAGAAAGATATTAAAATAGGTTTTTTAAGACAGGATATTGATTTTGTATTGGGTAGAACGGTCTTAGAAGAGTCTTACCAGGCATTTGAAGAAATAAAGGCTTTAGAGCTTAAATTAGATGAGATAAATCATCAATTAGCAGAACGTACAGATTATGAAAGCGAAAGTTATAACCAACTTATAGTAGATTTAAGTGATGCTACACATCATTATGAGATATTAGGAGGGTATAATTACCAAGGGGAGACCGAAAAAATTCTACAAGGTTTAGGTTTTAAGCGTGAGGATTTTGATAAAAAAACGGAGACTTTTTCTGGAGGTTGGCGTATGCGTATTGAACTAGCTAAGCTATTATTACAAAGTAATGATGTATTGTTACTCGATGAACCTACAAACCACTTAGATATTGAATCTATTATTTGGTTAGAGCAGTTTTTAAATAATTATTCTGGGGCAGTAGTTATTGTATCACATGATAAAATGTTTTTAGATAACGTAACGAATAGAACCATAGAGATTTCTTTAGGGAGAATATATGATTATAATAAACCGTATACAGAGTATTTAGTTTTAAGACAAGAAATAAGAGATCAACAGTTAAGTATTCAGAAAAACCAAGATAAAGAAATACAGCAAGCAGAAAGACTTATAGAAAAGTTTAGAGCAAAATCTACAAAAGCATCCATGGCGCAGTCCTTAATGAAAAAGCTAGACAAAATGGACCGTATAGAGGTAGATGAGGATGATAATAGTGTTATGAATTTACGCTTTCCTATATCTATAACTCCAGGAAAAGTTGTGGTAGAGATAGAAGATTTAGCAAAAAGCTATGGAGAAAAACAAGTTTTAGAAAATATAAACTTGTTAATAGAAAGGAATAGCAAGACCGCTTTTGTAGGTCAAAACGGCCAAGGAAAATCTACTTTAGCAAAAATAATGGTTGGCGATATTACGTATGATGGGCATTTAAAACTAGGACATAATGTACAAATAGGATATTTTGCGCAAAACCAAGCAGAGTATTTAGATGGTAATAAAACCATTTTAGATACTATGATAGACGCTGCAAATGAAAAAAATAGGAGTAAGGTAAGAGATATACTTGGATCTTTTCTTTTTCGAGGAGATGATGTTGAGAAATATGTAAAAGTACTATCTGGAGGAGAACGTAATAGGTTAGCATTAGCAAAAATGTTACTACAACCGTTTAATGTTTTGGTGATGGATGAGCCAACAAACCACTTAGACATTAAATCTAAAAATGTATTAAAACAAGCATTACAAAATTTTGAAGGTACTTTAATATTAGTATCTCATGATAGAGATTTTCTACAAGGCTTAACCAATAGTGTATATGAATTTAAAGACAAGCGTATAAGAGAATACCTTGGAGATGTAGACTATTACTTAGAACAGCGTAAAGAGGAGAATTTTAGAAATATAGAAAAAAAAGAAACCAATACTAAGAAAAAAGAAGTGGTTTTAAAGAATACAAATGACTTTCAGTATCAGAAAAAAGTTAAATCATTAAAGAATAAATTAAGTTCTGTAGAAAGTAAAATATCTAGTTTAGAAAAGGAGATTGCAGAAATAGACCATTCCTTATTAATGAACTATGATGAAACTATAGCAAAGCCTAATTTCTTTGATGGTTATGAAAAAAAGAAAAAATCTTTAGAAGATTTAATGCAGAACTGGGAAAATTTAACAACAGAGTTAGAAGAAATTAGCTAAACACAACAAAAGCAATAGTAGTAAAATTCCTACACCACAAAAAACAGTATCTACACAACAAAATAGAGTAGTTCACCGATTATTTTTGATTTTTAGCCGTTAATAACTCATATTTGTAAGGTAATTCTTAATCACTAGTGTTTAATTATTTGATTAGATTTACAAGAAGCGTAAAAATATAGATATGAAAAGAGGATTATATATTTTATTTCTGGCATTTATAACATCAAATTTAGTGTTGGCTAAAGTTTCTAAAAAAGAAAAAAAGGCACTTATAGATTTGTATGAAAGTACAAATGGTGCACATTGGATAAAAAAATGGGATTTAACCGCGCCAGTATCTAGCTGGTATGGGGTAACATTGAAAGATAATCATGTAGTAGAAATTAGTTTATTTAGGAATAATTTAATGGGAAAACTTCCCGCTAGTATTGGTAAGCTAACCTTTTTAACAAAATTAAACCTTGCTTTTAATTCTATTACAGGAGAAATACCAAAAGAAATAGTGTTTTTAGACAATCTTAAAACATTAAAATTAGAAATGAACCGTATTAAAGGAGAGTTACCTAAGGAATTAGGAAATTTGGCAGGACTACAAGAATTAACAATGTTTAATAATTTTATTACTGGTAAAATTCCTGAGAGTATTGGGCAAATGGCAGGTTTAAAGGTATTAAACTTATCTAGTAATAATTTAAGAGGAGAAATACCTAATACATTAGGAAGTTTAAAAGATTTAGAAATTTTAGGCCTTTTTGAGAACTCTTTATATGGTTCTATTCCAAATGAAATGGGAAATCTAAGTAATCTTAAAGAATTAGTTTTAGCAAATAACCAGTTAAACGGAGCTATACCAGAAGAATTTGGACAATTAGCAAGTTTAGAAGTATTGCAAATACAGAATAATAAATTTAATTCTTTTAAGAATTTACAAATGATGGATAGCAAACAGTTTTTAGTGTTTGACTATGATAAAGAAGACGAAAATTTAGAATTTAAAGATTTAAACTTTAGTAAGTCTAGAATGGCAGATACAAAGTTTAATGATGAGGATTAAAAGTAATTTTAGTTAGTTTGGTTAATGGTGGGGGTGTGTGGTGCACCCCTTTTTTTGGTTTTAAAAAATTAACAACTTGTTTATCAGAAAACTATATATTTTACGTTAGTACTATATTACTGTAGTTTAATAATAGGTTTACCATATTTTAAGGAAACAATTTTAATCTATATTTTTAACCAACCACTAACATTTTAGATTATGAAACGAATTTTACTCCCCCTTAAGGTTCTTTTATTTTTCCTATTAACTACTACCATAAGTGCACAACTACCAAAGCAAGAAAAAACAGCTTTAATTAGTTTGTATAAATCTACGAATGGAGAAGGCTGGACTAACTCATGGAATTTAAAAGAAAAAGTTAGTAAATGGTATGGGGTGCAAATAGAAAATAATCATGTGGTTTCTATTAACTTACATAGAAATAATTTAGATGGCACACTTCCAAAAGACATTAAAGGTTTAAGGCACTTAGAAAAATTAAATTTAGCTTTTAATAATTTACAAGGAACAATACCAAATGAGATAACAGATTTAGAAAATCTTAAAATCCTAAAGCTTGAAATGAATAGTTTAAAAGGGAATTTACCTAAGGACTATTCTAAGTGGAATAATTTAAAAGAATTAACCCTTTTTAATAATAAATTAGAAGGCGAAATTCCAAATGGAATAGGGGCTTTAGTAAATTTAGAGTTACTTAATTTATCTAGTAACTATCTTACAGGAAATTTACCAAAAGCAATAGAATCTCTTACAAAATTGGAACAGTTAGAACTTTTTGGTAATAAATTTTCTGGGCAAATAATTGTAGATTTAGGAAAACTATCTGGTTTAACATCGTTAGTTTTAGCATATAATAATTTTGATGGTGTAGCTCCTGAGAGTCTTCAAAATTTAAAAAAATTAAAATTTGTTCAAATACAAGGAAATAAATTTAGTTCATTTAAAGGTCTAAATTATATGCAAAGTGAAACATTATTAACTTTTGATAGTGATAATGATGCTTTAAACCTTAAATATAATAACCCAAGATTTTCATTTTCTCGTTTAGCAGATACTAAATACGAAGACAAAAGAATTGAAGAGTAACTTTTAATTAATAAAGAAATGCAAAAGGGATGCTAATTAGCATCCCTTTTCTGTTTTTATAAATGTCTTAGGATTTTTTTAACATTAGTTGTATATGCAACTAAATAGTTTTGCATTAGTTTCGTAGTATGAAATTTTCAGAAGATTTTGTGGATTTTGAAAACGCTATAATTCCTTGGCTAGGAAAAACATCAAAGATTATAGACTATTATTTTCACGAAGATTTAAAAAAACACAATTTAGATTTAAGTAAAGAGCAAGTTATTGTTTTAAAAAAACTGCATCAAAAAAATGGGTTAAATCAAAATGAGTTAGCTTTTTTAACCCTCAGAAATAAATCTACCTTAACAAGACTGCTTTCTAAAATGGAAGCAAAAAATTATATAAAGAGAAAAAGAAGTAATGAGGATAAGAGAATAAGCCACGTTTTTTTAACCGATGAAGGAAGAGCAATTTATAAAAAAACAATCCCTGTTTTAAAAAATTGCATTTCATTTTTAGAAAACGGTATTACTGTAGAAGAAAAACAAATTGCGATTAAAATTTTAAAGAAAATTCAATATAATATTACATTACAAAAAGAGCCTTTATAACAACCAACTATGAGAAAAATAATTTTATCTGTAATAGGAGTTCTACTGATTGTTGGAGCATTTTTTCTTGCGCAAACACTAATAGCAAACAAAAAAAAGCCTAAGCCTAAAGTAGAAAAGGTAGTAAAAACTGTATTTGTAGAAAAAATAGAAAATAAGACTATACCAATTATAATACCTGCTAATGGAAATTTAATGGCAAAAAGGCGGGTAGATATTTATGCAGAGGTACAAGGTGTTTTTAAAACTGGAAGTAAACTTTTTAAAGCAGGTACGGTATACCGTAACGGAGAAACTATTATAAATATAGATAATGCAGAATATATTGCTTCTGTAAAATCTGCTAAAAGTAATTTGTATAACCAAATTACTTCTATAATGCCAGATGTTCGTTTAGATTATCCAGATATTTATCCTAAATGGCAATCTTATTTAGCGGGTTTTGATATAGACAAGACTACACCAAAGTTGCCAGAAATGAGTTCCGAAAAGGAGAAATTTTTTATTTCTGGTAGAGGTGTTTTAACTAGTTATTATAATGTCAAAAATTTAGAACAAAGATTATCTAAATATAGAATAGCAGCTCCTTTTAAAGGGGTAGTAACAGAGGCATTAGTAACGGAAGGAACTTTAGTTAGATCAGGGCAAAAATTAGGAGAATTTATTAATACTGACGTTTATGAGTTAGAAGTTTCTATTAGTAAAGAATATAGCGATCTATTAAAAATAAATGAAAAAGTAACACTTAGTAACTTAGATAAAACCCAAACGTATATAGGAAAAGTAGTAAGGGTTAATGGTAGAGTAGATGTTGCTTCTCAAACCATAAAGGCGTTTATAGAAATAAAAGATAGTAGCTTAAAAGAAGGCATGTACTTAGAGGCTAATCTTAATGCAAAAGCAGAAGAAAATGCTATAGAAATAGACCGAAGCTTACTTTTAGAAGGAGACAAAATTTACGTTGTAAAAGATTCAATTTTAGATGTTATAGAGGTAAAGCCAATATATTTTTCGGATAAGAAAGTAGTGCTAAAACAAGTTCCAGATGAAGCGGTAATTTTAGCAAAACCTGTAGTAGGTTCTTATGCAGGAATGGCGGTTAAAGTTTATAAAAAGAAGCAAGCTAAATCTAAGGAATAATGCGTAAAATAATTGAGTATTTTATAAAATACCACGTTGCTGTAAGTGTCTTAATTATTGCGGTAACTGTTTTTGGTATTGCAGGAGCAGTTACTTTAAAGTCTTCTTTTTTTCCATTAACAGATTCTAAAAACATATCAATCAATATAACATATCCAGGAGCATCTCCACAAGAAATAGAAGAGGGTATTGTCTTAAAAATTGAAGATAATTTAAAAGGTTTAGAAGGGGTAGATCGTGTAACATCAACCTCTAAAGAAAATAGTGGAAATATAAATGTAGAAATTGAAAAAGGTAGAGATATAGATTTTATGCTCTTAGAAGTAAAAAATGCTGTAGATCGCGTACCAACCTTTCCAACAGGAATGGAACCTTTAATTGTATCTAAATTAGAAGCCATAAGACAAACTATTGGTTTTGCAGTAAGCGGAGACAAAGTTCCTTTGGCAACTTTAAAACAAATTGGAAGAGAAATAGAAAACGATATTAGAGCAATTGATGGAATATCGCAAATAACTATTACAGGTTACCCAGATGAAGAGATAGAAATAGCGGTAGATGAAAATAGTTTGTTGGCATACAGCATTTCTTTTTCAGAAGTAGCACAAGCCGTAAGTAACGCTAATATTCTTGTTACAGGAGGTAATATAAAAACGGATGCCGAAGAATATTTAATACGAGCTAATAATAGAGCATATTACGGAGATGAGCTTTCTAATTTAATTGTAAAGGCTGATGCTTTTGGAAGAACAATTAGATTAAAAGATGTAGCTACACTAAGAGATCGTTTTGCAGAAACTCCTAATGGGTCTTATTTTAATGGAGATTTAGCAGTAAATATTAGTATCACAAGTACAAATACGGAAGATTTAATTGACTCTGCCGAAAAAGTTAAAGTGTATATAGAAACCTTTAACCAGAAGCACAATAACATACAATTAAACGTTGTAAGCGATCAATCTAAAACGTTAACACAAAGAACAGAATTACTTACAGAAAATGCAGTAATGGGGATGCTATTGGTACTCATTTTTTTATCCCTATTCTTAAATACTAGATTGGCTTTTTGGGTAGCATTTGGCTTACCAATTTCTTTTTTAGGAATGTTTGTTTTTGCTGGCTTTTTTGATGTTACAATAAACGTGTTGTCTCTTTTTGGGATGATTATTGTTATTGGTATTCTAGTAGATGATGGTATTGTAATAGCAGAAAATATATACCAACATTACGAAAAAGGAAAATCTCCTATACAAGCAGCAATAGACGGTACTTTAGAAGTAATTCCTCCTATTGTATCTGCAATTATTACTACTATTTTAGCATTTTCTATTTTCCTCTTTTTAGATGGTAGAATAGGAGAGTTTTTTGGAGAAGTATCTGTTATTGTAATACTTACCCTTGTAGTTTCTTTAGTAGAAGCTTTAATTATATTACCAGCCCATTTAGCACATTCAAAAGCGTTAAAGCCTATGGCTAAAAAACCAAAAACGCGTGTTGGACAAGCATTTGCAAAGTTAAGAGTTATTAACGAGATGGGAGATCGTTTCATGAAATGGATGCGAGATAACTTGTACAGCCCTTTGCTTAAGTTTTCAATGGAATATAAATTATTAACCTTTGCAATCTTTGCAGCAACTCTAATTTTAACTATTGGGTCTGTTGGTGGCGGAACAATTAGAACGGCTTTCTTCCCTAGAATTGCTAGTGATAGGATAGACGTAAAGTTGTTAATGCCAAACGGTACAAATGAAAAAGTTACCGATTCTATAATTTCTTTAATAGAAGAAAAAGCAGCAATTGTAAATAAGGACTTATCAGAAGAATACCTTAACGGACAAGATAAAATGCTTTTCGAGAATATGATTAAAAGGTTAGGCCCGGGTTCTTCCTCTGCAACCTTAACAATTAATCTGCTTCCTGGAGAAGAAAGGCCAGATGCAATACGAGCAGATATGGTAACAGGGAAACTAAGGAAGCTTGTAGGGCCAGTAATAGGAGTAGAAAGTTTAATATATGGTTCTGGAGGTAATTTTGGAGGTTCTCCTGTAGCTGTATCCCTTTTAAGTAATAATATAAAAGAGTTAAAAGCTGCTAAAAAGGAATTAAAAAACGCACTTATAAATAATGCCAATTTAAAAGATATTGCAGATAATGACCCAGAAGGAATAAAAGAAATACGATTAGAACTTAAAGAAAATGCCTATTTATTAGGATTAAATCTAAGAGATATTATGTCTCAGGTAAGAGCAGGTTTTTTTGGAGTACAAGCACAGCGTTTTCAAAGAGGGCAAGATGAAATTCGTGTTTGGGTTAGGTATGATAGGGATAATAGGTCATCTATAACAAACTTAGATCAAATGCGAATAGTTACCCCTAGTGGTAGTCGTGTTCCTTTAAAAGAAATTGCAAACTATGTTATAGAGCGTGGCGATGTGGCAATTAATAGGTTAGAAGGGCGTAGAGAAATACAAATTTCTGCAGATTTAGTTAATGAAAAAGAAACTAGTGGTACAGATATTATGGAGGATATTCAAAAGAATGTTATGCCAGATATTGTTTCTAAGTACCCAACAGTCTCCCCATTATATGAAGGGCAAAATAGAGAAGCAGGTAAAATGTTAGACTCTTTAACATCAGTAGGTCTTACGGTATTAGTATTAATATACATAACAATAGCATTTACTTTTAGGAGTTTTAGCCAGCCTTTAATGTTATTACTTCTAGTTCCTTTTAGTTTAACAGCTGTAGCTTGGGGACATTGGATTCATGATTTTCCGGTAAACATTTTATCTATGTTAGGAATCATTGCCTTAATAGGTATTATGGTAAATGATGGCTTAGTATTAATAGGTAAATTTAATAGCAATCTTAGAGAAGGAATGTCTTTTGACGATGCTTTGTTTGATGCTGGAAAATCTCGTTTTAGAGCAATATTTTTAACATCGGTTACTACAATTGCTGGTTTAGCGCCATTAATGTTAGAAACTAGTAGGCAAGCACAGTTTTTAAAGCCAATGGCAATTTCTATAGCTTATGGTATTGGGTTTGCAACAATATTAACTCTTGTAATGTTACCAATATTCTTATCCTTTAGTAATAAATTAAAAGTTAGTACTAAATGGTTAGCAACAGGTAATAAAGTCTCTAAAGAAGAAGTAGAGCGTACAATAAAAGAACAAAAAGAGCAAGAACATAATTCTTAACACGTAGTGTATGTATTTGCATTTAGATGATATTAAAAAAATGAAAAAAAATATAGGTGTAATTTTTATTATTCTTAGTGTATATTTTCCTTTAGAAATAATAGGGCAAGAAAATATATTAGCAAAAGAAGATGCAGTTTCTATAGCATTAGAAAATAACTATGGTATTAAAATGGCAAAAAACAGAGCCGTAATTGCCAAGAATAATAAAAGCGTTCTTAATTCAGGATATTTGCCAACGCTTACGGGAAATGCTGGGGCTAATTATAATGATTTAATAAATAGTACCACAGAATACCCTGGTCAGTTTGAAACCGATGGGACTCCAAGAGCAGATATAGAAATTAAAGATGCAGAATCTCAAACCTATAATGCTGGATTAGCAATTAATTATACTCTTTTTGATGGTTTAGGGCGTTTGTATAATTATAAGAGGTTAAAAGAGCAGCATGCATTAAGTGAATTACAAGCAAGAGAAACTATAGAAAATACAGTAATACAATTATTTAGTGTGTATTATGAAGTGGCAAGACTAACAGAAAACAAAAAAGTCTTAGAACAGGCTTTAGAAATTTCTAAGCAAAGAATAACAAGAGAAGAATACGGTTTTGAATACGGGCAAAGCACTAAGTTAGATGTTTTAAATGCGCAAGTAGATGTTACAAACGATAGTATAAATGTAATGACTACAAAACAATCATTATATAATGCAAAAAGGGATTTAAATGTAGTTCTTAATCAAGAATTAAATACCTTTTATAAGGTAGACACTTTAATACAATTTATACCTAAGCTGCAATTAGAGGAGTATTTAAAAAAAGCGCAAGAAAATAATATAAATCTATTAATAGTAAATAAAGGGTTAAAAATTAATGACTACGATATTAAGGTTAGTAAATCTGGCTATTTACCTACAGTAGGTTTAACCGGCTCTTATGGTTGGAATTTAAACCAAAGCGCACCTTCTTCATTTATTCCAGGCCAAGTATTTCCAGGAACCAATAGAACTTCCTATAATATGGCGTTAGGAGCAAGTTTATCCTGGAATCTTTTTGATGGTGGAGGAACTTCGGTTAGAGTAAAAAATGCTAAAATAGCCCAACAAAATCAAGAGCTTTTAGAAAAGCAAGTAACTTTAGAGGTTAATAGAGATATTGAAAATGCACTAGGAATTTATGAAAACCGACTGCGTATATTTAAAATTCAAGAACAAAATGTAATTACAAATAAAAATAATTTTGAACGCTCTAAAGAACAATTTCAATTAGGAAGAATAACATCTATAGAATTTAGACAAGCACAGATTAACTTATTAAATGCGCAGACCAATAAAAATTTAGCAAAGTATGATGCAAAATTATCAGAATTGCAATTGTTACAATTAACAGGGCAACTTTTAAATGTTCCTTTTTAATAAGAAAATTATGCAAGAGCATTTTTTTCAATGTCCATATTGTTGGGAACAAATTTCTATGTTACTAGACAATTCCATACCAAACCAAACCTATGTAGAGGATTGTGAAGTATGTTGTAATCCTATAGAAATAACACCTGTATTTTTAAATAAAGAGCTACAAAGCTTTACTGTAAATAGTATAGAGCAGTAAACAAATATCTTTAATCCATTATTTTTATTTTGCCTCCAAACATTTTGTCTTTTTCTATGCTTTTAGGATTGCCGTAAATGTAAATATAGCCGCCTGCTTTTACTTTGGCTTCTACACTGTTACTAGCTTTGACATCAGCTCTTCCGCCAGCCATAACAACTACATTAGTATCTTTTGTATCTAGGTTTTTGTTGAATGCTTTACCACCGGTATTTACAGTAATCTCTTGTTTGTCAGTATTTCCAGAAAGTGTAATTTCACTACCAGAGATAGATTTTACATACACACTTTCTAAGTTTACTTTTAAATCAACTTTCCCTCCTTCTTGGCCTTTTATTTGTGTATAATTTCCTTTAAAAGTCTCCTCTGAAGTAACTTTAGCGTTCTCATTAGCATCAATTAAACTAAGGTCTTCTGTATAGTATAATGTTGCTTTTGCTTCTCCACCGTCAAGAAAATTATCAAATTCCATACGTACTTTTAATAATCCACCTTTGTTAGATATGCTTACTTCATCTTTATCATCTCCAGAAATTACTATTTTATTTTCAGTGCTTTTTACTAGAGTTACAATTATACGATCATAAACTTTTAATTGGGTAAATGGTTTTAACTCTTTTGTATTTTTTCTTTGAGCAGTAACTGTAAAAGTAATAAGCGTAATTAAAAATAGACTTAAGATATTTTTCATTTTATTTTCATTTAGGTTCTTAATAGTGCGTAAATGCAAATTATGTTCCAAAATTTACTAGAGCTCTATAAAAGAAGTAGATAATCAAATTTACAATTTATTAGAGTAGATTTAATTTATGTGGGAATATTAACAAATTTTTAAAAAACATGCTATAAAAAATAAGCCCCAGAAGTGTATAATTTCTGAGGCTTTTCCAATTATTTGTGATGGCAGAAGGATTCGAACCTTCGACCGCCTGCTTAGAAGGCAGGTGCTCTATCCAGCTGAGCTATGCCACCATTCTTTAAATGGTGCGGCGAAGGTAATAAAAATATAGTTTTTTAAAAGAAAATTTATCAAATAATTTATGCTTTTTTTAAAGTTATGTATTAAAAATCTTAAGTATTTGATAATTAGAAAATTAAAATTTTGCTTGTTTTAAAAAGAATTTGCCTATAAATAGATTATATTTTTCTAAGTAGTAAGAATACAAATATTATAGTTTTATAAAAGGCATTTTAGAGTAAAAATTAATATTAAAATGAGTTTTCTTTTTCTTTTTTAGTGGTTTTACCCTCTTATCCAATTTTTTTGAGGGTTTTAACTTACAGTTCACAAATTAAATAGCTTAATTTTCTTACATTTACTAGGTGTATCTCGCTTTAAAAGGTAAGTATGATTCAAACAAAGAGCAATATTTCAAAATGGTTAGGAAATCTTGATGGAGACACTACAATAGATGAGTTCTTTTTTGATGGTTTGTGGAGGGTTAATCTTGTAACTCCAGAAGATTTTTGGTGTAGCCAAAAATTTTGGAACACCTTAGGTTATGTATCTAATAAAGAATATTCAAGTAAAAAAACTTTATCATTTTTAATTCATGAGGAGGATAGAGAAGATTTTATTAAAGCTTGTAATAAAATTAAAAATAATCCTAATACAACAGAACTTAATTGTACCATAAGATTTTATGCCAAAAGAGGAATTGTTTGGATGAAATTAAGAGGAAAAATTACAGGTGAAGAAGATAGTAGTACAATATTTGGCTCTGCAATATCTGTTACACAAATAAAAAAGCAAGAAAAAGAACTAATAAACAAAGTTCAATATTATAAAAATATTATAAAAGGAGCCAATGTTGCTATATGGGAACTTAATTTTAACACAGGTTTAGTAGATGTAAACGAAAGGTATTTAGAAATAATAGGATACACTCTCTCAGAATTGCAACCCCTAACAAAAAGCTTGTGGAAAAGTTTTGTACATCCAGAGGATAAACATATTATAGAGGAAACTTATTTTTCAGTTATAGAAAATAAAGGTTCTTTTGAAAATGAATTTAGATTAAAACATAAAAAAGGGCACTGGGTTTGGGTTTTGAGTTCTGGAAAATTAACAGAAACAAATATAGACGGCACGGCAAAAATTGCATCAGGATTTTTATACGATATTACTTCTAAGAAAAAAAATGAATTACTTCTAGTAGACTACTCTAAAATTATACAGCGCATAAATAATGTTGCAAAAATTGGATTTTGGGAGATCCCTATTTTTGACACACAAAAACCGCATTCATCGGTTGGTATTTGGGATAAGAATACAAGAAGTTTTTTTGAAGTTTCTAAGGAATTTGTGCCAACCCATGAGGATGTACTTAATTTAATAAATGAAGAGTATAAAGAATCTTATTTAAATGATATAAATAATGCTATTGCTAATGCCGAAGAATTTGATTCTATTTTTGCAATTAATAGTAAAAAAGATGGCAATAAAAAATGGGCTCGTGTTATAGGTATTCCAGAGTTTGAAGATAATAAGTGTGTTAGAATATATGGTTTTTTTCAAGATGTAGATAAAGAAACAAAACTATCTCAAGAATTAGCTTTTAAAGAAGAAGAATTTAGGCAAACCTTTAATCAAGCTGCCATTGGTATGGGCGTTGTAGATTTAAATAACAACTTAAAGAAAGCAAATAAAAGTCTTATAAATATATTTGGCTATACTAAAGAAGAAGCATATAAAGTTCCTTATAAAGCTATTATACATCCTGATGATTATAAAATAACAATGCCTTTAATACAGGAGTTAATAGATGGCAAACGTAATTTTTTTGCAAAAGAAATAAGAGGGATTAATAAATTTGGTAAACAAGTTTGGATACATATGAATATCTCTGCGATAAAGAATGATAAGGGAGAACTTATTCATATGTTAAACCAAATGTTAGATATAACAAGTAAAAAAAATACAGAGCTTAAGTTAGCAGATTACTCTAATTTAATGTCTCGTATAAATGTAGCAGCTAAAATTGGTATTTGGGAATTAGATATAGATACTAAAAAAGTTTATTGGGATAAAAATATTAAAAGACTTTTAGGGGTGGATGAGGATTATGTAGCATCTTTAGAAGAAGATATATCTTATTTTAAAGAAGGGTATTCTAGAGATACAATTACACTTGCGGTTAAAAATGCATTAGAAAAAGGAATTGGTTTTGATGTTTTTTTAGAGGTCTTTTCTGAACCAAGAAATAAGTATATATGGACAAGAACCACAGGAATTGTAGAGTTCTTAAATGGAGAATGTATACGATTATACGGCTTTTTCCAAGATGTAGATAAAGAAACAAGAGTTTCAAAAGAATTAACAATTAAAGAAGAAGAACTTCGTAACACTTTTAACCAAGCATCTATAGGAATGGCATTTATAGGGCAAGAAGCCAGAGTGTTAAAAGTAAATAATTCACTATCAAAAATTGTAGGCTATTCTAAAGACCAATTATTAAAATTAACGTATGGTAGTTTAACGCACCCAGAAGATAAAGAAAAGGCAAAGATTTTATTAAAAGATGTTTCATCAAATAAAAAAAGCTCTGTAAAAGGGGAAATAAGAGTTATACATAAAGATGGGTACATAATATGGGTAACGCTTGTAATTTCTGCTGTAAAAAATGATAACGGAAAGCTGGTACACATGTTACTGCAAGTTCATGATACAACAAAAAATAAATTACTTACAGAAAATTTAAAAGAACATAATAATCGTCTCGTAAATTTTGCTCATATAGTTTCTCATAATCTACGCTCGCACGCTAGTAATATATCTATGCTCTTAGATTTAACTAGTAAAGATTTTCCAAAAATAATGGAGAATGAATTTCTTAAAAATATAAAAATAGTATCAGATAATATGAACGATACTATTTATGATTTAAATAAAATTGTAGAAATAAAATCTAATATTAGTGCAAGTTTGTCTTCGTATAAACTTATAGATTTTGTAGATAAATCTATCCAAAACATTAATTCATTAATAAAAGAAGCAAAAGCAAAAATAGTTATAGATGTTCCCAAAGATATATCTGTTTTGGCAATACAGGCCTATTTAGAAAGTATTGTACTTAATTTAATTACAAATGCAATAAAGTATAGAATGCCTGATCGCCGCTTAAAAATATTTATTACTGCAAAAATAGAGTGGGACAATGTAGTTTTTAGTGTAGAAGACAATGGTTTAGGAATAGATTTAAATAAGCATGGAGATAAACTGTTTGGATTATATAAAGTTTTTCATGCGCACAAAGATGCTAAAGGAATTGGGTTATTTCTTGTTAAGAACCAATTAGAGGCTATGGGTGGTAAAATTAAAGTAGAAAGTAAAGAACATATAGGAACCAAGTTCACAACATATTTTAAAATAGGATGATTGTAGATACCATTTGTATAATTGATGATGATCCAATTTTTATTTTTGGAACCAAGATTTTATTAAAGAATAATAATTTTTGCGATACAATTTTGGTAAGTAATAACGGTGAAGAAGGCCTAGAATGTTTAAAGCGTTTTTTTAAAGAAAATAATAAATTCCCGGAGTTAATTTTTCTAGATTTAAATATGCCAGTTTTAGATGGATGGGGCTTTTTAGATGCATTTAAAGAACTTTTTAAAGAGGTGGATACAAAAATTTATATTCTAAGTTCTTCGATAGATTCTAGAGATATAGAGCGCGCTAAGGAATATTTTTTAGTAAAAGATTTTATAGCTAAGCCTCTTACAGATACTATTATTACGGATTTAAAAAATAATATTAAATAGTGTTTTAAAGTACAATACAATACACTGTATTAATATATGTCATAATAAGCTTTGTGATTTTGTAGAATTAGTAATTTTTAAACATATTTTTTGCTTAATCAATAAATAACTATATATTTGGTAAACCAATTTGGTAAACCAATTTATTATTATGAAACAAATTCTCATCTTATCCGTATTATTTTTAGGAGTCTTAACTTCTTCTTGCTCAAAGAAAAAAGAAGAAAAATCTTTAGTTCATACTATAGAAGATTTTAATACGCTTGTAAAAGAAGCTAAACCTGGAGATGTAATTACATTAGCAAACGGAGTCTGGGAAAACACGGAGCTGTTGTTCCAAGCTAAAGGAACTGCAGAGGAACCAATTACTTTAACAGTAGAAGAAAAAGGTAAAGTAATTTTAGAGGGGGAATCTAATTTAAGAATTGCAGGAGAACACTTAATTGTAAGTGGGTTGGTATTTAAAAATGGATATACACCAACAACTGAGGTAATTTCATTTAAAAAAGACAACAACACCTTGTCTAGCAATTGTAGGTTAACAGAGTGTGTAATTGATAATTTTACTAACCCAGAACGTCATGAGCCAGATACATGGGTAGCAATTTATGGCAAAAACAATAGGGTAGATCATAATCATCTAGAAGGCAAGTCTAATAGAGGTGTTACTATGATTGTTCGTTTAAACTCTAAAGAAAGCCATGAGAATAATAATAAAATAGACCATAATTATTTTGGTCCAAGACCTAATTTAGGCTCTAACGGTGGGGAAACTTTAAGAATAGGAACAAGTCATTATTCTATGATAAATTCTAAAACTTTAGTAGAGGCTAATTATTTTGATAGATGTAATGGCGAGCATGAAATTATATCTAATAAATCTAATCAAAACACTTATAAGGATAATGTTTTTTATGAGTGTACGGGTACATTAACAATGCGTCATGGAAATGAAACACTAGTAGACGGTAATGTTTTTATAGGAAACAACAAGCCAAGTACAGGTGGTGTGCGGGTTATTAATGGGCAACAAACAGTTGTTAATAATTATGGAGTAGGATTAACTGGTTACCGTTTTAGAGGTGCTTTTGTTATGATGAATGGTGTGCCAAATTCTCCTATAAATAGATATTTTCAAGTAGAAGATGCAAAAGTGTCTAATAATACATTTATTAATTGTGATCATGTACAGCTATGTGCTGGGAGTGATGCGGAACGTAGTGCTGCTCCCATAAATTCTATAATAAATAATAATATTTTTTATAATGAGAAGAAAGATGATTTATTTACAGTTTATGATGATATAAGTGGAATTACTTTTAAAGATAATATAATAAGTTCTAATGTTAAGACTATAGCAAAAGAAGGCTTTGAGGGCGTTTCTCTACAATTAGAAAAAAATAGCGCAGGGTTATTAATGCCAGTAAATGCGCCAAAAAATGTTGGGGCAAAATTAAGAGAAACCATAGCAACTAAAGAAAATACTGGAGTAACATGGTATTCTAAAGAAGATAAAACGGTGGCGTTATCTTCAGGAAAAACAATTGAAGTTTCTAAGGATCTAAATGCTTTGTATGAAGCCGTGAAAAATGCAAAAGCAGGAGACATTATAGAATTAAATACAGAAGGTCCTTATGCAGTAACTAAAACGGTTGCAATAGATAAGCCAATAACTATAAGAGGAAAATCTACAAATAAACCTATTGTCCTATTTGAGAAGAAAAATTTATTTGAAATTAAAAATGGAGGAAGCTTAAAACTAGAGAATGTAGTTTTTGATGGTGCCTCTTCTCCAGATAGAACAGGTAACTCTGTAATATCTACAAGTAAATACTCTATGACAGATAATTACAAGCTTTTTGTAGAGAGTTGTGATTTTGTGAACCTAGATGTTAATCATTCTTTTGATGCTATTCGTGTATATAAAAATACGTTTGCAGATACAATAAGCATTAAAAATTCAAAATTTAAAACTATATCTGGTTCTGTTATGGCATTAGATAAAGAGACAGATGATATTGGTATTTATAATGTAGAATATGTAATACTTAAGAACAATACATTTGCAGATGTAAAAGGAGCAGCATTAAGGTTGCATAGAGGAGGAAAAGATGAAAGTACATTTGGACCATTTTTAGAAATAGATCATTGCGTTTTTGATAATGTAGGGCAAGGAAAACGTAATAAATATAATGCTGCAATATCATTATATGGCGTACAGGAAACTAACATTAAGAATAACATTTTTAAGGACAGTAAAGTTCTTAACATGCACCTTGTAGTTGGGGAGCCTCTTGTATCTGTTAGGAACAATAATTTTTATAAATCTAATGGGATAGAAGTTACGGGAGACCAAAAGTATACTTTAGAAAGTAATTGGAAATTAAATCCAAGTTTTAAAGAAGGAAAATATACTTTAAAAGAAGATTCTCCACTAATAAAAAAAGGAACTAATGAAACAAGTTTAGGAGTTTTACCTCACAAAATGTAAATAATAACTATAGTCTTATCCTATGAGTTTAATATTTAAAAAAAATAAAAGGGAAATAAAACCATTAATAGTTTTATTCTTTTTTCTTGCAGTTACGTTTTGTAATGCTCAAAACAAGATAGAACATCCAAATTTAATTCTTACAAAAAAAGGGGTAGAACAAATTAGAAAAGAATTAGGGAATATTCCAATTTTTGATGCTACTCTAAAAGCAGTTAAAGAAGAAGTAGATGCAGAAATTGCTTTGGGTATACACACGCCAATTCCTAAAGACTATTCTGGGGGGTATACACATGCAAGGCATAAACGTAATTTTTTAATACTTCAGAAAGCAGGTGTTCTTTTTCAAATATTACAAGATGAAAAGTATGCTGTTTATATAAAAGACATGTTGTTTCAATATGAGGCAATGTATAAAGATTTGCCGGTACACCCACAAACGCGCTCTTATGCTAGAGGAAAGATTTTTTGGCAATGTTTAAACGACTCTAATTGGTTGGTTTATGTAAGCCAGGCATACGATTGTATATATGATTGGTTGTCTAAAGCAGAGAGAAGAAAATTAGAAAAGAATTTGTTTAGACCCTTTGCCGATTTTATTTCTGTTAAAAATCCCCAGTTTTATAATAGGGTTCATAACCATAGTACATGGGGTAATGCAGCAGTAGGAATGATTGGGTTGGTTATGAATGATGAGAAATTAATTCAACGTGCATTGTATGGTATTAAGGATGCAAATTTAGACCCTAATGCCAAAGATAATGATGGAGGATTTATAAACAAGAATGGAAAAGCAGGCTTTTTAGCAAATATAGAAGAACCTTTTTCTCCTGATGGTTATTATACCGAAGGTCCCTATTATCAAAGGTACGCAATGTATCCTTTCTTAATTTTTGCAGAGGGATTACAAAATGTAAGACCAGATTTAAAGATTTTTGAGTATAAAGACAGTGTGCTATTAAAATCTGTAAATGCGTTAATTAATTTATCTGATGCAGATGGTGAATTTTTTCCATTAAATGATGGGCAAAAAGGAATGTCTTATTATTCTAGAGAACTAGTTACAGCTTTAGACATTGCATACCATAATGGAAACCAAGACCCTGGTTTGTTAAGTATCGCAAAACAACAAAATAAAGTGTTGTTAGATGATTCAGGTTTTTCTGTTGCAATGGGAATAAAAGAAGAAAAAGAAAAGCCTTTTGTAAAAAAATCTATAAACTTTAGAGATGGCGCAGATGGAAAACAAGGAGGAGTAGCAATTTTAAGAAATAATAATTTAGAACTTGTTTTTAAGTATGCTGCGCAAGGATCAAGTCATGGTCATTATGACAAACTTTCATATTCCGTTTATGAATCAGGAGATGAGGTTTTGCAAGATTATGGTTTGGCTAGGTTTGTAAATATTAACCATAAAGGAGGTGGTAATTACTTAAAAGAAAATAAAACTTGGGCAAAGCAAACCATTGCACACAATACTTTAGTTCAGAATGAAACTTCTCATTTTTCTGGAAAGTATGAAATTGGGAGTAAACACCATTCAGAATTCTATTTGTTTGATGATACAAATTCGGACTTACAAATTGTAAGTGCTAAAGAAAATAATGCGTACCCTGGAACGCAAATGCATAGAACTTTAGTAATGCTAAAAAGTGAGGAGTATGAAAAGCCAATACTATTAGATATTCTAAAAGTTAATTCGGCACAAAAAAATCAATATGACTTACCTTTTTATTATATGGGGCAAGTAATGAAAACAAATTTTAAATATTCTCCTTTCCCAACACTAAGTCCATTAGGAAAAGATAATGGGTATCAACATTTATGGAAAGAAGCAGTTGGTAAACCAAGTAGCACAAATAATAGTAGGCTAACTTGGTTAAATAAAGGTAAATTTTATTCACTTACTACAATAACAAAAGAAACAGATGAATTAATTTTTTCTAGAGTAGGAGCAAATGACCCAGAATTTAATTTAAGAAGAGATGCAGGGTTAATAATTAGACGGCCAAATACACAGAATACACTTTTTGTTTCCACTATAGAACCACATGGAAACTATAGTACAGTTTCAGAATTTGCGGTAAATGCAAGTAGTAGTATTAAAGAGTTAAAAGTTGTTTTAGATACAGAAGAATATACGGCTGTTTTAATAACTAGTTTAAAAGGAAATTCTAAACTCTTTATTGTAGCAAATACAAATGCTTTAAAAGAAACAAAACATAGATTAAAAATTAACAATAAGAACTATACTTGGTTTGGTTCTTATTATTACAATTAAACAATCCAAAAAAATAAAAAAATGAATCGTTTTAGTGAAAAATACCTCATTACAAAAGAAATAAAATGGGAAGAGCTTGGAGGTGGAGTGTCCAGAAAATTCCTAGGATACGATAATCAAATCATGATGGTAAAAGTGAAGTTTGATAAAGGAGCATTAGGTTCCCCGCATAAACATTTTCATACGCAAGCTACCTATTGTGTTTCAGGTAAATTTGAATTTGAAATTGATGGAGAAAAGAAAATTGTAGAAGCAGGAGACGGTGTTTATATTGAGCCTAATTTACTACATAGCGCAGTTTGTTTAGAAGAGGGAATATTAATTGACACATTTAGCCCTGTAAGAGAAGATTTTTTAAGTGGTGATGGTGTATCTTATTTTGGAGATAAATCATAAAAAGAATAGGAAACATTTTTAAGTACTTCATACACAACTGGTGTTATGTTAGTTTTTAGTCTAATTCATGAATATTTTATGAAGTAACCATAGAGATATTACCTATTTGCATTATTAAGCGCAGTTATTTTATGAATTTCTCAAAAAATGAAGGTAAAATTTTTAAATATATTTTTTATTAACAAAAAAATAACATATATTTGGTAAACCAATTTGGTTTTCCAATTTGGTTTACCAAAAAATACTAACTTATTAAATCTAACAAAAACTCAAAAAACTATGAAAGCTATTCTCTTTTTAAAATAGAAAAAGGATAGGTGCACGCCTATCCTTTTAGAAAATTACCTCTTGTCGGAGGGAAGTAATACTTAAAACATGTAAACTATTAGGTGAACATGAATTTCTGCTAAATTAATAAAAATTCATTTGATTAAGTTGAAAAACGTTGTTCAATCCTAAATAGTGGGTAATGAGGCTCTAGTTCTCATTAATAAATGCTCTCGCTAGCATTTTAGTTAAACATTATTAATATAATAAAATCACAAATGAATTTAAAAACTAAACTAAGTTTAATTGCAATCTTGTTATTTAACATAACATTATTTGCACAAGACGGCTACGTACTATCTGGTACGGTTTCAGATGCGGACAATGTGCCAATTCCAGGTGCAAACGTTATTATTGTGGGTACAACAACTGGTACGGCAACAGACTTTGATGGTAATTATCAAATTAAAGTAAGTAACGGAGATGAACTTCAGTTCTCTTATATTGGGTATGTTACAAAAACTGTTTCAGTAACTGGTCAAGAAAGCTTAAACATGATTTTAGCAGAGGATGCTGCCCAATTAGAAGAGGTTGTTGTTGTAGGTTACGGTACTCGTAAAAAATCACATTTAACAGGAGCGGTAGCAAAAATAGGTGGTGATGATGTTGCTGCTGTGCAGGCTGTTCGTGTAGATGATGCATTGGCGGGTAAGCTTCCAGGTGTATTAATTCAAAATCAAGACGGTTCTCCGGGTGCAGCTCCAAAAATTCAAATTAGAGCAGCTTCATCTATTTCAAGTGCATCTAATCCTTTAATAGTTGTAGATGGGTATCCAATTTCTGGAGGTTTAGATACAGTTAACCCAAATGATATTCAGAGTTTAGAAGTTTTAAAAGATGCTGCTTCTGCTGCCATTTATGGTTCTAGAGGTGCAAATGGTGTTGTTTTAGTTACTACAAAAAAAGGAAAATCTGGTAAAGCTAAATTTAGCTATAATGCTTTCACAAGCACATCTAGTAAGTACAGAGATAATATACTTATGAATGCTAGTGAGTGGGCTAATACTATAGAAAAAAATGTAGCAAACGGTACTTTTGACATATCTAATGTAGATAATACATACCCAGGTATGTATGATTATAGATTAAACGCTCTTAAAAATTCACCTGGAGCTGTTAGTCCGGAAGAGTGGCTTTTTCAAAATGGTAGTGCTACAAGTCATGACTTTAGTATGAGTGGTGGTAACGATGATGTAAATTATTTTGCTTCAATGGGGTACCAAAATGCAGAAGGTGTTGTAAGAACTCAAGGATATGAGAGGTTAAATGCACGTTTAAATGTGGATGCTAAATTAGGAGATAAGTTTAAGAGTGGTGTAAGTTTTAATGGTTTTACTTCTAAGAGAGACATCTTAGGGCATGATATGAGAGATTTATTAAGAGCTTATGGTGTTCATCCTGTTTACCATACAGAAGAATCTATTGCCTTTGTACAACAATTAGACCGTGACGCACAAGCGCTTGGACTTGCTGGTATGGACTCTGGTTATAGAGGTTCTGGTTACGAGGCTAGTAGTATTTATGACTTAGAGCCAGGTATGGCAGCGCAAGACTGGCATTATGGTAGAGCGCAAAATGGAGGTAATGATGGTTTAGGTAGAAGAGATGCTAATGGTATTGGTGGTTCTGGTGATGCAGGTCCTGCTGCTAAACTTGATAATACAGATGCTTGGGAAAAAACGTTTTTTGGTAATGTTAGCGGGTATTTACAATACAGTATTATAGATGGTTTAAATTTAAAAACTGTTTTAGGAGGAGATTTAAGAGACACGCAAGCATATTCTCATAGATTACTTGGGTTTGATTCTAGAGCTAGAGATTCGCAAACATATATGAACCAAACTGACCTTAAAGTATCTACAGTATTAAGTGAAACTACTTTAAGTTATGCTAAAGTGATAGGTAATCATGATATATCTGCAGTAGCAGGTATAGAATACCAATCTACTTCAATAAAAGGAACAGCTTTAGCAGGGTCAAATGTACCAGATACGGCTATTCAAAATTTTAATCTTTTAGCACCAGCAGATATTGTAGTTACAGAGAGAGATGAGACTAGGGCAAGAGAAAGCATCTTTGGAAGAGTTAATTATGCTTATGATGATCGTTATTTAATATCTGCATCATTAAGAAGAGATGGTGATTCTCGTTTTGGAGCTAATAAAAGATATGAAACATTCCCTGCAATTTCTTTAGGATGGAATGTACATAATGAAGCATTTTTAGAAGATAGCGAAACATTGAGTCAATTAAAATTAAGATTTAGTACAGGTTCTTTAGGAACAGCTTCTTTTTTAGGGTCTTATGATTCACAAAGTCTTTTACAGGCTGCACCAACAGCATTTGGTACAGGGTTTTTAATTCCAGATAATGTACAAAATGATGATTTAACATGGCAAACAAATACAGAGACTAACTACGGTGTAGATTTAGGATTTTTTAATAATCGTTTAAGAATAGGTGTAGATTACTATACATCTGATATTGAAGATATTTTAATTAATCAAAGTGTTTCGGAAGTATTAGGTACACCTTCTATAGTACTTAACTCAGGAGATGTAAGAAGCTCTGGTTTAGAGATTGAGTTAAATGCAAGCATAGTTAACAGCGAAAACTTTAGATGGAGCATGGGAGCTAACTTATCTACTGTAGAGACAGAAATTACAGACTTAGGCGGTTTAGATGAATTACCTCAGGCAGTTTATGGACAGAGTGGTAGAGGACCAGTATTTAGAAACTATGTTGGTGGTGAGATTGGTGAAATGTGGGGATTAGAAACTATTGGAGAAGTTGAAATGATACACGTTGCAGATCCTACATTAAACATTGGAATTAATAGTGGAGAACAATATGTTGTAGATCAACAATCTCCAGGAGAAGATGGCCATGGAGAAATAGATTTTACTAGAACTGTTGAGGATGGCGGAGATTTAGTTAAAATAGGACAGGCTACACCAGATTTTTACTGGGGTATGACGCATAACTTTAACTATAAAGATTTTGATCTTTCGTTCCAATTTCAAGGTTCTCATGGTGCTGAGCTTTATAATATAGACCCACTTTATTACAATTCGCAATGGGGAAGAAGATTGCCTTATAGTATTTTTGATGCTAATAGTGATGGTATTGCGGATCATAATGGTGAGCACTATACATTAACTAGAAATAGAACAGATGCTATGATACAAGATGCTTCTTTTATTGCCTTAAGAAACTTAACTCTTGGTTATACTTTTCAATCTGATTTAACAGATAAAATTGGTTTAAATTCTGTAAGAATATATGGAGCTGCATCTAATTTATTATACTTTATGGCGAGCAATTATACCTCTTACAACCCAGAAGGTGTAAAAACTTCAGGTAGTGATTATTTAGGGCCAACAACATACGGTGCGCAAGTAGGTGCTAGTCCAGTTGTAAAGAGCTTTACTTTAGGTTTAAATGTTAACTTTTAATTAAAAAAAATGAAAAAAATATATATACTATTGGGATCGCTGTTATTTATTACAGCATGTTCAACAGATTTGGACCAATCCCCATCTAATATTGCCAGCGCAGACTCTTTAACAGATTTTACAGGGGTTTTAAATGCAGCATATTACTATCAATTATCTACCTCTGCACCTATGGCTTTAATGGGAGACTTTAGAGCAGATAATGCTTTAATGCTAGAATCGCCTAATGCAGATATTGATGTGTTTAATAATGCTTTACCGTCGCAAGAAGATCAATTTTTTGGACCTTTTTATACCGCTTTGTATAAGTCTATATTAAGTGCAAATATTGTAATTGAAAATTCTACTAATGATGTAGATGTGGCAGAAGCAAAATTTTTAAGAGGCTTATCTTATTTTAAGCTTGTAATGGCTTTTGGAGATGTACCTGTTAATTTAAGCGCTTCGCCAAGTCTTACAGATACGGAAGCATTGGCAAGACAACCAAAAGCAAGTGTATATTCAAATGTTATTATTCCTGATTTAACAGATGCAATGGCTGTCTTAAGTACAGAAATTGTAGATGGTAGAGCTTCTAAATATGCCGCACAAGGAATGTTAGGTAAAGTATATGCTACTATGGGAGATTATGCAAGTGCTGTTCCACATTTAGCAGATGTTGTAAATGGAGCTGCGAGCGCAGGAATTGTTTTAGAACCAAACTTTAGTGAAATTTTTGGTGTAGCAAATGAAGTAGGTAATACTGAAATTATATTTGCAACTCAAAAGTCTGCTTCTATAGCAGATGAATATAATTTTGCTACTGATTTTTCAGGATGGTTTTCAGGAAACGATTCAAAATCTGATTTTCCAATAGATGCAGATTTAATTGCTGCGTTTGATGCTGCCGGAGATGTTACAAGAAAAGCAGTAACTCTAGACGATGTAGGTACTAGGGCAATAAAATTTCCTATAGATGGAGCAGATGATCATGACTGGATAGAACTAAGATTAGCAGATGTTATTTTGTTATATGCAGAAGCTTTAAATGAAACAGGTTCTCCTGCTTCAACGGTATTACCTTTATTAGACGATATTAGAACTAGAGCAGGTTTAGCAAGCTTAACAGGAACTGCAACAACACAAGCAGAAGTTAGACAAGCAATTTTAGACGAAAGAAGACTAGAGTTAGCTTTGGAAGGTCATAGATGGTTTGATTTAATAAGAGCAGGTGTTGTTGATGCAGAAATGGGAGAAGCAATTAATACTAATTATTATTTATTTCCAATTCCAGTATCCGAAGTTTTAGCAACTAATGGAGTAATTACTCAAAATCCTGGTTACTAATATAAGAATAAGTAATATAAATAAATTATTGAGTTAGTTTTTTTTAAAGTGTATCAGCCTAGTTTCTAGGTTGGTACATCTTAAAAAAGCACCAAGTAAATTTAATATGTAATAAATAAAATATTAATTGTATAGAATACTTTTGTAACAATAAATATTTTTATAAATTTAACAAACCAATCTGGTTAACCAATTTTAGATTACTTATTTATATATGAAACTAGAACTACATACTAAAAGCGATAATAAAGAAATTCAAAGTAAGATTATTTCGAGTATCCGAGAGTTAATTAATTATAAAAACTTGGAACCTGGAGATAAACTGCCTTCGGAAAGAATGCTGTCTGAGAAGTTTGGTGTAAGTAGGAGTAATATAAGAGAAGCAATTCAAAAATTAGAATTCTATGGTATATTACATTCCAAGCCTCAAAGCGGAACTTTTGTAGCAAATATAGGAGTTGTTGCTATGAATGGAATGTTAGAAGATATTTTAGAATTAGAAGAGCCAGATTTTAAATCTTTAGTAGAAACAAGAATTTTATTAGAATTAAAAACGGTACGATTAGCCGCTAATAGAAGAACAGAAGAAGATTTAGTTCGATTAAAAACAGCTTTAGAAGCATATAGAGATAAAACATTAAAAGGAGAAGATGCTGTTCAAGAAGATTTGCTTTTTCATTTAGCAATTGCCAAAGCAAGTGGAAATAGTACTATGAATACTTTAATGTTAATAATAACACCAGAAATAATAACAAATTTTGAAAAGTATCATGTATGTAATGAAAACCAATCCTTTTTAGGTATTCAAGAACATCAAGATATTTATGATGCTATTAGAGATCAGGATCCTCAATTAGCAAAAGAAAAAATGAAAGTACATTTTAAAACATTATATCAATACTGTTATAGTAAATAACTTCGAGGTATAACTCGGAGCATATAAAACTCGATTATCGAGTAGATAAAAAAACTAGGAGTATAAAATTGCACGCTTTTATACTCTTATATAGATACAAAGGAGGGATAATTACTTAGGACTAATACTATTAAATTTTCTATGCTTTTGCATAGAACACTTTTCGTAGTTTATAGCTTATAAGTATCATTTATCTTAAGAAAATAATTAAACAAGACCCTATGTAGGGTGGTTTGGTTGTGGTTTTATATTGCTAAGAATTAAATAAAAAAGCATGAAAATAAAAGGGTTAAGATGGTGGATAATAGTACTAATATTTCTTGCCACAGTTATAAATTATATAGATAGAACAGCCTTCGCATTATTATGGCCAGAAATGGGCGAGGACTTAGGCATGGACAAATCAGACTATGCTTTCATGTTCAATGTATTTTTAGCGGCTTACGCTATAGGTAAATTTGCATCAGGTAAATTATATGATGAAATAGGAACGCGCTTAGGTTTTACCGTATCTATCATTGTATGGTCTGTGGCTTCTGTTTTACATGCCTTTGCTGGCGGACTAGTTTCCTTATCAATTTTTAGAGGTTTATTAGGTTTAGGAGAAGCGGGTAATTGGCCAGGAGCTGTAAAAAGTAATGGAGAATGGTTTCCTGTTAAAGAAAGAGCTATTGCACAAGGTATATTTAACGCAGGTGCCTCTATTGGTAATGTAATAGCACCATTTGTAATTATATTTTTATATACCCAGTTTGGGTGGAAAACAACATACATAATATTAGGACTTGTGGGATTATTATGGGTTATTCCATGGTTATTTTTAAACAAATCTACTCCAGAAAAGCACCCTTGGGTTACAGAAGAAGAAAGAAATTTAATTCTTAATAGTAGAATAGATAAACAGCCAAAAGAAGATAGTTTAACTAAAGTAAAAAGTTTAAGTGTAGGTGCAATATTAAGTTATAAACAGTCTTGGGGAGTTTTATTATGTAGATTTTTTATAGAACCAATCTGGTGGTTTTTTGCGGCTTGGATGCCAATTTATTTAAATGATAAGTTTGGTTTAAGTATTGAAGAAATTGCTGGTACAATGTGGATTTCTTACTTAATGGCAGCAGCAGGTAGTATTGTGGGAGGCATATTCACAAAAGAGATAATGAAGAGTAGTTCTGTAGATTTTTCAAGAAAATTAACTATAGCAATAGGAGGGCTTTTAATAGTAATAGGCTTTGTGTGTATAATTACATTGGTAAGACAAGATGACTTTATGATGTTTATCTACTTTGCAGGATTAGCATTATTTGGATTTCAATTTGCCATTGGAAATATACAAACAATCTCAAGCGATTTATTTAGAGGACCTTCAGTAGGAACATTAGCAGGTCTTGCGGGAACAGTTGCTGCAGTATCGCCAATGATTATGAATTGGTTTATTGGACAAATAACGGAAAGCTCCTATACACCAGCATTTATTGCAATATGTTTAGCAGTTATTTTAGGTGTTTTATCAATTTTCATATTTATAAAAAATATTGGGCCAGTTAGGAAAGTAGAAGAAATTAAAAATTAGAATAAACAGATTAAAAAAGATAAAGATGAGTAGAAAAGGAAAAGTTGCAGTTGTTACAGGTGCTACAGGAGGTATAGGATTTGAAGTAGCAAAAAGGTTAGGAAAAGATGGATATATTGTAGTTTTAAATGGAATACAAGACGGAGAAGGAGCAAAAAGAGTAGAGCAACTTACAGCGGAAGGTATTACTGCAGAGTATTTTGGATTTGATGTTACTAGTGATGAGGCTGTGACTTCAAACATTACCGCAATAGGAGAAAAATATGGAAGAATAGATGTTCTTGTAAATAATGCAGGAGGTCTAGGAGGTAGATCTAGATTTGAAGAAATGACAACAGATTTTTACAGATTTGTAATGGCATTAAATTTAGATTCTGTGTTCTTTGCATCTAGAGCGGCAATTCCTTTTCTTAAAAAAGGTGAGCACCCTTCTATAATTAATTATACTTCAAATGCAGGATGGACAGCAGGCGGTCCGGGAGCAGGAATTTATGGAACATCTAAAGCTGGTGTACATGCAATAACAAGAGCATTAGCTAAAGATTTAGCAGAATATGGTATTAGAGTAAACGCAGTATCTCCGGGTACAATAGATACTCCTTTCCATGCGCAAATTAAAGCTACAAAACCAGAAGTTTTTGCTTCTTGGGCAAATAATATTATGTTAGGTAGATTAGGACAACCAGAAGATGTAGCTGGTGTTATTTCTTTCTTAGCAAGTAAAGATGCATCATTTATTACCGCAGAAACTATCCAAATTGGAGGAGGTCAGGCATTAGGAATATAGTACACGAAACACATTCCCCCGCTAAATTATAATTAGGCGTTAATGTGTAGTAAAGAGGCGCTTAATTATTCTATTTATGATTAAAAATATAGATACAATTTTGTAGTAAAAACTTAAGTGTATATACCTACTTAATTAGTAATAGTTTTTTATTTATAGCAGGAATTAATGAAGGCTTAGCCTTTAGTTAATAATTGGTTTTATAATTTTAATTGTTAAGAAATTGGCAATGCGACATCTCGTATTGCCAATTCTTTTAAACAGCCTAATTAGTAGTTAAAATGGGAAATGATAAAAAATCTATCATTATTATTTGCGGTGGCGGACCCGCGCCAGGAATTAATTCTGTAATTAGTACAGTTGCTAAATCATTCTTAAAAGATGGGTATAGGGTTTTAGGATTACATGAAGGTTTTAAAGGCCTTTTTAGTGAAAATCCAAAAATTAAAGAGTTTGACTTTGATCATGCTGATAGAATTTTTAGTAGAGGAGGGTCAACCTTAATTATGAGTAGGTTTAAGCCTAAGAATGAAGAACTAAATACACAATTATTTTTAAAAAATAACGTAGAATTGTTGGTTAGTATAGGAGGGGATGATACTGCTTCTACAGCAAATAGAATAACGTCTTTTTTAGAAAAAGAAAACATTTCTATTTCTAACATACATGTACCTAAAACAATAGATAATGATTTGCCATTACCAGATAGGAATCCAACTTTTGGATTTCACTCTGCTAAAGATGAAGGTGTGCGTATAGGTAATACAACATATGAAGATGCAAGAACAAGTCAAAACTGGTTTGTAATGTGTGCTATGGGGAGGTCTGCTGGTCATTTGGCTTTTGGGATTGCTACAAGTTGCCATTTTCCAATGTTAATAATACCAGAAATGTTTAAAGAAGGACAAATTACTTTAGAAAAAGTAGTTAATCTTTTGGTATCTACAATTGTAAAGCGAAAATCTAAAAATATAAATTACGGTGTGGCAATGATTAGTGAAGGAGTTTTTCATAACATGCCAAAAGCAGAACTAGATAAGATAGGAATAGAATTTACATATGATGATCACGGGCATCCAGAATTAGGTAATGTTAGTAAATCACATATATTTAATATGCTACTTCAGAAAAAATTAGAAGAACTTCAATTACAAGTAAAAACAAGACCTGTAGAGTTAGGATATGAGCTTCGTTGCTGTAGACCAATTGGTTTTGATTTAACGCTATGTACACTTTTAGGTTTAGGAGTTAAAAAGCTGTTTGATGAAGGAATAAGCGGTTGCATGGTAACGGCAAATTCTAGAGGAGAAATAGCACCTCTTTACCTTACAGATATACAAAATGAAGAAGGGAAAATTGAACCAAGGTTGGTTAATGTTAAATCTGAATTTGCAAATTTATGCTTTCAAAATTTAGATTATATAACAGAAGAAGATTATACAACGGCTTCAAAATATGTAAAAAAACCCTCTGCATATGACTTTAACAAAATAGTGACTATAGGCTAATTTTTTTTATAATGATCTAAAAAACAAATTATGGATAACTCTGCAACTAAGAATTCGCTTTTAAAGAAAATATTAGGATTTATTTTAGCTTTTGGACCTGGAATATTTGCTATTGGTTATACTATAGGTACAGGTAGCGTAACTTCTATGATTGTTGCAGGAAGCACATATGGAATGCAGCTTTTATGGGTGCTTTTACTTAGTTGTGTTTTCTCTGGCTTGTTAATGTATGCTTATGGAAATTATGCTTTAATCTCAGGAGAAACTGCCTTATACAGTTTTAAAAAACATATTAAAGGGGGAAAGTTTATTGCTATATTTATTATTCTAGGAATAACATTTGGTCAATGGAATTCTTTAATGGGTATTCTAGGTATATCTGCAAATATTATTTATGAAATATTTTATATCTATTTTCCGCAAATAGAGGGGTATAAATACGAAACTGTTTTAGCAATAGCAGTAGTTGTAATAGGTATTATGTATTCTCTTTTATTAGTTGGTAAATACACTTTTTTTGAGAAAATACTTGTAGTTTTTGTTACTATAATGGGCCTTTCTTTTTTGGTTTCTTTATTCATGGTTTATCCATTGCCAATAGAGGTTGTTCAGGGACTTGTTCCTTCCATACCACAGGTAGAAGGAGGTAAAATGATGGTTGCAGCGTTTGTAGGTACCACTATGGCAGCAGCAACGTTTTTATCAAGGCCATTATTTATAAAAGGAAAAGGATGGACAATTAAAAATAGAGGGCAGCAAAAGAAAGATGCAATAACAGCTGCAATATTGGTATTTCTTATTAGTGGAGCAGTAATGGCAGTTGCTAGCGGAGCTTTATTTCATGAAGGAAAACCGGTAGTTAGGGTTTTAGATATGGTAAATACTTTAGAACCAGTTGCAGGTAAATTTGCACTTACTCTTTTCTTTTTTGGAACTTTAAGTGCAGGACTTTCTTCTATTTTTCCATGCCTTTTAATAGCACCAATACTATTGGCAGATTATCAATCTGGAGAATTAGATACGAAGTCTAAACAGTTTAAAATTATTACCGCTCTAGCATGTTTATTTGCATTAATAGTACCAGTTTTTGGAGCTAATCCAATACAAATGCAAATACTATCTCAAGTATTTAATGTGTTTGTGTTACCAATGGTAATTATAGGAATATTATTAATCCTAAACAATAGGACAGTTATGAAAGGACATAAGACAAGCATTTGGATAAAAGCAGGGTTATGGCTTGCTCTTATTTTTGCCTGCGTTGTTTCTTATAATGGGGTTTTAGGAATACTAGAGCTTTTTTAAAACCCATTTAGTTGTTCTATAGCTTCGTCTGCAGTTGCAACGGGTAGTTTACAAGAATTATCCCTACATACATAAATATAAGTGCCATCTGCAGTGTAGCGTCCTTCAAATAAAGGAAGTTTACTGTCTTCGGTACTTCCTACAAGGAGAGTGTTAGGAATATAAGTATTATGTATTTCTTTAGATAATTTTTTTGCATTTGTCCCTACTACAGCTATCTCATAATACGTATAAGTAGTATTTAATAAAACAGAATTCCACCTAGCGTAACTAGAAGCATTAGGAGTAATCATTGGTAACATTGCAGCTACCATAGATTTAGATTTTTCTATAAAAGTCTTATCATAATTTATATGCCCTAATCTTAAAAGGTTTTGAGCCATTATAGCATTAGGAGACGGTATTACGCCGTCATTAGTTTTAATTATTTGCGCAATTAAATCTTTGTTTTCATTATAACGATACATTCCAGAAGCAGTATCATTAAAACTTGTCATTGCTTTTGTATTAAGACTATTTGCTAGGTCTAGATGTTTGGTATCTAAAGAAGCGCTATATAAATTTATTAAAGCATCTACCATGAAAGAATAATCTTCTAAGAACCCTTTAGATTGCTTTGAATTTTCTTTGTAAGAATGTCTTAATTCATTATTAGTAAGGCTAAATTTTTTGATAGATTTTAAAGTGTTTTTAGCATGATCTAAAAAAGAAGCGTCACCAAACGCTTTATAAGCATCAACAAAACCAGAAATTAATAAAGCATTCCATGAAGTAATAATTTTGTCATCTAACCTTGGTGGAACTCTTTTTGTTCTTTCTTTTAAAAGAAGTGTTTTCCATTGTTCTTTAGATTCTTGTAATGTACTATTTACAAGTTTGTTTTTAGAACAAAACTCAGCATCTGTAATAGTTCTATGTAAAACATAATTTTGGTGTTCCCAAATGTTTTCTGGTTCTATAGTAAAGTAAGATTTAAACAAATCAAATTCATTACCAAGCGTTTGCTCTAATTCTTCTTTTTTCCAAACGTAATATTTTCCTTCTTCCCCTTCGCTATCGGCATCTATAGCAGCATAATACCCGCCATTAGGGTTTTTCATATCGCGTTCTATAAAAGAAATAGTAGTGTAAACAATTTCTTTATAAATAGGTTCTTTAAAAATGCTATATGCTTTAGCGTAAATACTAATAAGTTGTGCATTATCATAAAGCATTTTTTCAAAATGTGGAACTTTCCAATTTGGGTCTGTACTATATCTATAAAACCCACCACCTACAAAATCATAAATACCACCATAGGCTATTTTATTTAATGTGTTTTTAATATGTTTTTTAACATCAGTATCCCCTGTTAAAATTGCATAATCGAGTAAAAAATTAAGATTGCTAGGAAGCATAAATTTTTGCTGCAATTGGTCTCCTCCATTTTCGGTGTCCCATGAGTTGCTCCAGTTTTTAACACTTTCATTTACAGCTTCTTTTGTAAGGGTTTCGTAATTGTTAGAAGGGGTTATTAAGTTAGCTTCTTGAATACCTTGTGCAACCATATCTGCATATTCGTTGGCTTTTTTAGGGTCGTTTTTATATAAGGAACTTACTTTTTCTAAAACCTGTGACCATTCCTCTTTAGTATGGTATGTACCTCCATAAATAGGTTTTCCATTAGGTAAGGTAATAACATTTAAAGGCCAGCCTCCGCTACCTTTTATAAGCTGTAGAGCAGTCATATATACTTGGTCTACATCGGGTCTTTCTTCTCTATCTACTTTAATGTTGATGAAATTTTTATTCATTATTTCTGCAACACTTTCATCCTCAAACGATTCTTTTTCCATAACATGACACCAATGGCAAGAAGAATAACCAATGCTAACAAGAACCAGTTTGTCCTCTTTTTTAGCGTCTTCAAGAGCAGTATTACTCCAACCCCTCCAATTAACAGGATTATGTGCATGTTGTAATAGATAGGGGCTGGTTTCTTCTATTAGGGAGTTGGTAAACTTGTGTTCCGAAGCTTGTTTTTTCTCTTCTTTACAAGAAAAAAAGAGGAAACAAAAGAAAAGGGTATATAGTATGGACTTAAAATGCATAATGATATTTATAAGAGACTAAAAATACAATATATATATGGAAGCAAAATAATATTTTAATTGCCTTAGAAATAATATATTTTTTAATCATAAAAGATATGTGAATGATATGTTTTTATCATTAAGCAATTAAAGAAAAAATATTTTTGATGAATTCACTTAAATTTTCCAGAGTATAATATTTTACTTTAGGATGGGAAAAGGATATAAAAAAAGCCTCTCAGTTTCCTGAAAGGCTTTTGGTAGTAGCGGGAACAGGACTCGAACCTGTGACCTTCGGGTTATGAGCCCGACGAGCTACCTACTGCTCTATCCCGCGATGTGCGTTTCCAAAACTATCAACTTTGCTTTAAAAGCACTCAGTTCATAATGCTGACTGATTTATTTTGGACTGCAAATATACAATGCTTTTTGTTTACTATCAAAATAAAAACACATATTTATTTTACTGCCATCCGTTTTAAAATTCCTAAATTACCCAATCTTTAAGATTACCGTTATTTATGAATTATTTAAACGATTTATTGTCATCCATTCTACCATACACAGAGTGGCCTATGTTTATTCTCTTAATAGGCGGAGGACTTTTTCTATTTTTCTATTCTAAGTTTGTTCCTTTTCGTTTTTTTGGGCATGCCATTGCAATAACTGCTGGTAAATATGATGATAAAAATGCAAAAGGAGATGTTAGTTCTTTTCAGGCATTATCTGCAGCAGTTGCTGCTACTGTTGGATTAGGGAATATTTCTGGCGTTGCCATTGCTATTCATGATGGTGGCCCTGGCGTAGTTTTCTGGATTTGGATTACAGCACTTTTAGGTATGGGGATAAAATTTTATTCCTGTAGTTTATCTATCATGTTTAGAGGTAAGGATTCTGATGGTAAAATGCAGGGCGGTCCTATGTATTATATTACAGAAGGTTTGGGTAAAAAGGCAAAGCCACTGGCAGTGTTTTTTGCAATTTGTGGGTTATTTGGTTTTTTAGGTGTTTTTACTGCAAATCAGTTCACAGAGACATTTATGAGTGTAATAAACCCATCAGAAACGGTATATGCTATGGAAAATGAAAGTTGGAAATGGGCAATAGGTGTTTTTTTAGCGGTAATTACTTCATTTGTAATATTTGGAGGACTCACAAAAATTGCGAAGGTGGCATCTGCAATTGTACCTTTTATGGTATTTGTTTATTTAGTTGCAGTAATCGTAGTAATGGTTTTAAACTCTAGCCAAATAGTACCATCTTTAAAATTGATATTTACAGAAGCTTGGAATTTTAAAACCATTGTTACTGGAGGTTTTTGGGGATTAGTTATTATTGGGGTTCGTAGAGCTATGTTTTCTAACGAAGCAGGTTTAGGAAGCGCACCAATGTATCATGGGCAATCTAAAACGGATAACCCTATTAAAGAAGGATTAGTAGCTATGTTAGGCCCGTTTATAGATACCATTTTGGTATGTACCTTTACTGCGATAGTAATTATATTAAGCGGCGCATATTTAGAAGATATGAGTGGTATTGTTATGACCTTAGAGGCATTTAGACGAACACTTTTTGGTTATGGGGACGATTTGTTAATGATAATTGTATCTGCCTTTGCCCTTTCTACCTTATTTACCTATTCCTATTACGGTGTAAAATCACTTTCTTTCTTAACAAACGCACGAATAGGTAAATTATATAATGTCTACTTTGTTATAATGATTATTTTTGCCGCAGTAGCTTCTTTAGATTTAGTAAAGAATTTAATAGACCTTTCTTACGCTTTAATGGTAATACCAAATATGATAGCAGTATTGTTATTAGCCCCGAAAGTAAATAAAGCTGCAAAAGCATATTTTAAAAAGTTAAAGAATGACAGAGCATAAAGCCGGATTTGTAAATATTATTGGTAATCCTAATGTGGGGAAATCTACATTAATGAATGCTTTTGTAGGGGAAAAGTTATCCATAATTACCTCTAAAGCCCAAACTACAAGACATCGTATTTTGGGTATAGTGAATGGAGATGATTTTCAGGTGATTTTATCGGATACTCCTGGGATAATTAAACCAGCATATGAGTTGCAAACTTCTATGATGGATTTTGTAAAATCTGCTTTTGAAGATGCTGATGTCTTAATATATATGGTAGAAATTGGAGAAAAGGCTTTAAAAGATGAAAAGTTTTTTGATAAAATAAAAAGTTCTAAGATCCCTGTTTTATTACTATTAAATAAGATTGATGTTACAGAACAAGAAATAATAGAAGAACAGGTGCAGTATTGGCAAGCACAGCTGCCAACGGTAGAGATTCATTTAATATCGGCACTTCAGAATTTTAATGTTACTGGTGTTTTTGAACGTATTATAGAGTTGCTACCAGCTTCTCCAGCCTATTATCCTAAAGATCAGTTAACAGACAAACCAGAACGTTTTTTTGTAAATGAAACTATTCGTGAGAAAATATTAATACATTATAAAAAAGAGATTCCATACTCTGTAGAAATAGAAACCGAGGAATTTTTTGAAGATGAAGATATTATTCGCATGCGTGCTGTAATTATGGTAGAGAGAGATTCTCAAAAAGGTATTATTATAGGGCACAAGGGAAGTGCATTAAAAAGAGTAGGAGTAGAGTCTCGCAAAGACTTAGAAAAATTCTTTGGAAAACAAGTACATTTAGAATTGTATGTAAAAGTAAATAAGAATTGGCGTAGCGATTCTAGACAGCTGAAACGTTTTGGTTACAATAAGAACTAATTAGTAACCATAGGATATACTTTTCTTTACTTTAGAATTAAGTAGGATGTTCATTTTTGTTGGCTAATAATAATCAACGAAACACCAAAAATGAAAAAATCACTTATTCTAGCGGCTTCAATGGCCCTAATTTTTAGTTCATGCATTAATGATGACAATACGGACTTTGATGGCGATAAAGATATTGATGTATCTGCATTAACCTTTACAAAATTAAGCACTTCTATTAATGGTGCAGGAGACGAAGGCTTTTCAGAAATTAGTGCATTTGATTCCAAAACTAATAAGCTATTTGTAGTAAACCCAAATGAACAAGAAATATCTGTTTGGGATATATCTAACCCATCTGCAACAGTAAAAGTAACTTCTATACCGTTAACAGGAACACCAAATAGTGTTGCAACTATGAATGGATTGTTGGCAGTTGCTGTAGAAAATGACCCAAAACAATTAAATGGACAAATAGTTACTTTTAATACAGAAACACAAGAGCAGGAAAACATTTATGATGCAGGAGCTTTACCAGATATGGTAACTTTTAGCCCAGATGGTAAATATATTATTTCTGCAAATGAAGGGGAGCCAAATGATGCATATACTGTAGATCCAGAAGGTTCTATTTCTATAATTAATGTAGAAAAAAATGAAATAAACACCTTGTTTTTTGGAGCATTTAATGGGCAAACAATAGGAAATGGATTTCGTGTTTTTGGACCAGGAGCATCTTTTAGCGAAGATGTAGAGCCAGAATATGTAGCCGTTTCAGAAGATAGTAAGTTTGCTTACATTACATTACAAGAGAATAATGGTATTGCAGTAGTAGATTTACAAGCAATGGCAATAACAAATATATATGGTTTAGGTGTAAAAGATTTTTCTCTTCCAGAAAATACTATGGATGCTAGTAATAAAGATGATATTGTTGGTAATTTTAAAAACTGGCCAGTTTTAAGCTTTTATATGCCAGATGCTATTACATATGCAAAAATTAACAAATCGGAATACATAATTACAGCTAACGAAGGAGATTCTAGAGATTATGATGGGTTTTCTGAAGAAGAAAGAGTTAAAGATTTAACTTTAGATGCAACTGTTTTTCCTAACGCAGCAGAATTACAATTAGACGAAAATTTAGGGCGTTTAAAAATCACAACAGCTAATGGGGATACTGATGGCGATGGAGATTTTGACCAAATTTATGGTTACGGTGGTCGTTCTTTTACGATATGGGATACTGCAGGATCAAAAATATATGACAGCGGTGATCAAATTGGGAAAAAAACATTGGAATTAAATCCAGAGCTTTTTAATAATGATGAAGGAGATGTAGATGATCGTAGCGATGATAAAGGAGCAGAGCCAGAATCTGTTACTACTTTAAAAATAGGAAATAGCACCTTACTTTTTGTTGGATTAGAAAGAACAGGAGGAGTAATGGTTTACGACATAACAACGCCAACTGCACCGGTTTTTGTAAACTGGTTATATAACGCAGAAGATATTGCTCCAGAAGGATTATTAGTTATTCCTAGTGAGCAAAGCCCAACTAAAGAAAATTTATTAGTAGTAACTAATGAAGTGTCTAATACGATTACTATTTACGAAATTAAATAAGTTATTATTATATTTTATAAAATCTCAAAATTTACATATTAATGTAAATTTTGAGATTTTTGTATATAAGAAATCTATCAACATATTATTCTTATCTTTTATTTAAGTATTAGCACTACCTTTGTGGCTTAATTTTATATTATGAGTGCTATTGTTGCTATTGTAGGGAGGCCAAATGTTGGAAAATCTACATTTTTTAATCGTTTAATCCAAAGAAGAGAAGCTATTGTAGATGCTGTTAGTGGTGTTACAAGAGACCGTCATTATGGAAAGAGCGACTGGAACGGAAAAGAGTTTTCTTTAATAGATACAGGGGGTTATGTTGTTGGTAGCGACGATATTTTTGAACAAGAAATAGATAAGCAAGTAGAGCTTGCTATAGAAGAAGCCGATGCTATAATTTTTATGGTAGATGTAGAATCTGGTGTTACAGGAATGGATGAGGATGTTTCCAAGTTACTTAGAAGAGTAAATAAACCAGTATTTTTAGCAGTTAATAAGGTAGATAATGCTATGCGTGCAGAAGACGCTGTAGAATTTTATAATCTTGGGTTAGGAGATTTTTATACGCTTTCTAGTATAAATGGTAGTGGTTCAGGGGAACTTTTAGATGCAATTGTAGAAGTCCTTCCAGAAGTAGAAGAAGAGAAAAGTGAGCTTCCTAGGTTTGCAGTTGTTGGTAGGCCAAATGCAGGAAAATCTTCGTTTATAAATGCATTAATTGGAGAAGACCGTTATATAGTGACTGATATTGCTGGCACAACCAGAGATAGTATAGATACTAAATATAATCGTTTTGGGTTTGAATTTAATTTAGTAGATACAGCAGGTATTCGCCGTAAGGCAAAAGTTAAAGAAGATTTAGAGTTTTATTCAGTAATGCGTTCTGTAAGAGCTATAGAACATAGTGACGTTTGTTTGTTGTTGTTAGATGCCACTCGTGGTTTTGATGGGCAGGTAGAAAATATTTTCTGGTTGGCGCAAAGAAATAATAAGGGTATTGTAATCTTGGTAAATAAATGGGACTTAGTAGAAGACAAGGAGACAAATACCATAAAGCATTATACAGATAAAATTAAGAAAGCAATTGAGCCTTTTACAGATGTTCCAATTTTATTTATATCCGTATTAACTAAGCAACGTATTTTTAAAGCTATAGAAACCGCTGTGGAAGTCTATAATAATAGAAACATAAAGATACCTACACGTAAGTTTAATGATACGATGTTGCCTATTATAGAGAATTATCCACCGCCAGCATATAAAGGTAAGTTTGTGAAGATTAAATTTTGTATGCAACTGCCAACGCCATATCCGCAATTTGCATTCTTTTGTAATTTACCGCAATATGTTCGCGAGCCATATAAGCGTTATTTAGAGAATAAATTAAGAGAAAACTTTAATTTTTCTGGAGTTCCTATTAGTGTGTTTATGCGTAAAAAATAAAAAAACATAGTTTTTTTAAGTCGCTTTTGGGGCGTTTCTTTTATTTATTAGTCGGTAAAGTGTTGTTTTTTAGTGATTTGTGTAAATTTAGATGTTTCTGTACATAGAAGAAAAAATACCGCTCAGCGGATATTTCACAATCCATCGAATATTTTATGCGTTGCTCGAATCTTAAGTCCAAATATTCCACACTTCTCGTTTTACTAATAAACCCAAGTATTATGGATGATAAATCTACTTTTAATGATTACTTAGTTTATTCGTATTGTGCTTTTTGTATTTTATGGGGAGCATACTTAGTATTTTTTGCGGACTAACAATTTTGGAAAACATACCCTTGAGGCTTAGTAGGTCTCAAGGGATAAATCCACTGCCTAAAAAAAGAAAGAAATAGAGTATATTTTGGAATTTTGTTAATCAATCAATTCCCTTGTTGAATGCTTAAATCTTTGTTACTTCCTTTTAAATATAGCGTAATTAGAATTTGGGCAATGGAATTAATGAAAATTTTTTAATGTAGAAAATTAACGAATAACCTGTATTTGTTTTACATTTAGATACTAATAACGGATTCTATTAATTTCTGAATATGGGTAAATTTGTAAATTGTCTTTTGTGTATAATTTTTTTTATTACTAATAGCGCATGTAATAATCCTGATGTTTATGCAATACCTACTTTTGCTGAAGATTTAGAAGTTATAAACTCGGTTACTTCTCCTGTTATTTTAAAAGATGGAGAAAGGCAAATAGTTGTTTCAAGTGACTTTCAGGGGAGAGTATTTACAAGTACGTCTCAGGGTTTAAACGGGATGAGCAATGGCTGGTTTAATAAAAAGATTTTACTTAGTGATAGTGTTCTTGTAAATAGAAGTAAACTAGGAGGAGAAGGTAGAATATGGTTTGGTCCAGATCAAGGGCCAAATACTATTTTTTTTGATATTGATAAAGTTTCTGGGGAACAAAAACATGCCGCGCCAAAAGACTTAGACACATTATCATTTAAAATTGTACAGCAATCTTCAATGGCTGTTACATTACAGAATAAATTACGAATTAAGAATTTAAAAGGGTTTCAGTTTTTTATTGATGTAAAAAGAAATATAGAAATACTAAAGGAAGATTACGTAGCAGATTTTTTGGGAGATAGTTTTTTTAATGAATTGTCTTTTGTTGGTTATAAAACCAATACAAAAATGACAAATGTTGGTGAGCAGGATTGGTCTAAAGAATCTGGGCTTATTTCTTTGTGGGATTTAGGGTGCTACCATCCAACACCAAAAACAACGGTAATTATTCCTTTAAAAGAAAATCCAGAAAATGCTACAGTTTATTTTACAGAAATTGATAGTTCAAGAATTGTAATTAAAAACAATTTTCTTTTTTATAAGGCAGATGCAAATTATTTAAATAAAATTGGAACTCTTGCAGAGTATACATTACCTTATTTTGGTAGTTACAGTCCAGAATTAAACTCTTTAACCATTGTAAAATTTAGTTTTAATTCTTTAGATAAAGAGTATGTAAATGCACACCCAGTAAATGTGGAAAATCAATATAGGGGAGATGTTATAAATGTTTTTAATGATGGTGTTTGGAACAATGTAGGTCCTTTTGGTCCTTTTTATGAATTAGAGACATCATCTCCTGCCAAAGAATTAAAAGTAGGAGAGAGTATAAGTCATTTTCAAGAAGTATATCATTTTAATGGTTCGGAAGCTGAGCTTAATAAAATTTCCGAAAAAATATTTGGGATAAAATTAAAAACAGTACAAGACGCTTTACCTTAGAAGGGGTTTTACCATCCACCAGACGCGCCGCCGCCGCCAAAGCCGCCGCCGCCAAAACCACCACTGAATCCACCTCCACCTCCGAAGCCACCGCTTCCAAAGCCTCCACTAGAAGAGCCGCCACGTCCCATATTACTTAGAATAATAATATCTCTAAAGTCTAATCCAGAACCTCGTTTGCCACCTTTGTTGTTATGATTATTTCCTTTTCTATTCCATAAGATTATTAGAATAATAAAGAAAATAATAAATGGTAAAAAGGCCTCAAATGGTATCCCTTCGTTAAAAGTTCTATCTTCTGTAAATTCTCCGTTTAAGACTTTTATAATTGCATCGGTGCCTTTATTGAGTCCGCCATAGTAATCATTTTGTTTAAATTTAGGAATAATTACGGTTTCTATAATTCTGCGAGACATGGCATCGGTTAAAGAGCCTTCTAAACCATAACCTGTATTTATAGCAATTTTACGGTCGTCTCTAGCAAGCAATACTAATACGCCATTATCTTTTCCTTTTTGACCAATTCCCCATTTTTGTCCCCAATTTGCTCCTAAGTAGGTTATATTTTCACCTTTGGTAGAACTAATTATAGCAACTACTATTTGTGTTGAGGTACTATCTGCGTATTGGGTAAGTTTTCTGGTAAGTATTTTGTTTTGAGATTCAGATAACAGACCAATATAGTCATAAACACTAGTTTGGTTTTGTTTACCAGGTTTTTCTGGAATATTAAATTGCGCTTGTGAAATAGTCCAAAAGCATAAGAAAAGAAGAAGAAAACTACCCTTTAGATATTTCATTACTTAATTCATTAGTGTCGCCATGTAGCCATGGAAAATGTTCTTCTAGCTCTTTACCAGCTTTTAAAACACCATTAATAATTCCTTCTTTAAAGTTACCGGCAACAAAATCTTTACGTATACCTTCTTTGGTAGCATCCCAAAAGTTGTTGGGTACAACTTTGTCTATACCTTTATCACCGTAAATTGCAAATTTTCGGTCATTAACAGCAATGTAAAGAAGTACTCCATTTTCTTGTTTGGTATTATCCATTTTAAGAAAATGAAAAACTTCTTTAGCTCTATCTAATAAGTCTAATCGAGAGTGTGCTTCAATGTGTACACGAATTTCACCAGAAGTATTTTTCTCTGCTTTAATTATAGCATCTACAATTTCTTGCTCTTCTTCTGCTGTTAAAAATTCTTCTACTCTAGACATTAATTTTATTTAAAATCAAAGTTAACATCAGGAGCTTCTTCAGAGCCAGCTTCGGCTTTAAAGTATGCTAGTTCATCAAAATTAAATATACCAGCTAAAATAGATCCAGGGAATTTCTTGATCAAAACATTGTACGGTTCTACAGTTGCATTAAAACGGTCTCTTGCAACATTAATTCTATTTTCAGTACCTTCTAACTGTGACTGTAATTCTAAAAAGTTTTGGTTTGCTTTTAAATCGGGGTAACGCTCTACCGTAACTAAAAGGCTTTTTAAAGCACCGCTAAGACCACCCTGAACTTTATTAAATTGCGCAAGTTGCTCTGGCGTTATATTTGTTGGGTCTATAGATACAGATGTAGCTTTTGCTCTTGCCTCTATAACATCGGTTAAGGTTCCACGTTCAAAATCTGCTGCGCCTTGTACTGTTTTTACTAAATTACCAATAAGATCATTCCTTCTTTGGTAAGCACTTTCTACATTTGCCCATGTTTTAGTAGAGGTTTCTTTTAGTTGTACAGCGGTATTGTTAAAGCCTACTGCCCATTGGTAAATTCCAAATGCTAATACTCCAAGTACTAGTAAAGCAATTAATCCTTTTTTCATAATAGTGTTTATTTAGTGTTTATAGGTTGTTCTTTATTTTTATAAGTTCCATTTTTACTTTTTCTAATTTTTGTATAATATCAAAATTAGATAAAGTTTTGTGTCGCTCTTCTTTTAAATGCGTTTTTGCTCCTTCTAAAGTAAACCCTCTTTCTTTAACAAGGTGGTATATTAATTTTAAATTGGTAATGTCCTGTGGTGTAAACTTACGATTGCCCTTAGCATTTTTTTTTGGTTTTAGAACATCAAACTCTTTTTCCCAAAAACGAATTAAAGAAGTGTTTACATCAAAAGCTTTGGCAACTTCGCCAATACCATAATATCTTTTTTCTGGTAGTTCTATATGCATTAATCTAGGGATTGATTTTCTTGATTAGCAAACTTTAGCATATTCTCAAATTCTATAGGCGATAAACTACCATAATAAAAATTAATTGGGTTTATACGATCCTTTTCTTTCCAAACTTCATAATGCAAATGCGGAGCTTCGGAACGTCCTGTGCTACCTACAAAGCCAATAAGATCTCCTCGCTTTACTTTTTGCCCTTTTTTTACATTGTATTGGCTTAAGTGTGCGTATAAACTAAGATAGCCATATCCATGGTCTATACGTATGTGTTTACCGTAACCAGAAGAATTATTGTCTGCTCTAACTATTTTACCATCTCCAGAGGCATAAATAGGAGTTCCTTTAGGAGCGGTAAAATCCATTCCATAATGCATTTTTCTTGCCTTTGTAAAAGGGTCTGAACGCCAACCGTAACCAGATGCCATTCTGGTTAAATCTTCATTGTTTATTGGTTGTATAGCTGGTATTGCGGCAAGTAATTTTTCTTTTTCTTCGGCAAGGATAGTAATTTCATCTAAGGACTTAGATTGTATAGCCATTTGTTTTTTAATAACATCTAAACGTTTGGTAGTAGCAATTACCATATCAGAATTATTAAAACCTTCTAAGGATTTATATCTATTAATACCGCCAAAACCTGCTCTTCTTTGCTCTTCAGGAATAGGGTTTGCTTCAAAATATAGCCTGTAAATATTATTATCTCGATCCTCTATATTAGCAAGAACGTCTTCAATTTGCTCCATTTTTTTATCTAACAACTCAAACTGAAGTTCGTAGTTTTTTACCTCTCTTTGTAAGGATAGTTCTTTGGGAGTATTAATTAAATTAGTGTTTAAAAGGAAAATTAATCCTAATAAACCAAATAGAAAAGATCCTAAAAAAAAGAAACTTATGTTTCTATACCGTTTAGATTTTTTTGGTTCAATCTTACGGTAAGATAACGTATCTGGATCGTAATAATATTTTACTTTAGACATGAATAGATTTTATCCTATTTTTGTGCTTTAAATATAGCGCAATAAACAAATATAAAAATTGTTTTGCAGAAACCATTATTTTTTAAGAAACCTTACCATTTTAGATGAATTCCAAGGAAATTAGAAGTCAGTTTTTAAATTTTTTTAAAGAAAAAAACCACAAGATAGTCGCATCTGCCCCAATGGTTATTAAAGATGACCCTACTTTATTGTTTACAAATGCTGGTATGAACCAGTTTAAGGAGTATTTTTTAGGAAATAGTGTGCCTAAAAGTTCTAGAGTTTCTGATACTCAAAAATGCCTAAGAGTAAGTGGTAAGCATAACGATTTAGAAGAGGTAGGTAAAGATACGTACCACCATACTATGTTCGAGATGCTTGGTAATTGGAGTTTTGGAGATTACTTTAAAAAAGAGGCCATAGAATGGGCTTGGGAGTTATTAACCGATGTTTTAAAAATAGATAAGAACAGTCTTTATGTTTCTATTTTTGAAGGAAGCTCGGATGCAGATAATTTAGAAATGGATATGGAAGCTTACAATTTATGGAAGGCTATTGTACCAGAAGACCGAATTATAAAAGGAAATAAAAAAGACAATTTTTGGGAAATGGGAGAGCAAGGGCCTTGCGGACCATGTTCAGAAATACATGTAGATATACGTTCTGAAGAAGAAAAAGCAAAAATTTCTGGGGCAAGTTTGGTAAACAAAGACCATCCTCAGGTTGTAGAAATATGGAACCTTGTATTTATGCAGTATAACCGTAAAGCAAGTGGCCAGTTAGAACCTTTGCCAGCAAAACATGTAGATACAGGAATGGGATTTGAGCGTTTGTGTATGGTTATGCAAAATGTAAAATCTAATTATGATACCGATGTTTTTACCCCAATTATTAGAGAAATAGAGACTATTACCAATTCTAAATATGGGAAAAATGAAGAGGTAGATATTGCAATACGTGTAATAGCAGATCATATTAGAGCGGTGTCTTTTTCTATTGCAGACGGGCAGTTGCCTAGTAATACTGGTGCAGGTTATGTAATACGAAGAATTTTAAGAAGGGCAGTACGCTATGGTTTTACCTTTTTAGGAACCAAAGAACCTTTTATGTATCGTTTGGTAGGAGTGCTAAATAATATAATGGGAAGTGCTTATCCAGAATTAAAAGAGCAACACCAATTAATAGAAAATGTAATTAAAGAAGAAGAGCATTCTTTTTTAAAGACATTGGATCAGGGATTGGTTTTATTAGATACTATAATTAGTAATACCAAAGGAAAAGAAGTAAATGGGGCTAAAGCTTTTGAACTTTATGACACCTATGGCTTTCCTATAGATCTTACTGCTTTAATTTTAAGTGAAAAGGGATTTAGTTTAGATGTGGCAGGTTTTGATAAAGCAATGCAGGAACAAAAAAATCGTTCTAAATCTGCATCAGAAACCTCCAAAGAAGATTGGACTATTTTACGAAATGACCAAGAACAAGAGTTTATTGGTTATGATAGATTAGAGGCGGATGTAAAATTGGTAAAATATAGAAAAATTACTTCTAAGAAAGATGGGCAGCAATATCAATTAGTTTTTAATTTAACTCCGTTCTATGCAGAAGGAGGAGGGCAAGTTGGAGATAAAGGATATTTAGAAGCACCTAACGGAGATGTTATTTATATTATAGATACTAAAAGGGAGAATAACGAAATTGTTCATTTTTCTAAAAATTTGCCTAAGAAATTAGAAGAGACATTAAAAGCGGCGGTAGATAAAAAACAAAGACAAAGAACCGAAGCAAACCATACTGCTACACACTTATTACACCAAGCTTTAAGAGAAATTTTAGGGACACATGTAGAACAAAAAGGTTCTGCTGTACATTCTAAATATTTACGTTTTGATTTTTCTCATTTCTCTAAAGTTACCCCAGAAGAGTTAAGTGAAGTAGAAGATTTTGTGAATGCTAGGATAGAGGGGAAATTACAATTACAAGAAAGTAGAGCTGTTCCTATGAAGCAAGCTATAGAAGAAGGAGCAATGGCTTTATTTGGCGAAAAATATGGCGATGCTGTACGTACTATTCGTTTTGGGCAATCTATAGAGCTATGTGGAGGAACACATGTTGCAAATACAGCAGATATTTGGCATTTTAAAATTAAGAGCGAAGGTGCTGTTGCTTCTGGAATTCGTAGAATTGAAGCCATAACTTACGATGGTGTAAAGGAGTTTTATACAGATAATAATAAAATATTAATAGGTATAAAAGAGTTGCTTAATAATGCAAAAGACCCAATAAAATCGGTATCCACTTTACAGGAAGAAAATAGCGCTTTAAAAAAACAGGTAGCTGAGCTTTTAAAAGATAAAGCAAAGAATTTAAAGGGAGATTTATTAGGAAGTTTGGAAGAAATTAATGGCGTACAATATTTAGCAAAAAAAGTAGATTTAGATGCTGCAGGAATAAAAGACCTTTCTTTTGAGATGGGACAAAATAAAGACAATTTGTTTTTACTTTTTGGAACAGAGCAAAAAGGAAAAGCATTATTATCTTGCTATATCTCTAAAGAATTAGCAGCGTCTAAAAACTTACATGCAGGAACCATTGTTCGTGAACTAGGTAAATACATCCAAGGTGGTGGTGGTGGCCAGCCATTTTTTGCAACAGCAGGGGGTAAAAATCCGGCAGGTATAGAAGAAGCTTTAAGTAAAGCAAAAGAATATATCTCATAAACTAGTAATGAAACTACAAACCCAAATTCCTTTGCAAAAGGAAAAAAACCAGATAAATTATGACAGTAAATTACTGTTATTAGGTTCTTGTTTTGTAGAGAATATTGGGGAGAAATTAGAATATTATAAATTCCAGACGGTTCAAAATCCGTTTGGAATTTTATTTCACACCCTCGCAATAGAAAGTTTAATAACTAGAGCTGTTACTTTTCGAGAGTACACTAAAGATTCTATTTTTTTACATGAAGAGCGTTGGCATTGTTATGATGCCCATTCCGAGTTAAGTTCTAGTACTCCTGAGGAATTGTTAGAAAAGCTAAATAGTGGATTGCAGATTACTAGAGACCAAATACAAAAAGCATCTCATATTGTAATTACTTTAGGAACTGCTTGGGTGTATACTTTTTTAGAGGCGAAAAAAGTAGTAGCTAATTGCCATAAAGTTCCGCAAAAACAATTTTCTAAGAGAATACTCTCCGTAAAAGAAATTCAAGAAAGTTTGGAGTATATAAAACAGCAAATTAAAATTATAAATAAAGAAGCAATTCTATTATTTACAATCTCTCCAGTACGTCATATAAAAGACGGATTTTTAGAAAACCAACAAAGTAAGGCACATCTTATTACTGCTGTACATGAGGTAGTTAAAAAAAGTGGTGCAGCTTATTTTCCATCTTATGAAATTATGATGGATGAATTACGCGACTATCGTTTTTATAAAGAAGATATGGTACACCCTAATACAACTGCTGTAAATTATATATGGGAAAAATTTACTTTAAGTTGGATTAATGAGGAGGCACAAAAAGTGATGGATAAGGTTTCTGTGGTTCAAAAAGGACTGGCACACAGGCCTTTTAATGAAAAATCTCTTAAGCATAAAGAGTTTTTAAAAGCGCTTGAAAAGAAAAAAACGTATCTTCAAGAAACGTATTCTTTTATGAAATTTACGGTATGAAGAAAATTTTAATAGGCGCTCTGGTTACATTGGCCATGGTTTTTGTTTTTCGTTCTTGTATGGATAGTGATAAAGAAAAAGCAATTCTAGAAGAAAATTCAATGCTTATTCAGGAACAAATTAAAAATGTTTCTAAACTAGTTGTAACCGAAGGGCATTTTGCAGAGGTATATAATTATAAGGATTCTCAAGAACTTTTTGGCCCTTTAATTACAGCAGATAAAAAAGCTTTAGTGGTAGTTAATGCCGAAGTTACTGTTGGGTATGATTTAAGTAAATTAACTTTTAAAGTAGATGAGAAAGCAAAAGTCTTATACATAGAAGAAATCCCAGAACCTGAAATTAAAATAAACCCAGATTTTGAGTATTATGATGTTACTGCAGATTATTTAAATCCTTTTAAAGCAGAAGATTATAATACTATAAAGAAAAACATACGCGCTTCTTTATTAAAGAAAGTAGAAGTTTCTTCATTAAAAAGCAATGCCAAAAATAGATTGTTGAGTGAGTTGTCTAAATTCTATGTACTTACCAACAGTATGGGATGGACATTAGAGTATAACGAACACATTATTCAAGAAAATAGTTTAGAGCAATTTATAAAGGATTAAGCTTTTTTACTTTTTGATAGACCTTTTACAAGGGTTATGCCATCATCAATAAGATGTTTAACTTTAGGATTATTTAGTTTTATATTTTCTAAGTGAGCGGCAATAGAAGTTGCAAATTCTATAGCGTTACTTTCCATTGCCAGTTCATAAAGTTCTATAGAAAGAAGCCAGTCATTAGGGTAATTTTCTTGTATTTCTTTAAATACTTTATTTCTAGAAATTGTTTTGTTTTTGCCTTCTCTATAGTCTCTAACTTGTTGGTACAAATCTTCTAGTTTTAATTGTTTAGCAGTCTTTTTAATTTTATAGGTTGTTGTTTTAACTTCATGTGTTATTCTATCAAAACTAGATAAATCTGCAGGGCCATTAAAAGCAGAAACAATTTTTTCTCCTATTGCCATATTATAAAGTTCGTCTTCCGAATTAAATAATACCTTTCCTAAATGCGTAACAACGCAATTTTTTAATGTAATTAAAATAATTTCTCCTTGTAAGTTTCGTGTTCCAGTAATAATTTTTCCTTTCACGGTAATATCGCCTTCAAATTCTAGAGAAATTAATTCGCCTTCAAAAATGTTATATGCCTTAAGGTCTCTAGGGCTCATATCCTCAATTGCAATATTAATACCCTTTAATTTTCCTACAGGAGAACCAAAACCGGAATAATGTTGGTTAATTCCTTGTCCTATAAGCTCTTGGTTGCGATAAGAAAGTGCGGTAGGTCCTGCTGTCTGAAAAAATATTGGATTACCATTATCTTCAAGAACCGAAATAAAATTACCAGAGATTTGTAAACCTGTACTTAGTTCTATAGTACCTATTTCTGCTGCATCTATTAATTTTTGAACACCACTTAGTCCTCCAGTTCTTAATGCCATAGTATTTGCAAATTCTTCTAAAACTTGGCTCAGAAATGAAAAATCTGGTGTTACAAATAGTTGCGGTTGTGGTTTGGTAATATCAAAAGCAGTGTGCGCTGCTATTTTGGAATAGGGTATTTTTTTTACTTCGTTTGTCATGCACCAAGCACTTTCTCCAATAGAGGATAAAAGTCCTGCGCCGTATATTTTAGGAGAGTCAACAGTACCAATTAAACCATACTCTACAGTCCACCAATGCAGGTTTCTAATAAGAGCCATTTCACTAGGTTTACCCATATTTTGCTGAAGGTGTTCTATTAGGTTTTCGGCCTCTTTAATTTCGTCTTCTGGAGTGTTTGGAGCTTCTTTTATAATAGATAAATGACGTACAGCTTCATATAATTCATAATCTTTTTTACTAGAAATAGCTTTACAACCTATTTCTCCAAATCGTCTTAAATATTCTGCGTATTCAGGATTAGCAATAATGGGAGCATGCCCAGCACCTTCGTGTATAATATCTGGAGCAGGAGTGTACTCTATGTTTTCTAATTGCCTTATATCTGATGCTATTACAAGAACATTGTATGCTTGGAACTCCATAAAAGCGGATGGAGGAATAAAACCATCTACGGCAACAGCTGCCCATCCAATTTCTTCCAAAATACGGTTCATACCGTACATGTTGGGAATGTTATTTATGGATATTCCTGTTTTTTGTAATCCTTCTAGGTAAGATGCGTGTGCAACTTTTCCTAAATAATCTACATTTTTACGCATAACATATCTCCAAACAGCTTGATCTATAGCAGAGTAATCCTCATAGTTTTGGGGTTTTATAAATTGCCTTAGGTGTTCGGGTAATTTATCTAAAATTGGATTGCTTTGGTAATTGTTTTGCATATTATATATGTAAATATAAAAATGTGTAATTACTATTAAAAATACATATTTGGTTATTTAGTAGTGTAAAATGTATAATTATTAGTAAAAATTCCTGTACTTTTAATTTATTAGGGAATAAGTACTTTTAATTTGAATTTATAGTGCTAAAACAGGAAAATTTATGGAACAAAAAATAGATAGTATAGACAGGAAAATATTGAAAATACTAGAGAAAGATGCAAAAACTAATGCTAAAGAAATAGCAGAGCGTTTGCAAATGACCAAAACTCCAGTTTATGATCGTATAAGAAGGTTAGAGCAGAATGGTTTTATTTCTAAGTACGTTGCTATTATAGATAAAAATAAAGTAGAGCCTAGTATTACTGTTTTTAGCTTTGTATCCTTAGATGCTCAAAAAGAACGCTTAATGGATGATTTTGCTGCTAGTGTAAAAAAGTATCCAGAAGTTGTAGAGTGTTTTGTAGTAGGTGGGGAGTTCGATTTTTTATTAAAAATAGTAGTTAAAGATTTAGATGACTATTTTAAATTTTCAAAAGATAAAGTAGCGTCCTTGCCACACATAGGAATGGTTAAAAGCGCATTTGTTTTAAACGAAGTAAAAGACAGTACTTATTTTCCTTTATTATAAATAAAAAGAGATTGTTTCGCGAAACAATCTCTTTTTTTAAATTTATAAACGGATGCTTATTTTACAGCCATTATTTGTGGTGGATAAGCTTTTAATATTTCGCCAACAAACTGCTGTATACGTTCTTCTTTCTTTTTTATACTTTTAGAAGGAGAAAGAGTTCCAATTCCTTTTCCTTGCCAAACCAATTCTTTGCTTTTAGCATCAATTAAATCTATATAGAGAGAACCTTGCGTTCTAGTGCTTACTTGGGTGCCATTGTTCCACCCTGGGCCCCAGTAATAAGGATTCCAGCCCCAACCAAAACCACCACCCCAGTAGTTGTTGTAAACATCAACTTGTTCTTTTTCCTTGGTGAAAATGCTTACCAAAATATCTGGAGAGTTAGATTTTGTAAAGCCTCTTGTAGCCATTTCAGTATCAATAGCTCTTAAAATTCTTTTTTTATCTAAGTCAGAAATTTGCGCTTTATCAATACCAGTCTTGTAAAATGCGAATGATTTATAAGAATTAAAATTAGCATCTTTATCATAATCAGAAAGTACGCGTACCGAGGTACAAGAACTTAATACAGCCAATACTAATATTGGTATTGCGAGTAATTGTAGTTTTTTCATAACAACTATATTTTTTGGGATTAGAATAGATTTTTTGTAATTAAAACATCTCAAAAATCATGCCGAAGAAACAGCTGGTTATTGTTTATTCGTCTTGGTATTATAACCATAAGGGCAATGTCTGCAACCACTTTCGCAACAATACCCTCTTTTTAAATGAAATTGTTCTGTAAATACTTTGTACCCTTCTTTAGATAAGTAAAAATCACCTTCTTCTAACGGAATAATCTCTTTCATGTACAGTAATTAGCTTATAAATTTTTGCTATAAAATTACGGATTCTTTGTTGATAACTGCCTTGTGTTTGCTAGAAACCCATATATTTTAGTATGGTTTTTAGGCTTTTTATTCTTTAATCGATTTTGTTTGTATGTAAATCTAGGAACTTTTAAAGATTAAAAAATTACAATTATCTTTGAGGATAAGCGTTTGTAAAAAGTATTTATGATATTAATATTCAAACATTTCTTCTATAAAAATTACGTAGGCTTGTCTTTATGGCCTTTTATAATTCTAAAGGATACTACCTTAAAAGAAGATATTGTACTTATTAATCATGAAAAAATACATCTTAAACAACAGCAAGAACTACTTATTATTCCTTTTTATATTTGGTATGTAACAGAATGGCTTTTACGAAGTATTTTTTATTTAGATACATATAAGGCATACCAAAATATTAGTTTTGAGCGTGAAGCTTATTATAATGAGAATAATTTAGATTATTTAAATCAAAGAAAATTCTTCAGCTTTATTAAATACCTTTGGCGTAATTAAACAAGAGTTTAGTGCAAACGCAAAATCAAAAAGTACACCTTCCTATACTTAAAGAAAAAAAAATTTCGCTCTACATAAAGCGAGAAGATTTAATACACCCATTAATTTCTGGAAATAAGTACCGTAAATTAAAATACAACATTTTAGCAGCTAAAGAAAAAAAGCAAAATTGCATACTAACCTTTGGTGGCGCATACTCTAACCATATTGCGGCAACGGCGTATGCTGGTAAAGAGCAAGGTTTGCGAACTATTGGTATTATTAGGGGAGAAGAACTTAAAGATAAATGGCAAAATAATGCTACGTTATGTTTGGCAAAAGAGCATGGTATGCATTTTAAATTTGTTACAAGAGAGGCATATAGATTTAAAGAAACATCAGAGTTTATAAATAAATTAAAGGAAGAATTTAATGATTTTTATGTATTACCAGAAGGTGGTAGTAACTCTCTAGCAATACAAGGGTGCGAAGAAATTTTAACTCCGGAAGACAATGTCTTTAATGTAATTACTTCAGCTGTAGGTACTGGAGGTACTATTGCCGGAATTATAAATACATCAAAAAATAATCAAAAAGTAATTGGTTTTCCTGCCTTAAAGGGTAATTTTTTACAAGAAGATATTCGTAAATTTGCAACCAAAATAAATTGGAAACTTCAAAATAAGTATCATTTTGGAGGTTATGGAAAAGTTTCTCCAGAATTAATTATGTTTATTAATACTTTTAAAAAAGAAACTAATATTCCGTTAGATCCAATATATACAAGTAAAATGGTATACGGTTTGATAGAGATGATAAAAGAAGACTTTTTTATACCTGGCACAAAAATATTAGCAATCCATACAGGAGGCTTACAAGGAATTAAAGGAATGAATGCAGTATTAAAAAAGAAAAATCAATTAGAAATAGTAGAATGAAAAAATATAGTTTATTTCTTTTAGTAGTTTTTTTAGTAATTGGTTGTAAGTCCAAAAAAACAACCATTCATTCTGGTAAATTAAAAACACAAAATGTTGTTACCCATAAAAAAAGGAAAACTGTAAAAACGAATAAAGAACTACCAAAAGATTCAGAAAAGTTTATTCATTTTAAATTTAATACGGCTCAAGAATATATAGATACTTTCTCAGAAATAGCGCAGATAGAAATGATGGCTTATGGTATACCTGCAAGTATAACTTTAGCGCAAGGATTATTAGAAAGCGGTTATGGGAAAGGAGAATTAGCCATGAAAACAAATAATCATTTTGGAATAAAATGCCATACAGGATGGGAAGGCGATTACGATTTTCATGACGATGATGAAAAAGGAGAGTGTTTTAGAAAATATAACCACCCAAGGTATTCTTATAGAGACCATAGTGTTTTTTTAACAACAAGGTCTAGGTATGCTTTTTTATTTGATTATCATCATAAGGATTATAAATCATGGGCTAAAGGGTTACGAAAAGCAGGGTACGCTACAGATAAAAAATATCCTCAAAAACTTATTTACCTTATAGATAAGTATCAGTTATATACCTATGATACTCCAAAGGGAAGTGTAGCAAACGTAAAAAGAAAACCAATAATAGTACCTAAAGCAAATTCTAAAAAACACATTGTTCAAAAAGGAGATACCTTGTATTCTATATCAAGAAAATATTTTGTTTCTGTAGAAGAATTAATGCGAATAAATAGAATGCAAAACACCAATTTGTCAATTGGTCAGGAACTTGTAGTAAAATAAAATAGCAATTATAAAAGATGATTTATAAAAGAAGTAGTGCCTTATTTAAGGATGCCAAAAAATATATTCCTGGAGGTGTAAATTCTCCGGTACGTGCTTTTAAAGCTGTTGGTGGGGACCCAATTTTTGTAAAGGAAGCAAAAGGCGCATATTTGTATGATGAGGATGGTAATACACTTATAGATTATATAGCTTCTTGGGGGCCATTAATATTAGGGCATGCTCATGAGCCTGTAATAAATGCTATTGTAGATAAAGCAAAAAAAGGAACATCTTTTGGAATGCCTACAGAAATAGAAACAGATTTAGCAAAACTAGCAGTTTCTATGGTTCCTAATGTAGATAAAATACGCTTTGTTAATAGTGGTACTGAGGCTTGTATGAGTGCCGTACGTTTAGCAAGAGGGTATACAGGAAAAGATAAAATCATAAAATTTGCAGGATGTTACCATGGGCATTCCGATTCTTTTTTAATACAAGCGGGTAGTGGTGCAGTAACTTTTGGTAGTCCTAATAGTCCGGGAGTTACTCAAGGAACCGCAAAAGATACATTATTAGCAAATTATAATGACTTAGCCAGTGTAAAAGCACTTACAGATGCTAATGCTGGGGAAATTGCAGCAATAATAATAGAGCCTATTGCAGGTAATATGGGTTGTATTATTCCTACTCCAGAATTTATTAAAGGCCTAAGAGAACTTTGTACTAAAGAAGGTATTTTATTAATTTTTGATGAGGTAATGACAGGGTTTCGCTTAGGAGCCGGCGGCGCACAAGAAGCTTTAGGCATAGATGCGGATATTGTTACTTTTGGAAAAGTAATAGGTGGCGGTTTACCCGTTGGTGCTTTTGCTGCTAGTAATGAAATTATGAGTTATTTAGCTCCAGACGGGCCAGTTTACCAAGCAGGAACACTTAGTGGCAACCCATTAGCAATGAGTGCAGGTTTAGCAATGTTGACCGAATTAAATAATAACCCAGATGTTTTTAAAAGTCTTGCAAAAAAAACAGAGTATTTGCATAAAGGTTTTGATGCTGTTTTAAAAACCAAGGGAATTCCGTACCAAATAAACCGTTATGGAAGTATGATTTCTGTGCATTTTACAGATACTCCTGTAGTAGATTTTACATCTTCTGCTAAAGGAAATAACGACACTTTTAAAACCTATTTTCATGGCATGTTAGAACAGGGTATTTATTTGCCTCCTTCTGCTTTTGAAAGCTATTTTTTAAATGATGCCTTGTCTTATGAAGATTTAGATAAAACTATAGATGCTTTAAAGAAGGTATTTTAATTTATAGCTTTTTTATAAAGAATTAAAATACTTTTTTACCTCTAAAATATGTTTTTCTTTACCTTTTGAAGGCAACCAGCAAGATTTAAAGGCATTAATTGCCAATTGCATTATCTGTTTTTTATTTAGGTTAAGAGCTTTAGCTGTTTCGTAATAATTAGCATTCATATACCCTCCAAAATATGCGGGGTCATCAGAATGTATGGTGGCAACAAGTCCTTTATCAAGCATTTTTGCAACAGGATGTTCTTCCATTTTAGAAATAACTTTAAGCGCTACATTACTTAATGGGCATAAGGTTAGGGCAATCTTTTCTTTAACTAATCTTTGAACTAGTTTTTCATCCTCTAAACAACGATTTCCGTGGTCTATTCTTACAACCTTTAAAAGGTCCAAAGCTTCCCAAATATAATCTACAGGGCCTTCTTCACCAGCATGGGCTACTAATTTGTAACCGTGTTTTGCAGAGGCGTTAAAAACTTTCGCAAATTTACTAGGTGGGTTTCCAATTTCAGAAGAATCTAAACCAACACCATCAATCCAATCTTTATAGGGTAATGAGGACTCTAATGTTTTAAAAGCTTCTTCTTCACTTAAATGTCTTAAGTAGGACATTATTAATTTAAAAGAAATATTTAATTCTTGTTTTGCTTTTTCAAGAGCTTTGTATATGCCATTTATAACTACAGAAAAAGAAACACCTCTATTGGTATGTGTTTGGGGGTCAAAAAACACCTCTACATGAACCACATTTTCACTATGTACTTTAGTTACATATGCCCAGGTTAAATCAAAAAAATCTTTTTCATATAAGAGCACTTTAGCTCCAGTATAATAAATATCTAAAAATTCTTGAAGGTTATTAAACTGGTATGCTTTTTTTAAAGAGTCTATAGAATCATAATCTAAAATTATATTATTTCTTTTAGCTATCTGGAACATGAGTTCAGGTTCAAAACTACCTTCAATATGTAAATGAAGTTCTGCTTTTGGAATACCAGCAACAACTTTTTTAAGATTAAATACTTCCATGTAATTATATATAGTTAAGACTAGGGTTAATGTATAGATTTAAACCTAAATCTATATAAAAATACATAAGTACTATTATAAATTTCCTAAAAGTTAGGAATGCCATTTTTTATTATTTAGCGCTAATACTTGGTAAGAACACTTTTTGCATTATTTCAAATGCTAATTTGTCTTCTGTAGAATTATATGCACCACCTGTAAATATGGCAACTATATTCATTTTAGGTATAACCATAATATATTGCCCACCATTTCCTGTTGCGGTTTTTGAAATTACAATTTCATTATTTATTTTGTAGGGTATGTTCCACCAAAAGTAACCATAATTAATTCCTGTAATTTTTGTTTTAGGAGTGGTAGACTCATCAATCCATTTTTGCGAAACAATTTGCTTTTTATTCCACATTCCGTTATGGAGTATTAAAACTCCTATTTTTGCTAAATCTCGGGAGGTCATATATAATCTTTTTCCAGAAGGAAGAATTTTTTTGTCTGATGTATGACCCCAATATAAGTTTGTTATTCCTAATGGGGTAAATAAATACTTTTGAGCAAATTCTTGGATTGTTATCCCGGACGCCTGACTTATTATCTCTGCTATTAAAATTGCACCCATAGAGCAATAAGTAGAAACTTCTCCAGGTTCATTTACAATAGGTAAGTTAAGAGTATACTGAAGCCAATCCTTTTTTTTATAAACTTTATCTTCTTGCCCTTTAGATGTTTTATCCCAATCATTACAATCTAATCCACTAGACATTGTCAAAAGATGCTTTATAGTTATTTTCTCTTTTCTGGGATCTAGATTTTTAGTCGGAATAATACCTTTTAAATATTTTAAAATGGGGTCATTAATACTTTGAATAAAACCTTTGTCAATGGCAATTCCCATTAAAATAGACCGAATGCTTTTTGTAGTAGAGCGCAAGTCATGGGGTTGGTTAGCTAATTGTCCATTAAAATACTCTTCAAGAATTAACTGTTTATCTTTTACTAAAAGGATACTATGAATTTTATTTTCCCTATTCAGTACTTGGTTAAATAATTCATGTATTGCTGTGGTATCTATATTTTGTGCTAATAAAGTGTTAGTTTTCCAGCCGTCTGTATGTTCTTTTGGTTTAGAATACGAATAGGTGTTTTGGCCATGGCAGTATGCATTAATAATAAGTACTAATACCAATATTGAGGCTATCTTTTTCATAAATTTTTAGTTAGAACTTTTTCATATTCTATACAGTCTATTCTAATTTTGTATGCGAATAATTTTTTTTGCAACAAATTACAATAAACATTTTTATAATTCCTTAAATACCATAAACGGTAGAATAAAAAAACGGTTTAAGATTACTCCTAAACCGTTTTTAATGGGGGTATTAAAATTTATTTTGCGTTCTCTAGAGTAGGGTAAGTTAAATATCCTTCTTCACCAGGAGTATACATAGTATCTTGGTCTACTTCATTTAATTGGGCACCTTCCGTAATACGTGTTATTAAATCTGGATTTGAAATAAAAGGAAAGCCTATAGATACTAAGCTATCTTCATTTTCAGATACTATTTTCTCAGCACGTTCTAAATCGTAACCTAAGCCACCATTGTAAATTACGGTTCCATTAAATTTGGCACCTAATTCTGTTAAATACCCTTCAGGAATTTTGGCCGACATGCCTGCCATATGTAAGTAAGCTAAATCTAAAACGTTTAATTGCTCTACTAAATAAGCATAGGTTTCTCGCATGTTATCAAAAATAAGCATGTCATTAAACTCACTAAATGGAGAAATACGAATTCCGGTTTTATCACCTCCAATAGCTTCGGCAATTTTTGTTGTTGTTTCCAAAACAAAACGTGTTCTATTTTCTATAGAACCACCATAATTGTCTGTTCTTTGGTTGGTACCTGTGTTAATAAACTGTTCGGCTAAATAACCGTTTGCAGCATGAATTTCAACCCCATCAAAACCGGCTTCAATGGCGTTTTTAGCAGCTTGTACAAACTCTTCTTGTGCTTGCTCAATATCTGCAATAGTCATTTCACGTGGTGGCGTGTGTGCTTTTGCTCCTTCACTAGTAAAAATTTCACCAGCAGCTTGTATTGCTGATGGTGCAACTACTTCACCTCCTTCTGGTAAATTTAGTGTATGTGCAATACGGCCTGTATGCATAATTTGAAGAAATATTTTTCCCCCATTTTTATGCACAGCATCGGTTGTTTTTTTCCAACCAGCTACTTGCTTGGTTGAATATACAGCAGGAATATTTGGGTACCCTAATCCGTTTTTTGAAGGCGAGGTAGCTTCGGTAATAATTAAACCTGCGCTGGCACGTAAACCGTAATAGGTTGCCATGATATCATTTGGCGTGTTCCCTATAGCACGAGAACGAGTCATTGGTGCCATAACCACATGGTTATTTAGATTTAAACTGTTTGATTTAAAAGGAGATAATAATTTTGAATTTTTCATTGTTTTAAGTTTTAAGATAGATTAGAGGCTAAGAATTTTATTATTTCTGCTGGTTCTGCTCTGTTACGGTATTCTGCATCTAAAAAGGCGTATGCTATGGTTCCATCTTCATTGATAATGTAGGTTGCAGCTAACGGTAGCTCGTTAGAATCGTCTCCATTGTAATCATTTAAGCCAAAAGAGCTGTTGTAGCTTTTTGCAACATCATCTGTTAGTTTGTATACAATACCGTATTCTCTAGCAATTTTGTTTCCTAAATCGCTCAATACTTCAAATTCTAGATTGTGTTTTTCAGAAGTACTTAAAGATTGGTCTGGTACTTCTGGAGTTAACGCAATTAATGTGGCGTTATTTGCTTTAAAATTTGGTAATTCTTGCTGTAATTGACGTAAGGTTAGATTACAGAAAGGACACCATCCGCCTCTGTACCAGGTTAAAACTACTTTCCCTTTTTTAAGATATTCTTGCAGTTCTACAGGGTTGCCAAGGGCATTTTTTAAAACGAAATTTGGAGCAGTATCTCCCACATTTTTAGCATTTTCTACCACGCCACTTTTGGTAACAGACTTAATACCATCATTATATATTTTTATTATAGATGCATCTGCTTTAGATTCAAAGTTGTTTTTTACTTCGTCTAATTGTGTTTGTAAATTTTGTTCTTTTATTTCCATGTAATTATTATTTATATTAATTATTTCTAAACAATCGGTTAGTTATAAGTCAAAAAAAGTTATATGTTCTTAAAAACCATTTTTATATAATTTTCAATGTCTTCTTTAGAACTTATTCTAGAAGCAGTACTTAAAGAATGTAATGACAGTGCTAAAAAATTTGCTTCTTCTAAAATAGTTTCTTCTGTTTTAGCACCACTTAATCGTAATTTTTTAATAATTATATCTTTTAGGTCTTTGCGTTGTTCTATTTGGTCCATTACTAAAGCATCATCACTATCTGCAAACTCATTACGAGTATTTGTTATAAAACAGCCTTTTAGTTTATCATTTAGATACCAGATATTTAAAGAATCTTGGAATAGCCTTTTAATGTCTTCTATACCACCTTCAGAATTTTTAAATCGTAAATAAATGTCTTTGGTGTCTTGATGATACAATTTTAAACATGCAATAAAAACACCATGTTTATTACCAAAGCTAGAGTAAATGGAAAACTTATTTATCCCCATTTCTTTTTCAAGCATTTGCATAGAAGTGCCTTTGTAACCATGTTTCCAAAATACAGGCATGGCTTTTTTAATTACTTCTACTTCACAATAATTTTTAACTCTAGGCATTTAATTTTCAATTACAGTACAAAACTAACCAACTGGTTAGAAATAAAAAATGTTTTAACTTTTTTTTAATTTTTAAATGCTTGGGCATTTCTACTGCATCTAATTCTAGAAATAAGAATATTTTTGAAGAGTTTTTAGTAAAAAATATTTTGCCGTAATGGCTAACTTTAAAGCCGCTGCATCTCCTTTCCTATTAATTTTTTTCCCAGAACTATGTCATTAGGAACTCTATATTTTAACTGCTTAATCTTTATTAAAAGAATCATCTGCTAATTCTCTATTAATCATTGCTCCTGTAACATTACCAGCATAAACAGCATTGGCAAGGGAGCGCATAGGAGCGCTATTATCTCCACATGCATAGATGTCATTTACAGTGGTTTTATACATGGGATTTATTTTAAGGTGGCCATGTTCTGTAAGTTCACATCCCAAATCCATAGGTAAAGTAGTATTTTGTTCAAAAGGGATTGCAGCATAAGCACAATCAAAATTTTCTTTACTACCATCTTTAAAAATAATTTTTTCTAACTGCCCGTTAGTGTGTTTAATTTCAGAAATTTCTTTTTCTATAATTTTAATATTGTTTTTTTCAAGTTTAGCAATTTGTTCAGTGCTAAAATTTGCTTTACCAGAAGTTAAAAGAGTACTATTTTTAGTTAAATTTTTTACTAAAGGAGTAATGTGTATTGCCTTTTCTCCATTTGCTATAATAGCAGTTTTCTTGTTTCTAATTTCATACCCATGGCAATATGGACAGTGTACAACAGAAATTGCCCAGCACTCTGCAAACCCTTTTATTTTTGGTATTAAATCTTTAATTCCTGTAGCAAAAACAATTTTTTTAGCTTTAAAAGTAGTTTCTAAAGAAGTTGTAATTTCAAACCCTTCTTTTGTCTTTTTTGCCCCGGTTGCTAACCCTTCATAAAATGTTACAGTGTTATACTTTAAAACTTGGTTTTTAGCAATTTCAGATATTTCTTGTGGTGTACTACCATCTTGAGTTAAAAAGTTGTGGGAATTTGGTGTTTGCCTATTACATGGTTTTCCAGAATCTATAATTAATGTTTTTCTTAGGGAGCGTCCTAAAGCCATTGCTGCGGAAAGTCCAGAATAGCTACCACCTATTATAATTACTTCATATTCATTTTTGCCCATAATTTATATTTTAAGTGTTAATACACGTATTATCTAAATTTTTTTAATCAATACTTTTACTAAATGCGAACATGTCGCAATAATTATTTAGCAAATATAGAGTAATTTTTGTATTATTGCGACACATTCGCATTTGCATATGAAAAGAAGAAATACGCCAGCAAAAGAAGCAGTACTTAATTTGTTATCTAGCTCAAGAAAAGCTTTAAGCCAAGATGCAATAGAAAAGCAACTTAATATAGTTATTAATAGAGCAACTATATATAGAGTCTTAAACAGGTTTTGTGAAGATGAACTAGTTCATAAAATTGTTGCTGAAGATGGCAAGCAATATTTTGCAATATGTAGAAATTGTAAGGAAACAAATGAAGTCCTTCATCATTTTCATTTTAGGTGTTTATCTTGTGATAGTATAGAGTGCCTCCAAGTACCAGTTAATTATTCGGTACCTAAAGGATATAAAGTTCAAAATACAAGTTGTGTCTTAACAGGAGTTTGTAAAGATTGTTCTTAAATAGTATTTTATTTAGCAGACATTATTTTCTTAATATTATTTTTTCAATTAGAGTATTATCTTCTCTGTTTTGCACATGTTTAGAATTTTCTAATTAAAAGACATCTTTTAAAGACGGAAATATTTTGTTTGCGCTGTTAAGCATTTTAATTCAAGGAAACATAATATCTTTTTTAGCAGCAAATAAATATATTGGAGTGGTTATTTTAATTGGGCACCTAGATCAAGTACTTTTTTTAACCATTTTTCTCTAAAATTAGAGCTAGAATTTTTAATAGGTGCAATATAAGTTACTTTGACTGGCTTTATTCCACAAAATTGTAAAGTCCCTTTTTTAAACTGATTTATAGTAGGACGTTTCATAATTAAAAGGTCATACCATTTTGGAGTGTCTGCTGTAATAATTAATCTTGCAGATTTTCCTTTTAAAAGTTTTTTTGGAAAAGGACTTCCATCAATCGGTTCAAAAGTAATTCCGGGTAAAAATGTTCTGTCGATAAAACCTTTCATTAATGCAGGATAGCCATACCACCAAATTGGAAATATCCATACTATATGATGAGCTTCTTTTATTTTATGAATAGCATCAACTAAGTCAGGTTCTAATTTTATTCTTTTATGATAACCAAATGCTAGATTAGGATTAAATTCCAATTCTGCAATGTTAATTTGGGTTACTATTGAATCTGTTCTATTTACTCCTTTTTTATAAACTTCTGATATGGCGTAATTAAAACTCTCTTTGTTTGGATGCCCATTAATTATTAATATTTTTTTCATACTTCTTTCTTTTTTACAAAGAACAGCAGCAGCATTATTATCTGAAAGGACATTTGTCTAAATCGAAGTAGACTTTCTTATTCTGCTAAAATGTCTTTGGGTAATACCTAAATATGACGCGAGAAAGTTAAGAGGTATTAATTGTAAAAGTTTTGGTTGATTCGTTAATAAATCATGATAACGTTGTTTAGCATTTTCTTTTTGTAACAAGAAAATTCTCTTTTCCATTTTAATATATTCTTGTTCTGCAATAAACTTAAAAAACCTTAACCAATTAGTACTTGATTTTTCTAATTTCAGAATCTCATCTTTTGAGATGGTTAATAGCTCAATAGTAGTTAAAGCTTGAATATTTTCTGCAGTTTTTTCTTGAGATAAAAAAGAAGAGTAGGCACTTACAAAAGAGTTAGAAAAAGTGAAACAGTATGTTACTTCTTCAGAAGATGAGGAATGATAAAATGACCTAAGTAATCCAGAAATTACAAAACCAACTTCCTTAGATACTTGACCTTCTTTGATAAAAAAATCACCTTTATTTAGTTTTTTAAGAACTACTTTTTTCTCAAATATATTAATTTCGTCATCAGTTAATATATTAAACGTTTTTAAATAATCTCTCATTTTTTTATTACTGCAAACGTGTTTGTGTGTGATTACGTTACGTGTTTCATCAACTAAAGTAGCAAATACAAGCCAAATAGAAAATTCGCTAGTCCCGACGCTTTGTGTTTCGTAAGTAGACTAGAATCAGAAATAAATTTTACACGGCGTTGGGGGTATATTTACTATTAATTTAATCATTAAATATTCCTTCTCCTATAAAGTTTTTAAATTTTTGAGGGTTTCCATTATCATCCCTTACAAGTAAATAATAAAATAAACCACAATCTGAAATGTCTGCATGACCCAAACTATGTGCTTGTATGCGTGTATACATCCATCTAATGTTTGTGTCTTTGTGGTCTCTCATCCAATACCAAACTGAAAAGTCATCCATTGAATGCCATAAATTTTTAGGATTTTTTTTATCATTCTGATCTTTAATTTTTTTATACTTAATACGATTGCCACATAATTCTTGTACATCATCCCAAGTGTGATGATAATCTCTTCGAATTTCATTTTCATTGAATTTACTATGAGATAAAAGATAGACATGATTAAGTGCTTCAATATTTCCTTGAACAATTACCTCATCTATTACCTGATATAAAAATTCTGATAAACCTGCATGTAAAAAGTATAATGGATCTTCAGCAGTTGATTTTCCCATCTCTGTTGCTAAATTTATTTTTGCTTCTTTTAGTTGAGTTGTAACATCAAAAAACACGTCTTTTTTAAAATTCCATCTTTCAATACATCCATCAGCACTAATTTTTAATTGATTTTCATTGTCAGGTCCAGCAGGAGCATCAATAAAATTATTATAAGAACAATGTACTAGTTTATCCTGCAATTCTAATTTAGCTATTATTGCACAAGAAGCTACTAAAGCTCCCCAATCATCAGGGTCTCCTGTAGGCCACTTGTAAAGATTGTCTGGGGCACTATTACCGTCAAAACTAACTGCAATCCTGTTGTTCGTGTAGTTAAATTCTTGTGAGTGTAACTCAAAAACACCTATCAAACTTATTATTAAAATCGTTAATTTTTTAATCCTATTCATATTTTTTTTATTGGTAATTACCAGCAACTACGGATTTGTATAGGAAACGTAGCGTGCAAAAAGTTTTTTTTGGGGATTAGTAAAGAACCTAATTTAAGATTTTCGTTTTGTGTTTTTAAAATCGTATTTTTTTGATTCTCCCGCTTTTAATACTCCCTCACTTGTTAAACATTAATACAAAAGTTCAATTTTTGAATCTTTAGTTTGCTTCTCAAGTATAAGTCCTTCAAGTATTGAAACACTTTCGTTTTGGTTTATTAGTTGGCTAAATATAAATGTTTTGCTTTTATTTTTTCTATTATAAAGCCATATTTTATATTTAGCGAACTTTGTTAATAATCGTGGACCTTTTGGTTTAGTACAAATACCCTATGTTTTTTATGACCTGGTAGCAACGTTTTATATTCGCCTTAATTTTATTTGGAATGTTTGTTCTGTTATTTTATGTTTGTATTCGGAACGATTGTTCCAGTATTATTAATGATAAAAAAAATATTAAATGAGTACATTAAAAGGTAAAGTAGCAGTAATAACTGGAGGTAATAGTGGTATAGGTTACTCAACTGCTAAAAAATTAAAAGAGGAAGGAGCAACAGTAATTATTACAGGCCGTTCACGTGAAAAGGTTAATTTAGCAGCAAAAGAACTTGATGTAATCGGAATTATTGCTGACGTATCGGATTTATCAGCTATGGATGCAGCAGTTAATCAGGTTAAAAATGAGTTTGAGAGGATTGATATTTTGTTTGTAAATGCAGGTGTTTTTATTCCTATGCCAGTAGGACAAAATTCAGAAGAAGGTTTTGATACTTTAATGAATATTAATTTTAAAGGGGCCGTTTTTACAATAGAGAAATTTTTACCAATTCTTAATGATGGAGGTAGTATTATAAATTTATCTTCAATTAATGCATATACAGGGATGCCTAATACGGCTGTTTATGGTGCAACAAAAGCGGCATTAAATTCTTATACGCGAGCAGCTGCTACAGAATTGGCTCCACGAAACATTAGAGTAAATGCTGTTAATCCTGGACCTATAGCCACACCAATTTTTAGCAAAACAGGAATGTCAGAAGAGCAACTCAAAGGAATGGGTGATATGATGCAAAATCGAATTCCTCTAAAAAGATATGGGAAACCCGAAGAGATTGCAGAAATGGTAGCTTTTTTAGTTTCAGAAAAAGCTTCGTTTATTACAGGTTCAGAATTTAATGTGGATGGAGGTCTTAATGTGAATCCAATATTTGCAATATAGTTTTTGTTTAAATATTTGGAATGATAGTTCCAGTAATTTATTTTTGTGAAAGCACGTTACGTGCTTTCACATTTTTTATTATGCCTAGAGTAAAGTTATTTAATGAAAAAGAAGTCTTAACCAAAGCAATGGATTTATTTTGGAAGCAAGGTTATTCAGCTACTTCTGTTAAGGATTTGGTTAGTCATCTAGGTATTAATAGAGCAAGCTTGTATGATACTTTTGGTGATAAGGAAAAACTTTTTAAAAAATCCTTTGAGCTTTATCGTAAGCAAAGTATTGATAAAATTTGTAAATTATTTCAAAATCAGCCAAATGTTAAAGAAGGTTTTTCTGAACTTTTTAATAATGCAATAAATGAAGCTTTTCTAGATAAAGATAGGAAGGGGTGTTTTGCAGTAAATAACACTACAGAACTTGTCCCCAATAGTGAAAGTTGTCTAGAGATTTTGTCAAGTAATAGGCGTGATTTTGAAAAATTATTTTATGAATATCTTAAAAAGGGTCAAAAGAAAGATCAATTAATTGAATGTAAAGATTTAAAGTCATTAGCATCTTTTTTATTCGTAATTTATAATGGCATTCTAGTTGTTTCTAAAATTCAAACTAACAAAAAAGAACTAACAGATTCTGTTAATTTAGCAATGTCTGTCTTGTCCTGAAATAGGTTGACCTTTTTTTGTGATGATTAAAAGGATAATAATTCCAGATTATTTTTATTTTTTCGATACAATTTGTAGTCTATATTTTGTTTTAAGTGGATCTTGTTTGTTGTGCTTTCGTTTTTTCTTTAATTATTAGTTTTCATTCTCAGTGTGATTTCTCCAATATTATATGCATAAATAGAAGCTGGTAGAAAAGTAAATCTCAAGTCTTGTGTTTCTTTCATTCCTATTTGATTAATTGAAGTGACAACTGAAGCTTTAAGTTTATTTGTTTCACAAAATTTAATTAGACTTTTCAATTCTTGTGGTTTGTCAAAATATCGATTACTCCACTTAATTTCTACTCCCCAAACAGGTTTATAATTTTTATCATCTACTAAAACAAGGTCTACTTCTCCTTCATTTCTGCCGTCTTTCCATCTAGCATAGGTTAAATCTAATTGCTCCCGATGCATCCATTGTGAAAGAATTGCAGTTTCAACCATATTTCCCATTTCTTGATCTGTTTCACTCATCGGTGAAAACAAAGCAGTACGAAGTGATGGATTAGTAAGGTATACTTTGAAGCTTGTAATCCTTTTCAATCTTTTTGCATTTACCCCGACTTTGTTTAATACTTTAATTAAGAATGCTGCTTCTAAATATTCTAGATATTTTTTTAATGTATCCTTTTGAATTCCACTTTCCCTAGACATTGTCTCATATGAAAATTCATTTCCCGTATTATAAGCTATATATGTGAAAAATCTGTTTAACTCTTGGACGTCTTTGATGCCATACAAACTTGGTAAATCTCTAAGAAGAACTTTGTCTACAATATCATTTTTCACATATCTACCCATATCGCCTTGTATTTTTTCAGATAATACAACCTCAGGGTAGCCTCCAAAATTTAAATAGTGAATGAATTCTTTATTTAAAGCTTTTGAATCATGAGTTAAGCAATATTCTATATCCTTGTCTCCATATTGAATATCGCCTTCAAAAATTAAATGGTCTAGGTTTTTCAAATGAATATACTCCTGAAATGTCAACGGAGGTAATAAGAAATCAGTAAATCTACCCGCTCCACTTTCCGTGCTGTGCCATTTCAATGCTGCAGCTGCTGAACCTGAAACAATGAATTTAGTTTCTGGATATGAGTCAACCAATACTTTTAAGTGTCTTTCCCAATCTTTCAAGTATTGAATTTCATCAAAAAAGACATAACAACCATTAAGATTGTCAAGGTTTAAAGATTCTTTACAAAGGCTTAGAACGTCTTCTAAACTTAAGTTTACATAAATCGGGTTGTCAATTCCAATAAAGAATAGTTTATGAGGATTTGTTCCTTCTTTTAGTAGGTTTCCAATGCAATGAAATAGCATTACCGTTTTACCTACTCGTCTTGGTCCCATTAGAACTAATGCCCTTTTTATACTTCTTTCAAGGACGAATGGATAAAAGAGATCGAAATATAATCTTTTGGACATTGAACTATAAGTGTCTGGAATCTCTTTGGTAATCCACCAAGGATTTTCGTATCGAAGACGTTCGATGATTTTTTCTGTCGGAATAGGGTTTAGTATTGCCATATATTCATCTCAATAAGACAAATATAATCAAATAAGTAGATTTAAAACTATCTATTGGTGCATAATTGAGTAAATAGGCAGATTTTTGGAGGAAGAATGAGTTAATCCGACAATCGAATATTTTTAAATGTGTGGTAACCGTGCTCGTGTATGAGTAGTAGCGGGTTTTGAACTACTACTTTTCGATTTACAATATACTTTAATAAAATGAAAAGCGGCTCAAGTTTTCACTTAAACCGCAATTGCTTATACACATTTTTAGCAACAGTTATTAATTAGTTTTCATTCCCATCTCTTTTTTAAATTCTTCTGCATCGTAGTATATTCTCATAGATTGTATTTTTCCATCTTTAATTTCATACCATTCGCACATATCTAATGTTATCGTCTTTCCTGATTCCATTGCTACTTGCATTTCTATTTGAGTAATGACATAATTACCACTTTCAACAACTTGTTTCATTTTGTTTCCTCTTATTGCAGGCATAAATGATTCATTGAGTTTTATAAAGGCATTTTTTCCATTTACTTGGTCAACAGGGCCTATAAATTTTATGTCGTTTGCGATATAATCTTTCCACGAGTCTGTTCCTGACATCATTCCTTGTCCGAATACTTCAAATACTTCCATTGCTGTTTTTTCCATTTTTTTATTGTTTTTAGTAGTCTGTCCGTATGATATTTTTCCTAAAAAAATCAGACATATTAATAATATATTTTTCATTTTATTTGTTGTTTAATGTATTTTTTCTACTTCTTTTTTCAGAGCTTGGTTCATAGTGTTAAGCATTCCAATAGCATCTGTACTTAATTTTTTCCAAAAAAGAAAAACCATAATTCCTGTGTAAATTTCTCGTTGAATAAAAACTGTTTCTTTTTCAGTTTGCTTTATTTCAATTATTCTTTCTGCTGAAAACATAAATTTAGCCATCATTGTTGCGATAAATGAAAAACGTTTATTAGTAGTCAATTCCGAAATAGTAGCATTATACTTTTTTGCATTATTTCCTTTAGAATCCGACATAGTAATAGTTAACTCTTCACCAATGTTTAGTTTTCCTTTAATATTATTCACTATTGGATTCCATTTGTTCCAATTTTCTAAATCAATAAGAATGTTCCATATTTTATTTGGTGTTGATAATATTCTGATTTCTGTATTTATCTCTTTCATTATTTTAGTTTTAATTCAATAAGAAGTGTTTCAAGTCTTTCAAATACAGAACCCCAACCATTCAAAATCCCCATTTTCTCTTGCTGAATTCTATACTCTTCAGTTGGATGGACAATGTTGAACGTAAAGTTGGTCTTTTTCCCATTTTTTTCGAATAGTGATTGTATTTCTACACCTTCAGTCATAGGTTTAAAGTTGGCTAAAGAAATAATTTTTACAAGTTTTACAATCTCTATATATTCTCCATCTGCAATAAAGTTTTGTCCGTTTGGCATAGGCATAGAATATTTCCATTTTCCTCCAATGCTAAAATCGTGTTCAATGACTTTAGTTTCGATTCCTTTAGGGCTCCACCATTTTGCAATATGTTCGGGTTGTGTCCAAGCTTCCCAAACCAATTCAATTGGGGCGTTAAATGTTCTTTCTATTGTTACTGTTCTTTTTGATTTATCCATTGTTTCTGTTTTTTAACTCCATTAAATAATTTTCGAAAGAATCGATTTTGTCTTCCCATAGTTTTTGATATTGCTCAATCCATAAAAAAGCTGGTAAAAGATTTTTTGGCTGTATTAAGCAAAAGCGTTCTCTACCCTTTTTATGTATTTCGATTATCCCACATTCATTTAATATTTTTAAATGTTTTGAAATAGCAGGTCTACTAATTTCAAATTTTTCAGCCACCTCATTTACGCTTAATGATTCGGTTGAAACTAATTCGATAATATCTCTTCTTATAGGGTCTGCAATTGCTTGAAAAACATCTCTTCTCATAATTTATGTAACTATTCGGTTACGAATATATGAGTAATCATTCGGTTACGCAAACAATTGTGGTAAAAAAATGATTTTAATATAGAACTCTGAAATTTGAGTGGTAATTGTTGCTAACGTGTTCGTGTATGGTTAGTTGCGTTGGGTAGAACTAAGTTAACAAAAGAAAACGAACCAGAGGAAAATCCGCAGGATTTTCCGAGTAAGCAATAAATTATATACGTTGTGCCTGTTGCACAAGTCATTTTCTAAAAATAATAAATTTGCTTAACTTTAGTTATGCAGGGTAAAAAAGATTATCAAGAGAAGCTTTTCAATAGTTTTCAATTAAGTGAGCGTGTCCCCGAGACGAATTTTTACAGGCGTTTAAAAGGAGTTTTAGATTTACATTTTCTTTATAAGCTTACTAGAGAATATTATGGAGAAAGTGGTCCAAAGCGCAAGACCAAAGGCCAGGTGCAGGGAACAAAGGCTCTAAATATACGAGTAATAAGACGCATTACAGCCCTACGGATCCAGATGCTAGAATTAGCGTAAAGCCAGGTAAGGCAAGAAAGTTAAATTACTTGAGTCAACTCAGTGTAGATACAGCCCATCATGTGATAACAGACATTAGAGCGTACCATGCGGATGGTAAGGATAACCAACAACTGCCGGATATTGTAAATCGCTTACAAAGTCGTTTATGGCAACAGGGCTTGTATTGGGAGAACTGCGTAGCAGATACAGGATATAGTAGTGGAGAGAATTATGCATTTTTAGAAAACGAAGGTTTACAGAGTTTCATTCCACCGCACGGTACGTACAAAGGCGGGCCAACAGACTTCATTTACAATGAAATAGAAGATAACTATACCTGCCCACAAGGTAAGGTAATACCCTTTACCAAAATATTTAGCGACTACCGTACAGGCACAAAAAAGAAGGAGTACCGCGCAAGAAAACATGTCTGCATTGCTTGTCCATTAAAAACAAGATGTTTGGGCAAGAGTGCTCAGGAGAAGAAGTTTAGTGTTACCTACTATAGAGCAGAATATGAGCGCAATATAAAGCGAGTAAATAGTCCACAAGGCAGGTATATGAAAGGCAAGCGCCAGAGTACGGTAGAGCCCGTTTTTGGCACTTTAACCCAGTTTATGGGCATGCGTAAAATAAATACCATAGGTATTAAACAGGCCAACAAGGTAATGCATCTATCCGCAATAGCTTACAATCTCAAGAAGTATCTCAAATTTGAACAAAAACGTTCCAATAGTGGGCTAGGACAGTGTGCTTTTATTATAAATATCAAAAGGACGTTTCAGAACCTATTTTTGATAGATGTAAGACCATCAAAACTTAGTCTAAGCTAGGAATATTACAAAAATAAAGCCTCTTAGTGAGGCTTATAGTAGTACTATATTTAATGAATTAATGGCTTGTGCAACGGTTACTATTGTTGTGGGTAGTTTTATTCTGGTGTTAAATAAGAAATTAGGTTTCCGTCTTTTGTTGCTCCAATATATCCATGACCTTTGAAATAATAAAACCTATAGTTTCCATAATGCATTTTGGCTTCAATTACCATCAAATTCTTATAATTACAGTAAGGGGTATTTAATTTCCCTTTAAAACTTATAATTTCATACTCTGATTTACCATCAGCGGTTTTCCATTTATGGCTTTTCTTGAATTCAGGATTATATCTTATGGTATCTTCTTCACAACATTCCTCAAATTGATATACAATTCCGTTTTCTTCTCTTAAATAAAGTTTATGAGTATCAGATTTATCCCATCTTTGCTCAAATTCAAAATATTCTTTATCATCTATTTCTTTTGTTTGAGTTTTTTCTTCAATATAGTACGTGTCATACCATGTCAATTTTTTTGTCTTATATTTTAAAGTGAAAATACTTTCATTTATAAGTTCATCACAAAATATTTGACCTTCAAAAAGTTGAGCATTTACTGAAAAACTCAAAGTTAAGGTTAGTATTGAAATATATAATTTTGTATTCATTGATAATTAAAATCTAATTAATTCTTTCTTGAGGTAATTACCCACAACGGTTTTGTGTATGGCTCGTTGCGGAAAATCAGCTATGATTTTCCGCCGTAACCGAAAGATAGCAAATTGCAATGAATTCCGATTAGGAATTCAGCCGCAATGAGCTATACACGTTGTGTGTGCCCAGCATGGGCATCTTTAATTTATCGAAAGATAACTAATTCATCTAGAGGGTGCAAGTCCCTTATGC
>NZ_CANMBB010000005.1 GCF_947495965.1 uncultured Maribacter sp.
GATGCGGATGGTGTTGATAATGGTATGGAAGATACCAATGGTACAGATCCATATAACACAGACACCGATGGTGATGGCGTTCCTGATAATATAGATACTAACCCACTAGATCCTTGTTCTCCAACACAATTAGCAGGATATACTGGTTATGATGCAACCAATACAATGTGGGCAAACGCAGATTGTGATGCGGATGGTGTTGATAATGGTATGGAAGATACCAATGGTACAGATCCATATAACACAGACACCGATGGTGATGGTGTTTCTGATAATACAGATACTAACCCACTAGACCCTTGTGATCCTGCACAAACAGAAGGCTATACAGGTTTTGATGCAACTAATACAATGTGGCAAAATGCTGATTGTGACAATGATGGAATTGATAATGGTACAGAAGAAACTAATGGTACAGATCCATACGGAACAGATACCGATGGCGACGGTGTTCCTGACAATTTAGATACTAACCCACTAGATCCATGCAATCCTTCACAAGCTCCTGGCTATACCGGTTATAATGTTTCTAATAGTATTTGGCAAGCGGGTGACTGTGATAATGATGGTATAAGTAATGATACAGAAGAAACTAATGGTACAGATCCATATAATACAGATACCGATGGCGATGGGGTTCCTGATAATACTGATAATGACCCACTAGACCCATGTGACCCTGCACAAGCTGCTGGTTACACTGGTTATGATGCTTCTAATACTATTTGGCAAGCGGCAGATTGTGATAACGACGGTATAGATAATGGTACAGAAAATACTAACGGTACTAATCCGTATAATAGCGATACCGATGGCGATGGTGTTCCAGATAATGTAGATACTGACCCATTAGATCCTTGTGACCCAACACAAATAGAAGGTTATACAGGTTATGATGCTACTAATATCATCTGGCAATCAGCAGATTGTGATAATGACGGTATTAATAATGGAATCGAAGAAACTAATGGAACAGATCCGTATAATACCGATACCGATGGTGACGGAGTTCCAGATAACACAGATACAGCTCCACTTGATCCTTGTACACCTACGCAAGCGCCAGGGTATACTGGTTATGACGCTTCTAATGCTATTTGGCAAGCCGCAGATTGTGATGAAGATGGTAATACCAATGCTACAGACCCTAATCCTTTTGCTCCAACTGCAAATGATGATTATACAACAGCAACTGTATTGGAAGAAAAAACAATAAATGTTTTATTTAATGACGACTTTTTAGTTGGCAGTACCATAACAGATTTAGGTACGGGTACAGCAGCTGGTACTATTAGTATTAATCAAGCTACTGGTGAAATATCATATACACCTACTAACGCTGAAAACAATACTACGGTAACCATAGTGTATAGAGTTTGTAATGGAACCGTTTGCGACGATGCAATTTTATCGGTAGAAACACCTGAATGTTCTGATCTTGATGGAGATAATGTATGTGATGCAGCAGATACTGCACCAAATGACCCTTGTGAACCTAGTTCGCATGTAGATTGGAGACCACAAGGAACTAACGATTGTGATGGTGACGGATTAAATAATGATGAAGAAGCCGCAGCAGGTACCGATCCAGCAAATTCAGACTCAGATGGTGACGGAATAAATGATGGCACAGAAGTTAATACAAATCTTACAGATCCATTAGATGATTGTGATTCTGTTGGAGGAAGTCCATTGGGAACTAGTGATTGTGATAATGATGGATTAACAACAGATGAAGAAACAGCAGCTGGCACAGACCCTACAAATCCAGATTCAGATGGGGATGGAGTAACAGATGGTACTGAGGTGAAAACAGATTTTACAAATCCTAATGATTTATGCGATTTTGTAATTACGAGTGCTACAGAAACACCTAGTGCAGCTTGGAATGCTGCAGATTGTGATGGAGATGGTGTTACTAATGGAGAGGAGTTAACCAATAACACCGATAGTTTAAATCCTTGTGATCCTTCACAAGCAACTGGGTATAACACGTATGATGCTAGTAATGTCATTTGGGCAGCAGTAGATTGTGACGGGGATGGTATAACTAATGGTACAGAAGACACCAATGGTACTGACCCATATAATACAGATACCGATGGCGATGGTATCCCTGATGGTACAGATACCAATGCCTTAGATCCATGTGATCCAGTACAGGCTGCAGGTTATACAGGTTATGATGCAACCAATGCTATTTGGGCAAATGAAGATTGTGATGGAGATAATGTTACTAATGGTACAGAAGACACCAATGGTACAGATCCTTATAATGCAGATACGGATGGGGATGGAGTTCCTGATGACACGGATACTAACCCACTGGATCCATGTGATCCTATGCAAGTGGCTGGTTATACAGGCTACGATACTACCAATGCTATTTGGGCGGCAGCAGACTGTGATGGAGATACAATAGCTAATGGTGTAGAAGATAATAATGGTACAGACCCTTATAATAATGATACGGATGGTGATGGCGTTCCTGATAATACAGATGATAATCCGTTCGACCCATGTGATCCTTCACAAGTTGCCGGTTACACAGGTTATGATGCTACCAATACTAGTTGGGCAGCAGCAGATTGCGATGGTGACGGAGCAAGTAACGGAGTAGAAGCTTCTAATGGTACAGATCCATATAATGTAGATACCGATGGCGATGGTGTTCCAGACAATGCAGATGCCGAAGGTAACAATCCTTGTAACCCAATACAAAATAGAGGGTACACAGGTTATGATGCTAGTAATCCTATTTGGGCAGCAGCAGATTGTGATGGCGATGGTATTGCTAATGGTACTGAAGATACTAATGGAACCGATCCATATAATACAGATACAGATGGCGATGGTATTCCTGATGACACAGATACCGCTCCTTTAGATTCTTGTAATCCAACACAGACAGGAGGCTATACTGGTTATGATGCTACCAATACAACTTGGGCAGCAGCTGATTGTGATAACGATGGTATTGATAATGGTACAGAAGATACCAATGGTACAGATCCATATAATGCAGATACGGATGGGGATGGTTTTCCTGATGCTACAGATAATGCACCACTTAACCCATGTAATCCAGTACAAGCTGCGGGTTATACAGGTTACGATGCTAGTAATGCCATTTGGGCAGCAGCAGATTGTGATGGAGACAATGTAACTAATGGTACAGAAGATACCAATGGTACAGATCCATATAATGAAGATACGGATGGGGATGGTATTCCTGATGATACAGATACCGCTCCTTTAGACCCATGTAACCCAACACAAGCAGCAGGCTACAATGGTTATGATGCTACCAATGCTATTTGGGTAGCAGCAGATTGTGATGGAGATACTATAGCTAATGGTACTGAAGATGCCAACGGTACGGATCCATACAATGCAGATACCGATGGGGATGGAGAACCCGATAATATAGATAACAATCCGTTCGACCCATGTGATTCTGGGCAAACAGCAGGGTATACTGGATATGATGCTACCAATGCTATTTGGGCAGCAGCTGATTGTGATGGAGACAATATAACTAATGGTACAGAAGATACTAATGGAACCGATCCTTATAATGCAGATACGGATGGCGATGGCATTCCTGATGATACAGATACAGCCCCTCTTGATCCATGTAACCCAACACAAGCAGCAGGCTACACTGGTTATGATGCTACCAATACAACTTGGGCAGCAGCTGATTGTGATAACGACGGTATTGATAATGGTACAGAAGACACCAATGGCACAGATCCATATAATGCAGATACGGACGGTGATGGTGTTCCTGATAATACAGATACTGCACCTCTTGATCCATGTAGCCCAACGCAAACGGCAGGGTATACTGGATATGATGCTAGTAATTTTATTTGGGCAGTAGCAGACTGTGATAATGACGGTGTCGCTAATGGTACAGAAGAGACTAATGGTACAGATCCATATAATACAGATACGGATGGGGATGGTATTCCTGATGATACCGATACCGCTCCTCTTGATCCATGTAACCCAACGCAAGCTGCAGGGTACATAGGCTATGATGCTATCAATGCTATTTGGGCAGCTGCTGATTGTGATAACGACGGTGTTGCTAATGGTACAGAAGATGCTAATGATACCGACCCTTATAATGCAGATACGGATGGCGATGGCATTCCTGATAATGAAGAATCTATTAATAATACCGATTCTTTAGATCCATGTGATCCTTTACAAATAGCAGGGTACACAAGCTATGATGCTAGTAATGCTATTTGGGCAGCAGCAGATTGCGATGGGGATGGTACTAACAATGGTACAGAAGATACCAATGGTACAAATCCTTATAATGCTGATACGGATGGGGATGGTATTCCTGATAATCAAGAAGCCATAGACGGTACTAACCCATTAGATGATTGTGATTCTATTGGAGGAAACCCTCTAGAAAGTAGTGATTGTGATAATGACGGTTTAACTAATGCAGAAGAAGAAGCTTTAGGAACAGACCCTAATAATTCAGATTCGGATCAAGATGGTATTCTAGACGGACAAGAGGTTTTAGATAATACAGATCCTTTAGATGATTGTGATTCTATTGATGGAACACCATTAGACGAAAGTGATTGTGATAATGATGGTTTAACTAACGCCGAGGAAGAAGCCTTAGGTACAGACCCTAACAATGATGATTCGGATGGAGACTCTATTATAGATGGACAAGAAGTTTCTGATGAAACCAACCCTTTAGATCCTTGTAATCATATTGGAGGAATGGCTCCTGATGGAATTGCATGTGACATTATTTTTGAAAACGACCTTGTAGACCCAAATATAACAGATGGCATATTTAAAATCAAAAATATTGAAGCCTACCCAGATAATACAGTAAGAATATATAACAGATGGGGAGTATTAGTTTTTGAAACTCAAGGTTACAACAATGGTAGTAATGGCTTCCAAGGAATTTCCAATGGACGAGCTACTATTCAGCAAAATGAGAAGCTACCTGTGGGCATCTACTACTACGTGGTAGACTATATGAACCTTGGGCAAGCTAAAAAGAAAGCGGGTTACCTATACATTAACAGATAAAAAACTAATAAAACACATACCATAAAGCATAATAATTATGAAAAAAATATATATGACCTTACTGCTAACCTTAACCTCTATTGGCGGGTTAATTGCTCAGCAAGATGCGCAGTATACACAATATATGTATAATACCATGTCCGTGAACCCTGCTTATGCTGGTTCTCGTGGGGTATTTAGTATCACTGGGTTACACCGTTCGCAATGGGTAGGTCTAGATGGTGCACCTACTACACAAACCTTAAATTTTAATACTCCTGTCTCTAAAAGAGTAGGCATTGGTTTATCGGTTGTAAATGATGAAATTGGCAATGGTACGAATCAAGACACCTATTTTGATGCGGTGTTCTCCTATACCATTCCTACTTCAGATACTGGTAAACTTTCTTTTGGTTTAAAAGCTGGTGGACATTTATTAAATATTGATTTTAATAAATTACGTAACTACAACCCTGCTCTTAATCCTGCTGGATACCAAGATATTGACAGAAAATTTTCGCCCAATTTTGGCGCTGGTATTTATTACCATACCGATAAATTTTACGCAGGATTATCAGTCCCTAATTTCTTAAAAACAGAGCATTTCGATTCTTCAGGGCAATCCACAACAGGGTTAGCGCAAGAACGTATCAACTTATATTTTATAACAGGCTATGTTTTTGACCTTAATCCTGATTTAAAGTTTAAACCTGCTGCGCTTGTAAAAACCGTACAAGGAGCACCTTTACAAGTAGACCTTTCTACTAATTTTATGCTACATAATAAATTTATACTTGGCGCTGCATATAGATGGGATGCTGCTTTAAGTGCCTTAGTAGGCTTCCAAATATCGGACCAGTTTATGGTTGGCTTAGCATATGATAAAGAAACTACAGAATTAGGCAATACAGCCTTTAACGATGGTTCTTTTGAAATAATGTTACGTTACGAACTTAGAACTAAATACAAAAAAGTACTAACTCCAAGATTCTTTTAATAGCTACCAAGATGAAAAAAATAATATATACATTCCTAGGATTAGCTACAATGACTGCTGTGGTTAATGCGCAAGAAAAGAAAATAAACAAAGCCAATCAAAATTATAAGGATTATGCCTATGCTCCCGCAATTGATTCTTACGAAAAATTGATAAAAGATGGGTATTCCAAAGAAGAAATTTTTAAAAATTTAGGAAACGCAAACTATGTAAATGCCAATTACCAAGAGGCAACCAAATGGTACGAGCAGTTGTTTCAATTAGAAAACACTTCTATTGACCCTGAATTTATGTATCGTTATGCACAAAGTTTAAAATCTTTAGAAAAATACAACGAGTCGGATCAATGGATGCAGAAGTTTAAAGATGCTAATACGCAAGACCAAAGGGCAATTAAATTTGGAGATAACTTAGAGTACTTAGATAATATTGAAGCTAACTCTAATAGATATGATATTAAAAATTTAGCAATTAACTCTAACGAATCGGACTTTGCTCCTTCTATTACCAATGAAATGTTAGTATTCTCTACTGCTAGAGATAGTGGTATTACTTCTAGAAAAATTAATGAGTGGAACAATAAAGCTTTTTTAAATCTCTATAAAGCTAACCCTAATGAATCTGGTGAGTATGTTGTTTCTTCTAAACTATCTAAAGAGCTAAACAAAAAAACACATGAATCTTCTACCGCTTTTACTAAAGATGGCACCACGGTTTACTTTACCAGAAACAATTCTGTTGATGGAAAATTTGCTAGAGATGAAAACGGAGTGAGTAGATTAAAAATTTATAAAGCTACTTTAGCAGAAGGAGAATGGATTAATATTATAGAACTTCCTTTTAATGGAGACAACTATTCTGTAGCCCACCCTACTCTTAACAAAGATGAAACTAAACTTTATTTTGCTTCGGACATGCCAGGAACTCTTGGTGAATCGGATATCTTCTCTGTAGATATCAACACTGATGGATCCTATGGTACTCCTGTAAACCTTGGTAAGACTATAAATACAGAGAGTAGAGAAACTTTTCCTTTTATTACGCAAGACAACAAATTATATTTCGCTTCGGATGGGCATCCTGGCCTTGGTGGTTTAGATGTTTTTGTAACGAACTTAGAAAATAGTTACAGACCTACTATTGAAAACGTAGGAAGACCTATTAATTCTGAAGAAGATGATTTCTCTTTTATTATTAACGAAGAAACTAAAAAAGGATTCTTTGCTTCTAACCGAGACGGAGGCCAAGGAGATGATGACATTTACAGTTTTATTGAAAATAAAGCACTAGACTTAAACTGCTATACCAAAATTGCAGGCGTAATAAAAGACCTAAAAACTGGAGCTCTTTTAGATAATGCAGAGGTCAAGATTTATAATAGTTTAAATGAGGTTATTACTAAAGGAATTACAGGAAATGATGGCGCTTTTTCTTTAGATGGAGACTGCGCCAAAGGTGATTACAAATTAGTAGCCACTAAAGAAGATTACAACCAAGGAGATAAAATGTTTGCAACTGTTGCCGCTAAAGATATTACAGATGTAGAACTCTCCCTAGAAAAAACAAGAAGAGCCGCTCTTATTGGAACGGATTTAGCTAAATACTTAGATATTGTCCCTATTTACTTTGACTTTGATAAATCTTTTATCAGAGAAGATGCTAAAGTTAGTATGGAAAAAGTATTGGCATACCTTAGAGAATTTCCAGAAGTACATGTACAAGTACGTTCTCATACAGATTCTCGCGCAAATGACTGGTATAATGAAGGGCTTTCTGTACGTAGAGCTAAATCTACTGCTGCTTATCTAATCTCTCAAGGGATTGCTAAAGAAAGAATATCGCACAAAGGGTTTGGAGAAACAGAACTCACCAATGAATGTAGTAATGAGGTTATTTGTTCTAAAGAGAAACATCAAGCCAATAGACGTTCTGAATTTATAATTGTAAAATAGTTTAATTAACATATTAAGAAGTAAGGCAGAAGACAATAGTTTTCTGCCTTTATTTTTTTATAACAAATTCTTTATTTCTTAAGTCACTTCTATTTTTTATTAAAGCAAAGTATAGTAATTTTGTGCTCTATATTTTTTTATTATAAAATACATTTATGAAAGAAAACAAATCGGTAATTTACTGGCTCCTTACTGGATGTTTATTAATATTCATAATGGTTCTCGTTGGAGGTATAACAAGACTTACACATTCAGGTCTATCTATATCTAATTACAAACTAATTTCTGGTACATTACCTCCATTAAATGCGGAAGAATGGCAAGAAGCTTTTGATCTATACAAACAATATCCTGAATACCAAAAACTTAATTCTCATTTTACTATAGAAGACTTTAAGTCTATCTTTTTTTGGGAATGGTTACACCGTGTTATTGGCAGGTTTATTGGTCTAGTTTTTATCATACCATTTATTTACTTTTTAATCAAAAAAAAATTAGACAAAACCACTCTAAAAAAATGTTTTATTTTATTAGGTTTAGGAGCATTTCAAGGTTTTCTTGGTTGGTATATGGTTAAAAGTGGATTAATAAACAGACCCGATGTATCTCATTTTAGATTAGCCGCACATTTAACAACCGCTTTTGTAACATGCGCTTACAGCTTTTGGGTTGCTTTAGATTTAATATACCCAGAACAAAAACCTGCAATACCGCGACTAAAAAAAATATTACAAATTGCATTATTTTTATTAATAACGCAAATAGTTTGGGGGGCTTTTGTTGCTGGCTTAGATGCTGGGTTTATTCACAATCACTGGCCATTAATGAGTGATGGAAAATTAATTCACGAAACCGTTTATATAGAGCAAACTTCATTATTTAAAAATTTTACAGAAGGAAAAAGTGGTGTACAATTTATTCATAGATACTTAGCATATATAGTTGTTGCCATAATAATTTATATAGGGTATAAGTCTAAAAAAATAGAAACAACTTTAGAACAGAAAAAAGGAATTAAATTATTAATTGGCCTTGTAATATTACAATTTACTTTAGGTGTTTTTACCTTAGTTTTTGCAGTCCCTTTATGGTTAGGAATTGCGCACCAGATTGTTGCGTTTTTGTTACTAGGAGCAATGACCTTTACTTTACATAGATTCTCTAAATAATAAGTATTTATTGTAACTTTGCCTATTCACAAATTTTTAGTAGATGATTTACAAGGTTAGAATAATTTTAGATGCCTCCGAAGACATATTTAGAGATTTAGAAATTGAATCTCAAACGTCTCTAGAAGACTTTCATAATGCTATTACTCAAGCTTTTGGGTTCTTAGGTAATGAAATGGCTTCCTTTTACACTTGTGACCAGGAATGGAACCAAGAGGAAGAAATTGCTCTTTTTGACCTAAGTGAAAGTGGATCAGATGTTCGTTTAATGAACGAAACATTTTTGGAAGATATTCTCTCGAAAAACACTCCTAAGCTTATATATGTCTATGATTTTTTAAGCATGTGGACTTTTCTTATTGAACTGGCAGACATTGTTGAAAAAGAAGATGGAAGAGCTTACCCTAATGTGTTATTTAGCTTTGGTGAATTACCAGAATCTCCACCAGAAAAGAAATTTGAAGCAGAAAAAAATTCTAATGAAATAGATTTTGACGATTCTATTGACAACTATGATGATTTAGATTTTGATGAAAATTGGAATTAACCCCAGTTTTTATTATGCCTTTATACGAAACCCTTTTATACTAACTATCAAGAACACTACCATTACGTATGATTAACTTATACCCAACTCAAATAGAAAGTATTTCATTGCACCGCGTTGGAAACAAAAATAAAGGAGAAGGTCTTTTCCTTTCTTCGGATGCCTTTGGTTTAAATGATGAAACTACTGGATTATTAAAAGAGTATTTTTTTAAACCTTTTAGAGAAAAAGAAGAGAACTACTTTAAACTTTCTAATGAAATTGACGTTGAATTTAATGAAATCTATAAAATAGTTTCTGATATATTTATAAACCCCTCTAGCTTACACTCTAACTCTAAAAGAATAGCATCACATTTATTTGAGCAATCTAACCACCCGCACATTAAAAGCGGAGAGGTTTATGTTGCGCATTTATCTAACATAATGTTAGACAATGTTAAAGTAGAAGCTGTAGGTATTTTTAAGAGCGAGCTTAAGCATGACTTTCTTCAATTTGAAGAGACTGAGGACAATTTAAATATTTTAGTACAACAAGGAATAAATATTAATAAACTTGATAAAGGTTGTTTAATTTTTAATACTGCTAAAGAAGAAGGCTTTAAAGTCTTATCTGTAGACAGTAATAGATATGACACTAAATATTGGTTAGAAAATTTCTTAGGTGTAGAAGCACTTGCTGATGAAAATTTCTACACTAAGAATTACATTAAATTATGCCAAGACTTTGCAAAAGACGTTGTTTTACCAGCAGAAGATAAACAACAGGAAGTTCTTTTTATGAACAGAGCGGTAAACCACTTTGCAAAAAATGATGCGTTTGAAGAAACTAACTTCTTAAATGAAGTTATGGAAAACCCGGAATTAATCCCTGAATTTAAAAACTACAAAGTAGAAAAGGGCCCTAAATATAGTGTAGAAGATGTTTCTACTTTTGATATTGCCAACAAAGCAGTTTCTGATGCTAGAAAGAAAATTAAAAATGTTATTAATTTAGATACCCACATACAAATTAAAATGGATTTTATAAATCCAGAATCTGCAGAGAAATTTGTAGAAAAGGGTTGGGATGAAGAAAAACAAATGTATTATTACTTAGTATATTTTAATAAGGAAGAGAAAAACTAAGTAATAAACTTTTTTATTACTATTAAAAAAACGCTTTGTAGCTATACAAAGCGTTTTTTTTAATATCTACTTTCTATAATTTGTTTCATACTTACATCTTCATAGTTTCTTTTTACAAAATCTAAACCTAATTCTAAAACCTCTCCCATGGTTTTACTTTTTCTAAAATCCATATCTAGAATTAACTCATAAATTTGTTCTTTTAGCAGTTCTATATTTTCTGGGGTTGAAATCTCATCATCCTTACAAATTTCAATTAATTTTTTAATTCTATTCCCCGAACTTTTTATTCTTTTAGCTACTATAGACCTCTCCTCTACTTTATATTGGTCTACAGATTTTTTCTGTAACTTTTTCCTAACCAACTCTACCATTAAATAATTCTCTTTAAAAAATTGAGGGCGGTATACTTTTAATTTACCTTCAAAACACTGCTGATCAAAATCTATAGCTCTAATCTTATATACCACATGATCAAAATCATGCGTTGGTACAATTACATAGTTATAAGAACGCATATCTCCTAATAAACGAATCATACAACGCTCATTGAACTTCACAAACTCTTTTGCTAATTGAGATTTTTCGGATTCGGTACATTTTGGCAACATTTCCTTTATAAAAAAATCGCCGGGTATACCTGCTATATGCTCTTCTATGAGAGTATCTTTGTATACTAAAAAATTTAGGTTGTAAGGAGATAACATATGCTCTAATTCTAAGCCATAGACTCTAGAAGCATCAGTTTTTTTAACATAAAAATAAGTAAAATTATCATTAAGAATATTCCTAACTTTTATTCTAAATGGTTTAGAATTTCCAAATGTACAGTAATCTACAGCATCAATATTTAGATATTGAATAATAGAATTACCACCATCCGAATGTAAAATAGAATAGACTTTTTTTAAACTTAAATCTATTTCTTGTCTTTCAAATTCAGAATAATAAACTCTAATCCACAAGGTATCTTCATCATTAACATCATACACTGTAACAGAGCCAGAAAAACGTAGTAAATCTTCATAAAAAATTGGAATTTCTATTTTTCGGTTATAATTTTCTAAATAAGCATCTAACCTATCATTTACTGGATAAGCTGGTTTTTTTTTCGACATTAGTTTCTCCTCGGACATGTTTCTCTATTTTAATACACCTAAAACTCCAAGTTAAACATAAGTTTACATAAATAAAAAGTTTTAATACCTTATTGCTTATGTCTTTATCCTATGTTTTTATCTAAAAATGTAACAAACTCTCACTTTAATCGTCTTGTTATCATAATTCATCTAAATAACAATCAATTTGGAAAATATTCTTACGGTTACCAATCTCACCAAAAAATACGGTTCTCTTACTGCTGTAAAAGATTTATCCTTTACTATAGAAAAAGGTAATGTTTATGGTATTCTAGGCCCCAATGGCAGTGGAAAGTCTACTACCTTAGGAATTGTATTAAACGTTGTAAATAGAACCAAAGGAGAATTTTCGTGGTTTAATGGCACAACATCTACCCATGAAGCTCTAAAAAAAGTAGGCGCAATTATAGAAAGGCCTAATTTTTATCCATACATGACAGCTTTACAAAACTTAAAGCTAGTCTGTAAAATAAAAGATGTTCCAGAAAATAAAATAGAAGAGAAATTAGAATTAGTAGGGTTATTAGATAGAAAAAACAGTAAGTTTAAAACCTACTCTTTAGGAATGAAACAGCGTTTAGCAATAGCTTCTGCCCTGCTAAATGATCCTGAAATTTTAATTCTAGATGAACCCACTAACGGATTAGATCCACAGGGTATACATCAAATAAGAGAAATCATAAAAAAAATAGCTTCAAAGGGCACTACTATACTTTTGGCTTCTCATTTATTAGATGAAGTAGAAAAAGTCTGTAGCCATGTGGTAATTTTAAGAAAAGGAGAAAAATTATACGCTGGTAGTGTAGATAACATGCTTGCAAGCCATGGTTTTTTTGAATTAAAAACCAAAGAAAAAGAAAAATTAAAACAAATATTACAAGAACATAGCAGTTTTGGAGAAATAAAATACGAAGGCGAATTAATTACTGCTTTCTTAAAGGAAGAATTACAAGCCGAAGCTTTAAACCAAATGCTTTTTGAAAAAGGGATTGTATTATCCCATTTAGTAAAAAGAAAAGAAAGTTTAGAAGAGCAATTTTTAGCATTAACCAAAAAGAAATCTAACTAAATAACTACCAAAAAAACATTAAAATGATTAGATTACTTCAAATAGAATTTATAAAACTTTGGAATAATAGAGCTAGTAAAGTACTTATACTATCTTATTTTTTTCTTTTAACTTCTATAGCTTTAATTGCTTCTATAAAATTTGATATTGGTCCTATAAAATTTCATTTAGCAGATATTGGTATTTTTAATTTCCCATATATATGGCACTTTAACACCTTTATAACTGCATTTTTTAAATTATTCTTGGCCATTGTAATTGTTTCTATGATGGCAAATGAATATAGCAACAAAACTATAAAACAAAATTTGATAGACGGGTTATCTAAAAAAGAGTTTATACTTTCTAAATTTTTAACAGTATTATCTTTTGCAATATTATCTACTATATTTCTTTTTATAGTTTCCTTAATTTTAGGGATTATTTACTCTAACTACAATGAGTTTTCTATAATTTTTTCTGATTTAATATTTGTTTTAGCCTTTTTTGTAAAATTAGTTGGCTTCTTTTCTTTTTGTCTTTTTTTAGGAATTTTAATAAAAAGGTCTGCTTTTGCATTAGGTTTTTTAATTCTTTGGCAAATTATAGAAGGGCTTTTTAGAGGCTTAATCCGTTGGAAGCTATTTGATGCGGAAACAACAGAAATAGTAATGGGATTTTTTCCTTTACAATCTATGTTTAATCTAATAAAAGAGCCTTTTACACGACTAGATGCTGTACAAACTGTGGCAAATCAAGTAGGAGAGCAAATAACCATGAACTATCAAACTCATTGGTATGAACTAGCAATTGTTCTTGCTTGGACTGCTATATTTATATACGCTTCTTATGCTTTACTTAAAAAAAGAGATTTGTAAATTTAAACTTTTAGTATTTTTTGATTCTGATAAAGTTTAAGCTTACGATAATTGGTTGGAGAAGATAAAACAATACGTTCAAATTGAGCCGTAAAATAGGATGGACTACTATAACCAAGTTTATAAGCAATTTCACTTACAGATAACTTTCTTTTTTCTAGAAGTTTTTTTGCTTTTTCTATTCTTTGCATGTGAATATACTTATTAGGTGTAGTACCAAAGTGTAATTTAAACTGTCTAAAAAAAGTAGACTTGCTCATACAAGCCTTGTCTGCTAAAATATTCATATCTATAGACATACTCAGATTTTCTTTTATATAACTTATAGCATATGCTAAAGGATGATCAATACTACAATTTTCTTTATAACTATGAACTAAAGCATCATGCATGTTACTTTGTAAACAACATAAAATTAGTTCCTCAATCTTTAAGCCTAACCAATAATCTTTATATCTTATATCTTCACTCATTAGATATTGTATTTGCTTTAAGGCACTAAGAACATATTTCCCCCCATTACCACAATAAATATCAATATCAGAAAGTTCTTTATCTTGTTTCACTAATTTAGGCATACTAAATTCTTCATTAATTTTATCTAAAATTTTCCAAACTTTTTCTTTAGATATTTCTAGTGTAAAGCATGTCGCAGGTTCTAATATTTTAGTTTTAGATAATTCCACATAAGCAGAGAATTTTGTAGTTCCCATTATGACCATTTCGGGTTGTAAATCTATATTTCCATAATTTTTAATAGAAATATTCTTAACCCCGTCATTTATGTAACCAAATACGATGTTATCAAATTCATAGTTTTTATTAACATCTACGTGGTTATTTTTTATTAATAATTCAGCATCATTACTGTTAAAGAGTAAACTTTGAACACTATTTTCTGGCAAATTAACCATCATACTAAATTTTATTATATCCCTAATATAATAGATTTATTTTAAATTATATTGAAATTATCCTTATAGTTTTTGAGATTATCTTTATATATCTAGCAAAAAAAAGAAATTAACTTGGTCATATTAAAATTAATATGATATAAAATATTATATCAACTTAAAAATTATCTAACCAAAAAATTATACAATTTGCTTAACGTTTCCGTCATATTAGAAGATAGTGCAAAAAGACATTCATCTAAAGAAGCTTTTATTAATAATGATTTTCATTTAAGCTTTTTAGATTTAAATAATGCCGCTAATAAAATAGCAAATGGTCTAAAAAGAGTAGGTATAAAAAAAGGGGATAAAGTTGCACTAAGCTGTATAAATACACCTCAATTTCCGATGGTCTATTTTGGTATTTTAAAGGCTGGCGCCATAGTTGTACCATTAAGTATCTTACTCAAAAGGGAAGAAGTTGCTTATCATCTCACGGATTCTGACGCCAAATTATATTTTTGCTTTGAGGGAGTCCCAGGCTTACCAATGCTAGAGGAAGGTTATGCTGGTTTTAAAGCTGCTCCAGATTGTGAACATTTTTATAAAATTTCTGCTAAAGAAAATAAAGATTCTTCTAAAGACCTCAATACTCTTAATTCTCTAATGAAAAAGGAATCTTCTGTATTTGAAACAGTAGAAACAATTTCTAATGATACGGCAGTTATCATATATACTTCGGGAACTACAGGAAAGCCCAAAGGAGCAGAACTTACACACTCAAACCTTTTACTAAATGCTATATTATCTGCAGATATTGCAAATACGCAACCAGAAGATACGCTACTCATTGTACTCCCTCTGTTTCACATTTTTGCAATGACTCTCTTAATGAATTCTGGTATTTATAGAGGAGCAAAAAGTATTCTCTTACCTCGTTTTGACCCTGAAACTACTTTAAAAATGATGGAAAAACATAAAGTTTCCATATTTGCCGGAGTACCCACGATGTATTGGGGGTTATTAAATCATAAAGATAAAAACCTAAATATAAACGCAATAGCCAATAACTTAAAAATTTGCATTTCTGGTGGAGCTGCATTACCAGTTAAAGTATTAGAAAATTTTGAAACCAAGTATAAAGTTAAAATCCTGGAAGGCTTTGGAATGTCTGAAGGGTCCCCTGTAGTAACTTTTAATCATAAAGAAAACATAAGAAAACCAGGTAGTGTTGGTACTGCTGCTTGGGGTATAGATGTAAAAGTTGTAGATGATAATGGAAATGAATTACCTGTTGGAGAAAAGGGAGAATTAGTTTACAAAGGACATAACGTCATGAAAGGCTATTATAAAAGACCCGAAGTTAATGCTAAAGTATTAAAAAACGGTTGGTTACATTCTGGTGATGTTGCAATTAAGGATGAAGATGGCTTCTTCTTTATTGTAGATCGTACTAAAGATATGATTATCAGAGGAGGATTAAATGTGTATCCAAGAGAAATAGAAGAAACAATGATGCAACATGAAAGTATTTCTATGGTTGCTGTTATTGGCATTAAACACGAAAAATTTGGAGAAGAAATTCAAGCCTGTGTAGTATTAAAGGAAGGTAAAACTATAACGGAAAATGAATTAATAGATTGGACAAAGAAACGTATCGCGGCATACAAATATCCTCGTGTAATTAAATTTATGGATAGTTTACCAACAAGTGCCACAGGAAAAATATTAAAAAAAGAATTAAAAGCATATGGAAACTAAAATTAAACCACAAAACAAAACCTCTATTAAAGAGATAGAACAGGCTTTTAAAACTCTTAAAGAAAACCAATTAGAAGTTGGTAATACAACCTATATAGAAAGAAAAGCAAAACTTAATTTATTACATAAAGCAGTATTAAAATATAGAAATGAAATTAAGGATGCTATGTATAAAGACTACAGAAAACATCCTAGTGAAGTTGATTTAACTGAGGTTTATCCTGTTGTAAGTGAAATAAAGCATGCAAAAAAACGCCTCAGAAATTGGATTGGAAACCATTCCATATCTACTCCTTTTGCATTACTTGGATCTAGTTCTTATATAAAATACGAACCTAAAGGTGTTGTTCTTATTATATCTCCGTGGAATTTCCCATTTAATTTAACATTAGGCCCTCTTGTAGGGGCAATTGCAGCAGGTAATTGTGTAATGGTTAAACCGTCTGAACACACTCCACATTCTTCAGAACTAATAAAAAAAATAATTTCAGAAGTTTTTAGTACATCAGAAGTTTCTGTGATAGAAGGAGGTATAGAAGAATCGCAAGCTATTTTAGAACAACCTTTTAATCATATATTTTTTACAGGTGCGCCAAGTGTAGGAAAAATTGTAATGTCTGCCGCAGCAAAAAATTTAACTTCTGTAACCTTAGAATTAGGTGGCAAGTCTCCAACAATTATTGACGAAACAGCAAATATAGAAGCTGCTGCAAGGCGAGTAGCTTGGGGTAAATTTTTAAATAACGGCCAAGTTTGTATTGCACCAGATTATGTACTTGTGCATGCAAATAAAAAAGATGAATTTTTAAATACCGTAAAAAAATATATTAAAAAATTCTATAGTGAAAATGCTGAGCAAGAAACTTCATATTCTCGTATAGTAAATAAAAAGCATTTTACAAGAGTTAAAGAATACATAGAAGATGCCGTTGAAAAAGGTAGCCAAATAGATATTGGCGGAGAATTAAATTCTAACCAAAACTACATTTCGCCAACAGTAATATGTAATGTCCCTGAGGATTCTAAACTAATGAATAATGAAATTTTTGGCCCTGTAATGCCCGTATTTACGTTTAACAATCTAGATGAAGTTATTCATAAAATAAATAACCGAGAAAAGCCATTGGCACTCTATATTTTTAGTAAAAGTAGTAAAAACGTAAAAAAAATTCTTAATAATACCCGTGCCGGAGGTGGCTGTATTAACCATTCGGCAGTACATTTTTTTAATAACAATTTACCATTTGGAGGATCTAACAATAGTGGTATTGGCAAAGCACATGGATTTGAAGGTTTTAAATCTTTTTCTAACCCAAGGGGGATCTTAAAACAACATATTCCAAATGCCTTAGAATTATTATTCCCTCCATACAATAATTTTAAACAACAAATAATAGACATTTTAGTAAAGTACTTATAAAAACCAACTTAAAAATAACTAACTATGAAAATTAAAAACACTAATAAATATCTGTTAACAGTTACAATACTATTCTTTTTTGGAATAACAATACTAACGGCTCAAGAAAATGTAAATGCTAATAAAAGCGAAGGAACAGGTTGGTATATTCAACCAGGTGCTTTATTCGTAAATTTTATTGAAGACTCTAAAGTAAATGCAGCTGGAATGGAGGTTGATGGTGCTTCTGTAGAACTATCGAACGAAGTTACTGCCTCCATGCAATTTGGATATAATTTTTCAGAAAAATTTTCCATATCTAGTTTAATAGCTTTGCCTCCTACTACAACAATTACTGGGAAAGGCGCAATTGCAGGCCTTACTATTGGTGAAGTTACTTTTATACCAATTATACTTAGTGGTAATTATCATTTTAAAATACTAAAAAATATAGAACCTTATATAGGAGTTGGTTTAAATTACACTTTAATTTCAAAAGAAAAAGATAATAATTTATTAGACCTAGAAGCAGAAAATATGTTTGGTTTTGTTCTTAGAGGAGGGGTTAATTATATGTTCTCTAAAAATTGGGGATTAAATGCCTCTGCTACTATGAATTTTATAAAAACAGATATTACAGGAAGTGTAGCTCCAGGAATACCAGGTTTAGGTGGGGCACCTGTAAATGCAGAAGTAAATGTTAACCCTTTAGGTCTCCAAATTGGGTTAGTATATAAGCTTTAAGAATTCATTAAAGTAGATTTTATAATTTTTAAAATAATAAAACAAATTAATTATGAATAAGATACAATTAAAAATGATAGGACATGGATCCATAGTTTTAGTGTTAGGTTTATTAGCTGGCTTTGGTTTAATAATGAGTTTAATTGGTGGCTTTGAAATTTATCCAACTAAAATTTTGGAATTTGAAATTCCAGGCTCTACATCTTCATGGGCAAGAGCGCACTCTGGAGGAATAATGAACGGTATGTTAGTTATTCTAGTGGCTATTGTAATGCATTTAATGAAACTACCCAAAAAAACCACTTCTACTTTATATTGGATGCTCATAGGTACTGGTTATGCCAATATTCTTTTTTATTATGGAGGTATACTAGCAGGCAATCACAGGGCATTAACTTTTGGCAATAATAAATTAGGAGAAACAAGTATTGCAGGAATTATAGGTCTTTTACCTGCTTTAATTTTTGCTTTTGTTCTTATTGTTGCCGTATGGATTATAATGAAACATGCTTTTAGAATGGCTAAAGAAAGTTAATAATAGATTACGTAATAACATAACGCTTCATAAAATAGATATGGCAAATTTAAACACTCAAGATACAAATATAACTACAGATTATTTAATTATAGGGGCTGGTGCCATGGGCATGGCTTTTGCAGACGAAATGCATACACAAAACCCTAATATTACAATGACAATCATTGATAGGAGAGCAAATATTTCTGGCCATTGGAATAATGCATATTCTTTTGTTGGGCTACACCAACCTGCGGCCTTCTATGGTGTTAATTCTAGTGTATTAGGTAATGGATCAACAGATTTATCTTCTAAAAAAGAAATATTAACTTATTACGATAAAGTTTTAAAAAAGCTTGAAAATAGTGGTAAAGTAAAATTTCTTGGCAGACATAATTACTTAGGAGATGGTATTGTTCAAGATTTAGAAAATCCTGACCGTGTTTTAAATTTTAAAGTAAATAAAAAAGTTGTTAATGCCTCTTACATGAAAGTAGAAGTACCATCTACATCTACCCCAAAATATAAAATAGATAAAGGTGTTAATTTAAAACCTTTAAATGCTTTACCAGAAGAATATGATAAATGGAAAAATTTCTGTGTTATTGGGAATGGAAAAACTGGAATGGACGCTATTGTATATCTAGTAAGAAAAGGAGTAAATCCTGATAATATTTATTGGATAACACCCGGAGATTGTTGGCTATTTAATAGAGATTATGTACAAGTTGGTGACCTTTCTAGAGAAGTTTTAGCACATGCAAAACTATTAACGAAAGCAAAAAAAGCGGATGATATTTTTTTAAATATGGAAAAACGTGGTAGCATAGTAAGAATTAATACTAATACTTTACCCACCAACTGGCGCTGTGCTACTATAAGTCCAAGTGAATTAGCAGACTTAAGGAAAATTAAAAATGTTATTAATAAAGGATATGTAAATAGAATAACAGCTACAGATATTATACTTACACAAGAAACTATTCCTTATGAAAAAAACACTCTATTTGTAGATTGTACAGCTAATGGGCTTGCAAAACTTAAAAAAGAGCCTGTATTTTCAGAAAATTTATTAACCCTTCAGCCTGTACTGTTCTGCCAACAAGTTTTTAGTGCCGCTGTGATAGCAAAATTAGAAGTAACTAACATTAGTAAAAAGAATAAAAATAAAATTATACCCATACCTCACCCTGAAAAAGTAGAAGATTGGCCTAGACAATTAGCTGTCTCTATAAATAATTTACTCATATTTCATAGATACTTTCCCATGTGGATGTTTAATGCTAGATTAAATTTTATGAGTCATGAACCTATGCTCGATTATTTTAAATATGCACTAAAAGCAATGCTATTATCCAAAAAAACAAAAAAAGCAGTAATACGATTAGGAAATTATGTTTAAAATATAAACGCAGTTTATAAATGACTAAGTCTTTATAAAATCTTTTTACCAAACTTTATAAATCAATAAAAAACACTAACCATTTTTTTTATTTTCCACCTTTTTCCCTAATAAAATTAAACTTTTCACACTTTAAGTAGTCTAATTTTACAGATATGCTATATTAGTACATCTGTAAAAAGTGTACATTTTACATTTTTATACTTTTTATAGTATTAGCAATTGAGACTGCCTTATGAAAAATTATTTATTTATAATCCTTCTTTTTATTTCTGCACTTGGACATTCTCAATTAAGCAAAAAGCATTTTATACCCCCATTAACCAATGCGGCCTTTGGTAATGCCAACCCCGAAGACCAATATATTTATATTTCTACCCCTAGTGGATTAGATATTACCTACACAATTATTCCAGTTGGGCAACCAACAGCAAACCATATTACAGGAACTGTTTCAAATGCTAATCCAGACGAAGTCTCTATTGGGTATGGAAACGGGCAACTTTTTATCCCTTCTAACTCCACAAGTACTATAACCAATGATAAAGGCTATATTATAGAAGCGGATGCTCCTGTTTATGTATCGGTAAGAATGAATGCAGGTGGCGGAGCTCAAGCAGGAGCATTAGTTAGTAAGGGGTTATCTGCATTAGGAAATATATTTAGAATAGGTAGCTACACCAACCAAAACCCGCAAGACAATTACTTAAACTTTGTTTCTGTCATGGCTACAGAAGATAATACACAAGTTACTTTTGATGACCTACCTGCTGGATTAATTATAAAAAATTATACTGGTATAACCCCAATAACCATAAACTTAAATGAAGGAGAAAGCTACACCATTGCAACAAATAGTTTTGACAGTACCATTAATAGAGACGGACTTATAGGTTCCCTTGTAACCTCAGACAAACCTATTGTAGTAAATTGTGGCTCTACTAATGGTAGCTTTAGTAATGGAAGTGGTAGAGATTATGGCATTGACCAAATAGCCGGATTGTCAAAAATAGGAACAGAATATATTCTTGTAAAAGGAGATGGTAGTAATGAATGGGAAAACATTTTAGTAGTTGCACATACTAACAACACTACTATAAGCATTAATGGTAATCCGTCGGCAATAACAATTAATGCTGGTAATTATTATCTAATAGAGGGCAATCAATTTAATGCCAGCGGTAATATGTATGTAGAAACTTCAGAACCAGTTTTTGTATACCAAGGTGTTGGCGCAACAAATAGTGAAGCTAATCAAGGTATGTTTTTTGTTCCTCCCTTAAGTTGTGAAGCTCGCGGAAATCTAGATAATATTGCTAATATTGGAGATATAGGTAATACCTCTTATACCGGAGGAGTATCGGTAGTTACAAAAGCTGACGCAACAGTAACTATTAATGGCACCCCAATTTCTAACTTTTCTACAATAGGTCCTTCACCGGTAACAGGAAAAACAGATTATGTAACTTATAAAGTAACTGGTCTTTCTAATAATATATCTGTAGAAAGTTCCGATGAATTATATTGCGCATACTTTAACTATAATGGTGCTGCTACCTCTGGAAGTTTCTATTCTGGCTTCCCATCTGCACCCGAAATTAATTTTGATGCACAATTTACTACACTAGGGAACTGTATTCCTAATGTTACACTCTCTGCAGCTAATACACAAAGTTTTGATAGTTTTGAATGGTGGTTTGACGATGGCTCTGGTTTTATAAATTTAAATAACAGTAATACCTCTATAACTCCAACAATTCCAGGTAAATATAAATTAATAGGTATAATAACTTGTACTTTAGAAAGATTAGAATCTACTGAAGTTCCTGTGAGCATTTGTCCGGATGATATAGATAATGACGGTATTATAGATAATTTAGATATTGACAATGATAATGATGGTATCCAAAATTGCACGGAATCTTTAGGCAATGTCACAGTAAATTTATCAAACATAAATACACCACAATTTATTTTTCAAGATAACACCACCAATACAACATTAGCTAACTCTGCCACTTTTATTCAAAACAATACCTCAGGAAACGCAACAAACACTTTTTCAGGTAATACAAACGGAAACTATACTAGCACAGTACAACCTGATACAAATGCGGAGAGCGATTATAGTATTCAATTCTCAGAATCTATAAATGTTTTAGTAGCAGAAGATATAACTACAAATCATACTATAACCGATGGGGAGTTTTTTATCGCTAAAATTCTACCTTCAAATAAAAACATAACCGTTGTAGACCCAGATAATAGATTACTTATAGATTCTAATTTTGATGGTGCTTTTGAAACTGGTGTAACACAAATCTCTGGTTCCGAAATACATTTTAAAATAAATCCATCACCAAATGGTAACACTCCATACTCTTTTCATGCTAACCAAGTAAATGGTTTTTCTTTTACACATAGATTAGCAAATACTGTAAGTTCATCAACATTTACAGCAAATATATCCTTAAGCTGCTACAAATTAGATTCTGACGGAGATGGGATTAAAGATGAAATAGATTATGATAGTGATAATGATGGTATTCCAGATTTTATAGAATCCTTTGCCCCTAATAACTCTCCCCTATCTAATATAGATGAAGACCAAAATGGTTTAGATGATGCTTATGATAGCAATATGCTTCCTATTGATAATGATAATGATGGTGTTCCTGATTATTTAGATTTAGATAGTGATAACGATGGTATTTATGACGTTCTAGAATCTAACAGTGGTTTGCCAGATACAGATTTTAATGGTGTTATTGATAACGTAAACACTTCTATTGGAAGTAATGGCTGGGATAACAACGCAGAAACCAATATTGATGCTAATACTTTAGGATATACCATAGGGGATTTAGATACCGATGGAATTTATAATTATATAGATTTAGAAAGTGATGGAGATAATTGTAGTGATGTAATAGAAGCTGGTTTCTCAGAAAGCACTACAACACCAGGACGTTTACAAGGTACAGGTATAAATACCACAACAGGTGTTGTTACTGGTAACACAGATGGTTACACTACCCCAAGTATTAATTATGCAACAGATGGTACAATTGTAATTACAACCCAACCTATAGATACACAAGTATGTGAGAATGGTACCACGCAACTAACTTTAGTCCACAACCCAACAAGTACGATACAATGGCAAGTAAGCACAGATAATGGCACAAATTGGAATAATATCCTAAACAATGCAATATATTCAGGTGTAGATACTAATATCTTAACTATTATAAGTGCTCCTTTATCTTATAATAATTATCTATATCGAGCTTTTTTAAACAGAGTAGATTACATCTGTGGAACCTACTCAGATGAAATTACGCTTACCGTAAACCCTTTACCTGTTGTAAATGCAAATGTTATTTTAACGCAGTGCGATGATGATATTGATGGCTTTAGCCCATTTAATTTAACCGAAGTAAACACAAAAATATCAAACAATGTAGCCAACGAAAGTTTTACATATTATACTTCGCAAACTGCAGCTATTGCAGGAGATACTACAAGTCCAGATTATATTAATAATCCCACAGCATATATAAATACAACAGTAATTACAGACGTAGTTTGGGCCAATATTGAATCCTCTCTAGGTTGCTCCTCTATTTCTGAAATACAATTAAATGTATCTGCCACCCAAATACCTGCAACATTTCAACGCATGTTTAATGTATGTGATGATTTTTTAGATGTTGATGGAAATAATACTATCAATAACAATGACAGAGATGGTGTTTCTTCTTTTAATTTTAGTAGTGTAACCAATGATGTAGTTAATCTTTTTCCTGTTCTAACAAGACCAAATTTATCTGTTTTTTACTATAGAAATGAAGCAGATGCCTTAGCTGAGATTAATGAAATAACAGACATTACCAATTACAGAAATATTGGATACCCTAATAGTCAGGAAATTTATATCCGAATAGATAACAGTCTTTCTAATGATTGTTTAGGATTAGGCTCTCATATTACTTTAACTGTAGAACCCTTACCAATAGCCAACACCACTACTATTATGCGGCAGTGTGATGATGACCAAGACGGGCTCTTTCCGTTTGACACTTCCACAATACAAGCAAGTATACTTAATGGACAAAGTTTAGCAGATGTTACTATAACTTATTTTGATGCCAACAACGCTCCATTACCTAGTCCATTACCCAATCCATTTATTACAGCAACTCAAACCATAACCATAAGAGTTACTAACAATGTTACCGCTGATCCAAATGGTCCGTGTTATGATGAAACAACTTTAGAATTTACGGTAGACACACAACCAATTGCAAACAGTATTCCACCACAAATTGTATGTGATGGAGATGCAGGAGATATAGATAATGATTTAATTTTCCCTTTTGATACTTCTACTTTCAGTACTACTATTTTAGGCGCACAAACAGGAATGAATATTTTTTATAATTATATAGACGAACAAGGAAATTCAGTTACCAATAGCACAACATTACCAAACCCATTAAATACTAGTTCACAAATAATCACCGTAGAAGTTCGGAATCCTAATAACACAGCCTGTATAGATAATACCACTATCAACTTAACCGTAAACCCACTACCAGAATTTTCTATCAACAACTCGTTAATTATTTGTACCTCTGACCCTACTTTCACTGCCTTGCTAGACCCTATTGAGAATGACCCAAATGAAGTTTTTACATATCAATGGGCATGGACAAGCTTGGATAATACTATACAAAGAGAAGTTTTACCAGAAACCACACCAACACTTACAGTTTCTATTCCTGGCACATACCACCTAACACTTACAAAAACAGATGGCACTAGTTGCCCTAGAACCAGAGACATTTTTGTAAATGCTTCTGAAATAGCTACTATTACTTTAAAAGATATAACTATTAAAGACATATCAGAAAACAATACAGTTACCATTAATGACACCAACAATAATTTAGGACTTGGAGACTATGAATATGCCCTAGAAGATGAATTTTCTACACTCCAAAACGAAGCTTTTTATACCTACCAAGACTCCCCTATTTTTGAAGATGTTTTTCCAGGCATCTATAAATTATACGTCAGAGATAAATATGGATGCGGCACAGTAGACTTAAAAATATCTGTAATAGGACACCAAAAGTTTTTTACACCAAACAATGACTCTATTAATGATTATTGGCAAATTAAAGGTATTAATAGCCAATTTCAACCAAATTCAGTAATCTATATATTTAATCGCTACGGAAACCTAATCACTCAAATATCGCCCAACTCAACAGGTTGGGATGGCACCGCAAATGGCAGACCTATGCCTGCAACAGATTATTGGTTTAAAGTTAATTTAGAAGATGGCAGAGTATTTAAAGGACATTTTGCATTAAAAAGATAAAAGCGTTTCTCTTTTAAAATCTAAATTTTCAATAATTCTATAGGTATATTAATCAAAGAAAAAGTAATCCATACCAAAGATGCTTTCCCTATTTTCAGGGAGTATTGTAAATACTTATATACCTATCTTTGTCTTATATTTATTAATAATAAAAACAAACACTTCCCTTAAAAATGAAAAATTACTTTTTAATTTTATTCTGTTTAGTAACCACTATTAGTGCAAATGCCCAATTTGGTAAAGTTTTAAAAAAAGGAAACATATCTGCTGGTAAAAAATTAGTAAAAGCTGCAACATTGTCTGATGAAGATATGGCTACACTTTCTTTACAATCTGTTCAATGGATGGATGATAATAACCCTGTGGCTGGTCCTGGAGATCCTTATGGCGAACGTTTAAAAAAATTGGTTAGTGGCTTAGAAACAGAAGATGGCCTTACTTTAAACTTTAAAGTATATTTAGTAGTAGATGTTAATGCTTTTGCAACACCAGATGGTAGTGTAAGAGTTATGGCTGGTTTAATGGATTTAATGACAGACGATGAAATATTAAGCGTTATAGGGCATGAAATAGGACATGTTAAATTAGGACACTCCAAAAAAAGATACCAATCTGCTTATGGTATTTCTGCTGCTAAAGATGTAGCTAATGCAAATACTGGGGCTGGAAAAATTTTGGCCGATGATGAAATAGGAAATTTTGTTGAAACGGTTGCTAATGCACAATTTTCACAAACCCATGAATCTGACTCTGATGCATATGGCTTTAAGTTCTTAGTCTCTAAGGGGTACAATTACCATGCTATGGCAGGAGCTTTTCAAAAGCTTGCAGATTTAAGTGGTGATGGAGGAAAAGGTTCTATAACCTCTTCGCATCCTGGTTCTGCTAAACGTACAGAACGTGCTAAAAAATGGGCTAAAGAACAAGACGCAAAAAAATAAATCATAATATCATAAAATTAAAAGCAAAAGGCAATGGTTTCATACCATTGCCTTTTGCTTTTAACAAACACTAATTACCCTTGATAATGCAAGTTGCTTACTACTAAGCCATAATAAATGGTGTTACTTTTGTACTTTTAGCAAATGAAATTTAAGGTAGTATCAGAATTTAAACCAACAGGAGACCAACCACAAGCCATAAAACAATTAGTGAATGGCGTTAATGAAAAAGAACAGTACCAAACCCTTTTAGGAGTTACTGGTTCTGGAAAAACTTTTACTGTAGCAAATGTTATAGAAACAGTACAAAAACCTACCTTAATTCTTGCCCACAATAAAACTCTTGCAGCGCAATTATATTCAGAATTTAAGCAGTTTTTTCCAGAAAATGCTGTGGAATATTTTGTTTCTTATTATGATTATTACCAACCAGAAGCATATATTCCTACTAGCGGAACTTATATAGAAAAAGACCTTTCTATTAACGAGGACATAGAAAAACTTAGACTAAGCACTACATCCTCCTTATTATCTGGCCGTAGAGATGTAATTGTAATTGCATCGGTATCTTGTTTATACGGTATTGGAAACCCTATTGAATTTCAGAAGAATGTTATTTCTATAAAAAAAGACCAAGTTATTGCCAGAACAAAGTTCATGCACCAACTAGTCCAAAGTCTTTATTCACGTACAACAACTGATTTTAAAAATGGCAATTTTAGAGTAAAAGGAGATGTTATAGACGTTTTTCCTAGCTATGCCGACCATGCTTTTAGAATTCACTTTTTTGGTGACGAAATAGAAGAAATAGAGGCTTTTGACCCTTTTAATAATAATGTAATAGAGTTATACGAAAATCTTAATATATACCCAGCTAATATGTTTGTAACCTCACAAGATGTGTTACAAAACGCCATACACCAAATTCAAGAGGATATGGTGAAGCAAGTAGCGTACTTTAAAGAAATAGGAAAACACTTAGAAGCAAAACGTTTAGAAGAGCGCACAACGTTTGATCTAGAAATGATACGCGAACTTGGGTATTGCTCTGGAATAGAAAACTATTCCCGTTATTTAGATGGCAGGCAACCTGGCACAAGACCTTTTTGTTTGTTAGATTATTTTCCAGATGATTTTTTAATGGTGGTTGATGAAAGTCATGTAACAATTCCTCAAGTACATGCTATGTACGGAGGAGACCGTTCTAGAAAAGAAAACTTAGTAGAATATGGCTTTAGATTACCTGCAGCCATGGATAATAGACCTTTAAAGTTCGAAGAATTTGAAATATTACAAGGACAGGTTCTTTACGTTAGTGCTACTCCTGCAGATTATGAATTAGAATTAAGCCAAGGGGTGGTTGTGGAGCAAGTAATTAGACCTACAGGTTTATTAGACCCAATAATTGAAGTGCGCCCAAGTGAAAATCAAATTGATGATTTAATTGAAGAAATACAACAAAGAGTAGAAAAGGATGAACGTACTTTAGTAACTACACTTACTAAAAGAATGGCAGAAGAGCTTGCAAAATATCTTACAAGAATAAATGTTAGGTGTAGATACATACATAGTGATGTAGATACTCTAGAAAGAGTAGAAATTATGCAAGACCTTAGAAAAGGGATTTTTGATGTGCTAATTGGAGTGAATTTATTACGTGAAGGATTAGACTTACCAGAGGTATCTTTAGTCGCAATTTTAGATGCAGATAAAGAAGGATTTTTACGTAGTCACAGATCCCTTACACAGACCATTGGAAGAGCTGCAAGAAACCTAAATGGCCTTGCAATTATGTATGCAGATAAAATTACAAAAAGCATGCAGAAAACTATGGACGAAACTACCTACCGAAGAGAAAAACAAATTGCTTATAATTTAAAAAATAATGTAACACCAAAAGCATTAAATAAAAGTTTAGATAGTGCTCTTGCAAAAAATTCGGTCTCTACATATCACTTCCAAAAAGAAGAATTACGAGCTGCAGAACCAGACATGGATTATCTAACAAAAGAGCAAATTGAAAAATTAATAAAGGACAAAAGAAAGCAAATGGAAGCTGCCGCAAAAGAATTAGATTTTATGCAAGCTGCTAAACTAAGAGATGAAATAAAAGTACTCCAAGAACAAAAATAAGTGTATATTTCAACTATAGTAAGGTGGTTTTTCAAAAAAAACTTAAAAAGTAAATAAAAACTTTACATAAAATAATATAAAATACTGGTTTAAAATATTTTAACATACATTTTTAGATAAGACTAAATTTGTAAAATAAACAATTTTAAGCCAAAAAAGAGCGTTTCAATTTCTTGAAACGCTCACAAATCAACCAACCAAAAAAATCACTTAAATATTCTGCTCTTCAGCACAGAATAAAATGAAAAGTGAAAAATTATCATAAAGATATTTGCCTTTTCTCCTTTGGCAAAGCTTCTTCTTTTTTAGGTAATACAAACTTTAAAATTCCATCTTCATAAGAAGCACTCACCTTCTCTTCTACGATAGTATCTGGCAAATTAAAAGCTCTTTTAAAACCTAATTTTTTAAATTCTCTTTTAGTATATTTTCGATTAGAATCCTTTTTTTCATCTTCCTTTTTTTCTTCATTTGAAACAGAAACAGACAAAATATTCTTATCAATTTCTATTACAAATTCTTCTTTTTTTCTTCCAGGAATTAGCAATTCTATTTCAAAAAATTCATCACTTTCCAAGATATTAACAGGAGGTATTTTTGCTGCATGATTTTCAATTCCACCAAACCAATCTGGCTTAAAAATTTCATCTAATAAAGAAGGCAAAAACACTTCATTTTTTCTTGCTATACTCATAACTATTATCTTTTAATATTAATTTTAATTTATACTTTCTAAATAGTCAAAATACATACCAATTAAACTGTAATGACATTTTGTCTTAATTTTAACTTTCATTAACGACATTTTGTCTGTATAATTATTTTAATACCTCTAGTTGAAAACTACAGAAATTAAAACCACAAAAAGTAGTTATTAAACATTTTATAATACCTTGCAAAAAATAAGATTACGCAAATGACAAATAATGATATTTTTAAAAAGCTTAGAGTTGCCCTAATGCTACGTGATGATAATATTGTGGAAATACTAAAACTAGTAGATTTTAATATCTCTAAGAGTGAGTTAGGCGCCTTTTTTAGAAATGAAGATCATCCCAAATATATGGAGTGCGGAGATCAAGTATTACGCAACTTCTTAAATGGATTAGTAATTCATTTAAGAGGAACAAAAGAAAACCCAAAAACTCCTGCCGAAGCTCTTGCTAACAACTTTAAACCAAAAGCTACAACTCCCACATCAAAAAGCAAAAGACCCGACTATAAGACACAACAACGAAAAAAAATGAATAATGATTTAAGCCCTGTGAAATATAAAAACAAAAAAAAATCCTGATATAATCAGGATTTTTTTTGTTCCTAATAGAGCTTAACCTTTAATTCTAACAGGCATTACATACACTTTACCCGCTATCATTTTAGTTACATCTACTTTTTGATAATTTAAACCAGCCTTTACAAAGCTCTCTACAACAGCATTTTCAGTCTTTACAGATAACACTACAATTTCACTGTAAGCATTTACAGTAAAGCGCACATATGCCGTAGCATCTACTTCACTCTCTGTTAATGTGTTCTTAGAAAGAAGTTTTGAAATTTGCGTTACCAAAGTTTTATTTGGCTTATCCTCATCGCTAGTGTTGTTTGCTAAAAGATTCCCTGCTGAAAGTAACATTGCAGCTACTACTACTAAACTAATTTTTCTCATGACTTTTTGTTTTTAATAAATGATTGATGATTGATGATATGCTTAAAAGACGATGCAGGGCTACAAAATGTTACACTAGAATTATTTTTTAACATTTTTTTAATTCTTTTTAACCTTTTTACCATATTAAAAACGAGACGAAACAACGAGCTAAACCACTGTAAATATTATGGTTAATAAAAAATTAACTCCCTCAACAAAGAAATATCTTTTATTTTTTCATTTTATGAAATAAAAAAAGGGCAACGTTTAAAAACATTACCCTTTTACAATAAAATATATGTGTTTTTAGCTTAAAACTGCTTTTACTTTATCTGCTGCTTCTTGGAATTGAACCGCAGATTGTACAGCCAAACCAGAATTATCAATAATCTCTTTAGCCAATTCTGCATTAGTCCCTTGTAAACGAACAATAATTGGAACTTTAATTGCATCTCCCATATTCGTATAAGCATCTACAATACCTTGCGCCACTCTATCACAACGCACAATACCTCCAAAAATATTAATTAAAATAGCCTTAACCTCTGGGTCTTTTAAAATAATTCTAAAAGCTTCCTCTACTCTTTTTGCATCTGCAGTACCACCAACATCTAAAAAGTTAGCTGGCTCACCACCTGCCATTTTAATTAAATCCATTGTAGCCATCGCTAAACCAGCACCGTTAACCATACAACCAACGTTACCGTCTAAATCTACATAGTTAAGACCTAAAGCACCAGCCTCTACCTCAATAGCATTTTCTTCACGTAAATCACGCATTTCTGCATATTGTTTTCTTCTATATAAAGCATTATCATCTATAGACACTTTAGCATCTACAGCCATAATTTTATCATCCGATGTTTTTAATACAGGATTAATCTCAAACATACTAGAATCACTTTCTACATATGCTTTATATAATGAAGCTACAAACTTTGTCATTTCTTTAAAAGCTGTACCAGACAAACCTAAGTTAAAAGCTATTTTTCTTGCCTGAAAAGGTAATAAGCCTGTTGCAGGGTCAATTTCTTCTGTAAATATTAAGTGAGGAGTACTTTCTGCTACCTCTTCAATATCCATTCCTCCTTCTGTGGAATACATTATCATGTTTCTACCTGTTCCTCTATTTAAAAGAACAGACATATAAAATTCACTTGTTTCACTATCCCCTGGATAATACACATCTTCAGCTACTAATACTTGATGTACTTTTTTTCCTTCAGCAGATGTTTGCGGAGTAATAAGGTTCATCCCTATTATATTCCCTGCAATTTCTTCTACTTCTTTTAAATTTTTAGCCAGTTTAACACCGCCACCTTTTCCACGACCACCTGCATGAACCTGAGCTTTAATAACATGCCATCCAGTACCCGTTTCTGCAGTTAACTGCTTAGCAGCATCTACAGCTTCTTTTGCATTATGCGCAACAACACCTCTTTGTATGCGTACGCCAAAACTTGCTAATATTTCTTTTCCTTGATATTCGTGAAGATTCATGTATCTAGTTTCTTAATGTTTCTAAGCAAAAATAATAAACCAAACGCATTTACCCTAATGAAAAAAGCATACGAAACCATTAATCCTCAAAACCATCAAAATCTAATGGATCAAAATTTCTAAAATGACCATTTAATTCAATTGTTTTCTTAGTTCTATTCACCTCTTCTAAAACAGCTATTGTTTGTAACAAATGATTTTTTAGAAAAACTAATCTATCCTGTTCTTTCACAATTTGCAAGAGCTTATACTCTTGCTTAAACGACAATCCTATTTTATGCGCAAGTATATAACTGTTAAATTTTGAAATTGCTATTGGCGTAAATGCAGCGCCCATTAAAGAATATAATTCCTCTATTCCCTTTAGAACTTCTTTTTTTAACTTCTCCTCTGCAACATAATCTATCTCTAAAAAAGCAACTTTACCACTAGGATACAACTTTCCATTTGTTTGTCTATTAAAATCTTCTACAACAAAAACTTGCCTAGCAATACAAACAACATCCATTTCACCACCTTCATAACTAGTAACAACCTCGACCAATTGCGCTTCTATACCGTAATTAATTTGACCATCAAAAAAGACAGGAATACCAAAAGTTATTGCCTCATTTCTACAATCGTTTATTAACTCTTTGTAACGGTCTTCAAATACATGAAGAGGAATGGTTTCTCCAGGAAAAAAGATAGATTGCAAAGGAAACATAGGTAATATCATAGTGCTTTTTTAATTAAAGATAAGGCCTAAATTAGCTGTTTACAAATATAACAAACGTAAATCATGTTACAAATATCACAAATTGTTGCATATCTAAAATTAGACGCTACTTTTTTTGTGGGTACAGAATTAGTATTCTAAATTTGTTTAAAATTATGACTAATTATGAAGCATTCTGATTTGCTTAAAATCGCTAAAAAATTTGGCGACCCTGTATATGTTTACGATTCTGAAAAAATAATTTCTCAATTTCAGAGACTAACAAACGCATTTAAAGGAGTAAAAAAACTTAAATTAAATTACGCTTGTAAAGCACTATCTAACATAACCATACTAAGACTTATGAATAGCCTAGGTAGTGGTTTAGATACTGTTTCTATCCAAGAAGTACAACTAGGTTTATTAGCTGGTTTTAAACCAGAGTCTATTATATTTACCCCTAACGGTGTTTCTTTAGAAGAAATTGAAGAAGCTGCAAAACTAGGAGTACGTATTAATATAGACAACCTATCTATATTAGAACAGTTTGGCAGTAAACACCCAACTATTCCTGTATGTATTCGTATAAACCCACATGTTATGGCTGGCGGAAATTCTAACATTTCTGTGGGTCATATAGATTCTAAATTTGGAATAAGCATACATCAAATACCTCATTTATTGCGTATTGTTGAGCTCACCAAAATGAATATTAATGGTATACACATGCATACTGGAAGTGATATTCTAGATATTGATGTTTTCCTTTACGCTTCTGAAATACTTTTTGAAACTGCTAAAAACTTTAAGAATTTAGATTTTATAGATTTTGGTAGTGGTTTTAAAGTTCCTTACAAAGAAGGGGACATTGAAACCAACATTGAAGAGCTTGGAAAAAAACTTAGTACTCGTTTTAACGAATTCTGTAAAGAATATGGCAAAGAATTAACTTTAGCATTTGAACCTGGAAAATTTTTGGTTAGTGAAGCTGGTTCTTTTTTAGCAAAAGTAAATGTAGTTAAACAAACTACATCAACAGTTTTTGCAAGTATAGATTCTGGTTTTAACCATTTAATACGCCCTATGCTTTATGGTTCTTATCATAAAATACAGAACATTTCTAATCCTGAAGGAAGAGAACGCTATTATTCTGTAGTAGGTTACATTTGTGAAACGGATACTTTTGCAAGTAACCGAAGAATAAACGAAATAGCAGAAGGAGATATTCTACAATTTAAAAATGCTGGTGCTTATTGTTTTACAATGGCTAGTAATTATAATTCTAGATTTAGGCCACCAGAGGTATTATGGCACAAGGGAAAAGCTATTTTAATTAGAGAAAGAGAAACGTTTGATGACTTAATACGCAATCAAGTAGATGCATCAGATTTATTTCCTAGCGCTAAAGAAGACAAGAAATTAACCACCCAACCATAACCAAAGTTAAAAAGGAGAGCCATTTGCTCTCCTTTTTACTTTAATTCTTTTAAAAGCTACTAACCTATTTCAGCACGCTTCAATCCCAACATTAAATACAAAAAACTGTTACATATAGACTCTAAAACACGGAAAATAAAATATTAAATCTATAATTTCGTTAGTTTTACATGACTATTAAGACAAATAGATAAAAATTGTTATGAATACAAAAAGTCCATTAAAATATACGCTTATTGCTATTATAACTTTACTTAGCACATCAATTTATGCACAAGAAGTAACATGGTTAACATGGAATGAGGCTGCTGAGTTAGCAAAAACGGAAGAAAATCCGAAGAAAATTTTTATTGATGTCTATACAGATTGGTGTGGCTGGTGCAAGAAAATGGATAAAGATACGTTCCAAAATGCCGAGGTTGCTGCTTACATGACCGAAAAATATTATATGGTAAAATTAGATGGTGAGGGTAAAGAACCAATAGAGTTTAAAGGAAAAACTTTTAAATTTGTTCCAAGTGGAAGAAATGGTTATCATGAATTTGCAGCAGCTTTAATGCAAGGAAAAATGAGCTACCCTACTACCATATTCTTAGATGAAAAAATGAATATGCTTTCTCCAGTTCCTGGATATCAAAAACCAGAGCCTTTTTTAAAAATTGCTAAATATTTTGGAGAGGACACACATAAAGAGAAAGATTGGAAAGCCTATGAGGAAGAAGGAAAATAAAATTGAAATTTAATTTCATAAAAAAAGAGCTGTTAAATTACAGCTCTTTTTTTTTATACCTAATAATAGTTTTACCTACTGTAATTAGGAGACTCTTTAGTTATTGTTACATCATGCGGGTGACTTTCATTAATACCACTAGCAGTTATTTTTACAAATTTTCCAGTCTCTTTAAGAGTTTCTATATCCTTTGCTCCACAATATCCCATACCAGCTTTTAAGCCTCCAACAAACTGATGTATACTTTCATACAATTCGCCTTTATATGGTACGCGCCCTACAATACCTTCTGGTACTAATTTTTTAATATCATCTTCCACATCTTGGAAATAACGATCTTTAGAACCTTGTTTCATAGCTTCTACAGAACCCATTCCTCTATACGACTTAAACTTACGCCCTTCATATATAATAGTTTCTCCTGGAGATTCTTTTGTTCCTGCCAAAAGAGAACCTAACATTACGGTATCTGCTCCTGCTGCAATTGCTTTTGGAATATCTCCTGTATAACGAATACCACCATCTGCAATGACTGGAACACCAGAACCTTTTAATGCCGCAGCAACTTCTAATACTGCTGAGAATTGCGGAAAACCAACACCTGCAACGACACGAGTAGTACATATAGAACCAGGCCCTATACCTACTTTAACAGCATCTGCACCCGCTTCTACCAAATATTTAGCAGCTTCACTAGTTGCTATATTCCCAACAATTACTTCTAGTTTTGGAAACTTCTTTTTTACAGATTTTAGTGCAGCAACAACAGTTTTAGTATGCCCATGAGCAGTATCTATAACCACAGCATCTACTCCAGCATTTACTAATGCCTCTGCCCTATCAACAACATCGGCAGTAACACCCAAAGCGGCTGCTACACGTAATCGACCATACTGATCCTTATTCGCTATAGGTTTTTGCGTAAGTTTAGTAATATCTCTAAAGGTTATTAAACCTACTAACTTATTATCTTTATCTACAACTGGTAATTTCTCTATTTTGTGTTCTTGTAAAATATCTTCAGCCTCAGCAAGTGACGTTCCCTCCGCTGCTGTTACCAAATTTTCTGAAGTCATAACTTCAGAAATAGGTCTATTATCATTCTTTTCAAAACGCAAATCACGATTGGTTACAATTCCTATGAGCTTTCCTTTATCATCTACTATGGGAATTCCTCCAATACTATGCTCCTTCATATTAGCTTTTGCATCACTAACCTTAGAATCTAACGGCATTGTTACTGGATCCAAAATCATTCCACTTTCCGCACGTTTTACTTTACGCACTTTGATTGCTTGCTGCTCAATGGTCATATTTTTATGAAGGACTCCTATACCTCCTTCTTGAGCCATAGCAATAGCCATACGTGATTCTGTTACGGTATCCATCGCTGCGGATACAATTGGAACATTAATGGTAATATTACGTGTAAATTTTGCTTTTATACTAACTTCTCTAGGAAGAACTTCGGAATAAGCAGGAATTAAGAGTACGTCATCATAAGTAAGACCTTCTCCAACAATTTTATTGAGGTGTGCTTGCATAGCAATTATAGATTTAATTGCAGGCAAATATACAGTTTTTATTAATATCTAGTCTGATTTATCAGTAGACTTTATTAGAGAACAACAACAAGCCTAGTGCTACTATTAAACTTAATGCACCTTATATTTAGTACGAGCTTCTTTTGCCCATTTTATTAAAGATTCCTTTTCTTCCTCTGTAATATTACCATGTGTCCAAGTATATTCTTTTAAAGGCATTTTATTTTCTTCAACCTCTTCAATTAACTCCTCTAACTTATGGTCCTTTTTCTTATCCTTATAATTGTTCCATCCTGTAAGGTTAAAATGCTCATTCCCTTCTTCAATATGGTCTGCCATCCACATAGAAACTGGAGCTATTTTTCCATACCAAGGATATACTGTTTTATTTGTGTGGCAATCATAACATTGCTTTTCTAGTATAGCAGCAACTTCTTTAGATGGCTTTGTTTCTGTTTCAAAATCAGCTACATCTCTAATTTCTGCATTGTTCAGGTCTACACTAAAAAATTGCAAAATAATTAATACTAGCACTAAACAAACTAAAATTGTTTTAACTACTTTTTTCATGATTTAGTTTTTTAAGGTTATAACTTAAATTGTATAGTTGTATAAAAATTTCTTGGGGCAGATGGTATTATTCCTGGCCCAGGATACCCTGTTGCTCTTCTTGTAAAATATGCTTCGTCTAAAATATTATTTATTCCCGCTTCTAATTTAAATTTCTTATAACTATAAGACAACGAAAAGTCTAATACATTATAAGCTGGTATTTCTCCAATAACTCCACTTAAATTACCTTCCACAGCATTAGATGCATCTGTAAATTGGGAAGATAAGTAAGTATACTGAATATTAGAAAGTAAATTTTTATACCCAAACCTAATCCCTGTTTTTAAATTTACATTAGGAATAAATTCTACCCTATTACCTTCTATACCATTTTGTCCAGACCTTGTATATTCAGAATCTATCAACGAAGCATTTATAAAGTAATTAAAACTATAGTTAGTATTCTTAATAAATAGTTTATTTAAATTAATATCTATTAAGGATTCCAAACCATACATTACCGCATCTCCCACATTATTACGTTCACTTTTTACACTACCATCTGCAAAAGCTTTTTGCACAAACCCAATTCTGTCTTTATAAAACAAACTAAAAAAACCAGCATCATAGGATATTATATTTTTATAATTTCCGCGGACACCTATATCTGCAGTAAATCCTTTTTCGTCTGATATATCTGGGCTAATAACAAACGCAGGGTTTACAATACTAATATCTGTAAAGGTAACCGACCTATAATTTTGAGAAATATTACCGTAAACTTCTGACACCTTATTAGGCTTATAACCAACCCCTAAACCTAAAAGCACAAAAGATCGTTTTCTTTCTTCGGCATCTTCCATGGTTTCATTTAAAATTACATTACCGGCAGCATCTGTATTTATATTCTTATAAAATCCGTCGCTTTCAGTTTTTATATGTTCTAATCTAAAACCTGGCGTAATAGATAATTTATCATTTAGATAAACAATATTTTCTCCAAAAAGAGCCATATTTAAATTTGGATAAGCGTATTCCGATTGGCTAGGGTAATTAGGATAATCCTCTAATTTTAAATCAAAATTGGCATCACTACCATTAGAACCTGGACCTTGCAATGCAGTATTATCTGCTTTATAAAATTTAGTTCCAATTAAAAACGTAGCCTTTTTATTAAAAAGAGAATACTCATTTAACAAACGAGCTTCAAAACCATAATTATTAAAATCTCCTTTTATTAAATCTCTTTCAGAACCTGGATCTACCTGATCCACTCTATTTGTTCTAAAACCTAAAGCATCTCTAGAAGCATTTAAACCAAATAAGTTAAAAGTAAAGTTTGTTTTTTCTGAAAATTTATGTGACAGTTTAAGATTATACAAAAGCCAATCTATCTGAAACCAATTACGAGCTCTATTACTCTGGTATGGATCCTCTGCAAACATTTGGTCATTTAACCCTCCTGCTTGTTGTGTTAAGTAATTTAGATATGTTACCTCGCCTTCTAACTTGGTTTTCTCTGTAAATTCATACCCTAAATGAACATAAGCATTTTTAGATTCAAATTCTGAATTTGCTCTAAATCCATCACCCTTTTTGTAGTTAAAAAAAGTGTAGTAACTAAATTTATTTTTAGTACCACTTATACTTGTAAAGTTAGTATAAAGCCCATTACTACCAACTGTATTCCTAGTAATTAACTCAAAAGGTTCTACTGGGTTTGGCTTTTTCATTACAAAATTAACCAAACCTCCAAATTGCGTCCCATATTGTAAAGATGCCGCCCCTCTTATTATTTGTACTTCTTGCAAAGCCTCTGCCGCAGGTGTGTAATAACTTTCAGGGTATCCTAAAACATCCGCACTTATATCATACCCATTTTGTCTAGTGTTAAAGTTTGCTGTTCTATTTGGATCCAATCCTCTACCACCTATATTAAGTTGTAAGCCAGCATCATCATTCTGGTAAATATTTAAACCAGCAACCTGACTGTAAATTTGTCTCGCATTATTAGATGCTAAATTTGCCATAGATTGCTCCACCAATACAACCTCTGTTTTTTTTCCTGCGTAGATAGAAGTTTCTTCTACATCTTTTAATCGTTTTAGCTCAAAAACCTGAGCTCTTCTTGCTGTTACTTCTACTTCTGATAATTGTTCCCCTAATGGATTAAGAGAAACATTTAACACAACATTTTTAGCACCAGAAACGACTTCTTCTTTTACTTTAAAATTAAAAGAAAAAAAGACAAGTGTAATACTTTCTTTTTCTGTTATAAATTCAAAATAACCTTTCTCATCTGTAGTGGTAAGTTTACCAATTGCTTTATCATACACTTCTACCTCATTTATGGCAGATGTATTCTCTGAATTTGATACAATACCTGATATTTTATATTGCGCAGATATAGATGCGCTCAACATAAAAAATATAATTAATACTTTACAATCCCTTAATTTCATCATTGAATGGTACTATCCACTTTTTATGTTTGAAAGATTCTTTTTCTTGATACAAATTTACGCTTTTATCTATAAATGGTTGACTTAGTCTTCCGTTTAATGCAACATAACTATCTACAAAAACTTGTATATTTTTGTGCCCTTGTTTTTTAAAATGATTTCCTAAAAAATGTGCGTATTCTAAAATAAAATCTGGCTGAAAACTCATTTGTTTTTCTTGCAAGGGTGTTAAAAAATCGGAATTATCTACATAAAAAAACTTGTTTGTTTTTGCATCTACAATTTTAAAATTTGCTACCCCCATTTTCTCCATTAACATAACTCTCCAAGAAAATCTATACCCTTCTTCTGTCCAAAATAATTCACCAGGGTATGCCAAATAACGCCACGGAAATAAAAGTTGAATAGCAAAAAATACAACTACAGTATAAAAAGCTAATTTCTTAACAGGTTTTACTGCCGTTTGTTTCCTTGTAACTAGGTCCCATTTTCTTTTAAAAGGATTAAAAGTTCTAGATACAAAGTCAATTATTTTTTGATGTAATGAAGCATCAAAAAATATAATAGAACCTACTATCATTATATAAGGAAACATTCCGATAGGAAATAATATTCTTGTAAAAAGATGAAAAACTACAACCAATACAAAAGCTATGTTTCTAGTTTTTTTACAAAGAAGTAAAAAAGGTATACACAGATCATATATCATACCAGACCAACTCATAGCATAATGAAACCAATTTTCTTGCATTAAAGTGGTCCCTAAAACTGGAATATCATATTTAGACGGTAACCATATTTTTAATGGCATTGCTTTAAAAAGCCAATCGGAATTTATTTTAGCCAAACCTGCATAAAAATACACAATTCCTAAAAGTAGTTTTATAGCATCTATAGTCCATTTTGGAACATATAAATATTCTTTTTTTCTTTTCACTGCATCTATAGAGAAATAAGCATTTGCTGGTAAAAAAATCATTAAAAAACTTGCGATACTAACAAAATAATAATGATTTAAATATGTAGACTTATCTATTAATTCTATATACGTGAAGCTCAGAAAAAAAACAATAATTGCAATTCTATATTTATAACCTAACGCTACAAGAAATGCAGAAAATCCGCAAATTAAGAACAAAACATAGGTATATGTTCCGAGTGCTTTAACCCATTCAAAACCAAAATATTTAAAATGAAATGTAGGTGAAACATAAAGAGTGTCTATCCATCCTTTACTCCAAAAACGAATAATGCTTATACACATCATTATACCAAAACCAATACGAAAAACAGCTAAAGAAGCACCAGATGCTTTTTTCTCTAAATATTTGCTGTAATTTAATTTCATATTTTCTGTGAAAAACAAAAAAGGTTATCTGAACCAGACAACCCTATAATTTTATCTATTTTTTTTACTAGTCACCATCTGCATCTACATAATCTACACTTACATTAAATGCCTGCAACATATCTACTTTTAAAGAAACTACATTTAACTGCAAAGCATCATAAGCTTGTGTCATTTTTGTATTGTCCGTATTTATCTGATTAGAAAAACTATTTTCTAACTCATTTATTTTTTCACGTGCACCACTAAACTGAGTATTTATAAGGGATTCTAATGCGGAATTATCTAAACTTTTTAAATGTGTTACATAACTTTCTCCTGTTGAAGAACTATTATAAGCATTTCCGTTAAAGAAGTTCTCTGCTGCTGTTAATGCCTCTAAAGTTAAAGTTTTAGAAACCTCATTATTATAAAAAGCCTCTACTCTATCTGGTAGGGGATTTGCAGAAAAGTTACCTGCAGGTGTACCTACTTTATTTGCTCTTAAACCTTTTTCGTAATAGAATATAAAATCATTTACTAATTTATTATAGGCACTAGATGCCGTATTAGAAGTACTGCTTATAAAAGTATCTCTATAGGATGTAGTCCAATCATTTATAACTTCATCTGTCAAAGCATCCATTTGGTTTACAACATCAGATAGGTAATTTTTGTATTTAACATCTTCATACTTAACTAAAATAGCTGCATCATCTGCAGCAACACCATATAACAAATAGTCTACTGCTGGGAAGCCAACGGCATCATTATTATTAACATGTGTTAAATCATAAGAACCAGAATCTATATTAGCTTCCACATCTGTAATAGATACAGGATAAATATTCATCTGAAAAGAATATAAAATTTCTTCCGCCTTACCTATATTAAACATTTCTACATGTTGCCAAACTTCATAGGCACTTAACCATGAACTTCTTAACGCATCTAAATTAGTTTGATCTGGTGTTGCAATAAATGCATCCTTATTAGTTTTTAGAGCAACTAACTTTTGAGACAAATCTTCTAGCGCAGGTATTATAATGTTATCTGCTACATTTACAAGTACCGCCTCTCTATCAAAACTATCCTCTTTTTTCTTTTCTGGAGAATCATCAGAAGAACTTGAACAAGTGTAGAACAAGAAAATAACTGCTACTAAAAAAAACTTCTTAATCATAATCTAAATAATTAAATTGAAACGGCAAAAATACCAAAACTACTTGTTATCTATACACAGACAACAAGTAGTTATTTATACTTTATAAAAAAAGTATTAATCTGCTGCTTGAGCAGATGTAAAACCAAACTCTGTTGCTATTTCATCTGAAATAGCATCTAAAGTTTCTGAGGAAACCTCCCAAAAACCATTCCCTGCCATTAATTGTGCTACAAAAGCATCTACTTCAGTTTTAGAAAAATATGCTTCTGTGGTATTTGGTTTACGTGTAAATTGTAAACTATAAACAAACCCAAAACCTTCTGATAAATCATGAAAAGCTGCTGCATAATCATTTCCTAAGGCTGTTTTTCCTGTTTGTAAATAATGTGCTGCCCTTACTCCTATTACTTTAGATATGTTTTCTCTAATAATTTCTACTTGCTTATCACGAACATCATAATCTTTTGCTACTATTGCGGCTCTTCCTAATTTAAAAGCTTCAAAAATAGTACTAGCAATACCTGCAAAATCTGAATCTCCTTCTACTCTTGATAAATATTTATTTAAAAAACTATCTGCTCCCAATACAGGTACAGCTGCATTATCTTCTGCACCATATAAATACCCATAAGCCTCATCCCATTTATGCTCCATTGTAGTATAACTAACCCCTTCTTTATCAGCTACATCTCCATCGTTATTAGCTCTATTATCTCCTGCATCTAAAACTGAAGAACTTAAATAGTTATTTAGAATTTGATCCACCATTAATCCGCCAATTAAGCCTTTTGCAAACGCCTGATTAAGTTCTAAGCCTTTTGCATTAATATACCTTATAGATCCACCTCCAGCTTCTTGTAATTGCCCTGCATTTCCTGCAGTAGCTGTAACTGCCCAATTTGGAAAAACGTCTGCTACTTGACTCTCTATATAACCATCAAAATCTGCTTTTATAGCATTTGCATCGGTAGTATTTGCAGAAAAGAAATCTGCAGAAGCAGCTGTTTTACTTCGTATACTTTTATTAGAAGCATTTAAATCTGCCTCACTAAAATCTGACTCCCCTTCTACGTGAGCAAACATGCCGTCTAAATCTTCTTCTGTTTTTGTATTATCCTTTAAAGCAGACACTAACTCTTCTGCCATTGCTATTCTTGTAGTTTGCCCTCCAAAATTTACTGTAGACACGCCATCTCTTTCAAAAGAATAACTAGCTGGATTGTTTATTACTATTTCTCCTCCATCATTATCATCAGAGTTACAAGATGTAAAACATACACCCGCAAATGCGGTAAGAGCAATTAAAACTTTTTTCATTATTATATTTATTTAGACTTGTTTTAAATAATTTACGCAAAAATAAACCCAAAAATGGAATACACAAACTTTATTTGTAATAAATCTAAATAAACTTAATATTTTTCAATGAATAGAATTGTAACAACATATAGACCAATACAATAGAGTTAATGATATGCTGAAAAAAGTTCTGAAGCTTTATTATAAGCCGCTTCAAAAACCATCCAATTTACGTTAGTTTCAACTTTCTCTGAAGTAAAATAAGAAAGTACTTTTTCTGTTGGCATATTCCCAGTAAGCTCATCTTTAGCCATTGGACACCCACCAAACCCTTGTATTGCTCCATCAAACCTACGACAACCTGCTTGGTATGCTGCGTTTACTTTCTCATGCCATTCTGTAGGCGTTGTATGTAAGTGTGCACCAAACTCTATGTTTGGATATTTAGGAATTAGGTTAGAAAATAAATAATCTATAGTTTCCGCATTTGAGGTCCCTACCGTATCTGAAAGCGATAGAATTTTAACGCCCATATTAGCTAGCTTCTCAGTCCACTCTCCTACTATATCTACATTCCAAGGATCACCATAAGGGTTTCCAAAACCCATAGATATATAGGTTACCACTTCTTTATTAGAAGCATCTGCTATATTTAATATTTCTTGCAGTATTTCTACAGACTGTGAAATTGTTTTATGCGTATTACGCATTTGAAAGTTTTCTGAAATAGAAAAAGGATATCCTAAATATTGTATTTCTTTATGTTCCGATGCATCTTGCGCTCCACGAACATTTGCTACAATAGATAATAGTTTACTTTCGGTTTTGGATAAATCTAAATTTGCTAAAACCTCTGCAGTATCTACCATTTGGGGTATTGCTCTTGGCGAAACAAAACTTCCGAAGTCAAGCGTATCAAAACCGCAACCTAATAAAGATTGAATGTATTTTACTTTTTTATTGGTTGGGATAAAAGTTTTGATGCCTTGCATAGCATCTCTAGGACATTCTATAATTTTAACAGATGTAGACATTCTTTAATTTAATGGGTATAAATTTACTATTATTTATCCGAAGAAAATAGAAATATTGCAATTCCGACAAACACAATAATTTGCAACCATTTAAAAAAAGAAGCCATTTTCTGATTTTTTGAAAAAAAATCAGAAATAAAACCCGATAAAATTACGATTATACTAAAAATAACAAAAGAGACAAACATAAACAATAACCCTAGAACATAGAACTGAGCTACAGTATTTAGCTCTTTACTAAACAAGAATCCTGGAAAAAAGGCTAGAAAAAAAATGGTGACTTTAGGATTTAACACATTCATTATAAAACCTTGTTTAAACAGTTGCCAAGTACTCCTCTTTACCACCTCTTCTCCAGACAAATTAATTACATCTTTACTAGTATATACCTTGTATGCTAAATAGGTTAAATAACTAGCTCCACATAGTTTTATGATAAAAAAAATATTCTCGTTATTTTTAATAATTGCAGACACTCCAAAAGCTAGTAGTGTAGTATGTATTATACAGCCAGAAATAAGCCCCATAACTGTAGCCATACCGTATTTTCTTCCATTTGTAATACTCTGCATTAGAACATAAATATTATCTGGCCCTGGAGAAATAGCCAAAACAGAAGTTGCTGCCACAAAAGCAAACAAAATTTCTACATTCAATTTTTGATATATTAGAGTTTATACTTTTTTAAGTATATAAGAGAAAACACTATTGTACATGAAACCTCTGAGAGATTTTATGTAAAAAACACTGGAATATTAGATATTTCTCTCTAAAATAGCCTTATTAATTTTCTTAACTAATGCTGGACCTTCATAAACAAAACCTGTCCAAACTTGAATTAGGTCTGCTCCTGCTTCAAGCTTCTCTATAGCGTCTTCTGCAGAGTTAATACCACCAACTCCAATTATAGGAAATGCTTTATTACTCTTTTCGGACAAAAAACGGATTACTTCCGTACTTCTATCTTTAAGCGGTTTCCCACTTAAGCCTCCTTTTTCTTCCGTTTCTACTAAGCTAGATTTTAAATCTTTTCTTTCTATAGTAGTATTGGTAGCTATTATTCCATCAATCTTAGTTTCTGCAACAATAGCAATAATATCTAATAACTGTGCATCTGTAAGATCTGGAGCTATTTTTAAAAGTATTGGTTTATTTACACCATCTCTTTTAACCGTATACTTTTTGTTCTGAGTTTTTAGCTCTTTTAATAAAGCTGTTAACGGCTCTTTATCTTGTAATTCTCTTAAACCTGGTGTATTAGGCGAACTTACATTTACAACAAAGTAATCTACATGATCAAAAAGAGCATCAAAACACACCAAATAATCTTTTATTGCATCTTCATTTGGCGTTATTTTATTTTTCCCAATATTACCTCCAATAAGCACATTATGCTTCTTTTTTAATTTTTCTACGGCTTCAAAAACACCTTTATTATTAAACCCCATACGGTTAATAATAGCCTTATCTGCCTTTAATCTAAAAAGCCTTTTCTTAGGATTACCATCTTGAGGTTTTGGTGTTAAAGTTCCTATTTCTACAAAACCAAAACCAAAGTTTGCCAATTCATTATATAAAACAGCATTCTTATCAAAACCAGCTGCAAGCCCTACTGGGTTATCAAATTTTAAACCAAATACCTCCCGTTCTAAACGCTTGTCTTTAACAACAAAAAGAGACCTAAATAGTCCAGACATACCAATTTTTGAAGAAAACTTTATTAGCTTAAAACTAATATGATGTACTCTTTCTGGGTCTAATAAAAAAAATAATGGACGTATTAAAATCTTATACATGATGCAAGGGAAAAATTTTGACAAAAGTACAAACTCAATTTGAGTATTATCTTCTTCTAGTACTGTTTTTTAAAAGAACTTTTAAATTATTTTGGAGCAATACTATCCTTATAAACTACTGGTGTTATTATAAAGGGTTTTCTATACGCTTCTTTACACAGGTCTATATAACGATTATATTGTTTTTCGTTAAAACTTTCTAACAACTTAAGATCAGTCTCCTGTGCTTTATCTGCTAATTTATTTTTAAGCGCTATATATTTATTTCCAAGAAGTTCCAATTCTTGCGGCGTACTCTGCGGATGTTCCGCTAACAATTTTTCTATTTCTTCCTCTAAAGATTTTGCCTCTATACTATAAGCCGCTTTTATATCCTCAAGTTTACTTTTTTGAACTGCATTTAACTGAAAAACAGATACAATAGTTTCTACATTACCACCTCCTACATTCAAAGTGCAATCTTGCGAAAAACCAACAAAACAGGAAAAAACAAATACGACAATACTACAATATTTAATATTCTTCATTTATTTACATTTTTACTAAAACCTTCTCCTAATAAGTAATTAAAATTTAGGATAAAAGCACTTTTTTAGCTGTACTAACAAAAGTGATAATAAACTTACTTTTAACACACTACAATATTATAATTTATACATTAGAAACCCTATTTTTGAATAAAAATTATAGTAATGCAGCATCTTATTAATCGGTTTTTAAGTTACGTAAAAATTGACACCCAAAGTAACCCTGAATCTAAAACTACCCCTAGTACTGAGAAACAATGGAACTTAGCTCTAGAATTAGTAAACGAGCTAAAAAGTATTGGATTAGAAGATGTTACTATAGATAACCATGCCTATATTATGGCAACATTGCCTAGTAATATAGACAAAGAGGTGCCTACCATTGGATTCATTGCTCATTTTGATACTACTCCAGATTTTTCTGGAACCAATGTTAAACCTCAAATTATAAAAAAATATGATGGAAAAGACATTGTCTTAAATGCTGATAAAAACATAATCCTATCTCCAGATTATTTTGAAGATTTACTTTTATACAAAGGGCAAACACTAATTACTACAGATGGTACTACCCTTTTAGGTGCAGATGACAAAGCTGGTATTGCAGAAATTGTTACTGCTATGGAATACCTTATTAAACATCCAGAAATTAAACACGGTAAAATTAGAATAGCTTTTACTCCTGATGAAGAAATTGGAAGAGGCGCTCATAAGTTTGATGTAGAAAAATTTGGAGCAAAATGGGCGTATACCATGGACGGTAGTCAAATTGGTGAGTTAGAGTACGAAAATTTTAATGCCGCTGGAGCAAAAGTAACCGTTACCGGAAAAAGTGTGCATCCAGGATATGCTAAAGGGAAAATGGTAAATGCAATAAACATTGCCAATGAATTTATGTCTATTTTACCTATGGAAGAAACTCCAGAGCATACTACTAACAGAGAAGGCTTTTTTCATGTACACCACATGCAAGGAGAAATAGAGCAAGCTACATTTGAACTAATTATTAGAGACCACGACAAGGAAAAGTTTGAAGAACGCAAACAACTACTATTAAAAATAACCGAAAAATTAAATTCTATCCATGGAGATTGCATAACTATAGATATTAAAGACCAATATTATAATATGCGCGAAAAAATAGAACCTGTAATGTATGTGGTAGAAATTGCTAAAAGAGCAATGGAATCTATAGGAATTACCCCTATTATAAAACCTATTAGAGGAGGTACAGATGGTTCTCAACTTAGCTACATGGGACTTCCTTGTCCTAATATTTTTGCTGGAGGACATAATTTTCATGGTAAATATGAATATGTTCCTGCAGAAAGCATGGTACAAGCAGTTGGAGTTATCGTAAAAATTGCCGAAATTACTGCTGCTAAAGCGTAATTTTATGGAAACTTCTGAAAAACTAGAAAAGTATTTTTCTGAAGAACACACTTTTAAAAAAGGAATAACAGTACTCCGAAAACTAATCTTATCTACAGATTTAGAAGAAACTTTTAAATGGAGTGTTCCAACCTATACCATAAAAAACAAAAACGTTTTATCCCTTGGTAAATTTAAAAACCACTATGGCATCTGGTTCTTTAATGGGGTATTTTTAAAAGACCCAAACAAGGTTTTACGAAACGCTCAAGAAGGTAAAACAAAAGCTATGCGCCAATGGAAGCTTACAGTAGGAGATAAAATAAATACCCAGATGGTATTAGACTATTGCATGGAAGCCATAGAAAATGAAAAAAAAGGCCTAAAAATTTCTGTTGTAAAAAAGAAAGCTTCTCCCTTAAAAATTCCTTCTTTATTATCTAAAGTTTTAAAAGAAAATAGTAACCTAAATAAAGCGTTCAGAAAATTATCACCTTATAAACAAAAAGAATATACAGAATATATAATGCTAGCTAAACAAGAAAAAACAAAAAAAGCAAGGTTAGAAAAAATCATCCCCTTAATAGAAAAAGGTATTGGCATAAACGACAAATACCGTAATTGCTAACTTTTAAGCTTTTCAAAAAATAAAAATGATTAAAAAAACCTTTTTTTTGCTTTTAATACTATTATTAATTCTCTCCTGTAAAGAAGAAAAAATAATGACAAAGAACTCTACTAATTGCCAAAATATAAAAAGAGACACTACCATTTCTCTTTCTGCAGCTTTAAAAGAAGTTAAACCTTTAATGCAAAATAAAACAGGGGTTTATGTTTTAGAAGATGGTGGCACTGCTATGGTAACCAGAGCTTGGTTATGTGAGTATGCAGAAAAAAGCATAGATATACAGTATTTTATTTTCTCTACAGATAACATAGGTTTAATTGCGTGCGATTATCTTGTACGTGCTGCAGAAAGAGGCGTAAAAGTTCGTTTATTAATAGACGATATTATGGTAGATGGGGGTTTTAAGGATATTCTTTCTCTTAATGCACATGAAAATATAGAAATTAGAATTTACAACCCTGGAGTAAATCTTGGAAAAAATATTTTTCAAAAAATAGGAAAATTTGCTACGGACTTTAGGTCTGCCAACCAACGCATGCACAACAAAACTTTTATCGTTGATGAGCAAGTTGTAATTACAGGAGGTCGTAATATAGCGGATGAATATTTTGATTATGACCATGAATATAATTTTAGAGACCGAGATGTTTTATTATTAGGAAAAGAAACAAAACAGATAAATACGTCATTTCAACAATTTTGGGATAGTGATTTAAGTGTTCCCGCTACAGAATTAACAAATACATTACCCGAGGAAATTAAGGATAAAGACCGATTTTCTAAATTACATGAATACGCCTGTAATCCTGAAAACTTTTGGCCTCAAGTACGCGAAAAAATTCGAAATTTACCACAAGTTTTTAATTCTTTAAAAGAATCGGATAAGCTAGTTTGGACAGATTCTGTTTCTTTTATTTCCGATTTTCCAGGAAAAAATGATGGTGAGAGTGGCTTAGGAGGAGGTGGCATTACTACCAGCAAACTTTTAAAATTAGTAAAAAGCGCAAAAAAAAGTATAGAAATACAAACTCCTTATTTAATTACTTCCGAACTAGGAAAAAATCTTTTTAAAGAAGCTGTAGAACGTGGTGTTAAAGTTAGAATCTTAACCAACAGTTTAGCCTCTACAGATAATGTAGAAGCCTTTAGTAGTTACCAAACGGACCGTGAGTTATTATTAAAAACAGGGGTGAAAATATATGAATTTAAACCAGATGCTGCAGAGCAAACCAAAATAATGACAGGTGCTCTACAAGAGGAATTAGACTATAAACCTACCTTTGGACTACATGCAAAATCTATGGTTATAGATGGTAAAACAACCGTAATAGGAACCTTTAATTTAGATCCTAGAAGTGCTAATTTAAATACGGAATGCATCACTATAATAAACTCTAAAGAAATAACAAAATATGTCTTAGAAGGCATGGAAGAAGAGTTTAAACCCGAAAACTCTTGGCATATTACATTAGATTACAATCCAGATAGTGAAGTTAGCAACTACAAACGTTTAAAAACTTGGACACGTAAAATACTTCCTAAAGATATTTTATAAACAAAAAGACCAGCAGTACTGCTGGTCTTTTAAATTATTTAAAAAAATTAAAGTCTTACTTTTTCTCTGAAGCTGGAGCATTTAACTTTTTACTCATTTCCATTGAAATTGCAGAACGGTCAAATTTTAATTTTCCTGCCATGGTTTCAATAACGCAAGAAGCATCCTTATCATTTAAATCTATTACTTTTCCGTGTAAACCACTTTTAGTAACAATACGATCTCCTCTTTTTAATTGTTCTGCAAATTTGCGTTCATCTTTTTGCCTTTTCATTTGTGGTCGTATCATAAAAAAATATGCGACTACAAAAATTAAAATCATTGGCAAAAACTGTCCAATATCACCCATGTTATTTATTTAAAATTAATTATTTAGTTAGCAGTTGGCCCAACAGGAGCTGCTCCTTTAGGGTTTACAAATGCTTTAATCCGTAATGTCTCAGACTTTTTTGCTGTATTAGCAGTTACCGTAATTGTTTTAGTTATTTGGTTTTGTCCAGACCCGTTAAATTTAACTAACATTTCTCCAGACTCTCCTGGAGCAATTGGTGTATTCTTTGGATATTCTGGAATGGTACAACCACAACTACTTTTAGCATCTGTTAAAATTAATGGCCCTGTTCCTGTATTTGTAAAGGTAAATACTGTCTCTTGTGGGGTTCCTTGTGTAATAGTCCCAAAATCATGCTCCGATTTATCAAAAGACATAACAGGCAAAGCTTTTGATGCTTCATCTCTTTCTGCAGCTACAGCCACATTTTCTGTTTTTATTTTACTTGAAGCTTTTTCTTTGCACGACACAAATGTAAATGCAGAAAATAAAGCGGTCATTAAAAGAATTCTTTTCATTATTGTTGTTTTTTTATTTTGTACAAAATTAAAAAATATTTTTATAAGAGCCCCCTACCTATTTTGTTAAGCTTTCCTTCTTTTTTATATTCTTTTACCAATTTATCTAAAATACCGTTAATAAAAATGCTACTTTTTGGAGTAGAATACTCTTTTGCAATTTCTAAATATTCATTGATAGTAACTTTTTCTGGAATAGACGGAAAGTTTAATAACTCGCAAATTGCCATTTTCATTAAAATAGCATCTATACCTGCAATACGGTCTTTATCCCAATTTGGAGTTTTTCCTTCAATTTCTTTCTCTAAATCATCATTAGTTAATAATGTTTTAGATAATAGTTTTTGGGCATACTGCATATCTTCTTCATCTTTTATAAGACTTGGTAAAAAGAAAGCATCTCTTGAGTTTTCCTTTACTTTCTTTAAATGTTTTAGCAAATAGGTGTTTACTATAGGAATATCATCTACCCAAGTAAGTTTGTCATCTTCAAAATAATCGTAAATCTTCTCATTAGGAGCAATTATTTCTTTAAATAAATCTACAATTAACTCTTTATCTTTATCATAAGAGTTGTCTTTGGTATGCATATATTTTAAATACATATCACTCTCTAGAATACTTTTATAAATTAACTTTACGTATTCTTCATTTAAATACCAGTTATTTAATTTACGTATCTCTAACTCTTCTTTTAGCTGTTCATTATTTACTAATTGCAACAGCAATTTATTAGCAACAAACTTTTCTTTAAAAGGTAAGTCATCACCAGCAGTAGCAATATATTTTTTTGATGATAATTTTAATTGATTATCGGCCATTTGGTGCACCTCTATCAATAAGCTTAGTAACAATAGGTACAGGCTGTACATATTTTCTATACTTACATCTAAAAATTTTTTCTGTTTTTCTAAAGAATCATCTTTAGATTGTATCAAGGCATAAATGCTTTGCATTACTTTTACCCTAATGTGTCTTCTTGTAAGCATGTTTTTAAGAACTTAAAAATAAAAAATAGGTTAAACTTTGAGGCTGTAAAAGTAAGCATCTATTTTAAAAACTAGACACAACATTTCTAATTATCTTATGTATTTTATAACATTTGGTTAAACATCAAAAAGTTATCTTTGCCACATTGTTCTATAAAACCACAATATTCCCCTTATTATAACGCATGAAGGAATTAAAACATCTAAACAAATACTTTAAAAAATATTGGAAAAAACTAGTAATTGGTATCCTTATTACCATAATTGCACGTGTTTTTCAGCTAGTATTACCTACTTACGTTAATAAATCTATTTCTGTTTTAGAAAATACTATTGGTTCTACAATTACCAAAGGAGAAGGGGAAGATTTATTATTACAATATATTTTAATCATTATTGCTGCAGCTTTACTTTCTGGTTTTTTTACATTTTTAATGCGTCAAACCATCATAAATGTATCTAGGTATATTGAATTTGATTTAAAAAATGAAGTTTTTGACCATTACCAACGCCTTAGTTTAAGTTTTTATAAGCAAAACCGAACTGGTGATTTAATGAACCGTATTAGTGAAGATATAAACCAAGTGCGTTTATATTCTGGTCCTGCAATTATGTACGGTATGCAAACCTTAACTCTTTTTGTTTGTCTTATACCTTTAATGTTTATTAAAGCTCCCACTCTAGCAATGTATACGTTGTTGCCCTTACCTATTTTATCGGTTTTAATATACCAAATAAGTAAAGTAATACACAAAAGAAGTACTATTGTTCAAGAATATTTATCCTCACTATCTACATTTACCCAAGAAGTTTTTTCAGGCGTATCTGTTATTAAAGCATATTCATTAGAACCACAAACCAATACAGACTTAGGGGTTTTAGCTTTAGAAGGAAAAGAAAAAAGTATGAACCTAGCTAAAATAAATGCTTGGTTTTTTCCTCTCATGATTTTACTTATTGGTATTAGTAATTTATTTGTAATATATATTGGAGGTAAACAATATATAAATGGAGAAATAGGTGTTGGTTTAATAGCGGAGTTTGTTCTTTATGTTAACATGCTTACCTGGCCTGTTGCTATTGTTGGTTGGTTAACTTCTATTATACAAAGAGCAGAAGCATCTCAAAAAAGAATAAATGCCTTTTTAAAGGAGAAACCCTCTATAACAAATACTGTTGAAGAAATAACTCCAATCGTTGGAAAAATAGAATTTAAGAATGTTAGTTTCACTTATGAAGACACAAATATTACTGCCTTAAAAAACTTATCCTTTACAATAGAAAACGGAGAAACTGTAGCCATAATAGGTAAAACTGGCTCTGGAAAATCTACTATTTTAGATTTAATTTCTAGACTTTATGATGTTTCTTCTGGAGAAATTTTAATAGACAACAAACCTATAAACAACCTTAATTTAACCAGCTTAAGAGAAGCTATTGGAGCAGTACCACAAGATGCTTTTTTATTTTCGGACTCTATTAAAAACAACATTAAATTTGGGAAAGAGAATGCTACAGATGAAGAAGTTATTACGGTAGCAAAAAAAGCTGTAGTTCACAAAAATATTTCTGATTTTGCTGGCGGATACGATACCGTTTTAGGAGAAAGAGGAATTACCCTTAGTGGTGGGCAAAAACAAAGAGTATCTATTGCTAGAGCTCTTTTAAAGAACCCAAATATTTATTTGTTTGATGATTGCCTTTCTGCAGTAGATACCGAAACAGAAGAAGAAATTTTAAACAACTTAAAAAAAGCATCAAAAAACAGAACTACTCTTATTGTAAGCCATAGAGTCTCTTCTGCAAAAAACGCTTCAAAAATTCTAGTTCTAGAAGACGGAATACTAATACAAGAAGGTACCCATAAACAATTAAACAACGTAAATGGATACTACAAAGAATTGTACAAAAATCAGCTTTTAGAGAAAGAAAATTAAAAAATTGTTGCTCGATACGCTTTTTTTTTTCATTTTTGATAGAATAATATCATATTAAATAATTTAGAAACTACGTTAAAATGAGCGACAGAGATTTAATGGATCAGGAAGAGATACACTCCAAAGTATTAAGAGCAGGAAGAAGAACTTATTTTTTTGATGTTAGAAGCACAAAAGCAGGAGATTACTATTTAACAATCACTGAAAGTAAAAAGTTTACACATGATGATGGTACTTTCCACTACAAAAAACATAAAATTTATTTATACAAAGAAGATTTTACCGCTTTTAAAGAAAATGTAGAAGAGATGATGGATTTTATCATTGATGAAAAAGGTTCTGAAGTTATTTCTGAAAGACACCAAAAAGACTTTAAAAGAGAGGAAGATGTTAAGAAAGAAGAAGAAACAACCTCTTCTCCAGAAAACTTTACAGATGTAAGTTTTGACGACATTTAGTCCTATAAAATATATTTTACTAAAATGCTCTTTAGAAATAAAGAGCATTTTTTTTTGCTAATTTTACGTATAAGTAATCATAGATAATTTTAGCAAATACAACCAAAGAACTTACAAACCAACTAAAGAAAAAGCCCAGAACTAAAGAAAGTATTATAAAAAAATGGGTATACAAACAAAGCCAAAGCAAAATTTAGAGTCCATAAAGCTTGCTCATCAAAGTTTATTTTAAGAGCATCTAAAGAGGCTACTAACATTAATTATGAAATTTTAAGTCCGTTAGAAACTATTTGTGCAGGCCGTAACAATGTTACATCTTTACCATCTACAGCACCCAAAATAAGACATTCGCTCATAAAATTAGCTATTTGTTTTTTAGGAAAATTTACTACTGCAGTAACCTGTTTTCCTAGTAAATCTTCTTTGGTATATAATTTTGTTATTTGAGCCGATGTTTTTTTTATTCCAATTTCCTCTCCAAAATCTACCTCTAGCTTAAAAGCAGGGTTACGTACTTCTGGAAAATTAGTGACAGCAACAATAGTACCCACTCTAATATCTATTTTAGAAAAATCTTCCCAACTAATTAAATCTTTCATTACTTATAAAATATTTTTTTTGAAGTTAAAAAATGCCCTTTTACATTGCAAAGAATACCGTAAATACTTTTATCTTTAAAGTAAAAAACTTGTCATGGCAAGAACACCTAGTAATATGCTACCTTTAGGTACAATAGCTCCAGATTTTAATTTATTAAATACTGTTTCTTTAAAAAAAGAGACTCTTACACAATGGAAAGGAGAAAAAGGAACTTTAGTAATGTTTATTTGCAATCATTGCCCTTTTGTTATTCATGTAAATCCAGAAATTGTAAAAATGGCAGAAAACTACCAAAATAAAGGCATACAATTTATTGCTATTTCTAGTAATGACATTGTTAACTACCCACAAGATTCCCCTGAGTTAATGAAAAAAGTTGCCCTAAAAGAGAACTACAACTTCCCTTATTTATATGACGAAACACAAGAAACAGCAAAAGCTTATGATGCCGCTTGCACTCCTGACTTTTTCTTATTTAATGCTAAGCTAGAATTAGCATATAGAGGCCAATTAGATGATTCTAGACCCGGAAATGGCATACCAATCTCTGGTAACGACTTAAGATTAGCAATAGACAATCTACTAGAAAATAAAGAAATTAATTCTATGCAAAAACCAAGTATAGGCTGTAATATTAAATGGAAAAACTAAAGTATACTTACCAACCTTTTCTATCTACCAATCCTTTTATATGTGCATAATGGTGGTTACTATGCCATGCGTATTTATAAATATTTTCTAAAACGGTAACCTCTACATTACCTTCTGGATGCATATAACTTTTCTTTAAATCATCTGAAGATAAACCTCTTAAAAGATATACCAACTTAGCATGTAATGCACTTAAATAGTGTAGAGATAATTTTATAGGTGCAGTTTTAGCATCAAATAGTTCGCTCCAATCTTTTTCTTCATATGCTTTTATTAATGGTTTATCTTCAGACAAAGCCCATTTAAACCTAGTATAGCTATGATGATGACTATCTGCAATATGATGAATTAATTGCCTAACAGTCCAACCACCAGGGCGGTATGGCTCCTCTAACTGTTCTGCAGATAAATCTTTTACCAACTCTATTAAATTAGTTGGCAAATTTTCTAAATCTAAAATCCATTCTTCTAACAATTCTTTAGAAACTATTTCTGGAAATTTGATATTCCCTATTGGGTACTTTAACTTCTCTATATTTTGCTCCATACTTTAAAGATACTAAGTTCTGTGAATAGGAAAAATAGTTTTCTCATTATTATTGAATCCGAAAATATCACAAACTTTAATACAGTTTTAACTTCATTTTTATGCTCATAATTATTAATCTAGTAATTTTGTAGGATAATTATTTTAATTAAAAAATAAAGAACATATGGCAACATTAAGATTGGGCGATACTGCCCCAGATTTTACAGCAGATAGTTCTATGGGAACTATAAATTTATATGAATATTTAGGGGACTCTTGGGGAATTTTGTTTTCGCACCCTGCAGATTTTACTCCGGTATGTACTACAGAATTAGGTACAGCTTCTAACTTTAAAGGAGAGTTTGACAAGCGTAATGTAAAAATGCTAGCTTTAAGTGTAGATGGTTCTGACTCTCATAGAGAATGGATAAAAGATATTAATGAAGTACAAGAAACCACTGTAAACTTCCCTATTATAGCAGATGAAGATAAAAAAGTATCGGATTTATATGATATGATTCATCCTAAAGCAGACAGTACGCTTACGGTTCGTTCGGTATTTATTATAGCACCAGATAAAACAGTAAAACTTACTTTAACATACCCAGCATCAACAGGTCGTAATTTTTATGAATTACTAAGAGTTGTAGATTCTTTACAACTTACAGCAAACCATAAAGTTGCAACTCCTGCAAATTGGAAAAATGGAGAAGATGTTGTAGTAAGTCCGGCTATACCTACTTCACAAGCTAAAGAAATTTTTAGCAAAGGGGTAAACGAAATAAAACCTTATTTAAGAATGACGCCAGACCCTACTAAATAAAGAGAATTTTAAGAGCATAAAAAGAGGGGTAACTAAAATTAGTTACCCCTCTTCTTTTAAAAAAATACAATTATAGTATCTTAGTAATTATGAACAAAATTGATATTCGTACAGTAGATGTTGTACAATACATAAAACCACTAAGAGAAGGTGGTTCTCTACCCGCCATTGTAAAAGCAGATGATGATTTTCTGTACGTTTTAAAATTTAGAGGCGCTGGTCAAGGAAAAAAAGCCCTGATTGCAGAACTTTTAGGTGGAGAATTTGCTCGCGCTATAGGCTTAAAAGTACCAGAACTTGTCTTTATGAATTTAGAGGATTCTTTTAGTAAAACAGAGCCTGATGAAGAAATTCAAGATTTACTAAAATTTAGTGTTGGCCTAAATTTAGGATTGCACTATTTATCTAGCGCAATTACGTATGACCCTTTAGTTTCTAATATAGATGGTACTACAGCGTCTAAAGTTGTTTTATTAGACAGTATTATTAGTAACATAGACCGAACTGCAAAAAATACCAACCTATTACATTGGAATAATGAGCTATGGATTATAGATAATGGTGCTAGCTTTTATTTTCATCATAATTGGCCCCAATGGGAAAACCACCTTACTAGAACTTTCCCCCTTATTAAAGACCATGTTCTTTTAGAATGTGCTAGCAATTTACAATCCGTAGCAAAAGAGATAAAACATAAAATTAACCAAGAAAAGATTGAAGAAATTATTTCTTTAATACCAGAAGAATGGTTAATAAATGAGACCGATTCTTTTACTCCAGATCAAATGAGAGCTGCATATATATCTTATATAAATGCTAAAATTTCTATGTTAGATAATCTAGTTAAAGAAGCCGAAGATGCAAGATAGAGTTACGTTTGAATATGCTATAATACGTGTTGTTCCTAAAGTAGAACGGCAAGAATTTTTTAATGTTGGGGTAATTTTATTTTCTAAGCGAAAAAAATTTCTAGATATAAAATATAACATTAGCCAAAAAAAATTAGAAGCTTTTTCTGAAGAGATAGATATAAACATGCTAGAATCTTACCTAAATGCATGGAAACTAGTATGCGAAGGAGCTTCATCTGCTGGTACTATTGGTAAGTTAGAACTATCCGATAGGTTTAGATGGTTAGCAGCTTCTAGAAGCACAATAATACAAAGCTCAAAAACACATTCCGGAATTTGCAATAATCCAGAAAAAGTTTTAGAAGACATATTTACTAAATACGTATTATAGATGTGGAGGTAAAAAAAACAGAAACTTTATCCAATAAAGAAGCTCAAAAAATTATATTGTTATCTCAAAAAGTACTAACCGAAAAAAATACTGGAAGTGCTTTATCTGCTACATTAGATGCTATTGAACATCTTGGATATATACAAATTGACACTATTTCTGTTGTTCAACGCGCACATCATCATACCTTATGGAATAGAAACCCTCGTTACCAAACTACACATCTATCAGAATTAATTAAAGAAAAAAAGGTGTTTGAATACTGGTCTCATGCAGCAGCTTATTTACCAATAAAAGAGTTTAGATATAGCCTTCCTAAAAAAAAGGATTTAGCAATTGGAGCCCAAAAGCACTGGTATAATCCCAATAAAAAACTAATGCAACAGGTTCTTGAACGTATTACAAAGGAAGGACCTTTAATGGCTAAAGATTTTGAAAATACTGGAAAAAAGAAAGGAGATTGGACAACAAAACCAACCAAACAAGCCTTAGAGTATTTATTTATGCAAGGAGATTTAATGATTTCTTCACGCAAGAATTTCCATAAAGTTTATGATATTACAGAAAGAGTTTTACCCGAAAATATAAACACCAGTTTACCGTCTCCAAATGAGTACGCTCGCTTTTTAATTAAAAAATATTTAAATACAAACGGACTTGCTCAAAGTAATGAAATAGCATACTTACTAAAAAATATAAAACCTAATATTACTAAAGCTTTAGAAGAAATGCTTCTTAGAAATGAAATAATTAAATGCAATGTAAATAATAAAATATATTACATGCTACCTAATACTATAAACTTACTTAATAAACCTCTATACCGTAGTAAATTAAAAATATTATCTCCTTTTGATAATTTACTTATACAGCGTAAACGAATGCAAGATTTATTTAATTTTGATTACTTAATTGAATGCTATGTTCCTGAAGCTAAACGAAAATACGGCTACTTTTCATTGCCAATTTTATGGGATGGTAAATTTGCTGCGCGAATGGATTGTAAAGCGCATAGAAAAGATAAAACATTACACATTAACAATTTAGTTTTAGAACCTTCGCTTAAAAAAATTGATGAATTTTCTATAACTCTAACTAAAGAGCTAAAAAAGTTTAAAGAATTTAATAATTGTGATTCTATAAAAGTAAACAGAACAAATCCTACAAATATTAAACAACTTATAGAAAAGCAACTTAACTAAGCCATCTTTATCTTAGGATAAAGCATGTAAATAGAAAAGGTAATTTAAAATTAGAACTACATATTCTTATTAGAAATTCCGTTAAAGAAAAGTTATCCAACTTATTCACAGTACCTAAAGAAAATATTTAATAGTACAGAGTGGTATTAATAAAAAAGAAAAGGTAATTTAATAAAAAATAAAACGCTAATTCTTAAAATATTTATGCCAATAAATATTGATAACCTAAAGATAACTTACTAAAAATCTTACATTTAATAATTTAACAGTATATTTGCGCTTTAATAATTATTTAATATTTGTATTATGAGTAAAGGAACAGTAAAATTCTTCAACGATTCCAAAGGTTATGGTTTCATCACTGAAGATGGTTCAAACGAAGATCACTTTGTACACATTTCTGGCTTGATCGATGAAGTTCGTGAAGGTGATGTTGTAGAATTTGAACTACAACAAGGTAAAAAAGGATTAAACGCCGTTAATGTGAAAGTAGTTGACTAGGTAACGATTTTAACTTTTTTATAGTAAAAACCCAAACAAATATGTTTGGGTTTTTCTTTTTCAATAATTCAAAAATGTAAGAAATAAGCTACTTTTGTATTTTATCAATATATTTACGCAACCTTTTATAATTTCTTTATCTAAGTATTAAAACGTATTAAGTTCCCCAAAGAACTAAACATATATTTATGACAACTTTTTTTTCCATTTTATTTGTATTACTATTTATTAATGCGATACTTCTCTTTTTTAGTGTAGGTAAAGCAAAAAAATAAAGAATAGTAAGTTGGGTTTTTATTAGTCCTGTTGTTTTATACACAAACAACTAAAAATTTAACACCCTTAATTTTTACTTATGACAACTTTCTTTGGTATTGTATTTTCTCTTTTACTATTAAACTGTATTTTTTTTATTCTCAGTTTCAAAAAACAGAAAAAGACTAAAAAAATCATATAAAAAAAGCCCTTTCCATTATAGGAAAGGGCTTTTTTTAAATTGCAGAATGAGGATTTTATCCTACACCCATTAATTCTACATCAAAAATTAGAGTAGCATCTGGTGGTATAACACCACCTGCTCCTGCACTACCATACGCTAAATTAGAAGGAATAACAAAACGAGCTTTATCTCCTACTTTTAATAAAGCAATACCTTCATCCCATCCCGGAATTACTTGTCCTATTCCTAATTGAAAATCTATTGGTTCATTACGTTTATAAGAAGAATCAAAAACTTGACCGCTTAATAAAGAACCTTCATAGTGTACCGATACTTTCTTTCCACTTTCTGCCTGTGCACCAGAACCATTTTGAATCATTTTGTAACGTAAACCACTTTCTGTTTGATCAAAACCAGCTGCAACTTTATCTAACTCTGCTGCTTGTCTTGCTTTTTCAGCTGCTTTTCTTTCTTCACCAGAACTTGCAAAAGTTTTAAATGCCTGTAAAGCATCCCAAGCTTTTGCTTCTTCACCTACACGTACAATCTCTAAACTGTCAATTTTATCACCTTGCGCCACAGCATCAACCACTTCTTGTCCTGACGATACATTACCAAAAACTGTATGCTTATTATCTAACCATGGTGTTGGAACGTGTGTTATAAAAAATTGACTTCCATTTGTACCAGGCCCAGCATTTGCCATAGATAAAACTCCTGGCTCACTATGATTTAAGTCTGGATGAAATTCATCATCAAATTTATAACCAGCGTCTCCTGTTCCAGTACCTAGTGGGCAACCACCTTGTATCATAAAATCTGGAATTACTCTATGAAAACTTAAACCATCATAATAAGCTTCTCCTGCAGATTTTGCTGAGTTTTCCATTTTACCCTCTGCTAAAGCAACAAAGTTACCTACAGTTCCTGGGGTTTTATCATGTGTGAGTTTTACTAATATCTCACCTTTAGTTGTATTGAATTTTGCGTAAATGCCGTCTTGCATAATGCTATTTTTATATGAGCGGCAAAGATACTAATTTTTAAAAGTTTTTACCACGCTATTACAGCAATTACCTTAGAATCCTATCCTAAATTTTAGTTAATAATGCTAGCCTTTAATTTTTGGCAGCATCTTTACTCCGTAAGTATCAAAAAGATAAACTAAGCTTGCCATTGTTGCTGCGCCAAGTTGTAATTCTCTTTTATTTACATGCTCAAAAGTATCATTCTCTGCATGGTGGTGGTCAAAATATCTTTGAGAATCTGGTCTTAACCCAGCCAATACAATGTTATCATTCTTTAGAGGGCCTACATCTGCACCACTTCCTCCTCGTACAAACATGTGAATTAAATATGGTTCAAATAATTTTTTCCAGCTTTCTACTTGTTTAAAATTTGCATCAGAACAATCAAAAGAAAAACCTCTTGGTGTAAATCCGCCTGCATCACTTTCTAATGCAAAAACATGATTTTCCTTTTTACTTTTTGCTACCTCAGCATATTTATTACCACCACGCAAACCGTTTTCTTCATTCATAAATAAAACTACTCGTATAGTACGTTTTGGTTTATACCCTGTTTCCTTTAGTAAACGTAACACCTCCATACTTTGCACTACTCCAGCTCCATCATCATGAGAACCATCTCCTAAATCCCAAGAATCTAAATGGCCACCCACTATCATAATTTCATTTGGGTAAGTGGTTCCTTTTATTTCTCCTATAACATTAAAAGATTCTACATCTTTATACTGCTTGCAATTTTGCTTAAAATAGAATTTTATATCTGGGTTAAGTTTTAAAGTTGTACTTAATAATTCTGCTCCATTGGTACTTATAGCTGCTGCAGGCACTCTATTAGCTACTGGAGTATCTCCATAACTCATAGAACCAGTATGTGGAAAATCGTCTAAACGTAAATTAACCGATCTTACTATTACCCCAACAGCTCCATATTTTCCAGCTTCTTCTGCTCCGGAATAACGCTGGTCTACACAACCGGAATAAGAATGAAATGTGCTTATTAATGTTGGCTCCATTGGCCTATTATAAAAAACTATTTTCCCTTCTATATTTTCTTTCCCTAACGCTTTTAAATCTTCAATCCCTTTAACCTCTATTATATTTGCTTTTACACCTTTCTGTGCTGTTGCTACAGAACCTCCTAATGCACAAATTGGAACGTTTGTAGTTTCTCCAGGTGATGTTTCAAAATAAGCAAACTCAGGAGTACCTCGTACCCATTTTGGAACCATTACGGGTTGTAACCATACCCTATCTAAACCTAAAGAGTCTAATTCTTTCTTTGTATACTCTACTGCTTTTTGTGCTTGTATAGAACCAGATAATCTTCCTCCAATTTGGTTAGAAAGATAATTAAGCCAGTCATACCCTTGCCCCTTTACTAATGAGGCATTATAAATACTTTTTAATTGTTTTTCATCTGTTGTTTGTGCATTACTAACAAATACAGCGAATAGTATTAGTATGAGAATGTTATTTTTCATTATTCAATTGATTTTCGTAATCCTCTAAATTAGCCATTATTTTACTATCTAAAGATGGCTCTACCACATCTTTGTATTTTTTTAACTCTTGCAATAAGATACTTGCCACAATTACCCTTGCTCCTTTTTTATTATCTGCAGGTATTATATACCATGGCGCATGCTCTTTATTTGTATTAAGTATTGCTTCCTCATAACAATCCTGATACGTATCCCATAATTTACGTTCTTTTAAATCTCCTGGCGAAAATTTCCAATGCTTTTCCTTTATTGCTAATCTTCGCAATAACCTTTGTCTTTGTTCTTCTTTAGAAAGGTTTAGGAAAAACTTAAAAATAATAGTCCCGTTTTCTGCTAAATTTTTCTCAAAATCATTAATCTGTCTAAATCTTCTATCCCAAAATTCTTGATTTATATCATCTACGCTATCTATTCCTGGTATATGTTCTCCTAAAATATATTCTGGGTGAACCCTTGTTACCAAAACATTCTCATAATGTGTTCTATTAAAAACCCCAAAAGTTCCTTTTGCTGGCAATGCTATATAATGTCTCCATAAATAATTATGACTTCGTTCTAAATCTGTAGGAACCTTAAAACTATGTACTTGCACCCCACTAACATTAAAATCTTTAAATACCTCTCTAATTAAACTATCTTTTCCAGAAGTATCCATTCCTTGCAGACAAATTAATACACTATACTTATCATGTGCATAAAAAACATCCTGCAATTCCCCTAAATCTCTCCTAATTAATTTTAAATCCTTTTTTAGTTCTTTATCTGTTACATTAAAATTTTCATAGGTATCTATATTTTTAATTGCTGCGCTTTTTTTTGCTAAATAAGTTTCTGATTTTATATTATGCATATTACTAAGGTGTGTATTTGTTATTCTTTAAAGGTAAAAAATGTTGTTTTAAATATCCTTTTATCTGTTAAAACTTTCCATTTATCAGGGTCAACGGTATTAATTTGCATTCCATCGAAAATCTATTAACAATGAGTTTACTATCCGTACATTTACGTTGTAATAACCCAAATTTTACAATTAATACTTATTCATTATGAAGTATTCTTACTTTATTTTACTCACAATAGCATTGAGCTTATTTTCTTCTTTTAAGCCTAGTAAACCATGTGAATATGCAGGTTCTAATATAAGCTATGTAAAAACCGAAACAAAAAAAGCAATTAATAAAAATGATATTAACATTGCACGTTATCATACCTACAAAGCCATAAAAGCTATTGAAAAAACAAAAGAACAACTAAACAACTGCGGCTGTGATTATGCAGCTACTAGTATACAAGATAGTTTTAAAGATTTAGTTTTAGCTACTAGAGCAACTACTTTAAGAAGTACACGAATATTACTAAACCGTTCTTTAGAAAAAACAATAGGAAGTCTAGAAGCATTAGAAAAACACGAATTACACAATAGTGATTATGCTAGTGATGTTTTAACAGTAAACACCCTAGGTACTAGCAAAAAAAATAAATCTCTAGCTGCTCCTAAAGGCATTTTATTAGAGAAAAAAATAGATTCTACCTTATTTGCCTATGAAAAATCATTACAAAAAATAGTAGAAACAGTAGATTGCAAAAAAGCACTAAGTTATGCTACGCACATTTTTGAACATTGCGAGCAACAACTACTTAAACCTAATTTATCTGAAGGTAAAAAATACTATAATTTGCGTACCAAAGAAATTACTGCAAATGCTATAGAGCAATTAAACAATTGTAATTAACACAGTTTATTTGCTAGCAAATAATTTTACATCTTCTTCTGTAACCTCAACCCCTCCAAGGATAATTAAACGTTCTACAACATTTCGTAGTTCTCTAATATTCCCTGTCCAATCGTAACTTTTTAATAACTTGATAGCTTTATCTGAAAAAGTTTTAGTTGCAATACCTTGTTCCGAAGTTATTTTTTTTGCAAAATGAGATATTAATAATGGAATATCATCCCTTCGGTCATTTAAAGCAGGAACTTTTATAAGAATTACCGCTAGTCTATGGTATAAATCTTCTCTGAAATTACCATCTGCTATTTCCTTTTTTAAATCCTTATTCGTAGCTGCTAATACTCTTACATCTACTTTAATATCTTTATCCGTACCAACTCTAGAAATTTTACTTTCCTGTAAAGCTCGTAATACTTTTGCCTGCGCAGACAAACTCATATCTCCTATTTCGTCTAAAAAAATAGTTCCCTTATTTGCTGCTTCAAATTTACCTGCTCTATCTTTTACTGCAGAAGTAAAAGCTCCTTTTACATGACCAAACAACTCACTTTCTATTAGTTCTGATGGTATTGCCGCACAATTTACTTCTATAAATGGTGAAGCACTTCTTGGACTTTTTTCATGTAACCAATGTGCAACTAATTCTTTACCTGTGCCGTTAGAACCTGTTATTAAAACTCTTGCATCTGTAGGAGCTACTTTTTCTATCATATCTTTTATTGCAGATATTTCATTACTATCCCCTATCATTTGGTAGTTTTTACTAACCTTTTTCTTCAGTTTCTTATTTTCTACCACTAACTCTTTACGATCTAAAGCATTACGAACAGTAGTTAAAAGTCTATTTAAATCTGGCGGTTTAGAAATATAATCAAAAGCTCCTAAACGCATTGTATTAACTGCTGTATCTAAATCTCCATGGCCAGATATCATGATAAAAGGAATTTCTGGTTTTATTTTTTTTGCAGCTTCTAAAACCTCAACACCATCCATTTTTGGCATTTTTATATCACAAAGTACAAGATCGTAATCTTTATTTTTAAGAATCTCTATGCCGCGTAAACCGTCTTCAGCCTCTTCTACTACATACCCATCATTTTCTTCTGATAATATCTTAACTAGAACTCTTCTTATAGACGACTCGTCTTCAATAACTAATATTTTTGACATATTCTTTGTTTAAATTCCTATTCTTATTCCTGTTCTAAAATACAAACCTGGCTTGTTATTTAATATAAATACACTATTCCTGTCTGTATCTCTTAACGATCCATTTTGTATTATACTATGTCCTCCCATAAGATATACTGAAATATCTTTAGTTATCTTATGCTGGTAGCCAATAGTTGCTAAAAAAGAAGTAGATGAAACATCTGTTGAAGTACTATTATCATCTAACAAAATGTCATTCTGAATATTTACATAATACCCGTCTAAAATTAATTCCGTTTGAAAAAAATGATCCTTCTTTAAAAAATATTTTAAGCCAGTTTTTGGGACTCCTAATGTGTAGGACCAGTTTTTATGAAATCTTTTTTCATAATATACAAATGGTAATGGCACTCGTACTGACGATGTATTGTTATAGGACAAACCCAATACTAATCTAAAAGGTTTTTCAATATCTTTTTTTTCTTTAAAAGCTCCTGCTGTCACGTTTATTTTAAAATCTTTTTCATCAAACTCTACGGAGAAATTTGAAGCCCATCTAGGGGTTATTAAACCTATAAACCTCCAATCATCATTCCATTTAAGGACATATCCAAAATTTAAATCTACCACATAAAATTTTGCTAAAGCTTCTTGGGCTTCAACCGTTAACGTAGATGGTATTTCATAATCGTATTGATTATATTCTGCTCCTATAACTAGCACATCTTTTTTAAATACTTTAATAGGAACATTAGCTACTAATTTAATCCTAGATGTTCTATTACCCACATCAGTCTTAGGTAATAGCATATACTCTGCTCTAAAAACATCTGGAGTTTGCGAATAACTCAAAAAATGAAAAATAAAAAAAATAAAAAAATAAAAACCCTTATTCATATACTACTCTACTTCATTAATCTAAGCAAAACACGCTACTACTTTTAATTCTTTGCTATAATATGAACATCTCTTTGCGGAAAAGGAATACTTATATTATTCTCGTTAAATTTAGCATTTATTCCATACCTAACCTTACTTTTTAAACCTGGTGCATTAAAACTATCTTTAATATAAAAGTGGACAGAAAATAATAATGCACTATCCCCAAAATCCTCAAATTGCACAAAAGGCTTAGGACTATTTAATAAAGATTTTTCTTCCGTTACGACTTCTAACAAAAGCTTTGTCACCAAATCCACATCACTACCATAAGCTACACCAACCTTTACCATTTCTCGAGTAGTTTTATGATTTTGCGTATAATTATAAATACTATCTGTTAAAAATTTATGATTAGGAATTACAATTACTTTATCATCCCGTGTTAAGGCTCTTGTAGTACGCAATCGTATTTCAAAAACCCGTCCTACTTTATTTTCTACTTCTATAATATCTCCTACATGCAAAGATTGATCCAAAATGATTAAAATTCCAGAAATTATATCTTGAAAAAGATATTGTAAAGCAAAACCTAACCCAACAAACAGTGCTGCAGAGGCCGTTAATAATACTGTTAAGTTAATACCAGAAGAGTGTAATATGGTAAGAACTGTCATTATATAAAAAAGGTACTTTAAAAACCCAAAAATACTCTGAAACTTATTTTGGTCTTCTTCTGGAAGTTTTACTGTTACTAACTTGTGAATTAATTTAAGTAAATAGGTAACAATAATTATTGCAATTACAATAGTTAATAATGTACTTATTGTAATATGTCCACTATCGCTAGAATAAATTTCTAATGCTAAAAAATCTTTTATTCCGCTAAAAAAATCTACTAACTTATCCATTCTAATATTTTAACCATTTAAATATTTCTTTGTAGGTAGGTTTTTTACCGTACATTAAAATACCAACTCTGTATATTTTAGATGCCAGCCATACAATCCCAATAAAAGTTACTATTAATAATAGTATAGATGTTAATAGCTGCCACAAAGGCACCCCCCCTTCTCCTATACCGCTTGGCAATCTCATTAACATCACAATAGGAGATGTTAATGGGAAAATTGAAAAACCAACAGCAATAGGGCCGTGAGGATTACTAAAGACCGAGAAAAAACCAACATAAATAGCCAACATTAAAGGTAATATAATTGGAAATATGAATTGTTGCGTATCCGTCTCATTATCTACCGCAGCACCAATAGCAGCATATATAGAACTGTAAATTAAATACCCTAAAAGAAAATATATTATAAAAAAAGAAAGCAACGTAAACCAAGGTATATCTAATAATTCTTGAGCGTATACTTGCATAGTTTGATCTACTGTTGGTAGTGCTGTATTTATACTTGCGGTTAATTCTGCTCCGTTCTGTAAAGCAGAAAGCTCAATATCTAAAAAAGATAAAGCTACTAACATTAATAAAGATCCTAGTAGTATCCAAATTATGAATTGCGTTATTCCTGCTAAAGATGTTCCAAGGATTTTACCTAGCATTAATTGAAAAGGCTTTACGGATGAAATAATAATTTCTATAATCCTACTTGTTTTTTCTTCAATTACACTTCGCATAACAAAACCACCATAGATTATAATAAACATCATTATAAGGTACCCAAAAGCCCCTCCTATAACTGCCTTAATCTCATTAATTCCTTTTACGTTTTGTTTGCCATTAAAAGTAGCTGTATTAATAGCATAATTAACCTTTAAAGCAGAAAAATCTTTTGTAGACACTCCCAGATTTTGCAATCTCTTTTCTCTTAATCTATCCTGAAAAACAAGCTCTAAACGACTAATTAAACTTGTATTTGGAGATTTTTCACTGTAAAAAAAAGACCTTGCAACTACTTGTTCCAAATTAGACTCTTTAGGTATATACAACAAACCCGAATATCCCATTTTTAATGTAGAGTCCTTTGCTGTCTCTAAATTAATTTCGTTAAAATGAATAAAAGAAGTTCCTTCTGTAGTTAAAAACTCATTAGAAAAATAATCACTTTCGTTTAATAGTGCAACAATACTTTTTTCATTATCATTAATCTTAGTTAAATAAGCTATTAAAACCCCCATTCCTACCATGAGAATAGGGCTTAAAAACGTCATAACAACAAAAGATTTATTACGCACTTTTGCTATATATTCTCTTTTAATTATTAAAAATAATTTATTCATTATTATTTTTACTTTGAACAGTTTTTATAAAAATTTCATTTGCAGAAGGTATTGTTTCTACAAAACTGTTTATGTTTCCTTTTGATGCTAAATAAGATAGTATTTCCCCAGTCTCTTTTCCAGGAAACTGCATTGTAAAATCTAACTGTTGTTCTACCGTGTTATAGTCTGATGCACTAATTTTAAATTTACCAGATAATTCTCCCAGTAAAGCATCTCCATTAGGAGTCTGCAATCCTATTTTATAAATATTATTTTTATATGCTTTTTTAATATCGGATAGTTTGCCGTCTAATATTTTCTCTGATTTATGAATTAGGGCAATATATTCACACAACTCTTCTACAGACTCCATCCTATGCGTAGAAAAAATAATAGAAGTACCTTTTTCTTTTAGTTTTAAAATTTCTTCCTTTATGATATTTGCGTTTATAGGATCAAAACCACTAAAAGGTTCATCAAAAATAAGGAGTTTAGGTTCATGCAGTACAGTTACAATAAACTGTATTTTTTGTGCCATTCCTTTAGATAATTCTTGTATTTTTTTATCCCACCAATTACCTATTTCTAAACGCTCGAACCAAAATTTAAGTCTCTTTTTGGCCTCAGACTTAGACAAGCCTTTTAGTTGCGCTAAATATAATGCTTGCTCCCCTACCTTCATGTTTTTATACAAACCTCTTTCTTCTGGCAAGTATCCTATTTGAGCAATATGTTCTGCTTTTAGTTTTTCACCACCAAAAAAAACACTCCCTTTATCTGGGTGCGTAATTTGATTTATTATACGTATAAGTGTAGTTTTCCCTGCTCCATTTGGACCAAGAAGCCCGTAAATACTATTTCTAGGAATTTCTAAGGAAACATTATTTAAAGCAATATGTTTTCCAAAATGTTTGGTAACCTCTTTAGTAACCAAAATATTATTCATGTAAGCCTTTTTATCAAAGATATATAATTGCTTTAAACCGTATTCTTTTTTATGATTTTTTGTTAAAAGTTTAAGAGAATTTACACTAAAAAAGAAACCCACCCTTAAAATAAATTCAAGGATGGGAAAAAAAATTGCTATGAAAAAGAAAATTTATATTGACAAAATCAATATATCTCAAATATACGTTTTTTAAATTAAGGATAATAAAACGTAGTTACGAGAACATATCCTTTACTTTTTCAAAAAAAGATTTATCAGATTTTTCTGGCTTAGGCTCAAAATTATCATTGTTCCTCATACGCTCAAAAAACTCTTTTTGTTCTTTATTTAACTCTTTTGGAGTCCATACATTTACATGTACTAACAAATCTCCACTACCATAGCCATTAATACTAGATATTCCTTTACCTCGTAAGCGTAAAATTTTACCAGATTGTATTCCTGCTTCTAATTTAATACGCACTTGACCACCAACAGCATCTATCTCTTTAGAGGTTCCTAATACTGCTTCTGAAATACTTATGTATAAATCGTAGTGTAAATTATCTCCTTCTCTCTTTAAAGTATCATGATCTATAGTTTCTATAGCTACTAATAAATCTCCTGGCACACCATTTCCTGGCGCATCATTTCCTTTTCCTGTAACTTTTAACTGCATTCCTTCTTCTACTCCCGCAGGAATAGCAATAGAAACTGTTTCCTCATCTACTATTAAACCTTGCGCATCTGCTCCGCTTGGCTTTTTATCTATTATTTGTCCGCTACCTCCACATGTACTACAAGCCGCAGAAGTTTGCATTCTTCCTAAAATGGTGTTTTGTATTTTAGTTACTTGTCCACGTCCTCCACAAGTTCCGCAAGTTTTATAGGTAACTCCTTCTGCTTGTTTTTTTCTTCGAACTTTAACTTTTTTCTCTACACCATTAGCAACTTCTTCTAAAGTAAGTTTTACTCGGATTCTAAGGTTGCTTCCTTTTACTCTACGTTGGCCGCCGCCACCGCCAAAACCGCCAAAGCCACCAAAGCCGCCACCACCAAAAATGTCTCCAAATTGACTAAAGATATCATCCATGTTCATACCGCCACCAAAGCCGCCACCGCCACCGGCACCACCTTCAAAAGCAGCATGACCAAATTGATCATATCTCGCTTTTTTATCTGCATCACTTAACACCTCATACGCCTCTGCAGATTTCTTAAATAATTCTTCTGCCTTAGCGTCTCCAGGGTTTTTATCTGGGTGATGTTGTATTGCTTTTTTACGGTAGGCTTTTTTTATTTCTGCCGCAGTAGCATTTTTACTCACCCCTAATATGTCGTAATAATCTTCTTTCATACCTTATTTAGTTACCAACAACAACTTTTGGATGACGTATAATCTTATCTCCAAGAATAAACCCCTTTTCAATAACATCAATAATTTTCCCTTTTAATTTTTTCTCTGGAGCCGGTATTTGCGTAATTGCTTCATGCATTTCTGCATCAAAAGCATCTCCTTTTTTAACGTCCATTGCATTTAAACCTTTAGATTTTAAAGTTTCTTTTAACTTTCCGCTAATTAGCTCTACTCCTTTAAAGGTTTCTTTATCATCAGACTTAGAAAGTTCATTTAAAGCTCTATCAAAATCATCTAAAACAGGTAATAAAGAAACAAGTACTTCTTGCCCAGCTGTTTTAAACAAATCCATACGCTCTTTAGAGGTTCTTTTTTTATAATTTTCGAACTCTGCAAAAAGACGTAAAAACTTATCTTTTTCTTTAGATAAATCTTCTCTTAATTGCTCCTCTACAGAAATTTCTTCCTGCGCTACTTCTTGCTCTTCTTGTTCTACAGTATTTTCTTGTGCTTCAGAAACAGAATTTTCTAATTCTTCTTCTTTATTTTTGTTACTCATTTTAAGTCACTTTTTATATGCCATTTTAAAAACGCAAAAGTACTGCCAATTCTTTAAAAATGTCAAAATGTCACGCAACTTTATATAAATATATAATTGAAGACCAAAAAAAGAAATTATGTCTTAAAGCTTTAAATTTTTATGAAGTAATTTTTTCTAATGCTAAACACACATTAGGATATTTAAAAACAAAGCCTTCTTTTTCTATTTTTTTACTACTAACTCGCTGACTAACAAATAATAAATACGCCATTTTTCCTAGTATCAAATACATAATAAATTTTGGAACATTAGGCAAAAAAAATGGTTTTTTTAAAACACTTGCTATTTTACTTACCAATTTAGAATTTGTTACAGGATTAGGTCCTACGCCATTATAGACTCCTTCTAATTTTTTTTCACTAATAAAAAGAAAAATACGAGCCAAATCGGTAACATGAATCCATGATTGCCATTGCTTACCTGTCCCTAATGCAGAACCTACATAATACTTTACCGGCTTAATTAACATTGGTAATGCTCCGCCATTTTTAGCCATTACTAGACCTATCCTAACTTTAGACACACTAAAATTACACCCCTTAAATGTCTCTACTTCTTTTTCCCAGAGATTAACAACTTTACCAAGAAAACTCTCATCTACCTCTTTTTCTTTTTCTGTATAGAAATTTGTTAAAGAATCTGGGTAAATACCTATTGCAGATGCAGATACAAAAGATGTTATTAAACTAGTATCTACTTTATCTAATCCTAAACGTAAAGTTTTTAGCGAATTTAGTCTACTTTCTAGAATTTCCTTTTTATTACTTTCTGTCCATTTTTTAACAATAGAACTACCTGCTAAATTTATAATTGCTGTAACCTCATTAAAACAGGAAATATCTATTTGGTTATGAGACGGATTCCAGTAAAAACCATTATAACCTTCTTTAGCAACTATTTTTTGTTTTGAAGTTGTTAGATAGTTTACTGCAATAGAATTCTTAAGACATTGCTTAACAATCTCCTTACCTACCAATCCTGTTGCTCCAGTAATTAAAACTTTCATACCTCAAAGGTATTTAGTTTTAATAACTTAACACCTAATTTTAGTTTGGTTTTAACACTAAATACCATAATATTTAGAGTAGAATGTTCCTAAAACTTCTTTTGCGCTCTTAGCATTTCTCTTTTTCCTGGAGGGCCAGGCAACCTTTCTACTACAAAACCTACAGATTGCATTGCTCTTCTAACACTTCCCTTAGCAGAATAGGTTACTAAATACCCCTCTTCTTTTAGAGCATCATACATAATTTTAAAAATTTCTTCAGTCCACAACTCTGGTTGTACACGAGCACCAAAAGCATCAAAATAAATTAAGTGAAAAGCGTTTGTATTTTTAATTTCTGAAAAATCCTTTTGTTCTTTTAACAAACTAAAATCATCTGAAATTTGAATTGTAACACCCCATTCCGAAGTATGCATTTTATTAAAAAATAATTTTTCTTTGGTTGCATTTAACTCTTCTAAATAATTTAAAGATTGTAATTCCTCTAAAGAAATCGGATACCTCTCTACCCCTGTATAATTAACTTTTAAATTCGTTTTTTTAGACTCAATATTCGTAATTAAAGCATTTAAACCTGTACCAAAACCAATCTCTAAAATAGCTATTTCTCTATTAGAAAATAAGGATAAGCCGTTTTTTATAAAAACATGATAAGCCTCTTGTATTGCTCCATGCTTAGAGTGGTATTGCTCATTCCATTCTGGAATATGAATAGTCTTAGAGCCATCTCCTGTAATAATTATTTCTCTTTTCAAATTATTTTTTTAGTAAAACTCCATTAGCTATAAAGCTATATGTTTTCTTAGGTGTAGTAATTTTAGCTATTTCCTCTTTAGACTCCCCAGCATCTAAAGCATAATGCTGTTGCTCTTTAACACTTGTTTCCTTAACAAACGCTACGCCATTAACAATTACTTCTTTTCCTGTAATATCCTTAGGAATAAAAAAGCTATATTCTTTAAAACGAACCATTGCCTCTTGGCTATCCCCTAAATCTAATTTCATCCAACATCCTTTTGCCATACAAACATCTGTAACTATTGCAGAAAATTTTAATGCCAACGTATCACTAGTATTAATCTCTTGAAATTTACTTAATGCATAAGAACTTGTAACTACTTTTTCAGAATCAATCTTCTCCCCAAAAAAATCATAATCATAAGTACTATTTTTATCTATTATTGCGTCTTGCGCAGTAGCAGAAAAAAACACTAAGAATAAGGCAAACAATATGTTAATTCTCTTCATATTTATTAAAATTCAATTTTAATACTACAAAACTGATTATTTTTAAATAAAAAAGGAAGTCTAAATGCTAAAATTTTCTATTTTTATTCTTTAATTCTTATTCCAATGAACATTACAGAACAAAAAATTTCGATTGAGAAAGTAAAGCAATCCAAAATTAATCAAGTAGATTTTGATAATTTATCCTTTGGGAGTGTATTCGCTGATCATATGTTGGTCTGTGATTATAAAAATGGAAAATGGGAAGCGCCTAAGGTAATCCCTTACCAGCCCATTGTTTTAGATCCTTCTTCAAAAATATTCCATTACGGACAATCTATTTTTGAAGGTATGAAGGCTTATAAAGATGCAAATAATGACACCTGGTTATTTAGACCATTAGAAAACCAGAAAAGACTTAATGTTTCTGCCAAGCGTATGGCCATTCCAGAAATACCGGAAGACTATTTTATGGAGGGTTTAAAAACACTTCTAAAAGTAGATGAACAATGGATTCCTAAAAACGAAGGAAGTTCCTTATATATTAGACCTTTTATTTTTGCAACAGGTCAAGGTTTTCATGCTTCCCCTGCAGATGAATATAAGTTTATTATTTCTTGCGCTCCTTCTGGTGCATATTTTTCCGGAAAAGTGAAAGTATTAATAGAAGAAAAATATTCTAGATCTGCAAATGGTGGTGTTGGTTTTGCTAAAGCTGGTGGCAACTATGCTGGGCAATTTTACCCAACACAATTAGCAGTTGCTAAAGGTTACAATCAAGTAATTTGGACTGATGACAATACACATGAGTACATAGAGGAAGCTGGTGCAATGAATATCTTTATTCGTATTAATGACACCCTTATCACTGGACCAACAAGTGATAGAATTTTAGATGGCATTACTAGAAAAAGTATTTTAGAAATAGCTAAAGACGAAAACATTAAAACTGAAGTTAGAAAAATAACTGTTGCAGAAGTTATAGCTGCCGCTAAAGATGGTTCTCTTAAAGAAATGTTTGGAGCAGGTACCGCTGCAGTAATTTCTCCTATTGCTACTTTTGGCTATAGAGATGTAGATTATGATTTGCCAGAAAATGAAGATAGCATGGCAACTAAATTAAAAAAACGAATTACAGACATACAATATAACAAAGCCGAAGATCCTTTTGGATGGCGTTATAAAGTTTAATTATTACATATAATATTCAAAAAAAGGGAGCCTAATGGCTCCCTTTTTTAATTTTCAAGAATTTCTTTAATATTGGGCTTAAAATAATTTGGCCCTTTAAGTACTTTACCATCTTCTCTATATATAGGTTTACCATCCGCACCAAGCTTACTCATATTACTTCTTTGAATTTCTTCAAAGACCTCTTCAATCTTATATTGCATACCGTGCTCTAATATAGTTCCACATAATATATATAGCATATCCCCTAAAGCATCAGCTACTTCCACCATGTCATTATTACTAGCAGCTTCTAAATATTCTTTATTTTCTTCGTCCATTAAATTAAAACGAAGTAAATTTTTTGCTTCTCCTAAGTCTGCCTTATTTTCATGTAATACACCCAAACCAAAAGATTTGTGAAATAACTCTACTGCAGCAATTTTATCTTTCATATTTATATTTTATAGTTTTCCCTTAGATTTGTGTAAAAATATAAAAATATGTTTAGTACAGGGCAACTTGTTTTTGCAGCTCTTTTTGCAGTCTCTTTTATTGCTATAATTGCTTTTTCCTACATAAAAGACAAAAAATTACACGCCAAAAACTACAAAGGCGTTAAATGGGTAGCTATAACCTTTGCCATATTCTTAGTAATACTTTTCTGTATTAAGTTTATGCTTAAATTTTAACTCTAAAATTACATACACCACAAAAATGCACATATTCACAACATTTTTGCATTTTAACCCTTGAAATACAACAAACAACGTAATTTTGCGTTATTCATTTAACAGGGGCAAAATACATAAGTGATGACATTTTTTACAATTCTTTTATTACTAGTAGGACTAAATACAATAATAATGCTTTTTAGTCTTAAAAATATTAACCAAAAACCTAAATCTATAGGGAAGGAATTATCTGACATTTCCAAAACTAAAATTTATCCAATAGATTTAGCAAATTCAAATTACAAAAAAGCAATCTAGAATTTATACCTTTACGGTATGAATAATATGCTACTTGTATTTTTGGGAGGTGGAATAGGCAGTGTTCTTAGATATTTTATCTCTAAAATTTTTAACTCGTATTTTCAAAACTTTTTTTTAGGAACATTCTTAGTTAATATAATAGGATGCTTACTTATAGGCATTGTATTAGGAATGTCTTTTAAAAACAATTTACTTTCTCAAAACCATACCTTATTATTAACTACTGGTTTTTGTGGCGGATTTACAACCTTTTCTACATTTGCATTTGAAAGTCATTCTTTTATAAAAAGTGGAGACTTTCTCTTTTTTACACTATACACCCTATTAAGTTTTGCCGTTGGTTTAATAGCAATTGCTCTTGGTTTATGGTTAACTAAACTATAAACCCCTTACTTCTCACATATTTTACACAACTAGACAAACTAATAATTACAGATTAACAGTATGTTTTATTGCGAATATTGCAATAAAAATACAAAAAAGCTATCATTACTGCCGTAAATCTGCATTTTCACAAACCCTAAATATTATATCTCAGATATTTACGCACAATAAATATGATACCCACAAAATAATAGGGATATAATTATCATAAACATAAAAATTACAAAACTACCCCCTATTTTTTTAGGGGGTAGTTCATTTTAACATATATTTGGCAGCGTAAACAACAAACGAATTATGAAAAAAATCGAAGCAATTATCAGAAAATCAAAGTTTGATGATGTTAAAGAAGCATTACATCAAATAGAGGTAAACTTTTTTAGTTACTGGGACGTAACCGGTGTAGGTAACGAAAAACAAGGACACGTTTATCGTGGAATTTCTTATAGTACCACAGACATTCAAAGAAGACATCTATCTATAGTAGTATCTGATGATTTTTTAACTAAAACAGTTGAAACATTATTAGAAGCTGCTTACTCAGGTAATGTAGGTGATGGTAAAATATTTGTGTCCGACGTAGTAGAGGCATACAGAATTAGAACCAAAGAAAGCGGTCACGCTGGAATCAACTAAAAAAAAAACCAAACAACTAAAAATTATTAAATATGGACGCAGGATTATTTACAGCCAATAACGTATGGATGATGCTAGCAACAGCGCTAGTATTCTTTATGCATACAGGTTTTGCCTTTTTAGAAATTGGCTTAACAAGACAAAAAAATACAATAAACATTTTATTTAAAAATATCTTTATTATCACAGGAGGTCTTCTTCTTTATTATGCATGGGGATTTAACTTAATGTACCCTGGTTTTGAAGACGGAGATATGGGAATTTTAAAATTTGCAGGTTTTGGAATTGGAGCTCCTGAAGGAGGAATGACAGCTGCTTATGCCGATGGTGGATACACATGGTGGACAGATTTCTTATTCCAAGGAATGTTTGCTGCTACGGCTGCAACTATAGTATCTGGTGCAGTTGCTGAAAGAATAAAAATTGGTTCTTTCATGATTTTCACAGTTATCTATGTAGGTCTTGTTTACCCTATCGTAGGAGCTTGGAAATGGGGTGGAGGATTCTTAGATGCATGGGGATTCTATGATTTTGCAGGTTCTACATTAGTACACTCTGTAGGTGGTTGGGCAGCTTTAGTTGCTGTTGCACTATTAGGTTCTAGAATTGGAAAATTTGGAAGCGACGGAAAACCAAAAGCAATACCAGGACACAATATTCCACTTGCAACTGCTGGTGTTCTTATATTATGGTTAGGATGGTTTGGATTTAACGGTGGATCTGTTCTTTCTGCAGACCCAGAATTAACATCTTTAGTACTAGTTACTACAAGTTTAGCTGCTGCTGCTGGTGGGTTTGGAGCATTCATTACATCAACAATACTTTACAAAAACTTAGATTTAACTATGTTCTTAAACGGTATTCTAGGTGGATTAGTTGGTATTACTGCTGGAGCAGATTTAATGTCTCCTAACGAAGCTGTTGTTATTGGTTTCTTAGCAGGTATTATAATTGTACTAGGAGTAGCCTTAGTTGACAAATTAAAATTAGACGATCCAGTAGGTGCTATTGCAGTACACCTTATATGCGGTATATGGGGAACTTTAGCAGTAGGTATCTTTGGAAGCATGGCAGGATTTGACCAATTCTTAACACAATTATATGGTGTTCTTATAGTAGGTGGTTTCTGCATAGTAACTTCAGGAATTATACTTGGTGCACTTAAAGCTACTTTAGGATTAAGAGTTTCTAAAGAAGAAGAATTAGAAGGATTAGACATACACGAACATGGTATGGATGCTTATTCTGACTTTAGAATGAACCAACACTAAAAAAAACAAACGGAGTGTTTTGCAGAACACTCCGTTACATAATCACATCACAAAACAACTGAAACTAAATTTATAACGTCCAAATTAGTCAAACAAGGACAAACAAATTATTTGAATTATGAAGAAAATTACAAACACAAAGTACGTAAAAAATATATTTGCTTCTGCTTTAATGCTAGCAGCAACTGCAAATACTTTTGCTCAGGATGAAGAAGCAGCGGAAGAAGCACCAAAATTAGAAATAAGTGGTAGTGTTGACGCTTATTATAGAACTGCTTTTAATGATGCAGGCGCAGCTTCTACAGACCCAGGAACTGCTTTTGCAAACCAAACTGGTTTTGCTTTAGGTATGGGTAACTTAATTGCTAGTTATGATGCTGGTAAAGTTGGTGCCGTACTTGATATCGTTGTAGGACCAAGAGGTGCTGGTGCAACTTTTAATACAGATATTGTAGATGGTATTGTAAACCAAGCATATGTTTACTGGAATGTTTCTGATAAAACTACTTTAACAATGGGACGTTTTAACACGTTCTTAGGGTATGAAGTAATTGCTCCACAAGCAAACTTTAACTATAGTACATCTTATTTATTCTCTAACGGGCCTTTCTCTCATATGGGTCTTAAAGCTGATTTTGCTTTATCTGATGATTTTAGCTTAATGGTTGGCGTAATGAATCCTTGGGATACAAATGATATATCAGGAACTGGAGAATATTCTTTTGGAGCTCAGTTAGGTTTCTACGGTCAATATTTAAACTTCTACTATGATAGTGGTAAAAATGGTGGTTTAGGAACTGAGATTGATTTTACAGGTGGATTTGATATATCTGATTCTTTTTTCTTAGGAATAAACGCTGCTTATGATACTAATTCTAATGGTACTGCAGAAGTTGGTGGTGTTGAACTTGATGCTACTACAGGATTTTATGGTGTTGCTCTTTACCCACAAATAGCTGCTTCTGATGCTTTTTCTATCGGATTAAGAGCTGAATACTTCCAATCTGTTGTTGATGACGTAACTGGAATAGGCGATTTAGATATAGATGGTGTTACTGCTTTTACTCTTACAGGTAGCTACTCTGTAGATAACTTAATCTTAAAGCCAGAATTTAGATTAGACAGCTTAAAAGATGGTTTCACTGATAGTGATGGAGCTGCTTCTGATAGCTTAGCAACTTTTGCTTTAGCAGCAATCTACTCTTTCTAAGTAAATAATATTTATACTACTCAAAAGCCTTGCAGAAATGCAGGGCTTTTTTATTTACTACCCTTTTTAAAAGCTTTAACCCCTGCCAAAACTTCTATATCTAGACTATTAATTCCAGGAACTATAGGACAAGAGTACTTTTTATTATAAGCACAATAAGGGTTATACGCTTTATTAAAATTAATTACAATTGTTCTCCCTTCCGGAATAGACAAATCTATATAACGCCCACCGCCATAGGTATGTTCTCCATTAGTTTTATCTATAAAAGGCAAAAACAAATAGTCTTTATATTCTTCCTGTAGCATTAATTTTCTATTCTGATAAATTTCTAATTTATGCTTTTTACCTTTTAAATTAAAAGTAGCTATACCATACACAACTTCTTCCGATTTTCTATCCGTAGTCGTTGGCATTAAAAAAGGAATAGCTTCTGGCGTTCTTTCAAATGAAGCAGTAACAACAAAAGTAGTATCTGGCTCAAAGAAATCTAAGGTTTTAAAATCCTTTCTATATCTATCTGGCAACGGAGATGTTTTTGGATCTTCATATTCTTTATTTAATTCTTTTTGCCATTCTATAATATCCGCTATTAAAGTATCCTGTACTTTTTCTTTTTTTACCTGTGCAATATCATGATATTTTTTCTCTTGCTTGCAAGAAAATACCAACAAAGACAATACTACTATTACATACTTCATATCAAAAAAAATTTAATCTAGTAATGTAAAAATACAACATATACCTATTTTTATTAATTTAGTCATCAAATTCAATAAGAATGAACTTTATAACGATTTATAAACTAGTAAAATCATATTCAGCAAAACTGAACAGGCTCTGCTATATTTAAAAATCAAAAGATAACTATATACATAAAAGCCTGACAAAAATGTCAGGCTTTTTTTATTTCAAAAAACTAAAAATGAAACAACTAGCTATAAATTACATAGAATCTTTTAAAGGACTATCTAAAGAAGTTTGGTGGTTAGCTTTTATTACATTAATAAATAGAGCTGGTACCATGGTAATTCCTTTTCTTTCTTTGTACTTAACAAAAAGTTTAGGCTTTTCTTTAGAAAATGTTGGTAGTATTATGACAGCTTTTGGAATTGGTTCTTTAGCTGGTAATTGGTTAGGAGGAAAACTAACCGATATTTTTGGATACTATAAAGTTATGTTTGCAAGTTTACTATTAACAGGTGTGTCTTTTATAGCACTACAAGAACTAAAGACCTTTTGGCCAATTTGCATTGGCATTTTTATACTAATGATTATTGCTGACGCTTTTAGACCTGCAGCTTTTGTTGCTCTAAGCGCTTATAGTAAACCAGAGAATAAAACTAGAAGCGTAACTTTAATTAGACTTGCAATTAATTTAGGTTTTTCCGCAGGACCAGCTTTAGGCGGATTAATTATTGCCACGCTTGGATACGATAAATTATTCTGGGTAGACGGCGGTACTTGCATACTAGCAGGCATGCTATTAGTAGCTGTTTTAAATCCTAAAAAGGCAAAAGTTTTAAATAATATTTATAACAAATCACCCATTTCTGCTTATAAGGATTTCTACTACCTTACTTTTATAGCTGCAATGGTTTTATTAGCTTTTGCTTTTGTTCAATATTTTTCTACCATACCTATATATTATAGTGAAGCCTATACGTTAAATGAATCGCAAATAGGAATCCTATTAGCTTGTAATGGCTTTGCCATATTTGCCTTAGAAATGCCTCTTATAAAATATTTAGAAAGTAAGAAGCAGCATAAAATAACCTATGTTATAATAGGATTACTACTAATTATGTTTAGTTTTTTAGTTCTAAACATTATAAATTGGACAGGCATTTTAGTTATAGGAATGCTACTCATGACTTTCGGAGAAATGATTGCTTTTCCTTTTTCTAATGCAATAGCAATGGAAAGAGCTAAACGCGGTAAACAAGGAGAGTATATGGCTCTTTACAGCATGTCTTTTTCTATTGCCCATATATTTGGACACAACTCTGGAATGCATTCTATTGCTGCTTTTGGATACGAAAAAACATGGTATGCAATTACTTTTATATGCCTTTTAGGTATTGTTCTACTTACACATCTACTCAAAAAAACATCTAATACTAACTTTTAATACGAATATTACAATATAAAAATAATAACTAGAGGTCTACACCTCTAGTTATTCTTCTATAACATCATAACGCGCTTCTTTTAAGTACTTTGCAACAGTTTCATTAAACTCTGGACTAATCCTAAATAATGCAGTATGTTCTAATTTATACAATTCTTCTTTATTAGAATAGCCTGTACTAAGGAGCTCTTCTAAATAAAATAATGCTGTACCGTAATCTTCAATTTTAGAGCTATAAGAGATAACTTTTAAATAATTTTCATATTTAGAAGGAGATGTAATTGTCTTTAACATATACAAAAAGTTAAGTGCCTCCTCATCTATTACTGTCGAAGCATTTACAATATCTACATTATCTTCTATAAGAGCCTCTAAATAACTTTGCAACCTAGCTCCTAACTGTTTATGAACTGTTTTAGGGCTATTTAAAAATTTAGAAATCTCTTCTGTTTGATATTTCCACCATCCTAAATTATTGTAGTTATAGGTGAGCACATCTTCTTCTAAATAATAATTATACTCTCCTTTTATAAAATCTTCTTTTAATAATAAGGCACTTTCTTCATTATAACTAGACCTGTATAACTTACTCCTTTTTAAATTCTTTAAATTATACTTTATAGAATCTATAGATACTAAAGGCTTATAAGCTATAAGCATTTGACTTAATACATTTTCTGAATACAAAGGTTTATTTTCAGCTAACAAACTACCTGCTTTAATTAAACCATTTTTGTAATTCTTTTCAACATAAGAAACATCTATTTTTTCCGTGTTTTTTGCCATTGCCGCTAAATCAAAATATACTAATGCATTTTTAATAGTTTCTACAGGAGGCCATTCTCTACCATTTTCATGAAAGATAAGCTGGTTTGGAAACTTTAGTCTATTTAACACTTTCTTTGTTCTAATCATTTCAGAATACAAGTAATCGTTCTTACCTACAACACCTATAAAATAAAATGGTTTTCTTGCACTTAAAATTTCTTCATTAGCTATTGTAGAGCTAAAAGACAATACACCTGTAATTCCTTTAATAAACGCTGGGACTAATGTTGCAAACCGCCCACCTTCTGAGTAACCTGATGCATAAATTCTATTTTTCTTTATTGGTAGTAAAGAAAAAACACTATTAAACATTCTGTTTGTAATTAACACATTATCCGTTATTGAAAGAGAGTCTTGAATATTATTGGAAGCAGCAACAATATAACCATACTCTTCTGCTGCAGTAGTATACATGCTTAATGCCTGCTTACCTTTTCCTTTTAAATCAAAAACAAATAATACAGGCCAGGCTTTATCTATTTTAAAATAAGTAGGTAAATAAAGTGAAAAACTTTCCGCTAAAGTATCATTCACTTTTAAACCATCTAATACAATTCCTTTTTTTAAAGTTATTTCTTGCGCATTAATTGACCAAGAAATTATAATAAAAAAAAATGCTCCTAAATATTTCATAGTACAAAATGTATCAAAAACCTCGCCATAACCATTAATATAAAATAATTTTTAAGTGCTACTCTCCTATTGCTCCTATTTCTATCCCTTCTGAGTAAGCTACATTAATACCATGCGCACTAAAAGCTTTCTTTATAGCCTTATTCGTATTAAAAGTAACTTCCCAATAATCATCTGGCACAACATAAGGCCGCACTAGTAACTCTATATTATGAGAATCAAAATTACTAATTCCAATTTCGGCTTTAGGCTCCTTTAACACTTTAGGAACGGTAAGTAAGGCATTTTCTATAATATTCTGAACTTTAGGAAAACTTTCTGCATAAGGCATAGTAACAGTAACTTCTAACCGTATCATTCCTTTTTCAGAATAATTAGTAACTACATTATCGGTCACTTTAGAGTTTGGTATTATTAAAATTTTATTTCCAGGAGTGAGCACATCTGTACTAAAAATTCCAATTTCCTCTACTCTTCCAAATTTATCATCTAATTGTATCCAATCACCTATTTTATATGGCTTTAAGGTTAATATTAATATTCCAGAAGCAAAATTCCCTAAACTTCCCTGCAATGCCATTCCAACAGCAAAACCAGCTGCTGCAAGTATTGCTACTAAACCTGTTAAGTCTGCTCCAATAACAGAAGCAATAGTAAATAATACCGCACCTTTTAACAATACACTTACGGTAGAAGATAAAAAAGGTCTTAACGTAGCAGAAAAACCTGCTTTTTCTAAAACCACACCAACCCATTCCACCAATTTCTTAACCACCTTAAAACCAATCCAAAAAATTAGCCCTGCTAGAATAATTTTTGGAAGAAAAAAAACAACTTTTTCTTGAGCTACTAAAAGATATTCATTTAATTTATCTAAATCCATAACCATAAAAATAAGAGATAATCTTAATTAATTACAAATAAATAGGTGATGAAATTCTAAAGTTAAAAATTTAGCTTACCAACAGGGGCATTAGTAACTACATTAGAAAGTATAATATGGGTTCTAGTTTCACCATACTGTATTAATTTATCTATAAATTGCTCTAAATGAAATTGATCTTTTAAAACTACTTCCATTACAATATTTTCATTACCCGTAATTCTATAACAATTTATGACCTCCTTGAACTCTTTTACAATTACTAAAAAAGGCTTTAATTTCCCCATAAAAGCCCTTAATGTTATAATTGCTTTTAATTGATGTCCAGTTAAAGAATGGGAAACTTTTGTTTTATAACCCTGTATAATTCCTAAATCTTCCATTTTCTTAACTCTCTCTGCAACTGCTGGAGCAGTAAGACCAATTTTTTTGCCAATTGCGGTATAAGATTCTCTTGCATTTTCTTGTAAAAAATGAAGTATTTTCCAATTTAACTCATCAATCTTTGTTATCATTACTATTGCATTATAAAAATTAATATTTTAAAGTAAAATAGCTAATTTACTAATTTATTTAAATAAATTTATTTGTAATGCTACGTAACTTTATGGTATAATTAGTAAATGTATAAACTGTGTCCCAAAAAAGTTTAGGAAAAAATCCTGTATACAAAAAAGCATTAGAACTCTGCGTTATGAGCAGAGAGATAGCTAGTTATGTTTCCCTAAACAAAGATTTATTAAAATTATACCAATCCAATAGCTTAAGAGACATTATTGCCAATTCATTACTTACTGATGCCATTCTTATTCCTCAAAAAATAGCCCAGGCAGAATATACAAAATGCAAAACAGAGCGTCTAAAAAATGCTTTGCATATAAATATTATGCTAAGAAACATGACATCTTACTGCACTGGTTTAGAAAAAGATGGTTTAAAAGAAAAAGAATATATTAATTTATTAAGAAAAGAGGTTTTCACTTTTAAAGAATCTTTCAAAAACTGGAGAAACTCTATACTCTAAAGCCTAAAAGACTTCTATTTGTCTATTAAATCTAAAAAACAACTATTTTTATTTAGTTTGATTTAGATAATGTTCTAATTTTGAAAGTTAAAACATACATCTTGAAAACTTCTATTTTAATAAATTGTCCTGATCAAGCTGGCATTATAAGTATTGTTACAGGCTTTATACATTCAAAAGGCGGAAATATTATATACCTTGACCAACATGTAGACAAGGCGGCTAATATATTTTTTATGAGGCTTGAAAGTGATTTTGATGAAGAAAGTTTCAACATTATCACTTTTTCTTCTGAGTTCGAGGAAAAATTAGCGCTGCCATACAAGATGAAATGGACTTTAAAAAAGGATACCGAAAAATTAAAAATGGCAGTTTTTGTATCTAAATATAACCATTGCTTATATGATTTATTGAGTAGGTTTAATTCTGGAGAATTAAATGTTGATATTCCTTTTATTCTAAGCAACCACAAAGACCTAGAATATATTGCAAACCAATTTAATATTCCTTTTTATCATATTCCTATTACAAAAGACACAAAAGAAGAGGCTGAGCAAAAACAACTTAAATTACTAAAGGAAAACAATGTAGACTTTATAGTTTTAGCTAGATATATGCAAATAGTTAGTAGCACAGTCATTGAGAAATTTCCAAATAAAATTATTAATATACACCATTCTTTTTTACCTGCATTTGCGGGTGCAAAACCTTACCATGCTGCTTTTGCCAGAGGCGTAAAAATAATAGGAGCCACTAGCCATTATGTAACCGAAGAATTAGATGCTGGCCCAATCATAGAACAGGATGTAACAGCAGTAACACACTCTCATAGTATTAGTGATTTTATAACCAAAGGACGAGATTTAGAAAAAATAGTATTATCTAGAGCTGTTAAATTACATATTGCAAGTAAAACAATGGTATACAATAATAAAACCGTTATATTTTCTTAAAAACGTAAAACAATGTTTAAAAAAATCCTATTAGCATTTACATTCTTTTCATTTTTATCATGTGGTGAATTACAACAAATTGTAAACCAACTCCCACAAGAAACAACCACTGTTGGTAATTTAGACATTGCAAAAGGACTTCAAGAAGCATTACAGCTTGGAATAGACAAACAAGTAACCAAGCTTACTGCTACAAATGGTTTTTACAAAAATGAATTAGTAAAAATAGTATTACCTGAAGAATTACAAAAAGTAGACAAAACACTAAGAAATATTGGTCTAGGAAAATTAGCAGACGAAGGCCTAAAAGTACTAAATAGGGCTGCAGAAGATGCTGTAAGTGAAGCTACCCCCATATTTGTTGATGCTGTAAAAGGCATTTCCTTTACAGATGCAAAAAGTATTTTATTAGGTTCTGATGATGCAGCTACTAAATATTTAACTAAAGAAACACAAACCAATTTATACAATAAATTTTCTCCCGTAATTAACAATTCTTTCCAGAAGGTAGGCGCAGATAAAATTTGGAAAAATTTAATTACTAAGTATAATAATATTCCACTTACAAACAATGTAAATCCAGATTTAACCAACTATGTAACCCAAGAAGCTTTAAATGGAGTATACAAAATGATTGCTATAGAAGAAAAAGAAATAAGAAATAAAGTATCTTCAAGGACTACAGATTTACTTAAAAAAGTGTTTATTCTTCAAGACTAATGATTTAAATATTGATTTTACACAATTTTTTTAACATTATAGCGTTGTTTTTATTAAAGAGAATATTTATAAAAATTTAATCTTTAATTAACTATTATTAGATTTTAATTAAAGACATTTGTAAAAGTTATTTTAAGTTAGTAATTTTTTGAGTTAGTTAGTTTAAACCGGTGGGAGCACCGGTTTTTTTTTATTTTAAAAATCAATCATGGGAGTTACTAATTTGGTATTCTAGTATAATCTTCATAAATGTAAATTATTATCGGTTTTTACTTTAATTAAAACGATATTATTATTATTAAGTCCTTCATTTTATTATCTTTATTTACTTTTTTAACACAAAAACAGATAAAACACTAAATGAGGAGACTAAGAATCTTAATCACGTTCTTATTTCTGTTCATAAACCTATATTCTTCTATTGCTAAAGAAGGTATTGGAACAGAAAAAAAAACTACTAGAGAACTACCTCCCATCAGCTTTCGTAACAAAGCTGACGATTTGTTTATGGAGCAAAATTACAATGATGCTATAGAAACATATCAATTAGCATTAGAAAAGGAAATACCAAACAAAGCTCCTGTATTAAAAAAAATTGCACTTAGTTATTCCGCATTAAATAAAACTCAAGAAAGCTTAAAGTATATTGAAGAATATTTGCATAAAGAATACAACCCTAACATCTTAGCAGATAGTGGTTTTGATACTATTAGAGAAACGGAAGCTTTTGATATTATTGAAAAAAGATATGTGCCTCAAATTAATATTTGGACTTTTATTTATCTATATGTAGCACTTATAGGTTTTTACTTAACAGTAATTATACACTTTAATAAGAAAATTGATTCTATAGCCAAAATACTTATTAGCGCTTTTATTTTTACTCATTCAATATTTATAATTCATATTTTCCTATTCTTAACAAATTATCAATTTAATTTCCCCAATTCTTATTTAATCTCAACAGGTTTTTCATTTTTATATGGCCCCCTATTATACTTTTATTTTAAAAGAATAACACAACAATATACTTTTAAACTTAAAGACCTAACACATTTAATTCCTACTCTACTAATTTTTATTTACCTAATACCCAAATACTTACTTCCTATAACTGAAAAATTAGAGATTCTTATAAATGAAGCTTCTGGATACACCTCTGAAAATTCTACGGAATTTATAACCATTGTAGTTTTAAAAGTAATATCATTACTTACCTATGGTGTTTTTATTAGAAAAATATACTTAAAAAGTCAGTTAGACTCTAATTTATCAGACGAAAACAAGATATGGAAAAAAAATATCTACAGAATACATTTCTTATATTTAATATGTTACTGTATTTACGGGTTTTTATCCCTAAATAATATCTCTGTTGGATTCTTCTTTAATATGCAAATATTTGCAATGGCTATGATGATTCTATACCTAGGATATTCTGCAAATGCTCAGCCAGACGTTTTTAGCGGTGTTTTAAATGCTAAAAATGCATTGTTTTTTAAATATCAAAAATCTGGATTAACAGATAGCCTATCTAAAGAACTTAAAGACAATCTTATTCGATTATTTGATATTGATAAAATATACAAAGAGAACCATATTAATTTAGAAATGGTGGCAACCAATTTGGAAACTACAAGACATAATGCTTCTCAAGTTATCAATGAACATTTTAATATGAATTTTAACGAGCTTATTAATTGGTACCGTATAAGAGAGGCTAAAAAAATACTAGACAGCAATACTGCTAAAAAAATGAATATGATTGACGTTGCTTATGAAGTAGGTTACAACAATAAAGTAACCTTTAACAAAGCATTTAAAAAGGAAACTCTTCTTACTCCTAGTCAATATCAAAAAAAAATAGCCCCAAATAGCTAATTCCACCAACCACACTCAAAAAACTTTAAATCAGACACTTAAAAAGTTTACAAAAGGGCAAACCCAATAATTAAAAGGTAAAGTTTTATAAGGCTTACCTTTTTTTTTACTAATAAGTGTTTTATTTACATTAGTAAATTATGTAGCAGCCTTGATCACCAACTTTTAAGGAAAAAATACAGTTTTCAATTTTAGAAGGTACATATTTGAATTAGCTATCAAGAAAAAATCAGGGCTGCATTTTACTACTCCCAATTAATATTTCCTTTCAAACAATTCTAGAAGAAATTTATTTAAAAACCAGCTAGATAACCTAGCACCATATTATTGTACAACTTTGGTTGTTCAACATTAACCACATGACCACAATCTTCCACTACAAATAAATTAGAAGCTGTGTGCTTTTCTACAACTTTACGAATACTTGGCAAGAAAAGATAATCTTCTTCTCCCATTATATATAAAGTAGGAATTTTTATTTCTACAGATCTAAAAAACCTTAACAAGGGATTAATTTCTACAGCCAAGCTAAACCACTTAAGAAACTCTTCTTTATATATTTTCTTTGATTCATTTATATATAACATTCTAGATTCTCTATGATTCTTATACGGCATTATAAAGAAAGTAAGCACATTATATAATTTATCATAAGGTATTATTTTCTTTAGCTTCATACCTAGACCTAAAACTAAACGCGATTTAAAACCAAGTTTCATTATTGCGCCTCCCATAACCATACTCAGAACCCTTTCAGGGTGCTTTTCTGCTAAAGTTCTAATAATAATAGTCCCTAATGATATTCCAATAAAATGAGATTGCTTAATATTCTCATGATTAATAACTTCTATAATATCTTCTGATAGAGAATCAAAAGTATACGTATCATTAAAATTTTCTATAAATTTTGATGTTGCAGAGTCACCATGACCTCTTAAATCTAATAAAAGAACATTAAATCGCTTTCTAAACTCCTTTACTTGTTTGTGCCATATAGTAGAACTACCTCCTGCACCGTGTACAAAAGTTACCCAGGTATCAGAATTTTCATGTATATATTTCGTGTAACTAAGCAAAGTTCCTCATTTTTTAAGTGAGGTACAATGTATTAAAACTTTTTAAATATTCGACGAAATGCACATTTTTTTAACACTTATTCTATTAACAATAAAATGAAAAAAGCATAATTGGTAAAATAAAGACGAATTACCTATAAATTAGATGTACTTCACTGCTAACAAACGTCTAAAAACATTATCTGAACGTATATTTGTAAACACACATTAACTACTATTATGAACAAACAGTATTGCAAAGTTGGATCTAGCACACCTTTAGGAAATGGAAGTCAAACTATAAGTCTTTTAGAGTACCAATACCAGAATTTTATTGAAAAAGCTAATCTAAATAACACCGACACTAAGCTTGGTGAATTCTTCAATTTAAAGGCTCAAAAAATAAAAAAAGATTTAGAAAAATTAATGCAATAGATTAATGCATTAATTTTTTCATTTGCTCTTGAAGTACCAATGCACTTTTAGCTGCTTCTTGTGCAAAATCCTCATCTTTAGAAGCATATATAATACCTCTAGAAGAGTTTACAAGTAGACCTATTTGCTTATTTGCACCGTATTTATATACATCTTCTAAACTTCCTCCTTGCGCGCCTACGCCAGGAACTAATAAAAAGCTATTTGGAATAATTTCACGTATTTCTGATAAATAAGTAGCTTTGGTAGCCCCTACTACGTACATTAAATTTTCAGAGTTTTTATATGTTATTGAAGTTTCTAAAACCTCCTTGTACAATTCCTTACCATTAATTAATTTGGTTTGAAAATCGTATGCGCCTTTATTAGAAGTAAGTGCTAACAAAATAGTATGTTTGTTTTTAAATGCCAAAAAAGGCTCTACAGAGTCTTTTCCCATATAAGGAGCAATAGTAACAGAATCAAATTCCATATCTTCAAAAAATGCCTTAGCATACCTTGTAGATGTATTTCCTATATCACCACGCTTAGCATCTGCTATAGTAAACAGTTCTGGGTAATTTGCATTTAAGTATTTAATTGTTTTGTCTAAAGCAATCCAACCTTTTATACCATAAGCTTCATAGAAAGCTATGTTAGGCTTATAGGCAACACATAAATGGTGTGTAGCATCTATAATTGCCTTATTAAATTCAAAAATAGGGTCTTCCTCTTTTAACAAGTGAGAAGGTATTTTTTCCAAATCGGTATCTAACCCTATGCAGAGAAAAGATTTTTTTAAGCGTATTTGTGCAACTAATTCTTCTGTAGTCATTTGTTTTTAAAAAATTCCGGAAGCTTCTTTTAATTTTTCCGTGTTTTCTACCAAACTAAGTTCATCAATTATTTTTTGAATATCCCCATTTATAATATTCTGCAAGTCATAAAGTGTTAATCCTATTCTATGATCGGTAACTCTACCCTGTGCATAGTTATAGGTTCTAATTTTTGCAGAACGGTCTCCACTACTTACTTGGGAATTTCTTTTCGCAGCATCTTCTTCTTGCTTTTTTGCAAGTTCTAAATCATATAAACGAGAACGAAGTACTTTAAAAGCTTTCTCTTTATTTTTATGTTGCGATTTTTGATCTTGACATTGTGCCACTAAACCTGTAGGTACGTGTGTTAAACGCACTGCAGAATAGGTTGTATTTACAGACTGTCCTCCAGGTCCTGAAGAACAAAAGAAATCTATACGAACATCTTTAGGCTCTATTTGCACATCAAAATCTTCTGCTTCTGGAAGCACCATTACGGTAGCTGCACTTGTATGCACCCTACCTTGGGTCTCGGTTTGTGGCACACGTTGCACACGATGTACACCAGCTTCGAATTTTAGAGTACCATAGACATCAGCACCATTAACTTCAAACTGAATTTCTTTATAACCACCACTAGTACCTTCACTTAAATCTATAACATTAGTTTTCCAACCTCTGCCTTCACAATACTTGGTATACATTCTAAATAAATCTCCTGCAAATATACTAGCCTCATCCCCACCTGTTCCTGCACGTATTTCTACGACAACATCTTTAGCATCTTCCGGATCTTTTGGAATTAGCATTAGCTTTATATCTTCTTCTAATTGAGGCAAAGATTCTTTTGCTTCATCTAACTGCATTTTGGCCATTTCTACCATTTCAGCATCACTACCATCTGCAATTATTTCTTCAGCTTCCTCTATATTACTTGTATAGGTTATGTACTCTTCACGCTTGTCCATAAGGTCTTTTAAATCCTTATATTCTTTAGTTAATTGCACATAACGCTTTTGATCAGAAATTACATCTGGTTGTATGATTAGATCAGAAATCTCATCAAAACGTTGCTTTACAATATTTAATTTGTCTATCATAATCTTACATCACTTGGGTTGCGAATTTACAATAATTTTACACATTTAATGCTATTGTTCTTATTAAGAAGAAGCTACTTTTTGTTACAAAAAGAAATAAGTTGCATTACTAATATAAAGCAATATATTTTAGTTAAGGTAATTTATCTAAAATTACCCCATTACTCTTGTGAAGTTTATTATTAGCATCTACAAAAATTGCTTCTGTACCTCCTAACTGATTTATTAAGGCAACACCTTTTTCTAAACCTAATACTAAAACAGCAGTAGCCAAAGCATCACATAACTCCGCACTTTTTGCAAAAATAGTAGCTTTCTTAAGAGTTTTAACTGGTTTTCCAGATTTAGGATTTATAATATGCCCAAACTTTTGTTTTTTAAAGCTTACATATTTTTCATAAACATCTGTGGTTGCTACAGAAGATTCCACAATGGGTAACCAAGAAATTATTTTATAATTACTTAATGGGTTTGCTACTCCTAAAAGCCATTTTTCTCCACTAGCTTTAGTTCCCCAGGTTGTTATATCTCCATCTGCATTAATTACGCCCGCTACAACTTGTTTAGAAACCAATAAAGATTTAGCCTTATCTACCGCGTAGCCTTTCCCTATTGCATCAAAAGAAATTTGTGTTCCTTTAGTTTTTAAAAAAATTGTTTGCTTTTCTTTATCTAAAATAATGTTTTTATAACCTACACTAATAATAGATTTTTTTATCTCATTTTCTGTAGGCAAAAATTGCATACTCCCATTAAACTCCCAGACTTTATCTACGGAAGCATAAGTAATATCAAAAGCACCATCTGTTAATTCTGAAATTTGTTTTGCTCTTTCTATTAAAGCAAACATCTCCAAACTTACCTTTACTGGCTTTACTCCTGCATTATTATTTATTTTAGTTGTTTCAGAATCTTTATCCCAAGACGAAATTAGTTTTTCTATTCTTTCTATTTCTGCTGATGCTTCATCTATATTAATATACCCAAGCTCTTCATTCACTGCAACAACAGTTATATCAAAAGTCTCCCCCATTAAAGGCACTTTTTTCTTTACAGTAACATATTTTTTTTCTTGAGAATGTACACCTATAACAAGAAAACCAAATAGCAAAAAAATTAAGGTTTTCAATTTGTTAGGTTTTAATATTTTATAAGAAACTAGAGTAAAAAAAAATTAAAGTTATTAGGCAGTAATAGTTAATATATCGCCTTCTCTTTGAATATTGTAAATTTTTATTGGCCTTGCTGGGTCTCCCTGCACTTGATTTAAAGGGGAACCGTCTTGTGCAAATTTAGAACCATGCACATCGCAATGAAAAATACCACCTTCTATTGGAACAAAACGAACTTGATCATACTGTTGATGACTACATACTTGGGAGGCAGCTACATACTCTCCCTCTAGATTTTTAGCAACAACAACATAATTTTTAAGAATAAAACTACCGTTTTCATTTAATTTCTGTCCTTCGCTAGAGTTCAAGTCTACTGTAAAATTTACCTCTTCTGGCTCTTTTACAATAGCACCATTTGTAGCATCATCTTTAGAACAGCTTCCTAAACATGGGTATAACACTGCAAAAGCAGCACTTGCCCCCACACTTCTTAAAAACTCTTTACGTTTCATAATGGTATACTTTATAAATAAAAACGGAAGAATATTAGTTATCGTATGCCTTAATAGTTAAAGGTTCCATACTCACTTTTAATGGTAAGTTTTTTGGAAGAATTTTCTTCCACACGACCTATTATTTGTGCCTCTATACCAAAATCTTTACCTATTGCTATTAAATCTTCTGCAATTTCAGGAGAAACATAAGCTTCTAATCTATGACCACAGTTAAAAACCTGATACATTTCTTTCCAATCTGTGTTAGACTGCTCCTGAATTAATTTAAAAAGTGGTGGCACTGGCAGCATATTGTCTTTTATGATATGCAAATTATCTACAAAATGTAAAATTTTTGTTTGCGCCCCTCCACTACAATGTATCATTCCATGCACCTCTTTTGAAGTATATTTTTTAAGAATTTGTTTTACTACGGGAGCATATGTTCTTGTAGGAGACAATACAAGTTTACCAGCATCTATTGGGGAATTTTTAACCTCATCGGTTAATTTTACTCCTCCAGAATACACTAATTCTTCTGGCACAGAAGCATCAAAACTTTCTGGGTACTTATCTGCCAAATATTTAGAAAAAACATCATGTCTTGCAGAAGTAAGACCGTTACTTCCCATTCCTCCATTATATTCGCTCTCATAGGTAGCTTTACCATAAGAAGCAAAACCCACTATAACATCTCCTGCTTGTATATTCGCATTGTCTATAACACTACTTCTCTTAAGTCTTGCTGTAACAGTAGAATCTACAATAATTGTTCGCACCAAATCTCCTACATCTGCAGTTTCTCCTCCTGTAGAGTGTATTATAATTCCGTGTTCTTTTAAATCGGAAATTAACTCCTCTGTACCATTTATAATAGCAGAAAGTACTTCCCCAGGAATTAAATTTTTATTCCTTCCAATAGTAGAGGAAAGCATAATATTATCTGTAGCTCCAACACAAATTAAATCATCTATATTCATGATTAATGCATCTTGAGCAATACCTTTCCAGACAGAAACATCTCCAGTTTCTTTCCAATACATATATGCTAATGAAGATTTGGTACCAGCACCATCTGCGTGCATTACCAAACAATATTCCTCATCATTTGTTAAATAGTCTGGCACTATTTTACAAAAAGCCTTTGGAAAAAGACCTTTATCTATATTCTTTATAGCATTATGCACATCCTCTTTTGATGCTGAAACTCCTCTTTGATTATATCTTTCACTATTTGACGAACTCATTCTAAAATATTTGAAGCAAAAATAATAGAAACCATAAAGATGGTAACTATAATTAAAAGTTTATATCCACTATTTAATGAACAACAATTCTCTGTACTTTGTTAACGGCCAAGTTTGATCCTCTACAACTTGCTCTAACTTATCACAATGGTATCTTATTTGACTAAAATATGGTTTAACATTTTCACAATAAGCATTTGCCTTTTTTGCACTATCTAATAGTTTATTAGCTTTTTTCCTAGTATCCGTCATATGGTCCACTAACTTTTTAACCTCTACCAAATGCTCTGCTATTTCCTCTATAATAGATAATTGGCCATCTGTAAGTTTTTTATGAGCTGCCCCATAAATATCTTTAATACCCATTACATTCTTTATAAGTTTATTTTGATATTCTATGGATGATGGTAGTATATAATTATACACTAACTCCTTTAAAACACGACCTTCTATTTGCAAATGAAGAATGTAGGAGTCTAGTTCTACCTCTTGCCTAGCTCTTACCTCTACCTCACTTAAAACCTTAGTTGCTTTAAAAAGTTCTAGACTTTCTTTGGTTGTAAGCACTTTTAGTGCTTCTGGCGTTGTTTTATTATTACTTAACTTTCTTCTTACAGCTTCTTTTTCCCATTCTGCACTATACCCATCTCCATCAAAACGAATTCTTTTAGAAGTCTTAATATATTCTCTTAGTACATTAAAAATAGCTTCATCTTTCTTAAGACTCTTTTTATCTACCAAAGCATCCACCTCTTTTTTAAAATCAGTTAATTGTTTTGCTACAATAGTATTTAATATGGTCATTGGTTTTGCACAATTAGTTTTAGAACCAACTCCTCTCATTTCAAACTTATTACCCGTAAATGCAAAAGGGGATGTTCTATTGCGATCCGTATTATCTAGCAAAATTTCTGGTATCTTACCAACTACATTAAGCTTAAGCTCTGTTTTTTCTTCAGGTGAAAGTTTTCCCTGAGAAACCCCTTCTAACTCATCTAAAACTCTACTCAACTGGGAACCAACAAAAATAGAGAAGATTGCTGGTGGTGCTTCATTTGCACCCAATCTATGGTCATTACTTGCTGATGCTATTGAGGACCTAAGCAACTCTTCATAAGTATTAACCGCTTTAATGGTATTTACAAAAAAGGTTAAGAATTGTAAGTTCTTCATGGGTGTTGATCCTGGACTGAGTAAGTTTACGCCAGTATCTGTAGCCAATGACCAATTATTATGTTTCCCGGATCCATTTATCTCTGCAAATGGTTTTTCATGAAAAAGAACTTTAAAATTATGCTTATCTGCTATTTTATCCATAACATCCATTAATAAGAGATTATGGTCCACAGCAAGATTTGCCTCCTCAAAAACAGGTGCTAATTCAAATTGATTAGGAGCAACCTCATTATGCCTTGTTTTTACAGGAATTCCTAATTTTGTGCATTCCTTTTCTAAATCGCTCATAAAACTAAGAACCCTACTTGGTATTACTCCAAAATAATGATCATCTAACTGTTGCCCTTTTGCTGCAGTATGCCCTACTAAGGTTCTTCCTGTTAAAATAATATCTGGTCTAGAATGTGCTAAAGCTTTATCTATTAAAAAATATTCTTGTTCCCACCCTAAAGTAGCATTTACTTTAGCTACCGTTTTATCAAAATATTTTGCTACTGCAGTTGCAGCCTCATCTACTGCATGCAATGCTCTTAACAATGGTGCCTTATTATCTAAAGCCTCTCCTGTATATGAAACAAATACCGTAGGAACACATAATGTAGTTCCATAAATAAACGCAGGTGATGTTGGATCCCATGCTGTGTAACCACGAGCTTCAAACGTATTTCTTATACCTCCACTTGGAAAACTAGAAGCATCTGGTTCTTGTTGCACTAACTGCCCTCCTCCAAATTTTTCCAAAGCAGTACCATTTGGTAATAAATCAAAAAAAGCATCGTGTTTTTCTGCAGTACTACCTGTTAATGGCTGAAACCAATGCGTATAATGCGTTGCACCCATTGCTATTGCCCAACCTTTCATAGCTTCTGCTACCTGGTCTGCAATTTTTCTATCTATTTTTGTACCAGAAAAAATTGCCCCTTGTACACTTTCCAAAGCGTCCTTTGTAAGGTACTGTAACATTTTCTCTGTATTAAAAACATTTACACAAAATAACTCTGAGCGCCTCCCCTTTTCTTCAATAATTCTACTCTCTCTTTGGGCACTTTCCGAAATTGCTTTAAATCGTATTTTAGACATAATTTCCTGTTCTAATAAATAATTCAAATTAAAAATATATCAAAATTACTATCAAAAATTAGATATTTAACAATTTCCCCTATAAAATTCAGGGCAAAAAGAAAAAATGAAGCATTTTAACACATTAACCCCCTTTAAATTTAGAAGATAAACACAAAAAACATATTTTTGTTTGAATCTAAAAGAATTAATAATAAATAACATTATGGCCAAAATTAAATTAGAATACCTATGGTTAGATGGGTATTTCCCAACACAGAATTTAAGAAGTAAAACTAAAGTTGAAGAGCATGAAGACTTCAAAGGAACTCTTGAGGAGCTTGATAATTGGTCTTTTGATGGATCATCTACTAGACAAGCAGAAGGAGGATCTTCTGACTGTTTATTAAAACCAGTTGCTATTTACCCAGACCCAGCTCGTATTAATGGATACTTGGTAATGACTGAAGTTTTAAATGCAGATGGTACTGCTCACGTTTCTAACGGTAGAGCTACTATTGATGATGATGACAATGATTTCTGGTTTGGTTTTGAGCAAGAATATTTCATTATGGACACTAAAACACAATTACCTTTAGGATTCCCTGTAGGTGGTTATCCTGGTCCACAAGGTATGTACTACTGCTCTGTTGGTGGAAAAAACACATGGGGTAGAGATTTAGTAGAAGAGCACGCTAATTTATGTATAGATGCTGGTCTTAACTTTGAAGGTATTAACCAAGAGGTTGCTGCTGGTCAATGGGAATTCCAATTATTTGCAAAAGGAGCTAAAAAAGCTGGAGATGAAATTTGGATAGCTCGTTATTTATTAGACCGTTTAACGGAGCAATATGGTTACTATATTGAGTACCACCCAAAACCTCTTGGAAAAGATATGGATTGGAATGGTTCTGGTATGCACGCTAATTTCTCTAACACTATTCTAAGAACATGTGGAGACAAAGAAGTTTATGCTAAAATCTGTGAGGCTTTCCGCCCAGTTGTAGATGAGCATATTGCTGTTTACGGTGAGTTTAACGACCAACGTTTAACAGGTTTACATGAAACTGCTGCTATTACAGATTTTTCTTGGGGAGTTTCTGATAGAGGTGCATCTATCCGTATTCCAATTATTGCTGTGGAAAAAGGATGGAAAGGTTGGTTAGAAGATAGAAGACCAGCTTCTAATGGTGATCCATACAAAATTGCAGGTAGAATTATTAAAACAGTTAAATCTGCAAACATATAATAACTCAACTATTATTATTTAAAAAAAGCTCCTTTATAAATAAAGGAGCTTTTTTATTTATCAAATGTTAACACTCTATTTCCACGTAGACAAAGCTTTTACAGCCTCGTCTGTATAATCTGTAAAAACACCATCTACTCCTGCGTTAAAAAATAGATGATACTCACTTTCATGATTACCATTACTCCACTTTACATCTTCATTTCTAAAAGTATAAGGATGTACTTTTAAATCATATTTATGTGCTAAACTTATAAAGTTTGTTTTTGGCAAAATAGTAATATCACCTGCTTCGTCTTTTGCAAAAGAGATAATAAATGGTTTCCATGGTCCTATGCCATCTGCATAATTAGCAGTATAACGCATTCCTTCTTCTGTTGTAAAAAATTCATACGTTCTAGTATCTCCATTAGCATAAAAGTCATATGGCGCAGCATAAGAAATAAAATCTCCTGCTGGAACATTAAAATCTAATGAGCCATCTGCATTTACATTATAGGTAGATATTAGTTGTACTAATTTTACAGTAGATTTTGTATTTATATACTGTAAAGGAGCTACTTCAAAACACTGCACAAAAACTGGTGCTTCATAAGAATTCCACCCTGCTTTTTCTAACACTTCTAATAATGCATCTTCAAAATTATAACCTAATTGGCTATGAAAATAAGGGTGTTTCATTTCAGGATAAATACCCACAACTTTCCCAGATGTGGTTTTCCTAGATTTGGCTAAAGCAATTATCTCTTCTATGGTTGGTATAGAATACAAATTATCGAACTGATTAGACCTGTCCGATCTAGCCTGTTTAGCTTTTAAGGTTTTTATTTCTTCCAAAGTAAAATCAGAAACAAACCAATCTGTAATTTCTTTACCATCTAATTTCTTAGTAGATTTTAAATGGGCATATTCTGGCAAATCGGCAACATTTGTAGTTCCAGAAATAAAAGGTTCATGACGAGCTACTAAGGCCCCATCTTTTGTCATTACTAAATCTGGTTCAATAAAATCTGCTCCCAACTCAATAGCTTTCGCGTACGCTTCCAAAGTATGCTCTGGTTAGATAGATTGTGCTCCCCTGTGTGCAATTACTAAAGGTTTATCTTGTTTTTCTCCAGAAGGTCCTCCCCCAACAAAATCGTCTATTTTTTGACAAGAATTTAAACCCAACATAAGGGCTACAATTGATACAGATACTAATTTTAGGTTTTTCATAATAATCATAGTTTTAGATTACCGTAAAAAAACAAAACCCATATTAATGAATTTATAACCTAATATTACACAATTAACACTATTAGGTTACCTTAATGAATTTATGGAAACCATAACTTAACTTAATACGAAAATTAAAATACTCTGAAGTTATTTATTTAAGAGACTGTTAAATAAACAAAGGTTATATATATTCCCAAAAGTATTATGCCATCTCTCCAGCCTAATCGCAAGCCTTTTGGAACAAAAACTAAAGGGAGAATAAGAAAAGAAATACCCAACATCCAAAAGATATCAAAATCTAACAATCCTTGGTCTACAACAGTAATTGGCGTTATAATAGAAGTAATACCCAATACTGCTAGTAAATTAAAAATATTAGACCCTATTAAATTCCCTACTGAAATTGCTTTCTCCTTTTTTAATATTGCAATAATAGAGGCTGCTAACTCCGGAATACTTGTTCCTACAGAAACTACTGTTACACCTATTACACGTTCACTAACCCCATATAATGTTGCTAAACCAACTGCGCCATTTATTAATAATTCTGAACCTCCCCATAATGCAACACCACCAATACCTAGAAACAAAACTACTTTATATAACTCTAAAGGGGTTTCCTCTTCCTCATCCATATCTTCTTCAACAGCTTTCTTTTGAAAACGTAACAAATAAACTAAAAAAGCAAAAAGAAATACTACCATAATAATACCCTCATACTGCTCTATAACTCCATCTGTGTATATAAAACCAAAAAACAATAAAGATGCTAGCATCATTACGGGCCAATCTGTAGTGTAAAAGGTCTTTTTAACATCTATTGCACCCAAAATTACTGTAACCCCTAAAACTAAACCCAGATTAGCAATATTAGAACCTACAACATTTCCTAACGCTAAATCTGGAGAACCATTTAAAGCAGCTTTAATACTAACAATTAACTCTGGCGCAGAGGTAGCAAAAGATACTACAGTCATCCCCACTACAATTTTAGGAATATTTAATCTATAAGAAATTGCAACTGCCGATTTAAGTAACCAATCTCCTCCAGCTATTAATAGAGTTAATCCTAAAACTATATATAAAATATTCTGCATCTTTAAATTTTGTGCAAATATAAGTGAAGATTTTGGCATTAAAACATCTCTTTTTAATCCTTTTATTATAACTAAAACACCACTAATTTATATGCTACTAATAATGAAAATGAAAAAAATTGATTAAAAATTAATAAAAATGCCCTTGCAATAAACAATTCCATCAAAATACGCCCTACATTTATTACAAAATGAAACAATAATTAAAATATATAATTACACTTTAAAACATCAATTAAGATTATATACAAAATATCGAAACCATAATCATCATATTAATTACATATATGTATTTAATTATATCGATTTAACTAAAATTCCTTGTAAGTGAATATTTAATTTATATATATTGATTGAATAATCGATTATTAATAACCTTATTTTTTAACCCTTTAAACCAAAAAAGTATGATAACATTTGCAAAACTTTTATTAGTATTATTTCTTTCTATAATTATGTTTTTTGCTTAAGTAGTATCATATAGGCCTATATACAAAAGACTGCCAAAGTGCAGTCTTTATTTTTTTAATTATCTTGAGCTTGACTAAAAAAATGAAAAATGAAAACTTATTTAAAACTAATAGCACTTTTAATTGCTATAACTTATTCCTGTAAAGAGAAACCTAAAAGAGAAACCAAAAATTTATCTGAAAAATTTACGCAATTACTAAACAATTATTATGAAGATGAACTTATACTAAACCCAATTAATGCAACCACTGCTGGCGACCATCGTTACAATGACATTTTTGTAAATAATCTTTCTAGTGAATTTATTAATACGTCTAAAACCCATTACACCCATTATAAAAAACAATTAAATTCTTTTCCAAACGATAGTTTAACAGAAAGTGAACAACTAAGTAAAACTATTTTAAACTGGGAATGCGATATTAAATTAAACGAATTTAATTTTAATGCCAACTTAACACCTATAGATCAAATGTGGTCTGTTAACCTATTTGTAGGACAATTAGCAAGCGGAAGCAGTGCCCAGCCTTTTAAAACTGTAGATGATTATAATAAATGGCTAAAAAGAGTTGATGGTTATTTAGAATGGATAACAAGTGCCACAGAAAGAATGAAAGAAGGTATTAACAAGAAACATGTACTACCTAAATCACTTATAATTAAAGTAATACCACAACTAAAAGCCCTTACGAATAAAGATGTAGAAAAACATCTATTTTATCAGCCTGCACTAAATTTCCCTGTGAATTTCACAGAAAATCAAAAATCTGAATTAACAAATGCCTATAAAAACATGGTAAGTAATAAGGTAATCCCTGCTTATGAAAAATTATACACGTTTATAAGTACTACTTATCTAGAGGCTGGAAGAGAAACAAGTGGTATACAAGGAGTACCAAATGGCGATGCATATTATGCGCACCAAATAAAAAAATATACAACAACTAATATGACAGCCGAAGAGATACATACTCTAGGATTAAAAGAAGTAGCTAGAATACGTTCCGAAATGGAAAAAATTAAAGCGCAAGTTGGATACAAAGGAGATCTTAAAGATTTCTTTAATTACGTTAGAAACAGCAAAAAATTAATGCCTTTTAAAGAACCAAGTGAAGTTATTGCTAATTTTAATACTATCCATGAAAAAATGAAACCTCAGCTTGAGAAGCTTTTTGATGTAAAACCCAAAACTCCTTTTGAAGTAAGAAGAACAGAAGCTTTTCGTGAAAAATCTGCAAGTGCAGAATACAACCCTGGATCTATAGATGGTACAAGACCTGGCATTTTTTACACTCCAATTCCTGATGCCACAAAATACAACACGTATTCCGATGAGTCATTATTTTTACATGAAGCAATTCCTGGGCATCATTACCAAATATCTTTAACACAAGAAAGTAATATTTTACCTAAATTTAGAAAAACACTTTGGTATAGTGGCTATGGAGAAGGGTGGGCATTATACTGCGAATCTCTTGGAGAAGAATTAGGATTATACACCGACCCTTACCAACTTTTTGGTATGCTAGGTGCAGAAATGCACAGAGCAGTTCGTTTAGTTGTTGATACTGGCTTACATTCTAAAGGATGGACAAGAGAACAAGCCATAGAATATTCTTTAGAAAATGAAGCAGAATCAAAGGAAGGAATTACATCCGAAATTGAACGCTACATGGCTAATCCAGGACAAGCATTATCTTATAAAATTGGACAATTAAAAATCCAAGAACTCCGAAAAAAAGCAAAAAATGCTATGGGAGAAAAATTTAGCATCAAAGAATTTCATAATCAAATTTTAGAAACTGGATGCGTACCTTTAGCCCTATTAGAGGATAAAATTAATAACTGGATTACCCAAGAGTAATTTGTTTTAAAAGTAATAAACCTCGATAAATCTATTGAGGTTTATTACTTTTAACTTAAATAAAGTTTATATGAAACTTATGATTTTTAAAATTCTAGCAAAGATTAACAAAACATTACTACCTTCTTACTCTAAGAAACAGTTAGACCTTTCTAAAGCATCCAAACTACAGTTAGCAATTATAGGGTGGCGTTATTGGATTACCACAAATGCTTTAGATTAATAGTGTAAAAGGGAGGTCACTTTATATTTAGACAATTTTTTATTTCCCTCTAAAAAATCTAACTCTAATAAGAAATTACACTGTACTATTTCTCCTCCTAATTTCTCAACTAATTTACAAACAGCCTCAGCTGTTCCTCCTGTTGCTAAAACATCATCATGAACAAGTACTTTATCTCCTTTAGAAATAGCATCTTCATGAATTTCTAAAGCATCGGTTCCATACTCTAAGTCATAGGTTTCTTGTGCAACTTTTGATGGCAACTTACCAGGCTTACGAACTGGTATAAAACCAGCGTTAAGTTCTCTTGCCAATAAAGGTGCAAAAAAGAACCCCCTACTCTCTACCCCAATAACTTTATCAATTTTTTTATTTTCTACAATTTTCAACAAACTATTTGTTGCAAACTTTAGAGCTTCCGCATTACTTAACAAAGGAGTTATATCTTTAAAAACTATACCTTTTTTCGGAAAATCAGGAACATCCTTTATATACTTATATAAATCCATTCTTTAACATATTCTTTTCCCAATACTATCTACAGATATTGCATGTACCCCTTCTGTATAATTCTCTAGTTGGTCTATTAATAACTCTGCCGTTTTCTCTCCTAAAAATTTTCCTCTTGGAGAAATAGGCTTTACACCTTTAATAGCTTCAAAAGCCGATTTTCTAATAGAAAAAGCATAAATAAAAAGTTCTCCTTTACTTAATAGTTTTTGCGTATTCTTATGCATCAAAATAGTTTCTAACAAATATTGATTCATAACTATTAAAGTAGATACTCCGTCTTCTTTTACTTTTTTAATTACGTCTCCAGCAAAAGACTCTTCTCCGTTAGCCTTTATAACGGCATGATTATTTATTTTATGAATATTTTGTAAAGCCTCTACTATTCCTCTTTTACGCCTGTCTACATACATTGCATTAGAAAAAGACTCTACTACTAAAACATTTTTGTTTTCAGAAATTTTTAAGTCAGAAACGGCGTTATAAGCCTCTTTATAATGATCTATACTAACCTTGTTAAAAGCTAAATCTTCTGGAACTTTATTAGCTAGCACAACAGATATTCCCCTATTACGTGCACGTTCTATATGACTATAATTTTCAGATGTTATAGTATCCTCTGTTAAAGAAACAATAATACCATCTACTCCTTTTTCAATTAAAATATCTACGTTATGTGCTTCGCGTTCTTTATTGTAGTTTGATGTTGACAAGATAGCATTGTACCCTTTAGAATAAGCTACTTTTTCTATACCAATAAATAATTTAGCAGAAAAACGGTCTAGTACGCTAGGTATAACAACACCGATAGTCTTACTCTTTCCCTTTTTAAGGCTTAAAGCAAGTGGATTTGGCCTATAATTAGTTTTTAATGCCGCCTCTTTTACTCTGTTTTTAGTTGCAGCACTAATTTCTAAACTATCATTTAATGCTTTTGAAATTGTTGAAACCGAAAGATTTAACAACTTAGAAAGGTCTTTAAGCGTAGTATTCTTCATAGTTTATCAAATTCGTAATTACTATATAACTAAATATTAATCTACTAAGGTAATATTAGTTTAACAATGTCTCTAATAAAACCGTAGAAATACAAATTATTATGTTTAATAACAGGAGTTATAATATAAGGTTCTAATCTAAAAATAAAAAATCTAATATTTTACAACAGGTTCTTTTGTAATAAGTTTAAAAAGAAATATATTTGCAGCCCGTTTTACGGGAACAATTAGGCCTCGTGGCGCAACTGAATAGCGCACTTGATTACGGCTCAAGAGGTTACAGGTTTGAATCCTGTCGAGGTCACTACTAAACAAAAAAAAGCTTTCAATTTCTTGAAAGCTTTTTTTATTTATAAATAGTTCCTTATTGCAGTTTACGCATTAAAATTAAAATAATTTACTGCATTATTATAACAAATATCTTGCACCATTTTCCCAAGAAATTCTACATCATTAGGCACAAGTCCTTCTTTTATGTCTTGCGCAATTAAATTACATAGGATACGCCTAAAATATTCGTGTCTTGGAAATGACAAAAAGCTTCTACTATCGGTTAACATACCCACAAAACGACTAAGCAACCCCATATTTGACAATGCATTTAATTGTTTTTCCATTCCGTCTTTTTGATCTAGAAACCACCATCCAGAACCCCATTGCATTTTACCAGGTATATCTGCATTTTGAAAATTTCCCATCATAGTTGCAAAAACTTCATTCTGTGCAGGATTTAAATTATATGTAATTGTCTTTGCTAATTGATTGTTTGAATTTAGTTGATTAAATAATTTAGACATAAAATCTGCCATTGGAAAATCTCCTATAGAGTCGCAACCAGCATCTAAACCTACTTCTTGTACTAACAAACTATTATTGTTTCTAATAGGGCCTAAATGGTATTGTTGCACCCAATTATATTCATGGTATTTTTTTCCTAAATAAATAAATAAGAATGACCGATACTTATCTACTTCAGTAACAGAAAGCTTTTTTCCTTTTACTCTTTTATTGAAAATTGACATTACTTCTTCCTTAGTATGGTCTTCAATTCTTAATGCCTCCCCTACTCCAAAATCAGACAATCTACATCCGTTATTGTTAAAAAATAAAATACGTGCATCTATAACTCCTAAAAAATCATCCAGAGTATTAATTTTTATTCTAGCGCTGGCTCCCAATTTAGATAAGTAAACTAAAAAACTCTTTTTTTGGATAAAGAAAAGTTCATCGGATCTAAATGTTGGTAATACTTTAGTATAAAAATTATTTGATTTTGCAATCTGTTTATGATATTGTAAATCATCACAAGGATCATCTGTAGTACAAACAACTTCAACCTTCATTTGTTCTAGCAACTGAGAAGGTGTTTTCTTTGCTAAAATAGAATTTACTTGATCATAAATTACCTCTGCTGTAGAGGGCTGTAAAATTTTATCAATATTAAAATAACGTTTTAGCTCTAAATGTGTCCAATGAAACAAAGGGTTTCTTAACGTATATGGCACCGTATATGCCCATTTTAAAAATTTTTCTTTATTGGTAGCTGCACCAGTAATAAAAGCTTCTTCCACACCATTAGCACGCATACCACGCCACTTATAGTGATCTTCCTTTAACCATGCTTCTGTTATATTTTCAATAGGTTTATTTTCCGCAATTTTCTGCGCCGATAAATGATTATGATAATCAATTATTGGTAAATCTTTAGCGTAATTATGGTATAATTCTTCTGCTACTTTGGACTGTAACAAAAAATTATCGGTAATAAAACCTTGTGAATTTATTACACTCATCTAGAAAATACTTTTAGAAATTCCATATTCCAATCCACGAAGTTCTGCTAAACCACGCAACCTACCAATACCAGAATACCCAGGATTGGTTTTTTTCTTTAAATCGTCTAACATTTGGTGTCCGTGGTCTGGTCTTACAGGAATAGTACAATCTTTTCTTCCTTCGGTCTTACGCCTTTCTTCTTCTACTAAAATTTCTTTTACAACACTATACATATCTACATCACCATCTAAATGATTTGCTTCATAGAAATTACCATGTGCATCTCGCTTTGTACTTCTTAAATGTAAAAAGTGTGTACGGTCTGCAAAACGTTTAAAAATCTGAACCAAATTATTATCGGCCCTTACTCCTAATGAACCTGTGCAAAAAGTAATTCCGTTAGCTCTATCCGGAACATTATCAAATAAAAAAGCATAATCTTCCTCTGTACTTACCACTCGTGGCAATCCTAAAATAGGATATGGCGGATCGTCTGGGTGAATACACATTAATACTTTATTTTGAGAAGCCACAGGAATAATTTCTTTTAAAAAAGATACTAAATTTTCCCTTAACACCTGTGCGTCTATATTTTTATAGGTATCTAAAATTTCTTGAAATTGTTCTAACGTATACCCTTCTTCTGCTCCAGGCAAACCAGCAATTATATTATTTATTAATTGCTTTTTATTATCGCCTGAAAGAGTATTTACATATGTTTCTGCAGCACTTTTTTGTGCTTCAGAATAACTATTTTCTGCTCCAGGTCTTTTTAATAAAAATAGTTCAAAAGCTGCAAAAGCAATAACATCAAAACGTAATGCCTTAGAACCATCTTCTACTTGAAAACTTAAATCTGTTCTTGTCCAATCTAAAACAGGCATAAAATTATAGCAAACTATGGGTATACCACAAGATGCTAAATTTTTAACACTCATCTTATAATTATCAATATACATTTGAAAATTTCCTGAACGTGTTTTTATATTCTCATGTACCGGAATACTTTCTACAACACTCCAGTTGAGTCCTGCATCATCTATATCTTTTTTTCTTTTTTGAATCTCTTCTATTGTCCAAACTTCACCATTAGGAATATGGTGTAATGCAGAAACAATACCTGTTGCTCCTGCTTGGTTTATATCTTCTAAAGATACGGGGTCTTTAGGTCCGTACCATCTCCATGTTTGCTCCATTATCTACTATATATTTTTTTAAACTCCACTATAGGCACTAAAACCACCATCTATTGGTACTACAATGCCAGTAACAAAGGAAGCTCCTTCGCCACACAACCATAATGTTGTTCCTACTAAATCTTCTGGTTTTCCAAATTTACCCATTGGTGTTTGTTCTATAATTTGATTTCCTCTTGGAGTTAAACTACCATCCTCTTGTGTAAGTAAACTTCTATTTTGATCTGTTAAAAAAAATCCTGGTGCCAGCGCATTTACTCTAATTCCTACTTTAGAAAAATGCACTGCTAGCCACTGTGTAAAATTAGAAACAGCTGCTTTAGCTCCGCTATATGCTGGAATTTTTGTTAATGGTGTAAAAGCATTCATAGAAGAAATATTTAAAACACTACATCCTTGCTTACCTACCATATCTTTTGCAAAAACTTGTGTAGGCAACAATGTTCCTATTAAATTTAAATCAAAAACAAACTTAATTCCTGTTGGGTCTAAATCAAAAAAAGTTTTAAATCCTTCTGTTGTATCTTCTAAATCCTCTTCAAATAAAAAAGGGTTTGATGTTGTTCCTAAAGGATGATTACCCCCTGCTCCATTAATTAAAATATCGCATGTTCCTAATTTACTATTCACTTCTGCTTTTGCTATATCTAAAGAATCTTTTTCTAAAACATTTGCTTCTACACCAATAGCTATGCCACCATCTGCCGTAATTTCATTAGCAATATTAACAGCCGCCTCTTTACGCAAATCCAAAACTGCAATTTTATGTCCTTCCTTTGCAAGAGCTTTTGCTAATGCACTACATAGTACTCCCCCTGCGCCTGTTAAGACAATTACTTTACTCATTTTTCTTTCTTTAAATTACATTAAATACGTGTACGTTAACGTAAATATAACAAAAAAAGTCTATTCCACTATAGAATAGACTTTTCAATAAAAAAACTAACTTAAAAATTAATAGCCAGGATTCTGCTCTAATAAAGAATTTAAATTTAATTCTACTTGCGGAATTGGCCAACGAATTTCATGGTCCTCAAATTGAGGTTGAGGATTACCTGCATTTACTCCCTTTTGATCTGCAAAAATAGAAGACCTATAAAACTCAATCCCTCTTCTGGTAAGATCAGTTCGCCTCCACCCTTCAAAACAAAGTTCTTTCGCTCTTTCAGATAAAATTGCTGCATCATTATCTTCTTGCGATCCTAAAAGGATATTTGGTAAAGCATCTGGAAGTCTTCTTGCTCTATTACGCAAACGGTTAACCGTAATGTCTAAATCTTCTTGCGTTAGCTCCCCTAATTCATTTAACGCCTCTGCATACATTAATAAAACATCTGCGTAACGAATGTAAGGGTAATCAAATGGTGTATCTCCGGTATATGCGTTAGGTTTTGCTGCATGCCATTTCCACGGTCTCCATGCAAGAGGGTTATTGGCCTGCCCTGGTGTAGTTTCGGATTCATAAGCTTCATCCGGACCAACTCTATTAGCATTATGTTTAGAGACATTGTTTTTGAAACGCCAATCTCCATCTTCGTCATAGGTATTAACAAAATTCAAATTAAAAAGAACACTTGGAAATCCTCCGCCATTAGGTCTTGAACCTCTAGGACCAAATAGACTACCTACATTACCGCCATTAGATAACCCTGCACCTTCCATACCTATAGCAAATATCATTTCTGATGATTGTTCATTATCCAATGTAAAAATGTCGCGATAATTAGGCAATAAATTGTAAACACCACTATCCATAACTTCTTTTAACAAATCTCTAGCTTCTACTAATTTATCCGTTTGGTTTAATGGAAAACCTGCCATTTGCAAATACACTTTTCCTAATAAGGCTTGAGCTGCTCCTTTTGTAGCTCTACCTGAACCCTGTTCCACTGGAAGCGTAGCTATTGCAAATTGCAAATCTTCTACTATAAAATTATACACTTCTTCAGGAGGTGATGCTACTATATCTAAATTATCTAATTCCGTAGTTTCATTCTTCCTTAAGGGTATATTCTCCCATGCAACCACTAAGCCAAAATAAAGCATGGATCTTAAATATTTCGCTTCGGCAATAAATTTACTTTTATCTTCAGATTCTATTTGATCTGCTGTCATTTTTCCTATACGATCAATAGTACTATTAACTCTATTAACAGAACTGTACATATTTTTCCACAATTTCTCTAATTGAGGAGTTCCAGGAGTTTGTTGGTGCAAATAAATAAACCTTCTTTGGTCCCATCGTGGAGCTACTCCAAGATCTGAAGCTGTAATGCCCCAAAGAAATTGTATTCCTTCTTGTCCTTGACCTCCATAAGACATTGTATGTTGTATGGCATCGTATGCACCAAATAAATAAATTTCTGCCCCATCTGTATCTACTAATAATGCATTAGGATCCAAAAATGCTGTCGGTTTTTCTTCTAAAAAACCGTCTTCACATGAGGTAATTACCATCGCTAAAAATATGACAATGACATATTTCAATAATTTATAATCTTTCATATTTATTTTTTTATTGTTATACTGTATTAAAATCCTACGCTTAATCCTATTCTTAAAGTTCTAGCGCGAGGGTAAGAATCTACGTCTAATCCTGAAGTTAATTGATTTCGTGCTACACTAACATCTGGATCATATCCAGAGTAATTAGTCCAAACAAAAACATTGTCAATAGCTCCGTAAATTCTAAACTTTTTGACTCCAATATCTTTTTTTAATCTTTTAGGAAACTCATAACCAAGAGTAATATTACTTAACCTTAAATATGAACCGTCTTCAATGTAGTCTGAATAAAGAGAACCAGGAATAGCCCCAAATTGATATCCTAAAATAGAAGCGATCTTAGTGTCCGGAGATTCTGGTGTCCAACGATCTCTGACAGATCCGTACTTATTAGAAAACTGAACTACTTGACTATTTCCTTTGTGAAGATTTTTATTAAACACCTCATTACCATAAGACCATTGCGTAATAACTGATAAATCGAAATTTTTATATTTGAAATTATTAGTAAACCCACCAAAATGTTTTGGAAGTGAACTCCCAAGAATTTTTTTATCGTCATTATTAACAATACCATCGGTAGCATCTGGAATACCATCTCCATCAGTATCTACGGTAATTTGGTCTTTAAACTTTGGCATCCCTGGACGATACAACTCTCTATTAGATTGCCCGGAAGTATGCACCCCATCTTTAAGCTCATATTCTAATTGAAACCAAGCAATATTTTGATCTTCGGCATCTTGTCTAATTTTTTCAGCTGCCTGCACATCTGTTAATCCATCAAAAGCATCAAAATCACTATAACCATAAACACCTTCTACTTCAATTCCATAATAAGAACCTAAAGATTCTCCTACTCTTACTATGTAGTCGTTAGTTACCTGGTTACCTGCCCCTATAGCTGTTTCTATGAATTCATCTGCTCCCCCTAAATCTAACACTTTATTTTGATTAAAACTTATATTAAAATTGGATGTCCATTCAAAATTTTCGTCTTCTACGTTAATTGTGTTAATAGCAAATTCAAAACCTTTGTTTTCAACCGCTCCTAAGTTTTTAAATACATTCTCATAACCACTTGTAGGTGCTAGTGGTACTTCTAAAAGCAAATCCTCCGTTTGGTTATTGTAATAATCCGCTTCTAGACTTATTCTATTATTAAATAAACCTATAGCAACTCCTGCATCTAATTTTTTAGTAGTTTCCCAAGTTAAGTCAGGATTTGCTAATTGAGTAATAGCAGCCCCAGTAAACAATTCATTCCCACTTAAAATTATACTAGCAAAACCAGCCTGAGCAAAAGATCTGTAGGAGCCAATTGCCGTATTACCTGTTTCTCCATAACTAGCTTTAAATCTTAAATTGTTAATTACTTTGCTATTTTCAAGAAACTTCTCATTAGCAACATTCCATGCAACACCTGCAGATGGAAAGAAACCCCATTTTGCTCCTTCGGCAAAACGTGAAGAACCATCGTATCTTGCACTTGCATTTACAATATACTTACCTTTATAGCTATACTGAAAACGAGCTAAATAAGATTCTAACGCTGTTTTAACAAAGTTAGACCTGTTCTGTAAAGTTTCTTGAGCAACATCTAAACTTCCTAAATTAATTCCTGGTAAATCAAAGCCTAAAGCTTCAGATCGTGTAAATTCATTCGTATTTTGTTGTCTTTCGTATACCGCAGTAACATTTAAATTATGCCCCCCTTCAAAAGTTTTTCTATAGTTTAAGTTTTGCTCCATAATTAAACCTGAAGTAACAACATTATTAACAATAGCCCTGCCATTTGTTAACTTACCGTAACCCACATCTTCAGAAAAGTATTGTTCGGTTTTATTAGAACCTACAGAACCTCTTAAAGATGATTTAAAAGATAAATTGTCTGTTATATTATATTGTAAAAAAACACTACCAAATGATCTAAAAGCTTTTCTTTCATTACTATCACTCTCTAACCTAAGTACCGGATTAACAAATTCTCCATTTCTTAAGCTTACTATATTACCATCTTCATCAAATTCAGCATCGTCTCCTGGTTGCCTTCTTCCTAGCACAGGCCTAAACAAGGTTGCATTAGTTAATAGACCACTTCTTCCTGCAAGGCCGGCATTAGCAGCCGAAACAACACCAGAGCTCTTTGTAATACCCAAATTAATATTTACACCTGCTTGTAATTTCTCATTAATATTTTGTCTTACATTAAGGTTACCGCTATAACGCTCGTAATCACTAGTTTTAATAATTCCTTCTTGGTCTAGGTAAGAAAAAGAACCTGAATACGAACTATTATCACTACCACCAGTCATGGCAAGCTTATAATTTTTAGTTATTGCAGTTCTTGTAATTTCATCTTGCCAATCATTAACAATGAACCTAGCATCTTCAACAGAAATAGGCGTACCATCATCTTCCCTGTATAAAAAAGCCTCCCTATTTTGATCATTCGTAGGATCTACATTAACCAATGGATAATATTCATTCCACCAATCTATATAATCTTGACCACCAAGTAAATCTATAGGTCTAGCAATAGTGGATACACCAGTAAAGGTTTCAAAATTTAAAGAAGAATACCCTTTTTTACCTTGTTTTGTTGTAATAATAACTACACCATTAGCTCCTCTAGAGCCATAAATAGCGGTTGCTGAAGCATCTTTTAAAACTTGAATAGACTCAATTGTACTAGGGTCTATAGATTCTAATGGACTGGTAGTGGAATTCCCTAAGCCTCCTCCTCCTGCACCTGTAGCTACTGAAGAACCCCCAAGTGCAAAACCATCAATAACATACAAAGGGTCATTACTTGCCGTTATCGAAGAACCTCCTCTAATTCTAATTTGAAAACCAGAACCAGGCTCTCCACTAGATTGAACCACTTGCACACCAGATGCACGAGCGGCAAGGCCTCCTTCAAAAGATACTGGTTTAACTTGATCTAGCTCCTCACTTTTAACAGATACTATGGAACCTGTTAAATCTTTCCTCTTGGCCGTACCATAGCCAATTACAACTACTTCTTCCAGATTTGATACATCTTGTTGTAATATAACATCTAGATTCATTTTTCCATTTAAAGACACTTGCTTTTCCTTATAGCCTATATAACTAAATACAAGTACAGCATCTTTGTCTGCATTAATTTTAAAATTCCCATCAAAATCTGTTGCGACACCTATAGTGGTTCCTTTTACTACGACTGATACTCCCGGCAGTGCACCCGAATTATCACTCACACTTCCCGAAACATTTACCTCTTGTGCCAAGCTTGCGCTTACGTAAAATAAGGCAAAAGCAATACTAAAGTGTGCTTTTATTAATTTAAGTTTGTTTAACATATTCACATAAAGATTAGTTAGTTAGTTATTAATTTTTTGTTAAAATTATGTGTAATCATTAACAAACAAGCCTTTAAAATAACTATTTAGCAATATGTATATTAGAAATAGAATTTTTAAACAACAGTATAATAAGCTGTATAATTGTTGTATAGTTTTTATTTTACCCTGTGAGAAAGATTCTTTTTTTATTTGGAAATTATAGCACCTAATTTTACTTCATAATAAACTATAAAATGATTTTTTCTTATAGAAGTATTACTTCGAAAAACTATAATTTTGCGCTCTTTTTTAAGCAAAATTATAATCCAGTAGGATTCAGTGAATACTACTAAACACGTTTAAATTTCTCTTATAATATTATTCAGTACATTACTTAAAAAATATAACTGAAACGGCAAGTCTTTGTAGTCTTGTTTTTACCATTCACTTGTACAATGGTATATATTGTTCCTATTACTTTATACATGTTTAATAAACCACTTTATAATAACACAAAAAATAGGTGTTATATAAACAGAAGAAGCCCAATTATAGTTTCGCTATAATTGGGCTTCTTCTGTTTTATTGAAAAGTTAGTTGGGTACCTACTTAGATTTATTATATCCTAATCTCTTTAACTGTTCACTACTTAAACCTTGAGAATAATATACTTCTGGAGTGTGTCTTACTCTATGTTCTTTCATTTCTAGGTCATTAATATCTAAACTTAAATCACAATCAAAACGAACCAATTTAGAATGGAATTTTTCTTTACCACCTAAAGCTATAAAATGTGCCATTCCCCATGTAATTCCACGACCATCCTTAGTATCTGTAAAAGCGTCTGGAACATGTGGTGCCGCCGCATACGGCATTAATTCTGTAATAGAGGCTATTTTAAAATTTACCCAATCTTCTGCATATTGTATTGTGTTATGCTCTGGACCATCTTTATAAACCAAAGCAGCAACTCCTTTTCTAAAAGGAAATAAAGAAGTTTCATGTCCAGATGTAATAACAGGATTTAACGGGTGTTTTGTAAAAGGCCCTAAAGGATTATCCCCAATAACCAAACCTTGCATGCGAACTAAGTCTGGTCTTTCTCCAAAATCTGACTTATAATAAATATAAATTTTACCATCATGAACTAATGGGTAAGGATCATGAATAGAATATTGATCCCACTCTCCTTCTGCTCCATTAGGTATAACTATTTTATTGTATGCTGTCCAAGGTCCTTCTGGAGAATCTGCATAAGAAACCGCTACTGGGCAATCGTCCCCTCTTTTACCACTAGCTTCCATAAACCCTTGGTAATATAAATAGAATTTACCTTTCCATTCTAAAATATCTGTTGTAGTAACTGCTCGCCATCCTACAATGGGTTTTTCTGGACGCTTTATTGCTACTCCTTGCTCTTCCCAATTAAAGCCATCAGTAGATGTTGCATACCAAATTTCAGCTAAATCCCAATCTGCAGAAGGAATAACATCTGTAGATTTTTCTGCTCCTTGCGGTGGTGTTGGTGTATTTCTATACGTATACCACACGTAATACTTTCCGTTGTGAAAAATTATCTTTGATGGGTCTCTACGAGAAATAGTTCCATCATGATTGTTATAATCAAAACCTTTTAACTCTGTATATTTAAATTGACTAAAAAGCTCATTATGATTAGGTTGTGGCGCTTCATAGTCTGTATATATACGTTCCATGGCAGCACTCATTTTTCTATTGGGCTTTTCCTTTGGAAGCACAAAAGGAAATCCTCCTTGGTTTTTAGGTTGCTCAGTCGTTTCTGTTTCTTTTGTACCTTGTTGGCAAGCAACTAGTGCTAACGCTCCAACAATAGCTAAAAGTTTTAGTTTCATATTTTAATGTTTAGTTATTTAATAATTATTTCATCTATTTCCCAAGTACCATTATACGTGTTCACTGCTGGCTGAATTGCTAATTGCATCAACTTTTCGTTAACCGCTTTAAATTTTGATAATGGGATTGTGTAGGTTTTAAAATCGCCATCGTTTGAAGAGATAGGTATAGCTACCCAATCTTGGGTATTCCAGTCTACAACCGTAGCAGCATCTCTCCAAAAATTTTTATTATTAGTTTTATTTATAGTGAACAATGCAATTCTTAATAAACTAGCATGACTATTATTTTTTATTTTAATGATTACCTTAGAGGCTCCTTTTGTATTTGTAAATAACGATGGAGAGCTTTGAACAATAGCCTTTGGTTCTTGTATATTTCCTACTAAGGTACCATTGCTCATATAAATGTTAGTGCCGTTTAAAGCCTTCCAACCCATGGTACTATTTTCAAATTTAAATGGACGCCCTGGGCCAGGGTACCAACGATCGCTTTTAGGAATTCTAACACTACCATTTTCATTAAAAAATACAGGTTTTAAACTGGCGCCTCGATAAAAGGCACTAATATCATGGTTTTCTTGAAGCACATATTTTTGACCATGCCAATCAAAAAAGCTGGTATGCCCGCCATCTAAGAATTTACCTTTAAAATAATAAGGTCCGTAAAGGCTATTTGACATAGCATAACGGGATCCAAAAACAAGATAGTACTTCCCATTTTGTTTAAATAATGTGGGTTTATCTTCAGCGTGAAATGACTTCCCATTTTCATCTAAAAGTTGTAATACTTTTGGCTCTGATTTAAGTGATTTCATGTCCTCAGCAAGCGTTGCTATGTAATAAACGCCTGCTCCAAAAATGATGTAGTATTCTCCATCTTCAGCCTCAAAAATTTCTGGATCATAAGGGTGTCCTGGAATAATGTCTTTAGGTAATAGCGGTTTACCTAACAGGTCTTTATAATTGCCATTAATTTTATCTGCAACCGCTACACCTGTATTTATGTTCCTATTAGAAAAGAACCAATAATACTTTCCGTTTCGTTTTGTAATATCTCCTGCCCAACAGTTTGGTTTGTCTCCAATATAGAGGTCTTTTGGATGAATGCTATTATGGTATTTAAATGTTCTAAGATCAGTTGAAGACCAAATTTCCCAACGATCCATTGGGAAAGAACCCTCGGGTTCCCAACTTTTGTCATGACCTGCTATGAACCATAGCGTATCGTTTTCCACCCAAGCATGAGGGTCTGCCATACCATGCTCTGGAACCATTATATCTACTTTAATGGCATTAGGATTATACCCAGCAGCTGCATTAGATCGCCTTAATAGTTCATTACGCATATCTTTAGCACGAAGTGCAAAAGCTTTTTCGTTTTTTTCTTCTGTCTCAGGAAAGTTGAGCCCGTTGTTCGATATGTCAGTTAAGTTCACTCCATAATTTCCTAATAAAGCCCAATAGCAAGCACTATCTGAATCGTCTACACGGTTTTTATTAAATTTACCCTCTCTGAAAATAGCCCCTAAATTACTCTCATAAAATTGATTAAAATAGGCCTTTCCTTTTTGGCCGCCTTCAACAATACCATATTGCCCTATTCCTCCACATTCATAGAATTTGAAATCGCCATTTAGTGCCATTTTCTTTATATAATCGCAGGCAATTGGATCTCCTAAACAATTGTGAGTGTGTTCTGGGTTTTTAAGGGTTCCAACATGGAAGTTAGAACTTGTCCAGTGACTAATAAACCTTATTTTATCCAACAAATCAATGCGTCCTAAACGTTTGCAATAACTTACTAAAATGGCTTGTTCTGTAAGTGGCCCATAACATAGGATGTTTAAGGTACCTTTGGTTTTTTCTAACTCTTTATAGAGCGCAAGAATACTTGGGTAGTCTTTTAGGTTATAGTTTTCCTGCAACTGAAAATTTTCACCCATGCCTTTAACAGAAGATTCCATAAACCGGAAGCTTTTTTGATATCCTCCAATGTATTTATTAAGGTTTGGAAGATCTTTAGCATAGGCCTTTCCATAAGTTTCTTGTGCCCATTTACCTTGACTTGGTGTGTTCTTGTTCCATGGGTGCACTGTACTTGCCATTACAATAGCACGGGTATCAAAATGATTAGACATTAAGATATAACTTGCTACTGCAGAAATATCATCCGGATCGTTTATGTTATCTCCTCCATCACTTATTAACCATACTTTAGGTTTTTGTGCCATTGCAATTACAAAACCAAATAAAAAAAAAGTAATTATATTTTTTTTCATTACTTATTTTATAAGTTTTATATAAGTATAATACACTCCATATTTTTCTTTTCCTTCCATAAAATCATTGATTAAAAAAGTTTTTCCTTTTTCTAAATGAACATCAAAACTTATCTCTTCATCTTCATTAGTTATTTCTTTTTCTAAAATTTGATTTGCAATACTAATTCGTACTTTCTCAGGCGAAATTGCCTTATATGTAAACCAATTTTTAGGGTTAACTTGAGGAACACCTAGAATAGGACCGGAACATTCTACAGGCCATCTTCTACAAGATATTCTATATACTCCCTTTTTTTCTACTTTTAGAGCATGAGTATTGTTCTTACTCTTTAATCCCTCGGCTACTTGCTCGCTTTTCCAAAATCCGCCATGTTCCCCTATTGCATGTTGTATAGTTAGCTTTATATTTTTTTGATTATCATTTCCAATTATTGCAGTAGGAAATTCAAAGTATTCTGAATTAGTTTTAGATGCTTTTAAAAACGTAGCGTTGTCTTGTAACATTTGTTTCACTATAGCTGGGTATTTATTAGCCACATCATTTTCTTGCATTCTATCCTTCTCTATATCATATAATTCTGTACCATTTATAAGCCTCCATTTATCATTTATAATACAGGTGTTTTCTATATCTGTAGGGGGCCTCCAGTCTTGACGATTGTGTACAAAAATTGTTCTGTTTATTAATTTTTCCTCTTCTTTTAATAATAAAGATGAAACGTCTACACCATCTAAAATAGTAGTTTCAGGAATCTTAATATTACACAATTTTGCTAGTGTAGGCATAACATCTACATGCGCTGTGGTTACATTAATATCCCAGCCCCCTTTAATCTTACCATCTTTCCATCGAATAAAAAATGGCACTCTATGACCACCTTCAACTCTATCTCCTTTTCTTCCTCTAAGTCCCATATTATAACCCATTTTCTCATCTCTACTAATGCCACCAGTAGCGCCATTATCTGTCATGAAAATTAAAATGGTATTATCTGCTAATTTATTTTTCTTTAAAAATTTTTCTAGTTTTCCAAAATTCTCATCAATATTTGCCACCATTCCAAAATACTTTGCATTAGGAAACTCGATTCCTTCCAAAGCCTTATATGGTTGCGCATACTTATCTTCTACATAATGAGGACTATGAGGGGCATTGGTAGGCAAATACACAAAAAAAGGGTTATCTTTATTTTCAGCAATAAAGTGCATTGCTTCTTGAAACCAAACATCGGTACAATACCCTTTAAAAGGTTTAGGTTTATTATTTACATAATACGTATCATTAAAATAATTATTACCCCAATAATCTGATAATTCTCCAACACCACCAGCTTTATGATGTATTGCAACATCAAAACCAAAATCTGTAGCCCTTACAGGGTAATTATCTCCTAAATGCCATTTTCCAAAAATACCTGTTGTATAACCATTTTCTCTAAACAACTTAGCAATACTATTTGTTCCTTCAGAAAGAGCATCTCTACCTTTATATGTTGCCCAAGCACCATTATTTATAGGATATTTCCCTGTCATTAATGCACTTCTTGTTGGCGTACATACTGGACTTACATGAAAATCTGTAAAGCGAACAGCTTGCTTATAAAATTTATCAATATTTGGTGTCTTAAGCCAAGGGTTACCATGGCATCCTAAATCTCCAATACCTTGGTCATCTGTAAGTACTAAAATTATATTTGGTTGCTTTTGCGCGTAACAAAAACCTATTACACTAATAAATAGTATATATAATAATTTAATTTTCATTTTATTTTCAATGCTCATTTATTGTAATATTATTTAATGATTTCACTTATAAAAACACAACACCCATAACTAAATTCTATTTTATTTTCTATTGCGCAACTACTATTTTAAAAAAATAACACATAGAAATGACACAATAAAAGCCCTCAATATTTATACAATAATATTGATCTAATTTGCTGTATTAATGACTCTAGTATTAATTTTTCGCTGTTGACAAAAGATGGAAATACTGAGAATAAGTCTTCAATTATTACAAAAAACTACAACTAAAATTTGAGTATTTAATACCTCTCTCGCCTTTAAAAAATTAAAAAAATATTCCTACAAATTTACCTATAGTAACACAAGTATTTAAAAAAATAAACTATACAAATTATATACAAATCGTGAAAAACAATTAATTAATTATAAATTTATGATTCTGCAAAAACTAACACCAAACAACTACAATGAAACTAAAAAATAAGATATTATTTATTAATCTTCTTATACTAAGTTCCTATAACTTATATGCGAGTCCTATTTTTTTTCAAAAAAAACACCAAAAGGATTCTACAAAATATTATACAAGGCAAATAAAAAAAGTATTTGGAAAGGAATATACAAACTTGCAAGAATCGCAACGCATTTTAAAAGAAAGCCTTGCATTCTTTAACGCTAAAAAGGACACAAATAAAATAATTCAATGTTATTTACTATTATCTAACCTACAAACAAAAAAAGGAAATTATAGCAAGTCTTTTGATTATTTATGGGATGCCAAAAACATGAGTTCTAATAATAGTAAAACACTACAGGTAAATTCTAGATTAATGCTGGCAAGACTCTATGATGAATTTAATATGACCAAACTAGCTTTAGCAAATACAGAGGAAGCTTTAAAAATTTCAAAATCTTCTTCAAATTATAATACTACAATTTCTAGTTATATGTATTTAGCGGTTAGGCAACGTACATCAGGTAACTACAAAAAAGCACTAAAATATTTAGACTCTTGCCTAACTGTAAATTCAAAATCCTCAACGAAAAACTTTGAAATGCCTTTTTGGGATGCAGAGCATGGTATTCTACTTCAAAAACTTGGTCAATATAAGGAATCTCAAAGATATTTACATAAAGCAAGAAACGCTACAAAACACCTAAATATAGATTACAGACCTTATATTTCTATGTATTTAGGCGATTTAAAGCAAAGTCAAAAACAACTAGATAGTGCTGCTCTATACTACAAAGAAAGTTTAAAATTAATTCACAACCTTGGCTTAAAAAATGATAAAGAAATTTACACTTTAGATAAATTAGCACAAGTTTATAAGAAAAGAGGCAACATAAGAGTAGCATACAATTACATGGAAGAAGCCAGAACTTTAGAAAGTAAAAAAATAGCTATAAAAAACCGCACCATTAGTGAATTGTTTGAGATTAAAAGTACGTATCTAAAAGACATATTTGAAAAAGACGCAAAATTAGAGCAACAAAATTTACTAATTGAAAAAAATGAACAAATACAGTTTCGTCTTAAAGTAATTTTAGGACTATTAATTCTTCTTAGTATTGTTTCTTATACTTTTATACAAATGCGCTTAAAACTAAAAAAAACCTTATTAGATAAAAAAGAAGCCCAAATAAAAGCGGAGAGTATTAAGAAAAAGAGTGAGAATGAAATAGAATTAAAAAGTAAAGAGCTTACATCTTATGCACTACAATTAGTAGATAAAGATTCTGCTATTGATGAACTTTTAGATGTATTAAAAACAGAAACTTCTCAAAAATATAAAAACCTTTATTACAAATATAAAAAAGGATCTAAAGATTTATGGGACGATTTTAATATGCAATTTACAAGTATTAACTCTGCCTTTTACAATAAGTTAGAAACTTTACACCCAAAATTAAGTGTTACAGAACAAAAACACTGCGCTCTTATAAAACTAAATTTAGGCACAAAAGAAATGGCCAGGATTTTAAATATTGAAGCGCATAGTGTACACGTATCTCGCTCCAGAATACGTAAAAAAATTGGATTACAACGTTCAGAAAATTTAGAAAAATATATTGCTTCCCTTTAAAAAAACTCAATAAACGCAAAAAAACCTATTTTTTAATCATTTCTTAACGCAAAACTCTTTCCTATAAAATAGAAAAATCTTTTATCAACATCTATTGTTTATAACAAAAAAGAATGCAAAAAACACCCCAAAAAATACATAAACAACTAAAAAACAGTAAATTAAAATCAAATTCACACAACTGCAATACCCTTAAAAAAACCTTAAATATAAAAACCTAATAGCTTTATAAGAAGTAACAATTACAATGATATTTGGAAATGTTCTATATTATATTAACTTTAGCAAAAATTTAATTTATGGATTTAACGGAAAGAGCTCTTGAGTTTGAAACCAGAAAAATGAGCAACATGTCTACTAGTGACCGTGTTGAAGCATCAAGAGAGGCAAAGGCTTTAATATTAGAAATTAACGAAATTTATAAGGAAACTAAAGATTCTGAGTTAATGGATATGATGAAGCGTTTAACAGAAAAGAAAAAGAAAATAGAGAAACGCCTTAAAGGTGCGCCTTTAGTATAACACATTAAAACAATTATTTTATTTTTACATTGAAATGTAAAATATAAAAGGTGTATAGTTTAAACTATACACCTTTTATATTTTAAGATAAACCCTAGTAAAATTATGGAGTATATATTAAATCCTTGGCCATGGTATATTTCTGGACCTTTAATTACTCTTGTAATGGTAATTCTAATTCTCTTTGGAAAGAATTTTGGAATGTCATCTAACCTAAGAACACTTTGTACTATTGGTGGTGCAGATAAATATGCCGATTTTTTTAAAATAGACTGGAAATCTTACAGCTGGAATTTAGTAGTTGTATTAGGAGCAATTATTGGTGGCTTTATTGCTACGCAATTTTTATCTAACGGAGCACCAATAGATTTAAGCATAGAAACAATAAAAGACTTAAATACATTAGGATTTTCTAACGCTGGGGAAACTTTATTACCACCAGAAATATATAGCTGGGATGCCATTTTATCTTTAAAAGGTATGAGCATTTTAATTATAGGAGGTTTTTTAGTTGGTTTTGGAGCTCGCTACGCGGGAGGGTGCACATCTGGACACGCCATTAGCGGACTTAGTAATCTACAAATCCCTTCTTTAATTGCTGTAATTGGATTTTTTATTGGTGGATTGGTAATGACACATTTTATTTTACCCTTAATTTTTTAAAATATGAATTTTTTAAAATTTTTATTTGTTGGAATTCTTTTTGGAATAATTTTAGTAAAGTCTGAAGCCGTTTCTTGGTATAGAATTTTTGAAATGTTTAAATTTCAATCCTTTCATATGTATGGCATTATTGGTTCAGCAGTAGGTTTGGGCATTGTATCTGTTTACCTTATTAAAAAATATAAAATTAAAAGCATAGAAGGGCAGAAAATAAACATACTTGCTAAGAACAAAAGTTTTATAAATTACTTGCTAGGAGGTACTATATTTGGATTAGGATGGGCTTTAGCAGGTGCTTGCCCAGGGCCAATGTATATTCTTTTAGGAACTGGTGTTTTTAGTATGCTCATTGTTATTGCTGCAGCAACACTAGGAACTTTTGTATATGGCTTACTAAAAAGTAAATTACCACATTAAAAAAGGCATAAAAAATAAATTTAGATGCCTTTTAAAACTTAAAAAAAACGATTAATTAATTAACTTAAAATTATCTTCCAATACTGTTTTAGAGCTTCCTCCTAAAAAGACAGTAAACTCTCCTTTTTCTGCTTCCCATTTATTATTTGCAGAATAAAATTGAAGCAGTTTTTCGTCTATAACAAAACTTACATCTTTAGATTCTCCAGGTTTTAAAGAAATTATTTTAAAACCTTTTAATTCCTTCACAGGTCTTGTAATACTTGCAAATTTGTCTTGAATATATAATTGCACTACTTCTTTACCTTCATATTTTCCAGTATTAGTAAGCGTACAAGAAACTGTAATATTTTCTCCTTTTTTAAAATAGGTTTTAGTTAATTTTAAATTACTGTATTTAAAATTTGTATAACTTAATCCATATCCAAATTCATATAAAGGAGTATTAGTTTCATCTATATAATGCGACCAAAAAACCATATTTGGAGCAGGAATTTTTGGTCTTCCAGTGCTTTTATAATTATAATAAATAGGAATTTGCCCAACACTCTTAGGAAAAGTCATTGGTAACTTACCACTTGGGTTATAATCGCCATACAACACTTGAGCAATTGCATTACCACTTTGCGTACCTAAATGCCATGCTTCTACAATGGAAGGTATATTTTCATTAGCCCAATTAATAGCTAACGGACGACCGTTCATTAAGACCAAAACTATATTTTTATTTACTTTATAAACAGCTTCTAAAAGTTCCTGTTGTAATCCTGGCAAATCTAAATTTGTTCTACTTCTTCCTTCTCCAGATTGAAAACCGTTTTCTCCTAAAACTAGTATAACCACATCATTTTTTGCAGCTAAAGCAACTGCTTCTTTTATACCCGCTCTGTCCGTTTTATTTATTTTTGTTTCTAATGTAAAATCTGTTTTTCCATGGGCTAAGACTACCCCTTTTTCATAAGAAATTTTATTTCCTTTATACGCATTTAAACCTTCTAAAACAGATACTGCTGTATTATCATCTGCAGCTATTCGCCAACTTCCAAGTGGACTATTCTTATCTTGAGCTAAGTCTCCTATTACTGCAATTTTTTGCCCTTTTTTAGGCAAAGGAAGTAATTGTTTTTCATTTTTTAAAAGAACAATAGATTTCTTAGCCATGTCTAATACCTCAGCTTGGTTTTTAGCACTCCCAATTTCCTCCTTCTCTCTTTTTTCATCACAATACAAATATGGATTATCAAAAAGCCCTAACTCATACTTAACAGTTAAAATTCTTTTTACCGCATCGTTTATCTTTTCTACATCTACTTTTCCACTACATACTAAAGCTTCTAAATGATTTACGTACGCATAGGATTCCATATCCATATCAGAACCGGCATTTACTGCAATTGCACTTGCTTGAGTTTTATTTTCTGCATATCCATGCTCTATCATCTCATTAATAGATCCCCAGTCCGAAACTACAAACCCTTTATAATTCCATTCTCCTTTTAAAACATCTCTTTGTAAAAAAGAATTACCAGTTGCTGGCACTCCATTAAGCTCATTAAAAGAATTCATAAAAGTTTTTACATCTGCATCAATTGCCGCTTTAAATGGAGGAAAAATCACATTACGTAATGTTGCTGTACCAACATCTACGGTATTGTAGTCTCTACCAGATTCTGAAAAACCATAGCCAGCAAAATGTTTAGCACAAGCAGCAATAGTATACACAGCACTTAAATTATCTCCCTGAAAACCTTTTACTCGTGCATATGCAATTTTACTTGCTAAATAAGTGTCTTCTCCTGCACCTTCCATTACACGTCCCCAACGAGCATCTCTAGAAATATCTACCATTGGTGCAAATGTCCAATTTATACCACTTGCAGCAGCTTCTCTTGCAGCAACCTCAGCCGATTTTTTAATAGCATCCATATCCCAACTAGCAGCTTCTGCTAAAGGAATTGGGCTAATTGTTTTATAGCCATGAATAACATCAAAACCAATGATTAAAGGAATGCCTAATCTTGTTTCTTCTACGGCTATTTTTTGTACACGCCTTACTTCTTCTACACCACGAACATTTAGCATAGAACCTACTTGCCCAGATTTTAAATTGTCGTATTTTTTTGCTCCATCTCCTTCTTTTGGGCTAGGCCCTGTAACATTCCAAAAGCCATTGTACTGGTTCATTTGACCAATTTTTTCTTTTAGAGTCATCTTACTTAAAAGAGATGCCACTTTTTGTTTAATTTCTTCTTTAGAATCCTTATTGCCTCCCCTTTTTTCTTGTGCATTTATATTGCATAATAAAAATATAAAACACAGTGTTACAATTTTTTTTTTCATTGCTTTTATTCTTAAAAACTACTATAAATTAAAAAGGAGAAATCTTAAACATTACAGAAAGATTCCTCCTCTTTTAGGAATATATTAGATACCCATTTTTTTATTGGTATACCCTTACATAATCTATCTCCATCGAATCTTCAATAAAACCAGGATCAACAGTACCTCCTAAAGTTCCTCCCATAGCAACATTAAGAATCATAAAAAAGTCTAGGTTAAATGGTAAATCTTCGGAGTTATTTTGTGTAAAGAAAACCTCATTATCTACTAACACCGTGAGCTCTTTTGTAGTCCACTCTACAGTGTAATTATGAAATTCACTTGTAGATGTTGTATTTTCTATAGAAGCTGTTGGCGCATTACCACCTGAATTAGCTGGATAATGAGCAGCTGCAGAAGTTCTGTTTTTATCTCCTCCTGTTTGTTCCATAATATCTAATTCTCCACAGGCTGGCCAACCCACTGTATCAAAATTAGCTCCTAGCATCCATAAAGCTGGCCAAGTACCTTGCGAAGCTGGTAACTTTGCTCTAATCTCTACTCTACCATACGTAAACTCATATAAATTTTCTGATTTTAATCGTGCAGATGTGTATCCTCCAGAACCGTCTGCTTTAGCAATTATCTTAAGCACCCCGTCTTCTACAATTACATTTTCTGCATTGTCTGTATAGGTTTGCAACTCATTATTACCCCAACCACCAGCACCAAGGTCATAACCCCATTTTGCAGCATTAGGCGCACCATTAACATCAAACTCATCAGACCAAATTAAATCATCAAAAATAGATTCAAAATCTTCTGGCTCTGCCGTTGCTTTGGTAGTAGAAAAAATATGATACCAAGCTAAATCTGAATTTAAAGCATCGTAAGTACGTACGTAAAGTCTATCATTTGTAAGTTCTAAAATTTCATAGGACGAAGAACCTACATAATACCCCATAAAGCCACCGTCTGAAAAAGTCATTTGCGTACCTCTTGTTTCTGCTTCCGGCACCGTACCATCTGAAGGTCCTATAGACACATTTCTAGTCCCTGAAGTATCAAAATCATAACAAAAATCAAAACCTTCTGACCCTCCAGCTACAGCTTCATGTGCACCATTAAAATAGGTTTGCCCATTATTATCTAACTCATAGGTTAATTGGCCTGCGGCATCTACAGAGAATGTTAGTTCATCATCACACAAACAATCCGAATCTTCTGTTCCGCATTTTTCAAATGCCGCTGCAGCATACCATTTAGCATACCACCAATCTCCATCTATACCTTCCCGTGCAGGTCCTACGCCTAAATGACCAGGTTCTGATGCTGCTAAATACCACGTTTTTGTAGTGCCTCCTGTTAAAATTTCAATTGCTTCTGGATCCGAAAAATCGCTTCTTACAGTTACCTCAATAGTTTGTGAAGAGCTTATACCGCCAGTGCCGTAGGCAACTACAGTAACTAGATAGGTATTTAAACCTGTTTTTGTAAACCTTTTAATTAATTGACCATCAGAATCTATATCCGCATCGGTACCATCGTCATACACAAACTTGTAGTTAATAACATTAGTAGCGGTTGCATTAAAACTAACCATTCCAGAACCATCCTCTGTTGGTGTAGCGACAATAGAAAGTCCTGTAGGAATCTCTAAAATATCTAGGTTAGGTTCTTCTTCTTGACAAGCAATACATAAAATTGCTAATATAAATGTGTACATAATTTTATTAAATGTTTTCATATGCCTTTAATTTATTCTTTAACAAGTTTATACTGCCAAAACACACCTGAACCCGTACCTGACTCTACATAAGCATTCATGGTATTGTTGTTGTCTGAAAGCGTTACCATGTATGTTATTGTTGTTGGAACCGCTACATTTGGAAGTTCTCCTTCATTGTTAGCTTTTGGTATTCCTAAATATGCTCCTTCTCCTGAAATAGTTAAAGTTCCTGCTGTTTCGTCATAAGAATAAGTTGCCGTTATACTACCATCATGAGGAGCAACAGGAACTCCACAAGCATCACTTCCTCCTTGCCAAGACTCTATCCAAGTATCTGCACCTAAAACATTAGTAAATGAACCGTTTTCTGAGAAAACAAAGGTGTCATCAAAATAACATGCGCGATCTATAAGGCCTTGTTCATCTACAGAAAACCAACTTGTATCTCCTACTGCAGGCCCAACTCCTAAGGAACCAACCTCCGGAGCCATTTTCCATGTACCAGAAATTGGAGAAGCTTCTGGAGCAACATATCTAATTAATTTATACTGCCAAAAAACACCAGAACCTGTTCCTGTTTCTATATAAATATTCATCGTATCATTATCTTCAAAAGAAACTGTATACATAATTGATGCTGGTACTGGTACATTTGGTAATTCTCCTGCGTTATTAGCTTTTGGTATACCAACATAAGCACCTGATCCGCTAACCGTTAAAGCACCTGTAGAAGCATCATACATATAGGTTGCATTTGCTACTCCATCATGAGGAGCAACAGGAGCTCCGCAAGCATCGCTTCCTCCTTGCCAAGACTCTAACCAAGTATCTGTACCTAAAACATTTAAAAATGAGCCATCTGCCCCAAATATATATGTATCATCAAAATAACATGCACGTTCTACAACTCCTTCATCATCTATTGCAAACCAGCTTGTATCTCCTATTGCTGGACCAACTCCTAAAGAACCTGCCTCTGGAGCCATTACCCATGTTCCAATGATTGGGGACGGTACATCTTTTACTAATTTATATTGCCAAAAAACTCCTGCGCCCGACTCTATATAAACATTCATTGTATTCTTATCTTCTGATAAAGAAGCAGTATAGGTTATAGAGGCTGGAACTGCTACATTGGGAAGCTCCCCTTCATTATTAGCTTTTGCAAGCCCTAAATAAGAACCTTCACCAGTAAGTGTTAATGTTCCCGCAGACTCATCATAAGAATATGTTGCTGGTATAGTACCATCATGAGGTGCAACAGGAGCTCCACAAGCATCTCCTCCTCCTTGCCATGGCTCTATCCAAGACTCTACTCCTAAAACATTCATAAAAGACCCATTTTCTCCAAAAACATAAGCATCATCAAAATAACAAGCACGATCTATTAACCCTTGTTCATCTACAGAAAACCAACTTATATCTCCTACTGCTGGACCTACTCCTAAAGAACCTGCTTCTGATGCCATTTTCCATGTACCAATAAAATCACTAGCACTTGCTGTATTGGGTGCTTCTAAAATAATATCTTTTGTTCCTTCTACAGTTGCTGCTCCTGCTCCCTTTGCTACAACTCTTATTGTATACTCTCCAGCCATTTCATATTCATGAACTGCATTTTCTCCAACTAATATAGAAGTTGGTTCTTCATCTGCAACATCACCAAAATAAACATCAAACATAGTTGCGTTTGTAGCTTCTGGATTTACCGTTACTTCTAAAGAATTTGCGGTTACTAATGTACCTATAGTTAAATCTGTTGGTGCAGCAAAAGAAATAATAACTTCTTTACTTAATTCACTTGTTAACCCTGTTGCACCAATTGCAACGATTCTTAAATTATAAACTCCTTCGCTATACGTATGTGTTGTTGCATTTCCAGGGGATACTTCTGTAGCGGTTTCACTATCTGTATCTCCAAAATAAACTTCAAAAGTTGTTGCTCCTTCTGCGGTTGGAGACACACTTATATTTCCCGAATCATCTTGAGCTATATTAAAAGTGGCCTGCACATTAACTGGTGCAGAAATATTTTGAAGTGCATACGATGTTTCTTCTTCTGTACATGCATTAAATACAGTCGTTACTATAATAAATATTAGTATTTGTTTTATATGTTTCATTTTTTCTTAGTTTAGAATATTAATAGCCAGTGTTTTGATTCCATCTATTTCCCGCCAACTCTATCTCTATAGATGGTATCGGGAAAACTTCATTTTTTCCTGCAGTAAACCCATCTATTTCTTGCGCTGCCCTACCTGTACGAACTAAATCAAAAAAACGATGCCCTTCGCCAACCAATTCTACTCTACGTTCATTATAAATATCTGTTGTTAAATTAGTTCCCGTAGTGGTAACATTATCTAAGGTAGCTCTTGTACGCACTCTGTTTAAATAGGCTTGGGCTTGTGTATCATTTGGTGCGGCTTTTCTATTATGTGCTTCTGCTGCCATTAATAATACATCTGCAAAACGAATAGCCCTATAGTTATTTGGGTTAGTTAAATTAGCATCCCCCGTATTTAAATCTCCTACACGAGAAATATATTTACGGTTATAATAACCCGTATGCTCATTACCTTCTACATAAGAAACTCCTGCATTTTGTGCTGCCCAAGATTCAATATCTAATATGGCAACATCTTCTCTAATATCTCCTTCTTCAAAAGCATTAACCACTTCTTGTGTTGGAACATTAAAGCTAAAACCAGATTCGAAAAACGGCCCCGTATAATTACGAATACCATTAAAACCTACGGCAATATTACCTTCACTACACTGCAAACAGTCAAAGCCTGCACCTTCTTCATCTGTATATTGCACTTCAAAAACAGATTCTATATTATTCTCTCCTTCAAACTCGAACATAGCGTTATAATCTGTTACTAAATCATAAGGCCCAGTAGCAATAACTTCGTCCAGAACATCTGCAGCTTCTGTAAATTTATCTTGGTACAAGTAAACTTTACCTAATAAAGCTTGTGCAGCACCTTTTGTAGCCCTGCCTACATCTGTTTGGGTACTTGGTAAGTTTTGTGCTGCAAAAATTAAATCTATTTCAATCTGAGCATAAACATCTGCCTTAGGTGTTCTTTCTACTGTATTTTGGTCTCCAAAAAGTAAACGCTCATCTACAGACAAAGGAACATCTCCAAACCATTTTACAAGTTCAAAATAATAGTAGGCTCTTAAAAATGTAGCCTCGGCAATTACGCTCTCTTTTCCTGAAAAATCTGTTTTATCCTTAAACTCTAATACATAATTTGCTCTATTAACACCAGCAAACATCCATCCCCAAATGTCTCTTATTTGAGAATTCACTGGTGTATGTATCATGTCATCAACCTCTTGTATTCCAGGTACATCGGTAGCACTTTCACCACCTGCCAAAGTATTATCTGAAGCTATTTCTCCTAACATCACATTTAAGTAGGTAGATTGTAATAAATCATAAGCTGCTACTAAGGCGTCTTGATAATCTTCTTCGGAATTAAAAAAGTCTTCGGAATTTTCATCAAAAGCATCTACATCTACAAAATCATCCCCACAGGATATAGCTATACAAGCTGATACAAAAAGGACAACTAAAGATTTTATTGTTTTATATCTCATTTTCATCGCTTTTAAAATTTAAGGTTAAGTCCTAATAAATAAGTTCTTGGAACAGGATAAAACCCTTGATCAATACCCGCACCAATTGGTGAACCAGAGGATGCACTTGGGTCGTAGCCTGTATATTTTGTAAAGGTGTAAAGGTTATTTACAGATACGTAAAACCTAAGTTTATCTATACCAACCCGATCTATTGTTTTTTGTGATAACGTATACCCTAATTGCACATTTTGAATACGAGCAAAAGAACCATCTTCTACATAAAAGCTAGAAAAGTTAGTGTTAGATGTTGCACCAGTAGTTACTCTTGGGTGGGTGTTTGTAGACCCCTCGCCTGTCCATCTATTTAATGTGTATACAGATTTGTTTACTAAGGCCTGGTTACGTTCATAATTACGAACAATATCATTTCCGATAGATGCAAATGTATAAGCACTAAAATCAAAATTTTTATAGGAAGCGGATAAACTTAATCCCATAGTTACATCAGCAATTGGATCTCCAATATCTGTTCTATCATCTGTATCTATAACACCGTCGTTATTAATATCTACAAACTTTAAATCTCCAGGAGCAGCATTAGCTTGAACAGCATGTGTGTCTACTTCTGCCTGGTTTTGAAAAATTCCATCGGTTTGTAATCCAAAGAAATACCCTATTGGTTTACCAACTTCCATTCTTGCAGGAAAGTCTTGACCAACCCCAAAAGAGCCCCCTGGAACAAATGAAACCCCTTCTGGTAAATTGGTTACTTCATTCTTTAAAAAAGTAAAGTTATAATTTATTCCAAAAGAAAAATCGTTTACAGGTTTTGGAGAATATCCTACAGCAAATTCAACCCCTGTATTTTCCATACTACCAGCGTTTATTATGGGGGAACTATTTCCGGGAGCAGCAGCTCCTAAAATACCAGAAACCGGAGTTTCAATTAATAAATCGTCTGTTCTTCTTTTAAAATAATCTGCAGTAATATCTACAGTACTATTAAACAGTTTAATATCTATACCAAAATCTAGTGTTTTTTGTTCTTCCCATTTTACTTCTGGGTTTGCTAACCTTGAAGCAGCAATACCAAATACTCTTGTGCCGTTTAAAACATAAACACCCTCTCCTCCTAATACAGATTGAAAAGCATTACTTTCTATTCTGTCATTTCCTATTACACCATAACTACCTCTTAATTTTAAGAAATTAATAAGTTTATTATTGGTAAGAAATTTTTCCTCAGACACTACCCATCCTAAAGAGGCAGAAGGAAAATATCCAAATTTATTTTCTGGACCAAAATTACTAGAAGCATCTCTACGCATAACTCCGGAAAAAATATATTTTCCTTCATAGTTATATTGTAGTCTTGTAAAATAAGATAATAATGTATTTCTATATTTACCACTAGCGCCAGATAATTGTAAACCGTTTTCTACATCTTCCGCATCTTCTATATTTGCGGTAACTAAATTAACGTCTTGGTTTTCATCATAAAAACCAACTGTATCCCCTGAGAATTGACCACTATTATCAAAAGTAGACATACCCAATAACACGGCTATATTGTGCTTTTGGTTTAAGGTTTTTTGATACTTTAAAAGGTTATCCCAAGTATTATCTCTAAAAATATTTTTATTGATAGATAATCTGCTTGTATTTAATCCGGCTTCATTTACTCTTATGTTATTAAATACTTTACCTGAACCATAAAACAATATTGGTGTAAAGGTTCTATTCTGAGTTTCGGAGTAATTAAACTGAAAGTTAGACTCGAATGAAAAATCATTTAAAAAAGTATATGCTGCTCCAATTTTACCACTAATTCTATTTACTGTATTAGAATTAAAAGTATCCTCTATTTGCGCAAGAGGATTAATTACTTCATTCCCTAAACCTTCTGCTAAAGTAAATGCCCCAAAAGTATCTTTTACCGCAAAGGTTGGGGCGTTATTTAAGGCATTAAATAATACAGACCCTATAGCATTTTCTGAAAGTGTTCTTCTGTTAGTTCCTGTATACATACCACTAGCAGTGATTTTAAAATCTTTAAACAAATCATGCACAACATTAAAACGTGTAGTATACCTTTTAAAATTTGCTTTTGCACCACCCACAATACCATCTTGAGTTAATAAAGAGGCCGATGCAGAATAGGTAGATTTTTTGGTACCTCCGTTTACAGATAAATTATGACTAAAAATTGGTGCTTTTTGAAAAACTTGATTTTGCCAATTTGTACCTTCATCTAAACCTGATAAATTAGGATAAACTATAGGCTCTCCATTGGCAGCAGAAGATTCATTTATAATTACAGCATATTCTGTTGCATTTAAAACCGGAATAGTTCTAGAAGTTTCTTGGTAACCACCATAGGCATCATAATTAAATTTTAGTGGCGTAGATTTTCTACCCGTTTTAGTTTTTATTAGAATAACACCATTTGCAGCTCTAACACCGTATATACCAGCTGTTGCATCTTTAAGTACATTAATACTTTCAATGTCATTTGGGTTAATAACAGATAAGTCTTCTATAACATTACCATCTACTAAAATTAATGGTCTACTTGTAGATTTACCAGAGTCATCTACATTGTTAGATGAAATACCTCTTATATTAATAGAAAGACCTGAACCTGGAGAACCAGAGTTAGAGGTTATATTAACCCCAGCTACTTGTCCTTGCAAAGCTTGCTCTACTTGCGTAGGGTTTAAATCCTGAATAGTTTCTGACCCAACAACGGTAACAGCTCCTGTAACTTCTTTTTTGCTTTGCGTACCATACCCAATTACCACAACTTCTTCTAATGCACTAACATCTTCATTTAAATTAATGTTTAGTACCAAGTTATCTTTAACAACAACTTCTTTTGTAACAAAACCTAAATAAGAAAATACAATAGTGTCTCCTATATTTACATTAGATAGTATGTAATTCCCATCAAAATCTGTTGTAGTACCATTTACCGTATTTTTAACAATTACGTTAACCCCTGGTAAAGGTTCTTTATAAGCCAAGTCTTTTACATTTCCAGTAATTTTAAGATCTTGACTATAAATAAGATTAGTGCAAAACACTAATAAAATTAATAATACAATATGCTTCATATAAGTTTAGTTTTGAAGTAGCAATATATATATTGTTGTATTTAAAACTTAATAATTCACCACTACATAAAATATACATATCTCAAAAATTATAGTTTTAAAATACGAATATGCTAAAATAAGCCCAAAATAAAAGGAACTTTGCAATTTTAAGCACAACTTAAAAAAAGAAAAAAATAACCCTATTTAGTCATTTGTATGGGTAATGTTGTGGTAAAATTACAGTATGTAGAGGTTAGTTATATTTCTAAAATATAGTTTACTAAGCTTTTTTCATGCTCTAAGCCCATTTTTTTACGAAGACGATATCTTTTTACCTCTACACTACGTCCAGATATGTTTAATAATGGTGCTATTTCCTTAGAAGAAAGGTTTAGTCTTAAGTAAGCACATAAACGTAAATCGTTAGGAGTAAGTTCTGGGTGAAGTTCTTTTATTCTTTTAAGAAAATCTTTATCTGCATTATTAAATGCTTCTTCAAAAGTTTTCCAATCATCTGCATTATTAATGTTACGATCTATAGTTCTTATAACACCTTTTATTTGTTGCGGCGTTTTTGCTTCAATTAATTGCGATTTAACAACATTTAAAAATTCGTTCTTTTTAATAATACTCATTGTAGAAGATGCTAATTCTCTATTCTTAGATTTTATTTCATCTTTTAGTTTTTCATTCTTAATTTCTACAATCTTTCTTTCTGACTTTTGTTTTTTCTTTTTTAATTTTCTTTTATTTTCCTTTAGCAATAATGCTTCTTGTCTTTTATAATAGCGCTTATATTGTTTGTGAACAATTATAACAACTAAAGCAAAAAATAGGGTATAAACCATATATGCTATATATGATAAATACCACGGCCTATTCACTATAAAAGTTTTATTTACTGCTTCCGTTATATCGTTATTTACCTTTGCTTTTACACTAAAAGTATATTCCCCATAGGGCAAGTTTTCAAAACTTATATCTGTTTTTTTTGTCCACATACTCCACTCTGCATGTTCCTTTGAGAGTTTATATTTGTACGTAACCTCTTCATATTTATTATACTCCGGCACATTGTAGGAAAAAGAAATGTTATTTTCTTTAAAGTCTAATTCTTGTATACTGTTAAGAGGCAAATTTTGTTGAAGAACATCTCCTGGATTTTTTTGCATTTTGGTTATGCTTACAGTATATGTTTTTTCTTTTAATTTATTAAGATCTAGAGTTACATAACCATTTGATGTTCCTATTATATAGTTATTTTTTGAAATTGGTGTAATAGATTCAAAACCATATACTCCCATATTTTTTCTAAAATAGGCTGGAACAGGAATTTCTACAACCTCATACCCATTATTTAGTTGTGATTGGGTTAAACTTAGAATATTATTATCTGAAAAACCCCATAAACGATTATTTGTAGTATCTGAAATTAAAACTCCAAAAGGAGCAAACTCTCTCTCAAAAAATTTTGGATTTAATTCTTTATCTAAATCAAAGCTCTCTTTATCCTTATTAAAAGAAAACATACCATCACTAGTAGTGTATATAATTTTATTATTAAAACTTACTAGGCTTGCACCACTACCAAAGGGTACTTGACTCGTTGTTTTCACTACCTTTTTAAAGTCTTTATCTAACTGTAATACAAATACCCCTTTATTCTCATGATTAACTACAATTTTAGTGTTATTAACCCATTCAAAAAAACGAGTAGCAATATCAAAACCTTCAATTTTATTTCTAAAAATCCAAGAATTATCTTTTTTTTCTAAAACACTTATACCTTGGTAATTTCCTTGTAATAATAAATTGGGATTATGCTTAAATGCTTTAATATCCCATGTGCCAGGTATATTTGAAATTAATTTGGCTTTCTTATTTGTAATTTGATAAGTGCCATTATTATGTCCACAAAATAAATTATCCTCAATTATACGTAATGCCCAAACTTGCCCTTGTGTATTAGGCATAAATTTATATTCCTCTTCTTCATTATTTTTCTTATAAAATACACCTTGGTTGGTTCCTAAGTATAAATAATTTTTATAAACAATAGAGGAATATACCTGGCCAAGGTTACCTACCTTGTCTATATACTCTTTAAAAGGAGAATTTAAATTTATAACACAAATACCATTATCTAATGCCAACCACAAGTTATTTTCTTGATCCTCAAAAATGGATAAAACCGTATTATTATTTAATCCTTTTTGCTGATTTATAGCATTAACTAGCTTTCCATCTTTATTAACCTGGTAAATACCGTTAGATATAGTACCCAAAACAAAACTTTCATCTTGTAACTGTAACGTACTATATATATTTATTTTTTTCTTTTTGGAAAGTTTATCTAAATCTGTAACCCAAGGCTCTAATTTTCCATTTTTTACAGAATAAAATTTTCCTTTTTCCGAAACAAGTGTTAGCACATTATCTTTTAAATAAACACCTACAATACTATTCTCTTTAATTACAGAATCGTCTGAAACTAATACCGCAGTTCCGTTATCTATTTTAAAGAGTCCTACTCCACTTTTTTGAAAATAAATAGATTTACCAACTTTAAAAATTTGTGCTCTTTTAGAATTCGAAGCTATTGTTCTTACAGAAGAATCTTTTGTGTTATATATATAAATTTGATTTAATGACTGAAATAATATCCAATTTTGATATTCCACAATATTCCAAAACTGCTCGTCTTCTATTAAAGAAATGTTAGACTTAGAAGAAATAGATTGATACTCTAAAACTCCTAGGTTATTTTTTTTCCAGAAGCCAAATTCCATATAGCAACCCGTATATATTTTATCCCCTATTGCTTTAACAGAACGTATAACAGAACCGTTTGGCGAACTATAAAGTTCCCAAGTAGCGCCATTAAAAACTAATAGACCACTATTATTAGCAACATAAATATATTTTTCTTTAGATTGTGTAATAGACCAGTTCTGGTTGGCCCCACCATAAGTAACCGCAGAATAATTTTGAATAGGTGGTAACTCTTGTGAGAAGCCACAAACAAAAAGAAAATAAAAAAGTAAGAAAGTCTTATGCTTCAAAGAAAATATATTTTCTTAAAAGTATAGCTTTTATCTGTAAATAAAACAAAAAAGATTACACAATTTCGGCATTTAGTCCTGCTTGCAAAAGGCGTGTACACCGCGGTTTTAAATCTTTAAACTCTCCAGTTTTAACCGTGCATTTTCCATTATAATGCACTATTAATGAACATTGCTCAGCTTGTTCCGAAGTGTGGTCACAAACAGCAATTAGAGTATCTATTACATGATCAAAAGTATTTACTTCATCATTAAATAGAACAATTTCGTTTTGCTTTACCGTTTCTTCTTCTAGTAATAATTCTTCTGATAGTTCTTCTCTAGTGCTCATAATAATAGAGTTTTATTACAACTAAAATACATATTTTGCAGCTACCCAATTATTTTTTTCCAGGTTTTTTTCAAACTTTAACGAATATTCATGGCACCTAGAAGTAATCCTATCTAAATCTTCTAAATAAAAACCACTAAGAAATAAAGTACCGCCAGAGTTTAAACTTTTTACATAAGCAGGAATATCTTCTAGTAAGATATTTCTATTAATATTCGCTATAATAACATCAAACTTTTTGTCTGTTAATAGACTAGCATTCCCTTCAAAAACCTGAATGTTAGGAAAACCGTTACGTTCTACATTTTCTTTAGCATTTAAATAACACCAATTGTCTATATCTATAGCTTCTACAGGAGAAGCCCCTTTCATAGCTGCTAAGATTGCTAATACACCTGTACCACTACCCATATCTAAAACCGATTTTCCCATAAAATCATTTTCTAATATATGAGAAAGCATCATAAATGTAGTTTCATGATGTCCTGTTCCAAAACTCATCTTAGGCTCAATAACAATATCATATTCTACTTTAGGTGCATCATGAAAAGGAGCTCTAACTACACAAGCGTCTCCTACCTGTATGGGTTTAAAATTCTCTTCCCAAGTAGCATTCCAATTTTCTTGTTCTATTTCTTTTACTTTATACGCTATTTTAAAGTTTTCATTTTTTAAAATAGAAATAGCATCTACCATAGCTTCTTTCCAATCTGTTTTTTGTATGTATGCTAAAACGCCATTTTCATTTTCCACAAAACTTTCAAAGCCTATTTCTCCTAATTCTGCAATTAAAATATCGGATGTTGGTTGTACAGGAAAAACTGTAAAAGCGTATTCTATATATATGATATTTGCCATACTTATGTACATGAAGTGTATTAAAAAAAGCTGTTTAGAAGATAGCTCCTAAACAGCTTTTACATATTTATTCTAAAACTAAATAGCTTTAATGATATCTACAAAATTATCGGCAACTAATGCAGCTCCTCCAATTAAACCACCATCTACATCTGGTTTAGAAAATATCTCTTCTGCGTTCGCTGGTTTTACACTTCCGCCATATAAAATAGAAACATTGTTTGCTATTTCTTCATTATACGCCTCTGTTATTGTTTTACGAATAAAAGCATGCATTTCTTGTGCTTGATCTGCAGAAGCTGTTTCTCCTGTACCAATAGCCCATACTGGCTCATAAGCCAATATAATAGAACTCCAAGCACTAGCATCTAAAGAAAATAATGCGTTTTTAATTTGGCTTTCTACAACTTTAAAATGGTTTTCAGACTTTCTATCTGCTAACTCTTCTCCAAAGCAAAACATTACACGCAAATTCTTAGCTAAAGCTGCTTTTACTTTTTTCTCTAAAATTTCATCCGTCTCTCCAAAATAAGCTCTTCTTTCTGAGTGTCCTAAAATAACCGTATCTACTCCAATACTTACTAACATATCTCCAGAAATTTCTCCTGTATATGCACCACTTTCTGCAAAATGCATGTTTTGTGCTATAGCGTTAATTGTAGAAGACTCTAAGCTATGTACTGCAGATGCTAAATTTACAAAAGTAGGTGCTACCATAACTTCTGCATTAGTATCTGGTAATTTAGCTGCAAGCTCTGTTAATAAAGCTTCTGTTTCTGCTAAATTTTTATTCATTTTCCAATTTCCGGCTACTATTTTACTTCTCATTTTATTTATTTTGTAAGTTGTTTTATAATCTCTTTATCTCCTGCCTTAATGGCTTTATATAACTTTATGGTACCATCCTTATCTATCACCATATAACGAGGAATCCAATCCAAATCTATAGCAGTAAACAAATCGGACTTCCATCCTTTACTTGCCCAATAATGGGTTCCATCTTCTATTCCTAATTTTTTTATTCCTTTCTTCCAACTTTCTTTTGTTCTATCTAAAGATATATATAGAAAAGGCACCTCCTTAAAATCATTTTTCAGTTTCTTTACTGTAGGCATACCAACAACACAATCTTTACACCAAGAAGCCCAAATATCTATTAAAACAACTTTACCTTTAAATGCCTCTAAAACATCTTCAAAAGTATCTTCTCCTCCTTTTAAATTAACTAATTTATCTTGTAAAGCCTTTTCTGAAAAAGTTTTTTCTTGAGCATTAATGCTCATTAAATTTGCATATAAAAAAACAAGTCCTATTAAAATTTTTCTCATAAGTAATTAATTAAAAACTAGTTCTTCTAAATCGTTATAATGCACTTTCTGCTTTATTGTTCCTTTTTCTAAAACTAAAACTCCTGGATTAGAACGCACAATTGTTTTTAAAGTAATTTCATCTGTAAAGTAAAAAGGAAACTCTAAATTGTATGCTTTACTAATTTCCTGTGTTTGTTTTGGCCCAGAGGCAGACATACCTATAACCTTATACCCTTTTTTCTCTGCTGCAACAGACATTTCTTTTATTTCTACGTAAAAATCGGTATTCGTTTTTCTTAAATCATACGCAATTACCATTACCAATTTAGGTTCTTGCAATAAAGAATCTGCAAAATCCTCTCCATTTTGCTCTATAGTAAAATCGTGTATAGGTGGCTCATATCCTTTTTGAATTTCTGTTGTTTCTACATCTATAAAGTCTCCTGCAACAGTTGGATAATCTCCTTTGGTATGGTGTATTTCCTCTTCTCCATTAACCTTAAATTTCCAAGCATAATCAAAAACAGCTTCTGGAGCTCCTTTAGGAACCATCATACCTTCTTTAATATTTGCTCCTATTTTATATGGCCTAAAATCTATGACTGGTAAATGGTTTAAAACATAATATCCGTAACCAACACATAGTATTAAAGCTATTGCAACTGCAATTCTATTAGGGTAAGGTCTAAATAATGGCGTTATTAAATTTCTCTTTATAAAAAGAAATACTATTAAAATTAATAAAACAATATCTTTAGAAAAAGACTCCCAAGGGGTTAGTTTTATAGCGTCTCCAAAACAACCACAATCTGTAACTTTATTAAAATATGCAGAATAGAATGTTAAAAAAGTAAAGAAAACAATCATTAATAGAAGGTTCCACATGGTAAATTTTACACGAAAACCAACCAAGAGCATTACTCCCAGAAGTATTTCAAAAATAACTACACCTATAGATATCCATAATGCATAAGGTTCTAAAAAAGTTAAATTTAAAACTGCTTCGCTAAAATATTCTTGCAGTTTAAAAGAAAACCCTACGGGGTCATTTAACTTTATAAATCCACTTATTATAAAAAGAACCCCAACAAACAACCTACAAAAACCAACTAAATATTTCATATTATTTAGCCTTGTTTTCGTTAATATGAATCATAGCAAATACTGCATAATTAACCATATCTTGGTAATTAGCATCTATACCCTCGCTAACTATAGTTTTCCCTTTATTATCTTCTATTTGTTTTACACGCAATAGTTTTTGCAAAATTAAATCGGTTAAAGAGCTTACACGCATATCTCTCCAAGCTTCTCCATAATCATGATTTTTATTTTCCATCAACGTTTTCGTTTCCGAAATATGTTTATCATAAAGAGCTACTGCTTTTTCTAACTGCAAATCTGGTTGTTCTACCACACCAAGTTCTAATTGAATTAATGCCATAATACTATAATTAATTATGCCAATAAATTCTGAAGCTTCTCCCTCATCTACTTTACGAACCGAGTTTTGTTGTAAACTTCGTATTCTTTGTGCCTTTATAAAAATTTGGTCTGTTAAAGATGAAAGTCTAAGAATACGCCATGCGCTGCCGTAATCTTTCATCTTTTTCTGAAATAAATCTCTACAAATTTTTATAACCTCATTATATTGCTCCGAAGTATGCTGCATGTAAATCTAATTTCCGTAAATTTCGCTTAAAATATTGTAAACGTCAAAGTTCTCGATTTAATCTTTCTTTGTCAAGTAATTACAACGCTATTATTTAGTAAAATGACTATTAATTGTAACGAAAACCTTATAGATTTATCTACTCCCAAAATTATGGGTATTTTAAATGTTACTCCAGACTCTTTTTTTGATGGTGGTAAGTTTAAAAATATAGAAGATGCCCTTTTACAAACCAATAAAATGCTGCAAGATGGCGCTACTTTTATAGATATTGGCGCTTACAGCTCTAAACCTGGAGCAAATCCTGTTTCCGAAGAAGAAGAGTTAGCACGTATACTGCCTATTGTTACTCAAATACAAAGCGCTTTTCCTAATTGTATTTTATCTATAGATACTTTTAGAAGTTCTGTTGCTAAAGCATGCGTAGAAGCTGGCGCTGCTATAGTAAACGATATTTCTGGCGGAAAATTAGACCCTAATATGTTTACAACCGTTGCCGAATTGAAAATACCTTATATTTTAATGCATATGCGTGGCACTCCACAAAATATGCAGCAAAACACCACTTATGATAATTTAATAAAAGATATTATTTTTTATTTTTCGGAACAAATATATAAAGCTAAGGAAGCTGGTATTAACGATATTATTATTGACCCTGGTTTTGGTTTTGCAAAAACCGTAGAACAAAATTATGAACTTCTAAATAAGTTAGATTTACTACAAAACCTAGATGCTCCTATTTTAGCGGGACTAAGTAGAAAGTCTATGATTTACAAAACACTAAAGACCGATGCTAAAAATGCACTAAATGGAACTACGGCGCTAAACATGGTATGTTTAAACCATGGAGCCAATATTTTACGAGTACACGATGTTAAAGAAGCTGTGGAATGTGTTCAATTATTTAATGCTTTAAATAAAAACTAGAAATAGCTTATTCAAAAATAGCAGCATTACTCTCAAAGCTTTTAAACTCTAGTGCATTATTACTATAATCTAACACAAACATAGTCTGTTGTTCTCCTTTTTTGCCTTTATATCTAGTTTGGGGTTTCACTAAAAAAGTAATGTCTTTACTTTCCATTTTTTCTTGTATTTTTTTAAACTCTTCCTTTTCTAAAATACATCCAAAATGAGGAATAGGAACTTTAAGATTTTCTACCTTACCACAATAATCTAAATCCGAAATATCTTTAGAGACATGTGCCGAAAGTTGATGTCCAAAAAAATTAAAATCGACCCAATCTTTAGTTTGTCTTCCTAAAGAACACCCCAAAATATCTTGATAAAACAAAATAGTACTCTCTATATCTTTTACTTTAAATGCAAAATGAAAAACTGTATCCATACTTAATATCCTTTTTTTAATGAAACTACATTTACTAAGTTTTTTTTGTTTAAAAAATTCTGATAGTTCTCTATAATTTGTTCTGCAGCACTTTCTATATTAGTAAGACTAGCTATGTGTGGCGTAATTTTAATTCTCTCATGTTCCCAAAATGGATGTTTTTCTGGTAATGGTTCTTCTCTAAAAACATCTAACAAGGCGCCAGATAACATAGAAGAATTTAATAGTTGCAGTAAATCTTCCTCGACCAAATGTTCTCCTCTACCTACATTAATTAAATATGCATTAGTGGCTAAACTTCCAAGTGTGTCCGTATTTAAAATATCTCTTGTCTCTTTGGTTAAAGGCAAAAGGTTAATTAAAAAATTAGTATCCCTTAAACAATCCTTAAACCCTTCTTTTCCATGAAAACTAGTAACACCAGAAAGCTGTTTTTTAGAATTACTCCAACCCTTTACTTTAAAACCAAGACCAGAAAAATTCTGAGCCACATACCCTCCTATACTACCCAAACCAAGTATTGTTACTGTAACATCTTTAAAAGAAGCATACCTATGCTGCTTCCACTTTTTTTCTTTTTGTTGGGCTAAATAAAGGCTTATATTCTTAAGTTCTCCTAAAACTACTGCCGCTAGAAACTCCCACATATCTTGCGTTAGTTTAGTATCAATAATTCTAGTAACTACAGTATTTGGCTGCAGCGTTTGCGTATTAGTTATATGATCTATAGAAGCCCCTACAGACTGTACTACTTTTACATTTGGATATTTATTAAATATGTCTTTTTTAGGTTTCCAACATACTATAAAATCTACCAAAGAAGCATCTTTCACCTCTGGATAAACTTCTATGGTTACCTCTGGTAATTTTTCTTTTAATAATGTATACCAAGGATCAGGGTTCTTATTTTCAAAAATTAAAAGTATACTCATTACTAATATATTTTAGGAAGCATAGCTAGTAGCCACTTTTCATTTTAATTCTTTTTTAAAACAGATGCTATTTTCTGCCTTTACATATTCTCCAAAATTTGGAAATTTCTGGTAATTGTTCTTCTCATAAAATGCAATAGCGTAAGGCTTTTCTTTTAAAGTTTCTAATATACATTTTGTAAACCCTAACTCTAAACTCCATTTTTCCAATGCTTTTAAAACTATAGTAGCTATTCCATTTCCACGGTATGCCGTAGGAACAAACATTCTTTTAATTTCCACTTCATTTTTAGAAAATTCTTTAATTCCACCACAACCAACTGGAATATCATTTTCATCATAAGCAACCACCACATGTTTAATAGGACTAATAGTATTTAGTTTATTATAAAAAGACTTTTCTCCTTTATAATAAATTCCTAAATCCACATCTAATTCTTTAACCAATTTTCGAAAATCTTGATTATTAGAATCTGTTCTTTTAACTGTTATCATTTTTTCTACTATCAAAAATTTAAAAGCAAAGGTATGTTGAATCCTAAATAACATAAAACAGATTCATTGGTTAAAACATGAAAATTAACCGTAAAAAGTTTATTTTTAAGTAAATTAAGACAGATTCCATGGTTGATGCTATTGATATGCAATTATTGCGCTTTTTAAAAGACAATTCTAGATTGTCTTTTGCAGATTTAGGAAGAAAAATAAATCTATCTCCTTCTGCAGTAAGAGAACGTGTTCAGAAAATGGAAGACACAGGAATTATACAAAAGTATAGTATTACTATAGACAATAAAAAACTAGGTTATGATTTAGAAGCCTTTATTTTACTTAAAATTTTTCCAGGCCAACTAAAACATATTCTAGAAATAATTAAAGATTTTCCAGAAGTTAAAGAAGCACATAGAATTACTGGTAGCCAGAACATACATTTAAAAGTAGTATTAAAGAACCAAATTGCTTTACAAAAACTTTTAGACCAACTTATGGTTTTTGGAGATACGAATACATTTCTTATTTTATCAGAAATTTAGTTCTTAACATAGCATTTTAGAAAAAATAGCGTTACACTAATAATAGATTTTATTTTCCCTAATTTTACAAAAACGATTATCCATTGGATTTTTTAAATTTTATAGACTTAAGAATAACAGACATTATAGATATTATCTTAGTGGCTATTCTGCTCTATTATATTTATAAATTAATTCGAGGTTCTGTAGCCATAAATATTTTTATTGGTATTGTTATAGTCTGGGCTTTCTGGAAACTTACGGAACTTCTTGGCATGGAAATGATAAGTAGCATGGTTGGTGCTTTTATGCAAGTTGGTTTAATTGCGCTTATTATAGTTTTTCAGCAAGAAATACGAAAATTCCTTTTAATGATTGGTTCTACCAATTTTTCTAACAAACGAAACTTTGTAAAGCATTTTAAATTCTTAAAACAAGAGAGTCTTTCTACAAATGTAAATGTAGACGGCCTTATAAGTGCTTGCGATAAAATGGCAACCACTAAAACTGGAGCAATTATAGTTTTAGAGCGCAACAACTCTTTAGATTTTGTAAAATCTTCTGGAGATACCATGCACATAGAAATTAATCAGCCAATAGTAGAAAGTATATTTTATAAAAATAGCACTTTACACGATGGTGCTGCCGTTGTCTCTGGTAATTACATTGTTGCTACTCGTGTTATATTACCAGTTTCTAATGAGCGTAATATTCCTTTACGTTTTGGATTAAGACATAGAGCTGCTGTTGGTATTACCGAAAAAACAGATGCACTTGCTATTGTTGTTAGCGAAGAAACTGGTCTTATTTCTTATATTAAAAACGGAGAATTTATTCTTTACAAAGACACCCAGGAACTTATAGAAATGATTAAAGAAGACTTAGTATAATAACTACGCTACTTCTTCCGATAAAAATTGTGCTTCGTACAAATTACTATAATAGCCATTTGCATTTAGTAACTCTTTATGTGTACCAGTCTCTACAATTTTACCAGCCTCCATTACAATAATTTTATCGGCTTGTTTTATCGTTGCTAAACGGTGCGCTATAATAATTGAGGTTCTACCTTCGGTAATTTTTTCTGTAGCTCTTTGTATTAATTGCTCCGAGTAGGTATCTACAGAAGACGTTGCTTCGTCTAAAATTAAAATACTAGGATTACTTACATAAGCCCTTAAAAAAGCTATTAATTGTCTTTGTCCGCTAGATAGCATTGCACCACGTTCCTTTACATCATAACTATAACCACCAGGCAAACTAGTAACAAAATCATGCACCCCTATTTCTTTGGCAGCTGCTTCTATTTTGTCTATCGTAACCAATTTTTCTTTTAAAGAAATATTATTCTCTATGGTATCTGCAAAAAGAAAAACATCTTGTAATACTACTGCTATTTTTGCTCTTAAAGAAGGTAATTTAAAGTCTTTAATATCTATACCATCTATTAAAATAGCTCCAGAATTAATTTCATAAAATCTATTTAGTAAATTAATGATGGTAGATTTTCCTGCGCCTGTAGCCCCAACAATAGCAACAGTTTCTCCTGCTTTTACATCAAAAGAAATACCGTGTAATACCTCTTCCTCTTCTACATAACTAAAATGTACATTTTTAAAAGAAATATCGCCCTTTACATCTTCCTTTTCAATAGTACCGGTATTAGCAATATTACTATCTGTATCTAATATTTTAAACACTCTATTAGCAGCAACCATTCCCATTTGTAGGGTGTTAAATTTATCTGCAATTTGGCGTAACGGTCTAAATAACAAATCTATTAGAAAGAAAAAAGCAAAAACATCACCAACTTCATTTGCTCCTATATGTACTACATTTTGTAAAATTCCAAACCAAACTACAAGACCTATTGCTATAGAAGAAACAATTTCTGCAATAGGAAAAAAGATAGAGTTATACCAAACCGTTTTTAACCATGCATTTTTATGCTTTTCATTTATGTCTCTAAACTTAGCACTCTCTATTTTCTCTCTTGTAAAAAGCTGCACAATTTTCATACCCGTAATACGCTCTTGTACAAAAGAGTTTAAATTAGATACCTGTGTTCTTACCTCATTAAAAGCTACTTTCATTGCTTTTTGAAAAACACGTGTTGCGTATAATATTATTGGCATTAAAGCAAAAACAATAAGTGCCAATTTCCAGTTAAGGTATAGCATAACTACTGCGGCAGCTAGCATCTTTAATACATCGGCCACAATAACAAAAAAACCTTGGCTAAAAATTTCTCCAATACGCTGCATATCTGCTACGGCGCGCGTTACTAAAACCCCTAAAGAAGAAGTATCAAAATACTGCATTTTAAAGCCTAGCATCTTTTTAAAAAGGTTTACTCTAATATCTTTTATTACAGATTCTCCTAACCAGTTAGCATAATAATTAAACAGTAGTTGGCAAGTTACTTGCGCTATAAGCACTCCTACTAATGCAAGTATATAAATTCCTAATAAATCTGCATCTTTTGCTTTTATCCCATCATTAATAACACGCCCTACTAGCATAGGGGTCATTACAGCAAAAACAGATACTAATATTGCTGCAAGCGCAACACCATAAAAAGTAACCCTATAGGGCTTGGTGTGGCTCATTAATCTATTAAAAAGGCTTTTGTCAAATGCTTTTCCGGAATCTTTATCCATACTACTCTACAATTGCTTTTGGGTATAAAACTTGGGTCAAATATAACCCTTTTGCGGGTACAGAAACGCCAGCATTAGCCCTATCCTTACTTTTTATAATAGTATTAACATCTTTAACCGTTAGTTTACCTTTTCCTACCTCTAAAAGGGTACCAACAATGGCTCTAACCATATTTCTAAGAAACCTATTTGCCGTAATTGTAAATACCAAATTCTCTTTATTCTGTGTCCATTCTGCCCTGGTTATAGCACACAAATAGGTATACACATCGGTATTACTTTTAGAAAAGCACTCAAAATCTTCTTCCATAAGTAAAATTTTAGCAGCAGTATTCATTGCTGCAATATCTAAAGGCTGTTTTATATAATGTGCCGTATCACTAGCAAAAGGGTCTTTCTCTTGCCTAATCCAATATTCATAGGTACGTGCCGTGGCATTAAACCTAGCATGTGCATCGTGCTGTACAGCTACTATCTTTTGCACAGCTATATCTTCTGGTAAATAAGAGTTTAATTTATATTCTAAATTTTCAATTTCTAAAGACGCTATATCAAAATGCGCATACATTTGCTTTGCATGCACCCCTGCATCTGTTCTACCAGCACCTGTTAAAACTATGGTTTGGTTTAGTATAGTGCTCATTGCTTTTTCTAGCACCTCTTGTACCGTAATAGCATTTGGTTGGCGTTGCCATCCGTGATACTGTTTCCCGAAGTATGAAAATTGAATAAAAAATCTCAAAAGAATAGGCTAATTTTGTAAAGCTACAAAGATACTTTTTATAACCCATTTTTGCAGTATTTAAAAATTAGCATATACTTTGACAAAAATTTTACTTCTTTCAGACACACATTCTCATATAGATGATACCATTTTAAAATACGCAAAACAGGCCGATGAAATTTGGCATGCCGGAGATATTGGCTCCCTAGAAGTTACCGATGCCTTACAGAAAATAAAACCACTACGGGCTGTTCATGGTAATATAGACGACCATGTACTACAAAAAGAGTTTCCAGAAAACAACCGTTTTATGTGCGAAGGGGTAGATGTGTACATGACCCATATTGGTGGGTACCCTCCTAAATACAACATAAGAACACGCGATATTATAAAGCAAAACCCGCCTAAAATATTTATTTCTGGGCATTCTCATATTTTAAAAGTTATGATGGATAAAAAACTTGGGGTGCTACATATGAACCCTGGTGCTTGTGGCAAACATGGTTTTCACCAAATGCGTACCATGCTTAGGTTTGTTATTAACGGGGACCAAATAAAAGATTTAGAAGTAATTGAAATAGGAAAGCGTTAAATTTTAGAATACCACAAAATTATACCAAGCTTACTACTGCAATTAACACCAAATAAATTGTAGCATATACCAAAGCTTTTATTTTATACTTTTCTATTTTGTGTGTATTAACCATTACTTACATTTTACTTTGACAAGGTACTTTTTAAACCTACAATACAAGGATACGTATTATCTAAAAAATAGCACATATGTTTAAAATATACTACCAGCTACAGCTAGTATACAAAGCCGTTATCTAAACAACTTTTTAAATACCTGTTAATAATTTCTTACAAACAAATGTAGTTTATACTATATCTTCTTTTATTTTTGAGGCGCTCCCCTAGTATATTAAATAGTAACTATTAAAACTCCTGTTATTCGGGAGTTAGGCGAAATTAAAACAAAATGGAAGACTCAATATTTAGACTAAATGAAGAGGACGAAAAAAAACTGTTTGAAAACGGTCACATTGTTTTTGACTCTTCTGCTTTATTGAGTTTTTATGGTTACACAGAAAGAATTTCTGAAGAGTATTTTAACAAGGTATTTGAAGCACTCAAAGGACGTCTATGGCTCCCAGCCCAAGTTATTTATGAATTCGAAAAAAATCGAGAAAAAGTAATTACCAAACCTAAAGGTGAATATCTAAGCTTAATTAAAAGCGAAAAAAAAGATGGGGGATATTTAAGCACTGTACAAAGTTATCTTGACCTAATTAGAAAAAACTCAAGTTCAATTAAGGGACAAATAAAGACCCTTTCGGAAAGAACAATAAAAGACGACAAACACCCGCACATAGAACAAAAAAGTATTACCGAATTTAAAGAGGTACTTAAAGTATTTGAAGCAAACATTGAGATTTTAAATGAGGGTTACCAAAACCTACTCAATAACATTCAAAACCAAATAGAAAAGAAAATTAAGGATTTAGATGAAAAAACTTCATCCGATAACTTTAGAGAAAGGTTAGACAGATATTTCACTCATGGAAAAGTCTATGCTTATGAGGAAATGCTAGAGATTATAAAAGAGGGGCGATTTAGATATGAAAATGAAATACCTCCAGGGTATAAAGATGAAAAAGACAAGATAGGTTTCCAGATGTATGGCGATTTATTGCTCTGGTTTCAAGTAATTGACTACGCAAAGAAAGAACAGAGACCAATAATCTTTGTCACTAATGATGTAAAGGAAGATTGGTGGCAGCAAGATGGATATGGTCAGAATAGCAATGTTCCAAGACACGAACTCTTGTATGAGTTCAAGGATAAGAGCGGCCAAAAGATTTGGTTCTATACTATTGACAATTTAATCTATAAGTCAAATCAATACCTAAATACTGAAGTTTCAGATGATGTAATTGAAGAAATTCAAAATGTCAATATTAGTAACATTGACCAAGAATGGCTCAACCTACTTCAAGATGCATTAGACTGCGATGAAGACGTTAGAGCAAATCATAGGTATAAATACGAAGGTAAATCTCTTGGTACATGGCTTGTAGGAATAGTTCAAGCGAATAAAAAAGATAAAAAGCTTGATATAAGAGCTGAAATCGAAGATCTCGGATTTGATTATAACTTACGTGGAAGAACTCCTGAAGCTTCAACAAAAAGATTTATCAGACAGTTAGCTGCGGATGATGAACCACTCAAAGTAAATTATCAGAATTGGTTTAATCAGATTGTCGCTCCTAAAAAAGAAGATTTGACAGAAGAAACAATAGAGCAATTAAATCAAGTTTGGGAGCTAAAATTTGATGAAGAAAGATATTGGGAAATTCCTACTAAAATTAAGGACAGAGTTGATGATTGGAAAGAATTCAGGTATAACTATAAAGCTAACCCAAGAGGAAAATGGTCTACGAATGATAGAGAAATGGGTAGTGACCTTTACACTTGGGTTCTTAAAAGAAGAAAAGAGGAGGAATTAATGAGTCTAATTTTAGACCATTTTAGTCAACAAGAATTAGATGAACTCGAAGCAGAAGGCTTTGAAATAAAATAACGAATGCCTAATAATGGCTAAAAAATCATAGCTGCCCTACGGGACAGCAACGCTTCATAACCGGTACGTTGTACCTAATGCAAAAAAATGAAAAAAATAATATCCTTAATAGCATTCCTAACTATATCTATAAACATTTATGCGCAAAAACCGGATTCAATAATAGGGAATTGGGTGTTTGCAAAAGCATTAAATAAAAATATTGATGAAGCTGGTTTAGAAACTTTAAATACGCAAGTAATTGGAAAATGGAAATTTGAGTTTAATTCCAATGGAAAATTTAGTAGTTATATTATGGGAGAAAAAACAAGTGGTGAATGGAAATTAATTATGGATTCTAAAACTCTAGTTCTAACAGGTATTGAAGGTGGGCCACAGGAGTTGAAAATTTTACAATCATCAGAGAATGAATTATCCCTAAAACTTGGGCTAGGTGAGTTTTTATTGACTAGGATAAAAGAAAATAACTAATACCAACATAAGTAACCGTTGCACAAGCCATTAATTCATAAAATATAGTACTACTATAAGCCTCACTAAGAGGCTTTATTTTTGTAATATTCCTAGCTTAGACTAAGTTTTGATGGTCTTACATCTATCAAAAATAGGTTCTGAAACGTCCTTTTGATATTTATAATAAAAGCACGCTGTCCTAGCCCACTATTGGAACGTTTTTGTTCAAATTTGAGATACTACTTGAGATTGTAAGCTATCGCGGATAGATGCATCACCTTGTTGGCCTGTTTAATACCTATGGTATTTATTTTACGCATGCCCATAAACTGGGTTAAAGTGCCAAAAACGGGCTCTACCGTACTCTGGCGCTTGCCTTTCATATATCTGCCTTGTGGACTATTTACTCGCTTTATATTACGCTCATATTCTGCTCTATAGTAGGTAACACTAAACTTCTTCTCCTGAGCACTCTTGCCCAAACATCTTGTTTTTAATGGACAAGCAATACAGACATGTTTTCTTGCGCGGTACTCCTTCTTCTTTGTGCCTGTACGGTAGTCGCTAAATATTTTGGTAAAGGGTATTACCTTACCTTGTGGGCAGGTATAGTTATCTTCTATTTCATTGTAAATGAAGTCTGTTGGCCCGCCTTTGTATGTACCGTGCGGTGGAATGAAACTCTGTAAACCTTGGGTTTCTAAAAATGCATAATTCTCTCCACTACTATATCCTGTATCTGCTACGCAGTTCTCCCAATACAAGCCCTGTTGCCATAAACGACTTTGTAAGCGATTTACAATATCCGGCAGTTGTTGGTTATCCTTACCATCCGCATGGTACGCTCTAATGTCTGTTATCACATGATGGGCTGTATCTACACTGAGTTGACTCAAGTAATTTAACTTTCTTGCCTTACCTGGCTTTACGCTAATTCTAGCATCTGGATCCGTAGGGCTGTAATGTGTCTTATTACTCGTATATTTAGAGCCTTTATTGCCTGCACCTGGTCTTTGGTCTTGCGCTTTGGACCACTTCTTATTTCTGCTTGCGATTGCTCCCAACTCTTTCTCACTGGCTGTCACACTACGCTGTGATGTATCCGATTTGTCGTTCTTAGATTTACGATGAGGCACTTCTTTGTCCATAGAACTTATCGCTCGTATCTTTTTTAGATGTTCTTCCAAATCTTGCTCTGGTACTTTGAGCTCCAAAGTATCCATACTGGCATTGGCCTTTACAGGTGCTGAATCTATGGCTTGCGTGTGACCACTTACCATTCCTTTGTCTACACACAACTGTAAAATATTCGTAAATACTGCTTCAAATACAGATGCTGGAAATAGTTGACGCGTTCTACTTATAGTGCTATGCCATGGTAATTCTTCATCTATATCATAACCTAGGAAATACAAAATATCCAAACGCATAGAACAATGCGATATCAGCTTACGGTCACTAATAAGATTTTCTAAATAACCCACTAAACAAAACTTAAAAAATACTACAGGGTCTATACTCTTTTGACCGCTTTCTCCATAATATTCTCTAGTAAGCTTATATAGAAAATGTAAATCTAAAACTCCTTTTAAACGCCTGTAGAAATTCGTCTCGGGGACACGCTCACTCAACTGAAAACTATTGAAAAGCTTCTCTTGATAATCTTTTTTACCCTGCATAAATAAAGTTAATCATTTTTACTATTTTTAGCAAATGACTTGTGCAACAGGCACATAACCTATAATTAATGCGTTGGTTTGGTGTTCATTAATAAGCTTGTGTAATTTTATAAAGTCGCCAAATTGAAAATTACCCGTTAGGGAAATATTCAAATTTGAGATTTTAAACAACAAAAAAAATGCAAACAAACAATTATAACTAAGTACAAAGACGAAAACAAAAGTGCTTTTTATTCTTATACTACTCTTATATAGAAATATTTACACATTTTATACAATGAAAAAAATTACAGGCTTCTTATTCGTTTTATTGGTCTCCTTAAATGTATTTTCACAAGACGCATATATTAAATTACCACAAGCAAAAACTAAAAATCTAAGCTATATATTCAACAAAAATGTAATTGGTAATGAATCTATATTTAAAAGTTTAGGAAATACAGAACAAGAAGTAAAAGATAAAGTGGAGCAACTATCTGTTTTAATAGACAAACCAAATAGAGAAACTGCCGACTATTATAACCAAACAGAACTAGGAATATTATTTATAGATTTAAAAGAAAAACTTACCTCTAAAACACAATGGGAACTAAATGAGTTTTTTGGTTTAGATAAGCAAACGGAGGTGTATGTGGATGGTTATTTATTAGAAAGCAAAAAGTACAAAATAGCCCTAAAGGCAATTGTTGCAATGGAAATTGTGGAGCCAAACACCACAAACAGCCTTAAAACTAGAGTTTTAAATGTTTGGACATTGAAAAAAAGTGAACGATATTAAGAATAAAAAACTTTTATCCTACCAATGAACTACCAAACATTTAAACCACACTCAGATTTAGAATCTCTTATAAGTTGTTACTGGACTTTGGAAGTTCCTATACAAAAAGACCCAGAAAAACAACGGATTATTCCAGATGGTTGTATTGAAATGGCTTTTATTCTTGGAGACGATATTAAACGATATACTTCTGAAGATGAATTTATACTGCAACCTCGGGCAATGGTTCTTGGGCAAACCATTGAACCCTTTTATATTAAACCCACTGGATATGTAAATACTTTTGCTATTCGTTTTTACCCTTATGGTTTTGCTAATTTTGTTACTATGCCCATTAAAAATTTGGCAAATAAAGAAACACCCTTAAAATTATTGTTTGGAGAGAGTACTGCTAAAGAATTGGAACAAAAAATAATTAATGCAACAGATACCAAACAACGAATTTCTATTATAGAAAACTTTCTTTTAAAAAAGCTAAACACCAAAACAACTATAGATACTATTGTAAAACAAACGGTTGATGCTCTTTTATCATCCAATGGAACAGAATCTATAAAAACAATTCTAAAAGAGGACTTGTCTAAAAGAAGACAACTCGAAAGAAATTTTAAACAACAAATTGGTGTTAGCCCAAAACAATTAGGCAAAGTAATACGACTACAAACTGCCTTAAAAATGTTGTTAAACAAAAAGACTGACAACCTTACCAAAATAGCATATCAAAGTGACTATTTTGACCAATCTCATTTCACAAAAGACTTTAAAGAGTTTACAGGAGTTAACCCTAAAGAATTTTTAGGGAATGAAAACATGATGCTCTCAGCACTCTTTTATAAATAAACAAAGTGTCGCATTTTTACAATTTTAATTTATAACAAAACGTAATATTTGTACCACAAACTTTAACAACAAAATATGAGAAGGACAATACTTTTAAGTACTGCTATTATTTCTTTCAGCATTTTAAGCTGTAAAAGTCAAGACAAATTAAATAACACTACCCAGCAACTTAGTTTAAAGGAAACCCAAGAAACAAACAACATGAAAAGTTTTATTTCCATTTTTGAAATTCCTGCTACAGAAATTACAAGAGCAATCCACTTTTACAAAGCAATTTTAGAGATTAATATTGAAAAAATGGAATTCCCAGAAATGCAAATGGGAATATTCCCTTATGAAGGACAAATGGTTACAGGAGTTATTATGAAAGCGGAAGGCTACACCCCATCGGCCAATGGTGTAACTATATATTTAAATGGAGGTAATAATCTTCAAATAATTCTGGACAAGGTCGAAAAAAATGGCGGAAAAATATTGGTTCCAAAATCACTTCACGCAGACGAAAGTGGGTATTATGCAATATTCCTTGACTCGGAAGGGAATAAAATTGGTTTACATTCTCCAAATTAAACCTGCCTTAGGTCTTAGTCTAAATTATACCTAATACCATCAAAAAAGAAAATAAGAAATTAAAAAACCCGGGAACAACCCCGGGTTTAACGCACTAATACTACTAAGATATAAGGTTTAACGTAAACGATCTACAGATTTTACAAGATCTTCATCCTTTTTTATAGCTCTATTGGCAAGAACTAAAAAAACGATAGAAAATACAGGAATCAACATCCCAATACCCTTCTCAGAAACCAAAGTTTCTCCGGATAAATTTAGCGACCGATAAACGAAAAATCCTAGTAAAAAAATATTAAATATCATATTCAATCTGTTTACTACAAATTGATTTTTTCTTTGTTTAAAAAGCATAATGGCTATGAACGCTAATGCTGCAATACTATAAAATGCAACTGCAATTAGAACGTCTTGTTTTGCAAAAAATTCTACTCCTTTGGCATCTTTCCATAAAGGGAATATAAATGGTAATACACCACTTAATAAGATAACAATAAATAAATAAACAGATTGTATTCTCTGAATCATACCCTAACTTGCCTTTATTATTTGCAAAAATAGGTGTCTTTTTTAAAAATAACCACGTATTCTTAAAAATAATTTGTATTATTGTTACGTTATTGAGAAATACTTACCTTTTTTCGGGAATTCTTTTCCCAAATAAATTTTCCAAGTATCAACACTTCTTTAAAATAGTCATAAAAAAGACATACTAATTTATTATACAATTAATGTTTGAGATTTCAGATTTAAAATCAAAAAAGCTCCCTGAGCTTCAAGAGATTGCAAAAGGATTAAATGTTCCTAAATACAAAACACAGAAAAAATTAGATTTGGTTTACCAAATTCTTGATGTACAAGCTGCCAACCCTAAAGCTGCTGCCGAGGTTATAAAAACAGAACCAAAAGCTAAAGCCGCTCCAGCGCCAAAAGCTAAAGCAGAAGCAGAAGCAACAGAAGAAAAACCTGCTGCAAAACCTGCCGCAAGAAAACCTAGACCAAAAATTACCAGAAAAGTGGTAGAACCTGCTAAAGATACAGAAGCAAAAACTGCCGCTCCTAGTAATGAAACAACAAATACTCCTAAAGCAGCAGAAGCTACTAAAACGGAAAGTACAGAAGAAAAAAGGCCTAGACCAAGACCAAGACCTGTACAAAACAATAATGGCGACAAGAAAGATTTTCAGAAAAAAACGCCACAACATAAAAATCAAAATACGCAAAGAAATCGTCCTAACAAGCACGAAAAAAATAACAACTTTGACAAGGATCTAAAAAATAGATACAAAGAACCAGAGTTTGAATTTGATAGTATTATTGCTAGTGAAGGCGTTTTAGATATAATGCAAGATGGGTACGGTTTTTTACGTTCCTCTGATTATAACTATTTATCTTCTCCTGATGATATTTATGTATCACAGTCTCAAATTCGTTTATTTGGTTTAAAAACTGGAGATACTGTTCTTGGTAACGTAAGACCTCCAAAAGAAGGAGAAAAATATTTTCCATTAATTAAAGTAAACAAAATTAATGGTATAGACCCTCAAATTGTAAGAGACCGTGTTTCTTTTGAGCATTTAACGCCATTATTCCCTCAAGAAAAATTTAGATTAGCAGAACGCCAAAGTTCTATATCTACGCGTATTATAGATTTGTTCTCTCCTATTGGTAAAGGGCAAAGAGGTATGATTGTTTCTCAGCCAAAAACTGGTAAAACAATGTTACTTAAAGATATTGCAAATGGTATTGCTGCAAACCACCCAGAAGTTTATCAAATTATATTATTAATAGATGAACGTCCTGAGGAAGTTACAGATATGCAACGTAATGTAAAAGGAGAAGTTGTTGCTTCTACTTTTGACAAAGAACCTTCAGAGCATGTTCGTATAGCCAATATAGTTTTAGAAAAAGCAAAACGTTTAGTAGAATGTGGCCATGATGTTGTTATTTTATTAGATTCTATAACAAGGTTAGCACGTGCGTACAACACGGTACAACCAGCTTCTGGTAAAGTATTAAGTGGTGGTGTAGATGCTAACGCATTAAACAAACCAAAACGTTTCTTTGGTGCGGCTCGTAACATTGAAGGCGGTGGTTCTCTTTCTATAATTGCTACTGCACTTACAGAAACTGGGTCTAAAATGGATGAAGTTATCTTTGAAGAATTTAAAGGTACTGGTAACATGGAATTACAATTAGATCGTAAAATATCTAACCGTAGAATATTCCCTGCAATTGACCTTACTTCTTCTAGTACACGTAGAGACGATTTACTGTTAGATAAAGACACTATACAACGTATGTGGATTATGCGTAAATATTTAGCAGATATGAACCCTGTAGAAGCTATGGAGTTTATAGAACAACGTTTTAAACAAACTAAAAACAACGAGGAGTTCTTAATGACTATGAACCAATAATAGTCTTAAGAATTTAAAATAATTTATATATAAAATCCCTAGTAGAAATTTCTACTAGGGATTTTTATTTTCCTTAATAAAATTTTTAATATGCTTCCGGATGATAAAAACCATAACTATTATCCGCAGTTTCTATAACAGTTTGCACTTCTTTAGTATCCACATTAATTTTTTTAATACGGAATGGCGTTTTAAAAACTTCTAAACTATGAAAGTATACATACTTACCATCTGGAGACCAACACATACTACCACCATTTGCATTAGCATTATCTAACAAAACAGATTCCTTTTTTGATACCAAATCATACAACAGTAAATCTACATTACTATATTCTGCATTACCTCCAGAAAAAACTATTTTAGTATTATCTGGAGAAAAATCTGGGTCATGATCACGAGTACTATTTTGTGTAAGCGATACTATATTGGTTACCATATTGCTTTCCTTATTATAAATTCCTTTTTGCAATTCTAATTTTGTTAGATCAAAGGAAAGCTCATTATTAGCAAAACCCATAAATACAACACTAGAATTATCTGTAGAATAATTACAATCTATAGCCCAATGGTTAGACAAAATTTTAGGATTTTTGCCTAAAGCATTAGTTTCTACTAAACGCCATTGCAAACCTACATTTGTTTCCACCTCAGCACACATTAAAATTTTTGTTCCATCCTTATTCCACCTACAAACTCCTTGTGCATTCCACCCGTTAGCGTTTTTAGGAAGTAATACTTGCGGATTAGTCCCATCTATATTCACAACCAATAATTCTGCATTTAGATAATCATCATGGTTTTTCTCTGGATTAACAGCAGACCTATATACCAATATTTTAGAGGCATCTGGACTTACCTTAGGCCACCAAAAATCATATTTTGAGTCGCTTAACAAAAGTGTTTCCTCTCCTTTATGCAATTTATAGAGTTCATTATATCCCTTAGGGTTCTTAGAATAAAGCAATGTAACATCTGCTTCCTTAGGTATACTAGTCTCCTGAGAATCATTACTACATGAAAACATTAGGAAGACAAAAGATACAAGTAGTAATTTAATTATTGCCATAAAACTATTTTTGTCTTGGTGCATACATTTTACTTTAAAAGAGTAAACTCCTTACAACATTAACGATTAAAAAGCATCGTATTATATACTACATTTATAATTTTAAAAGCAGAAAACAAAAAAAGCCCTAACCAATGGTTAGAGCTCTTAAATTTTATAAAAAGAGTAAATTATAAAGCCGCTACGTGCTTTGCTAATTTACTTTTTAAGTTAGCTGCTTTATTAGAATGAATAATGTTACGCTTAGCTAAACGATCTATCATACTAACAACACTAGGAAAAAGTGCCTCAGCATCTTTCTTCGTTTCTTGTGCACGTAACTTTCTTAATGCATTACGCATTGTTTTATGTTGGTATCTGTTACGTAAACGTACTGCCTCGTTTCTTCTAATTCTCTTTAATGCTGACTTGTGATTTGCCATCTTCTTTTTATTATTATGTTGTTGTTAGGGATATTATCCCAATTTTGTAGTCCGTAGGGGAATCGAACCCCTGTTACCAGGATGAAAACCTGGCGTCCTAACCCCTAGACGAACGGACCGTTAAGACATTTAAATTCAATATTTCAGAACTTATTTGTAGTCCGTAGGGGAATCGAACCCCTGTTACCAGGATGAAAACCTGGCGTCCTAACCCCTAGACGAACGGACCATACATTGTGCAAATGCGGATGCAAAAATACAATTATTTTTTACTATCGCAACACCTGTACTTATTTTTTTTTAAAATTAATATGCTTTTGCAAATAACACCCTTCTTTTAGAGGGTTTTCCAGATATTATATCTACTCCATTTTCTTCTTTCGCATCCATAGGAATACAACGAATAGTTGCTTTTGTTTCTTCTTTTATCTTATCTTCTGTTTCCGTAGTACCATCCCAATGCACAGAAACAAAGCCTCCTTTGTTTTCTAAAACATCTTTAAACTCTTCATAAGTATCTACCTCTGTTATATGGTCTTCTCTATGTTTTAATGCTTTTTGATGTATGTTTTTCTGAATATCTTCCATCAAAAATTCAATTTTAGAAATTACCGCATCAGCAGCAACGGTTTCTTTCTCAAAAGTATCTCTTCTTGCAACTTCATAAGTACCATTTTCTAAATCTCTAGGGCCAATTGCCAAACGTACTGGAACACCTTTTAATTCGTACTCATTAAATTTAAATCCTGGCTTGTGTGTATCTCTATTATCAAACTTAACAGAAAACCCTTTTGCACGTAATTCTTTTACTAAAGGGTTTACTTTTTCAGAAATAGCATCTAATTGCTCTATCCCTTTATAAATTGGAACAATCACAACTTGTATTGGAGCTAACATAGGAGGTAACACCAAACCACTATCATCACTATGCGTCATAATTAATGCCCCCATTAAACGTGTAGAAACGCCCCAAGAAGTAGCCCATACATGTTCTTTTTTTCCTTCTTTAGTAGCAAATTTAACATCAAAAGCTTTTGCAAAATTTTGACCCAAGAAGTGAGAGGTACCTGCCTGTAAGGCTTTACCATCTTGCATTAAAGCTTCTATACAATACGTTTCTACAGCACCAGCAAAACGTTCACTTTCTGTTTTTACCCCTTTAATAACAGGAACAGCCATGTGGTTCTCGGCAAAATCTGCATATACATGCATCATTTGTTCCGCCTCTTCAATAGCCTCCTTTTCTGTAGCGTGCGCAGTATGCCCCTCTTGCCATAAAAATTCTGCTGTTCTTAAGAAAAGACGCGTACGCATTTCCCAACGCACTACATTTGCCCATTGGTTTATTAATAATGGCAAATCTCTATAAGATTGTATCCATTTACGGTACGTATCCCAAATAATAGTTTCAGATGTTGGCCTAACTATTAATTCCTCTTCTAATTTAGCTTCTGGATCCACAATAACACCAGAACCATCTTCAGCATTTTTAAGTCTGTAATGCGTTACCACAGCACACTCTTTAGCAAAACCTTCTACATGGCTAGCTTCTTTACTTAAATAGGATTTTGGTATAAAAAGTGGAAAATAAGCATTCTCATGCCCGGTTTCCTTAAACATTTTATCTAATGCCGCTTGCATTTTTTCCCATATTGCGTAACCGTATGGCTTAATAACCATACACCCACGAACTCCTGAATTTTCTGCTAAATCGGCTTTTACTACAAGTTCATTATACCATTTAGAATAATCCTCGCTTCTCTTCGTTAATTTTTTACTCATTATATGTAGTTTGGCACAAAACTTGTGTTTATGTTATTGAAAATAATTCGGTAAAACTAATTATTTTTACTATGTTCAACAATTAATTTTACAACGATGATATATTCTAGACCCCTCTATTCTTTTAACAAAGTACTTTCCTTTGCTATTTTAGGTGTTTTTGCCGTTTCTTGTGGATCTTACCAACAAGCCTCTTATTACGATAATGATGGCATTTACTCATCTGGTAATGAAACCACTACAGAAACTCGCACACCAAATAGAACTGTCGTAAAAAAACAAAAAGAGAACAATACTTACGCAGATTACTTTGGTGAAAAAGCAAATCAATATAACGAAATATTAGATGAAGAAATTTTTACAGATGTAGATTCTTATTCTAGTAAAGTTGTTAATGATAGCATAAGCGAAGCACAACTAACAGATTATTACACATCTAACAATGATTACGAAGGGTATGGTAATTGGGGCGACAATACTTCTGATGTAAACATTACAGTATATAACAACGGATGGAATAACGGCTGGAATAATTGGGGTTGGAACAATGGATGGAATAATTGGGGCTGGGGAGGCTATGGATATGGATGGAACAACTTTGGATGGAATAATTGGGGCTGGGGAGGCTATGGATATGGCTGGAACAACTTTGGATGGAATTACGGTTGGGGCTTTAACAACCCTTGGAGATGGGGCGGCTACGGATTCGCAAACCGCTGGAACTCTCCTTACTATTATGCTTATGGAGGATATTATGGTAATAGATATAACAGATTTAACAGATACAATAGAAGCTACGCATACAATAACTCTAGAAGAGGATATTACTTAAGAGGTAATGTAACAAATAGATCTAGCAGAACAACCACTAGATCTAGTTATTCTGGTAGAACAAGTTCACCTAGATACAGAAGTACAAGTACGCGTACTTCCAATACTAGAGGTACTACCTCTAGAAGTTATAGAAGTGGAAGCTCTAGCAGATCCGTTGGTGTAGATCAAAACAGAGCCTACAGAACAAGCAGAAGCACTAGAGCTACTCCTAGATACAATAGTTCTTCTAGAACTAGCCAAACTAGTAGAAGTTCTTCTCCTAGATCAAGTACTTATAGAAGCGGAAACTCTACCTCTAGAAGCACAAGTACTGCACCTAGAACATCTTCGTACAGAAGTTCTAGATCCAGAACAAGTAGTCCTAGAACAAGTAGCTCTAGATCTAGTAGTTCTAGATCCAACCAATCCTACAGAAGTTCTTCTCCACGTAGCAGCAATTACAGCTCTGGAAGAAGTAGTTCATCTAGCAGAAGCAGTGGTAGCTATAGAAGCTCTAGTAGTTCTTCTAGCAGAAGTAGTGGTTCTAGGTCCTCTAGTAGTAGAGGCAGAAACTAGTATTTTAAGCTTTTAATTGATAAAAAAAAATTCTATGAAACATATATATACTTCATTATGTCTTTTGGCATGCATTACATTAAGCGCCCAAAGTAGCGCCGATGCATTACGATATAGCACAGAAAACACCACAGGAACAGCTCGTTACAATGCAATGAGTGGTGCATTTGGAGCCTTAGGCGGAGACTTATCTGCTTTAAATACTAACCCTGCTGGATCCGCAGTATTTACAAACAGTCTTTTCACTATATCTGGCAGCAACTACAATAGAGACAATTACGCTAGTTATTTTAACACAGGCAACGGAACAAAATTAAATAGCTTAAATATAAACCAAGCTGGAGGTGTTTTTGTTCTTAAAAGTAATAGCGATAGTGATTGGAAAAAAATTACACTTGCCATAAATTATGATTTAGCTACAAATTTTGATAATGAGTTTTTTGCATCAGGAGAAAGTAGACAAGGGATAGATAATTATTTTTTAAATTTTGCACAAGGAGTCCCTTTTGGGTCTATATTAAAACAAGATGGCGAATTTTTAGAAGATGCTTATTTGGATATAGGTGCTAATGCAGGTTTTGGTAGCCAGCAAGCATTTCTAGGATATTATGGAGGTATATTAGACCCTGTTAACGAAAATAATGATACAGATCAATATACAAGGAATGCTAATTACACCACTGTAAACCAATCTTACTTAAAAAATACTTCTGGATACAACAGCAAAATAACTTTAAATATAGGTACACAATACCAAGAGAACTTATACTTAGGAGCTTCTTTAAACTTTCATAGTATTGTGTATGATGAACTTAAAGAATTTACAGAAAGAGGTTATGATAATGACTCTCCTATACAAGAAACAATTTTTGATAGTTTTTTACATACAGAAGGAAATGGAGTCTCATTAAATATTGGCGCTATTGCAAAACTTAATCAATTTATACGTATTGGTGGTAGTTATCAAACTCCTACTTGGTACAGAATTAATGATGAATTTTCGCAAAAAGTAGATTCAGACTTAGGGGATGACGATATAGGTTTTATTAATTTTAATGTTGTAAATATATTTGACACCTACACCCTTAAAACCCCTAGTAAACTTACCGGAAGTTTAGCCGTTATTTTTGGCAAGCAAGGACTTCTTAGTTTTGACTATGGCTACCAAGATATGTCTAAAGCAGAATTTAGACCCACAAATGACCCTAATTTTTCTATTGAAAACGACAACATAAGCAACACTCTTGGAGGTGTTTCCACATTAAGAATTGGTGGCGAATATAGAATAGCATTAGTTAGCTTAAGAGCTGGATACCGTTACGAACAAAGCCCATATAGCAACAACAATTTCACTGGAGATTTAAGTGGATTCTCTGGAGGAATAGGATTTAACTTTGGAGGAAGTAAATTAGATTTTGGATTAAGCAGAACAGACCAAGATGTGAGCGAATTGTTATTTACAACAGGACTTACAACCCCTACTGTAGTAAATAGAATTAATACTACGGCAACTCTTAGCTATACATTAAACTTTTAAAAAACACAGATAAAACAAAAAAGAGCCTTTTTATAAGGCTCTTTTTTGTTTTATCTCTTTAATGTAAAATGAGTTTTTCTATTCTTAGCAACTATTAGGCCACTTTCATCCTCTGTATATTCTAACCTAAACCAGTAATCTGTTGAAGGTAATTGCCTGCCATTATAGGTACCATCCCAACCAATTGTATTAGCATCTAATTGTTTTAGCAATTTACCATATCGGTCAAAAATAAATACTCTTGCATCGGTTAACATATCAATACCCAAAACATTCCAAGAATCATGAAATCCATCACTATTTGGTGTAAAGAATTTTGGATACCCTATTATAAAAAAGTCTATAGGCTCCGTAATTCCACAACCATTCTTATCATTTATAATTAACGTATTTAAACCAGGTGGAATATCTGTAAAAATTGGATCATCTTGAAAATCCCCTCCATTTATAGCAAATTCATATTTACTATTACCTACTACAAAAATCTCTATATTATTTTTATCAGGATCCGCTGATAAATTAGTTTCCAAAATTTCTACCCTGTCTAGCACTGGCTCTCCATGAAAAGTAATAAGTACCCCTCCATCATCAGCAACTGTAGGAGGCGTACCACTAGCAGTAGTAATTACCGCAAAATACCTACCCGAATTAGGGCTTGCCACTACTAATTCCGCTCCAAAATCTCCAGAACCTGGCAAAGTAGCATCTACTTGCCCATCATCTTCATAATCTACCGTCCACTCTACACTTCCTATATCTGAACCCGCAGGGGAATTAAGTGCACTTAATGTAATATCTGGATCCCCTTCACAAGCAACAATGTCTAATCCTAAAAATTCATCACGCAAAGTGCAATCTAAAGCTGTATTTTGATCTGCTTCTACAGAGCTCCCCGTAAATGTTAATGAATAAGGCTCAGGGTCACCATCAAAATTAGTATTAAAATTATTTATTAAGATATAATATATTTCCCCAGGTTGCACATCTAACCATTCGTCATAGGTATTTTGGCTACCAGTTAAAAATGGTGCTCCTTCTTGACCGTTTTCTGGATTTACCCCTACTCCTGTAAAATTAGTATTATTTACCTCGTAATTACATCTAATTGGTTGCGCTACTCCACTACCAATATCTCCACAATCTACGTCTGGACCATATACCGCAAAATCCCATTCTGCAGTTGGTGTTCCACTACCACCGCCAATTGCTAAAGATTCTATATCAAAACCAACTTGTCCGCCAGTACCAGCTCTAAAAACATACCAAGATGTATTGTTTTCTATGTTTGCAGAAGAAATACTTCCTTTTTCTAAACAGCCGGATTCCCTGACTACATCTGGGTCAAAATCATCTATATCTCCACCTCCATCAGCTTCAGAAAAAATAGGAGCATCTGCACAGACTGGAATTGCAGTCCTACAGTCTGCCGAATTTTGTTGTGCATTTGTATTAAACAAAATAAATAAAAAACAAATAATCGTTAAATAAGGTAATCGCATAGATTGTGGTGCTAACATTACATTAGAGATTACTACTATAACTAGTACACCATCAGTTTAGTATATTAAACGTAAAAATTAGACACTTAATCGATGAATAACATAAAATCTCCTATCCAAGGCTAGAAAATTATCGTTTTAAAGAAAAATGATTATTTATATATTTTGCAGTTTTAGTTTGCCCATTTTCATCTGTATAATCTAATTTAAACCAATAATCTGCTGCAGGTAAAGGCACTCCATTATAGGTACCATCCCAACCTTTTGAAGCACTTCCAAATTGGTATAAAAATTTACCAAAACGGTCATAAATATATACCTGAGGATTTTGCAATTCTGCAATTTCATTTATTTGCCAGTAATCATTAATAGTATCTCCGTTTGGTGTAAAGAATTTTTCAAAACCTATCACTATAATTTCTTCGGCTACTTCTCCACAACCTTTAGGGTCTATCACTTTTACTGTATGCCTACCTGGTAACACATTACTAAATCGTCTGGATTGTTGCACTGTTTCTTCATCCATTTGATACTCATAATCTCCTTCTAAATTTATAAACACTTCTACAGTATTACTACTTTGCAAGTCCTCTATTTTAACATCTATTATTTCTGGTAGATCCGACTTAACAACAGTAACACTTCTTGCATTTGTGCAACTTACACCATTGCTTGTATGTGTTGCTGTTAAAGTATAAACCCCAGCCTCACTTGCAACAATACTAGAAGAAGTTTCTCCTGTATCCCAACTATATACATAATTAGAATTTGGAGACAGATCTCCTATAGTTCCAGAAGTTTCGTTAGCACATAAAAACAATTCTTCCTCAAAAGTTAAAACAGGAGTTTCTACACTTGTATACCTAAAACTCTCAGAGACATCAAAACACTTAGGATTTTCTATTGAAGTTGTGCGAACATATATGGTTTGCGAACCTGTTAAAACTGTATTTTCTTTCTCTAATGGATTTACACCATTTGTTGCATCATTTTGTGATGCATAATAACTAACTCTAAAATCACTAGAACTTTGTGTTCCTAAAGCTTCCGAATCTTTTAATTCTAAATTAATTTGTGCATTTCCCGAACAAGAAACTTCATCTTGCATAGGATATGTAACTGGCGATGGCGAAAAAGCCACCTGTGCCTCACTAACAATATTATTTCCTAAAGGCATTACAACAAGAACACGATATAATGCAGAAACCGCAACATTTAAAGTCGGGCCACTTTCACCAGGTATCCTAGAAAAACCTGTTCCTAAATCTAAATACCATTCATAACCAATAGCGGTAGCCGTTGTAGCATCTAAAATAACCGTATCCGTATCACATGCAGATACAGGCGGTCCTAATAAATTATTAATTATAGAACAATCTAAAGCATCGTTAGGATTTGTAACAAAAATATGCCCCGAAAACTGAATAGAAAAACCTGAGTTAGTATTACTAAAATTGTTTATCAGCAACAAATAATCTTCTCCTGGTTCTACCTGTAACCAGTCTTCATACAAAAAAGTATCTTCATCTCCTGTTGGATCTTCTCCAACTCCCATATAAGTATTGGCATCGGCGTTATCAAAAAAATTGCAACGAACAGGCATTCCTAAATTAGTACAATCTGATGTTTTATATAATGCAAAATCCCAATCTTCAGAAGTATCAAAACCTATATTAAAACCCAACTGTCCGCTAGCACCAGTTCTAAACTTATACCAAGCAGAATTAGTTTCTATTACTCCAGATGTTGTTTGTCGCAAACAACCACTTTCTGTAGCGCCATTAAAATCATCTACACCATAACCTGTTGTACCACCATTTACTGGCGTATCATTACATATTGGAATAGCATTAGAGCAATCTGGAGAAACTTGCGCATTTAGCAACAAACCAGAAGCAAAAAAAAGAAAACATATTATAGCACCTAAACGGTTCATAAACCTATACAAATTTGTAATTTCTAAAAATAACCAACCTGTTTTCTTAACACTAATTTATGTTGTGTAAGCACTAGAATATAGTATAAAGTGCCATATTATGTATATCTTTGCGCTTCCATTAAAGTTGAATTTAAATGAAAATCGACACAACATTAGAAGAGCAATTTGATAACATGGGAGACGATCATATATCCTCTACAGAAGACACTCCTATGCGAGAAGATGCATTTGCTCTAAATGACAAAGAGAAAATAGAAAAGATTAAAGCTAGCGTTACCGATATTTTGCACACCTTAGGTTTAGATTTAAATGATGATAGTTTAAAGGGAACTCCTAATAGAGTAGCAAAAATGTTTGTTAATGAAATTTTTGGTGGATTACACCCAGACCGCAAGCCTAAAGCATCTACTTTTGATAATAAATACAAGTATGGAGAAATGCTTGTAGAAAAAAATATTACCCTTTATTCTACCTGCGAACATCACTTATTACCAATTGTTGGTAGGGCTCATATTGCCTATATTTCTAATGGGTCTGTAGTTGGCCTTTCTAAAATGAATCGTATTGTAGATTATTACGCAAAAAGACCTCAAGTACAGGAAAGACTTACTATCCAGGTTGTAAAAGAATTGCAAAAAGTTTTAGGCACGGATGATGTTGCTTGCATTATTGACGCTAAGCATTTATGCGTAAATTCTCGAGGAATTAGCGATATAGAAAGCAGTACAGTTACTGCAGAATATGGTGGAAAATTTAAAGAAGAAGCCGTACGCAGAGAATTTTTAAATTTTATTCAACTAGAAACTAAATTTTAATACCATTCCCTTTCCAAAATGCAAGCATTTAAAAATCAGACTTTAAAAATATATAATTCCCTTAGTGGAAAAAAAGAAGTTTTTAAACCCATAAATGAAGGTCACATAGGTATGTATGTTTGTGGCCCAACAGTTTACAGCAATGTCCACTTAGGAAACTGCAGAACATTTATGTCCTTTGATATGATTTTTAGATACTTTAAGCATCTAGGCTTTAAAGTAAGGTATGTAAGGAACATTACAGATGCTGGCCATTTAGTAGATGATGCAGATGATGGAGAAGACAAAATTGCCAAAAAAGCACGTTTAGAGCAATTAGAACCAATGGAAGTTGTACAGCGTTACACGGTTGACTTTCATAATATTTTAGAAAAATTTAATTTTCTTCCTCCAAGCATAGAACCTACTGCTACTGGACATATAATTGAACAAATAGAAATCATTAAAACAATTATAAGCAATGGCTATGCTTATGAAGTAAACGGCTCTGTTTATTTTGATGTAACTACTTTTAATGAAAAAAAGGAGTACGGAAAACTTAGCGGGAGAAAACTAGAAGACATGATTGCTAATACTCGCGAATTAGCAGCACAAAGTGAAAAAAGAAATCCGCAAGATTTTGCTTTATGGAAAAAAGCAGAACCAGAACACATTATGCGTTGGCCTTCTCCTTGGGGAGATGGTTTTCCTGGCTGGCATTTAGAGTGTACAGCAATGAGTACAAAATATTTGGGAGAAACTTTTGATATACATGGTGGCGGAATGGATTTAAAATTCCCACATCATGAATGTGAAATTGCACAAGCAGAAGCTTGCAATGGTCCCTCTCCTGTTAATTATTGGCTACATGCCAACATGCTTACCCTAAATGGTAAGAAAATGGCAAAATCTACTGGAAACAGTATATTACCAAATGAAATTTTTACTGGAGAAAACACTTTCTTAAGTAAAGCTTTTTCACCTTCTGTGGTTCGTTTTTTTATGATGCAAGCACATTATACTAGTATTTTAGATATTAGTAATGATGCCCTTTTAGCATCCGAAAAAGGGTTTAACAAACTTATGGAAGCTATAGAAAGCTTAAATAAATTACCTGTACAAGACAACTCTACTTTTAATGTAGAACAATGGCAGCAACAATGTTATGATGCCATGAACGATGATTTTAACAGCCCAATACTAATTGCAAAATTATTTGAAGCTGTAAAACAAATTAATCTTATTAAAGAAGAAAAAGGAACTATCACGCAAGAAGACAAAACAACATTAACCGAAACACTTAACAATTTTGTTTTTGATGTTCTTGGTTTAGAAGACAAAAAAACTACAGATAATAGTAGCAATAAAATAGACGGCGTAGTAGAACTTTTAATTGAACTAAGAAAAGAAGCAAGAGAAAATAAAGATTTTGCTACATCAGACAAAATTAGAAACCAATTAGCTGAAATGGGAATAGAATTAAAGGATGGAAAAGAAGGCACTACTTTTAATATTCTGTAAATAAAAGTATGGTAAAAAAAATACTAATAGCACCTTTTGTTTTTTTAGTTAAGTTTTACCAAACTGCAATATCCCCCTTTACGCCTGCAACATGTCGCTACTCCCCTACATGTTCGCAGTACACTTTAGAAGCCTTGAAAAAACATGGCCTTTTTAAAGGCGGGTGGTTAGCAACAAAAAGAATATTTAGCTGCCATCCATGGGGAGGAAAAGGATATGACCCTGTACCATAAATTTAAAAAAATACTAACATTTAACTCCTAAATAGCTAATACTAATTACTTATCTTAGGCATTCATTTAAAAATAAAACACAACTATGTTTTTCTTAGGCTTTACTTGGAATCCCAATGAAACTCTTTTTAATATAGGTTTCATTCAGATTAAATATTACAATTTATTATGGATTACCTCTTTTGCTTTAGGATGGTATTTAATGAAGAAAATATTTTTGAATGAAAAGAAAACTGTAGAGCAGTTAGATTCTCTTTTTATTTATACAGTATTAGCCACAATGCTTGGCGCTCGTCTAGGCCATGTTTTCTTTTATGATTGGCCGTATTACAAAAACCATATAATTGAAATCTTGTTACCAATAAGAGAATCTGCAAATAGTGCTTTATTTGGTTTTATTAATGGTTATGAATTTACTGGATTTACAGGTTTAGCTAGTCATGGCGCTACTATTGGTATTATTATTGGCATGTATTTATACACTAGAAAATTTCCAGAATTTAAAATTTTATGGATACTAGATAGGTTGGTTGTTCCTGTATCTATAGGCGCTTTTTGTGTGCGTTTAGGAAACTTCTTTAATTCTGAAATCAACGGAAAACCTGTGGAAAAATCATTTGCATTTGCCACTCGTTTTATAAGAGATTCAGATGATTTACACCCGTCTAAAGCACTCGCAATAACAAAAGAAAAAACATTAAACGCAGCGTACGCAGCCATAGAAAACAATCCTAAGTTTGCACAATATTTAGAAGAAATTCCATATCGTCATCCTGCACAATTATATGAAGGAATAAGCTACGTTTTTGTTTTTATAATTCTTTACTTTTTATATTGGAAAACAGATAAGAAAGATAAACCTGGTTATTTATTAGGCTTATTTTTAGTTCTTCTTTGGAGTATTAGATTTATCGTAGAATTTGTTAAGAAAAGTCAAGGTGGTTTTGAAGAATCTTTAGGATTACTATCTACTGGCCAATGGCTAAGTATTCCTTTTATAATTATTGGTTTTTATTTTATGTTTAAACCATCTAAATTAAGTTCTAAATAATATTTAAGATGAAATCTTTACGACACTCTTTATTGTTCTTTGTATGTATAGCTGCAACGTTATTTTCCTGCAAAACAGAAAACAAAAAAATAGTTAAAACTGCTGCAATAGAATTTAAGAAAGAAGGTACACTAACCATACGTAAAGGTGATAAAGATTCCGTCTTAACAAAAATAAATATTGAGATTGCGGAAACAGAATATGAGACCCAAACGGGTCTTATGTACAGAAAAGGTATGGCTACCAATGAAGGAATGCTTTTTATTTTTCCAGATGTAAGAATGCATTCTTTCTACATGAAAAACACACAATTTCCATTAGATATAATATATATTGATGAAAATTTAAAAATTGCTAGTTTTCAAGAAAATGCAAAACCATTAGACGAAACTTCATTATCCTCTATTGTTCCTGTAAAATACGTTTTAGAAGTAAATGCAGGATTAGCCGAAAAATGGATTTTAGAAGTGGGAGATACCGTAGAGTTTACCAAACTTTAAATCTGTGAAGCTACTTTTAGAAGAAAAAGAAACGGAACGCCTAATATTTAGAAAAATAATTCCTTCTGATTTTAATTCATGGCTACCTTTTTACAAAGACCCAACAAGCACCCAATTTTGGGAAGGGATAGATAAAGACCCTGAAATTGCTTGTAATAACCACTTTAAAGGAGTATTTCATAGATATAATAATAATCTAGGAGGAATGAATGCCTTACTAGAAAAAGAGTCCTTAGAATTTATAGGAATGTGCGGCCTTCTAGTACAAACAGTAGACGCTATAAAAGAAATAGAAATTGGTTACTCTATACTTCCTAAATATAGAAAATTAGGTTATGCTACAGAAGCTGCTAAAAAATGTAAAGCTCATGCATTAGAAAATAAAATTGCAACTTCTATTATTTCCATTATACAAATAGATAATATTCCTTCACAAAAAGTTGCCATAGCTAATGGCATGTATTTAGACAAGACTACTACGTACAAAAATAATCCTGTACATATATTTAGAGTATTATTATGAAAAATAACCAACATTGGGGAATATATATTACTAATACATCTAACAAAAAGAAATTAATACAGGAGTTCTTAAAAAACAGCTTCTATCAAAACATAACATCTTATACTGGCCATAAAATAGCATTATTTTCCAAAATAACTATTGCGCAGCTAATTGAAGACGAAGACCGTTATGAGTTTAAAACAATTGCTAAAGAAAACAACCAATCTTTAAAATCCATGTCTAGTGGAGAACAAAAAAAGGCACTTTTAAAACATCTTTTTAGCACCGATAATAAAGTAATTATCTTAGATAATGTTTTTGATAACCTAGACGTAGAGTCGCAAAAAAACATAAAAAAAACACTTACAGAGAAAGCCAATACCATTTCTTTTATACAACTAATAAGCAGGAAAAAAGACAAACTGCCATTTCTTACGCATTATGCAGCCTTAGAAAAGGAAACTCTAAAAACATACACTTCCTTAAATGATATTCCTCTTTTTAAAAACAAAAATAATCTAACAGGTAATATTCCTCCTCCAATCCAAAAATCTGATTTTATTGAGAAAACAATAATTAAGTTAAATAACATTACTGTTTCATTTGGAGAAAAAACCGTTCTAAAAAATATTAACTGGCAAATAGACCGTGGTTCTTTTTGGGAATTAATTGGGGCAAACGGTAGCGGAAAAACTACAATACTCTCTATGCTAACAGGAGAAAATCCTAAAGGCTACGGACAAGATTTATACATTTTTGGGAAGAAAAAAGGTAGCGGAGAAAGCATCTGGGATATAAAAAAACGTATTGGATATTTTACCCCTTCTATGACCGATAAATTTAAGGGCAACCACACTATAGAAAATATGCTAATCTCTGGTTTTAATGATTCTATAGGTCTTTATGTAAAACCAACAGATGTTCAAAAACAACTAGCAAAACAATGGTTAAAACTCTTGCAAATGGAAGGTTTAAAAGATACTTTATTTAGAGAATTGTCTATGGGGCAAAAAAGAGTAATTATGACCACTAGAGCTATGGTTAAGCATCCAGAATTACTTATTCTAGACGAACCAACGGCAGGATTAGATGATTTTTCTGCCAGCTTATTAGTTTCTCTTGTGAATAAAATGGCTCAAGAATCGCAAACTACTATTCTATTTGTTTCCCATAGAAAAGAACGTAATTTAACACCACAATACCAGTATTTATTAACTCCTTCTACCACAGGATCCAAAGGATCAATAACCCGTTTATGATACTTTATTAGTAAAAAAAAGGCTTAAGTAAAATTACTTAAGCCTTTTTCATAGTTATAAAAATATACTATTCTTTTTCTTTACTATCTTTTATAATAGTATCTGCTTTACCTGAAAGTATTTTTTTCTTCAAGGTATCAAACATAACAGGAGTTGCAATAAATACAGAAGAGTATGTACCCACAATAACACCAATAATCATTGCAAACATAAACCCTCTTAAAGATTCTCCTCCAAAGATAAATATTGCTAATAATACCACTAAAGTAGTTAAAGACGTATTTAAGGTTCTTCCTAACGTACTATTAATAGCAGAGTTTACATTTTCTCCTTTGTTCCAACCTCTTTCCGCTATTATTTCTCTAATACGGTCAAATACTACAACGGTATCATTCAGAGAATATCCAATTACGGTAAGTATTGCCGCAATAAATGCTTGGTCTATTTCCATATTAAAAGGCATTATTTTACCTAATAAAGAGAAAATACCTAATACTATTAATACATCATGGAAAACCGCCACAACAGCACCTAAAGAGAATTGCCACTTACGGAAACGTATTAAAATATATAAGAACACAACTGCTAAAGAACCTAAAATTGCTAAGAATGCATTATTCTTAATATCATCTGCAATAGTAGGGCCTACTTTTACGGATTGTAAAATACCTATAGATGCTTCATTACTACCAACATTAAAATCCTGTTGTGAAATTCCATCTGGTAAATATTTTTGTAATGCAGTAAATAATTTTTCCTGAATTTCAGTATCTACTTCAATACCTTCAATATCTACTTTATAAGGTGTTGTAATTTTTATTTGATTTGATTCTCCGTATGTTTTAACATTAGTACCACTACCAAATACAGCATTTAATTCTGATGCTATTTCTGAAGGATTTACCTGCTGCTCAAAACGTACTTGATACGAACGACCACCAACAAAATCGACACCCTGTTGCAATCCTGCTCCAAAGAATAATGAAAATAAACCTACACCTACTAATATTGCAGAAATTACATAAGCAATTTTTCTTTTTCCTAAGAAGTTAATACTAATATTTTTAAATAAGTTTTTTGTTGCTCCTGTAGAAAAATCTAATGTTCTTCCCTTACCACTTAGGTACCAATCTACTAACAATCTAGTAATAAATATTGCAGTAAATAAAGAAGTAAGAATACCTATTAATAATGTAGTTGCAAATCCTTTTATTGGACCAGAACCAAAAACAAATAAGATTATTGCTGTAAGACCAGTAGTAATGTTAGCATCTAAAATAGAAGATAATGCATTACCAAAACCATCTGAAACAGCCTGAGATTTTCCTTTCCCTTTTGCTAACTCTTCTTTAATACGCTCAAAGATAAGTACATTAGCATCCACAGACATACCTATGGTTAATACGATACCTGCAATACCAGGTAAAGTAAGAACTGCATTTAAACTAGTAAGTACTCCAAAAATTAATAATATGTTTAATAATAAAGCAATATCTGCAAAGGCACCAGCTTTACCATAATAAGCTATCATCCATAATAAAACAATTGCCATTGCTATTAAGAAAGACATAAAACCACTATCTATAGCTTCTTGTCCTAAAGATGGCCCAACAATTTCTGATTGAATAATTTCTGCAGATGCAGGTAATTTACCAGCACGTAATACATTAGAAATATCTTTAGTTTCGTTAATTGTAAAGTTACCTGTAATTTCTGAACGTCCTCCAGTAATTGGTCCTGTAGATACTCCAGGAGCGGTATATACTTTATTATCTAGAACAATTGCAATACCTGTTTGGTTGCTATATGCATCTCCAGTTAACTTTTCCCATAATTTGGCACCTTTAGTGTTCATGGTCATAGAAACTGCAGGCTTGTTAAATTGGTCAAAATCATCTCTAGCATCACTAACCACATCTCCACTAATTCTTGGTGTAGCGTCTCTGTTAGATTTTAATGCATATAAATCTATAACCTCAACTTCTTCACTAGTAGGACGCTCCCATACAAATTTTGTAAACTGAATATCTGCAGGTAATAAACGTCTAATTTCTGGCATTCTTAAATATGCTCCTAATTGTGCAGTATCTTTAATTGCAGCTCTAAACATTGCATTTGTTCCTGGATTAGCAGGAATTAATAAATCATATAAAGGATTTACCTGGCTTGCTAAGTCTAAAGAGTCTGCAGCCACATCGGATAATAAAGAATCTATTTCTGACTCTATTACCTCAGGTTCTGGTTTTTTAATATCTACTATAGTTTTTAGTTTTTCATTAGCAGAAATTAAAAAATTATTAAAACTTGGGTTTCCTTGTTTGTACGTTTCCCAGAACTCTAATTGTGCAGTACTAGATAATAAACTTTGCGCTCTAGCTATATCTCTTGCTCCAGGAAGTTCTACCAAAATACGACCAGAATTACCTTCTCTTTGTATGTTTGGTTGTGTAACTCCAAAACCATCAATACGCTCTCTTAATACTTCGAAAGCAGAAACAATTGATTCGTCTATTTTTTTTCTAATTACTGGCTTAACAGCATCATCAGCCATTTGAAAGTTAACTTCTTCGCTAAGTGCTTTATTTGCAAAAATGTCTGGAGACGCTAATTTAGTTTCTCCTTTAATTTTATCAAAAGCTTCAAAAAATAACTCTACATATGTATCATCACTATCTTTAGATAAAGCATCTGCATCTGCTAGTGCTTTATTAAAAACAGGATTTTTAGTATTATTTGCAAGCCCCTTTAAGATGTCTTTTACAGATATCTGAAGGGTAACATTAATACCACCTTTAAGGTCTAACCCCTTATTTAATTCTTTCTTTTTTGCTTCGTTATAATTAGTATAACCAAAAACACTATTACCACCTATAGAATCTAAATAGCTTGCTGCTAATGTTTCTCTTTTAGAAATATGATCCGCTTCTGATTCTGAAATACGGCTGGCAGCAAAAACCTGTGCCTCCTTCTCTACTTTACTTGTAATAAAAGTATAGGAAAGCTGGTAAATACTTACTAACCCAAATAATAAAGCAAAAAGCTTTATAAGTCCTTTGTTTTGCATTTTAAAATTTATTTAATTTATGTTGATTATGATTGTATGAAATTTATAGCCTAAAGTAAATTACTCTTATATAAAGTAATTACATTCTTTAGTAATATTCTTTGTATTGGAATTAACTATTTCCACTTACATAAGGTCCTGCCCTTACTTCTGGAATTATTTGTGAAGTGTTGTATTTTGCAATTGCAATATTCTTATTAATCCTAAATGCTGCCTGCACAACAGCCTCCTGTTTAAAAACGAATGTTTTTTTACAAGGTAAAACTACTAGTTTAAATAATGTATTTAAATCTTGCTTTACTATAAAAGCATACTTTCCATTTAAATTCTGGCCTTCTTTAACGTGCTGATGCAGGTCTGAAACTACTAAATTATAACTTTCTGGAAGTTCATCTATTGGAAAATCTAGAGGATGCTTATCTACATCTTTATTCTTTACAGCAAGTTGGCTGTCTTTAGAAAGAAATTCTTTTACACTATCTGCATCAATAGCACTATAATAACGTATACTTAATTGCGCTTCGCCGTTTTCTATTATTTCAATAGTATCTACGCCTAACTGCTGCAGTTTTTTAGTAATGGCGGCCAAAACCTCATCATGAGCAGTATCTGAAGCTAATTCTACATCTGTAAATTCTAATAAAATTTGCTGATTAGAAGCTTTTGTTTGCTCTTGACTTAGCCCAAATATGGCTAGAATAATAATTAAAGTACTTACGCACCATTTTGCATTCATGCGGCAAATATAAAAAGAAAGATTATACTAGGTAGTATATTTTTACAATATATGTTTCTGACCACTACCCTCTTATAATAAGAAAGCCTTTATAGCTTAACTATAAAGGCTTTCTTATAGGTTTATGAGTATGTAAACTACAACTCTAAAAGACCGTTAGTTTTAGTAACACCAGCAGCACTTTCTTGCATTTTTGCTTTTTCTGCATCACTTAAAGGAACATCAACGATATGTTCAATACCGTCTTTCCCTAAAATTACAGGAACACCAATACAAATATCATTTAATCCATATTCTCCTTCTAAATAGGTAGAACAAGGGAACATTTTCTTTTGGTCACATGCAATTGCTTGTACTAAACCAGAAACTGCTGCACCTGGAGCATACCAAGCACTTGTTCCTAAAAGTCCAGTTAATGTTGCACCACCTACTTTAGTATCTGCAGCAACTTGCTCTAATCTTTCCTCAGATAAAAACTCAGAAACTTTAATACTGTTTCTTGTAGCATGCGATGTTAAAGGAACCATCCCTTTATCACTATGACCACCAATTACCATTCCGTCTATATCAGAAATAGGAGCTTCCATAGCCTCTGCTAATCTATACTTAAAACGTGCACTATCTAAAGCACCACCCATACCTATAATACGGTTTTTAGGTAAGTCTGTTGTTTTGTGCACTAAATAGGTCATAGTATCCATAGGATTACTAACTACTATTAATATTACATTTGGAGAATGCTCTATTAAACTAGAAGAAACTGTCTTTACAATTCCTGCATTAATACCTATTAACTCTTCACGAGTCATCCCTGGTTTTCTAGGAATTCCGGAAGTAATTACAGCAATATCACTACCTGCAGTTTTAGAATAGTCATTAGTAACTCCAGTAATTTTTGTATCAAAACTGTTTAAAGAAGCTGTTTGCATTAAATCCATTGCTTTACCTTCTGCATAACCTTCTTTAATATCTAATAATACTACTTCAGATGCAAAATCTTTAATAGCAATGTACTCTGCACAACTTGCCCCAACGGCACCTGCCCCTACTACGGTAACTTTCATATACTTATATTTTTTTAATATTTCTTTTAACGTACCAAAAGTACTGAATTATCCCTAAAAAGTAAGGAAGATATCCATCAAAATTTAACTTTTAGACCGATAAAATAAACGTATTATTTACCCTTTAACCCTAAAAAAAAGTCACTTAATCGATTATCTAACAATTTTGATGCAATACGTCGAATTTTAGCAATACAATTTTCTTAAATAGCGTTATAAATTTAAGAAACCCCCAAATCTAATACCTACAAAATGAAAAAAGTAGTTTCATTCTTAGCTATTATAGCTATAATTTTAGTGAGCAACTGTTCTCGTATTGAAGAAAACAACGACCCTGTAATTGGTATTTGGTCTAATGCAAGAACATCATCAGACAATGTAACTAATAAGCAAACCACAAGCAAGCAAGAGTGGATATTTAATGATGCTTATTTAGGAAGGTACCATGATTTACAAAATGGTTCTATTACTATGAAAACGGATTTTAAGTGGACTCAGAAAAACGGAGTTTACACTGTTTCTTATCCTGGATTACCAGATAAAACTAATGATGTTTTTGTAATTGTAGACAAAAGTCCGGAAGGCATTCTTTTACAAGATCAGAATGGCGATTTAATTGCGCTGAGAGAATAAAAAAACATAAAGCGGTGATTAAAAAAGGAGCTTTTGTTTTAAAAGCTCCTTTTTATTTTATCTAAACCCAAAATTAATACCCATAGATAGGGTGTTAAATTCTGCAAGCGTATAATCTGCATGTAATCTAAAAAAGCCAAGTTTTAATTTTGCTCCTATATTACCGGTTACACCGCTTATTTTATTATTAATAGAAAAAGGGTCTGTTACACTACCTGCTAATAAACCTCCACTATAAGTACCTAACACATCTATTTCAGATTTTCCGGCTATATAACCTAGACCACCATAAAAGTTAATTATTGGCAATTTTGTAGACACTATAGCTTGAAAAACCCAAGTATTCATTTTCGCATCTAATTTTTGATCATCTCCGGCTATTACCCCTTGTTCTGTAAAGTCATAAGAACCATTTAAATGGGTATAACCAATTACTCCTGAAATAGCTATAGGCCAAATTTTTTCTGCTGGTAATAGACTAGTAAATTCATGTTGCAAACCAACACCATAAAAACCTAATTTAGCTTCATCAGTATTAATCTTTGGCAAAAATCTTGCTTTAATTTCCGTTCCTTTTATTAAACCTAAACTTACCTGCACAAAAGCTGAAGGCACAAAATTTATATTTTCTGACGACAAGCCTGTTGGTAACTCAAAATCTTGACGATCTATATTACCCGCTAAAGGGCCATCCACATATACACCAACCCCATCTATATCTCCAAGAGCAGTAGCTACTGTTTTTACAATACTACCATCTTGAAATTGTAAGTTTTCATAATCTGCTGTATTTAACTCAAATCCTTTTTTACCTTCTTTATTTTTAAAAGAAGCCATATTTCCTATTATAGATATTTCAAAACCTCCAAGTGGTTTTGCTTTTCCTGAATTATACCATCCATTAGACATGCTATAAAGCAAACCTTCAGACATTGGAGTTACATATGCATTTGTAAATTTTTCTGCATCGTTTACCCCTGCTGCAAATAAATCGTTAGCATTAGATTGCGCCATTATGTGCAAACTAGATACTAGTGCAATTAAAAAAAGTATATTTTTCATGATTAAAATTTTCTCTAAAACTAAAAAACTCGCCCTTTAGAGGCGAGTTTTTGTTGTGTAAGTAGCTTTTCTTATACATCAATGTTAGCATAAACAGCATTTTTCTCAATAAATTCTCTTCTAGGAGGAACTTCATCTCCCATTAGCATAGAGAAAACTCTATCTGTTTCTGTTGCATTATCTATAGTGATTTGACGCAATGTTCTAAATTCTGGGTTCATGGTTGTATCCCATAATTGTTCTGCATTCATTTCCCCAAGACCCTTATAACGTTGTATTCCTACACTACCGTTAAAGCTTTCTGCAATTTCATCTCGCTCTTCATCAGTCCAAGCGTATTTTTTCTTTTGTCCTTTTTTAACCAAATATAAAGGCGGTGTTGCAATGTACACATGACCACCTTCTATTAATTCACGCATATAACGGAAAAAGAAGGTTAGTATTAAAGTTTCAATATGGCTACCATCTACATCGGCATCACACATGATGACTACTTTATGATATCTTAACTTTGATAAGTTTAAGGCTTTACTATCTTCTTCTGTACCAATTGTAACCCCTAAAGCAGTATATATATTTTTTATTTCTTCGTTTTCAAAGACACGATGCGGCATTGCCTTTTCCACATTTAAAATTTTTCCACGCAAAGGTAATATTGCTTGAAACATCCTATCTCTTCCTTGCTTAGCAGTACCACCCGCCGAATCTCCCTCTACTAGGAACACTTCGCATTGTGCAGGATCCTGCTCTGAACAGTCGGATAATTTTCCTGGCAAGCCTCCAATACTCATTACCGTTTTACGCTGTACCATCTCACGAGCTTTTGTTGCTGCATGACGTGCTGTTGCTGCTAAAATTACCTTTTGGATAATTGCTTTAGCTTCATCTGGATTCTCTTCTAAGTAATTGGTAAGCATTTCAGAAACTGCTTGACTAACCGCTGAAGAAACCTCACGGTTACCTAATTTTGTTTTGGTTTGCCCTTCAAACTGTGGCTCTGCTACTTTTACAGAAACAATTGCTGTTAAACCTTCTCTAAAGTCATCCCCTTGAATTTCAAACTTCAACTTATCTAACATTCCAGAAGCATCGGCATACTTTTTTAAAGTACTAGTAAGCCCTCTTCTAAATCCAGATAAATGTGTTCCTCCTTCGTGTGTATTAATATTATTTACATACGAATGCAGGTTCTCTGTATAAGATGTATTGTAAATCATTGCAACTTCTACAGGGATATTATTTTTTTCCCCTTCCATAGAAATAACATTCTGGATTAATGCTTCTCTAGTACCGTCTAAAAACTTAACAAATTCTTTAAGACCTTCTGTAGAATGAAAAGTCTCAGAAATAAACTCTCCTTTATCATCCTTATTTCTTTTATCTGTTATGGTAATAGTGATTCCTTTATTTAAAAAGGCTAATTCTCGCATTCTATTTGCAAGGGTCTCGTAATTATATTCTGTAGTTTGTGCAAAAATTGAATCGTCTGGCTTAAAAGTAACAACTGTACCTCTTTCCTCTGTTTCTCCTACTCTTTTTACTGGGTATTGGGCTTTTCCTTTTTTATATTCTTGCTCCCAAATAACCCCTTCTCTATAAACAGTAGCTTTTAAATCATTAGATAAGGCATTTACACAAGATACACCTACACCGTGTAAACCTCCAGATACTTTGTAAGAATCCTTATCAAACTTACCACCCGCTCCAATTTTGGTCATTACAACCTCTAAAGCAGATACTCCTTCTTTTTTATGTAAACCTACAGGAATACCTCTACCATTATCCTTTGTTGTAATAGAATTATCTTCATTTATAGTAACGCTAATTTCGTCACAATGCCCTCCCATAGCTTCATCAATGGAGTTATCTACTACTTCATAAACTAAATGATGTAATCCTCTAACTCCAACATCTCCAATATACATGGATGGACGCATACGTACATGCTCCATACCCTCTAGGGCCTGAATACTGTCCGCCGAATAATTATTCTTTTTTGCTTCTTCGCTCATATTAATTTTATTCCTAATTTAAACTTATTGCAATAGCAACTTAACAAAGATAAAATAAAGGATATGTCTTTTTTAAATGATTTTAAGCCAATATTAAATAGTTATCAACAATTTACCCAAGTTTAGCAAAAGTTCATAAAAAAGCCTTAAAAGCATCTTAAATACGATTTAACAAAAAATAAAAAGAAAACCCAGAATAACTAAAATAATAAAAGTCGCTAAAAAACCTTTTAAATTAATTTCCCTTTTTTAGAAAAAAATATTTACTAAAATAAAAAAACTACAAACTACTTGCTATAACAAAAGAAGCACCCAATTGGGCGCTTCTTAAGGACTAATTAAAATAAAAAAACTGAGACTATTCTTTCGAATAGACAAACAGAATTATTGTTAACGTATAATTCACTAATTAATTGTTAATACGCTTTGTCATGTACGTTAGCTATTGCCCTACCAGAAGGGTCATTCATGTTCTTAAATGCCTCATCCCACTCTAAAGCTGTTGCTGTACTACAAGCCACACTTGCTTCTTGTGGTACGCTTAATGCTGCAGCATCACTCGGGAAATGTCCTTCAAAAATAGTTCTATAGTAATACTCTTCTTTATTTAAAGGTGTGTTTATTGGAAAACGAAAAGCTGCATTTTCAATTTGCTCATCTGTTATTTCGTTTTCTACTAATTCTTTTAAGGTATCAATCCAACTATACCCAACACCGTCGCTAAATTGTTCTTTTTGTCTCCATGCTACACTTTCAGGTATCATATCTTCAAATGCCTTACGAACTACCCATTTCTCCATACGCTCCCCATTGATCATTTTATCTTTTGGGTTTATACGCATAGCAACATCCATAAATTCTTTATCTAAAAATGGCACGCGCCCTTCAATTCCCCAAGCAGCTAAACTCTTATTAGCTCTAAGGCAATCATACATATGTAATTTATCTAATTTACGCACAGTCTCTTCATGAAACTCTTGCGCATTTGGAGCCTTATGAAAGTATAAATATCCTCCAAAAATCTCATCTGCTCCTTCCCCAGATAATACCATCTTTATACCCATAGACTTAATAACTCTTGCCATTAAGTACATTGGTGTAGAAGAACGAATGGTAGTAATATCATACGTTTCTATATTATAAATAACATCTTTTATAGCATCTAAACCTTCTTGTATAGTAAACTTAATTTCGTGGTGTACGGTACCAATATGATCCGCAACTTTTTGTGCTGCTGCTAAATCTGGAGAACCTTCTAAACCTACAGAAAAAGAATGTAATTGTGGCCACCAAGCATCTTTAGTATCTCCAGACTCTACTCTCTTTTGTGCATATTTTTTGGCTACTGCAGATGTTACAGAAGAATCTAAACCTCCTGATAATAAAACACCATAAGGAACATCTGACATTAATTGTCTATGTACTGCTGCTTCTAAAGCTTCTTTTACTTCCTGAATGCTAGTTTCATTTTCCTTAACTGCATCATACTCCATCCAATCTCTAGTATACCACTTCTTAATTTCTCCGTCTTTACTATCTAAATAGTGTCCTGGAGGAAATAATTCTATTTTAGTACAAGTACCTTCTAAAGCTTTTAACTCTGACGCTACGTAAAAAGTACCATTTTTATCCCAACCCATATATAAAGGAATAATCCCCATATGATCTCTTGCTACAAAATAAGAATCATTCTCCGTGTCATAAATAGCGAATCCAAAAATACCGTTCAATTCATCAATAAAACTAGCTCCTTTTTTTTGGTATAGAGCTAAAATTACTTCACAGTCAGACTCTGTTTGAAAATTATAAGTACCATCAAATTGCTTTCTTAACTCTCTATGGTTATAGATTTCACCATTTGCGGCTAATACTAATTTTTTATCTTCACTAAACAAAGGTTGAGTTCCTGAAGCTGGATCTACAATAGCTAATCTTTCATGAGCTAAGATTGCTTTTTCATCTGCATATATTCCACTCCAATCTGGTCCTCTATGTCTAATCTTTTTAGACATTTCTAACAACTGAGGTCTTAAAACCTCTGTGCTTTCCTTTACATCAAACGCACATACAATTCCACACATATTATTATAATTATATCAATTCTTAAACAAAGATGCGTAATAACTTTCAATTAGAAAACATAAATAGCTTAATTAATTTCATATTAAAACTTAAAATAATTATATAAATTAAAATATATAACTTATTCGCTACTTTATTCCTAGAATCCCTACATTATGTAAGTTATAAAAACTTTAACGACTTTTTATGTATCAATACATCTAGAACTCACTAGATTTGAATTTATATTAAACAATCTTTATCATGAAAAACTTACTTGTACTTTTTACTCTAGTGCTTTCACTAGCATTTACTACCAACACAAACGCCCAAAAATTTAACGATTTAGATAGAAGTCCTATGGATATGGCTACTTTTCCTACTAGTTATAAAATTTCTGAAAAAGTGGTACGTGTAATCTATAGTCGTCCACAATTAAAAGGAAGATCCATAGCGCAACTTGCTCCTGCAGGAGAAATATGGCGTACTGGAGCAAATGAAGCTTCTGAAATTACTTTTTATAAAGATGTTAAAATAGCAGATAACGATATTAAAGCTGGAACGTATGCATTATTTACTATCCCTGGAGAAAAAGAATGGACCATTATTCTTAATAGCAAATTAAACCAATGGGGTGCTTACACTTATGAAAAAGCTGATGACGTATTACGTGTTAATGTAAATGCATCTATTGCAAAAGAAACCCTAGATGCTTTTTCTATAAGTTTTAAGGAAGAAGAAGATGGCGCTTCATTAGTGATGGGTTGGGATACTACACGAGTTACCGTTCCTATGTCATTATAACACTACAATTAAATAAAAGCATAAAAAAACCAAGGCGTCTACCTTGGTTTTTTTATGCTTTTATTTTTTACTTATTATTACTGCAATAAAACTTCCTTAACTCCTTCTACTTTATAGGAACCAGAAGAAGAATTACTTGTCCCAGAAATTCTATGGTTAGCAACTGAAAGAGAAAAAGAAACCTTCTCTTTATTTATAACTATTTGAAACGAAATTTCATCATTATTAACGACTATGTTTTCTGCATAAAGAGAACCAACTTCTGCATTAAGTTTTACTACATATTCTCCTTTAACTTTAGCAATAATTAACTGCCCTTCTGCATAAGATTTAGAAGCTCCCTTAACGTTAAGTAACCAAGCTCCTTCTAAAGAATCTTCAATATTAACATTTAACGCAGCACATTCTGTAGCTTCACTATTTATAATTGGTGATGCTACTATTGCTGTAAAACCGCTTAAAAAAGCAACGAACACAAATACTATCTTTTTCATTCTTCTAATTTATATTACAACAATTATAACGCTCAGGAGCTTTTTTAATTATAAAAAATCTATTTATTATACCAATTACATTAATTTTTAATAAAATTAAATATCTAAGAATGCAATTTAACCTCTAAAAATGCTATAGTTTTTGTTAGTTTTGCTCTCTTAAAAAACAACTATGATTTCAGTAGATGGTGTTGCCGTAGAATTTAGTGGCGAAAGCTTATTTAGCGATGTTTCTTTTGTTATAAATGAGCAAGATAAAATTGCCCTAATGGGTAAAAATGGAGCCGGAAAATCTACTCTAATGAAAATTATAGCAGGCATGCAAAAGCCAACAAGAGGTAATATTAGGTGTCCTAAAGATGCTGTTATTGCATACTTACCGCAACACTTACTTACCGAGGATAATTGTACCGTTTTAGAAGAGGCATCTAAAGCTTTTGGTCATATTTTTGCTATGCGCGATGAAATTGAAGAAATAAACAAAGCTTTAGAAACCCGCACAGATTATGAGTCTGAGGAGTATATGAAGCTTATTCAAAAAGTGTCTGATTTAGGTGAGAAATACTATGCTTTAGAAGATATTAATTACGAAGCCGAAGTAGAAAAAGCTTTAACAGGATTAGGTTTTAAACGTAAAGACTTTAAAAGACCTACAAGCGAGTTTAGTGGCGGTTGGCGTATGCGTATTGAACTAGTAAAAATACTATTACAAAAGCCAGATTTAATACTTTTAGATGAGCCCACGAACCACGTAGATATAGAATCTGTTCTATGGCTAGAAGATTTTTTACTTAATAAAGCCAAAGCTGTAGTTGTAATATCTCATGACCGTGCTTTTATAGATAATATTACAAACCGTACCGTAGAAATAACTATGGGTAAAATTTACGATTATAAAGCAAACTACTCGCACTATTTACAATTAAGAGAAGAACGTAGAAGCCACCAGATTAAAGCCTACCAAGAACAACAAAAATTTATTGCAGACAACCAAGCTTTTATAGACCGTTTTAAAGGAACCTATTCTAAAACCAATCAAGTTTCTTCTAGAGAACGCATGCTAGAAAAACTACAAATAATAGAAATTGATGAAGTAGATAATAGTTCCCTTAGACTTCGTTTTCCTCCCGCACCGCGTTCCGGAGATTACCCTGTTACCGCAATAGACCTCTCTAAAAATTATGACGACCATATAGTTTTTAAAAATGCTAATCTAAGTATTGCTAGAGGGGAAAAAGTTTCTTTTGTTGGTAGAAACGGAGAAGGAAAATCTACCATGATTAAAGCCATCATGGGACAAATAGATTTTGAAGGTAGCTGTACTTTAGGGCACAATGCAAAGGTTGGTTATTTTGCCCAAAACCAAGCATCTTTATTAGACCCAGACCTTACCGTTTTCCAAACTGTAGATGAAGTTGCTAAGGGCGACATAAGAAACCAAATAAAAAATGTACTTGGCAGATTTATGTTTAGTGGTGATGCAATTGATAAAAAAGTTAGTGTACTATCTGGAGGAGAAAAAACCAGATTAGCAATGGTAAAACTTTTATTAGAACCTGTAAATGTTTTAATATTAGATGAACCAACAAACCATTTAGATTTAAAATCTAAAGATGTATTAAAAGATGCTTTATTAGAGTTTGACGGCACTTTAATATTAGTTTCTCACGATCGCGATTTTCTACAAGGATTGTCTAAAAAAGTATTTGAGTTTAAAGAAAATAGAGTCATAGAACATTTTGAAACTATTGATGCTTTCTTAATTAGAAATAGAATTGAAAACTTAAAAGAAATGGATCTAAGTAAATAAGCTAGTTAAAATTTAAGAACACGTATATTTTAAATTACCCATTAAACAGCTAATCGTCCTCAAATAATGTTTCTGCGTAATTGTTTCTGCTTTTTGGTATAAATCTTTTTTCGGACAAAATAAACTCTGCTCTTCTGTTCTTTTGTTTACCTACTAAAGACTTATTAGCTACTACTGGTTTCTTTTCCCCATGACCATACCACTGTATACGGTTTTCATTTACACCTAAAGCTATTAAATAATTAGCAACAGATTTTGCTCTTTTGTTAGACAAACTTTTATTATAAGATAAATCACCATCATTATCTGTGTGCGCATGTATAGAAATAAACATTTCAGGATTTTTCTTAAGATGCTTGTAAAGCGATTTTAAATCGGTTTTTGAAACAACATCTAATCCGTAATCATCTACAGGAAAATGAACTTTTTTAAATGCATATACCCTATCTACTTTTAAATTTTCATAGGAACTAGTTTCTATTGGCAGCACAGAAACCATATCAATATAATAGTAAGAAGCATTTTTTGTTCCCTCTGCTTGTAAGGTTTTTGTATCTCTATTATCCTTAAAATTTCCAATTATCAAAAAATTCTCAGTACCAGAAGCTGTTATTTCTGTATAAACTTCTGTCCAACCTTTTTTATCTTTAAAAAAAGAAGGCTTTTTTATTTCTGCATAATTAAAACTGTTATTTTTTTTACTTTTAAGAGAAGTTCTTTTAATCACCTTAGTACTTTTTATATTCATTTCCTTGGCAGATAATAAAACTCCAATATCTCCAATTGCATACTTAGATTTTTCAGAAAGACTTATATAAAAACTTATACCATAACGTTTTCCTTTTTCTAAAGTCTTTAGTAACTTTCCTTGTATGTACTCCCTATAATTATTAGGTGCTAAAAAATATGCTCCAGCATAGGCAGAACCAAAAGCAGCTGTTTGGCTTCCATTAAAATTATTGGGTACTCCCATTTTAGAACTACATGTATTAAAATAATCTGAAGTTCCTTCTGTAGCTTTACTCCAGCTCCCAACATCTTCAGCTACATTACCATGACCATCTGGACAAACACTAAATTTCTCGAAACTAGGGTTTGAAATTAAATTTTGAGCATTAACAGTATAAAGCTGCAATCCTACAAAAGCTATTAAAAGTTGAAAAACATTTTGCATAAAATATTTGTAAGTTTTTACCTACATAATTCATTAACGATATCCAGAGCAAAATAGTATATACTTTTAATTTTGAAGTAATTAAAAATCAAATTTATAGGTTGCTCCGCCTAACACCTGTATTCCCTGTACTGGAAAATTTGCCCAGTTTTGGTAATCTGAATTGGTTAAATTAGCTCCTTTTATAAAAAAAGACCACTGGTCTGTGTACCTATAACCTACTTGCAGATTAACATCAAAATAACTCTCTAAGTTAATTAAAGTTGCTGGATAATCCCTCTGTGGTATATTTTGCACTACTCTTGAAGAATAATCTTCACGCTCTCCTACATAAAACAAATTGGCTCTAGTAAACCATTTTTTTCCTATTTGGTAATCTAAAAACACCGAAGCTTTTGTTGTTGGTAAATTCCATGCTGGGTTTTCTGTTTCTGTAGAATAATCTAAAAACTCTGCATTAACACCTAATGTAAAATTTCTATTTACATCTACATTTAATTCTGCAAAGAACCCAAGCGTTTTTATATCGTCATAAAAAACTTCAAAAGAATTACCGTAGTAATATCCTTTTTCATCGTCTCTAAAATCATTCTCAGGGTTTAATTTAAACAAAGGACTCTTGTTTTCTGCACTGTAAAATGCTTTTACATTATAGCTTAAGTTAGGTAACAATTGTCCTTTTAAGCCCAAATACGCATTGTACTGCTTATCTGTTGGCGCAATTGTAATTGTTGGAGAAATGTATGGGTTTTCTTCTACAAAATCATAATAAGAATTTTGTTTTAACTCCCCTACTATCCCACCATAAGCAATAGCATTTTCTCCCAATAAACGATAGGAAGCAGTTACTGCTGGGTATATGTAAAAATTACTATCGCTAGTATCTGCATCGGCATTTAAACCATATACCAAGTTTACTCCTAAACGTAAAGATAAATCATCACGTAACATGGTTAAACTTGGATTAATACTTGCCTGAATGTTTCGGTATTCTATTCCTACTAGATTAGTGGCACTATTTACATCACTATTCTTAAAATTACCATTAACATAATCTACATTAAAACCAATATCTACAGTTTCATCATTCACAGGTAAGGAAGTTCCTGCATTAAAAACTACTCTATTCTCTCCAGATTTAACAGCATCCCAAAACCTTCTATAAGCAATATCTGCATTTGTAAAAATTGCATCTTCTACATTTATATGCGCTCCAGCTTCACCCATATAATAATTTTGCCGCTCGTCTATAGAGCCTATAATAGCTGGATCTGTAATTGTAGTTGGCAAACCATACCAATTATAAAGTTGGTGTTGTAAGGCTACATCTGCTCCCCAATCCATATCTCTATCTCTTTTAGAATAAGAAGCATCTAATTTAGAGTCCGAAAATATATTACTTAAAACTACGCCATCTAAATCTCCTCTAGACGAAATATGATTAAGACCTATATCTAACCTCTCATCCCTATTCAAAGCTCTACTAGTATAAAAATCTGCTGTTGCATTACCATAATTACCAACACCAACAGATGCATAAGAATTATATAATACTGGAGGTGGAAGCTTTTCTACTTTAGATGCTTTCCCTTTTGCCGGTGTAAAAGTAGAAGCTACAGGAACTGAAAAAATACTATAGTTTATAGGCTTTTTTTGCAACTCTATAGAGTCATTTATACTTGGAGAAGATTTAATTTTAAAAGCATCAGAAACCGTTGGCGAATACGCTTTAGTTACCGTAACTGTTTCTGTCCCTAAATCGTCCTCTTCTGTTTCTTGCGCTATTCCTATTTGAATACACCCTAAAAAGGTAATAAGTGTAAATTTTATGTACGTATGCATATATGGTTCTTTTTTCCCTAAAAAACGGGATACTATTAAAATCTATTAATTAGGATTTACAGAGGAATTACTTTGCGCTTCTTTTGCTTTTATGATAGATAATTCTCCTTTTGCTTCTGCAACTAAATCTGGATACTGACTAAAATTGGTAATTACACTTTCTAAAATATAAGTGGCTTGGTAAGCATCATTCAAAGCATAAAAATTCTTGGCCATTATAACCAAACCTTTACCTCCCCATTCTTTATAACTAGAATAGTCTTTTGCTAATTTTTGTACCGCTATGTTAGAATCTTCATAGTTATTCTCTTGGTATTTAAAATAAGCATCATAATACAAAGCTTCCGCAGCTGTTTCACCAGACGCAATTTTTAAAACTTTAGTGTATGCCTCTTTTGCTCTAGAAGCATCGTTAGTTGTTATAGCAGAACGCGCTATCATTATTTGAGCATCACTTTTAATTCTATTATCTATACTTGCAGTTGCTAATACCTTTTCTGCATAAGAAATAGTATTGCTGTAGTCTTTTTTCTGATAATAACCTTTCATTAAATTAGACTGTGCAAATGTTCTGTTTTGTTGGATATTTGCTACTGTTTCTAAGCGCTTTAAATATGGTAAAGCCTTATCGTAGTCTTTATCTGCAATATACACTTCGCATACACGTGTTAAAGCTTGCTCAGAATATTCACTAGTACCACTATCTGCCACGTATTGGTAGTACGGCAATGCCTTTTCTTTTTGTCCTTTTCCAAAATATAATTGCGCTAAATTAAAATTAGCAGGTATACTATGCAATCCATTTGGAAATTGCTTTATGTAATTAACATATCCTTTTATAGCGGCATCTTTATTGCCTTCTAAATTTTGTTTATCTGCAGACTCATAACTAGCGTTATCTAACTCTGCATCTGTCACCTCAACAAAATCTAAATCTTTTACCCAAGCAGCATACTCATTAACTTTCCCTAAATCTACATATACTAATTTTGCAGTTGCTACAGCCTGTATTGCTTCTTGTGTTTTTGGAAAATCTCTTACTACTGTTTTAAACTTAACTAAAGCTTGCTCATTTCTACTTGCGTTATAATGTACTAAACCTTGGCGCATTAAAGCCTGTGGAACTAAAGAGCTTCCTTTAAAATCTGTAACCAATCTATTATACGCATTAAGACCTTTACTTTCTTGCCCTTCTGCTATGTAAGTGTTTCCAAGTTCAAATAAAGCATCATCTCTAAGGGTAGATTTAGAGTAGGTAGAAACAAAACTGTTTAACCCATCTATCTTTTTTGCCTTGCGGTCTACAAAACCATAACTCATAGCTTTTTGGTAAGCGGCATAATCCTTTTCGGGACCAGTTAATGCTAAAGATTTGTTATAAGTCTCTATTGCTGGCCAATATTTTCTGGTAACAAAATAACTATCTCCTAAACGTAAATAGGCGTCATTAAGTTTCTCGGTGTCTGTAGTTCCTTGTTTCGTAAAACTATCAAAATAAGAAACCGCATTTGCATACTCTTTCTTTTTAAAATACGTGTAAGCTAAATTATAATCAACATCCTTATTCTCCTCTAACAAAGAAGCGTTAGGACTTTGTTTAAAAGCCATAAACCCTGCTAGAGCAGCATCAAAATTATTTAAAAGATAATCAGACTCTGCTTTCCAATAACTTGCTCTTGCTTTAAAACTAGCATCTTCTGCACTTGCCAAAGATTTTGAAAAAACTTCTGATGCCTTTCCATAATCCCCATCAACAAACAGCTCTACTCCTCTATAAAAAGCAACTTTTTGATAGGTAGTTTTACTAGCATAATTTTTATTTTTTTCTAATAACTCCATTGCCCCAGCAAAATTCTTAGAAGTTATATACGAATCTACCAAAAGCTCTTGCATTTCTTCGGTATGCGCATCATTAGGGTATTGTTTTAAGTAATTTGTTATCACTTGCGGCACTGGCTCATAGGCATTACCAACCTCATAACTTAAACGAGCATAATTTAAATAAGCATCTTTCTGTATTTCAGGAGAAAAATTCATTTGCGAAGCGTTCCTAAACGCATTTAATGCCTCTTGTTTCTTTTCTAATTTTAAATAACACTCTGCTAAATGGTAGTAGGCGTTTTGAGAAACACTATTAGTACCTCCAATTATTTTATTAAACTGCTGAATAGCATTCGCATAATCTTGTTGCTTATAATATGCATAGCCTAATAAATAGTAATCTGTATTATTCCATTTACCTTTTTTTCCTTTATACTCCTCTAAATAAGGAACTGCATTTTGATATTGCTTTAAATTAAAATAACTTTCTCCTATTATTTTATTTAATTCTGATATTTCTCTGCGATCTGCTTTTGGTAATTGTTTTTTTGCTAAAGCTATAGCTTCTTCAAATTTTCCAAGTTTAAAATTCATATCTGCTTGGTAGTAAGATAATTTTTCCTCTAAAACCTTTTGGTCTGTTATTTGGTCAAAACGTTCGTTTGCTGCTTCATAATCATCTTGTTGGTACGATATATAGCCTAAATAATATTTAGCTTGAGAACCATACACTGGAGAAGAAGTTACTTGTGACAGGTATTTTTCTGCTTCATTAGTTTTCTTTGAAGAAAATAAAGCATACCCATAATTAAAGTTAAACTTATCCATCTCTTTTCTAGAAAGAGCTCCCTGATCTACTTTATTATACCATTTTAACGCATACGGATATTTCCCTGTTTCAAAATAATACTCCGCCACATCTGCATAAGCAGAGTTTCTCTTTGTTGAAGTTGGGTAATTTTCCACAAAATCTTCCATAAGGCGGTCTGCACCTAATTGGTTTAACCTAACCGCAGCGTTTGCTGCATAATATGCACTGTTAGCTGCAATTTCCTCATCGGTAGTAGAGGCTCCTACTTTTTCAAAAACAGTTTGCGCTGCTTGGTACTGCTCATTATTATAAAGCGTTAAAGCGTCTTGGTATTGTTTATCTTGGTGCGTGTATATTGTTGTTTCTTGGGCACTCCCAAAAGAAACCATTCCCAAAAGTATGGGAAGTATTGTAGTACTTTTTTTAAACATAGCGTTCTCTAACTATTAACTAAAATATACAACGACAAATATTGTTCCGAAGTATATATTATAAGGTGGATAAGTCTTAATTTTTTATTAAAACTTAAATCAAAACTAATTAAAGAAAAAGATTTTTAAAAAAGCGTACTAGCTAATCCTTTAGAACTTATTACTTTTATATTAACAATACTTGAATATGGAAGAGAATACAACTGTGCTAGAACTTAAAGATGTAGCAATATTTCAAAAAGATAGTTTAGTACTTAATGAGGTTAGTTTACATGTACAAAAAGGTGAATTTGTTTACTTAATAGGAAAAACTGGTAGTGGTAAAAGTAGTTTTATGAAAACACTTTATGGCGATTTACCCCTAAAACAAGGCTCTGGCAAAATTGTAAATTTCGATTTAAAAGCACTTAAAGAAAAAGACATTCCGTATTTAAGAAGAAAACTAGGCGTTGTATTCCAAGACTTTAAACTTTTACCAGATCGTAATATTAATAAAAACCTACTTTTTGTCTTAAAAGCTACAGGCTGGAAAGATGTCACTAAAATGAATAACCAAATAGAAAAAGTTTTAGACAAAGTAGGAATGAAAACTAAAGGATTTAAATTTCCTCATGAACTTTCTGGTGGCGAACAACAACGTATTGCTATTGCTCGTGCTTTACTTAATGACCCTGAACTTATTATTGCCGATGAGCCTACTGGTAATCTTGATCCGCAAACCAGTGTTGAAGTAATGAAAGTTTTACAAGAAATAAATAAAGCAGGAAGAACCATACTTATGGCAACACATGATTATGCTTTAATTTTAAAATATCCTGCCAAAACTTTAAAATGTGACGCCAATAAAGTTTTTGAAGTAGTACAAAGGGCTGTTTAATTTTTTAGACTATTAAATTCATAAAATACAATTAAACCCATTATTACATTTATGAATTATCACATATTCTTTTAAACTCTTTACTGTAAGATGATATTAAAAAAAGAAGCGCCTCAAAAAACCAAAAGAACCAACTCCATTATTGGATTACTTTTATTTACTACTTCCATAGTTCTAATACTAGTAACTGGCCCTCTGGGTTTTATTTACGGAATTATCCATTCTTTATTCACAAAAAAACTATCTGGTGTTGGGGAATATTTTCTAAAAATTGCAATCTCAATAGACCAATTAGGGAATGTGTTAATGCAACATTTACTAAACATTTTATGGCTCAAAAAAGGAGGATATAAATTTGGAAATAGAGACGAAACAATTTCTAGTGTCATTGGCAAAAACAAGCAAACAAACACCCTCACTAACTTTGGAATTTTCATAGATAAAATACTAGACCTTATAGACCCAAATCATTCTTTAAATTCTATAGATTATTATGTAGAGCCTAATCAAAACAACTCTATTTAAAAGTTAAAACAATCTTTTTATAATTCTTTTCGTTATTTTGGTAGCAAAACAATAAAGTACTTATGGAAGTTTTAGGAATAGATATAGGTGGTTCTGGTATGAAAGGAGCTCTAGTAGATACAATAACTGGCGAAATGACCACAGAACGCTATAGAATACCTACACCTCCCGATAGAAAGCCTGAAGAAATGGCCAATGTCATAAAACAAATTGCAGAACATTTTAATTATAACGGCCCCATAGGAGTTGGTTTTCCTTCTATAGTAAAACATGGAGTATGTAAGGCTCCAGGAAACTTACACAAATCTTGGGTAAATGTAAATGTACATGAATTATTTAGCGAAGTAACAAAACTTCCTGTTACCGTAATTAATGATGCTGATGCTGCTGGTTATGCTACTATGAATTATGGTACTGGAAAAGGAAAAGATGGTCTTGTTATTATGATTACCATTGGTACTGGTTTAGGAAGCGGTGTGTTCTTAAACGGAGAACTACTTCCTAATTTTGAATTAGGGCAAATACCATACAAAAAATATAAAAAAATAGAACAGTGGGCTGCTGGTTCTGCTAAAGACCGCGAAGACTTATCGTATAAAAAATGGGGAAAACGTTTTAATACATTCTTAGAATATGTGGAAGTAATTACCTGCCCAGACTTAATTATATTAGGTGGCGGAGCTTCTAAAGATTTTAAAGAATATAAAAAACAAATTACTATTGATACCCCTGTTATTCCTGCAGAATTAAAAAACCATGCTGGTATTATAGGTGCAGCAGCAGCTGCGCTGCATCAAGCTCCAAAAGATTAAATACTAAAAAAGCTTCATTCTATGAATGAAGCTTTTTTTTAGTTTATCACAAACTACGCAGTATTACTCTAAAACTTTAGCGCCTTCTGGTTTAGAAAAATAATTGTCAGGTACAGTTGGAGAAAATGAAACATTGCTAACCTCTATTTTGGTAATATACTCTCCTAAATCTCCATCTTTGGACCAGTGCGTTTTTAGCGTTGTTGGTAAATCTATGCCATCTACAGTTGTCCAGTCTACAATTTCCATAATTTTTTCTGGTGCATGTCCGCCATTAGGAAAATATCCAGGATAGGAAACTATATATAAAATAGCACTCATTTTATGCGTATTCTTATCAAAATATAATTTATAATAATCATCAGGAGCGTCACCAGTACCAGACGCAAATGTTACTTTAATAGCATCTTGCATTACTCCCTTATATTCTTTGTCTTCTAAAAGCTCTAAATTAACCCCTTCTCCATCTAACACAAAAGGATGTGCAAAAAGATAAATAGGCGTTAAAGCCCAAAATTTAGTATCGTATTTAAAAGCTAAACTATCTTTAGCTTTTACCCAAGCTTCTTTACCATCCCAGCCAAAAATAGCAGTAGTATCTTGCATGCTATTATGCCTAGCCTTATTATTCCAAGTATCTACTGTTTGATAAGAGTTCCTGCGTGTAGAGCCATCTTCTGGCTGGTAATCAAAACGAAAAGAAATAAAACCATTTTTAAACCACTTTTCTAAACCACCTTGCGCTTCCATTCCATTCCATAAAACTTTTCCAGCATCGGTAGCATGTAATCTTGCTTTTGCTTTTTCAACTCTTTTCTGAATCCAAGTATCTGGAATTAAATACCCCTTCTCTTTTATTGTTACATCACTTACTACTTCCTTTTTAGGAGTCTCTTTACAGGAAACAAATCCTAATATTAAAACTACAGTAATGACTTTAAATAAATTTTTCATCTTTAAATATTTTGCTTAAAAAATAATAGTCGAACTCTTTCTATAACCTAACAAAAAAAACAAAAAAAATCTCAAGAAATAATTCCTTGAGATTTTCTATAAACTATCTTAATTGTATTTAAGCTATTTTATTACGCTTACGCTCATTTTCTGTTAAGTAAATTTTACGTAATCTTAAGTGAGAAGGAGTTACCTCTACATACTCATCTTTTTGTATATATTCTAAGGCCTCTTCTAATGAAAATTTAATTGCAGGTACAATTTTAGCTTTATCATCTGCTCCCGAAGAACGTACGTTAGAAAGTTTCTTAGTTTTGGTGATATTTACTGTCATATCATCCCCTCTAGAATTTTCCCCAATAACTTGTCCTTCATAAATATCCTCTCCAGGATCTACGAAAAATTTACCTCTATCTTGTAATTTGTCAATAGAATAAGGAATAGCTTTACCAAGTTCCATAGAAACTAAAGAACCGTTTTGTCTTTGTGGAATATCACCCTTCATTGGTTGGTATTCTAAAAATCTGTGCGACATAATTGCCTCACCTGCTGTAGCAGTTAATAGTTGGTTACGAAGACCTATAATACCTCTAGATGGAATTAAGAACTCGCATACCATACGGTCTCCTTTTGCTTCCATACTAGTCATTTCTCCTTTACGCATAGAAACAAATTCTACCGCTTTCCCAGAAACTGCTTCAGGTAAATCTATCGTAAGCGCTTCAATAGGCTCACATTTAACACCATCAATCTCCTTGATAATTACTTGTGGTTGTCCTATTTGAAGTTCATACCCTTCTCTACGCATAGTTTCTATTAAAACAGAAAGGTGTAACACCCCACGACCAAATACTAAAAACTTATCTGCACTATCTGTTTCATTTACACGTAAAGCTAAATTTTTCTCTAGCTCTTTTTGCAATCTTTCGTTAATATGCCTAGAAGTAACAAACTTACCATCTTTACCAAAGAAAGGGCTATCGTTAATAGTAAAAAGCATACTCATGGTAGGCTCATCTATAGCAATAGTTTTTAATCCTTCTGGTGCTTCAATATCTGCAACAGTATCTCCAATTTCAAAACCTTCAATACCAGTAATAGCACAAATATCTCCTGCAGCTACTTCTTTTACTTTTAGTTTTCCTAAACCTTCAAAAACAAAAAGTTCTTTTATTTTAGATTTTACAATGCTACCATCTCTCTTTACTAAAGAAACTTGTTGTCCTTCTACTAAAGTTCCTCTTTGTAATCTTCCAATTGCAATACGTCCTGTAAAAGAAGAGAAATCTAAAGATGTAATTAACATTTGCGTGTTTCCTTCTTTTGGTTCAAAAGATGGCACATGCTCTATAACCATATCTAACAATGGCTCAATATTTTCTGTTTCTTTTTTCCAATCTTCACTCATCCAGTTATTTTTAGCTGAACCATAAACTGTTGGAAAATCTAGCTGCCATTCTTCTGCACCTAACTCAAACATTAAGTCAAAAACTTTTTCATGTACTTCTTCTGGAGTACAGTTTTCTTTATCTACTTTGTTTACAACCACACAAGGCTTTAAACCTAAGTCTATTGCTTTTTGTAATACAAAACGTGTTTGTGGCATTGGCCCCTCAAAGGCATCTACCAACAACAAAACACCATCTGCCATATTTAATACACGTTCTACTTCTCCACCAAAATCGGCGTGACCAGGAGTATCAATAATGTTAATCTTTGTTCCTTTATAAACAACAGAAACGTTTTTAGAGGTAATAGTAATACCACGTTCACGTTCCAAATCGTTATTATCCAAAATTAAATCTCCTGTATTCTGGTTCTCGCGAAACAGTTGACAGTGATACATAATCTTATCTACCAAGGTTGTTTTACCGTGATCTACGTGCGCAATAATGGCAATATTCTTTGTTGTTGACATAAATAAATTATTTAATAGCAGTCTTAATAGCTATTTTAAGCGTGCAAAGATACTTTTATTTTTTTGATGCTAGCTAATAGTTGTGTTATTTTTATCTTATTGATTTTGAGCAACTTCCAATAAAATACATTCTATTTATTTTTCTTCTTAAATAATACCCACCCAATACTCAAATCAATTTCTATGGAAACACCTCCATCAACATCATTTTTGTAATAACCTACACCTCCTGCTAATTCAAAATTAAAACCACTTTTATAAGTTCTTTGAAGTCCATAAATTGGACCTGCAAAAAAATAATTATTCCCATCTAAATCCCCTAAAATAGAATTACCGCTATAATAACTAGTTTTTATCGCAACATAATTTCCTGTATTTAAGGCAATATTTTTTCCTTTAGCAATTCGCCTGTTAAGATTATAGTAGTAATTGTATTGACCATCTAAATACGGATAAAAACCAAAATCAGTTCCAACTTCCGACCCTCCTCTTATAGCGAACCCCGTACCTAATTCAAAACTTAAAGTACTATTTTTTTGTATTCCTACTTCATAATTTAAAGCAGGTGCCAAAAAATTAATTTTAAACTGATTATCTTCTACATTTTTAGAAGATTGTGCAATAGAAACTATTGGCATAGTAATACAGAGAAATAAAAGACTTATTTTTTTCATAAGAATATTCTGATAATTATTTTAAGTACTCAATCTATCAAATACTAAGCCAAAACCGTATCTTTACCATCTTAATTTTAAGAAAATGGAACTCAATTTAATACCTCAAATAAAACATACTAACAGCAACAACTTTTTTCTTTTATCTGGCCCTTGTGCTATTGAAGGAGAAGATATGGCATTACGAATTGCTGAAAAAATAGTTTCTGTTACTGATGCTCTTAAAATACCTTATGTATTTAAGGGTAGTTTTAAAAAAGCGAACCGTAGTAGAGTAGATTCTTTTACAGGTATTGGGGATGAAAAGGCATTGAAAATTTTACGCAAAGTATCTGAAACTTTTCATGTTCCTACAGTTACTGACATACATACCAACGAAGATGCTGCAAGAGCTGCGCAATATGTAGATGTACTTCAAATTCCAGCTTTTCTTGTCCGACAGACAGATTTAGTAGTTGCTGCTGCAAAAACTGGAAAAGTTGTAAACTTAAAAAAAGGACAATTTATGAGTCCCGAAAGCATGCAACATGCGGTGACCAAAGTAACCGATTCTAATAACCAACAAGTTATGGTAACTGATAGAGGTACTATGTTTGGCTACCAAGATATGGTGGTAGATTTTAGAGGCATACCAACCATGAAACAATTTGCCCCAGTAGTATTAGACGTAACCCATTCTTTACAACAACCCAACCAATCTTCGGGAGTAACTGGTGGAAGACCAGATATGATTGAAACTATTGCACGTGCTGGCATTGTTACTGGAGCAGATGGTATTTTTATGGAAACCCATTTTGACCCAGCTAATGCTAAAAGCGATGGTGCCAACATGTTGCACTTAGACCATTTAGAAAAACTTTTAACCAATCTAGTTGCTATTAGGAAAACTGTGAATTTACTGTAGGAAATTCTATATTTGATGGGTAATTTAAAATTTACTCAAAGTGCGCATTAAATTCTTTCTTTTATTATCTATTACTTTTACTACACTTTTGTTTTCTCAGGAAAAAAAAGGCCATCCATTTGGCGAATTACTTTTTTCCGAAAAACAATTAACAACCTACGATAAAGATTCTACTGCAAATGCAGTAGTTCTTTATGAAAGAGGAGACAATTATTTTGAAATAATAAATGGCTATGTAAGATTAGTTAAAGATTATCATGTAAAAATTAAAATCTTAAACAAAAAAGGTTTCGATAATGGCACTATTTCTATAAATCTATACCATAATAATGACAGTAGAGAAAGTCTAAAAGAACTAAAAGCTATTACCCACAATGAAGGAATTAAAACAATTCTTCAACAGAATAAAATATACACAAAAGATCTATCTGAAAGATGGAAAGAAACTACTTTTACTTTTCCTAATATAAAAGAAGGAAGTATTTTAGAATATAAATACAAACAAATATCTCCTTACATTTTTAACTTTAATGGATGGGAATTTCAATCTAATATTCCTAAAATCTATAGTGAATTTAATGCTAAAATACCAGGTAATTACTTATACAATAGAGTATTAAAAGGCCCTCTTTCTTTAGATATAAATGATGCTTCTATTAAAAAAGATTGTTTCTACGTAGACGGATACCCTGAACCAGCAGATTGCGAGGTTTTAAAATATGTAATGAAGGATGTTCCAGCTTTTAATAAAGAAGAAGAATACATGCTTGCAGCTTCTAATTACATATCTAAAATTGAATTTGAACTCTCGGAACATCGTCGTTTTGATGGTTTAAATCACAAATACACCAAATCATGGAAAGATGTAGACAAAGAATTTAGAACGGATAAAGACTTTGGTAAGCAACTAACCAAAAAGAATTTCTTTGAAAAAAATGTCCCGACAAGTTTACTAACTAGTGAGAAAGACTCTTTAGAAAGAGCTAAAAAAATATACGGTTTTATACAAAACCATTTTACATGGGATGGTAAATATTCTTCTTACGGAAGAGCTCGAGTAAAAGAAGCTTTTAATTCCAAAAAAGGAAATGCCTGGGAAATAAACATGTCTCTCATTAATTTACTAAATGCCGCAGGAATACCTTCTAAAATGATGCTTATTTCTACAAGACAGAATGGCCTCCCTAAAACTACGCATCCAGTTATGAATGATTTTAATTACATACTTGCTAAAACAGAAATTAACGGTGAAACCTATTTGTTAGATGCCACTAATAAGTATATGCCATTTGGCTCATTACCTTATAGAGCATTAAACCACTATGGTCGTGTTATGAATTTTAAAAAAGAAAGTTCTTGGAAAAAAATAACCCCTAAACATGGAAGTAGAGAAGCCGTTATAGGTGAAATAAAATTTAACCCAACCACTAAAAAAACAAATGGTACTTTAAGAATTATTAATAGCGGATATAGAGGAATTAGTAAACATCAAGAAAAGAATGAGATAAACGAGGAAGAATATCTTAACCAATTAGAAGAAAGTATTTCTGAAGATTTTGTAATTACAGATTATCTTTTTGATGAAGAAAAAAATACTCCTCTAAAAACACAAGAAATAATTACGTTTGAACTGGAGAATAGCTTTAAAGAAAAGATGGTTTATCTAAATCCTTTTCTTGTGAAATTTTTCAAAAAGAATCCTTTTTTAAGTGAAGAACGAAACTTTCCAGTAGATTTTGGATATAAAAGGAGATATACATACATGATAAATATAGAAATACCCCTAGGTTACATGGTACATGAATTTCCTAATAATAAAATTATAAAATTCGGAAATAATTATGGTCATCTCCGTTTTTCAGTGCAGCAAAATTCTAATAATATTGCTTTGTCCTTTGATTTATCATTAAATGAAACTCATTTAGAGGCCGAAAATTACTTAGCGCTTAAAGAATTGTTTAAATATGTAACTAGTATTCAAAACAACAGCCTTTTAGTGCTAAAAAAAGAATAAGCCACAAATAAATATTTTTTTATCAACCAGAACCACATTAAATAAGCTTTTTCCTACAACAAAATTATTTAAAAATCGTTCATAGATAAGCCCAAATAGTAATTCAATAAGAATGAAACCTACTTTTCTACGTAACAACCCTTATTATACAAGATTGTTATTACTTTCTTTTTTGTGTGCCCTAGCTCTTTTATACAGAGTAGTAACAACGCATAGTATTGATTTTACTTTTTTATTGTGGAATTTATTTTTGGCAATTTTACCACTGGTTTTATCTAAAGCCATTAGATATACTCCTAAAATACACGCTTCTAAACCAGTACTTTATTTATTGTTAATTCTATGGGTTCTTTTTTTACCCAATAGCCCATATATTATCACAGATTTTATTCACTTAGAAACGGGAAAACCTACTATGTGGATAGATCTTTTTATGCTCTTTACTTTTGCTATTAACGGAGTAATATTAGGTGCACTATCTATGATAGATATATTTCATTTTATAACAAAAAAATATACCCAGAAAATTGCCAATATACTATTGTTTATCACATGCTACTTAGGTGGCTTTGGTATTTTTATAGGTCGTTTTCTTCGTTTTAATTCTTGGGATATTATTGCTAGGCCTAAAATTTTATTTTATTGCCTTTACAAATGCCTTTTCTTATGGGAAGCATGGGTATGGACTATAGGTTTTGGAAGTTTCATGTGGATTTCATTTTTGGTACTAAAACCTATAATGCGTGCTACAAAAAAAATAAAAACTAAACCCTACTCTTTGCCATCTACATAGTCTTGTAAATAAGAATATCGTTCTGTAAGCTTTCCGTTTTGTGTCATTCTTGCTCTATGCAAAACACCATGTTTATCGTCATTAAAAAAAGCAGGTATTACATGTTTTACAAATGCCTCACCAAAACCATTACTAGCATCTCTTGGAAGTTCGCAAGGCAAATTATCTACCGCCATTACAGCAATAGCCTTAGCATCCTTAAAATCTATTTCTTTTTCTGTTTGCGGATCATAACCATACACAGGGTCTGCAATAGTAGAGGGTCTTATCGTTGTTGCCACAGGGCCATCTATGTCACAACTTACATCGGCCACAACTTTTATTTTAAAATCTGGATGTTTTGCATCTTCCCTTGTAAATAAATATGGTGCTCCATCACCATAAAAATGGCCCGCAATATAAAAATCGGTTACTTTGGTAAATCTTGTAAAATTAGTTTTATACTCCTCTGGATTAGCAAAAAAATCGGATTTACTTCCACGTTCTCCATCTTTACGCTTATTATATTCCGAAGCATCAATTTGGCAATACACAGGCTCCAAAAAATCATCTTGTATGTACTCTTTTACATTTACCTTCGTAATATGCATAGCATCTAACATTTCTTTTGCACCATTTCCTACTCTCCCCTTTCCGGTTAGCATAATTTTTATGTTCGGCAGTTTTATTTTTCTTAGATGATTTATTAAATCTTCTTGGTCCTTTAAATTTTCTGCTTTTGGTAACTCAAAAGCATTGTATTTTAAACCATAAGCTCTAAAACCATTATACGCTCCTACAATTCCGGCATACCTTCCAAAAGCTACAACACGTTGCTCTTTGGTATTTGTAATTACCTCATGGTCGTACATTTCTATATTCTTTTGCAACATTGTGCGTAATAACTCCCTATTATATGGTTGTTTCTTTATGGTATGAGAGAAAAAGAAATATTTTTTATTCGGAATTAAAGACTCCATAGGAACTTCTTTTACACCAATAAGAACATCACAATCTTCCATTCTAGATGCCACTGTTATTCCAGAAGCACTGTATTCTTCATCTTTAAAAACACGAATACTAGATGGCTCTACAATTATTTTTGCCTCTTTAAACTTATTTTGTACTTGTACGCAAGCTTCTGGTGATAATACAACACGGCGATCTGGAGGATTTTTACGTTCCTGAATAATTCCGAACTTCATAATTATAATTTTATAACTTATGCGGTTATTTTAGTTGTAAATATAACAAGTCAAGAGTCTAACCGCAAAACTTTTTTTGGAATACTTTTTGAAGTACCTTTGTAAGCTACTTTTTTAGTATAAGCTAAAATTAATATAAGTTTTATAATTAATGGAGCATAGTTCTTTGAAAAAAATAAGGAGAGAATTAAATACTGACTAGACGCCCTTTGGCTTGGCTCAGGATTTAATTCGTATACAATCGGCAAAGCCGATATAACTCATTAAGGGGCCGACTGGTTTTGACAGCGAGACTAATTGGAATATAAGCATGCCGAGCTTTGTTATGTGGCTCGTTAATCTCATGTATCACACTTTTAATTGGCGAAAATAATTACGCTCTTGCCGCTTAATCTGAATTATAGTAAGATTAGCCTCGTCTCTACTAGGTAGAGAAGCGAGATGTCCCTGAATAGCCTCTGTCGACGGCGATTCAACTCGGGGCACCATAAATGTCGATATAAGGATATTGTTGCTTTGGCAGTATCACTAAAAGGTAAAGAAGCTAAGTATGTATTGGGCGGTTTCTAGTCAGGTACATATCTAAAACTAAATAGAAACTAAGCATGTAGAAAGTATTGTAATTACTTGTTTGGACGAGGGTTCGAATCCCTCCGGCTCCACTGAAATGATATCATTTAGAACCACAAACCCTGTAAATCTATGAATTACAGGGTTTTTCATTTTATACAGTATCGTTTAATATCAAATAATAGCACTCTAAAAGTCACCATATCGACACCTATTTTTAAAATACAAAAGTGGTGTCGATATCTCTATAATCAACTCTTTTTTAAGTAATTGTGATTTTATTTTATCTACCTTTAAACAGATTAAATAGACACCTAAAATTAGATGAATTCGTTTTCGATACTTTTTTACCCTAAAGATGAACGCCGAGATAAAAACGGAAAAGCTGGCTTATACCTAAGAATTACGGTAGATGGAAGACGAACATCCATAAGTTTAAATCGAAAGATAGACCCTTCCAAATGGGATTCTCGAATGAATAAATTGAAAGGGAAAGACAACGAAGCGGAAGAACTCAATCGATTTATGGCAACCATTCGCCACAAAATAAATAAGATTCAACATCATCTTATTGAAGATGGTGAGCCCTTTACTGTTCATGATATTAAAGAAAAATACCTAGGAAAAGACAGAAAGTACAAAATGCTGATTCAACTATTTGACGAACATAATCAGCAAATGGAAAAATTGGTCGGTATTGAATTTGCCCTTGGTACTTGGAAACGATATTTTACTACTAAAAGCCATATTGCTGAATATGTAAATCAAGAATATAGTAAACCTGATATTCCCATTAAAAGTATTGACTTAAAATTCATCAAAGGCTTTGAATATTTTTTAAAAGTGACCAAATCTTGCAATCATAATTCCGCTTTAAAATACGTCAACAACTTTAAAAAAATTGTAAGAATTGCTGTTGCCAATGACTGGCTTCCTAAGGATCCCTTTTACAACTACAAAATCCAATTTAAGACTGTTCATCGCGAATTTCTTTCCAAAGAGGAACTACAACGTCTTATAGATAAGAAAATTGACAATGAGCGTTTATTTATTGTAAGAGATATGTTTGTACTATGTTGCTTTACAGGCCTGGCTTATGTAGATGTACAAACTTTAAAACCCGAAGAGATATACCAAAACGAAAATGATAGTTTTTATATTAAATCAAAACGTACTAAAACGGATACAGATTTTACCATTCCTCTTTTACCTACTGCTCAGGCTGTAATAGAAAAATACAAAGACCACCCAAAAGCTATAAACAAAAATTGTGTGATTCAATATTCCGATTTGATAAGACGTATAAAAAAGAGATCCGCTGTATAGCGGGCCTGGTTTATGCCGTAGTTCAAAACGGAATGTTGTTGTTTTGCGGACAAAAAAAGGGAATAATGGAGACTCGGTAAGTGGATTAAAAGACTATGTGAAGTTTAAAATGGAAGGGAGTGGGGTTAAAAAAAATATCTGACTTACCAATTATGTTTTTTTGTAATTTCATTAGATATAATAGAAAGATTTTGAACACTGAATTAATCGATTGGAACAAACCAACAACTCTTTATGTTTTAGTAGTCAACTCTTTTGTGAAGTTTGGAATAACATCCAATTGGGAAAGACGTATGAAAATGTATGATAAAGAATTAAAGTCGTCAGTATATACGATTATCAAAAGAATTGAATTCCATACTCGATGGGAAGCCGAATTAATTGAACAAGTTGTTAAATGGAGATTGAGAACATGGGTAGTAAATGGACGCCATGAATGGGTAGAACTTCCTATTCAACCAGTATTAGATTGTATACATCAAAGCATTAAACAGATTGAACCCGAATTTAACAAACATAAATACATACATAGTAATGGCAAAAAAAGATGGGATTTTTACAAGCAAATCGCTCAATGTTATTTTTAATTAAAAATACTGATGAATAAACAGAAAAAATACCTGAAAAAAGCCTATTTATATACCGTTTTAAATTGTGAATTCATTTTTAAAATGACAGAATCTGCAAAGACCGAATAAACCAAAATATTATTTATTTCTTGTTGAGAGCGCACCCTATGAAGTTTATTATTCATTTTAATAAGAGCTAACTTTTCTTTGTTACTCCCTCCTTTCATGTATCCATAGTACTTTAGTTTTGGCCAAAGCATTTTTGAACCTATATTTTTTTTAGAAATTGGTTTCTTATTAACTTTCTTAGGCGTATTCTTACTATTATTCATTTTCCTCTTAAAAGTTTTACCATAACCATCTAAAAAAGGGTCTCTTTTGTATACACCTATATTAAAAGTGTCTTTCTTAAATTTAATATCTATCTCAGGTTCATTTTCTATAGAAGAATAGGTTAAAACATTAGAATTTTCATTTTTAAAAATATGTGTTGTCCTTTTTAATACAAAAATCCATATTATCAAAACTCCGAAAATCAACAATCCATTTGCTATTTTTTTATTCATTATTCTACTGTCAAAATTCTAGAAGTACTAAAAGTTCCAATGTTTCCCGCTATATCCATAGACGTTACTCTCCAATAATACTCCCCAACTAATTCAAAGATATGTTGTTGACTTTCTCCTTGTATTGTATATTCTTTAAGAATTGTAGTAAAATTTTGATCTGTAGAAATCTCTAAAAAGCTTTCTAACGAAGATTGAACCTCTCCCATATCCTCCCCCAAACTCCAAGAAAAATCCACTGTAGATGTAACCTTGGCTTCATCATTAGGTGTAATTAAAGTGGCTTGATTTGGTATCGTTGTATCAATGAAAATTTTTCTTGAAGAAAATTCAGTTTGTCCATTGTCATTTACTGCCTGTATACTCCAAGTGTATATTGCATCCTCCTCTAAAACAGTGGAATCTAACGTATAATCACTGGTTAAAATTTCATCAATCTGTAAAACTATTGAAGAATTATTAGCTACTACTTTTTCTACTTTTAATCTATAATGAGTTGCTGCATCCAAAGTAGACCAATTCAGTATTATTGTATTGTTTTTAGTATAGAAATTATCAGAAGGTAAATTCAAAAATACATTTTGCGTAGACAGGTCATTCGTAGATTCAACAACAAAATTTTGTGGTAAGCTATAGGCTGTTTGATATGCGAAATTTTCGCCACGAACTTCCCAAGAATATGTTCCTGATACAATGGGCACAGATAAAAAATCTATCTCCACCAAGGAATCTATTACAATTTTATTTGTATTATCTTCTATTACTTTAACCCGATAATCACTTGCTCCTTCTATAGTTTCCCAATCAAAATTAACAGAATTCCCTACTACTATATCATTACTTTTTGGACTATTCGTAATAATACTATCCTTTGTTATATCCTCTTCGAAAACGTCATCACACCCTACTAATATAGACATTATAATGAATGAAATAATACTTATACTAACTAACTTTTTCATAATTTTGAAATATTAATTGAACTTTAAGCCTGCTTTTACGTTGGTCATATTTTTTTTCTTTAATGAAATTTATACTCACAATAGAAGAAACTTTAAATTTTTTTTCGAACTCATAAATTACTTCAATTAAAGATTGAAAATTCCCCTCTAAGGTTAACTGATTTGTTATAACCTCAAAACCATTAGATTCAGAAATATGTGTTTCTGATAATTTATCAATTTTTATACTCTCATAACCAGTAGCAAAATCGAGTATTGATTGTTGAATTTCTTCAGCTTCAACATTTTGGCTCCCAATTAATTTATCATATAAGTGTATTTGCTTTTGTAGCTGTTGAGAATCGTGTGAGGAATTTTTCATATAATCAAGACGTTTATTAACCTCTTTCATTTGTTCATAAGCACTTAGTGTAATTTTAAATGAGCGTTTGTTCGCTGTTAAAAATAATAACAAAAAAATTACTCCTAACCCTATTAACTTTTGTTTGTATGAAAAATTCTCGAACATTATATCATAACTATTTTAAGTGAAAAAATATCATTTCCTTTCGCATCAGAATTAAGATTCAATATTTCTATTGAATTAATCCACTTATTTTTTTTTAATTCTTTTACCCATTTATTAACGCTAGAACTTCTTTTGGCTTCTCCCATAATAAATATAGTATTCGCTTCAATTTTAATTTCTTCCTTATTCTTTATCTTTTTAGATATAGGATTAACTTTTAGGTTCGTCAAAACAATTTCACTAGGGGTAGAACTTCCGATTTCGTGTATATAATATGAAAGGAAATTGCTACTCATAATCCCCGAATTTTTAGCAATAAACTGTTTGTTCAATAAATCTTCTTCCATGTTTTTAATATGAAAATAATCATCATTGAAATGATATAGTTGTTGTTCGTATTTGACATACTCATTATTAAAATAATGAAGAAGCAAATAACTACTGAATAAGGTTATTAGGAAAAACACCAAGCTTCCTAACGCTAAATAATCGAACAACTTTTTATTTTTTTGTTCTTTAAAATTTTGATCTAAAAATCCCTTCTCGTATTGAATATCATCGGAAGAGTAAAGGAAATTCAATATGGTGGATAATAAAACTACATCTTTACTATTTAAAATTTCTTCTCCAAAAGAATAATTCTTATCAGGATCTCCATAGCTATTAAAACTAATTAAAATGTCATCTTTAAACTCCAAAGTAGATGTATCTAAGATGATAGCATCTTCTTCATTAAAAATATTTTTAGATAACCTACTTACAAAATAGCCTATACTATAGTCTAATGGCTTATATCCCGCTTTTTTGAATAGATTAAACTGTATATCAATGACTTCTTTTCTTCCTATAGAAACAAAATTATTTTTCCCTTCGAAAAGGGTATATATATAAAAATCTTCCGAAGAAGCATTAAAAAGCACTTCCTTAATATAATTTCTATTAGATTCCACTTTTTTACTTACAATACCTTTTCCAGAGAAATTAAGTAACAAAGGTTTGCTTTTGGATACTATTTTTTCAATTTGGGAAAAGTCCGTAGTACTTACAGATTCAGAAATAGATAATTCTTCTTTTTCTTTTGTGCAAATAAGAATATTGTATACTGGAATATCCCCAAGTACAACCCCTACAACCGAATAGGTACTTTCTTTAAATAAGTCTATATTTTTTATCTTATTCCACATTAATATACAACTGTTGGTTTTATAAAAACATGAAGTTTAGACTTGCTTTTGGACTTTGCTCTACCGCTAAAAAACCATTTTAGAATAGGTATTCTAGAAATTCCAGGAGTTCCTGTTCCAGAATTTTCATTTTCCAATTCATCAAGACCTCCCAATAAAATCATCTCAGAATTCTTGCATCTAACCATGGACTCAAATTGTTGCGTTGCCTTTCCAGGAGGTGCATTTTCACCTTGCCTTCCTAAAAAAGTACTCCTCTCTACCATAATATTCAACGTTATTTGTTCGTCTTTAGAAACAAATGGTCTAATGTTTACACTTAAATTTGCATCCGTAGATTTCCATTGACCAGATTGTAATATATCATTACCTAGACCACTATTAATCAACCTATTGTTTTGCTCAAAATAATAGCTAGTTTCTCCAATGGATAATTTTGCATCATGCCCATTTAATGTAGAAATTTTAGGAGTAGATTTTAAACTTATTACAGAATTATTCTCTAAAAAACTTAAATTAAGATAAAATTGTTCTGTTACTTTTCCTAGGTTAAAAATTCCAAATCCATTAAAAGCCTCTATTAAAGAGTTTACTGAAGAACTATTTAAATTTACATCTGTTGTTGGAAAAAGAACGCCTTGTGTTGTTCTTGATTCTGCTTCCAATCCGGCTTTCATTCCTGTTTGTATTTCACTTGACTTCTTATACTGTACAATTAGCACCTCAATCAAAACCATAGGCACTACTTTATCAATCTCTTTTATATATTCCTTTATCTCTAAAATCCTAGGTCTAGAACCAGAAACCAAAAAACCATTAAGTTCCAAGAACTCTTTTACTTCTACATTTTCTAATAAATCTTTAGGTAGCGTTTCTAAGACTGTTTCTATAGTTCTATTTTCTAATCTTATTAATTCTGTACTCCTAAGGCCTTCAGCATTTTGCTCTCCTATTAAATAAAAATTATCTGTTTTTTTAAATGTATAAGGTTTCCCTTTAAAAATATGATCGAGCAGTTCATCAAAAGTAATCATCTCGGAAACTAAAGTAGTTTTCAATCCGTCTGGTTTGTTATACATGAAATAATTAATATTAAGTTGATCCGCTACTTCCGTTATTAAGTCGGTTATATCTGCATCATAAGCTCTTATACTCACAAAGCCTTTAGGGTCAATTTTAATTTCGGCAGTTGAGGCTAAATCAGACACTTTTCTTAAACCTTTACTTTTTGATTTGCTTGTAACCTCTCCATCCAAAGGAGACACATCTTTTTCTAAATAATAAAATCCATTTTCATCTATAGTAGCAATAAGTTGGTTTGATTTTGCAAGCATATCCATTACTTGATCAAATGGTCTATTTAAGATATATGCAGAAACCGTTTTTCCTTTAACATGAGGGCCAAGTACAATATTAACTCCAGAAATATCGGTTATTTTCTGTGCTACTCTAGGTAATGAATCATTCCTAAGTTTTACGGAAAGGAATTTGTTTTTATCATTATAGCTCGCATCTATTTCTTTTGATTTTATAACTTCTACGACCTCTCTTTGTATTTTTTTCTTTTTAAAGACAATAATATTATTAATTACTTCAATTTTTAAATCATATTTATTTACTAAAAAAAGAAATATATCTTTAACTGGAATATCGAAAAAACTGCTTTCAATAGTGTCCTCTAAATCAGAATCTACACTTAGGTTTATTTTATGCTCTAAGGCTATTGAATTAAGAAACTCATAAATAGTAAGACCTGATATATCTATATTAATAGTTTCTTTTAGAGCATTGTTAGTATCCGAGTAATTATCCAGGATATTTTCAGCACTATCTTGTGCTATTCCATTAAAAATGAAACTAATAAAGAATACGTAAATTAAAGTTTTTTTCATTTTAAGCATTTATTAAAAGGGAATAAATTTCCTCTAATGAGGTCTCTCCCTCTTCAAACAAATCAAAAGCCTTTTCTGCAAGACTTTGATATTTATAATTAATTTTTTCTTTTAAATTCTTTGAATGCTCCTTAATTGTGGATACAATTTCATTCTTTATAGGTATTACTTCATAAATGGCTCTACGTCCCTTATAGCCAGTAAAATAACATTCTGGACATCCTTTGGGTTGGTAATATGACGCAATTGGCCTTGGAGGCACATATCCTATTGGAAATTCCTTAGGGTCAAACAAAACCTGTTCTTTACAAGAATCACAAAGTTTTCTAAGTAATCTTTGCGCTACGGATACATTTAAAGTTTCTGCAATATAAAAAGCAGGTACTCCCATATCTACTAATCTAGATATGGTTCCTATTGCTGAATTTGTATGTATTGTAGATAATACTAAATGTCCCGTTAGAGAAGCCCTTATAGCCATTTTAGCCGTTTCCGCATCCCGTATTTCCCCAAGCATAATAACATCTGGATCTTGCCTTAAAAAAGATCGCAATGCACTTGTGAAAGTTAACCCAATATCTTCCTTTAATTGTACTTGATTAACACCCTTTAATGTATACTCAATTGGATCTTCAACCGTAACAATATTTCGCTTATTGTCATTTAGAGATTTCAAAGTAGCATACAAGGTTGTTGTTTTCCCAGAACCCGTTGGGCCACTTATTAAAACAATGCCATTAGATTTTTTAACAGCTTCTAAATAAATAGCAAGTTGCTCTTCTTCCAAACCAACCTCGTCAAGATTAAGATGCGAGGTATCTTTACCCAATAAACGCATCACAACTTTTTCACCATGCAATGTTGGTAATATAGAAACCCTTATATCAAAATCTTCGTAATTAATTCTTCCATCTTGTGGTAGTCTCTTTTCAGTAATATCAAGTTTAGAATCAATCTTAATCTTATTTATTAACTCTAAATAATTTTCTTTCGGAATAATATACTTTTCAATTAGTAAACCATCTATTCTATATCGAACTCTTGCCTCTTCTTCATAAACTTCAAAATGTATATCACTACTTCCTATTGATTTTGCTTCAAAAATTACATTTTCTAAAAAACCATTGTCTGGAGAAAATGTAGTTTTTTCATTCCCTTCGGTCCTTTTATCCTCTTTTCGATAATATTCATACAACGCTTTATTTAAAAGTTTTTCATCTACTTTAAATAATACTATCTCCTTACCCAAATATAATTCTAGTTCTTCTTTCGTTGTTTCTATTAATTGATTTTCATCAATATAAAACTCAATTAAACCACTAGTTTTACTTTTAGGGATTATCTTAAAATGATAGGCCAATTCAGCATTTATAATTTGCTGTAATTCTACTGGAATTTCTATGTTGGTTAGTGCTTTCAAATTAATTATAGTAATAAAAAGTTATTCTTAGCAAAAAAATTTATACCCATTATACCAATAATGAATATCGATAGGTAACCAGCAAATGGAATTGTTTTCTCGATTGGATAAATGGATTTAATTATAACATAAAAAATCAAAGAAAAAACCGTACCCATAATAAAGAAAACAATGTAATTTCTAAATGAAAAAAGCGGTGCTAATGCTATTAAAAAAAGGACATCTCCCCAACCAATTAAAGTGTCGAAAGGATTTATCCATGCTCTTTTTTTTAATGAATAATAAAAAGTGATTACCAAAAAGTTCGTTATTAAAAAGAGTATCGTTAATCCTACTTGCCAATACTCTATATACTCCCATTTTAAAAATATATTTAAAATCAAAGTTATTATAGGAAGTAGCACATGTATCCTTCTCATTTTAAGATCTTGATATACTACTAATAGTAAAGTTGTGACTAGTATTATATATAGCGCTATTTCCATTAATCCTTTACGGTCTCTATTAGTAATTTATTTTGATCTATTTCCCAAGTATTAAAATTTCCATCTCCATCAAAATCAGAAAGAGAAATTGCTCTGGCTTTAAAAGAATTAGCAGACGCTTCTGTAACTTCTATTCTATACACTGCTTGTCCTCCTTCATTTATGGTAGCAGCTTGTTCAAAGCCTAAAGCTTCAAAATCATTGGTATATTTAGAATATCTATAAAAATGACTTTTTTCCAAGCCATACAAATGATTCAACATACTTTGTGCTTCTATAGCCTTAGCTTGTGAAATTACTGAAGTTTGATTGGGTAAAACCAATAAAATTAGAATACCGATAATACAAAGAACAATCAGCAATTCCGACATGGAATATGCTTTTAGCATTGCCTTCTTACTGAACACTTTCTTACTCCATTTTTTTGCTTTCATAAATGCCATATAACTATTTTATTTTTGTATAATTTTACTTAAATCGAACATTGGGGAATACATTGCTATCAATACAACTCCTACTATTAACCCTATAATTACTATAATAAGCGGCTCCATAACTACCCCTATCATTTTCGTTTGGTGCTGTGTTTCTTCATCATATTGTTGCGCCAATCTTTCAAACATTTCATCTAACTTATTTATCTGTTCTGCTACCTTTACCATAGACACAAGTTTAAAATCGTAAATAGTATGTTTGGATAAGGCTTCCGAAAAAAGAACTCCTTTACTTATATCTTTTTGTACTTGTTTTAAGCTAGATTCTAACGGATAAAATGATATCATTTTCTGCACCAAATCTAAGGATGTTATTAATGGAGTCTTTGCACTGAGTAACAAACTAAGTGACTGACAAAACCTTGTGATATATATTTTTTTTATAAGCTTCCCTATAAAAGGAGTTTTAAGTAAAACCCAAGCTTGTTTTATTTTATAATTTTCTTTATTTCTTAATACGTAATGAGCACCTATTAAAATTGCAAAAAAGCCTAAAAAGCCATAAGTAATCGCTGAAAAATTTTCTGAAAGAAAAATAACTTTCTTCGTTAACTCTGGCAGCTCTTTGCCAAATTGCCTAAAAACGGTTGCAAACATTGGAACTACAAAACGTAACATAAAATACAAAACACCAAATGTTAGAACCAAAACAAAAGCAGGATATGTAAGTACTGAAATTATCTGCCTTTTCATTTTAACTTTTCTATCGAAATACTGACTTAATTCTGCTAGCACTTCCCCTAACTTTCTTGTTTCTTCTCCTATTTTTACACTAAAATATTCGTAAGCTGTAAATTTTCCTGAATCTTTAAGTGCCTCATATAATGACCTTCCAAGAACAACTGCCCTTGTAATATCTCCTATAAGTTCTTGATGTACTTTTTTCTTCTGCCCCTCTTTTAATATTTCTAAAGCCTGCCTAAAATCTACACCAGATATTAATAGCGTTGCAAACTCCTTATAAAACTCAACACGATTCTTATCTGAGAAGCCTTTGTTAAGCTCTATTTTTAAAAACCCAGAATTTGGCTCTTTCTTTTGAACAGCTTCCCTTTCCTTAATCTTATATGACGAAATATTAATACCCATTAAGATATAAGTTGTTTATATAATTTGCATTTGTATCATTCTTCTCTTCAAATAGCGTAATCTCTTCTCCTAACACACGGGTCGTTAAAAACAAAGCCTTTTTCCTTTTATTCTCCTCCGTAATCGTTTCCTCTATTTTCATCCGTACAAAAGATAAATTAAAAGTGTCTTTCATACCATTATCTGTATCTCTAATAATCTTATTTTTATACATTTTATATGTGTATGTTTCTTCTCTAAACACCAGCTTAAATGTATTATTATTACTCTCCTCCATGGTACTTGCAAACAACACATCTTTACATAATACTTGCCTAAATTGATTATAAATCATTAGTCCTTGTTGGTCTCTATTATGCCCAAGTAATTGTTTATTTATATGTTCATATATAGTATACATCATGCTAATTATTATAGAACTAATAACCAAGCCTACTAACAACTCTTGCATTGTAAAGGCCTTTAATTTATATGTTTTTTTAGTTTGCAATTATATATTCATATTTATTTTGTTTGCCACCAGATTTTACGGTGAATTTTATTTTAAACAAATCTTTATCCACCGATAATTCTTCTACTTCCTTACTAATTACAAAAGAAGGGTATGAATAATCTTCGCTTACAAATTCATTGGTATTCTTAGTTTTCCATAAAAGTTCTTTAACCTTTTGTTCTGCTATATACATTTGTAAGTTTTTATCTGTATGTAACACTCGTACATATACTACCATTACTATAGACAAGCAAACCGCAATAATTACCATTGCAATTATTGATTCGGCAATAGAGCTTGCTTTAAGCTTATAACATTTTAACAACCCCATACTTTTCTATTAATTCCTTTTCTTTAGAAAACGAACAGCCTAAAAAATCTTTCGACAAAGACTTTTGGTCAATCTGACCATCCTCTATATAATTCTCATAAGTAGACGCTTCTGTCTTTAAATAAAATTTATCTGTATAAACACTTCCTATTATACTTCCTTTTAAATCTGTATTGCCATCGCAATACAAACTGCCGATTATCTGAGCGTTTTTTGCTACCGAAATTAAACTCGGTGCTTTACTACTTGATTTTGCAACCACAACACTGCCTAAAAATTTACTATCTTCATTAAAGAGTACCTCCCTATTGTTTAAATGAGTACCATCCATATAAATACCTGATGGGTATTTTAATACCACATCCTCTTCTAATTCCACTTTTTCATTACTAAAAACCTGTACTGTTCCTGTAAATCCTTTTTCAAAAACAACAATCGGAGCCATTATTACAACATCTTCTAATTTGTTGCTTCTGGTGATAAAAAGTGAATCTTTGGCGCTTATAACTACATTCCCTAAAATAATTTTATTTGTAATAGTAGGTGTACTTACAGTAATTTGCAGAGACCTATCTGTAAAGCTTTGATTTATAATTTCACCCTTCTTTATTTCTTCAAGAGTTCTCTTTGTAACCCCAACCGTATCTGGTAAAGAAAAAGCACCAGTGATTATTGGCAATTTATTACCAGATCGTAATTTATTCCCCTCTAAAAAAGTAAATGAACTAAAAGATTGAGAAGTAATATATCCTTTTTTAATCCCCTTTTTAGGAAGATATGCGTCTCCTTTTATTTTTGCTTTACCAACCATTTGCACTGGCTTATCATTGTCCACAAGGTAAAGTGCTGGTGGGTTACTATACTTTTTCCCTAATAACGCATGCCTTACAATGGTATCCCTTTTAAAAACAGAGCGTACTTTTAGAACTTTATAAAAACCCCAATTGGTAATACTGCCTTCTGTTATAATTCCATTTTCAAAAAAATCTACTTTTTCAGGTGTTGTCCCTAAACGGTTTACCTTGTTCAGAAAATATTGAATACCTGAAGTATTTGTATTAAGCAGTTCGGATTGTGTTTGCAATATAATTCCATGCATCTTAGAATAGTGGCTGGTGAGCATAAATGCAGCGCAGCAGACACCTACCAAAACACAAATTATTATTGCATAATAAAGCGATCCTGCCTTAATCATTCCTTTGCTTCTGTTTGTTCTTTATTTTTCTTTTTAAAAAGCCTTTGAAAAAAATTAGGTTCCTTCTTTCCTTTATTTATTTTTTTCTTCTTAGTTACCTCTTTCTTTTGCTTTTTTCTTTCCTTTTTAATCTTAAAAGACTTGTTTGTTTGTTTTACATTATTCGGAGAAATTTTTTGTTTTGCTCCATTCTCTTTCTTGTTTTTTTTCTTAAAAATTCGCTGAAAAAAATTAGGCTTCTCCTCTGCCTCAATTTTCTTTCCTTTATTATTTACTTGATTCTCTTCTTTTGGTTTCTTTTTAAAGATTCGTTTAAATACATTCTTCTCTCTATTCTCTTTCTTTGGTCTAACAACCCCTTGCTCTATACGTTGTCTTTTAGACATAAAAATGCGCTTAAAAAAAGGTCTCTCCCTTAATGAATCTGTAATAGTTGTATCTGTAATTATCTTTGTTCCTTTAACAAAATACATGGTATCTCCTTGTATTGGATATATCCATGTTCCCGTTTTGTATCCATTTTTATAGGCACCGCTACTCTTAATACTCCCCAAGCTATCGCGAGTAATATACTTGCCAGAGAGTCTCCCTTTTTTCCATTTCGATACCTGAGCTACCATCCCATTTTTATGCCAAGAAGTCCAGTGCCCACGTTTTATTCCATTACTAAAATCTCCTTTCTCTGCTAATTGATTAGAGTAATAATGTTTTATATAAGGCCCATCCAAAAGTTCTCCTGCATAATTATTTTGAGAAGCATATATTTCTTGCGATTTATACCAATGATATAAACGTTTCCCTTTTGGTTTTGGTGTTTTATCTGTAACAAAAAAATCTTCTTTAAACTCTCTATCGCTTATAATTTTTCTATCGGTAGGCACCTCCAAAGAAGACTTACAGCTTAATAAATTAAGGAATATAAAAAAGCCTAACCCCAGAGGTATAGATAGCATTCTTCTGAAATAATTATATAATAAATAAACCTTGTATTTAAATTCCATTACTCCTTTTAATTTTTTAATCTGAATATTTTTAAACCAAACTATTAGTATCGAAAATCATTAAAACATGAATTTTTCGAAAAACAATTTTTTCTCTTCCTTATAACTTCGCAAAACATTAACCCCTTCCTCTGTGTTATAGGCATTAAGTAAAGAAGAACCCTCTTCATTTAATTTAGTTACATACGCTTCAAAAATTGGATTGTATAGTACTGAAAACAGAGAAATTCTATCTATAATTAAATTTTTAAGTTTCTCTTCCTTGATTATAAATTGAGCGTACAAACCGTTGTATTTTTTGCTTGAGTTATAAAACGTATAGCCTTTAAATTTTTTAGTTTTAAAAAGCTCTCCGTTCTCTTTATTAAACAAATAAAAATCACAATAATTCTTTCCTTTTCTTGAAAAAACAGAAGAACCAATATAATTGGAAGAAACATCGAATGTTAAAAATCTATTGAAGCTATTTATATATGCAAACTCCGTATCCTCTAGTTGGTATGTTTTTTTCCATACCTCATTTCCTTTAAGGTCATATTTCCCTATTAAAAGTTTGGATTGTCCTTTTTTAGGATTTATACCTGTGTATATGTAAAAGTTCTCTGCGTATTTATCATAAGCTATTGCTCCTTTAGAATCCTCCGTTGGTAGTTGATATGGAACTATCGTTCTATGATCAAAAGGGTTCGATGTTGCATTATTTAAAGGCCTATATCCATTAAAAGAACCATTTCCATAATTTAGGATTGCAAATTTATCTCCTTTATCTTCTAAGGTTAGAGGGATACTACATAGATTCGTAATCTTACCATTATACGAATACGTTGCATTAACATAGGTGCGTTTATAATCTTCTGTATCCTTAAGATAGGATAGGATAAAACCTTGTTCATTATAATGCAATAGTTTAGGTCCTAGTCTATTAAAATTTACATCTTTAGGCTGTTCTAATAATGTATACTCTGTTGCTAAAGTTTTTAAATTTTTCTTTAAAAGATAAATTTCTATTTCTTTAAATTTACCTTTCTTGTAATGCTCTTTTCCTTCCTTTCTTCCTATAGAGATAAAATTAGAATCTGTTAAAAATTCAACATCTACTACATCATTCCGCTGTCCTCTATCATTTACATAATATGAGTCAAAAAGTTCTCCATTAAGGTTTTCATCATTAAATTTTGTTCTTTTCTCATTAATTAGAGCATATCCTTTTTTTTCTTCTAGAATTAAATTACTTCCAGAATAAGAAGTGAAGTCAATATCGTAGGCTGTAAATTTCTCCGTATCTGTATATTCTCTTAGTACATTTAAATTGGAATCCCACAGGCTATATCTTGTCTTAACAGGTACTTTTCCTTTGCTATTTTCTAGAATATAGAAATTACCAGATACAGTACTACCAGAATCTTCTATTATAGCATCTTTTGCTATAGGTATTTCTTTGGTTATTTCTTGCGATGTTACTATATAGCTATGTAATAAACATAACAAAGACACAAAGAATAGTCTTTTCATTGGTTAGGCTAGTTGGTTAATGTTTGCATTTTACCTATTTTATGTACAAAAATAAGTAATCTTATATCTTTTTGTAAGCATCGAAAATACGACATTTAGCGTAATAATTTTATACAAATACTTCTATTTGTTGTTTGTAAGTCTAATACAAAATGGCATAACAAAACTTCTCTTTCTAAAACTTAAATTTTTAGATAGTAATACTAGTAAAATCTATTTTCTAATTAATTGCTTTACCGTATAAATACCATTTATTGCAATTTGAATGGTATAAATCCCATGAGCTAAAGTTTTTGAAATAGTAACTTTAGAGACTCCATTATCTGGTATTTCTGCATGAATGCGCCTACCTGCAGTATCAAAAATTTCTATGGTTACGTTATTATTTGCTACAACCCCAAAATCTATTACAAAATCTCCGCTTGTAGGATTAGGATATACGCTTTGTATGATCTCTACCTCTGGTTCTGGATTCTCTACTATTTCGTCGTTATCCTGAATAAGTAGCGTTGCTGCTGTATTTTGATCTATATCTATATATTCCGAAGTACTTTCTACTTTAAGCATTACTTCTTCTCCTCCTATTTCTACTATAGTATCCTCTATAATGGTAATAGGCACTTCTATTTGCGTTGTATTTTTAGGTATTGTAATTTCTGTTACAGAAGACATATAATCTTCCCCAATAGTTGCTGTTCCAGAAAATAATAGATTTAACACTACATCTTCTTCTACAGGACTAGTTAGAGTTATAGTGAACACAGCTTGCTCATTTGCTTCGCTTACATTTTCTGGGGCAGAAATTTGTACTATAGAAGCGGTAGAAGAATCATTATCTAAAATTTGTACGGAAGCAGAATCTGTAGCTCCAATAACAACATCATTAGTAGATTTTTCTAAATTAATAGTTACCTGCTCTACTTCTATTTCTATTTCACTATCTTCAATGGCATTAATAAAAACCTCAACACTAGTGGTATTCCCCGGAATTACTGCTGTTCTAGGTATAGAAACATAATCTATACCTTCTTCCGCATTACCAAGAACTGTATAATTAATGGTTGTTTCTTCTGGAATAGCTTGGGACAAACGAATAGTAAAAATACCTTCTTGGCCAGATTCACTTGCAGATTGCGAGGCCACTATAGTTGCTTCCACAACTTCATTATCCGTAATTGTAATAGTGGCTGTAGATGCTGTGCCTATTTCTACGGCATTGGTTGTGCTATCTAAACGTAACTCTACATTTTCTCCTCCCCATTCTAAAATGGCATCGTCTATAACGGATACGGATACAATAACTTCCGTTTGTCCACTTGGAATAGTAATTGTAGGATTAATAGTGGTATAATCTACTCCGTTTACAGCCTCTCCAGTAAATATACTATTTAAGATTGTTTCTTCTGGGATGGCTTCTGATAAACTAATAGTAAATACACCTTCTTGACCAGCCTCACTAGCAATTGTCTCTGTTGCAACTATGGTAGCTTGTACTTTCTCATTATCTGCTATTAGCATGGTTGCAATAGCATTTGCTCCCAACACTACTTCATTAGTAGCACTTTCTAACGTTAGGGTTAGGCTTTCTCCTCCCCATTCTAAAATAGTATCCTCTAAAATAGTAATTGGTAAGACGGCCTCTGTTTCTCCATTTTCTATGGTTATGGTATTACTAATAGTAGTATAATCTACTCCATTGGTAGCCGTGCCTGAAACACTATAATTAAGCACTGTATCTTCTGTTACCGCTTCTGAGAGTGTAAATGTAAACTGCCCATTTGTACTGCCTTCCGCAGCACCAGTACTTGTAGCAATAGAAACTTCTACTTCTGTAGTTGTTGTACCATCCTCTTTAAAAATAAATGCCGCTCCCAATCTAGATATTGTATTGGCATCATCGGAATGGTCCATAGCACTAACAATTAAGTTTTCGCCATCATAAGCGGCATCATTGCCAAAATCATCTCCAATACTTACTGTAGAACCTCTAATTCTTTGCTTTTCTTCCCAAAAACCCGAAGTTCCAATTTTATAAATATAGGAAGCACCACCAGAGAGAAAAGAATTAGTAGCATCGTCATAAAACGTTACTTGCGGTGCGCCAACTATAAGGGTATTATTTTTTAAATGTACATCATCTCCAAAAAAAGCATTGTTTTTTGGTATTTCTGCATTTAATACTTGAAATTCTTCCCAATCGTCCTGGTTTTCTTTTTTCTTATATATATAAACTACACCAGCATCTTGTAAAAAATTACCCATAGGATCTTCTACAGCTTCTTGTTTTGCACCTACCATTATATAATCCTCATTTATAGTAACGGACTCTCCGTATAAAACTTCTGGTGCTATATTAGAAGGAATTATTTTTTTTATCTCTAGCCAGCTACCATCTGCTTGTCTTTTAAAAATATAAACGGCACCTACCCTGTCTATTTCATACCCAGTATTATCAATAAAACTTTTCTTAGGGCAACCTATAACTGCATAATCTCCGAGAAAATGAATAGCTCTACCAAAATTATCAAAAGACTTTGGTTCTGAATAATTTATATCGGCTGTGCGTTCCCATTGCCCTGTACCATTCAGCTCAAAAACATAAGCCCCTCCTGTATCTCTATAACTATCTCTTTGGTTAAATTCATTGGTATACGCTATCGTTTTTTGTGTAGCACCAATAATTGCTCTGTTACCATCTAAATGTATTGGAAAACCAAAACCTGCATTGGGTGCAGGAACATCTAGTTTTTGAACTTCTGTCCATACGCCAGCATCGTTACGCCAAAATACATATACAGATCCATTGTTTGTATTGGGGTTGGTGCCGCTTACACCTTCATCTTCATTAGGCGCACCAATTAATGCATACCTGCCACTTATTGCTGTGGTTGTACCAAAACTATCATTTAAACTCCTATCTGAGGCCACTATTTTTTGAGAAACACTCCAGTTGCCTGTAGCATCTCTTTTCATAAAATAAGCAGCACCAGCACTTTGCAAAAAATTTAAACCATTTACATCGGTATCATTTCTGTAGGCTCCTGCTATGGCATAATCCCCATCTATACCAACGGTATTACCAAACCTATTGGTTTTGGTACCATCTGGTGCTAGTATTCTCGTAACTTCTTGAAAATTTTGTGCAGATGCAAGACTGTGAAAAAAAAACAGCCCTAGGGTATAAACTAAAACTTTTAAATGCATGGCTATGGTTAATGGTTTATTCTAAACGAAAACATAGTATTTATAGTATAAAATATGTACGTATTGTCCTCTAATTTAATTAGCAACTACCTACTTATTATCCTTGCCTTAGGATTCTCTTTTTTATTTATTTTTAAAATATACTCCCATAGCTATTAATACATACCCCAAACAAAAACTTTTATTTACTACCCTCTATTGTTTTCTTACTCTATACGGTACGAGCGTGAAGCTCGCACTAGCTAAGCCTTTTTGTTATTTTTTACTCGCGCCAGCGGGGACATTACAATTCCCTTGCCGTCTAATTTTGCACTCATTGATTACTAAAAAACTATATTATCAAAAAAAGTGGTATATGTTATAGATGATTTCTAAAAATAAGTATACAAATCAATAATACTGGAATGAAAAGCCATTTTAAGAGTAAAATATATCTTTTAATTAAAATTTCTCTTTTAGAATTTGTTCCGTTAAATATCTTTATTTTCTTTTCAATATTTAAAAAAAAATAATCAAGAAACAAAACTCTTAAATTTCTAACAAATGTTTTAAAATCAGTCCCCGATTCTAACCTATTATCATTGAAATCAAAGTTCCTTCTAATTGAAAAATTTATAAAAAACCTTGAAAAAAGATAAATAATAATAAAAGTAAATACAAAATTAAAAAACATAACACTAATTTATGGATTATCATCATAAACCTTGACCTTTCTACTAGAATTTTCGTTTATAATTGGCTTATTAATACTATCAATGAAACCATCTATATCAATATTCATATCTAATTTTAGATTATGAAAAACATCCATTCCATTTTTAAATTTCGCTGGTCCTTTTTTAGATAAATCAAAAAACTCAATTCCTAAATCTAAATTCTTGTCTGATCCTACAAATTCAAGTGTTGAAGTATTAAATGTTGTTTCACCTGAACCAGATAAAGAAAATATTGAATAACTTCCCGAAATCTCTCCATTTACCTTAAGTAAACTACTATTTAATTCTAATTCAACAGATCCAGAACCTGCATAAATACCTTTAGAATATTTTAATTCACCTTTCCCACTAAACCCATCGAAAACATGTAATGAATTTTGATTAATACCTTCAAATTCTCCTTTCTCATAATAAGCTCTAAATGCATCTAATCCATTTAATTCAAGTATTTTAAAAGTTCCCGAAGCTTTAAGTCCTTTATCAAATTGGTATCCCATAAACCTAATATAATCAGCCTCACCAACTCCTGCCTCAAGAGTATAAGTTAAATCCATAGTTGTATTGTCATATAACGCTCTTAAATGATACTTCCCTAAGGATTCCAAATCTGCTGATAAAGATTTTGGAGGCATTGGATCAAATTGTATCCATTTACCTTTCTCTGGATTCCAAAACCTATTCCTTTCATTAGTTTCATTATCAAAATCAGAATATACCCACCAACCTTGTACCAATGCAAGATGCCCACCTCTTTTATAAAAATCACCATAACTTTTATAACCATCACTTGTACTCCATTGATACTTTGGATTTTGAGGTTCTTTCCCTTCCAATTCAATCATGTCAATTACTCTATTTCCACTAAATGAATAAGACGAATAATAAGGATATTTTCCTATTAAAGGGTCAACTGCAAAAAACCTACCAATCCTTGGGTCATGCATTCTATACTTATAGTTTAATGAATTCCCTTCCCCTTTCAGTTCAGAATCCTTCTCTTGACCTTGAAAACCATACCTGTACTCCTGAGAATCAAAGTTACGATTTGGTTGCAACATACCGAAAGGATAATAGTTATTATAACTTACCACATTGGCACTTAGGGCATTGTCTGTAGTATTTAAATTTTTACGATCACTAACTACTACACGTACATTACCCAAATGATCTTTAAGCTCGTAATACTTTTTACCTATAGTACGGTATACCACCCCATTATTCTCTGCTGCCGTAACCCCATTAATAGTATACGGTTGGTAGGGTTGAAAACCGGTAGCTCCATTATCTGAAACTGGTAAATTAGCTAATGCAGTAGTATTGGTTGCTATTAGGTTGTATTCTGCTCCTTGGTTTTTACCTTGGGCAAAATAATAAAAATTATCATTTTTATTTGCCCTTAAGTCTCCTAAGTCCGTTGCTAATACTTGCCCATCGGAAGCGCGTTTTACCGCTACCGTTTCTGTAGTGGTACTTACCTCATGCGTACGCTGTGTATAGTACAACTCCGTGCCTGTATTTAAGACAGAGCCCTTGCCTATATTACCACCCAAGGCTACTTCTTTAGCATTTTCTTCTATAGGCAACCATTCTTGATTGAATGGCCAAGTGCGTATTTCCGCTTGTCCTAGACCTGTCCATTGCGTAGCTAAATCTGTATAGTTATACATATTTAGGCTTTTACCGTCTAAAGAAATTTGTAGTTCTCCGTTTCCTTTGGTATCGTAACTATCAAAAGCAGGAATTACCACTCCTTCTTCTGTTATTGTTCCTGTTTCTGTTATTACAAAACGAACAACAGTAGCCTGTGGAGGAGTTTTTATTGTACCATCTACATCTACTACCGCACCACTATGGGTTGTTGCATAAATATATGCTTGCTTGTTTTTACGGTCATCTACTACTGCCATATGACGGCCATAGTTACCAAAGCTTCTGCTCTCTACACTTGCCACTTCTAGGCTACCAGAAGCGGTACTTAAGGTTGCGGTATGTAAGCCACCAACAACATCTTTATAAAATAATAGATACTCATTATCTCTTGCTGGGTTTTTAACTACCACACTTTTTGCCAAGGCATCTATGGCCTCTGCCGTATCCGCATTTATTAGTTGCAAGCCTGGTATTATATTCCCATTGGTATCATAAATTAACAATACACCTTCTTCTACACCACCATTGAAATAACTAGAAGCTACCACACCATACCCCACTGGAGTTTCTTGTACATCTTCTATTAAAAAGATATTATTATCGGTGTCTATTGGGGTGCTATTGCCATCTTGTATTATGGTACTGTTATACAATAGATCTACAAAAGCACCATCTACAGCTGCGGAAGCAATATTTGTTCCTGGTACAAAAACAGAATTACCATCTACATCAAACAACTCCTGATCACTATTCTGTGCTACCATTACTGTACTAAATGCTACTTGGTTAATGGCTTCCTTAAATTCTAAAGCTACGCTATTGTAAGCTTCTTCATTTTCAAAGTTATAGGTAGTACTAAACAATTCTTCTTCCTTAGTATCTTGCCCAATACGATCGCTACCATACATTGGGCGTTCTGTAATTTTAAATACCGCTTTATAACTCTGGCTTGCTATATTCGCAGGATCTAATTTTACATCTTCTCTCTTATAAATACCCATAACATTCCCCTGCGCGTCTAAACTATAATAGGTCGTTTCTACTGCTTCTGGGTTATGTACTTGCGGCCCATTACCGCCAGCATCATACGGCATACGGTTTACCATTTTTGCAATACGATTGCCTAAACCATTATACGTAAACTTCATGTATACTTTTTGCGTATCCGCGTTGCCAGTATTATCTGGAACAATCTCGGAAACTTTCCCTGAAGTATTCCATATATATGTAAGTCCTTCGCTATTATCCCTAGATAATTGCCCTATAGCATCGTACATATAATTACCATCGTTTTGGTTTGGTAAATCATTAATTTCTGCACTCACCTGCCCAACCGCATCATTTACATGCGTTAATTTGTTAGATAAGTTAGGGTTCGTTAGATCATAATTATAAGCTAAATCGTCCATTAACTGCCCATCGTCCTTATAACGTTTTAACGTTTCTAAATTACCATTACCATCATAGGTATAATTGGTACGGAAAGCATCTGCATTGCCATTTATAGCTGCATAGGATTGGCTTGCTTCATTAAAAGCCTTGGTAGTTGCCTCTTTTATACGGTTTAGCTGATCGTATCTATACGCATTCCCTGTTAGGTAACTGGTAACATTCTTTTCCTTTGCCTCGGCAGCAGTTTGCGATGTCCAAGTGCTAATGTTTCCATTATATAAATTTTGCGAAACACCACTTACTTGGTTTTCTAATACAAATGGGTTTGCCGCTGTTAAACGAGTATCAAAAACTCCATCTCTTGTAAAGTCTCCTTCATAGTACCCCAATGCCATACCAAACTCATCTTTGGCATGTTTTGTATTTGGATCCCCCTGTACATTTAAGCCGTCTGGATTATAAGCACTTTGTACTAAATCTGGCGTATTTATACCTTTTAACCAACCATGAATGGTATAGGTAAAATCTAGCCCCTGTACACGATCTTCTCCTATTTCTGTTCTAGCTAATGGACCATGTAAATAATAATCGTAACGCGCATCTTCATCCCAAAGATACCCATCTTTGGATGTTTTTACAGATACAATACGGTTATCTTCATCATAAGAATATGCATGATGATATTCATCTTGTCTGTCTTTATTATAAACTACACTATTTACATTACCCGATATTAAATCGTACTTATAAGCAACCGTTGTTTGCCCTATTCCTGGTAAATCTTGAATAATCCACTCTACATTACCATGCGGATCATAGCTATAATACGTTTTTGTTTCTTGTCCGTTTTTATCTAAATTATAAATTTGGCTAACTCTATTTCTTAAATAACGCTGTTCCTCCTCTTGGTAGGTAACTAAAGCCTTCTCATTAAAAGTAGTCTGTATATATTCTGCTTTTTCTGTTAAAGGAATTGCTTTTGCTATAGCTTCATTTGCTTGATCATTAATTAAGAAATCCGTAGGGAATACTTTTCCGTTTAAAGTGGCTTCCCCCGCTTCTATAATTCGTCCTAAATCATCATAAATACTGTAAGAATATGCAGCATCTGCAATCTGGCGTTCGTTTTGAGAATATAGTAATTGACCAATATCATTATACAAGAAATTAGTTGTACCCCCATCTGGCGTATTTTGCTTTCCTAATTGTGCTATACTATTATAATCATAGCCCGTAACATAGGTATGGCTTGTTGGGATACGTGAGGAAACTAAATTAACCCCTTCTGGAGGGACTGTACGTGTTAAATTTCCTGCCCTATCATAATAATACAAGGTATAATGGTATACATCGCTAACACCATTTGTATATTCTAATTGTACCGCATCTTGTAAACTTTCTATATCGTTCGCAAGTTTTTGCACGCTAGATTGTGCTACTTCTTGTGCTTCTGCAATACAACGGTCTACTTGGGATGTAAGTGCTAACTTAAAGTTAGAAGGCCCAATTGGATCTATTGTAAAAGTATTTTGATCTATCTCTTGATTTTCTTTTATAGCCTTTGTTTTCCAGGATAAACATATATTATATTTTCTTGGTACTTCGGGCTGGGTAACCGCTGTAACTAAACTTTCAGTAGTACAGCCATTAGCATCTTTAACCACTACTTTATAGTCTCCTGCGGTTATACCAGGGTAGGTAGAAGTACCGCCTTCTGGAACTGTTTCTTGGTATACTAATGATTCCCCTGTTTGTACCACATCATTAACATCTGTAGTACTAATCACCTCATACCAAGTAAAAGTATACGGTGCCACACCAGAAGAATAGCCAGCTGCGGATAGTCCGCCATTACCACCAGCAATAGCTTCACAAGCCGTTTGTACATCTTCTATAAAAGGGACATCTAAAGGTGCTGGGTCTGTCAATGTAAAGGTCAATGGAATGCCGTTAGGGCATCCGTTTTCATCTGTAACCATTACTTGGTAGTTACCTGCTGGTAATCCTGTTGCTTTATATCCCGTAGAAATAATATCTGCACCGCCACTTTGAGACCAAGCATAGGTAAAACTTCCTGTACCTCCATTTATAATTACCTCTGCACTACCAGATTCTTCTCCTGCACAAAGTGGATCTTTAGTTTCTAATGCTGCTTTAAAATTAGCACGCGAAATAATATTAAAATTTAAAACCTCTTCACATAGTGTAATATCATCCGAATACCCGTTAACACTAGCTGGTTTCACCGTTATTTTATAAGTACCAACACCTATACCTTCAAAAGTAATTTCATTGGTTATATCATTAAATACTTGCGGTGTTCCTTCATATGCTCCATCAGCATCTACCGTACCAATTAATAGTTGGTAATTAGGAACTGTAAAAGAAGAACAAGTAGGGATATTGTCATTTATACTAACCACAATATCTCTAGTATCGTTAGCAAAACAAAGTTCGTAAAAGTTTGGATCGCCATTATCGTTGGCAATTGCTGCGGATACTTCATACGTATCAATTACAAATGGTCTCGTATAAACACAACCGTTTGTTGCTGTGAGTTCTAAAGTATATCTAGCATTATCAGAGACATTTGCTAATGCATGTGTCTGGTTATCTGGAAAAGTTCCCGTAAAGTTCAGTGCAGCTGTTCCTGTTTGGTTCTCTATAACTACTGCGCTATAATTAGTGCCATTTAAACTACTATGTAAATTTGCTGTATTAAAGCTCATATCTACATTACCAGAAGCTACGCCACATGGAAGCAGACTTGTACAGAAATTAGTAATTGGATTGGCTATTAGAGGAATATTTAAAGTTCTCTCGAAAGTACATCCATAATTATCCCTAAAACTTATACGGAAAGGCCCTTGCGGTAAATTCTCAACCGTTATTAGCTCTCCACTGCTTACTTGTTGGCCAATAGTTACTACTCCTGTAGGAGATGCAGATACAATTTCGAAAGGTTGTTGCTCGGTGTAACCCGAATTATTCTCTCCTATAATTTGAACTGTAGCTTTACCATCTGCTTGACTAGAACATGTAATACCTTCTATTAAGGTCATAGTTAAAGCAGCTCCAGGATAAACATCTACATCTATATTAGCACTACCAGTACAACTACCGCTATTATTTCCGTTTGGCGCTACACTTACAGATAGTTGAGAAGAGTTGGTAATATTAAAAGTAAACTGATTATTATTTATAGATGTTGGAGCAATATTCCAATTAAAAGCATATGTTGAATAGTCTGTAACTCCTTCCAAAGCAACAGAAAGAACAATTGGAGATCCCTCACAAACTGGTAAACTAGTAATCGGTGTTATAGTTACAGATGGCAATGTAATTTGATTAGAAATATCTGTATCTTGAGCCGAAGTTACTTCTAAATCACATGCTTGAGAATCTTGAATACAAGTAGCTTCTCCATTTTGGATTACATCTACCTTATACTCTAATTCCGTTAAACTAAAATTAGTTAAAGTTGTTAGTATTTTAAAGCTCTGGTTTAGGTTGGTATTAATATCATCAATATCCCATGTTAATACATTACCTGTCTGTACTGGGGCATCAAAACCAGTAACGACTCCGCCATAAGAAACACCAGCAGGAAGTGTAACTTTAAGTTCTTGTTGTGCTACATTTGGAACCGCTCCATTATTTAATAGAGTAATTTCTACTTCATTTTGGTTGTTACATACCACAAAATCACTTGCTTGAATATCGACTGTTAAATCTGGTAAAATAACTCCTTTAATAGGCAAAGATCTATTAAACACCAAATTAACACTATCACCACAATTGGTTGTACCATCCAAATCAAAACGAATTGGAATACCAGGATCCATATTACAATCTGCAACAAAGTTGATATTAAAGATAATTTCGTTTTTACCTAATAAACGAGAACCAGGAATAGTATTATCTCCTGCTACAATACCAGGCACAGCAGCAGTAACTAATAAATCCGTTACTAACTCTGACACCTTAATTATTACTTCATTAGATGAAGTACTATTATCAACAATAAAATTTGTCTGATTAACTAAACCTGTTTGGCCATCATACTGGTATTGAATATTTGCTATATCTTCTAAACCAATTCCTTGAGGAAGCTGTATTGTTAAATCCGTATCGTAAACATTAGCAAATTTTGAACTTACCACCTTAATCTCAAAAGGCATAGCTTCACATAAGTCTACTTCATCTTCCAGACGATTAACTTCCCAACTTAAATCTCCCGTTTTGTAACGAAGTGTAACCTCTTGCTCATCTAAACGGTATTGACAAGAAAGTACTCCAAAATCCTTAAGAGAACTAATTCCATTTAAAGATACTTGATCCAAACCTTCTAATGGGTATTCTCCACAACTCCAACTAGTTAAAAGTTCAATGTTTTGAGTTTGATCATTTACGCATTCAATATATGCTACTCTAGGATATATAGTTTTACACGATTGAGCTGATATATTTTCAGTTTTAACTAACATCCCTCTAGCAGAACCTACATCTTGTCCTCCATAAAATATAACTTCTAACTCTACCCCATTTTCGTCTGTGGCACCCAATAATTTTGTTCTTGTATCATCTTGTTTTAATTCCAATGCTGTCCAAGCTCCTGTCATCTGAGATCCAAAACCACCTGTTGCTTCATTACAAATTACAACTGGCCAACTAACTGTACGTTCAAATCCTTCTTGTGTAGTATTAACGCCAACTGTAAACGGTATTTCAACATAAAATCTTCTTGCAGCAGTATTTTGGATTGTTTGAGGAATTGTACCTTCTAAAGGGTCTATATATGTAAGAGTAAAGTTTGTTGTTATACTCGTACCTCTAGAGGGTATTTGATAATTAGCATCACATATAGGATCATAAGCTACCCTTGTTAGAAAGAATGTAGATCCCAATTTACCTGCAATTTGATCGGCAGCTATATGGTTTTCATACGTAAACTCAATTTCTGGCGTAGACGAATCATCATTCCTTGTAGGAACTCTTTTTAAATTTATAGCACCTTCAGGTGTAGTGTTAGTACCTGTATTAGAAAATGGATAACCTTCTCTAATACTATAGTTTGATGGAGGCTCTACTTTATAGGTGCCAAAAATTAAAAGAGGTCTATATTCATTTGGAAAATCGTCGGATCCTGTAGCAGAATCCATTCTAAAATAACCATTATCGGTAATTCCAGTACATGTGATATCTCTAGTAATATCATATACCTCTAATTCAGGTATTAAAATAGAAAAATCAGTGGGTTGAGAAGTAGTACAACCATAATCTCCATTCGTTTTTACTCCATAAAACTTAGCTCTAAAAACATCGAGCTGAAAAGCTCCACTATTAAGCGAAGTAGCCGATTTAGAGGGGAATTGTAATTCTAATCCTGTTACCGTAATCTGTTGCTCAACACTATTAGTAATATTAACTCCTGTTACAGTATAAAGATATGTTATTCTTTCCCCTGCAACTGTAATTTGAGGGTTACTTAAAGTATATGAGCTACCTCCAACTGAAATAGAACCATTTGTTTGATGATTTAACAGACCGGCATCATCTTCATTCACTCTATTATAAGCGAACTCAAAAAATAACGTATTATATGTTTCAATAACGGTCCCTTGAAGTACTCTACCTTCTGCTTCAACTATGACTTTATCTAAAGGGTAAGCCTTATTTAACTCTATTCCAGACGAAGTTGAAGAAATTCTAGGAGCACTTGATAATTCATTATTTGTATAATATGAACTTGAGGATGGATCAACGTAACCAAAAGTATTCCTATCCACATTAAAAGAATCCGTAACAAAATCGCAACTACCTCCACCTCCACCACCTGGACAGTCATAATCTGTAAAAATAGATTTTGTTAGACTGGCTATTGAAATAGGCTCCAATGAACTATAATCACTACAGGCATCTAAATACATATCCCATTTAATGTCAGCAATTTCTGGAGCAGCAACATCTGGGCATGCAACAACAATATCTAATTCATAACTCCCCGAATTACCTCCTCCAAAAACCCTATAGGTGTTTCCGCTTTGTGAAACAGTTAAGGAAACAGATGGATTTTGAGACCATCGAGCTCCTACAACACTAAAACCTAATGGTAATACAAAATCTGAATAATAACCCCCAAAAATTAAACCATTTACAGGTCGCGCATTCATTGCTGTACGATTAACACTAAATTCAAATATAGCAGTTTCTCCAGTTGATATCTCTGAAGGAAAAGTTCCACTTGGTTCACTAAGTACTGCTGAAGAGTAATATAAATGCCCCATAGAAGTAGAATAACTAGATGGATTACAATCAGTATTTGAATAATAACCATACGGTCTTAACAGCCATTTTGTATTGACATCAAATAAAGTAGCATTCCAACTGGTAGAGAATGTAACTCGTAGGACAATACTATTACCTGCTGGTAAATCATCATAATAACCATCCTTATCAACATCCTCAAGTCCAACACCAATACCATCAGGATCTGTAGTTAGCAACGAACTATCTTTTAAATTAGCGCGATAAGCAGTTCCCGGATCAGCGTCTGGAAAACTAATTCCGCCTATAGTATAAGTTGTTCCATAACCATAAGTTTCTATAATAAAAACATCCAAAGCATTCCCTGAATTTGAAACTGAAGAAGAACTCACATTGTTCTTTAATTTAAATTCATAAATTCCAACATCTGAACACAGATTTCCAGAGTCAACCACTACTGCTTCATTAAATGATATTGACGGGGAGCTACTAACATATGAAACATACGCAATAGAAGTAGCTTCTAAATCACCTACATTACAAAATGTAGCATCACATCCCCAATTAGCTGTATAATTCGTCTCTAAAGCTGACTCACAGGTTCCAAAAAGCAAAGAAACTTTATCTTCAAAAACAAAAAGTTCATCTTGATCAAAATAGGAATCGTTATTTCCTATTCCTGTAAAGTCCGTAAAAACATAAGTATACCTATCCAAATTAGAATTTGAAGGAGATACACCATTGGATGTTGGAGTTATAACTTGTCCTCCAAGCGAAATTTCACTGAACGAGATTCTATTATCTATATCTACATAAAATGTATATTCAGAAAGTTTTCCTAAACCAGAGTTACGGACTTCTATTTCTCTTGTAAAAACAGTACCATCCGTATCTTTCTCAAGTACCCCTGTAAATTGATTTACATCCTCATCTTTTACCTTAACCTCTAATTCTGCAAAACGGACATTAAACGATTCTGAGTTTCCAGTAAAACTTTGAGACGGCCCATTATTTAAACTGTAACTAATAGTATTTGAAGCGGAAACTTCGAACTCCGTTTCATCATCAATGGTACCATTAAACTCTTCTAACCATTCACAAGTACCCTTAATAGTGTAGCTAAAAACATACGTTTCATTTGGGTTTATCGCAGGGATTTCAAAAAAAGGGAAATCACTAGATCCTGTATTAGGTAAGACTAATGAGGATTCTACAGAAATACCAATAGGTAAGTCTGATTTATATATAATATTTGTTGCAATTACAGGAGACAAATTAGTTACAGTTACCGTTACAGTTTCTGCATCTCCACATAAATTTAATGCATTGGAAACACTTGTTGTAACCGATACATTAGTATCCGATTGCGCTTTGACAAACAGAGAAAATAATAAGAATACTAGGATATAATAATTTCGCATTTCCAATATTTTTTTAATCTATATTTTTTTGGTAAGAATCGATAACCTTAAAATCTTTATCTATAAGTTTTACTATTACGGATGGCTCTGATAATAAACCATAATTATGCGTAAACTTAAACTCTACATTGTCTAAAAAAACTTGGTTCTCTTCTCCTTTAAAAAAGAGATAATATCTACCATCTCTCTTTTTATTTAGAGAAGCTTCATAAATATCTAAAGATTTTCCTTTTTCTAAAAAGTGAATCTGAATATATTGTATATCAATATCTCCTGAAACTTGTAATTTTAGTTCATAATTATTCCCATCTATTCTTTCTATCTCATAATCAAACAAAGCCCCATCCTGAGCAGTAGTAATAAAAGAAAATAGTATAAACACGAATAAAACTGCTATTTTTTGCATATTGCTGGCTTTTTAATTTTGGTCGATTTTTACTTCAATTCCAACTTTTGGTGATTCTACAGGAGTAGTAAAAGAAGGATCATTTGGTGAAATTGGTGTTGTATTTGTTTTAATATATTTATCTCTTTCTACAAAAGTATCTCCAGGCCCTGTTGGGTTATCTCTTGTTACATACGGGCTTTCACATTGAGAAAAGTCTTGTACTACCCACTCTTCATCCTCATTCATTACATATACTGCTTCTATAGGAAAACCATCCACATCATACGTAAGAGACGTATTGTAATTTCCATTAGCATCGCATTTGCTTGGAATATCTAGTACTATATCCCATTCTTTAGCTTGTATCCACCTAGAATATTCCGCATAGGTTAGTGATCTTCTTATATCCCAAATAGAGGGGTTAGAATTATAATCATATTTTTCAAAAGTTCCTGTTGTCGATATATTTTCAATTATTGTTACCTCACCAGTATCTACAATAGATGCATTATTAGGATCTATAACTTTAAGAGTTTGGTTTTCTCTATTAGATAACCCAGTTACCACGGGGCCACTTACACCGAAGTCTATATAGGAAATATTAAAATCGTTACTTGTTGCTGGACTACCACCAAATTCTAACGGAGATCTTGTTGGCAAACGACATGGTTCATCTGTACAAGCAAATGAAGTAATAGCACATTGCGATTTGCATTGTTCCACTATTTGATCTACCATTAATTCTATATCTGCTAATGGTACAATATTATCATTTGCCGTTATTTTACATTCTCCTATCTCATAACAACGATCCACAAAAGCTTTAATTAACTGCTCCCTAAATTCACTCCTTCTTTCATCGCAATCTCCTGCGCATTCTTGTTGCATAGCATAGGCATCATTCTCTATAAGGCTGACCCCGCTAGTTTGCACATCTCCATTAATATCCTTTAACTCCACAACACCATTAGACTGTAGAGAAGAAAAAGTATTAACTAGATATGTATCTACTAACCCTTTGGATAAGTATTTTAAATCTACCAAAGCATCTAAAGTAATATCGCTATTCGTATACTGCAGTTGAAAATCACCCGTATTACTTTGATCTTCATTTAATAGTATACCATAATCCGGATTTATAACATACTCGGTATCTTCATAATAATTTTCGCAATTAATTACCACTCCTGCTTCTGGCTCTACAGTTTCTTTATAGTTTTTAATCATATCATAAAACGTAAAGCGCTGATCACAACTCCAGTCTTTTTTAGTATAAGGACAGGTTATATAACCTAATCCACAAAAGTTACAGGGCACAGGGTCTTCAACTGTACCGCCACAACAAGGCACCTCATTACCATTAATATCATAACAAATATTGGGGTCTCTATAGCAAGTTTGCACCTCTAAATCTGGAAAAGTACCCGATTCATACCCATAATATTTAAATGCATACACCGGATCCTGTAGATAAGGAAAAATTTCTTTAAGAATATTAGCAGTCTCTATCTCAGGATCCGAAGGCGGAGTTACATATGTTCCTGCAGAAACATCTGGATCTATAGAAAAGTAAGACCAATTCTCTCCTTGTCCTCCATTTGAAAGTCTTTCTCTGTCATATTCCCCATTACCAGGAGACCCATCAAAATCCGTAGAAAATTCTGAAAATTCGCTAGTCTGATCGGTTTCATCTGGATCCAATATATCTGCAAAAGCATAGCCCGTGCATTCCAAAAAGGTCTTAACCAAACTTCCATTTTGTTTTTCTACCTCGTCTGCTATATTGTCCGTTGTGCCTGCTTTTTGCTTTTTTAGTTTCCTTTTTATTTTTGCTCTAGAAATTAAACGAATAATCCAGCTATCAATACTCTCCGCAATATCATCTACTGATGCCCCCTCTTCTTCTTGATCATCTACATTATCCGATACATTGCTACTTTGATCTATATCTGCTTGAAAAGGTTCAATGCAAATACGATTTACAAGTTCTATTACCAAAGGCTCCCAACATTCAGCTAACTCTTGAACAGAATATTGTGCGTTGTTAATTCTAACAGGAGCTTCTGCACCATCGCAAACGTGATAACCGTCTATTGGAGGTGGCAATGGATCTCCCGTATTTGCTAATATATCTCGACTATCTGAACCATCAATTCTATTTGCACAACCAACACTACCATAGCTATCGGTTGCCATATGATAAACCATTTGATTTAACAAACCTGGTTTATGCCAACCACGCATAGCATTATAAATATCGTTTTCTGCATCCGTTATTAAATACGTTGGGTCTACCGTACTCTTACATTGGTACAACATTGAAATAGCATATCCTTCAAAATCTAATGGATAGGCGTTTCTGTTAATAATTGTGATATTTCCATTTCCATCGTCTTCGTATAGAAAATTTTCCTCTGTTTGTGTTAGAAAAAATGTATTTGGGTTTATAAGATTGGAAGATGGTGAGTAATAATTTGTTGCTGTATTTACTTGGTCTACAGCAACAGGGTCATCAATATAAGCCTCCATAGCTTCTGTTGAAGGTTTTTTAAATGGTGGTGTAAAGGCAATTGGTATATCAAAATCACAACAAGGTGTAGAAAACCGCACTTCGACAGGTACAATATCTCCTAAACTTGTGGTAGATCCATAATCTAAAGGAACAAATTCACCAGCGTCATCCACAAAAACTATAGTAACACTATATAAACTTTCGTTGCCTTCATAAAAATCTAAAAATTCAGCAGGGGCTTCTGGATCAGCACTATCCTTTCTATTAAATTGATACGAAATATCTGAACACCCTTCACAATTAAATTCTAATAATCCATTATTCTGAGCTAATTGCTGTTGGTATATTTTCTGTCCATAAAAAAAGATATCATGGTACAAATATTCCATTTCTTCCTCACAGTCTATTTCGTCCAAAGCACTGACTAACCAAGCAAAATAAGGTTCAATAAGTTTTTTCGTATTTTCCTGAGAGGTTACTAACTTTCCAGTTATATTGTTGGAAGGAACTAAACTTTTTTGAATGTAATAACTTCCAGTATCCAAAGTTACAGCTCCAAAATCAATAGTAATTTGTTCATCTAATGGATCTAATAAGGAATCTGCTATACTTTCTCTGTAGAACTCTTTCACTACTTCTCCTGTTTCCACGTCAAATATCTCTATGCGCAGTTCATAATCTAACTCAATTTCTAGATTATTACACAACCCTTCTAATACGGGTTTAGTAATTGAATAACTAATATTAACCTCGGTAGCATCCTCCAAAATAGTAATTCGTTTGGAGGCTTTAAATCCTTTTTCAGTTTTAATATTATTAGATATTTTATCATTTACCCCTGAAACAGAGGAAGATACTGTATCTATATTATCTAATACAGAATCATCTTCACTAAAAGTTAGTCCAGTTGCAATGGTATTTCCTTCTTTAGTGATGTATGCTACAGATTTTGTATTATTTGGATCAATTGTTATTACTTTCGCGGTGCTTTCTGGATCTGGTGCTTCATCTCCAAAAAGGGATACTAATTCTTCTTCCGTTGGAGTACCGTATAGTGTTCTGACAGTACGCCCTTGATTAGATGCCTGACTACCAATCATATGAGTTTTCCCAACTCCAGACTGCTCCACCACTCTATCTGTACCATCATTACTAAAAATTACTCTAGTATATGGATACCCTTCTGCATCAGGAATTCTTTTGTCTACATTAAGACTAGAGTAATAACCAAAAGCACCCGTAGCGTCAATTACAGCAGGTTGTGTATAATTTAAGGCATCATCAAAATGTTTTGCACGATACAATTCTCCATTAGTAGTTACCAAATTACTTTTGTATTTGTTAATTCTTTCTCCTTCCAAAGGAACTGGTAAAGTTGTTAAGGTTGGTCTTCCTGAATTATCTAATATTGTTTGAGAAATAATTTTATAATCCTTGGACGGAAAATAACGCTGCGTTTGTTTTACCTGATTTAAAGTGGTGGCATATGTTGCTTGCTCACTTATTTTATTTCCTTCGGTAAAAACTCTACTATATTGATAATTTGTATTATCATCTGGATCCGTAAAGAAAAAAGCCTCATTTGTTCCTGTAGGTACAACAAAAGAATAATCACTTGCATCGTACATAGAAGTATTCCAAGCGCCCCAGTTTTTACTATTCCCTGCTCCATTTTCATAAAAAGTACCTAAAGGTCTAACTCTCCAGACATAGAATCCTTGCCCTTCTCCTATAGTTAAAGAAATTTGTTTCTCTGAACTATAGGTTTGAAAACTTAATGCTTTAGACCAATCTAAATTGGTTGTAATATTTTGCTCGTCGGTAATTTTTGCAGCATCTTTATTATATAATCGTAAAAGTTGAAATTCATAATTAGGAGCATCACAAGTATCTAACCACTCAAAAGAAACTTCTTTACTATCCGTAACAGAAGTACTACCAACTAAGCTAACTAGATTATTGGATACATCTAACCCATATTGCAACTCATAATTTAGACTTATCTCTAAATTAGTTTGTAAGTCAATTGCGGTATTAGAATCTACTGCCGAATTAACCACAACGGTAACTGCGTTTAGTGTTTCTGTTAAGTAAGACAATCCAGTAGCAACATTCGTATCATCTATGTATTGATTTAAATCTAAATAGACTAAACCCTCTGGTTTTTGATTATCTAAATTCAAATCAAAATTTATAGTGGGGTTAACAGCTCCTGTTGTCTCTAGAATAACATCAAGATTAACAGTAATATCAAAAGGAATACCTACTGTTCCACTTCCAAAATTATACTGTTGTCCTAAATCTAATTTCACCCATACCTTTCCATTTTGAACGATAAAGTTGGAACATGGTGTAGTAAAATTTAAACTTCCTGTTGTTGTAATCCCAGAAGTAGGAACAGCAATCATAGTATTATCTGTTTTAACTCCTAAATCTTGAGAATGTAGATTCATAACCATAACAAAAAGGCTTATGGTTAGTAATAGCTTGGTATAAATCTTTTGACTTTGCATTCTTATCTATTTTCTCTATTATCAATTATTTCAAATCCCTTATATGCAGGCTTTAATTCTTTAGCCCTAAACAAGGCTGTAATTGGGGATGCTATTTTTTTTGAGCTATTAAAATCAAGAGCCTCATATACTATAGTCTGATTCTTTATTTTGTTATATCTATTATAACTATTGTCTACACTTATAATTCGTTCCGACTTATTATTATAAGTTATTTTTTGTTGTAGCAACTTAGTACGCTTAGAAAATTCTGCACTTGGTTTTACTGTAATAATAGTTATATCGTTTTGTTTTACACAACTAATTTCTACAGCAGAATTTAAAAGACTTCGTTGTATATCTAAAAACTTCTTGTAAGTATTAGCATCATTAAAAATTCTTGGATCTGATTTATTCCAATATATTTTTTTAATTTTTGGTATTACAACAAAAACATTTTCTTCATCACCAAAGACCTTCATGTTTTGATCTTTCATCATTAGCATATTCTTACTGGTCATTACTTCCGTAACTGTTTCACTGGAAGATATCTGAAGTTCTTTCGAAAATTCAGTATGCATACGATATCGCACATAATAAACCTTTCCAGATTCTGGTTTATTCATCTTTTCCATTTTTTCTAAATAGGAAAGAATTTTATTTTTACATTCATCAAATGGCGTAACCGTATTAGAGATACTATACACCGGCATTAAAAGAAAAATAATTGCTGTTATTTTAAAAATCTTCACGGTCTTCACGAGGTGTATTATATTGAGTTTCTGTTATCGTTTTTAGTCCTTTTTCCGTTTCTATCAACTTCCTAACCAACTGTCCTTCATTATTATATTGATAATACAAACCAAAATGTTGATCATCAAAAAGGGTCAACAATCTTAGAGATTTTACATCATAGACAAAACAAGTTGTTTGTGATTCTTTTGGGTTAAATTTTATATCATCTATATAAGTAGTATTTACATTATCAAAAGTTAATTGCATGCTTACTTCCTGATTTATAGGAAGAGAATTAGCATTAACAAAGACTCTATACAAACTCCACTCTCCTGTTTTAGCTACAAATTGCGGGATATAAGAATCGCCCTCTACCAAAATATTAGGGTTTTCTAATTTATTCTCCGATTTTGTCCAAAATTTAAGCCAACCACCTGTATCACTTAACAACTTTCTTGATATAACATTATTTACAATGAATGCCCCAGAAGTAATTTGCTGAGAATATTGTCCGGAGTGCGCTACTCCAAAAACTAAATTTGGAAGTGTAACGTCTTGTTTATCTTCAAAATGCTCAAAGTAAATCTCATCATATCTTGCATTTTGTGCAATCATTACCGGCTGTGTAAAGTTGTATCCAAATCTAGAAGAGCTAGGCACTCCCAGTACATCTTCTTCCTCCAATGCATTTCCGTTTGGAGAATACTTAGTAACTTCACTTAATTTAACCCATCTTTCATCTTGAGATGCATTTGAAGTATAATTAAATGGTGTATAACCTTCTAAAATACCACCATTAAATATTTTTCCGAACTCAGTTATCCTATTAGAGGATTTGCTAACCTCTCCTTTAAAAACAAAACTTTGATGTAATCTCCATATCTTCTCTAATTCCGTTGTTGCTCCCGATGAATTATATATAGAATTAATATTGTCATCAATCCATGTAGTTACACCTGCCAAAGTATTAAATGTGTTGGCTCCAGAAGATATTACTTTATCCCCTTTAATATTCCATGTTCCACCTAAATTTATCGGATTGGCACCATCGCCATAAGTTATAACCTGTCCTGAGCTAGCCAATAATTGATTTGTATAACTCTCATCTTCCGTTTTTCTTCCCATTGCAGCATAGTTCCAATGCGCAGGAATATTCATGCTATAAATAGACCCGTCATGTTTCTCTCCTTCTGCAGATACTATTCCATGATAAGCATCATATGTTTTAGTAACCACTGATCTTCCTGTTGCATTATCAAAACCTAAATTTTCTGTAATAGACGCTATATTATCACTATAAGAAACTATTTTCTTTTGAATTGCTGGATAACGAATAACTTTAGAAACAGCATATTTACTTAATTTCTGCTCAGCAAACGAAAACTGAAGCCATCCTGAAACAAATATTGGAGGAGGAAAAGTTAAACCTGCACTCACATCTATTTCAAAATTAAAATCTAAAATTTGATTTTTAAGTTTAAAATTCTCCATAGTAACATCCATTTCCTTACCAGGAGTGTCCATGTAATAGGTTCCATTACCTTTTAACATAGGCACTTTTTCGCCAGGTTCGTAGTAATAAAAATCTTGACCTGAAGAAATAAAACTACTATTTCCATTAGCGTAATCACCTCCGTACGTTCTAATTGATTTTGGTTTACCATCCATACCACTTTGAATAAAACGGAAACCTTGAGAAGCCCATGCCTTATCTAAACTATAACTAAAATTTGGTGTAGGAATACGCAATTTATCATCATAACTCTCATCTTGAAGAACAGAGTAATCAACACCTTTAACTGGTTTAGCTACTCCTATATCATATTCACGATTATCATTAGGGTCATTTTGAGAGTAGTCATAAAGTTTATCAAAAGGATAATCTCTACACGTAAAATACTCGTATACTGTATGGCCAGATCCCGTTTTACCTCTATGGATATTTTCAACAACAACTCTTGCATGCTTAACTGAAGGTGATGGTAATAAGGATTCCCCTATAGGCCCCTCAGATTGCTCCCTATCTTTACCAGCAACCAATCTATTTAGCCAAGATTGATCCTCTTTAGGCAAAAACCCAACTAAAGGGTTTTCTTCTCTCATATCATTTGGTTCATTAGTAGCTACCCCGCTACTTCTCCCATCTTCTAGTTGGTAATTATACTGCTGTCCGTAAATAGCAGCATCCCCAGTTTCAATACCTTTATCAAACATTAAAACTCTTTTCACTCGCATACCATCACCTCTTTTTGCCTTATTAATTGGTATTTTTAAATACGAAAGCGAAGGGTTTATTGCTTTACAAACTTGTGTTTTTAATGGGTATTTACTATTAACTGCCAAGCTGGAAACCAAAGTCATACCAGATGCAGTTATTCCTGCGACTTTTACTGCATCTCCAATATTATCTATCAACTTACCATCACAATCTGCAAGTTGATCCATTTCTTTTCCAAATATTTTTTCAATTTTTGATTCGCAACCTGCTGTATACTTACCCCATCGTTGCGTAACATAATAATCATAACATGCTTGCCTTGGTGTTAGTCTATACCCTTCATCTTCCACGGGATCATCAAACAAACCAACACCTATTAAATTTTTACCATCATTACTCCCGTCTAATTCAATAGAAATTGCCCCGCCATTGAGCTTAACTTTTTTTACTTTAGCATAACCAGTTAGGTATTCTGACTTACAATCTTCCAAATCGGGATAAGAGCCTTCTAAAGCGTACAATAATTTAAAATATATTCGGTTATCTGATTTTAAATTACCAAAGTCATTACTGTATACATTATTGTTTGACAAATTAGTAGCATCGTAGTCCTTCAAAAAATATGCTCTTAAATATTCATATAATTCTTGAATTTTATCCGCATCTTCTGTGCTATTATATCCAATATCACTTAAATCTAATGTATATTCAGGATTTTCATAATTATCATTGGCAGATATTAATTTAACCAATGCCATAACATTACGATCTTGGACATAGGAATAATCTTTACTTTCATATTCTACTAAAATTTGACCCCCTGAAGGTAAAGTTACCTGCTTCAATTGCCATGCAGCTGGGTCAAAAGAATTTATTGGGATATCTCCTTGGTATGGCCATTTTACAATATTTAAATGCCTCTCTGCACCTGCGTACTGATTACCCCCCCATGCATCTAAAGTATAAGGACTATATTCCGGGTTTTGAACATTTACAGAATAGGTGTTACTCAAATTAAAAAAACTATCCAACTCCGAATGTTCATCTATTAAATAAGTGGGATAATCTGCAAAATCTTTATATCTATAATCAAATTTATAAGAGCTTGTACGAGCATTAACTACCCCTTCAAATTCGGACCACACTTTTCTAAGGGTTAACTTACCACTATTTAACTTTGTTGTATTTGATGGAAAGTTACCATTAACATTATTTGGTAAATTAGGAACAAGCGAATAGTCGTATTTAAAATTGGTTGTCTGTAGCGGAACATCTGGCCTATCTTTAGAAAATAAAACAACTTTTTCTAAATATTCTAATTGTTTCAATTCATTTTTAGCACTAGGATTAATAGCTGCTGGATCACTAAATGCCAAATCCGCTGCTGCCAAACCATCAAATCTATCCAAACCAGAACCTTGCAAATATTTTGCCTGAATATCCGAATCATTAACACCAAAACGAGTTGGCTCACTTTTATTTGTAACAAAATAAGCTACATGCGTTTTTGTCTCTACTTTTTTAAGAAAATTAATTTCTTTCTCCCCTGTTGTCACAAAACCAGTATCATCCTTTAAATCCGAAATAGAATTTTTACTATAAAAAAGTCCGTTATACGGTATTCTCCAACGATACCAATTGGAGTTACCCTCATCATTGATATCTCCATATTTTTTAAAGTATTCAAAGGAAGTCCATCCTCCGAAATCTGATTCATCAGGACCAGGAGTACCTAAATCTATATAATCAGAAGTTACAATATTTGATAGAAGAGAAGTAGCTGCATACCCTTCTTTCTTAACATCTCCAACCACAACTCTATGTTGGCACTCTTCAACATTAAACTGATTATCTAAATACAAATTCTTAAAAGCAAGATAATTTTTCTCTACGATATCTTCTTTCTGAACATCAATAGATAGAGAAGCTGTATTTTTAACCATCATATCTACATCATAGGTATATTTTAAACCTGCCTCGTTATAAATACTAAAACCGCTATTTGTTCCTTTTTGAATAAAAGAAGAACCAATTGCTTCTGATTCATTTAAATTATTTACACCAGATGGAGCAGAACCAGAAACATTTGTTATTCCTGGAAAATTTGGTGAAGCCTTTAATTTAGATTTAGAAATATTAGTATCTCCATATTCTACTTTGCCTCCCATATCTCCATAAAAACGATATTGATAATCATTATTAGAATCACTAAATTGGTTTTGATTACTCCATTCTTTAATAGTAGATTTATTATTCCCAAAAGCAAGATTTACACCAACGCCTACATTGGTTCCGATAGCCAATTCCACTCCTAGTCCAAAAGTTTTTATTTTGTTATCATCCCCTTCTATTTTTTCGGGAAAATAATTACCAACACTTTTCCTATATGGCCTAAAACCTCCAGAAAGTCCTTCTCCAGTTAACATATAATTATCCGGAGTTGAGAATGGAATACCTATGAAATAATCACGCTTATCAAAAGACTGTGCTTTTTCTGTAAAATAGTCCATTCTATATTTACCCATCTCACTTGGGGTATTTTCATACCCATAAGTGAAAACCGTTTCAAAAGCTTCTGATATATTTAAGCTAAATGCTCCTGTTAAACCTGTTTCAATACCCACTGGTGCTACTGCTGGGTTTATTTCTACACCAAAACTGGTATTAAAATTGTATCCTTTAAGTTTAGAAAGTGATGTTTGTACTCCGTTATCGGTAAAACTCTTAAATCCAAATAAACTCTGTGCAACTGTCCCTGCTGCAGATAAAGCCGAACCTTTACTAGCCAATATTTGTTCATTAGCCGTAACCTCTTTATCAAATTTAATTAATCCTTTATTTTTTACATTTTGTTTCTCCTTAAGAACTTTTTTTTGCTCTTTCTTTAGTAAACTAAAAGGATTAATAGTTGCACTAAAAGTAATCCCTGTAGCAGACCTATTCATAGAAAGACTCCCAAAACCCTTAGAAAGACTTAATGATATTGTTTTTGCTAGACCTTGAAAATTATTGTACCTAACATATTTTGACACTCCTAAACCTAATCCTCCGCCAGAACTACCACCAGAATCTTCACCTGAATTACTAAAAAACTCAAGATTAAGCTTTTCTGAACCACTAAGCGTCCAATTTGGCCTTGTCCTATTATATATATCTACAGGAGTATTATCATACTCATCTGGGAGCCCTCTTACTCCCTTATTAATAGCTCCAGGATTTAAAGTCCATCCATGGCCAACCCAGGAAGACTCTTCTTCTGGTGATGCCCCGCTATGATAAGATAATGACATAGCATAACCTCCTCCATCTGGACCAGGAATTTGTATAACAGGTAAATTATAAGTAAAGTTACCAGATAATGGGTCTACTAAATTAGTAGTTGCAACTGGCTCAAAACTTGAAAATTCAGGCGAAGCTGGACCTGATGTTAAAGCATAAATAGTATTACCCGATGGTATTACAATAGTTAACATCATATCTAACAACAAAATATAACTCGCTGCTTTTATGTATTTTCTACAAATAGAAATCATAATCTTATTAGTTTATAAATAGTAATTCTGGTAAACACTTAATTTTTTTTTTGTCGAACACAAAATGATTAATTCCTGTTTCAAAAAAAGGATCTTCAAAAACTATATCTATTTTATCTGAATCATCTTCTATCTCTTTAACTTTTGAAAAAACAATGTAAAATGTTTTTTTTCCTCCAATTTCATAGAGATTTTCAAAAGTTGTTAGAACTGGTTTAAACTTTTTTCCATTTTCTGTTTTAAAAAAAATATATTCTTTTATTTGAAAATTAAGTTTTGACACCCTTTCCTTAAATTCTGAAACACTTTGAATATTGTAATTAGTTGCATCTACTCCGGGAATCTGATGCTCAATTGTAAATAAAAAAGTTCTAGACTTATTAAATTCATTAAATAATGATTCATATTTTTCATCAGAATCAAGCCCCCCTTTTTTAACTTCTAAATATGCTAAATACTCCGGAGGAAGATATTTTAAGGATAAAGAAAACCCATTAGCGGAATTCCTTTTGAGATAACCATTTTCTATTTGATTAAGCCAATAGAGAAATTCACCTTCGTTCTTAAAAGAAGAATTACACCCTGTACCCAATAATATACTTAGAAAAATAAACCAAAATCTATTCTTCAACCCCTTTAACATATTCTTGATTTAATGCTTCAATTATTTCTTCTGTAATATCACTTTTACCTTCGACATATAGTATATTCCCTTGTCCATTTGCACCTAAAATGACTTTATAGCCTTTTGACTTACCATATCTTTCAATAAAACCATTTACTTTATTAAAAACTGCTTGAAGTATTTTTCCCTCTTCTTTGGAGGACTTTTCTTCAATGGTAGCTCCCGTTTTAAGCAAGACTTCTTTCATCTTGACCAACTTAGCTCTCTTTATGTTTTTTTCCTGCTCATTAAGTTCCGACTCTAATATTTCAAATTCTTTACTTTTAGATTCATATATTTTGCGCTGCTCTTTAAAAGATTTACTAAATTCCTTTACACGCAATTCATAGGCATCTTTAGCTTCCTTAAAACCATCATATTCCTCTATTACTTTTTGAGAATCTACTACAACAACAGAATCAGTTTTTAAAAAATTAGATATTAAAAAACATAAAAAAACTATGATCAAAAAAATGACCAAACTATATAAAATTTTAATTTTCATTATTAAAAAATAATAAATTGACCATTAAATACTTTTCCCTGCAATTGTACTTTAAACTTATAAACCCCTGGTGATGCTTGTGTTCCATCCCATACGAATTTATTCCCAGCAATATCTGGATCTATAATCACTGAAAAATCAGAAGGGCCAGTAATCTCCCAAGTCCCTCCCTCAATATCAATCAAATCATCCAATACCAGATCTAAGGGGGCAATTCTATTATATTCAACTCCGTTAATTAGATTAAGATCAAACGGATTAACTTTATTAAAATCTTCTTTACTATAAAAGCTTATATTATCCCCTTCTACTTTATAAAATTCAGGAGACAACAATAACCAAAGACCATTTTGAAATACCTCTATTTTATATTCTTCTTGTAACTTAGTTATCTTAAGATTTAAAGCCAAATTCTCTAAAGTTTTAGCAACATTAATTAATACAACCTCATTCTCTCCAGGTACAGATTGCAATTCTACAAAAACTTCGCTACTATTAGCCCCACTAGTTAAATCATTAATAACAGTATCTCCTGATGTAACTTTAAAAGTAGAAATTGGAAGACCACTTGTGTTAATTGTTATTCCAGAAATTTCAGAATCACAAGGCTGAGTAGTTGCATCCAAATAATCATCATTAACATCCGTATACCCTCCCTCTTTAATTACTCTTCCATTTTTATTTACGCGAGGAACACCCTCACCTATAACACCATCATTATCTGGATCCAAAAATCCTGCTTCTAAAACATCATTACATCCATCGCCATCACTATCCAAATCTAAACTATTTAAAATACCGTCACCATCAATATCCCGATTTCCAGAAGCTGAATTAATTATGAATTCAGAAAATATAGCCCTTTTATAATACCCATTTTCACCTTTAAAAGAAGTATCTAAATAAAAATCTAACCCTTTACCTACTTTAATAGATTTAATTTTATTAGCATTCTTAAAGAATACTAACTTACCATTAACATACCTAATTCTAAAATCATCACTATACCTATAAAACTTTTTATTAGTTACACGACTACCGTTTACATATATGGAGTACTTACCTCCGTCAAATCTTATACCGTAGTCAACATCAGAAAAATTAATACTTTCTTCATCAATACCAAAACCTACTATCGCTTTTGTAGATACTTTAGCTTTAAACGATACGACAAAATTATCTAAATAGCCAAAGGAAGTAAAAGGTTGAGAGTTAACGGAATTATTCCATCCACTATTACCACGAGTAAAGTAAACATTATTCTTATAAACGCTTACATTGTTACGATTAACCCAATTATTTATCTTAATTTTTCGAACCCTATTTTCGAATCTATCGAAAATACCATCATTATCATCATCAACATCTTTTTTATCTATAACCCCATCACCATCAGTATCTATTCTATTCTTTTTTTGTGAATAAGATGTACTAATAAAAAAAGTAGCAAGAAAAACAAATACTAATTTTCTGTTCATTAATTCGTTAATTTGGTTAGTTTCGATTTAACTAAAATTAGCTTTATACACTAATAAATAATTATAACAGTTATACTATGAGAATTTAAGTTCCTATAGGTATCAAAATTAATTCATATCACTCTAGTAAAGTGATAGTTTTTATATCATAATCTAAAAAACAAAAAAATCGCCTTCGCATTATTAAAAAACAGGAATTCAAAAAATTTTAACCCTTCAACTGAGTTGTATTTTCTTACATAAAAAAGAATTACACATAAACCAAGTAAACTATTAACCACTTTTTTTAACAAAATTTTATGCAAAAAAAATTACGCCTTCTTATTATAGACGACCATCCTATGACGACTTATGGTTATGAAATTTCTATAAAGAATATTGTACAAAATGATTTTATAGATATTCAAAAAGCTTGTAGTATAGATGACGCACTAAATTTTGTTAATACATCTATTGAAAACCCTTTTGATATACTTTTACTAGACATAAACATGCCTCCTTCAAAAAATCACAAGATTTTAAATGGAGAAGATCTTGGTTTTAAAATTAAAGAACTATCACCTAAGTCTAAAATTATAATTCAAACTTCTTTAACTAATTCAAATAGGATTAAATTAATTCTAAACAAACTACAACCAAATGGTTTTTTAATAAAGACACAAATTACACCTGAAATACTTATTGATGCAATATATGCGGTCTTAGGAAATGAAAATTACTACAGTGTAGAGATAAAACAATTATTAAAGATTAAAAAAATGGAGATTGATTCTTTAGATCAAAAGATACTATACTATATTTCGATTGGAGAAAAAATGAAAAACCTTCCCAATTATATCCCTTTGTCAATAGCAACAATCCAAAGAAGAAAGGCTAAAATTAAAATGAAATTTAATATTCCAGATTGTACGGATAGAGAATTATTATCAGAGGCAATTAACAAAGGATACATTTAATTAAATTCTTTTTATTATTAGTAAATTACAATCAGAAATATAGTAAGGAAAGAAAACGTCTATATTTTTAAATATCCAAGTTTTTTGTGGCTTTATAAAATTTAAATTAACATAATCATCCTTTACATGGCAAATAATTTTTCGGCTAGCCCTCAATTTTTATTTGCTATGAAGAGATTCAATTTAGAACAACTTTTTGTTGGAACAAATCTCGAGTCAATACTAACTAACACTCAAAAAATATTACATAGAACAACCATAATCATTTAACTTTTACTTTCAAGTCACCTATTCGGAGAGCATAAAATTAGAGACTTCTAAAACCTCCCGTATTTAAGTAATTAAGGCGATAGGTTCGAATCCCTCCGGCTCCACATAAAAAAACCACCAATTTTGGTGGTTTTATATTTTTATAGACCTCTCTGGTAATAAGCAATTAACTTTAAAAATTCTCTGCAATACGTTTTAATAAAAAAGTCTCGCGCTCTATAGACATCCCTTTTTTTTCACTTGTAGCAATAGTTTTTTCGTTATGCATTATGGCTTCATGAATATTTACCCACACAGCTCTCATTCCATTTTTTGTTTCGTATTCTTCCATTTTTGATGCTCCAAGTTTCTTATTAATAGTACAGGTATAGCAATAAGAAATCATGTGTTGCACATCATAATCTGGTTTATACCATGGCCTGTATTCTTCGTAAATTCCAAAAGGTTTTATATTCTTAATATTTTTTGCACCAGTTTCTTCAATAAGTTCTCGTACCATACCATCTACTTTATCCTCACTTGCATTTAACCCACCACCTGGAAGGCTATAATCTTCATATCTTTCTGTGTAAAGTAGTAAAATTGCATTCCCATCTATTACAATACTACGGGTGGCTAATCTTGTAAAAACCGATTTATTATCTAACGTTTTTATTTCAGGATGGTAATGGGTTTTTAATATTTGCATTGCAGAAATGAAGCTTTTTGCGCAAATATAGAGCAACTATATTATTAGATGGTATACAATAACTTTATTTATACTTCTCTACACAATCCTATAAATAATCTTTACTTCTTTTTACCTTCATTATAGTTTTTAAAAATTTCTTAAACCTATTACTTGGCAGTTTATCGTATTTAAATAATAATAACTTTCTATTTTCTTTATTAAAGTCATGCATAATAACACTTAAATTTGCGCACTGATATTTAAAACATGACACACTCTTTAGAAGAATTAAAATCAGGGAAATTAATTGGTGCAAAAAGATTAAAACTAGCTTGCGGATTAGAAGAATTTCCCGAAGAGATAATACACCTTAAAGAGACTTTAGAAGTCTTAGATTTATCGGATAACAATTTATCTAAACTTCCGGATAATATATCGCAGTTAAAAAAATTACGAATACTATTTTTTGCAAATAATAATTTTATTGAATTCCCTGTTATATTAGCAAAATGCCCTTCTCTGAGTATGATTGGTTTTAAATCTAATCAAATAAAAACAGTCTCAGAAAATGCATTTCCTTTAACTTTAAAATGGTTGATTTTAACCAATAATAAAATAGAAAAATTGCCTAAAAGTATTGGAGATTGTATTTTACTTCAAAAATGTGCATTAGCTGGCAACCTACTTAAAGATTTACCTACCCAGATGGAAAACTGCGTAAACTTAGAGCTCCTAAGGGTATCTGCCAACAAACTTACCGCTATTCCAACATGGTTATTTAATTTACCTAAATTGTCATGGATAGCCTTTGGCGGTAATCCTGCCTCTTATCAAATACAAATAAAAAATGATTTAAATACTTACGATTGGAAAGGTTTTACAATTAAAGAATTATTAGGAGAAGGTGCTTCTGGAGTTATTTCTAAAGCTCATTGGGATTTTAAAAACAAGGATGTAGCTATTAAAATTTTTAAAGGAAACGTAACTAGTGATGGTCTACCAGAAGATGAAATGGAAATATCTATTGCTGCGGGAGGGAGCAACAATTTAATTCCAATTTTAGGAAAAATAAAAAACCATCCTAATAAAAAGAATGGTTTAATTATGAAACTTATTTCTGCTACTTACACTAATTTAGGAAACCCTCCAAGTTTAGAAACATGTACTAGAGATACTTTTGACGAAAAATCTGTTTTTAATTTTCATGAATTACTTAAGATAGCAAAAAGCATTGCTTCTGTTTGTTCCCAATTACACCAAAAAGGAATAAATCATGGAGACCTTTACGCTCATAATATTTTAGTAAATGAAAAAGCAGAGTGCCTTTTGGGAGATTTTGGTGCTGCTTCTTTTTATGACACAAATTCTGAGTTATCTACTACTATTGAGCGTGTAGAAGTAAGAGCATTTGCGTGTTTATTAGAAGACTTATTAAATCTTGTTCATGATACAACGGATGAAGCCTCTAAAAAATGGCAAAATTTAATTGCAGATTGTACAAAATTAGAAGTTAAATTTCGCCCTAGTTTTTCTGAAATTCTAGAGTTATTAAACACATTTTCTTAAACAATAGATGAATAGTAACAACTCTTTTCCATACACAATTATAAAACTGATGTTTAATACCCTTCAAATTAATAAATATTAGTAATAAAATTCTTGATTATTGATTCTTATAAAAAAATAGCCTAAGTTTAAAACCTGTTAATTTTAAGAGTACTAAAAATGAAAAAGTTTTTTATAGTTATTATATCCCTAATTTCTTTACAACTATTACAGTCTTGTAAAGAAGAAAAAAAAGAAATTAGCAGCACTACACTACCTACACCAGATAAAAATAACGGAGATATTAGCTTGCCTAAAAATTTTGGAGCTTTAGTAGTTCATAATGGACTAGGGAAAATGGCAAGACATATAACAGTAAGAGATAATGGCGATATCTACGTAAAAATGCTAAAAAAAGTAGACAATAATGGTATAATTGCTTTTAGAGATACTACTGGCAATGGAAAATCTGACATTGAAAAAGAGTTTGGTAATTTCTCAGGTAGTGGTATAGATATTAACAATGGTTATTTATACGCCTCTTCTACAACAGAAGTGTATAGATACGCTCTTAAAAAAGATAATTTACTACCAAACTTAGAACCAGAATTGGTAATCTCTGGTTTTCCTAAACAAAATGACCATTCTTCTAAACCTTTTACTTTTGATGATAATGGTAACATATACGTAACCGTAGGCTCCCCCTCTAATGCATGTCAAAAAGAGGCTCGCAGCCCTGGAAAAAAAGGAATGGACCCTTGTCCGCATTTAGATTTGCAAGCAGGAATATGGAGTTTTAAAACTAACAAAACAAAACAAATTCATGGAAAAGATGGTTTTAAATATGCTACAGGTATACGAAATGCCATGGGACTTGATTGGAATTTTACTACCAACAGTTTATATGCTATGCAACATGGCAGAGACCAATTACACCAACTATGGCCAGATTTATATACTAAAGAACAAAATGCGCAATTACCAGCAGAAGAATTCTTGCAAGTAAATAAGGGCGATGATTTTGGATGGCCATACTGCTATTTTGACCAAAATGAAAATAAAAAAATGTTGGCTCCTGAGTATGGAGGTAATGGTACACAACAAGGAAGATGCGAGGGAGTAAAACCTCCTATTATGGCTTTTCCTGGACACTTAGCCCCAAATGATTTATTATTTTACACAGGCAACCAATTTCCTGAACGCTATAAAAATGGTGCTTTTATAGTATTCCATGGTTCCTGGAACAGGTCTCCTCTACCCCAAAAAGGATTCTTTGTAGCATTTGTTCCAATGAAAGATGGGAAACCATCTGGAGAATGGGAAATTTTTGCAGATAATTTTGCCGGCATGGAAGAGGTTAAAAACCCTGCAGATGCAATAAATAGACCTATGGGAATTGCACAAGGCCCAGACGGTTCTCTATATATTACTTCCTCTGCTACTGGTAAAATATGGCGCGTTATGTATTACGGAGAAAACTCTAATGTAAAAGAAACTGTTATAATCTATAAAGAACCCGTAATAGAAACTGCTACTAATGAAACTGATAACCCTAATGGAAAAAAAGTTTATGATACTTACTGCTTAGCTTGCCACCAAGCTAATGGAAAAGGTGTTTCTGGATTAAACCCACCTTTAGTAAATACAGATTGGGTTAAGGGAGATAAAAAAGCTCTTATTGGGGTATTACTTAATGGTATGGCTGGGGAAAAAGTAGATGGGGAAGTGTATAGCAATGTAATGGCTGCTCATGATTTTCTAACAGACAAACAAATAGCAAATGTACTAACCTATGTACGTTCTAATTTTGGAAATGATTATAGTAGTATCGCAAAAGAAGAAGTAGAAAAATTACGAGCAAATAAGTAATCTAAAAATAGTATTTATATTCATAAAAGTGTTTCTACTAAAACTTATAATTATAAAATATCCTATTTTAATGTAGTCCTAAATTAATTTCTAAAACATGAGCAAAATCACCCACTTTATCTTTTGGAAAACTTACTTCTAAAGCCTTTTCTTTTTGATTCCACTGAATTGTTTTTGTACTACCAAGCAAACTAATTCTTTTTATATTAAAAATTCCATATTCGGAGTCTTTTCCTAAACTTCTAATATTAACTATAGAGTTTATTGGCCAATCCATTATAATAGCATAAAGAATATTACCTTTAGTGGTAAAACGAATATCATTTGCAGTCATTTTTCCATTATTTGCCTCTGAATGATGTCCTTTAGCAACTTCAGTAGGTCCTTCACCAAAAGTTTTCCAATATTTAGTATTATAGATGGCATCTCCATTTACATTTAGCCAAGATCCCATTTTGAGTAATACCTCTTGCTGATCCTCAGGTATTGTACCATCTGATTTTGGTCCTACATTTAATAATAGATTTCCATTTTTACTAACAATATCAACTAAATCATCTATTAATTCATTTGCACTCTTAGATTCCCAATCAGCTACATAGCTCCAAGAGTTTTTTCCAATAGATGTATCTGTTTGCCATGGTAATTTTCTTATTCCAGGAAGCTTTCCTCTTTCCAAATCATAAATAACAGTCCCTTCTGGAAAAGCTTCATGAGAAAAATTTTTATCTTGGAGAACAACTTCTTTTCCCCATTCTATACCTTTATTATAATAGTAGGCAGCAAGTTTAGGTCTATACTCCTTAAAATCTGGAATATCTACATAAAAATCTAACCAAAAAATATCTGGTTGGTAATTATCTATAAGGTCTTTAGTTCTATTCCACCATTTTTCTTTAAATTCTTTAGAAACTGGTTCATTTAAATCTTTTCCTTTTGGGCTATATAGATCAGCATACTCAGGATCTGTGGTATCAAAATGGTCTTTTTTATTGTAAAAAGACCAGTTAAAAGCATAATGCGATGATGCCCCCATAATCATTCCCTTACTTCTACCAGCTTTAAATAACTCTCCTAATATATCTCTCTTAGGTCCCATATTCAGAGCATTCCATCTTGTAGTATTAGATTTGTACATCGCAAAACCGTCATGATGATCAGCAACTGGGACTACATATTTAGCACCAGCTTTTTTAAACAAATCTATCCATTCGTCTGGATTAAATTTTTCTCCCTTAAATAAGGGAATAAAATTTTTATAACCAAATTTTTTAGGATTTCCCCAATTTTCTATGTGGTGTGTGTATACTTTATTAGGACCATTTTTTTCATGTTTTAATTGTGCAGAAAAAGTAGCAGTATCCATGTACATTTGTCTAGGATACCACTCTGATGAGTATGCAGGCACACTATAAGCTCCCCAATGTATAAAGATTCCAAATTTTTGATTATTAAACCATTCTGGGTCTTTATAGTTTTTTTTGATTGATTTCCAATTCGGTTTATAAATTTCTACAGCAGTTTTCTCTTTCTTTTCCCTACTTTTTTCTTTACAAGAATTAATTAATGATAGTAATAAAAAAAATAATAATGTAGTAGTTATCTTTCCTTCAATTTTTTTCGTTATTGACATATATTTTAAAATAAGTAGCCTTAATTAAATAACAAATATGTTATTTATTCTATACCATAAGTAAAGATATTTTTAGATAAAGAATTTATACTATAGAAATCACATTAATGAACAACTGTTTTTTGAATTAACAAGGGTATTTGCTATATGAATTCATAGGGTTTTAGATTATTTTAAATTTATTTAGCCATAAACACTCAGAAAACCTCATGCTATTCTAAATAATTCACCGTAAATTATTTAATAGTTAAACTAAAGTTATTGAAACACCCCTTTAATTATATATTCTCTATTATCTGTTTTAACTAAAAAAAAATAAACACCAGAACTGTTAAATTTCTCAAAAATATTAGCATCATTTATTTCTAAAGTATTTTCTCCTGCATCTTTATATCCTTCAAAAAGTAATTTTATTCGTCCAGATATATCAGAAATGAAAATTTTTACATTTCCTTGTTTTTCAATTGTATATTTTAATACAGACTTATTTGTTATTGGGTTTGGGTAAAGAAGAGCTTTAGGGCTATTTTTATTTTTAACAACAGGATTTGTGTCTAATACTATTTTAAGCTTAGTATAAACATGAATACTATCTTTTCCTTTATTACTTTTAATAATATCTTTATAAATTCCTTCTTTCTTTATAAAATCTCCTAAAATATTAATACTATCTCCTTGAACTATTTCTTGCTCTTTATTTTTTAATTGTATCCAACTATCTTGACCTTCAATAATTTTTAATGAAACATTTATAGGAATATTTGTAAATACATCTTGTTTACCTCCCATCCATTCAACCACTATTTTTTTTACTAATTTACTGTCTCCTAGTCCAAAGTGTACTATATTACTATGAGTAGACAAATAACTAGATCCCCCATCTACTTCTCTTATAAGGGTTTCATTATCTGTTTCTAGAGAAATACGAGAACCGTATCCATTTTTATTAGACATAGTTCCTTCTAGCTTTATTGCTAAAAAATTATTTTCATTTTGTAGTTGATTTTCATAAAGCAAGGTATTCGCATTAGTTTGGTGATCTTTTGAAACAACTCCTAATAAAATATCCAAATCACCGTCATTATCAATATCTCCTGAACTTAACCCTCTACAATTTTCTGGTGTATCTATAGCAGCTTCCAATGAAATATCTTTAAAAAAACCACCTCCTATACCTTTATAAAGTTTATTTTTTTGATCTTGGGTAGTTAGTTTCATTATTTCTCCATTTGCAACAAACAAATCTAAATCCGTATCATTATTATAGTCAAAAAAAACTGTCCCCCAACTTGTACCCTCTAATGATACTAATTCTCTATCTTCACTAACATCCTTATAACTTATTGCTTCATTAATATTTTCATAAAAAGGATTTTTACTCATGTTTGTTATATAATAATCTAAATCTAAATCTTTGTCATAATCACCTATTGCTACTCCCATGGCATTAATATGAGCATCTACTTTTGCTTCTTTACCTATTTTTTTAAAACTCAATAGCGGATATTCATTAATATACAATTCATTAGGGAAAAATTTATATCCAAAATCATTAGCAACCATAATATCTAAATCACCATCGTTATCACAATCTGTAAAAGTAGTTGCCAAACCGCAACCAATATCTGCAACTCCCATTTGTTCTGCTACTTCTTCAAAAGTATTATTGCCTATATTTTTGTATAAAAAATTTTTTTGTCCTCCTTTTATATTCATATCAAAAGGAGGTTTTACAAAATCTACATAGTTTACAACATATATATCTAACAAACCATCTAGGTTATAATCTCCAAATGATGCAGATGTACTCCATGAAACATGATTAATACCTGCTTCTTTAGAAAAATTTATGAATGTCCCATCTCCATTATTTATAAATAATAAGTTTGCAGAATTTTCATTTGTTGTAATAAAAATATCTTCATCTCCATCATTATCTGTATCACCAACAATAACACCCATTGTCGTTATTCCAGAAACAATTAAGCCAGACTGGTTACTTACATCAGTAAATGAATTATCCCAATTATTTTTATATAGTTTAGTACCATTTTCTCCACCAATAAGTAAAATATCCTGATAATTGTCATTATTATAATCTATAAAAGCTGTTCCACCACTCATTAATCTACTATCCTTACAATAAGAAGAGATACCAGCATCTTTAGAAATTTCTTTAAATACCTGTGAGTTTATAAAATTAATCGTGAAGAATAGGCATAAAAATATTTGTGAACTTATATGTTTTTTTTTCATGATTATTGAATTAAATCTGTTACTTATTAATCTTAAAATATTTTACTTCTTCATTATTAATAGCTATTATTACACCTGTTTCTCCAGTTTTTTTATTTTTTATAAGCTGAATATCTTTAACATTATAGGGAACAAAAAATCCGCTTTCAAATGGTTTTGTTGTTTTAAAAGTGCCGTCTTTTTTTCCAATCATAAATACACCTGGTGAAGCATCTGCCCTTGTGGTTTCTACTTCAGCATCAAATTTATTACCCGCTATTAATAAATCTAGAATACCATCCTTATTAAAATCATTAGCCACAATACCATTAGCAACAGAAAATTGAGCTTCTTTTGGTAAAGGTATAATGCTAAACTTACCGCCATCATTTTTTAAAATAACACTACTAAATAAATGAGCTTCATATTTAAGAGCCTCATTAGTTTTTTCTTCCCCTAAGATGTTTTGTAAATTAGATTTTGCAAACTGATCATAGGTTCTAAATTTTTGAGTTAAACCTGGTATTTGTTGTGAAGAACAATCTATACCTCTTACTGGAACAATTGTGTCGTTATTATATTTTGCTAGAAAAATATCATTTGTTCCATTATCATCAAAATCATTAGCATATACAAAAAATGGTTTTTTTTCTGAAGCTTTAAACTTATAGTTTAAACCTAAATTTCCTGCAACAAAATCCATATCACCATCCCCATCATAATCAAAAGGAATAATTTTATTCCACCAACCTGCTGTTTTAGATAAATTATACTTACTTGTAACGTTTTTCCAACTATTATTTTCTTTTTTAAATATGGTTAATGGCATCCATTCGCCAACAATTATAAGTTCTTTTACACCATCATTATCAACGTCTGCTGCTGTTGCAGATGACACCATACCTATATTTGCAATTTCTGGTGCAATAGTTTTGGTAACATCTAAAAATTCACCTTTGTTATTTTCCAAAAAATAAGAATTGGGTGCTGCAGGATATTTATTTGGTAGTACTCTACCTGCCACAAATAAATCTAAATCACCATCGGAATCAAAATCTATGGGTACGGCACATGAGCCACTACTTTGTATTAATGGAATACCGCTTGATTTTAAAAATTTTCCTTGACCATTATTATAATACAATCTGTCTTGAAAATAATTAGGGATATCCGTTAGTTCATTTCCTCCACTAACTACGTATAAGTCCAAATCATTATCTCCATCTGCATCAAAAAAAACAGCACCTACATCCTCATGTTTTTTATCTTTATGAATCTGTGGTTGTTTTAATTTAATAAATTCTCCATTTATATTTTGAGTATAAGTTGCCCCTGCCTGCCCCATTGCACCTCCAATAAAAAAATCTTCTAAATCATCTCCGTTTATATCTCCAACAGATATGCAGGGCCCATTTTGAGATAGTTTATGAGGAAGTAATATTTGATCCTTATAATCATCATACTCATTTTCTACATGCTTAAATGGGTCTTTAATTTTTTCATCTGTCTTATCAACAAATAACAATGGAGATTTGTCTTGTTTTTTAGAAGAGTTATTTTGTTTGGCGCTGTTATAATTTAATGTAATTGTTTGGTTTACTTTTAAAGATTTTATTCTTGTAAATTTTCCATCTTTCCATTCTACTTGTAAACTATCAATCTTCTTATTTTTTCCTAGTCCAAAATGAATTGTAGGTTCTACAGATGATAAGTAACCTCTTACCGTTTTAAATTCATGATATTGTATTTCTTTACCATAATAAATTTTTATTTTAGATCCTAAACCTAAAACATTTTTAGTAGGACCTTTTAGTTTTATTTTTATATAGTTGTTTTTTAACTTATCTGCTCTATTTTTATAAAGGAAAGCTTTTCCTTCTAAATTATTTACTACTAAATCTAAATCGCCATCATTATCTAAATCTCCTACTGCTGCACCGTTAGAGAAACTTTTTTTGTTTAACCCCCAGTCTTTTGTTTTTTTGGAGAAAGTTAGATCTCCATTATTTTTATATATATAATTTGGAATCTTATTGGGTTTATAAAGGTTAATTATATATGCTGCATTTTCTTCATTAGATCTTTTTCTAACCGTTTTACTTTTCATGTATCTATTAAAAAAAGATTTTACGTCTTTATCCCAAACATCTCGTCTATAACCATTGGTAACAAAAAGGTCTCTATACCCGTCATTATCAAAATCACTTCCTAAACACGCCCAACTCCAGTCTGTTTTATCTATACCAGCTAATTGACCTATTTCACTAAAAAAACCATTCCCTTGGTTTAGTTGTAGTGTATTGTGCATATACTGTGTATGAAAACCGCTTTCTTGTAAATTTTTAAATAGTGGAATATTCATGGAAGCCATAGTAGTTTTAGATCTATAATAGTCTTCAGAAGTCATATCTAATTCTATGATATCTTCTAGTCCATCATTATTAATATCTACTACATCTAAACCCATGGCATAAAAAGAAGTGTGGTTTGTATATTCTTTAATGCTTTCTTTAAATGTATGATTACCCTGGTTTATGTATAAATAATCGTTTTCTAAATAATCATTAGAAACATAAATATCTATTAAACCATCATTATTAATATCTGTAGTTGAAACTCCTAATCCAAAAGAGAAATTATTTTTGATGCCTGCTTTTAAACCTATCTCTTTAAATTTCCCTTTATCATTTAAAAATAATTTGTCTCTATAAAGGTCATTCTCTTCTTTTTTTCCTTTAAGTACTTTTTTATAATCTAAAAAAAACTCATCTGGTCTATTTATTAAATACATATCCAAATCATTATCATTGTCCATGTCAAAAAATGAAGCCATCATGGAGTATCCATTATCATTTAAACCAAACTCCTTACTACGCTCATTAAATGTTAAATCTCCATTATTTATAAATAAGCTATTTTCTCTATTTTGCGTATCAGATTTGGGACCTCCTTTACTAATGTATATATCTAATAAGCCATCACCATTTACATCGGCCATTACAACACCATTACACCAGCCATTATCATCAGCTACACCTGCACTTTCTGTAATATCTTCAAATCTAAAATCTCCTTTATTTAAATATAGTTTGTTTTTAACTTCATTTCCCGTAAAATAAATATCTGATAGTCCGTCATTATTTATATCTCCAATAGCTACTCCTCCTCCGTTGTATACATTCTGAAATATGGCAAAAAAATTAGTATAATTTTCTTCTACTTGATTATTAAAATTTATTCCACTATGAGTTGGGTTAATAAGCGTAAAGAGTGGGCTTTTTGGGGAGGTATATTCACTATCTTTATCCGCTTTTTTAGGAGAACAACCCATAAGAAGTATAAAGAATAAAAAATAAGAAAACTTCATTGTTACATTTTTTATAATTAATAGGAAAAAAAAGCCCATTTCTAGTATATAAAATGGGCTTTAACTAACTAACTCTATTTAAAAAATTAAAAAAACTATTTAGTAACCTGAGTTTTGTTTTAAATTAGGGTTTCTTTCTAATGCTGGTTGCGGAATTGGCCACCTTAATTTATGAGGTGCCCAATTGGGAGCAGGATTAGGAAAAGCAGCTCCTTCTTGTATATTAATACCTAAAATAACCTCTTCCATTTTTCCAAATCTTATAAGATCAGCTTTTCTCCAACCTTCTAAGAAACCTTCTAATCTACGTTCATTTAATATTGCATCTGCAAATTCCTGTCTACCTGTTAAACTAACAAAATCTATAGGAGTTGCATTAGACCTTAATCTCACACGGTTTACAGTTTGATTCCATGTTGTAACCGTTAATTTATCTTGACCATTTAGTGCTTCTGCATAAAGTAATAAAACATCTGCATATCTAATAAATGGGTTATCAAAAGGGGTGTCACTTGTATAATTGTTAGGTTTTTCTGCATGCCATTTCCATCCAAAAAATTGAGAGGGGTTTGTTGTTCTTTCAACATTTGGATCATCTGAGAATGCCTCTTCTGGTGTGTAATCATTGGCATTGTGGTATGCAATATTATTTCTTCTTCTAACATCGTCTCTTTCATATGCAGCTTCTAATGTTGGATTTACAAAATGAGAGCCCCATCCAGCGCCATTTTCTAAACTTCCTCTTGGTCCTGCAAAACTACTAAGTTGCCCTCCACTATCAAGACCAGGGCCTTCCATACCCCATGCAAAAATAATTTCTTCACTCTGTTCATGGTCTAAGTCAAAAACCCAATTATATTCTTCTAAAAGATTATAAGTACCACTTGCAATGACCATCTCTAATTGTTCTTCTGCCAAAGCATAGTAAGATTCATCATTAATTGGATATCCCGTCATTTGCAAGTAAACTTTTGCTAACAAAGCTTGTGCTGCACCTTTAGTAGCACGTCCTTCGCCTTGCTTTTGTTCCAGAACTGATGATGCATCTTTAAGATCTTGTATAACTTGTGCATATACTTTATCTGCTGTAGTTTGTTCTACGTTAATATCATCAAGACTTATCGTTTCTTCAATAATTAATGGTATATTTTCCCAAGCTTGTACAGCCCAAAAATACAAAGATGCCCTTAAAAATTTTGCTTCTGCAATTATTCTATTTCTATCTGCAGGTTTTATAGAGTCATCAGGTAAATTACCAATTCTTCTTATTACACTATTACATTGGTTAATTGCCTTATACGTTTTTGACCAATGACTATATAAAGCTGGTTGTTGTGGTGACACTATATGTTGGTGAAATTCACCATAAACTTTTTCCCAAACATAAGGTACCAGTTCATCTACACCATAAATACCCCAATGGTTAGCCATCCCAGTTCCTCCTAAATCATTTTTAGACCCATGACTAAGATTATCCCTAGATAAATCATAAGCTCCATTTAAATATAATTCTGCAGTTTCTAAATCAACAATTAACTGCTCTGGGTTGGCAAATGTTGTTGGTTCTTCTATTAAGAAATCTTCTGAACACGATGCTATTACCAGCAATAATACTGGTAAAATAGTTGTTATTTTTACTTTCTTCATTTTATTTTTTTTACAATTGATAATTTAGAAACCTACCTGTACTCCTATTCTAAACTGACGAGATCTAGGATAAGAATCAATATCTTGCCCTGGTGTAATTTGATTTCCACCAACACTTACATCTGGATCATACCCTGTATAGTCAGATAATAAAAACAAATTATCTCCAGAGGCATAAATTCTTAAATTTCTTAAACCTATTTTTTCTAATACTGATTTAGGTATATTATATCCAAGTGTTATATTGGATAATCTAAGATAGCTAGCATCTTCTATTTGCGTAGAGTTGGCAGAAAAACCAAAGTCACCATCGGCATCTCCTAAAATAGACATAATATCAGAATCTGGATTTTCTGGAGTCCAACGATCTCTTATCCATCCTAATTTATTAAAATGTGGAATTGTCTGTGCACCACCTTTTTGTCTATTTTTATTGTATACCTCATTACCATAGGACCAATTCATTACAATACTAAGATCCAGGTTTTTGTATTTAAAATTATTGGTAAAACCACCATAATGATCTGGTTGTGTGTTCCCAAGAATTACACGGTCTTTATCATCTACAATATTGTCCCCATCTTGATCTACAAACTTAGGCATACCTGGTCTATATTTATCATAAGGAGCAGAAGTTACAGTCCCTTCTTTTAAAGTATAAAATTGAGAGTACCAACCTTGAGTTCCTCCATTAGAGTTAATCAAATCTGCTGCTTCTTGATTGGTTAAACCATCAAATTCTACAAAATCACTATAGGTATAAACACCATCTCTTTCATAACCAAAAAACGAGCCTAATGGTTCTCCTTCTCTTAAAATAAAATCTGATGTAGATTTGTTTCCAAACCCGTTAAAAAATAGTTCTTCCGTAGTTACAAGATCATCTATAGTATTACGGTTAAAACTTATATTAAAATTAGAAGTCCATTTAAAATTTTCTGTATCTACATTAATTGTATTCAATGAAAACTCTAACCCTCTATTAGACATGGCTCCAGCATTTTCTATAGATCCTGTAAAACCAGAAGTTTCAGGTATTGGCTTAAATAATAAAAGTCCATCTGTTTTTTTTATATAATAAGTTGCATCTAAAGACACTCTATTATCAAACAAACCAAAAGAAATTCCAAAATCTGTTTGCTTTGTAGTTTCCCATGTTAAATTATCTTGTTGTAACCTATCAAGAAGAGCTCCTGATTGGACTTGATTCCCCCCAAATGTGTAAGGTGTAAATATCGCAGCTCCTAAAACAGAATAACTAGCTATAGAGTTGTTACCTGTTTCCCCATAGGTTGCTCTTAATTTTAAATCACTTAAAGTTGTAAAATTAGCCATAAATGGCTCTTCACTAACTTTCCATGCTACCGCTGCTGAAGGGAAAAAACCCCACTTTTGAGCAAAATTTGAAGACCCATCATAACGACCACTTAAAGTAAGTAAGTATTTATCCTTAAATTTATAATTAACACGTCCTAAATAAGACGATATACTTCTCTCATCCCTACCTGTATCAGTTTTGTTTGATACTGCAGCAGATTCTAATGCATCTAAATTTACACCTGGCAAATCAAAACCATCTGAACTAACCTTAAGCTGTTCGTTAACATTAAATTGACGCTCATGAACTGCTGTAGCAATTAAATTATGATCTCCAAATGTTTTATTATAAGTTAAATTAAAGTCACCTATAATATTGGTGTTTTGTGAATGTTGATAAAATGCTCTACCACCTGCACTTGCTCCCCAACCATACTTTTCAGAATAGTAAGCTTTACCTCTACTAGACCATATACTACCACCAAGAGTAGCTTTTGCCGTTAAACCTTCCATCAATTTATAGGAAAGGTATGATTGTGCAAATGCTTGAAACTCATTACGAATATTAGTATCGCCAAATAATGTAATTTTAGGATTTACTATATCTCCATTTCTTAAAGATATAATCCTACCTCTTTCATCAAACTCTGCCCCTTCTACAAATTCTTCATTATAAGGACCTTGTACCGGAGCATATAACAAAGCTCCAGTAAGCAAACCGTTTTGCCCACCTCCATTAGAAGATGATGCCGAAACAACCCCACTATTTTTTGTAAAACCTGTATTAATAGATAAACCAGCTTTTAATTTAGAAGTAACATTTTGATCTACCCTTAAATTGGTAGAAAATCTTTCAAAACTAGAATTTTCTACAATTCCTTTTTGATTTAAATAACCAACAGATCCACTATACTTAGTTTTTTCATTTCCTCCATTAAAACCTAATCTATAACTATTAACTGTTGCAGGTCTTATAACTTCGTCTAACCAATTTGACACTATTACCCTGTCATCATTTGCCGTAAAAGGCACTCCAGACTCATCTCTAAAAGTATCAATCCCTGTATCTTCAGGTCCTGCATTTGGATCATAAGGAGAAAACTCATTTCTCCAATCAATAAACTCCTGAGGAGATAAAACATCTATCTTTCTAGCAACACTAGAAATTCCTGTAAAAGTCTCAAAATTTAATTCCGATTTTCCTACCTTACCTTGTTTTGTAGTTATTATAATTACTCCATTTGCGCCCCTTGCTCCATAAATTGCAGTTGCAGATGCATCTTTTAAAACCTCTATAGACTCTATATCTGCTGGATCAATTGTACTTAATGGACTAGAAAAGCTATTTCCTATCCCAAGACTTGAAGAATTACCAGAACCTAATAACTGAAAACCATCAATAACATAAAGAGGATCACTACTTGCGTTTATAGAAGTTCCTCCCCTAATTCTTATTTTAGACGCAGAACCAGGAGCTCCTTGAGATGAAGTTATTTGTACACCTGGTGCTTTAGCAACAAGACCTTGCTCAAAAGAAACAGATTGTACAGGGTTCATATCTTCACTTTTAAGAGAGACAACAGAGCCTGTAAGGTCTTTTCGTTTTATTTCACCGTAACCAATTAGCACAACCTCATCTAATTGTTCACTGTCTACCTTCATCACAATATTAATAACGGATTGATTAGCAACTAATATACTGCGATCCGAAAAACCTATATAGGTAAAATTAAGCACCGCATCTGGCCCAGAAACAACAATAGAATAATTTCCATCAAAATCTGTTACAGTTCCTTTAGTAGAGTTTTTAACGACAACTGAAACGCCAGGAAGTGCCATTCCATCTTCTTCAGAAGTTATTTTACCTGTAATGGTAGTTTGCGCAAAAATACTTCCTTGCAACATAAAAACAAACAATGTAAGGACAACTTTTAAATAAGGAATCCTTAAATTATTCAATAAAATTGGTATTACATGTTTCATAAAATTTTAGTTTAATTTGTTATTGGTTTACTGGTGTTAAAATTAAGTTAACATAGATGTAGGCTATTAAACTAAATAATAGAATAAAAGAAGGTAGAATAAAAAATAAAAGGTATTTGATTAAAAAAAACAATGGTAAATACATTCATTGATTTTTAAACTTCACTTTTCTTTAATTATATAGTAAATTGTTTTAAGGTATTATTAAAACAATAACAATTACTAATTACATTATATTTAAAATATTAAGAAATTTTTTATCCGTATGCTAAAGAGTAATCCTTTTAAAATAAAATATTTACTATTACTTGTATTCCACATTTACTTTTACGGTAGCTCCCAAGAATTTAGCAATCACTTTGATAAACTGAATACAAGAAACGGATTGTCGCAGAGTGATGTTAGGACTCTTTACCAAGATAAAGCAGGGTATATTTGGATTGGCACATATGACGGTTTAAACAAATACGATGGGTATTCTATAAAAGTTTACAGAAAAACACTTGGGAATTTAAATTCCCCTAGCAGTAATTTAATTAGCTGTATTACCGAAGATTCTATAGGAAATATTTGGTTTGGAACAGATGACCAAGGTTTATCTAAATTTGAAAGAAGTACAGGTAATTTTTACCATTATAAAAATACAACAGAGAACCCAAATTTTTTATCGGATAATGAAATTACCTCATTAGTAATAGATAAAAAAGGTTTTATCTGGGCTGGAACCCCTAATGGCTTAAATAAATTAGAAATAAACCCTAAAACAAAAAAGGTAAAAAATCAAATTTATAAAAAAGGAGAAGATTACTATGGTGCAATTCAAAATGATAAAATTTCATGTTTATATAATGATGAATTTGATAATATATGGATAGGTACAGAAAGTGGTCTTTCTCGCTTTATTGGTAACAGTAGTGATAATAAAGGGCAGTTTCAAAACTACAACATGGAAATACCTAGACAGGTAAAATCTATTCAAGAAACTTCAAATAGTATAATTATAAGTGCACATAATATTTATGAATTAAAAAAGACCGATATAAATAAGAGTAACCCAACCATTAATTATTTAGGAGAAATACACGCTTATAAATTATTAGTTTATGATGAAAATACTATATGGTGCGCAACAAGTAATGGCGTTGTTATTTTATCCTATGATGGCTGTGAAATAAAAAAAATTAAACATTTTACAAATCAATGGGGTAACCAAGAAAGCTTAAGTAATGACAATGTTCTTGACCTTATTAAGGATTCTTCTGGGATAATATGGATTGGCACCAATGGTGGTGGCATAAATATTTATAAACCAAATAGAAGAAATTTTAGACACTACCGCCGTAATGAAAGTAAAAATAGCATCTGTAGAAATAAAATTAGAACAATTTATGAAGATTCTAATTGTAATCTTTGGATTGGTACAGAAGATGGGGAGAGTTTAAATTTTTTACCCAAAGAAAATGCTGAAAATTATGAAACAGGATTTAAAAGAATTAAAACACCCCTTACTCCTGGTGTTCAAAGACAAGTTTTTTCTATAAATGAGATTAAATCTTCAAATGAATCTACCTTGTTAATAGGGGCAGGTTATCCCAATAATTTTATATATGGAAAAAACAAACAAGTAGTTAATGAAATATTTTTATCAGGAACCAATACTATAAAGCTCAAAGAACAAGTTTACGCCTCTTTAGTAGATGCAAAAAATGTAGTTTGGTTAGGCACTTATCATGGGGGTTTATTTAGATATGAATTAGATGCTAATGGAATAGTATTAAACCAAGCAAACTTTAAGTTTCAATCAGATAACGAAACTTCAATTTCTTCTAATATAATCCGAAGTTTAGCACAGGATCATAATGGGAATATATGGATTGGCACTGCTAATGGTTTAAATAAACTTACACCTCAAGAACAATCTAAAGCTAATCCAAATTTTATTAAATATTTTCACGATAACACTAATAAATACTCTATAAGTCATAATTATATCCTACCAATTTTTGTGTCAGCTAAAGGTCAAATTTGGGTTGGAACTTTAGGAGGCGGGCTTAATAAAGTTATTACCCCATCTGGATCTAATGAAGATCACTTTATATCTTATAGTACTTTAGATGGTTTACCTAATAACGTAATAAAAGCAATTCTTGAAGATGACAATGGTAATCTTTGGTGCTCCTCTAATAAAGGTTTAACAAGATTTTCCCCTGAAAAATTAGAATTTCAAAATTTTGGATTGGAGGACGGATTACAAGATATGGAATTTTCTGAGCTTGCAGCTTACAAAAGGGCATCAGGGGAAATGCTTTTTGGTGGTATTAATGGATTTAATGCCTTTTACCCTAAAGAAATTTTATCGGATAAGTTTAATGTTAATTTGGTATTTCAAAATCTGCAAATTTTAAATGAAAACGTTAAAATAAAAGACACTATAAATGGCCGTGTAATTTTACCTAGAGATATTAATGAAATTGATGAATTAACATTAAAACACAAAGAAAGAAGTTTTTCAATTGGTTTTTCTACATTACACTATGCTGCTCCGCAACAAAATAAATACGCATATAAACTTGAAGGTTTTGATTCTGATTGGATTTACACTACAGCATTAAATAGAATTGCAAAATATACAAATCTTTCCCCCGGAAAATACACCTTAAAAGTTAAAGCTTCCAATAATAATGGGTATTGGAGCAACAATGAACTGCAATTAGGAATAAAAATTAAATCTCCTTGGTGGGCTTCAACTTTATCACTCATCATATATAGTATTGTACTTCTTGGAGGGTTATGGCTATTTAGAAAGTTTACTATTATTAAAACAACTAAGAAAAATCAATATGTTGTAGAAGCAATGGAGAAGCAAAAAATAGAAGAACTAAACCAACTAAAATTAACATTTTTTACAAATATTTCTCATGAATTTCGTACACCATTAACATTAATTATAGGGTTTATAGAAAGATTACAAACATTTTCTGCAACTATACCCGAACAAAACAGACAAAAATATTACGATAAAATTTTTAAAAATTCTAAAATTTTATTAAAACTAATTAACCAGCTAATTGGCTTTAGAAAACTAGAACACGGTAAATTAAATCTAAAAGTTTCATATAGTAACTTAACTAATTTTATTTCACTACTAAGTGAAAATTTTAATGAGGTTGCCAATAAAAAACAAATTAAATTCAATGTACATTATGAAAAACAAATAAACACATGGTTTGACCCCGAAATTATTGAACGCGTAATATTTAATCTACTATCTAACGCCTTTAAGTTTACTTCTGTAAAAGGTGAAATTAATGTAAAATTATATTCTGATGATGATTACGCCTACATTGAAGTAAAAGATAATGGTAAAGGTATACCCCAAGAAGTTCAGGAACATATTTTTGAACGGTTTTCAAACACAAACTCAGGAGGTAAATTTGGTTCTGGAATAGGGTTGTCTTTTATTAAAAATTTAATAGAAATACACCATGGTAACATTACATTTAAATCAATTGAAGAAAGAGGAACCACCTTCAAAGTTATCTTACCTATGGATAAAAACACCTACAATTATGTTGAAATAACAGAAGAAGATATAACGCTTATAGGCGAAATAAAAAATCAACATTGGCTCTTACCAAGTATTGACACAGATGAAATTATTAACATAGAAACCGAAAACACTAAATTTCAAACTATTTTACTTGTTGAAGACAACAAGGATATTCTTTACTTTCTAGAAGAAACATTTAAAAATAGATTTAATATTTACAAAGCCGAAGAGGGTAAACAAGCTTTTGATATCTGCTTGGATAATAATATAGATTTGGTTATTAGTGATATTATGATGCAAGGTATGGATGGTTACTCCTTTTGTGAAAAACTAAAGTCTGATCAAAGAATAAACCATATTCCTATAATATTGCTTACTGCAAAAAACACTTCTGAAAGCAAAATTAAAGGCTACTCATTAGGAGCAGAAGCATACATATCTAAACCTTTTAATTTAAAGGAATTAGAAGCCCGTATTGAAGCCTTATTAGAATCAAGAAATAATGTTATCAAAAAATTTAAAAATGAAATAGAAATTTCTCCTTCCGAAGTAGGTTTAACTAGTATAGATGAAAGATTTATTAATAGAGTAATGTCTTGTATAGAAAAAAACATTTCTAACTCCGGTTTTACCGTAGAAATATTATCTAAAGAATGTGGGCTAGGTCGTATGGAACTTAACAAAAAACTTAAAGCTTTAGTTGGTTTTACCTCCAATGCTTTTATAAGGAATATTAGAATAAAACGTGCAGCCCAATTACTACAAAAAAATATGTATTCAGTGTCAGAAATCATGTATGAAGTAGGTTTTAACGATCCGCAATATTTCAGAGAAACTTTTAAAAAACAAATGGGTGTAACCCCATCGGTTTATAAAAAAAATAAGTTAAAAAGAAATGAGGTTTAAACTTTCATATTTACCAAGAAAAATTAAAGAAAAGGTAGATTAGAAAATCATGAGGAATGTAACGTAAACTACCACAAAATAATTTTAATTATTTATGTTTAAATAAATTAAATTGTAAAAAATGAAACCCCAACTTATTAAAGTACCCAACAAAACAAATGCATCTTTATATATAGCAAATGAAAGGGTTCCTTATTTTTACAACCCTTTTCATTATCATAGTAAATTAGAACTCACTTATATTATAGAGAGTTCTGGAACAAGATATATTGGAAATCATGTACAAAAATTTAATCCAGGAGAGCTAGTTCTTGTAGGACCTAATGTACCCCACTGCTGGAAAAATGACTCTTCCTATTTTAGTGAAAAATCTATACAAAAAGCACATGCTATTGTAATTCATTTTGACCTTAACTTCTTAGGGGAAAGTTTTTGGCAAGTTTCCGAAATGATTTTAATTAAAAGACTTCTTTCTGAATCTAAATCTGGAATAAAATTTAGTAAAAAAATAACCAATTCTGCACTACAAAAATTAATAAATCTAGAGCACCTTACAGACCCTTTAAAATTAATTAGTTTTATTGAAATACTAGAACTATTAAGTAATGACAATAAACGGAAACTTTTAAGTTCTACACCTATTGATTATTCTATAAAAGATAAAAATTTAATTAAAATAAATAATATTCTTAATTATATTTCTAATAATTATAAGGAAGATCTTTCTATACAACAACTTTCAGAAATCACTCACTTAACTCCCAATGCGTTTTGTAGGTATTTTAAAAAACATACCCGAAAAACATTTAAAGAATACTTAAACGAACTTCGAATATCCAACGTTTGTAAATTTTTACAAGAAACAGATATGAGTATAAATGAAATTGCTTATTCTAGTGGTTATAATAACCTTTCTCATTTTATAAAAATGTTTAAAAAATTTAAAAACATACAACCCAATCAATACAGAAAAAAAATACAAGAAACTAAAAGTATAAATAATAAAACTATTTAATTCTTATTCTGTAAGTAGAGACCTATCTAAATGTACATACCCCCCATCACAGAAAATGAACTGCCCTGTGGTATGAGATGATTTATTTGAAATTGTAAACAAACATGTATTTGCAATTTCATCGGGTGTAGTCATTCTATTCTCTAATGGAATTTTATCTACTATAGATTTCAATAACTCTTTACCATTTTCTTGTGCTCTAATCCAATTATCATACGCAGGCGTCCAACTCTCTGCAATAATAATAGCATTAACTCTAATAGCATCTTTTATTAAGTCTACAGCCCATTCTCTAGTTAATCCAAGAATCCCTCCTTTCGCAGCTGCATAACCAGAAGTTCTCCCTTGGCCTGTAAGGGCAACTTTAGAACCTATGTTTAATATATTTCCCTTAGATTTTTTTAAATAAGGAAGAGCATATTTAACAACTAAAAAGTAACTCACCATATTTAATTTTAAAGAATTCATAAAATCTTCATAAGACGCATCTAAACCAACCCCATCATTTACTCCTACGTTATTTATAACAACGTCTATTTTTTGATGCTTTTCAATGATACTATCTAAAGCGTTTTTTATCTGATTAGGATCCGTAACATCAGTTTGGCAAAACATAGCATCAACACCTCTTTTCTTCAACTCATCTATATATTCAAAACCTCTAGCATTTCTGTCTATTACCGCAGGGATTGCTCCTTCATCAGCCAATTTCTGTAAAATAGTTTCCCCTATACTACCTTTAATTCCTGCAGCACCTGATATAACTACTACCTTTCCTTTTAAATTTAAATCCATAAAAAAATATCTAATTAAAGTTAACAGTTGCCTTAATTACACCTGTTTCTGGTTTTAACCAACTATCAAAATCATTTATCATTTCTGTAAAAGGAACGCTGTGTGTAATAAAAGATTCTGTTGGAAACTGATTTAAAACGCTTATAACATGCTCAAAATCTTCCGTAGTAGCATTTCTACTACACATTATTGTAATTTCTTTAGCATGTATTTTTGGATGGTTATAAGTAAGCTCTCCTTTAGATAAACCTACTAGAATAAAACGCCCACCATGCGCCATATAATCTGGTCCTGTTTCTAACGCGAATTTATTGCCAGAGGCATCAAAAACAGCCGTTGCCATATCTCCATTTGTAATTTCCTCAATTTCTTTAACAGGGTTTTTACTTACGTTAACCGTATAATCAACTCCAATTTTATCTTTAGCGTATTTTAGACGATCTTCATTCATATCTAATGCAATAATTTTTGCACCAGCAATTTGAGCCAATTTCATAATACCAATTCCAATGGGGCCGCAACCTACAACAACTATAAACTCATCTTTTTGAACAGCTGCCCTTCTAATAGCATGTGCCCCAATTGCTAAAGGCTCTACAATAGCCATTTGATCATTAGAAAGATTATTTGCAGGTAACAATATATTTGAAGGCACCGTTATTTGTTCTTGCATACCACCATCCGTATGTATGCCCAAAACTTTAATATTTGTGCAACAATTGGTTTTACCGTTTCTGCAAGCAATACACGTATTACAACTTAAATAAGGCATAATAACAACATTATCACCTGCTTTAAGACCTCTTTCATTCTCCCCAATTTCTAATATTTCTGAAGCTAATTCGTGTCCTAATATTCTAGGGTAGGTAAAATAAGCTTGATCTCCACTATAGGCATGCAAATCCGTACCGCAGATACCAACTTTATTAATTTGTAAAAGCGCTTCATGTTCTTTTCTAGTAGGAGCTTCTTTTTCTTTTAGAATAAATTCTCCTGGTTTTTCACAAACAATATATTTCATGAATAAATATCATTTTTTTTAGTATTATATATTTAATCCATTAAGGATTTCCCTACTTCTAATTCTGCTACAATAGCTTTATCACCATTGGCTTCAAGTATTTCTAATTTAAGGTATCTTACATCAGATTTCGGAAATGCTATAGTTCTATATTTGGAGTTAACTTCCCATTTTTGAGTAGCTAATTCTTGGTAACTCTTATTATCTTTACTTCCATATACTTTAGCAAATGTAATATTACCTTCTGCCAAAGCAGTCTCTGGTGCCGGTTTGCATCTATGATTAGGCACTACTGTTAATACATCAATATCGCTTACTACTTCTCCTAAATCTATGACAATATTTTGTGGGAAATTTGTATCTGATTCCCAATGAAAATGATCCGTTTTTACTTGTTTTGCATCATATAAATTTTCGGATTTTCCGCTACTAGCGCTTACTGATTGTATTGGAGCAGTAGTTATTATTTGTGGGCCTTGATTAGGCAAACTTGCCCTAGATAAATTTGGTTTCCACTTGCTACCAATTTCTGCAAGCATATTTATATAAATAGGATCTAGAAGACCGTCTCTATTGGGCATACAATTCAACATAAAATTACAATATCTATCTTCACAATCATTAAGTTTTTTCAAAATGGTTTCTACGCCATCTCCTTTTATTAAACCATTTGGTGTTTTTTCATTCCAAAACCAACCATTACCTTTAACACTACAATGCCCTAAAGCAGATGCCATAGTATTGCCTTCCGCTGGGTACGCTCCAAAGGGACCTTCAAAATAAGGGATATCCATATGATAAGGAGCTTGTAAATGTGTGTGGTCTGTTATTAAACAATCTGGTTGTAATTCTCTTATTAAGGCTCTAATTTCATGATATGGTACTTCTTTATGCCCCATTCTCCAAAACCATCCGTCCATTACAAAATAATCAACTTTACCATAATTTGTAAGTAACTCTGTAATTTGTCCTTTTATAAAGCCTAATTTTTCTTCATCTATCCTATCTTTTTCAACATCATTAGTACTATCCCAAATAGAATAATACAAACCTACACCTAATCCTTTAGCTCTAAAAGCATCTACATATTGGCGCACTATATCTTTTTTATAAGGTGTTGAGGCTACATCATAGTCTGAATATTTAGTATCCCACAAAGCAAAACCTTCATGATGCTTGGTGGTTAATAATCCAAACTTCATACCCGCAGAAACTGCTGCTTCTGCCCATTGGTTACAATCTAACTTTTGAGGATTAAAGGATTCTATAGGATAATTAGCTTCACCCCATTCTGCACCATAAGACATGATATTATAGCAAATAAACATCCCAAAACGTTTATCTATAAATTCCTCTTTTAATTGCTGCGGGGATTTATTAATTACAGTATTCGTTTTCTTAACTTCATCATTTGCTACTGAAGTAGTTTCTTTCTTAGCGTCTTTACAAGTTATAAATAACATTGAAAACAATACAACTGTTACCTGAAATAAAATTCTATTTATTTTCTGCATTTTATAAATTTTTTATTAGTTAATAAGATGTTCTTCCTATCTCTAATTCGTTAATTATTGCTGAAGGTCCGTTAGCTTCTAGAATTTCTAGTTTTAGGTACCTAGCATTACTCTTTTTAAAACTCATAGCTCTATATTTAGCATCGGGTTTCCAACTTTGCATACCTACCTCTTCAAAATTCTTATTATCTACACTTGTGTATATCTTGCATTTTGTTATATTACCTTCTGCTAAAGCTATTTGTGGTGGCGGTTCACTCCTATGATTTTGAACCGCAACTAAGACGTCTAAATTGTTTTGAACTTTTCCTAAATCCATCAAAATAGTCTGAGGGAATATAGAGTCAGATTTCCAAACATTAAAATTACCGCCTTCTATTTGACGACTATCAATAAGATGTGCTGCTATACCGCTACTTGTTTTTACAGATTTAATAGGTACAGATACAGCCACTTGCGGCCTATCGTTAGGCAATGGTTTTCTAGTAGTGTCTTCTTTCCATTTTTTTCCTATTTCAGAAAGCATATTAATATACAGTGTATCTAATTGTCCGTCTCTATTAGGCATACAATTCAACATAAAGTTACAATACCTACTTTCACAAGTTATTAGTTTATTAACCACAGTATCTACGCCGTCATTTGGTTTCATTCCATTTGGGGTTTCTTCATTCCAAAACCATCCATTACCTTTTACACTACAGTGACCTAGTGTAGTTGCCATAGTATTATCTTCTGGAGGATAAGCTCCCAATGGGCCTTCAAAATAAGGAATATCCATATGGTAAGGTGCTTCTAAATGGGTGTGGTCTGTAATTAAACATTCTGGTTGGAGTTCTCTAATTAATTCTCTTATTTCATGATAAGGCACTTCGTTATGTCCTATACGCCAAAACCAACCATCTATTACAAAATAATCTACTTTACCATAATTTGTAAGCAACTCTGTAATTTGACCTTTTATAAATTGTAACTTTTTATTGTCTATACTATCCTTAACAATATCATGTGTAGAATCCCAAATAGAATAATATAAACCTATTCCTAAATTTTTTTCTCTAAATGCATCTACGTATTGTTTAACAATATCTTTTTTATACGGAGTAGATGCAACATCATATTTGGTATATTCACTATCCCAAAGACAAAAACCTTCGTGATGTTTGGTGGTTAAAAGACCATATTTCATTCCCGCGGAAACTGCTGCTTCTGCCCATTGGTTACAATCTATTTTTTGGGGGTTAAAGGATTCTATAGGGTAATTAGCTTCCCCCCAATAAGCACCATAGGACATAATATTATAACATATAAACATCCCAAAACGCTGGTCTATAAACTTACTTTGTAATTGATGTAGTGTTTTTTTGGAATTAGATTGCTTTGAAATAGAGTTGCTTTTTTTTGTATTACAACTAACTAGATTTATTAAAAGCACCAGTATCGCTAAACTATTAAAAAAATTACGTGTCATTTTATATTTTTCTTTAATTGTAATTACTAATTTATATTTTAAAACCCTACCGCAGCACCACCATCAACAGGTAATAAAACACCATTTACATATTTTGAAGCATCTGAAGCCAAAAAAACAGCAGCATTACCTATATCTTCTGGTTGTCCAAAATCTTTAAAAGGTATGCGATTTAAAATTTTATTTTTTCGTTCAGCATCACTGTCCAAAGCTTGGTGCAGCATTTTAGATTCTATCCAACCTGGCGCTATAGAATTTACACGAATACCATCCTCCGCATAGTCTGCTAACAAACCTCTCATTAATCCTAGCATTCCTGTTTTAGCACTAGTATATGCAACAACTTGTGTCATGGCCATAATTCCTGTCATGGAACTAATCATAATAATAGAACCTTTTATATTATTTCTTTTCATAGACTCCATAACCTCTCTACTAAGTGTAAAAGAACTTAATAAATGGGTTTGGATTACATTTAAAAAACCATCGTCTGTAGTTTTAGAAACCGGTGCTTTTAAATGAATTCCTGCATTATTTACAAGAATATGTATAGCACCACAATCTGCTTCAATTTTAGCAATCAATTGTTTCATGCCAGATTGATTGGTAATATCATACACGTAATAACTAGAATTAACTCCTAATTCTTTACATGCCTTTTCAAGAGTAAGTTCTGTTCTTCCAATAATAACAGCATGTCCTCCTGCTTCTACAAAAGATTTTGCAATTCCTAAACCAATTCCAGAACCACCACCTGTAATTAATGCTGTTTTTCCTGTAAGACTAAATTGTGATAAACTCATTTTTTACTATATATTACCCTGGTAAACAGCCAGGTTCTAGTTCATTAAATTTTTTATATGCTAGCTGAAATTCTTGATGCAGCAATTGTTCTGATTTAGACAACTCTCCATTAGCAACGTCTATAACACATTGTTCTAACTCATTAGCAACATCATCTAAAGATGCTTCTCCGGTTAAAATTTTACCTGCATTAACATCCATATCCTCTACCAAATTGGTATACGTTTCTGGATTAGCACAAATTTTTATGACTGGCGCTACTGCAGAACCAACTACGGAACCTCTTCCTGTAGAGAATAATACCATATGAGAACCACAAGCTATTAATTCTGCTATTTCGGCGTTATCATTAGCATTAGGCCAACCAAACATAGGGTCACCATCTGGTACAACATCCAATAAAAACAAACCATTAGTTGTAGGTGCAATAGTTGGTTTTATAATCCCATTAATTTTGGAGTTACCACTTTTACTGTAAGCTCCCATAGATTTTTCTTCAATAGTTGATAACCCACCTTTAGCATTTCCATCGGAAAAACTACCAAAACCCATTTTCATGTAGTAATCTTTGGCCTTATCTACTGTTTTTACCAATTGCTTCGCTAATTCAGGAGTGGCAGCTCTTTCAGCCATAATATGCTCACAGCCAATTAACTCTCCAGTTTCTTCAAAAATTGCAGTTGCGCCTTGACTTAATATACTATCAAAAACTTTTCCTATTACAGGATTTGCTGTTATACCACTAGTAGCATCAGAACCACCACAGATTGTACCAACAATTAATTCTTCCATAGGCATATCTACTAATGGCTGCTTTTGCAATACTTGCAATTGTTCTTCTACCCATTCTCTACCTAAATTAATGGAGGTTCTGCTTCCTTTTGATTCTTGAATTGTAATGGTCTTTGCAAGTCTTCCTGTAGCTATTATTTCTTTTTCAAGAGCTTCTTTATTTAAATTTTCACAACCTAAAGAGACAATAAGTACAGCACCAACATTTGGGTGTGTACAAAGGGCTTGCATCATTTCATTAGCATAATCATTAGGTGCACAACCATGAAAACCTATAACATGAACCCCAGATTCTCTATAAGGATATTGTATTTCTCTTGCTACATGGTGCGCACACTCTACAGTATAGGCTACCATGGTATAATTACGAATACCTTTTTTACCGTCTTTTCTTAAATATCCTTTTAACATGGCTATTTTGTATATTGTTTCATGTACAAGCTTTCTATATTATGTACATGTATATGATCCCCTGGATTTATATCTGTTGTTGTTACGCCAATTGGCACACCATACTTTTTAACAATAGTTCCTACAGGTAACTCTTTCAATGCAATTTTATGACCAAAAGATACATCTGAAGTGGCACTAATCATCTCTTCATTTAAAAAAATGACATCTCCTTTGGTAATGTTTGAAATAACGATACCAACATTATCATTAGAATTTAGAATTAAAATTTTTTTACTAGACATGTTCTATTAGATAACTACATAATTCCAAAAGTTTCAAAAGCCTCAACCGTACTCATACCATTCTCTAAGGCTTTTTGAACCGCTTTTTCTCCTCTAGCTTTTTCTAAAGCCAAAGTAAACGCTTCTTCAACAGCATTAGAAGGTACAATTAGCACACCATCCCTGTCACCATAGACAACATCTCCAGGGTGAACTGGTATACCACCAAACTCTATTGGAATACCATAATCTATAACTTTTCCTCTAGGTCCTTGGTCTTGAGCAAAAGTGCCTGCACTAAACGTAGGGAAATCCAATCTTAATATTTCAGCTGTATCTCTAGAATAACCATTTACTACAACACCAGCTGCATTAAGTTTCATTGCTCTAGTACTCATTAACCCACCCCACAAAGCATAATTATATGAGGATCCAGAACATATATACACTTCATTTTTTTTTAGACTATCTAAAGCTTCAAACATAATCCCAAATGGTTTAGCCATCATAGGGTTTGCTGTACCTTCTAACTTTTCTGCAAAAACATCTGCTTCTAAAACTGGCATAGCTCTACCTATAACCACCATATTGTCACTTAAAGGTTTTATTTGTTGCGGTAAAAATTGGTGCAAAAACCCCATTTTATCCAATACATCGCCCACTAAGGCTACAAACAACTCTTTTTTAGCAAGTTGAAATAACTCATCATCATCTTTCCAAAGATTCATTTTCTATAAATTTAATATTATTCAAATATTTTTTAATGTTTTAACCAAGACCTTTCAATATCTTCAATTGTACGCCCTTTAGTCTCAGGCATAAGAAATTTAACCACTACGAATAAGAGTATTAATTCTATTGCAAAAAAGAAATAAATAGTTCCTTCAGAGGTAGAAGCCTCAATAATAGGGAATATTTGCGCTACCAAAGCACTTGTTACCCAAATACAAACTGTTGCCAATGCAATAGCTTTTCCCCTTACTTTGTTCGGGAAAATTTCAGAAACAATTACAAATTTTACCGGTCCAATTGCACATGCAAAAAAAGCAACAAACATGTTAATAGCAACTACAATAGGCCAACCTGTAACTCCTTTCATAAATAAAAAACCTATTGTTATATGAGCAAAAAATGCACCTATAACCCCAATGCCTAATAATTTTCTTCTACCTATAAAGTCAATAAAAGCTAATGCAAATAGTGTTGCAATTAAATTTACTATTGCTATACTAGCAAACCCACCAAGAGAACCACCTAAATCAAACCCAGCACTTTCAAAAATTTGTGGGCCGTAATAAAAAATAACGGAAACACCACAAGCCTCTGAAAGTATACAAACTAAAACAGCTAATAATAATGGACGGCGTAATCTATTTCTAAATAAATCTGTAAAACTTACATTGGTTTCCGTAATTAATGCATTTTCTATTTCATTTCTTATTTCTTTTGCTCTTAATACACCGTTAATTTTTGTTAATACAACTTCTGCCTCATCTCCTCTATTTTTATTTACCAACCATCTTGGGCTTTCGGGAATAAAAAAGGCGCAAACAAGAAATAATACTCCAGGTATAGCTTCTGCCATAAACATAGCACGCCAGTTTTGCTCAATAGCGAACCACTTTATAAAGGGTGATATAGATTTAGAATTAATATTACTTTCTGCAAAATTAAAAATTCCCCAATTTGCAAAGACACACAATACAATCCCTATTGTTATTGTTAATTGAAATAGGGTTACCATACGACCACGATACTTTTCTGGAGAAACTTCAGAAATATATAATGGACAAACCATAGTGGCTGCACCAATGCCCAAACCACCAACTAACCTAGCCAAAATTAAATGCATTTGATTAATTGCTAAACCACTCCAACTTGCAGAAATAAAAATAAGAACAGCAGCAATCATTAAAGTTTTTTTACGCCCATAAGAATCCGATACAGGTCCTGCTATAGCAGAACCAATAGCACAACCCCACAATACACAACTTACATAAAAACCTAATTGCGCATTAGAAAATGAAAATTGCTCTACCACTTGTGAATTTGTTCCTGATACTACAACAGCATCATACCCAAAAAGCAATCCACCACATGCAGCTACAATACAAATGAAATATAAATAAGTATTAGCACCTTGATTTTCTTTATCACGAAACTTTTTCATAGAAACAAAATTTTCATATTAGTGCTATATCTAATTATTTTAACATCAAAACCTAAGGCTTATAATTTTATCATTTTTAAATTACACTACTACAAATTTATAAAAAGACGTACTTTGAAAGTATCTCTAAAATATCTAAAAATTACACTAAACTACCCAAAAAATATACTTTGACTTATTTTTATGTATGATAAATATAATTTTCATAATCAATAGAAATCTGCATACGTGTTATAAGTAATGTCTTATTTATTTTAAAAAATACGAACTGACATATATAATATTTTTAATAAATAAACAGTAAAAAACTGTACATTTTAAGAGAATTTCTCACACAACATTAAAATAAGTCTTTCTTTTCACTTATAAATACCCTCCAATGGGTATTGTTTTATATGACTAACATATATATTTTCGTGATTTATCTAAAAAAAGAATTAAACTACAGCGCAATATAGTTAACATATAAACTAACAACCCTTTACAAAAAACTTAGTTAATACTCGGGGGAACTATTGCTAGGAAAGTATGTGAAGGGTTTATTTATTTATATTCTATAATTCTAAAGAATATACTCCTACACTAAATCTCATTAAGACAGACATTTATATACTTATTAAATCAAATAAAAACAGTATTTTTACGGTAACGTTTTAGAATATGATTTTTTTAAACGAATTTGTAAATACCATTTTTTATAATCAAAACTAAATTACATACTACACACGTTCCCCAAATTTCCAAAAAACAAAACATTTAACCTATAAATGTATTATCTATAATACCAGTTTATAACGAATGAGAGAAAATGAGGAAATAAAAGATTTGCGCCAAAATATACAAGAAAACTTTGGTGCGTATCACAAAAAACTTGAAGACTACGATTATTTTAATAATTTCCCTTTAAATAGTAAACAATGTTTATATGTTGCAAATTGGAGATCTAGAGGTATTGTATACGAAAAAGGTCTAGAAAATTTAACTGGTTACAAATTAGAAGAATTTAATACAGAAGATATTATTTCCTATACACATCCTGAAGATAGAGAACTTGTAAAAAACATTACAAAAGGAGTAGTAATGCATGTTGTTAATACTCCCATACAAAATGAAGAAGCACATTTATTACTCTCTTTTAGGTTTTTAAAAAAAGATGGCACATACTGCAAACTTTTAGTGCAATCTTCTGTACTAGAAAGAGATGAAGAAGGTAAAATGATAAGTAATTTTTCTTTACTTACAGATATTTCTTTTCTAGAAACTCATGATCGTGTAGAGTGGAATTTTCAAGCAAATGAACTAGACTTAATTGAATTTAAGAAAGTAATTTATAAATTGTATACTAACTTTTATACCAAAAGAGAAAAAGAGATTATACATTTAATTGAACAAAAAAATACATCAAGAGAAATTGCAGACCAATTATCTCTTAGTAAATTAACGGTAGAAACACATCGAAAAAATATTCTAAGAAAAGCTAAATCACATTCTATAGATGATGTTTTATCTTTTTGTAAAAAGAATGGGATTATAGATTAAGTCTAATATTCTTTCATAGAGTTTTGCAAGAAAACATATATATTTCATAACTTTCCTCATAAGAAATATAGCATGTATACCATAATTGATATAGAAACTACGGGAAATGGAATTAAAGGAAATAAAATTACCGAAATCTCTATTTTTAAATATGATGGTAATGAAATTATAGAAGAGTATACAAGTTTAGTAAATCCTGAATGTGAAATTTCTTATTTTATTACTAGCCTAACTGGCATAGATAATACTATGGTTCGTAATGCACCTACCATAAAAGAAATTGCTTCAAAAATAATAGAGATTACAAAAGACACCATTTTTGTAGCACATAGTGTTGGGTTTGATTATAATGTAATTAAAAATGAATTACAGCATATTGGAATACCTTTTAGCAGAAAAAAATTATGTACTGTTAGGTTATCCAGAAAACTAATTCCTGGCTTAAAATCTTATAGTTTAGGAAAATTATGCACTGCTTTAGAAATACCTCTTAGTAATAGGCACAGAGCTAGAGGAGATGCCCACGCAACTTTACTCCTTTTTAAAAAGCTTTTAAATGCTAAAAATGCAGCGCATGTTTTTAATTCTTTTTTAAACTCTAGGTCTCAAGAAAACACATTACCTGCTGCCCTACCTAAAGAAGAATTTAATAAACTACCCAATAAAGCGGGTGTTTACTATTTTAAAAATGAAAAAAATATAAGTATATACATTGGAAAAGCCATTGCTATAAAAAAAAGAGTTCTAAGTCACTTTTATAATAAAACAACAAAAGAAATTGAAATGTGTTCCAAAACTGCACATTTAGATTTTAAGCTTTCTGGTAACGAACTTATAGCATTATTAATGGAATCTGCCGCTATAAAAAAAGAAATGCCAAGCTACAATAGAGCGCAAAAAAGAACTGCATTACAATATGGCATTTTTAGTTATGAAGACCGTAACGGCATTTTACATATTGCTTTTAATAAAATAAAATCTGCTCCAAAAGCAGTACAACATTTTTATAGTATTACAGACTGTAGGCTTGCATTAGAGAAAATATGTGAAAGGTATAATTTATGCCCTAAGTATTGCCATTTACAAGAGAATATTGCACACTGTTCCCATTATAAAATTAAAAAATGTAACGGTATTTGCAAACAACAAGAAACAACAATACAATATAATGAAAGGGTAAAATTAGCTCTAATGGATTTAAAAACCTCTAATGACAGTTATTTTATAAAAGAACAAGGAAGAACTAAAGATGAGATTGGAATAATAGCTGTTTTGGAAGGCCAATATAAAGGGTATGCCTTTATTCCAATAGAAGAACAAATAAATAATATAGAAGAGTTAGAGTCTTTTATTATTCCGCAAAAGAATAATCTAGATGCACTTAAAATTATAGAAAGTTATAAGTACAAAAAACCGCATAATGTAGTTTATTTATCGTCTAAAAAACAGCATATTTAATTACGCTGCCTTTTAAATTTTTTAAGCATTTGATACGCAAATAAAAGCCACAAAACAAAAATGATGGATATAAGAACTATATACAGTGAAATAAAATTCATATCTCTTTTTAATTTAAAAAAGTTGATGCCTATAATTAGCTATATATAAATACAGACATCAACTAACCACTAACCATTAATTTTCTTCAATACTATAACTTATAAATATATCTTTTAGTGTACAATACGTAGTTTTATTCTTACATAAATATAAGTAAATATTTATAAATAGAACCAAAAAGGATAATAAATTAATACATGTTGTATTAATTTATTATCCTTTTTATATTCGAAACAATTTATAAGGTAGCTAAATAGCTACACCCTACTTTTTACCGCTATTCATAAAAACTACTAACACTCCTATTAAAATTAAGACTACTACTCCAAAAACACCTATCATTACAATACCATTGGACCAATCTACTAACGGAAAAATATGTGCCATTTTTTAAAGTTTTATTGTTTACATAAAATTACGCAAGCAAAGTCTTTAAAAATATGATATATGTCAGTTCGTATTTTTTATAATTTTAGAATACACTTATTTAAATAAATACAGTATTAAAAATGTTCCTGCAGAACTAACAAATATGGAACTTTGCCAGAAATAAACTTTATTTCCCCAAATGGTTAGCCATTTTCTTCCAAATTCATTTTTAACATATATTCTAAGAACTTTAGAATACAAAAAGTTTATAACTAAAAAAGCTACTAATGCTATTGCTATTACACTTATTTTTTCCATAAACTAAATTTTTAAAGGTTGTATTATTTTATAAATCGTTAATAACTATAAAGTAGTGGGGCACACAAATTCTGATACTTCGATATTAGATTTTTTAATTGCAGCAAACCCACCAGCAACATCAACCAAATTATGTATACCTCTACTTTTTAAAATAGACGCAGCTATAACAGAACGGTAGCCTCCTGCACAATGTACATAAAAAGTTTCCTTTTCGGGAAATTCTCTTAAATAATTATTTAAATCGCTCAATGGCGTATGCTTTGCATTTTTAACATGTTCTGACTGGTATTCTCCAATTTTGCGAACATCAAAAACCGGTGTATTAGGGGCGTTTAAAATATCTTCAATATCTGCTGCTGCAACAGAAGATATTGTATCAAAATCCTTTCCTGAATCTTTCCAGCTTTGTAAACCTCCTTTTAGATACCCAATAGTACCATCAAAACCAACTCTAGATAAACGTATTACCGCTTCTTCTTCTTTTCCTTCTGGTATAACAAGTAATATGGGTTGTTTTACATCTGCTATTAAAGCGCCAACCCAAGGAGCAAAATCTCCATTTAAACCAATAAAAATAGAACGTGGAACATGCTCTTTTACAAACTCTGCCTGTGTTCTTACGTCTAGAACAATAGCTCCTGAAGTGTTAGCTAAATTTTCGAAGGCATCTGGAGATAATGCTGTTTTTCCTCTATCTAAAACAACATCTATATCTTCATAACCTTCTTTATTCATTTTTACATTTAAAGGAAAATATTTTGGTGGAGGCATTAATCCATCTGTCACCTCTTTTACAAATTCTTCCTTAGTCATATCTACCCTTAATGCATAATTCATTTTTTTCTGATTCCCCAGTGTATCCACTGTTTCTTTCATCATGTTTTTACCACATGCAGAACCAGCTCCATGTGCGGGGTACACAATAACGTCATCTGCCAAAGGCATGATTTTATTTCGTAAGCTATCAAACAAAGTTTCTGCTAATTGTTCTTGCGTTAAGTCAGCAGCTTTTTGTGCTAAATCTGGCCTACCAACATCTCCTAAAAACAAAGTATCTCCAGAGAAAATAGCATAGTCCTTACCTTTTTCATCTTTTATTAAATAGGTTGTACTCTCCATAGTATGCCCCGGAGTGTGTAAAACTTTAATTACCAAATCTCCAAGTTTAAACTCTTGCTCATCTTTCGCTATTATAGCATCAAAAGAAGGGGTTGCTGTAGGACCATAAATTATTGGCGCTCCAGTTTCTTTAGACAAGGTTACATGACCACTAACAAAATCTGCATGAAAATGGGTTTCAAAAATATATTTTATGCTTGCGCCTGCTTCTTTTGCCTTTTTAATATACGGCGCTACTTCTCTAAGTGGGTCTATAATTGCTACTTCTCCTTTACTTTCTATATAGTAAGCTCCTTGTGCTAAACAGCCAGTATAAATTTGTTCTATTTTCATAACTCTATATTTAGTTTAACAAAACTATAAATTACTTTCATCTTCTTTTGTAACATTAGTCACTGTTCATCTTATTCTGGTGGGCTATTTTAAAACCTAAGCCTGTTTCTATCTTTGGATGATTAAAATGCATTACAGCTTCATTTGTTTTTGCAAATAAGTTTTCTCTTTTTAAAACCTCAATAATACCACTTGCGTATAAAATATCTCTGGTAGGTCCTATAGCACCAGCTATATAAAAGTTTATATTCTTACCTTCTAATTCTTTTATTAGTTTCTTTAGCATATTAGCCGCAGTAGAGTCTATATAATTAATTGCTTCAGCATTTAAAATAATACCTCTTAAATTTACTCCCTTAGCATTTATACATTTATCTATTTCTTTTTTAAAATAGGATGCATTTGCAAAATATAATTGCGCATCAAAACGAATTATTAATAAATTATCCTGTAAAACAACATCTTCCTCAAATCTATTAACATTCCTATAATAGTCGGTTCCTTTTATTTTACCTAACACTGCAAAATGTGGATTAGAGGTACGGTATACCATTAACAAAAGTGAAATTAAAACCCCTACTAATATTCCTTCTTTAATACCTATAAAGAGTGTTATTAAAAAGGTAATTACTAATACTAAAAACTCATCTTTTCTATGATTTAACAACCTTTTGGCGTATTCTAAATCTATTAATCCAAATACCGAAACCATTATTATACTTGCTAAAACTGCTTTAGGTAGGTAATAAAATACTGGTGTTAAATAAAGTAATGTTACCACCACCATTATTACAGAGAATAAAGCCGCTAAATTAGTTTTTGCTCCAGCCTCACTATTTATAGCCGATCTAGAAAAACTTGCTGTAACAGGGTATGCCTGAAAAAAAGAACCCATTACATTAGAAGAACCAATTGCTATTAATTCTTTATTAGCATCTATAGTTTCTTCCCCTGTTTTTTCTTCCATAGCTTTACCAATAGAAATAGCTTCTAAATATCCTACCATTGCTAATGCTATTGCCATTGGCCACAAATCTGTCAACACATCTAAACTTAGATTTGGCATTTTAAATGAAGGTAAACCGCTTGGCACTTTACCAACCAGATTAACCCCTATACTTTCTAGGTTTAAGAAGTAAACACCTATAATTCCTATCACTACAACTATAAGTATAGATGGTATTTTTTTATTTATTTTTTTAAGGAGAATAATTATTACTATTCCTAAAGCTCCTATTAAGAAATCATACTTATTTGTTTCCGAAATTTTAGAAAAAACGTTTACTAACAACTCATGAAAATAGGTGGCTCTTTCTACTTTTATTCCTAGTAAGTGTTTTATTTGACTAAAAATGATAATTAATGCTGCAGCAGAAGTAAAACCGCTTATTACAGGCCTTGATAAATAGTTTACTAAAAAACCCATTTTAAAAACACCTAATAGTATTTGTGTTGCTCCTACTAAAAATGCAAGAACAATTACCATGGCAATATAGTTTTCTACACTAGTAATAGCCAAAGTTCCTAAACTGGCAGCTACTAAAAGGGAATCCATAGCAACAGGTCCAACTGCTACTTGTCTTGATGTTCCTAAAAAAACGTATGTTAGTATTGGTAGTAAAGACGCATATAAACCGTACACAGGTGGCAAACCAGCAATCATAGCATACGCCATACCCTGCGGAATAAGAATAATACCAACAGTGAGCCCAGCTATTATATCTTTAGATAAGTATGCTTTTTTGTAGGTTCCTAACCATTGCTGAAATGGAAAAAATTTATACATTTTACAAAGTTAAGCTATTCTACGAAAACGATTACTTAATATCTCCTCCTACTGGCAAACCACTAGGAACTTTTTCTGGAATCTCTTTATCAAAATCTGTATCGTTTAACGTATTTAAGAAAGATATTATAAGAGACATTTCTTTTACAGACAAATCTAACTGCTTAATAAAAGGGTCATAATTTTCTGGAGGTACATTTTTATTTGTTGTTTTCTTATTAGAAATATCTTCATAAAACTCTAACACTTTCTTAAGGCTTAAAAAACTACCATTATGCATGTAAGGAGCAGTAAATCTAAGATTACGCAATGTTGGCGTTCTAAAAGCATAGCTTCTATTTACTCCACTATCTATCTCTTTAATTTTTAGATTTTCTGGTACTCCCAAAACATGTTCTTTATAATCTGAAAACATTGGGCCATTATGGCAATTAGCACACCCAACTTGCTTAAAAAGAGAAAAGCCTTCTTTTTCTGATAAGAGCATGGCATTTTCATCTCCGCGCATATACTGATCGAACCTAGAATTATTTGCTACCAAAGTTCTTTCAAAAGAGGCTATTGCTTTTCCTAAATTTTCTTTACTTATGGCGTTCTCTTCATTAAAAGCATTTTTAAAAAGCTTTCTATACTCTGGAATTTGCTTCAGCCTTTTTACTACTTCTGGCAGAATAGTTTCTTCTGTAAATTTATGGCCTCGCATTTCCTCCAGTGTTTTTATTGGCATTAAAGCTTGCCCTTCTAGACTATTTGCCCTTATATCCCAAAACATAGGCGCATTTTCTGGGTCATAGTCTACATCTTGTCCTATCCCATTAAAAGCAGTATTTAAAACGGTATGCGCATTTCTTTTTACAAATGGTATCGTATTGGGAAAATTAAATGCCCTTTTGCTTCCAAAACCTTTGGCGTTAGTACCTATAGAAACGTCTAAAAACTCTGCATAGCCTGTACTAGGATGATGACAAGTTACACAGGCAATATCTTTACTACCCGATAAGATAGGGTCATAAAATAACAACTTACCTAAGGCAATTTTGTCTTTAGTCTGTTTATTATTTATAGGACTTTTTACCGTTCTGGGTAATGCCGAAAATAGAATAGTATCAGCCTCCTTTGATAAAGAAACTGTTTTCTCTGAAACTTTATCTCTACAGCTCCAAAAAACAATAATTAAAAAGAAGAAATAGAATGTTTTTTGGTAACGAATCAATTTATATAATTTAAAATACTTTTATTGTAACTTTAAAAGTATCTTCCTTTGCTTCTTGCGTTTTAAACCCATTGTGTAAATCATCTTGCGACACAGCATAAGGGTAAAAAGATATAGGTTCCACGCAAAGCATATTAGATACTTCAGTCCAAAGCATAAAATTACTAAATCCCTGTGTCTTTATCTCTACTTTTTTTTCATCCACTAAAGTTATTGTATCGCAATCTAATATAGGTAATGCCCTACTACCAGCCTTTATAACTTCTGGCAACGTAACTTTTGTATTATTTGCATCAATTTCTGGGGCATTAGAATGAAGTTTAAAAGCAGGATGATACCCTAACATATATGGCATTCCTTTATCGCCACTAATTTTAAATTTTATTTCTAGTCCTGCATCAGATAACTTAAAGACTTTAAAAAAACTAAAATTATAAGGCCAGGACAAAAACTCTACGTTAGACTTACTAGGATATTTTGAATTTTTAACAACTTTACCTGGAAAATATTCTTTTTTAAATGTTGCCATAGTAGAGGTTACCTCCATACGACCATAAACCATTTCTCGTAATAGACCATGCTGATCTTGGGTTGCAAATCCTTTTGGTGTTTCTACTTTAAAACAAGCTTCATTTGTTGGCCCTATAATTGGAAACATTTCTGTATCTGAATTTCGCCATCCTGGACTTCCCTTTTGGTGTATTACCTCATAGCCATCTACTTGGTAACTAACCAACTCTCCTGCATCAATTTTTACAATCTGATTTCCTAAAATAAGCTTTACCATATTACAAATTTAAAGTCCACATTTGAGTGTTAATTAGATGTATTTTATAAGAATTTTCTTTCAAAAATACCTACAGTTTTTTAAACTGAGAAAAAAAATACTAATTACTTTTCAATTAATTTTCCTTTACTAATTTTTGAAATTATAAGCCTCTATTTAACAACTATCTAGAATTACAACTTTATGAGGTTTCTAAAAATAAATCAAAATTATTATATACTAAAAGTCCCCCTTATTTTCTAAAATTTCAAACACTAAACTGTAGGGTAACAATTATTTAATATAGTATTTACAATACCATTAAAGCACCTGTACTTTTAAATAAGACAACATCTAATTGTAATAAAATTTACGATTATTATTCTATTTTTACAAATTCCATGTGTTTTTAATTACAAAAAACACAAAACTTAATGTATTTCGTATTTTTTTAAATTTCTTAAATTTATACTTTTGAGAAACTCCTAAATGGTCTATTCGTATTTTATAGCTTTTACAGGAGAAATTTTTGTAATAATATAAGAAGGTAACAGCAACATAAGTAAGCACAATAAAAGCACTCCTATGTTTAATAAAAAGACACTAAAAAAATCTAAGTGTACAGGTATGTATTCTATATAATATTCTTCAGGATTTGGGAATTTAAAAAGATGGTATTTTTCTTGCGCCCATAAAAAACCTAACGCAATTAAATTACCCCAAAATAACCCCACTACAATTAAGTAAGCAGCGTTGTATAAAAATATTTTACGAATACTCCAATTACTAGAACCAAGTGCTTTTAAAACACCTATCATTTGGGTACGCTCTAATATTAAAACTAATAATGCTGTTATCATATTAATACCGCCAACTAGTATCATAATACCAATAATTATAGCAATATTAAAATCAAATAAACCAATCCATTCAAAAATCTTATAGTATTTATCTGTAATGTTTTGGGTGTCTAAATTGGAAAGAGTTTGCCCATAAATTTCATTACTTTTTTCTTTTATAGTATCAAAATCATCCAAAAAAACCTCAAAATTACCAATTTCGTTTGTTTCCCATTTATTCATTCGTTGAATATGGCGTATGTCTACAAAAATATACGTGCCATCAAACTCTTCAAAACCACTATCATAAATACCGGCAACTTTAAATTTTCTTTGGTTCGGTATTTTAGAAGGATCATCATCTTTTAAAAAAATTGCAGGAAAAGTATCTCCAATTTTTAATTGTAGTCTATTGGCCATTATTTTAGAAACAAGAGCATCGTTATTTAAATCTCCATTATAATTGGGCATAACCCCTTCTATAATGTATTCTTTAAATACGTTTCCATTAAAATCTGTTCCTATACCTTTAGCTATAATTCCTTCAAAAGTATCTTCTAAACGTATAATACCTCCTTTAGTTGCTACAGCTTGCACATGAGAAATTCCGGAAATATTTTTAAATTCTGGATAAAATTCTTGTTCTAAAGAAACAGGAACTACAGAAACTTCAGAAGCGTTATTGTCATAATTATAAATTTGAATATGACCATTAAAAGCGGTGATTTTTTCTCTTATTTTATGCTTAAGTCCTACCCCTGTTGCAATAGCAATTAACATCATAATAACGCCTAAAGCAATTGCTGCAATTGCAATTTTTATTATTGGCGCAGATATACTAATTTTATGCTCCTTACCTTTAATAAGTCGTTTAGCTATAAAGTATTCTAAATTCAAATTATGATGTTTTTACCAAGTATCAAAAGTACATTTTTATTATGGTTTTTTGTATTTACTGCATGCGGAAACCAAGGAAAAACATCCGATTCTAACAAAAATAATAAAGATTTAGCCGTTGCAAACACCCAAAAAGACTCTATCCTTGTTGCGGCAAACCGCACTACAGATTACCTTCCTTTACTAAAAGACAAGAAAGTAGGCGTAGTTGCTAACCAAACTAGCGTAATATTTAAAGAAAATGGTTATACACATTTAGTAGATTCCCTTATAAACCATTCTATAACAATTAATACCGTTTTTTCTCCAGAACATGGTTTTCGTGGTAAGGCCGATGCTGGCGAGAAAGTAAAAAATGGGGTTGATACAAAAACAGGCTTACCAATACTATCTCTCTACGGAAAAAATAAAAAACCCACCAAAGAACAAGTAAAAGGGTTAGATATTATTCTGTTTGACATTCAAGATGTTGGTGTTCGCTTTTATACATACATTGCCACACTACAATTAGTTATGGAAGCTTGTGCAGAAAATAATATTCCTATTATAGTTTTAGACCGTCCTAATCCAAACGCACATTACATAGATGGTCCTACTATGGAAGCAGAGCATACTAGTTTTTTGGGAATGACAGAAATTCCGCTAGTTTATGGAATGACAATTGGAGAATATGCTCAAATGATCAATGAAGAAGGTTGGCTTACCAATGGTGTAAAAGCTAATTTAAAAGTAATTCCTATTAAAAACTGGACGCATAAAACGCCTTATAATTTACCTATACGCCCTTCTCCTAATTTACCCAATGCAACTTCTATAGCTTTATATCCAAGCCTTGGGTTATTTGAAGGAACAAATATAAATGCAGGAAGAGGAACTGAATTTCAATTTCAACGCTATGGCGCTTCTTTTTTAGATAGTACACAGTATAGCTTTAAATTTTGGCCAAGACCTAATTTTGGTTCCAAAAACCCAAAAGAAAACGGAACAAAGTGCTACGGAAAAGACCTTTCTGATATTACTACTATGAATGAGGTTACTTTAAAGTGGCTTATTGATGCGTATAATAATGCACGTACAGAAAAGGGAATTTTTCTAAAAAGCGGATTTACAAAACACGCCGGAACCGAGAAGTTACAACAACAAATTGAAGCCAAAAAAACAGAAGAAGAGATTAAAGAAACGTGGAAACCAGCCATTGATAAATTTAAAAAAATAAGAAAAAAGCATCTTATCTATTCGTAAGCTTATTTTATTCGCTTCTTCATTTCTTCTACAATATTATATGCGGCCGGACAAATGGCAACATTTTTCATAGTTAAATTACTTATTTGCTGAAACTTTTTACGGTCCGTATGCGGGAACTCCCTACATGCTTTAGGTCTTACATCATAAATAGAACAATAATTATCTGCTCCTAAAAAAGTACAAGGCACTTGTTGTAAAACATAGTCATTATCCTCATCTATACGTAAATAGTTCTCTATAAATTTCTGTGGTTTTTGTCTAAAGTGTTTTGCAATACGTTCTACATCGGCATTTGTAAACAAAGGCCCGGTGGTTTTACAGCAATTTGCACATTCTAAACAATCTGTTTTTTTAAATTCTTCCTCATGTAATTCCTGCATTACATAATCTAAATTCTTAGGCGGTTTCTTTTTTAGTTTGGTAAAAAACTTTTTATTTTCATTTTGTTTCTCACTTGCCTTTTTTCCTAATTCTTTAAGAAACTGCTCCATTATTTTAATAAGCTTAAAGCAGTTTCATACAAATCTCTACTCCAACTTTCAGAAGCTTTAGAAATTTCACTCCCTAGAATAGGTTGCTTTTCTATTATTTTTTTTCCAACCTCAGAATTATAAAATGTATTTAGTTTCTCTTTCTGCGCCGGATTCATTTTAGACCTGTCTGTAATTAATTGTTTTCCAGTAGCGCTTGTATAAAATGCAAGCATTTTAGTAATTTCATCCTTTGTAAAATTGGCTTCATAAATAGGAGTTAACAAAGATTTCATTTCCTTTACGGCTTTTGTTTTGTTTTCTTTTAAATATTTCCAACCTTGCGTATTAGTACTGTTCTCTGGGTATCTACCTTTCAACATTTTTAATAACTCATCATAAGCATAATTATATTGTCCCATAGAACCATTTACCTCTAAATAATTAGAAACCAGATCTGCAGTACTCTTCTCTTGAGCAGTAACAAATACAGGAATACTCATCATAAATAATAAAATATATTTTAACTGTTGCATGGGTTTCTTTTTAAAATGCATAAAAAATCTCACTTTTGTTACAAAGTACAAATATAATGGATAATGATATTTACGGGCAGGCACTTTTAGAATATCAAAATGGTAAGTATACCGAAGATATAATTACACATTTATCTTTAGAGGAAGAAGATACTTTACCACTACCTTATTTATTTAGAGATTATAAAAAAATGCCTCCTATAGAAAAACATGCTTTAAAGCTATGCAAAGGCAATGTCTTAGATATTGGATGTGGTGCAGGTAGCCATAGTCTTATACTTCAAAAAAAAGGTATAGACGTGACTGCAATAGATTTTTCTAAAGGTGCCATAGAAACCTGCAAACTTAGAGGTATAAAGAATGCTATTTGCACTAATTTATATGATTTAAAAAACCAAAAATTTGACACCCTTCTTTTACTAATGAATGGTATTGGTATTGCCGAAAAAGTAAACCAATTAGACTCCTTTTTTTCTCATTTAAAATCTTTATTAAACCCAGGCGGACAAATACTTTTAGATTCTAGTGATATTATTTATATGTATGAAAATGATGAGGAAGATGGCGGTTATTGGATCCCTGATGGGATAGAATATTATGGCGAGGTACGTTTTTATATGGAATATAAGGGCAAAAAAAGTGAAACATTTCCATGGCTTTACTTAGATTACAACACGCTACAAAGAGCAGCTAATTATAATAACTTAAATTGCGAGCTAGTTTTTGAAGGGGAGCATTATGATTTTTTAGCACGTTTAACACTTTTAGAATACTAGTAAGCATACACAGATCGTTACAACTTTATACATACACTTAATACTATTACATGAAAGAGCTTCGTTTTTTAAGTCTTATTTTACTTTTAGGTTTCCTTATTTCTTGTTCTAAAAAATCTGATAATGAAAACGAATCTCAAGAAAAGCCTGTAAACAAAGCTGGTAATTTAAAGGGTTCTGGAGAATCTGCAAATGATATTTTATCTAACGCCAATTTTGATAAACTTTTAATAGAAGTTGCATATGTTAAAAACTTTAAACCTACAGATGCAACAATGGATAACTTTGTGCTTTTTTTAAAGGAACATTCTTTTAAAAGTACTATAGAAATTATGTACAAAGAATTAAGCTCTCTGAAGGAAGAAACCCTGACCTTAGAAGAAATAAATGAACTAGAGCAGGAAAATAGAACTGCATATAATAATGGAAAAACTCTAGCTTTTTATATCTTTTTTACTGATGCCCCTTCTGATGAAGATGATGAGGAAGAAGATCTAGTTACTCTAGGAGCGGTGTACCGAAATACTTCTATGGTTATTTATGAAAAAACCATAAAAAAATTATCTGCAAGAAGTTTTTTTATTACAGATGAAGATATAGAAACAGCAACTCTTAATCATGAGTTTGGGCACTTATTTGGTCTTGTTAATTTAGGTTTTGAGAATGAACCGGAAAGTCCTTTAAAAACAAAAATGGTAAATCCGCATGAAGATTCAGAAGCTCTAAATCATTGTACTACAAATGGTTGTTTAATGCGTGCAGAATTATCTTTTAATCAAACCAACAAAAGTTCTAAAAATTACACCCAAAGTTTACATGCTGGCTGCAGATTAGATGGTGTTAGTCTTTTAAACAGTTTAGAAAAGAGCTTAACAAGTAAGTCTAAAGCGCAAAATTTAGGTATAGAATGTATACGTGATTTACAAGCCAACGGAGGAAGGTAGTTGATGGTTGATGGTTGATGGTTGATGGTTGATGGTTGATGGAAAAAAAATATCTCAACTTAAAAACCTAGACAAATAAGAACTATTTTACTTTAGAAAAAGAGAGAAAAGAAAATAGAATAAAGAGAATAGATTCAAGAGCCAAGATTCAAGAATCATGATTCATGACTAATTACTTAGGAACTAAGGTATATTTAAATACTTATGCGTTTGTAAAGAAACTTTCCATTTTGGATTCTGCATTACATAATCTACAATAAGAGGAACAACTTTATCCTTTACGCTCCATTCTGGTTGCAAATATAAAATACAGTCTTTATTCGTTAATGCCGCTTGTTCTTCGGCAAAAATTAAATCGTGCTTATTATACACAATAACTTTTAGCTCATGCGCTTTATCATAAATTTCTCCAAAAGGCAATTTATTTTTTTTTGGTGATAAGCAAATCCAATCCCATTCTCCAGATAATTTGTAAGCTCCAGAAGTTTCTATATGGGTTTGCAAATTTTTAGCCTTTAATGCTTTTGTTATTGGTCCCATATCCCATGTTAATGGTTCTCCACCAGTAACCACAATAGTATCCGAATATTTTGCAGCCTTCTCTGCAATACCATCAATCTTTGTAGGCGGATGCGTTTCTGCATTCCAACTCTCTTTTACATCACACCAATGGCAACCAACATCACACCCACCAACACGTATAAAATACGCAGCGGTTCCTTTATGAAAACCTTCTCCTTGAATTGTATAAAATTCCTCCATTAAAGGAAGCATTTCTCCTTTATTTACCAATGCTAATACATCCTCATTTATCATTTGGCAAAGATACATTTAACTTCTTAGATAAATAATTTATGTAGCACGCATAATATGTAGTTTCTCAGGTTTAACAAAAAAATACAAGCAAATAAGACACTAAATACCAGAACTTAAAGGAATAAAGTGTTAATTAGAATATAAACAGACTTTACAATTGCCTAAAAATCCCCTATTTTTATAAAAAATAATTTTCATGGCTACCAAAGAAGAATTCTTTGCTCATATAGAAAAAGGATATACTACCAAAGGAGATTTTATTACCATGGGTGCTGCAATGTTAGAAAACGAAGCAGTAACTAATGCACTAGTAAAAATCCCTCTAAAAACATTAAACAGACACGGTCTTATTGCTGGTGCTACAGGTACTGGTAAAACTAAAACGTTACAAGTTTTGGCCGAGAACCTATCTGAAAAAGGTATTCCTGTTATGCTTATGGATCTAAAAGGGGATTTAAGTGGTTTGGCACAACCAAGTCCTGGGCATGCTAAAATTGAGGAGCGTCATGAAAAAATTGGAATTCCTTTTAATGCCAAAGGTTTTCCTGTAGAAATACTTTCTTTATCGGAACAAGATGGTGTAAAACTTAGAGCTACCGTATCTGAATTTGGCCCTACACTGCTTTCTAGAATATTAGATTTAACAGAAACACAAACTGGTATTGTAGCTGTTGTTTTTAAATATTGTGACGATAATAAATTACCATTACTAGATCTTAAGGATTTTAAAAAAGTATTACAATATGCAACTGGTTCTGGTAAAGCAGAATTTACTAAAGATTACGGAAGAATCTCTACCAGTTCTACCGGAACTATTTTACGTAAAATTATAGAGCTAGAACAACAAGGAGCAGATTTATTTTTTGGTGAAAAATCTTTTGACGTAGAAGATTTAACTAGAATTGATGAAAATGGAAAAGGATATATAAATATCTTAAGATTAACTGATATACAGGATAAACCAAAACTATTCTCTACATTTATGTTAAGTCTTTTAGCTGAAATATACGCTACCTTTCCAGAACAAGGAGATAGTGACAGGCCAGAGTTAGTTTTGTTTATAGATGAAGCGCACCTTATATTCAAAGAAGCATCTAAAGCACTATTAGACCAAATAGAAAGTATTGTAAAACTAATACGTTCTAAAGGAATTGGACTATATTTTGTTACCCAAAACCCTACCGATGTTCCAAACGAAGTATTATCGCAATTAGGACTTAAAGTACAACATGCTTTACGTGCCTTTACAGCTAGAGATAGAAAAGCAATAAAACTTACTGCAGAAAATTACCCGGAATCTGATTTTTACGATACTAAGGAAGTACTTACCTCTTTAGGAATAGGAGAAGCATTAATATCTGCTTTAGACGAGAAAGGAAGACCCACACCACTTGCTGCAACTCTTTTAAGAGCTCCAATGAGTAGAATGGATGTTCTTACTAGTAAAGAACTAAAAGAAGTAATTAACAAATCTTCTTTAGTTAAAAAATACAATGAAGAAATAGACCGTGAAAGTGCTTATGAAATTTTAAATAAAAAAATAGAAAAAGCAGAGAAAGAAGCCGAAAAAGAAAAGGACAAACCCAAAAAGACAACAACAAGAAGAGCTAGTACTAGGCAAAATCCTGTAATAAAAGTATTAACTAGCGCCACTTTTATTCGTGGTGTTTTAGGGGTTCTTAAAAAAGTTATCCGTTAAGTATTATGAGAAATTTATTAAAATTTATATTTCTATTTTCTATACTATTTACCATTCAGTGTAAAAAAGAAAAAGACCCAACCTTTTCTATAACAGAGGAGCAAGTTGGTAAACTTAAAAAAGAAAGTCTTATAAGAGATTTAGAGTTAATATATACTGAAGACTCTATAGTAACCGATACGATAAGAGGTAATTTTGGAAGAGGTGCTAGTAAAATAAATATTTTTGAAAAAGGAGGTAAACATTTACTTATCTTAACCCCTAATACAGACAGTATTGCCACTATTGAAAACGTACAAATAAAAGACCCTCGCTATACTACTGCTACTGGTATTGGCATTAATAGCACATTTAAAGATATAAAAGAAAAGTACACTATCCGTAAGGTAATTACCTCTTTAAATAACGTATTAATTTTAATAAAAGATAGCGATGTATATTTTACAATAGACAAAAAAGAATTACCAGAAAATTTACGCTACAATAATACGAATATAGAGGCGGTACAAATACCAGATATTGCTAAAATAAAATATATGATGATTGGTTGGGATTCTTAATCCTTATTTTATCTGAAACTTATCTTTATTTGCTATAATCATAGGATTATTTTTTTGCATCCATTCGGTTAGTTCTAGTAATTTCTCTACATAATTTTGACCAAATTCTGTTAAACTATACTCTACACGAATAGGAACCTCAGCATATACTCTCCTATGCAAATACCCATAAGTTTCCAAAGCCTTAAGACGTTCACTTAAAACCTTATTAGAGATACCGTACACATACTTCTTTAATTTATTAAAACGAAGAACAGGAAAGTACCCTAAATATAAAATAATGAGAGTACTCCATTTATCGGAAGATAAAGAAAGCACATCGCGAATAGTACATAACTCTGGCGGATTACGATAATCTATATGCCCAAACATTTTTTTTAATTTTTTTTCGGTCTTAACACGCTGATTATCAATAATAGTTTCTTTTTCCATACCTAATATGTTATTTGTAACATTGAAAAATGATAAAATGAATTTGTACTTTTAACTCTCCTAACAAGAGTAAGTTACTAATTGTAACCAATATGAAAAAACTTTTATATAAAATTATACCTTTAGCCTATGGGAAGTATTTTAATATATATTCCTTTTTCTCTAAAAAGAGAGCTACTAAGAAAGTTTTTAGTTTCTTTTGTACAGTTCGTAAAGGTCAAGTATTACCACAACAGCAAGAATATTTAGAAAATGCTAAAAAGGAAAAGCTTTCTATTGCTAATCATAACATACAAACATACCATTGGCCTGGGGAAGGCGAAACAATACTACTTGTGCATGGTTGGGAGAGCAACACCTTTAGATGGCGAAATCTTTTAAAAAAATTACAAGAAAAAAAATATAATATTATTTCCTTTGATGCTCCTGGGCATGGGCATTCTTCCGGTAAATATTTACATGTACCCTTATACGCAGAAGTATTACAAGAAATAATACAGTTACATACTCCTACACATTTAATAGGACACTCTTTAGGCGGAATGACAATTTTATATAATGAATATATAAACCAAAGTACTTCTATAGAAAAAATAGTAACTATTGGTTCTCCTTCAGAGTTTTATAAACTTATGAACAACTACCGCTCAATATTACAATTTAACAATAGAGTTCTAGAATCTTTAGAAGCCCATATAAAAGATATGTTTGGTTTTACTGTTCCTGAATTTTCTACAGCTAAGTATGTGCAAACAAATACAAAAAAAGGACTTTTATTTCATGATAAGTTAGATAAAATTGCTCCGTATATAGATTCTAAAAATGTGCATGAAAATTGGAAAAATAGTACATTCATAACCACAGAAGGTTTTGGGCATTCTATGCACCAAGAACAGGTTAATAACCAAATTATAGACTTTTTACAAGAATAAGTACTCACAATTTAAACTCTGTAACACCATCATTAGCATAAAAAAATAGCTGGGTACTATTCTTTTACTATTTCTTTATTAGAAAAAAGCGTCTCCATAAAATTAATTTTGATGAAAAGTATTGGAAACAAACTCTAATACACTAGGTAATGCAGATCGCCAATATACCCAACTATGTTTGCCTTCCCTAACTCTGTACTCATGTGGAATGCCCTTCTTTTTCATGGCAATATGTACTAAGCTATTCCCTTCGTACAAAAAATCATCATCACCACAATCTATATACCACTTAACAGATTTTATTTGCTCAACAGGCTTAGATTCTAATAAATTCAAAGCATTATAATTTTCAAAATAGCTTTGTATCTCTTCTTCTGTATAGGATTTACCCATCCTTGTTATTTGTGTTTTTAAATCTTCTATAGTTAAAGGTCCCACATAAGCACTTAATGGACAAGAAGAAGAAAATAGTTCTGGATGGCGAAGTGCATACATAAAACTACCGCCACCTCCCATAGACAATCCTGCTACAGCTCTATATCTTTTTTCTTTTTTGATTCGATATTTTTTCTCTACATAAGGCATAAATTCTTCAAAAAAGAAATCCTCATATTTCCAATCTCCTGCATTAAAATACCCTCTTTCTCCAGTATTAGCATCAGGCATTATAATAATCATAGAAGTTGCAATACCTTCTTTAATACTTTCATCCGTAATGCGTAACACCTCTCCAAACTGTATCCAGCCTGTTTGGTCATCCCCTGCTCCATGCAATAAATAAAGTACCGGATAGCTACGTTCTGAAGTGTCATAATCTGGAGGTAAATAAACCGCATATTTACGTTCTCCTTTTAATATTTTACTTGGCATTTTTAGTTCATCATAAACTTTTCCTGTTTGGCTATAACAAGATATAGTCATTGCAAAACAAAGAATTACTATTGCTACAAGAGTTTTCATTTTTATATATTTTTATCATAAAAAGATACTCCTTTTTGCAACAAAAAAAATTTAAAATACTATTCTTTACTAAACTTTAACATGTAATTGCTGCTTTTTATAAAACACTCAAAGCAAAGCTAAAATATAGCACCTTTACTTTTTAATACAATACACCTATAATCTTAAAGGAAAGTACTTAGAAATAACTCTTATACCATAAAAAAGAAAGCCCTAAGAAAATCCTTAGGGCTTTATAAATTTTAAAAATTATTTATGCTTTAGAAGCTCTATGTCTTTCTCTTGCCAACAATGTATTTTTAAGTAACATTGCAATAGTCATGGGTCCTACTCCGCCAGGTACAGGAGTTATAAAAGACGCTTTTTTACTTACGTTTTCAAAATCTACATCTCCAGTAATACGGTATCCTCTAGGCTTAGATTCATCTGGTACACGTGTAATACCAACATCTATAACTACAGCATCATCTTTTACCATTTCTGCTTTTAAGAAGTTAGGAACTCCTAGGGCCGATATTACAATATCTGCTTGCGATATAATTTGCGTAATATTCTTTGTTCTACTGTGCGTTAAGGTTACAGTAGAATTTCCTGGCCAACCTTTTCTGCCCATAAGAATACTCATTGGGCGACCTACAATATGACTTCTACCGATTACTACGGTATGTTTCCCTTGTGTTTCTACTTTATAACGCTCCAGTAATTCTAAAATTCCAAAAGGGGTTGCTGGAATAAATGTACTCATATCTAACGCCATTTTACCAAAATTAGTTGGATGAAAACCGTCTACATCTTTATCTGGATCAACCGCTAGTAAAACTTTTTGTTCATTTATTTGAGGAGGTAATGGCAATTGAATAATAAAACCATCAATATCTTCATTCTGGTTTAATTCTTCTATTTTATTAAGTAATTCAATTTCCGAAGTGGTACTAGGTAATTGCACTAGAGTAGATTCAAAACCTATACGCTCACAAGAACGAACTTTACTTCCTACATAAGTTAAACTAGCCCCATCGTTACCTACTAAAACAGCAGCTAAATGTGGCACTTTTTCGCCTCTTTCTTTCATTTTTGCTACCTCAGCAGCAATTTCATCTTTAATTTCGTTTGATACTTTTTTACCGTCTAGTAATTCCATTTTCTTGCAAAATACTGTTTAAAAAAGGTGTGTTAACAACACCTATATATAGTTAATGTTTTTTTTTAAGGGCGCATTCCTTTCATATTACCCATCATTTGCATCATCTTTTTACCGCCACCGCCTTGCATCATTTTCATCATTTTACTCATTTGGTCAAACTGCTTTAATAATTGGTTTACCTCTTGGATATTACGGCCACTACCTTTTGCAATACGTTTTTTACGACTAGCATTTAAAGAAGAAGGTGTAGATCTTTCACTTGGGGTCATAGAATGTATAATAGCTTCTATGTGTTTAAAAGCATCATCATCTATATCTAACCCTTTTAATGCTTTACCAGCACCAGGTATCATTCCCATTAAATCTTTAATGTTACCCATTTTTTTAATTTGCTGAATTTGCTTCAGGAAATCATCAAAACCAAATTTATTTTTGGCAATTTTCTTTTGAATTTTTCTTGCTTCCTCTTCATCAAACTGCTCTTGCGCACGTTCCACTAAAGAAATAACATCTCCCATTCCAAGAATACGTTCTGCCATACGAGATGGATGAAAAACATCTATAGCTTCCATCTTTTCTCCTGTACCAATAAATTTAATTGGCTTATCTACAACAGACTTAATAGATATTGCTGCACCACCTCGAGTATCCCCATCTAGCTTCGTAAGTATAACTCCATCAAAATTAAGAATATCATTAAAAGCTTTTGCTGTATTTACAGCATCTTGCCCTGTCATAGCATCTACTACAAACAAAGTTTCTTGTGGTTCTATAGCTTTATGAATGTTAGATATTTCTTCCATCATTTTTTCGTCTACCGCTAAACGACCAGCGGTATCTATAATAACCACATCGTTACCATTTGCTTTGGCTTGTGCAATACCTGCTTGTGCAATGGCAACTGGATCATTATTATCTTTATCCGAATAAACATCTACTTCTATTTGCCCCCCAACTACATGCAACTGGTCTATTGCCGCAGGACGATATACATCACACGCTACTAATAAAGGTTTTTTAGACTTTTTCTTTTTTAAGAAATTTGCTAGTTTACCAGAAAAAGTGGTTTTACCAGAACCTTGTAAACCAGACATTAAAACAATTGTTGGTTTTCCTGAAAGATTAATTCCTTCGGTCTCACCACCCATTAATGCAGTTAATTCATCTTTTACAATCTTAACCATTAATTGGCCAGGCTGTAATGTGGTAAGTACATCAGAACCTAATGCTTTTTCTTTTACCTTATTGGTAAATTCTTTTGCTATTTTAAAGTTAACATCGGCATCTAATAGTGCTCTTCGCACTTCTTTAGTTGTCTCTGCAACGTTTATTTCTGTAATCTGACCATGTCCTTTTAAGACGTGGAGTGCTTTATCTAGCTTTTCACTTAAATTATCAAACATCTTCTTACTATATTAACAGGGAAGGCAAATTTAAGAATATCCACTGTAAGTGGGTAGTTTACAGGCAAAAATATGTGATACAAAAAGCGCCTATTGTTAAAATAGGCGCTTTTCTTAAAAAATGTGGGGTAAAAAGGTTTATTTTTTCTCTAAAACAAGGTGGTCATATCCTCCATTGCTGTTTTCATGTTTTAGTTCTAATCTATTTTCTTCTACTTCTAAGACTATATAATCATTAGCTAAAGGATAAAAATTACTATCTGCACCAAAGGTTATAATCATTTCTAACTTATTTTCGCTATTTCTATATACGAACCATCTTCCTGTACTTACCTCAACTTGGTTAGGATTATACACGGTTACTTTTCCATTAGTACTAAAAGAAAATTCATAATTTGCATACGCTTCGCTTGGGTCTTGGTTTTCTGAAAAAAGTGCAACTTCCCAAAGGCTATCGTTAAATAAACCTCTTATCCATACTACATCTTCATCATTTACATCATTATCACAATTTCTCTCTAAAATAAGTTCATAACCAGTTCCTGGAATTTCAAATTTTAAACGATTATCTCTAAGGTCAGACAAAGGCCATTCAAAGCTAACACCAGGCTCATTACCCATTGTTATAGCCATTACTAATCTTGCTTGTGCATTAAGTGTTATTTCCCATGTTCCTTCCGAAGAAACCTCTCCACTACTTAAGGTAACTACACCATCTGCCATAAAATTAAATTCGTATCCTAATAAACGATCTAACTCTTGATTATCTCTTTTTACTTTTTTAATTATCCAACTACATTCTTTTAATACTCCTCGCAATGTGTTTGGGTCTTTATCTATAACATCGCAGGCTTTCTTCATGATAATTTTATTACCACCTTCTGCAAATAATTTAATTTTTCCTCCCTCTAACTCATATACAAACCAATCTAAAGAAAAATCCAATAAGGCTGTAAATTCTAATTTTAATAAAACTCTATTATTAGAAACTCTTGTTGTCCACTCTCCTTCAATGCTATTTCCTTCTCTATCTTTTGCAGTTACCGCACCATTTGCAGCAAAATTCATTGCATATTCAAAATACTGTCCTGTTTGGTCTTCTTCATTTCTTTGCACATCATGTATTAACCATGGGCAAGCAACTAAATAAGCATCTAAACGCTCTTTAGAAAAATCATCATCATTATGATCATTATCGTCATCTTCATCACAAGCTTCTTTTGCACTTTCTATAGCTACCGCTAATTCTGCGTTGGTATTTACTACAACCTCTGTATTATCATATAATTTTAAAGTCACAGGAAAATCCATACTTACTAATTGGTTCCCTTCTAAACCTGTAAAAAACCTTCTTAATTGTCTATCATTTTCTACTGTGGCGTTTCCTGTTTGTTGGTTATTAACATCAAACGTAAAAACCGTTAAAGGGTATACAAAATCTATACATTCAATATCATCATCCTTACCTCCTTCAATACAATCTTTAGCTATTTCTCGTAATGCATCTTTATTAGAAATTGTTATTTCTGAATAATCTGCAAGTGTTATTGTAATTGGAAAAATAATATCTACAATATCCTGGTCTATATCTACTTTATCTAATAATTCTTCTACAGTTACTAAGTCTTCTTTAGAATCTAAAGTAACTTCTAGCCCATTTACATTAACAGTATAAGGGAATTCTATTGCAAAACAACTTACTCCGTCTACAATATTATCAAAAGAACCATCTTGTGATGCTGTATTTGTAATAAGTTTTGCTGCAGCAGAGCTTGCAGTAATTGACTCGTTTTCTTCTCCGTTAGATATTTCTTCAAATTCATCTTGACATGAAGTAAACGATATTGCAACTGCCAGTACGCTTGCAAATAATGTGGTTTTAAAAAACTTTCTCATAACGATTTGGATTTTTATTTGTTTCTACAACTCTAAAACAACCAACTTTTAAAATACCCTACTTAACCATTTAATTTTTTTAAAATATCTTTGACACAAAACCAATCCCTTGAGCAATAAAGAACAGGACAACGTATGTAAAGAAGAGGTATTTAGCTCTTTATTTTCTTCTCATTCTAAAACGGTATTTAATTACATATATTATAAATATGGTAATGAGGAAAAAGCGTATGATGCTGTACAAGAAGCTTTTGTTAAATTATGGGAAAACTGTAGTAAAGTAGTTCCTGCAAAAGCAAAATCTTATGTATATACTGTTGCAAATAACTTATATTTAAACGTCATTAAAGCAGAGAAAGTTCGTTTAAAACATAGAGACAAAGTAGTAACCACCACCAATGAGTCTCCAGAGTTTTTAATGGAAGAAACCCAATTTAAAGAAAAATTAGAAACCGCCTTAGATAATTTACCCGAAAACCAACGCACTACTTTTTTATTAAATAGAATTGATGGTAAAAAATATAAAGAAATTGCCGAAATGGAAGGTGTAAGCGTAAAAGCTATTGAAAAAAGAATGCACTTGGCTCTAAAATCATTACGTGAAAACATTGATGGAATATAATTTTTGGTTGAGGATTGTGGTTGATGATTGATGGCTGATGATTGATGGCTGATGGCTGATGGCTGATGGCTGATGGCTGATGGCTGATGGCTGATGGCTGATGGCTGATGGCTGATGGCTGATGGTAAGAAAAATTATCCCAGCGCAAAAATCTTGACAAACAAGAATTACTTTACATTAAAGAAGAGAAAATATACTTAGGAGTTAGGAGTTAGGAGTTAGGAGTTAGGAGTTAGGAGTTAGGAGTTAGGAGTTAGGAGTTAGGAGTTAGGAGTTAGGAG
>NZ_CANMBB010000006.1 GCF_947495965.1 uncultured Maribacter sp.
GTAGCAACATTTTTCCAAAATGGTTCTTATGAAGGTACCTCATGGGAATTTGGTATTGGGGATTATGCAGACATTACCCTAGAAGGAATGTTAGATAATGACGCTTCTTCTTTACAAATAGAACCAGGATATGTAGTGGAACTATATTCAGAAAAAGACTTTGAAGGAGAAGTATTAGCATTAGAAGAGAATATATCTTTTTTAGGCACATCTGATTTTAACGACAAGGTATCTTCTATCAAAATATATGAGTTTATTGAACCTTCTTTACCAACAGTGGTAACATTTTTCCGGGATGGTTCTTATGAAGGTATCTCATGGGAGTTTGGTATTGGGAATTATATAGACATTACTCTGGAAGGAATGTTAGATAATGATGCTTCTTCTTTACAAATAGAACCAGGATATGTAGTGGAACTATATTCAGAAAAAGACTTTGAAGGAGAAATGGTTGAGTTAAAAGAAAACTCTTCCTTTTTAGGTTTTTCTGATTTTAATGACAAGGTATCTTCTGTAAAAATATATGAGATTATTGTTCCAACAGTAGCAACATTTTTCCAAAATGGTTCTTATGAAGGTACCTCATGGGAATTTGGTATTGGGGATTATGCAGACATTACTCTGGAAGGAATGTTAGATAATGACGCTTCTTCTTTACAAATAGAACCAGGATATGTAGTGGAATTATATTCAGAAAAAGACTTTGAAGGAGAAATGGTTGTGTTAAAAGAAAATTCTTCTTTTTTAGGTTTTTCTGATTTTAATGACAAGGTATCTTCCACAAAAGTGTATGAGATTACAGCTGCAACGGTAGTAACATTTTTCCGGAATGGTTCTTATGAAGGTACCTCATGGGAGTTTGGTATTGGGGATTATGCAGACATTACCCTAGAAGGAATGTTAGATAATGACGCTTCTTCTTTACAAATAGAACCAGGATATGTAGTGGAATTATATTCGGAAAAAGACTTTGAAGGAGAAGTATTAGCATTAGAAGAGAATATATCTTTTTTAGGCACATCTGATTTTAACGACAAGGTATCTTCTATCAAAATATATGAGTTTATTGAAACTCCCATACCGACAGTGGCAACACTTTTTCAACATAGTTCTTATAGCGGAATTTCATGGGAACTTGGTATTGGGGATTTTGCAGATATTACCTTAGAAGGGATATCAGATAATGACGCTTCTTCTTTACAAATAGAACCAGGATATGTAGTAGAACTATATTCAGAAAAGAATTTCGAGGGAGAAGTGCTTATTCTAGATTCAGATACTGGGTTCTTAAGTAATAGTAGTTTTAATGACATTACTTCCTCGGTAAAAATATATGAGTTTGTAGAACCAGCTTTAACTACCCTTTTTCAAGATATTTCATACGGAGGTACTTCGTGGAATCTTGGTATTGGAGAATACGGAGATATTTCACTAGAAGGTATTCAATTGAACGATATAGGTTCAGTACAAGTAGCAGATGGTTATGTTGTAGAGTTGTATCCAGATTTAAACTTTGGAGGCATACCGTTAATATTAAAATCTAATACAAACAATCTTGTTACCTTGGGTATGAATGATGAAGCAGAGTCAGTAAAAGTGTTTTTAGATGATTGTAAATGTACCTCAGGAGAATATAGCCTATTGGTTAATGGAAGCTTTGAAGAAACTAGTAATCCTGCATATGCTACAACATTTGATTTAATTGAGGATTTGGGAAGTACCTATAATAGTGTCAAGTTTATAGATGCACATACAGATAGTGATTTTCCAGGTTGGTTTACCACAGGTGGTATAGCTCTACAACAAGGTGGTTTTTCGCAAGGAGGTACTCTTGAGTTAGGTCAAAGCGGATTTTTAGGAATTACAGCTCCGGATGGTAGTGTTTTCATAGAAATGGACGCTAATCATCACCATCAAATTATTACCGTAACACCTGGCCAGTTGCTCGATTGGGAGCTATCACATCGAGGTCGTCCAGGCGATGATGAAATTACTATTTCAGCAGGGCCTATAGGAAACCAAGAAGTTATAGCAGTTGTATCTTCTCCAAATACTCAATGGGTTTCGCACGCTGGACAATACCAAGTACCTGCGGGGGTTTCTGAGATTCAATTTACAATTACCCCTTCTGGTGCGGGTGATGGAGATATAGATTCTTCCAATTTATTGGATTTTGTAAAACTTTGCCCATCTAGTGGAACAACAAATAATACAACTTCCCTGAGAGCAAAAATCAGTAAAAAACTACCTATATCACTATATCCAAATCCAGTAGAAGATATTTTTTACTTGCATACAGAAGAAATGCTTTCACAAAGCAGCTTTGTTTATATATATTCCGCAAGTGGAGTATTAGTTAAAAAACAAAATATAATTTTTGAGAATGGTAGGGATGTTGAAATCTTTGTGGATGAATTGTCTAGCGGTATATATACAATTTTAATTGCTAATGATAAAGGTGAATCTATTGCCTTACAGATATATAAAAATTAATGTAATTAAGGCTTTTATAAAATTTATTACCCTTATTAATTTACCATCCTTGATACTATAGAAAATATGGTAAATATAGTTTCGTAGTATTTAAATAAAATTCAGTAACAATTATTTTAAGATATATTAAAATGTTAGTTTAACTCTTATGCTATTTTTGAAAAAAGATGCTTATTGAAAATAAAGATTTTTAAAAATTTAATCAATAATTAATCTTGCTTAAAGATTATATTTATAATATACTATACCTGAAGTTAATCACAAAGTATATGAACTTAATACTAAATAATAGACATTGGAACAAGCAAAACGTGTAGCAAAAAACACTGGATTCCTATACGCACGTATGGCCATTACGGTCTTTATATCTCTTTACTCTACTCGATTAGTATTGGCAGCTTTAGGCGCTACTGATTTTGGGATTTTTAATGTTGTGGCTGGAGCTATTGCTATGCTAACTTTTTTAAATGCAGCTATGACTTCTGCGACTCAACGCTTTATGTCTTTTGCAGAAGGAAAAGGAGATTTTAAAGCCCAAATAGGAATTTTTAACGTCAGTGTTTTACTACATTGGGTTATAGCATTTATAGTGGTGCTTATACTGGAGATTGCCTCTTATTTTTTATTTAACGGAATTTTGGAGATTCCTGATAATAGATTATATGCCGCAAAGCTCATTTTTCAATGTATGGTAATTAGTACCTTCTTTAAAATTATATCAGTTCCTTATGATGCAGTTATTAATGCGCATGAAAATATGTTTTTTGTAGCTGTTTTAGGTGTATTGGAGTCTTTATTGAAATTAGGAATAGCTATATATATTACAAGCACCAATTTTGATGCATTAGTAGTTTATGGTTTTTTAATGGCATTAATGGAGGTGATTTTGTTACTAATACGAAGAGTATATTGTCATAAATCATATAAAGAGGTGTCTATAAATATTAAAAAACATTATGATCGAGCTCTTTTTAAAGAAATGAGTAGTTTTGCTGGTTGGTCTTTTCTAGGTTCTTCCACAACTATGTTTTCTCAATATGGCCAAGGCGTAGTATTAAATATGTTTTTTGGCCCAAAGATTAATGCTTCTCACGGTATTGCTAATCAAATTAGTGGACAGATGGGAGCATTTGCTACTACAATGCTTAAAGCTTTAAGCCCTGCTATTACTAAAAGTGAAGGGGCAGGAGGAAGGTCTAATATGTTAAAAATGACATTGTTTGGTAGTAAATTTTCTTTCTTTTTACTTATAATATTTACAGTGCCAGTTATCATAGAAATGCCATATATTTTTAAATTTTGGTTAATAAATGTACCCCCGTATGCAATCCTATTTTCTCGCTTAATATTGTTTAATAAGTTAATCGAGCAATTATTTGTGCCAATTGATACGGCAATAAGAGCTGTAGGGCATATTAAAGAATACCAAATAGCTATTTCAATATTAGCAATATTACCTTTACCAATTTGTGCTTTTTTATTTAGTTATAATTTCTCGCCCTATTATCTATATGTAGTTTTGATGGTATATGTAATTTCTCATGCTATAATAATTCTATTTTATGCTCGAAAATATTGTAGCTTATCAATGATTTCTTTTTTTAAACAAACTTTTTTACGTTCCTTCTTTACTTTTTTGGTTGTTATAGGGTTATCATATTTGCCAACACTCCTTTTGTCAGAAGGATTACCTAGATTAATAACAGTAATAATAATTTCCGGTATTACTTATCTTTTTTCTGTTTGGTATATTGGATTTAACAAAGGAGAAAGACAATTAATTATCCCTTTGTTAGATAACACATTAAAAAAAGTTAAAAATATATTTTAATTAAGGACTTGCAGTAAACTTATTGTAAATATCCTTAATAAAAATTTACTTAAGCTACTTGTTTAAATGGTTAACTATATTAACACAAATTTAAAGGTGTAAATACAAAATAATACTAATGAAGATTATACAAGCGCAGGGTCAAACTTGCAATCAATTTTGGATTTATTCTCATTTTATAGCCGAAGCTATAGAGAATAAAAATAAAGTTTGGGCTTTAGCACCAGATATATCTATTAAAGATTATCCTAACTTATTAGATTCAGATGTTATAAAATACAAACTTTATTCAAAGTTTTTAGTACAACTTTTTGGTTATAAAAATTATATTAATGTCATAAATTCTCTTGTTCACAATAGAATTACACGTACTTTCTTAATATTTTTTTTTAAACTTATTCCTTTTGTAGATTTTATTTGGGCTGAAATGGAAGGTTTTACTTTTTTAAACAGAGATAACTACAAAAAAGAAATCTGTCAGATTTTAAAACCTAAAGATGAAATTACTAAGAATGTTGAAACATTTTTTCAAACTAAAAGAGAAAAGTTCGATATTATTATTGGAGTACATTTACGTCGTGGCGATTATGCCACATGGCAAGGAGGTCAATATTTTTACTCAGATAAGGAGTATAATAATGTTATGTTGCATTTAAAAACTTTTTTTCCTTCTTTAAAAGTTGGGTTTCTTTTATGTAGCAATGAAAGTTTAAATCCAAGTAATTTTGAAGAGAATGACGTTTTTAAATTAAATAATAGTTCTGCAGCAATGGACATTTATGGCTTATCTCAATGCGATTACATTATTGGGCCACCATCATCCTTTTCCTCTTGGTCAGCATATTTTGGAAATAAACCACTTTACTTTTTAAAAACTAGCGATTGTAAATTCAATTTATCAGATTTTAAGACTGGAGAAAATTCTTGGACCAAACGAAATGATTAATCGAATTATAAAATATTAAGTGTCATTCATAGATTTTGGATTAATCCAATTTTTTATATAGGCTACTAATTTTTAAAAAAACGTCAGTCCTTCATTAATTAAAAAAAATATGCAGCATATCTTCAGTTTAAGTTATAAACTTTTTCGAAATTTATATTTTAGATTAAAATATTTTTTAGATACCTATTTTTGTTTAATCCTATTTTATTTGAATAAAGTAACACATAAGGGAATAAAAACAAAAGGCATGCCTAAAGTAATGGTTGCAAGAGGCGGATTCTTTTCAATTGGTAAAAATTTTAGGATTAATAATACTATTAACTCAAACCCTATAGGTTGTGTACAACCTTGCATGTTTTTTGTTGATAGTAAAGCCAAATTAGTTTTAGGTGATAATGTAAGTCTTAGTCAAACAGCTATTGTTTGTCATGAAAATATAGTCATAGGTAATAATGTTAAAATGGGTGGTGGTGTTTGTGTTTATGATACTGATTTTCATAGTTTGGATAAAAATAAAAGGACTACAATTGCAGATGATTTCGCGAATAAAAAAATGGCTCCAGTTTATATTAAAGATAACGTGTTTATTGGGGCTAATACTACCATTTTAAAAGGTGTAACAGTAGGCGAAAATTCCATCATTGGAGCATGTTCTTTAGTATCTAAGAATATTCCATCTAATGAAATTTGGGCAGGAAATCCAGCACGAAAAATTAAATCTATAATTTGAATATTTACTATTGTTATCTCTTAATAAGAAAAAAAAGTATGTGTAATGCATAAGAGAATAATTCTACTTTTACTGCTTGGGATAACACTTGAATCTATTAATCAATATAGTAGAGTTCCTTTAGGAGGTACTTATTTATGGTGGCTCGTAAATAGTGCTACTCTGTATTTATTACTAAAAACAATCCCTAAATTTTATGATAAAGTAAATTCAAAGAATTTACTATACGTTAAAATTTATTTGGCTTGGAATATTATTTGCTTGGTTCAAGGTTTCTTCGTTGCGGAAGACTATTGGGAGTGGAAATTTTTGATTCATAGGTTTTGGATATTATTATTGCCAATTTGTTCATTTGTATTTACAAATACTTATTTTGTACAGACAGTTTTGAGACAATGGTTCAAATATTTTCTACCAGCATTTGCTTTGTTTTCTTTTGTTATGTATACGGATGCAGTGGGACGCTATTTAATGCCTATTAGCCTTTTACTTGTTTTTTTTCCTTTATTAACTACCAAGTGGAAAAGCATTCTTTTTCTTATGACTTTGATTGTTTTATTAACCGATTTAAGTGCGAGAAGTAACGTAATTAAGTTTGTTGTGCCCTTGCTAATATCCTTATTATTTTATTTTAAATCTTATATAGCTTATAGGGCTATGATTTTTGTAAGAGTTTTGCTTTTGTTAATTCCTATAGTCTTTTTAGTATTGGGAATTACTAATGTATTCAACATTTTTAAAATGAATGATTATATAAAAGGAGATTATACTGTTGCAGCAAATGAAAATAGTTATGGTGATAAAGAAGATTTAACCGCAGATACACGTACCTTTTTATATGTAGAAGAAATTCTTTCTGCTATTAAATATGATTATGTAATTTTTGGACGAACTCCAGCAAGGGGATATGAGTCCCCGACTTTTGGACGGGAGATTGATAAGGATTTAAAACGTAATAAAATGGAGAGATTTTCCAGTGAAGTATCTATTCTTAATATTTTTAATTGGACAGGCTTAATAGGTGTTGTGTTATATTTTTTGATTTTTGTGAGGGCATCTTATTTGGCTCTTAAAAAATCGAATAATTGGGCTTTAAAATGTCTGGGAATATACGTAGCTTTTCGTTGGATGTATGCTTGGGTTGAAGATTATAGTTCTTTTGATTTATCTTTTTTATTCCTCTTTTTGGCTATAAGTATTTGTTATTCTAAAGCATTTAGAGATATGACGGATAGTGAATTTAAATACTGGCTTTTTGGTGTTTTTGATAAAAGATATCATAAGGCAGTTAAAAAATTACAACTTGTAGAAATAGAAGATATTTAATGGAGACCATAGCTCTTTCATAAATAAATATAATAATGATTTATATAGTAATACCTGTTTTTAATAGATGGCATTTCACAAAAATATGTCTACAACAATTAGAAAAACAATCTTATATTGACTTTAAGACAATAATTATTGATGATGGTTCTTCTGATGAAACTTCTGAAGAATTAACAAAAAACCATCCAGATATTATTGTTCTAAAGGGAGATGGTTCTCTTTGGTGGACAGGAGGTATTAATTTAGGAATTGCTTATGCTTTAAAACAAGGAGCTACATATATTGTCACGCTAAATAATGATACTATCCCAGCTCATGATTACGTGGAACAATTATTAAAGGCATCAAAAATAGAACCTAAGGCGCTAATTGGTTCTACAGGAACGGATGCTAATACAAAAGAAATTAATTTTTGTGGAGAACGTGTAAAATGGATTTCTGATAGTGCAGTAAGTTTAAAAGACAGTTTAACTAAGGATCAGCAATTTGGACTTCATGAAGTGTCTTATTTTCCTGGAAGGGGTTTATTAATTCCCAAAATTGTTTTTGATACAATTGGCCTATTTGATAGAGAAACTTTTCCGCATTATATGGCAGATTATGATTTTACGTTGCGGGCTCGTAAAGCAGGATTTAAAGTATATTGCTCTTTAGATACTAAATTAGCTACTTATCCTGAAGCCTCTGGAGCAAACCAATTAATGGAGCAAAAAAGTTGGAAGAATTATAGGGAACATCTATTTGGAATAAAGGGAGCTGCAAATTTAAAATATTATTACACCTATGTATTTAGACATTGCCCATGGTATTTTTTACCTATTAATATAACTATTGGAACATTAAAACGTCTTATAAATTACTGGAGATAAAGGATAAAAAACTCTTCTAATAAAGATAATTGGGTATTGTTTAAACTATAATTAGAAATTATTCGAAATATAGAAAACACCCATTAAAAATTCTCCTAAAATATATACAATAACCTTTATGCAAAAAATTTTACTTTCAGCTTATGCTTGTGATCCTTCAAAAGGATCTGAACCTGGGAATGGTTATAATTGGGCTAAACAACTTGCATTGTTAGGTTATGAAATACACTGTATAACAACTAGTAAAGGAAAAAGTGCTATTAAACAAAAAGCTGAAGGTAATGAAAAATTAAATTTTACATTTGTTGATTTACCTTTTGGTTTAGATAAAATATATAGTACTTCAAAATTAGGTATGTACCTACATTATTTTTTATGGCAATGGAGAGCGTATCGTGTGGGTAAAAAATTGCATAAGACAAGTTCATTTGATTTAGTACATCATATTACCTGGGGTAGTGTCCAACAGGGATCATTCATGTATAAGCTACCTATACCTATGATATTTGGACCAGCTGGAGGCGGTCAAAAATCGCCAGAAGCCCTAAGACGATTTTTTCTCGGAGCTTGGAAAAGTGAAGAAAAGAGAGAATTTATAACAAATAAATTCATAAAGTACAATCCAGCATGTTTTAAAATGGTTAAAAAAGCATCTGTTATTTTAGCATCTAATATACCAACTAAAGAGTTAGTAGAAAGTTTAGGTTGCAAAAACACAAAGCTTGTTCTTGATGTAGGTTTACCTAAGGCTTTTTATCCTAAAGTTATACCCAAAAGGAAAATAGATAAGGAAAACTTAAAATTGCTATGGGTAGGGAGATTTATGCCAAGAAAAGGATTAATACTACTATTAGAGGTAATGAATGAATTAAAAAGTTATCCGAATATTGAATTAACTATAGTTGGAGACGGTGAAATGAAAGAGATTTTGTTGCAAGGGATAGAAAAGTATGATTTAAAAAATACAAATTGGGTGGGGAAAGTACCGTTCAACGAAGTCCCTAATTATTATGCTTCACATGATTTGTTTGTATTTAGTTCATTGAGAGATTCCGTTGGTGTTCAGTTGATTGAAGCTATGGCTTATGGCTTACCAATTATTACTCTAGATTTAAATGGTGCTAGTTTGCTTGTAGATGATACCAGAGGTATAAAAATACCAGTAAAAGACTCGGAACAGATTGTTTTGGATTTTGCGAAAGCAATTATAGCACTTAGCAAAGACAGTGTCAGATTAGAACAAATGTCGAATAATGCATTTGATTATAGTAAACAGTTTATTTGGGAGGACAAGATAAAGGATATTGCTGATAAGTATTATCCAAAACCATAGATACAAAAATTCTGTAGAGAATTTAAGCTAAAAGTAATACATATTGCATTGCAAATGGAAAATTTGAAATTTAGAAGGCAGTTTTTACTAACAACAAAATCTATCTCTTCTCTGGAATCTTGGGGAAATTTATCTCTTGGGAAGCATGTATTGTATACCCATCCCGATTTGATGAGATTTCATGTGAAAGAGGATACTGTTGAAGTAGTTTTATTAGGTCATATTTTAGACCCTAAAAATCATGAGCTTAGTGAAATTGATATTTTAAATAAAATAGTAGCAAAAGCAACGACAGATGCAATTGCTAATATACTGTATGGCTTGTCTGGACGGTTTGTATTAATTATTAAAAAAGTAGATGGCATGCTATTTTTTAACGATGCTTGTGGTTTGCGTTCTTTTTTTTATACAAAATTTGAAGATGAACTTCAAGTTGCATCACAGCCATTATTGCTAAAATTAGCAGTCGGGGATATAGTTTCTAAAAAAAAGCGATACTACAGTTTTTATGAATCGGACTATGGAAAAAATAGTAAAGAAAATTGGTTTCCGAGTGGTACCTCCCTATATGAAAATGTGTATCATTTGGTCCCTAATCATTATTTAGATTCTAACACGTTACAACAAAACCGTTATTGGCCTATAAAAGAACATACTTTAAATGATTATGACAGTTCGTTAGAAAAATTCAGTTCTTTATTACAAAATATACTTATTGGTGGGAGTAAAAAGTACAAATTAGCCCTAGGGGTTACCGCAGGCTTTGATAGTCGAATTATCTTAAGTGCTAGTAAAACAGTAAAAAAAAATATGCTGTTCTATACCTTGAAGTATAGGAATATGACGAATAAATCTAGAGATATTAAAGTTCCTAGCAAGTTAAATAAAATTATGCATTTTAATCATCAGGTAATGAATTGTCAGATACCTGTAGATCCTGAATTCGCTAAAATTTATGAACAAAATAGCGATATGGCTCATTTAGACGATTGGGGATTTATTGCATATGGGATATCGCAAAATTTACCAGAGGGTAGTATGGCTATAAAAGGAAGTTGTTCCGAAACGGGTCGTTGTTATTTTTATAAATCTGGGAAGCACCCAAAAATAAACTCAGGTGCAGATATGCTCGAGTACAATCCTAGTTGGAAAGGCATTCCTTTTATTGAAAAACGTATGAACAATTGGTTTAATGAAGTGAAAGATTCTAAAGTAAATTTAGGCTATCCAGTATTAGATCTTTTTCATTGGGAAGTGAGTACTGGTAGTTGGCAAACTCAAAACCAATTAGAGTGGGATATTGTTCATGAAACTTTTACTCCTTTTAATAATCGAGAACTCTTGGATACCATGCTTAGAATTGATCCTAAATACCGCTCAAAGCCCAATAAATATCAATTATATCGCGATACCATTAACAAATTTTGGCCTGAGGTGTTATCTCAACCAATAAATCCACCTTCAACTAACGAATGGATTAAGAACACTATAAAAACAGTATTAGCGAAATTAGGTGTAGAAAAATACAATCATTAATTATAGAATAGATTTTTTTAATTAATTAGATTCTTGATTACCAATGTTATTAGCTCCTATAGCACTTTTTACATTTAAAAAATTAGAGCCTCTAAAAGCCACAGTAGCTGCTTTAAAAAAAAATAAACTAGCACAGTACTCAGAGTTGGTGATATATTCTGATGCACCAATACATGTAAATGATATTGAGCGAGTTAATATGGTTCGAGCTTATTTAAAGACCATTACAGGTTTTAAAAAGGTAACAATAAATTTAGCAACTGTAAATAAAGGGTTGGCAAATGCTATAATCGAAGGAGTTTCAGATTTATTGGAACAACATGAAACCGTAATTGTAATGGAAGATGACCTACTATGCAGTACAAATTTTTTAGCATATATGAATGCCGCACTTAACTTTTACAAAAATGACCCAAAAGTATTTTCAATTGCAGGGTATTCTCCTCCAATAAGCGAATCCAAAAACTATGAATATGACATCTATTTTTCCAAAAGAGCCAGTTCATGGGGTTGGGCCACCTATAAATCTCAATGGAAAAAAGTAGATTGGCAAGTAAATGACTATAGCCATTTTAAACATGATGATAATGCGAAAAAAGCGTTCAATCGTATGGGGTCTGATTTGACAGGTATGTTAAAAAAACAAATGAAAGGTAAAATAGATTCTTGGGCTATTCGTTGGTGTTTTCATCAGTTTAAAAATGAATTGTTCACAGTCTTCCCAACAAAATCTAAAATAATAAATATAGGCTTTATAAAAGGAGCTACCCATACAAAAGGAAAAAGCCAAAATCTAAGATTTACGACACCTTTAGATGTAACCAATACCATGAACTTTAGATTTAAACCTGATGTTATTATGGAAAAACAGTTTATTAATGATTTTATAAAGCCATATCGTCTTACTACTCGTTTGAAGTATAAAATTAGAACTCTATTCAATCTATAATAGTTACATTAGTGAACAATATTGTACTATAAATAGATGATTTAATAAAAAATGTTACAAGATAAAATTTCTCATCAGCAATATGAACAAGAAGGTAAACCAAAAATATTGTTCATTTTACATATTCCTCCCCCAATTTATGGTGCAGCACTTGTAGGTAAATTTATTAAAGATAGTTTATTGATAAATACTAAGGTTGACGCTGATTATATTAACTTGACCTCATCGTTTAACCTAAATCAAATTGGAAAGGGAGGCTTAGCAAAATTTAAAGTCATTTATAAAATTTTTAAGGAGGTTTTGATTGCTTTAAGGTCTAAAAAATATGATTGCTATTACATGACATTAACTGCTAAGGGAGCTGGTTTTTATAAAGATTTTTTAATTATTTTATTGTTAAAACTAAACAGATGTAAAATAATCTATCATTTTCATAACAAAGGAGTGGCAGAAAATAGTAAAAAATGGTACAATCATTTTTTATATAAAATTGCTTTTAATAATGTAAAGTGTATTTTGTTGGCTCCCAATCTTTATCAAGATATTAAACGGTATGTGTCAATAAATCATGTGTTTATTTGTAATAATGGAATTCCAAAAATGACCCCTGACACAGTTTTAAACTTGCATAATAAGGAAGTATGTAAATTCTTATTTCTATCAAATATGATGGAAGAGAAAGGAGTTTTTGAATTATTAGAAGCATGTAAAATACTAAAAGACAAAAATTTAAATTTTAATTGTGTTTTTGTTGGAGCTTGGACAGATATTAATGAAACTCTTTTTTTGAAAAAAGTCAAATCATTAGGTCTAATGCAAAATGTATGTGTACACGGTAAGAAGTATAACGCGGAGAGAATCTCTTATTTACAAGATGCTGATGTTATTGTATTACCCACCTATTATCATAATGAATGTTTTCCACTGGTTTTGCTGGAAGCAATGCAATTTGGTCTTCCTGTAATATCAACCCCAGAAGGCGCTATATCAGAAATAGTAGTAGAGGGGAAAACGGGTTTTTTAACACCGCAAAAAGAACCAAAAGCACTTGCAGAAGCTATGGAATATTTATTGACTCATCCTACTGAACGCATCACTATGGGTAAAGAAGGTAAAAAAAGATATGAAAAGCATTATACTATTGATACTTTTGAACAACGCATGCTAGAAATCCTAAAGGCAACAATAAAAAGTAAAAACTCTGGTGCTTGATTAAATGAAAAATAAAATCGAATGACTAATACATATCCAATACTATTATTTACATACAAAAGACTAGAGGTTTTAAAAAAAACAATCACGGCACTTCAAAAAAATGAATTGGCAAAGGATTCTGATTTATTTATTTTTTCAGATGGGCCAAAAAATTCAAAAGACGAAATACAAATTAGCAAGATAAGAACCTATTTAAAAACGATAGATGGATTTAAGAATGTGCATATTTCTGCTTCCATAGACAATAAAGGTTTAGCCAATTCTATTATTGATGGAGTAAGTAGCATATTGAAATTAGCAGATAGTGTAATAGTTTTGGAAGATGATTTACTAACAACTCCAAATTTTTTGGCATACATGAATAATGCATTAAATACATACAAAAACAGTGATCGAGTTTTCTCAATTTCTGGCTATGCATTTGATTTGCGACATGGAGATACTAATCCCAATAGCAGTTATTTTTTAAACAGAGGATGGTCTTGGGGTTGGGCAACCTGGAGAGATCGTTGGGATAAAGTAGATTGGGATGTGACTACTTATCCTGAGTTTGTTAAAGATAAAAAGCAAAGAAAGATATTTGCAAAAGGTGGTTCCGATTTAAATGCGATGTTAGATAAACAAATGAGTGGTAAATTAGACTCGTGGGCCATTCGCTGGTTTTATCACCAATTTAAAATAAATGGTTTAACCTTATACCCATTAGGATCTAAAATTTATAATGATGGATTTGATGAATTTGCAACTCATACAAACGGTTCTGAAAAAAGATATATTCCATTTTTAGATACGGAGCATTCCTTGAAATTTAATTTTCCAGCTAAAGCTGAAATTCACAAAGGATATCAAAAAAAATTTCAAAATAAAATGGGTATCGTGGCACGAATCCGTTCAAAAATTGAAACATTGTTGTTAAAAAATAAGTTATGATAAAAGATTGTCTTAGAAAACTACGCTTTTATTACCTTCGGAAAGTAAAATGGCGTGCTTATACTATTGGTAAAAATATGTACCTAGGATTAAGGGTGAATTTATGGGCCAGACAAACACTGGTAATAGGTGATAACTTTTATATGGGAAGAGATTCTCAAATTGAAACAGACTGTGTAATAGGCGATAATGTAATTTTTGCGAATAAATCTGCAGTTGTTGGCAAATACGACCATCATTATCAGCAATTGGGTGCTCCCATTCGAATGGCTTCCAGAATTAGAGATAAACATTACAAATGGAAAGGGATTAAACAAATAACCATCATCGAAGATGATGTTTGGGTTGGTTATGGAGCTATTATTATGAGTGGTGTGATTATTAAAAAAGGAACTATTATTGCTGCAGGTTCAGTAGTTACAAAAAATACAGAAACATATAGTATTTATGGAGGCAATCCTGCCAAGAAAATTGCAGCGCGTTTTAATTCTGAAGAAGATTTGCAAAAGCATAAGACTCTGGAACTAGATTTTCTTAAAAAACATGCGTCTTATAAAGGGGTTTTAGGCATACCTAATGATAATTAGGTAATAGTAATAGGAGACTATACTGCAATAGTTTTAGCAAAATTTAATTCCATAATAAGAATCCGATTAGACTATTTATTCTCAAAAATGTTATAAAATATGACTAAATTTTCGACGCTTAAATGTATGGGCTATACCATTTTTGCAGACAACTTAAATTCTATTTTCTTAAAAAAGAAGATGGTCATCAATACAATTAATCAATATTCCTATTGTATTGCTGAAAAAGACCTTCAATTTAAAAAGGCTTTACAGGAATCCGATGCACTTTTGCCCGACGGAGTAGGCATTGTAATAGCTGCGAAATGGTTATTAGGAAAAAGTATAAAAAAAATAGCTGGGGAAGATTTACATTCCTTTCTCTTGAAGCAGTTAAATGAGCAAAGCGGATCTTGCTTTTATATGGGAGCATCTAATAATACCTTGCAAAAAATAAAACAGAGAATTAAAAAAGAATATCCAAATATAAGAGTTGGAAGCTATTCTCCACCATTTAAAAAAGAATTTACCCAGAAAGATAATAATGAAATCATTACTACGGTAAATGCATTTGAACCCGATGTTCTCTTTGTAGGCATGACAGCCCCAAAGCAAGAAAAATGGAGTTTAAAACATAAAGATACTCTGAAAGTAAATGGTCCAATATGTGCAATAGGAGCTGTTTTTGATTTTTATGCAGGTACTGTCTCTAGACCTAGTAGGGCTTGGCAAAAATTGGGACTTGAATGGTTTGGTAGACTGCTGAAAGAGCCCAAACGAATGTGGAAACGTTATATATTTTATGGGATAATTTTTGTTAGATACTTAATTAAAGAAAAAGTAAAATAATAGATTGAGCATCTGCAACTAAAGTAAATGTATAGAATTAATTATGTATACCAACGTTTTATTTTAAAAAAACAGGCCTTATAATGTAGCATATTGTGCATTTTTTTTACCTTGGTAAATGAAGCGAAAACACACTAAGAATATATAAAAAAATAGAATAATTGTACATTCTGTACAAAAAAAATAAGGAGAGTCTATTCTCAAAATTATAAAGTACTAATGACTAAAGAAAAATACAAATACCTACCAGTAGTAGAAGATTACAATGAGCTAAATCTGCGTGAAACCTTGGATAAATATAAACAATATTGGCCGTGGTTTCTTGGGGTAACTTTTTTGTTTTTATTATTGTCTTTTGTATATATAAAATATGCACCTAAACACTTTACAAGTGTTGCTAGTATAATTGTAAAAGATGAGGAAAGCGCAGGAAATTCTAAAACCTCTAATGGTTTTGAAGTGAACCTTTTAAGTGGTTTAAGTGCAAATAGTATGGCGAATGAGTTAGGGCTGTTAACCTCTAAACGATTAACGCTAAACACTGTTAAAGCCTTAAATTTAAATGTACAGTATATAGATTACAATAATTTTGTTCCTCAACCACTCTATAATAATAGTCCCATAAAAGTTCAAATATTACGTATAGATGATACTAAATTAAAGCAAGTCATAAAACAAGAAAATAACATCTTTAGAGTAAAAAATTTAGGGGCTAATGGTCTGGAATTGATTAATGAAACTACAGAAAAAATATTTAAGGCCGAATTAAATACGCCCATCGAATTTAATTTTGCCGATTTTGTGATAACAAGTACTTTTAATGATAGAATTGTAGCAGAAGAATGGACAGAAGTTCTTATTAAGTTTGTTACTATAGAAAGTGTTGCAGCTGAGTACAATAGGGCATTAGAAGTAGAGCTTTTAGATGATCAATCTACCTTAATCCAATTAAAAATAAAAGACAGAGTTCCAAAAAAAGCAGAAGATATTTTAAATCAATTGATTTTTGAGTATAACAAAGAGGCTATTGAAGATAAAAACCTTATCGCTAAAAATACGGCCGACTTTATTGATGAACGTTTAAGCATAATTAACAATGAATTAGATTCCGTAGAATCCGGAAAAGAATCTTATAAAGAAGTAAATCGATTAACGGATATGGGGGCAGAATCTCAAATGATGATTGAGAATGTTAGTCAATATAATCAACAGCGGCAAGAGGTAGAAACTCAGTTAGAAGTAACAAGTTCTATGCTAAGTTATATGGATTCAAATAAAGCGAATTTATTGCCAGCAAATTTAGGATTGGAATCTAATACTAGTGAATTTGTAAATGATTATAACGATTTAATATTGGAAAGAAATCGTCTCTTATCTGGATCTACAGAAAAAAACCCTTTGGTAGTTCGTTTAGACGAACAAATTGATAGATTAAAGAGTAATGTAAAACAGAGTCTAATTTCGCAACGTCGAAACTTAAAGATTAATCAAGAAAATTTACGTAAAAGAGCAGGAGTTATTGGTTCACAAATTGCTAGAGTTCCAGGTCAAGAGCGTCAAGTAAGAGGTATAGAACGACAACAAAATATAAAAGAATCTCTTTATCTGTATTTATTGCAAAAAAGAGAGGAGAATACTTTAGAGTTATCGGTTACTGCTCCTAAGGCTAAAATTGTGGATAGTGCTTATAGTTCTGAAGGAGTAATTAACCCAAGTCCTAAGGTTGTACTAGGTATTGCAATAATATTAGGATTTTTACTTCCTTTTTTAGTTATTCGTAGCAAGGAGCTCTTAAATGATAAGATTCAAGGAAAGGATGATTTAGAAAAGATATCCAACTCAATACCAATATTAGGTGAGTTGCCTAATATTGGGAAAAAAGATGCCGAATTAATTAAGGAAAATGATCGTTCAGTACTTGCAGAAGCCTTCAGGATTCTATCTGCTAATTTACAATATTTAACCTTATATAATAAAGAACGCAATGGCGGGCTGTCTATTTTTGTGACCTCTACAATACAAGGAGAGGGTAAGACTTTTGTAGCAACTAATATGGCTATTACCTTGGCATTGACAGGAAAAAAAGTTGTATTAGTGGGCGGCGATTTAAGAAACCCTCAATTACAACGTTACCAAAAAAACTTAAGTAATGTTTTAGGGGTAAGTGATTATCTAGTTAATTATAAACAAAAACTAAGTCACTTGTTTCAGCAAACAGATTTAAATGAAAATTTAACAATTTTACCCTCTGGATCTATCCCGCCAAACCCTGCTGAATTGTTACAATCAAATCGATTAGGTACTATGTTTGCTGAATTGGAAGAAGATTTTGATTATATAGTAGTAGACACAGCTCCGGCTCTGCTTATAGCAGATACTTTTTTAATTAATAAATATGCGGCATTGACACTGTATGTTACACGAGCGGGTTATACCAAACGAAAATTAATGGACTTTGCTATTGAAGCAAAGGAAGCAGGAAAACTAAATCACTTGAGTTTAGTCTTGAATGATGTTCCTCATACCAATTTAGGATATGGAAGTAAGTATGGCTATACTTACCAAGGCGAATAAATTAGGATTAATAGCACATCATTTTTTTAAAATATTAAAGACTAACTTTTTTTATTTAATCAACTTGGCTAAAGAGCTGCAATGATGTTTGTATACAATTTCAATATTAAAATTTCCATCAACTATTAAACTTATTTGTGATTTTCGCAAAATAAAATCAACAAAAATATATGTTTTAAGATTACATAACGTTTAAATCCAGGGATTCAATGTATTTCATCGAATAAATCTATCATTATAGCTTTAAAATTAAAATAATTGATATGTTTATATTCCCAAATGTTAAACCTATGAAATTAAATCAAAAATCATATCTATTGCGTATGTTGTCAATAGGGATAGTTTTATCAAGCCTATTAGTATCTTGTAGTAAGGATAGTGATCTACTATCAGAATATGTAATTAACCATGATACTCAAAATATTACTAAAAGCTCAGTTGTAGATGACAATTTCATAATCAGCCCTGGTAACACGCAATCCCTCGATGTTTTGGAAAATGATAATTTCTCAGATGAGAAGGATATTGTTATAACTAGTGTATCCAATCCTATTAATGGAGATATAACTGTAAAAGAAAACAATACTATTGAATATATTGCACCTAATAGCTCTAATAGAATTGTTGATACTTTTACATATACCACTGAAACTAAAGATAATAATGGAGAGACTACTATAGATACAGGGAATGTTACTATTGTAGTAAACGAAGAAGAAGATAAACTTAATTATTTTTTTACTGATAAAGCTAAAGTAGAATTAAAAAAACGTTTTGAAAATGGGTATATAGCTGGTTCTGGTTTTAATGATGATATTTCAGAAATAATATTGAATACGACTTTGTTTGCTGCCAACCCAAGTGAGTATAGACCTGTTTTTGGTCTCAAGGATATGTCCCAGAGCTATAACGGGACAATAAATAATAGTGGGCATAGTTTACATACAACGGCAGTTTATGCATATGCTGTTGACAATGTAAATTTGGCAAATATTGTTGCAAATGAAATACTAGCTATAGTAAACACAAATGATCTTTATTCTCCTTACTGGAACTCTTCTAATACCATACGATGGGATAATACAGAAGACCAACTTTGGGTACAAGCTTCTACAGCAAAAAAACTAAAAAATAGTTATTTTTTTATCAAACAATTACAAGAAGTACTTACCGATTCGAACAAATCTAATATAGAAGCATGGTTTAAAAGGTTTGCTGAATTAGGATATAATGCTTTAAAATCTCGTATGTCATTTTATTTTGGAAATAATTGGGAATTCAATGGGGTTTCTAAATTTTATGCGGAAGGAGTATATCCGAAAGAATATGGGAGTACAACTCCTATACAAGACGCTTCTGGAAAGGATTTATATACCATAGCATGGGCTCAAGATCATTTTAATAATCGTAATTGGGATATTATAGCATATATTCATTCATGGTCGGTTGGTGCAAATAATTTGGAAATGGAATCATGGTGTCGAGAGTTTTTTAAAATCTCACTTAAGTATGGGTTATTTCCGGATGGTACATGGTGGGAAATGCAAAGAAATATTGATGAGGATCCAGCGAAAGGAGTATATTATGGCTGGGTTAGTTTAGGAGCTATGGTACAAATGGCTCATTTAGATGCTTCTGCTAATCATTTCCCTAATGATAGATTGTATGATTATAAAACTACAGAAGGTATTTTAAAAGGTTCTACGAATTTAACTGTTGAAGGATTTAAAGGAACAAGTACAACTGATGGGATTACAGAAAAAAGTCTATTAACATTTTTAACTGGACAAGGAAAATACCTGAGAAAATCAATAGATGGAGGGTGGAATGATATTAGGTTTTTTAAAAATTCATCTGGTGCTTTAGCTCCTCTTTCTACAGTAGGTACCAGACAACCTAGTGCAGTACCGGCTATGGCAAATTTGTATTACAAATCACAAGACTTAAAAGATTTATATATGTACAATACTGCTGTTGGTTACCCTGCAAAAGTGGTTATTGGAGAAGGTTACATGGCAGGTGTAGCAGATGAAGATTCTGGACCTTGGGGAAATCTAATATTTGGATCTATGTGGTATAATCAGGAGGATAATTTCTTTAATTAAGAAATTATTGCAAGTGCAGGTTAAATTTTAAAATTGTAATCATTACTTTTATATATCAATATCTGTATTTTTTTAATTATAAAATTGATAAATATCTTTATTAAATTAATCTGCTAACACGATAATTTTATTATTATTCATTTCTACAGTTCCAGAACTAATCTTAATAGTTAAAATCTTATTATCATCTATATGAGGAACTATTTCTCCATGAAGATCATCAAGAACTAAATGAGATTGAGAATGTGTATGAATTTTAATAGTCCCAGACTTTAAAATAGATACTATAGATGCGTGATTTTCTAAAATCTGAAACTCACCATTTACTCCTGGTAAAACTACAGAGTCCACATCACTACTAAACAATGTAGCTTCTGGCGATACAATTTCTAAATACATATTTTTTAGTTATGAGTTATAAGTTATAAGTTATGAGTAAAGAGTTACTCATAACTTATAACTCTGAACTTTTAAGCTTCCGCAAGCATTTTTTCTCCTGCTTCAATAGCTTCCTCGATAGTCCCTTTAAGGTTAAAAGCAGATTCAGGAAGGTGATCCAACTCTCCATCCATAATCATATTAAACCCTTTAATAGTCTCTTTAATGTCTACTAAAACACCTGGTATACCAGTAAATTGTTCTGCTACATGGAAAGGCTGAGATAAGAAACGTTGTACACGTCTTGCTCTACCTACTGCAGATTTATCTTCTTCAGATAATTCTTCCATACCTAATATGGCAATAATATCTTGTAATTCTTTATAACGCTGTAAAAGCTCTTTTACACGTTGTGCACAACCGTAGTGGTCTTTTCCTAAAATTTCTGGGGATAAAATTCTTGATGTAGAATCTAATGGATCTACCGCTGGGTAAATACCTAACTCCGCAATTTTACGTGATAATACTGTAGTTGCATCTAAGTGAGCAAATGTTGTTGCTGGTGCTGGATCCGTTAAATCATCTGCTGGTACGTAAACCGCTTGTACAGATGTAATAGAACCTCTTTTTGTTGATGTAATACGCTCTTGCATAGCACCCATTTCTGTTGCTAATGTTGGTTGGTAACCTACTGCAGAAGGCATACGACCTAATAGTGCTGACACCTCTGACCCTGCTTGTGTAAAACGGAAAATATTATCTACAAAGAAAAGTACATCTTTCCCTTGTCCTTCTCCAGCTCCATCACGGAAATATTCTGCAATTGTTAAACCAGATAATGCAACACGTGCACGTGCACCAGGTGGCTCATTCATTTGTCCAAAAACAAAAGTTGCTTTAGAATCTTTCATTGCAGATTTATCTACTTTAGATAAATCCCATCCACCATCTTCCATAGAGTGTAAAAAGTCATCTCCGTATTTAATAATACCAGACTCTAACATCTCACGTAATAAATCGTTTCCTTCACGAGTACGTTCTCCTACTCCTGCAAAAACAGATAAACCACCATGTCCTTTTGCAATATTGTTAATTAATTCTTGAATTAATACGGTTTTACCCACTCCGGCACCACCAAATAAACCAATTTTACCACCTTTTGCATAAGGCTCAATAAGGTCTATTACCTTAATCCCTGTAAATAATACTTCGGTAGAAGTAGATAAATCTTCAAATTTTGGTGCCTCACGGTGAATTGGAAGACCATCTTTACCTGCTTTTGGTAAATCTCCTAAACCATCAATAGCATCTCCAATTACGTTAAATAGACGCCCGTAAACATCATCACCAATTGGCATTTGAATTGCACTTCCTGTTGCATTAACCTCTGTACCTCTACTTAAACCATCTGTAGAATCCATAGAAATTGTACGAACAGTATTTTCTCCTACATGAGATTGTACTTCTAATACAAGTTTAGAACTATCTTTATTAACAATTTCTAATGAATCGTAAATTTTTGGAAGGTCTGCTCCGGATTGAAATTCTACATCCACTACTGGCCCAATAATTTGGGAAACTTTACCTGTAACTTTAGACATTACTTACGTGTTTAAGTATTTAGTATTAATTAAGCCAAATTTGGCTTCTATTTTCAGGCTGCGAAGATACGGTTTAAACACTAAATTAAAAATAGTTTAAACAAAAAAAAGGAGCATTAACAATATTGCTCCTTTTTGTATACTATTTATTTATGTTATTGTAATGCCGGGGAATAATTTGTTGGGTAATCTGCAGGATTATTTACATTTCCTGATAAAATAAAGTTTGACCCAAAAGTAGCATCAATTTGTTCTAAAAATTTATTTGCCATTACTGCATAACCTCTACTTGTTAAGTGTATCCCATCTAAGCTCACTAAACCACCAGTAACTAAATCTGTAGTAAATGTAAATTCTCCAGCTTCCAAACCTGTTGTAGAAGCTACTGATAAAATACTATTTAAATCTACCAAAGCAATATCTGAACTTGCACTTGCCACGGCTGCTATTGTTTGGTTATAAGCATCTGTTGCTTGTTTAATTTCTAACTGCTCACTAGGTAATAATACCCATTTATCTTCTAAAGGAAGTGATACTCCCTCTACAGAAAATTGACCAGCAAGTTGCAAGGTTAATCCTTGGTTCATTAATGACGCTACTGATTTTGTATTAATTTCCCCTATAGTGGAACTACTTGGCAACACAAACAAATCATCTTCAGTGGCTTGTCTTGCCTGGCCATAGGCGTTTCCTAATAAATTTGCTACAAGAGGTGCTGCTTGCACTGGTAGTCCAAATTGTTGTACAAAAATTGGAAAAGTTTCGCTTGCATTTAATGCCCCTATTATTTGCGAAGATAAATCATCTAATGTCTCATCTTTAATTACTACAGCACTTGCTGCTGTTTCCGAAAATTCTATAACACGGTTTGGTTGCTCTAAAGCAATAAATATTTGATTAATTGCTCCATAAACAGTATTTAATGTTGGGATTTGAGGCCCAAAATCTTCATTTGTTGGATCTAAAGGATTGTGTGGCACAGTTGTAAAGTGTGGTAAATCTGTAATATAAGGCACATTGGTAACTACTCCTTTTGCTCCATTAGATGTAAGTGTTGTAACTAAAGTATTAAAAGCAAAATCAAAAGTATTTATATCTGTAATAGTATTTGTGCCATCTCCTCCTGTAGTAGCGTATCCTAAAACATCGTTACCACCAATTTCTGATAAAGTAAAAAATGTAGGGTTTTGTGCCATAGCCAACTCTAATAAAGAAGCATTTGGATTATCTGCTGCTAAACGTATTGCATAAGGATTTGCCGCCGTAGGAAAATTAGCAATACTACCATACCCATTTCCTAATAAATGAAAACTTTTAGCTCCAGGTACTCCTAGGTTCTTAAATGTTCCTGTTGGGTTATTAAGCAAAAAGTCTGTTGTTGGTGTTATATCGCCAATTACATCTTTTAAAGCAGCTGGTCCTTTACCATCAAAAACTAATCTTGGTTTAAATAAAGTATCTGTCTGTGCATTTATTACCAAATTTCCACCTAGCACAAGTCCTCCAATATTATCATTCATTAAGGGCTGTGTAAATTCACCTCCTCCTAGCATTTGGAATTTCTTTGCTAATAAATTTGGGAAAGAATTTTCTTGAGCCGCTTTAAATAGAGCGTTATCTGTAAAACCTGCTGTAAAAGAAGCCCCAAGCGCTACATAATTAGAAAAATCTACAGAGCCTGCAGTTAATTCTGGCAACTCAGCAACTATTTCCTTTTCCACAAGGTCAACGTCTTCAATATCATTACATGCCACAAAAGCACTAATAACAAGTAATGGTAATATGTATTTTATATTTTTCATTGTAATTTTTTTTAAGTTTTCTAGTTATTTATTGTCCATGATAAATAGTACATAGAACCAATAAACCCTGTTCCAAAAGCTGTAAAGTACTCATCTCCTAACAGGTTAGTTGCCCCTACTTTAAAGGAAGATTTTATGCTAGGGACTGTATAATTTATTTGCGCATCAACGGTATGAAACTCTGGCACTACACCATTACCAAAGGTTGCTTCCCAGTAATAATCATCGCTAAACCTATAGGAAACATTGAATCCTAAATTTTCAAACAATTCGGTATTCCCAAATGATGCTTTAAACTTATGCTCTGGTGTATTAAAGTTTGTTGCAAAATCTGGATACGTTTCTCTATCAAAATCTAGCTTAGCATAGGTGTAACTTCCACTTAAATCAAAATTTCCAAAAACTTTAGCAGAAAGACCTATTGAAGCCCCATAAGAAGAAATATCTGCTTCTGAATTTGTATAGGTACTCCATGCTTGGTAATCATCATTAGCTATTGCAACAATAGATAATGGTTCTCCTACATTTCCGTAATAAGGAGAAACTACTACTTCTTGCGAAATAAAGTCTTTATAGTTATTGTAATACACACTAAAATCTACTATTAATTTATCTATTTTACCTCTATACCCTAACTCTATAGACTGTACCTGTTCTGGTTTAACTATATCAGGATTAGAAATTTCTAAAACAGATGGATCCCCTGTATCACTAAGAGCCAAAACAGAACTTGCAGTATAAGAGTTATTATATGCAACTGCTCCTGTTTGCGTAACAGTAGCTGGCTGACCGAAATCATCTTGACCTGTTTGACTTACATTAAACTCTCTAGAATACCTATCTAAATTATTTGGAGCGGAACCAATTAAAATTGCGCGCCCTGCATCTAATCCTATAAATAAATCTTGTGTAGTAGGGTTTCTAAAACCTGTTTGCGCAGAAACTCTAATATTATGATCACGATTAAGTGTTAAACCCGCAGATAATCTTGGAGAAAAGAATCCATCAAAAAATTCTGATTTATCATAACGTACAGAACCTGTAATTTTTACACTTTTCTCTTCATCTATTTCAAATTTCTTTTGAATTTGTGTGTATACCCCAAACTCTGAATAATCTATAGTGCCATCTAAATCGGTATAAATAGTTCCTGAAGAATTTAAACTATATTGTCTATAGGACCCCCCTACTTGTATGTCTGCAAAATCTGTTAAATGACTAAAATTATAATTACCATCTGCATGATAATACTTAGAAGCATCTTGAAATTTAGACCCTTGAGATAAGTCTGGGTTTTGTATAGTCTTATCAAAAGCCGCTTTAAATTCAGGTGAACCTGGTAAATAACGACCAGTATCTGCTGCAGCTCTAGCGGCATCATGCTTTTGTTGGGTTGTTAAACCTGTTGGATTCCCACTTAGCTCAATACCAGCATACGTTGCTATATAATCTCCAAACCAATCTTCGTCACTTTTCCAAGCTCTATTAATATTTATTCCTGTGAAAACCATATCATAAGAGTCTCCTGCTTTATCATTTACTACATATCCTCTTAGATAAAAGTTATCATTTCTAACCTCTAACTTATGTTGCTGCTGAAAAAAACCATTAATATTATATCTATTTGTTCCTTGATAAATAGTAGAACCAGTACCCACTTTACCTACATAGGATATTTCTAAACTATTATCCTCTATTGGTCTATAATATAATCCCCAATCTGCTTTAATACTTTCTGCATTATAATTTGTTAAAGTAGCCTCATTATACCCTGTTCTACTAACTACTACATCAGGTATTACTCCTAATCCCGAGGCAGATCTAATATTTGTAGAAACCTCATCCCCATAAACATTTATACCATCATAATTTGTATCTGCTCTTGTTCCTCCAAGAATTGTTTTGTCTACCTCACTAGTTGCTGCCCAATCTGTACCTTTTAAGTACCCAAAGTTAACTTTAGCTGCAAATTTATCATTGAATTTATGTGCTGCGCGTATTGCAAAATCTGTGTAAGCATTATCTCCTGCAGCTTCTTGTGAAGTTATTCCTCTTTTTATAGATACGCTAATACCATCATAGTCAAAAGGGTTTTTACTAGTCATAAAAAGAATTCCATTAAATGCATTTGCACCATATAGTGCAGAAGATGCTCCTGGAAGTAATTCAACACTTTTAACATCTGGCTCAACTAAGCCAACTAAATTTCCAATAGGAAAATTTAAGGCTGGTGTAGAATTATCCATACCATCTACTAACTGCATAAACCTATTATTTGCAAAAGTTGCAAAACCTCTAGTGTTTACAGACTTAAATGTTAAACTATTGGTATTAACATCCACCCCTTTTAAGTTTTCTAATCCTCCGTAGAAATCTGCTGCTGCAGTAGTTTCTATTTCTTTTAAACCAAAACGTTCTACAGTAACTGGAGATTCAAAAATACGTTCAGGTGTTCTAGAAGCAGATAAAACTACTTCATCTAAAAAGGTTTGCGCTTCATTTAATGTAATAGAAATTGTTTGGTTATTTGCAGTAATATTTGATAATGCTTCTGTGTACCCCAAACTTGTTACATTCAATTGAAACGGAGGGACTTCAGAAGTTTCTAATACAAAATTACCATCAAAATCTGTTACTGTTCCAATTGCTTTTCCCACAATTACAACATTTGCTCCTGGTACAGGATTAGCATCTTGATCAGTCACAGAACCTTTAACAATGGTCTGCGCGTAGGTACCCAATCCGAATAAAAGGAAGGATAAAAAGAGTATTTTTCTCATTCTGTTATTAATTTATTTTGTTAGCAAGTCAATGACAATATACTTATTTTTTTAAATTGACAATGACAAAATACAAAAAATTATGCATGCATAGTAAATTATTCTAAAATAAACATGCATAAAATTTCATTTTTCGCAAAACAAAAAGAGATTACAACAATTGTTGTAATCCCTTTCAATTAATCTATTAAATTAATTTTACTCTACAGTAACCGACTTTGCCAAATTTCTTGGCTGATCCACATTACAATTTCTCATTACTGCTATATGATAGGATAGCAGTTGCAAAGGAATGGTGGTTAGTAAAGGTGTTAAACTCTCTAAAGTTTCTGGAATTTCAATTACATGATCTGCTAGTTCTTTTACTTGAACATCTCCCTCAGTAACTATTGCAATTATTTTACCTTTTCTAGATTTTATTTCTTGAATGTTACTTACTACTTTTTCATAATGTCCCTTTTTTGTAGCAATTACAAAAACTGGCATTTGCTCATCTATTAAAGCAATAGGCCCATGCTTCATTTCTGCAGCAGGATACCCTTCTGCGTGTATGTAACTAATTTCTTTTAGTTTTAATGCTCCTTCTAATGCTACCGGAAAGTTATATCCTCTACCTAAATATAAGCAGTTTGTAGAATCTTTATAAACCTCTGCAACGGTTTCTACTAAATCGTTAGATTTTAAAGCCTTTTCCACTTTTGCAGGTATGGTTTCTAATTCTGTTAAATATTCATGAAATTTAGAACCAGAAAACTCTCCTTTTTCTTTTGCTAATTTTAAAGCAATTAAAGTTAAGACTGTTATTTGCGTTGTAAAGGCTTTAGTTGATGCAACTCCAATTTCTGGACCAGCATGGGTATATGCCCCTGCATCTGATTCTCTAGCTATAGAAGAACCTACTACATTACAAACACCAAAAACAAATGCTCCTTTTTCCTTAGCTAATTTAATTGCAGCTAACGTATCTGCAGTTTCTCCAGACTGGGAAATTGCAATTAAAACATCTTTATCTGTTATTACAGGATTCCTGTATCTAAATTCCGAAGCATATTCTACTTCTACCGGGATTCTTGCTAAATCTTCAAAAATATATTCTGCTACAAGACCTGCATGCCATGAAGTACCGCAAGCAACAATAATAATTCTATTTGCATTTACAAACTTTTCAATATTCTGGTCAATGCCAGCCATACGTATTATACCTTGATCTGCTAATAAGCGACCTCGATAGGTATCCATAATAGCTCTTGGCTGTTCGTAAATTTCTTTTAACATAAAGTGATCATAGCCACCTTTTTCAATCTCTTCTAAATTCATTTGCAGTTCCAATATATTTGGATATGCAACTGCATCGTTCTTTATTTTACGAAGTTTAATTTCTTTCCCTAATCGTACAATTGCCATTTCTTCATCTTCTAAATAAATAGCATTATTTGTAAATTCTATAAAAGGAGATGCGTCTGATGCAATAAAAAATTCATCTTCACCAACACCAATTGCTAAAGGGCTTCCTAATTTAGCAACTACAATTTCGTCCGGTTTTTTCTTATCAAAAACAGCAATAGCATATGCCCCTACCACTTGGTTTAGAGCAATTTGAACTGCTTTACCCAACTTAACCCCTTCAGTCTTTTGAACTTCCTCAATTAAATTAACTAAAACCTCTGTATCTGTGTCAGATTTAAAAGTGTAGTCTCTATTTTGTAAAGCCTTTTTAATAGACTCATAATTTTCAATAATACCATTATGAATTATTACTAAATCACCAGAATTAGAGTAATGTGGATGAGAATTAACATCATTAGGAACACCATGTGTTGCCCAACGTGTATGACCAATACCTAAAGTACCAGCCAAAGATATTTCTTTTGATTTATCTTTAAGGTCTTCTACTTTTCCCTTTGTCTTAGAAAGGTTTATATTATTACCATCAAAAAGAGCAATCCCAGCACTATCGTAACCTCTGTACTCTAATCTTTGTAATCCTTTTATAACAATTGGAAAGGCATCTCTATGGCCTATATACCCTACAATTCCGCACATATTTGTTTATTAGTTAAGGTTGTATTTTATTTGTTTGAAGCAAATCTATATTAAGTATTAATAAAAAAATAGAGAAATTAGATATATAACTTATAATTCCTTTAAGATGTAATAAATACGTAATACAACAACTATAACGTCTTAAAATTAAATGTAATATATCGGATACTTATTTAATTTGTTTTTGTGTAAAAAATTTCTAGTTGTAATTTCTTACCAATATTTTCAGAAGACACATTACTACCATACAACACAGTACCTAATGGAGAAATAGTAGGAGCTATTGGCAACTCTATTTCTTCTCCATTTACTTGCGTATTTAATGCTCTTATTATTCCAATATCCGGAGATATCATTAATCCTAATGTTGGATTAACTTCGTCATTAACAATACTATTAATGTAATCTGTAACACGAACAGTATATTTATCTCCAGATGTTGTTTCTTCTAAAAAACCATCAAAATTTAAATTTTTACCAAAAGGAGAATTAGGGTTTGGAGAATTTTCTGTTAAAGGATTATAAATAGGTGTATTATCCTCTGTATTAAACAAATAAAGTCTTGGAGGTTTTATATCGCTAGAATTGGAAGAGGCATTTTCATCTGTATAAAAAACTAACTTTGCTTCATTAATAATCCAATTATTTTCTTTAATTTCCTTAATTAACTCTGTTGTATTTTCCTCATTAAACAACTTAATTTTAGCATATGCTCCTGCCCCTCCTTTTAGGTATATTTTTTCAGCATCTTGCTCTGGAGCATTTAAAGCATCTAAAACTTCTACAGGATAATTTTCATTTATAAATGTATTTACTGCATTACCAGAAAAATCTGTTCCAACAAATGAAAAAACAAAATCCTTTTCTTTTACCTCAATTTCATCATCAGAAGTATCCGTAGTACTATTTGTATTTACAGAATTATACGTATAAGTCATTGTAATATTTCCCTGTGCTAAATTTAAGAGTGGCATAATATCATTTCCGTTTGACGTTAATGATATGTGTAATCCTCTAATATATTCCTTGAAATTTGCCTGACTTATAAGTTCTGTACTACCTTCTTTATTTAAAATATTATCTTGAAAAAATGCATTATCTAAAGGGATGCGTATCCCTGGAGCTAATTTTGTATTTTGCTTAGATTCATCTACATCTGCAGTACTAGTATCATCATCTTGTGGGATTAATATTTGATAGTCACTAACAGTCTCTTCTTCATTTGCCAGTTCTTCACCTGTAAATGCTGGAGAAAACTCTTGAGTAGAATAATATTCTTCTGCTTCTGTAAAGTTAGTATCTGCATCAAAATCCCTTAAAAAGAATGTAGACCTTTTTACGATTACATTAAAAGAAGCTTCTCTATCCCCATAAATACTATCTAACTCTACCCTAACAGCAAAATTATTTGCTATTATTTCTTCCTTAGGCTCTATATCATTTATACCATCTAAATCGGCATCTACACTACTTGGATCTAGAGGGTCTGTTCCTGCTGTTCTTTCTTCATTATTGGTTCTACCATCATTATCATTATCGTTATCAGCATCTATAACTTTATCATAAGCATCAATAACGCCATCCCCATCGGTATCTTCAGAAGAAGTTTTTGTTAAATAAGGAATATATAAATAAACTTCTTTTATAGTTTCATTTTCCTCAATAACAGTAACTGTAGTGTTTGTATCTGCACTATCTTCATCTTCTTGGGTATTAATCCCAAATGTTGGATTTTCCGTAGATAATTGTATTTGAGAAGTTATCTGAGCTTCCGTTTTACCATAGATAGGATCATTAAACACTCCTAACTGATAAACAGACAATTTATTAGTTTGCACTGCATTAATATTGTTATTATATGCAAATACATCATAAACTTCTTTATCTGTTGTAAAAGGGGTTTCGCCAACAACATCCCCTCCTATAGTTGTTAAATCTTCTTCACAAGAAGATAATACTATTAAAATAAACATAGTCCCTACTAATGCAGGAAACTGTAATCTATTTAGTAATTTCATTTAGATTATTTTAAAACTTCTGTGTTATAAAAATTAGCATATGCTTCTTCAAACTCTTGAAGAGGAACAAAAGGCAACACTGGTTTTTCTAGGTTGGATATGTGACTTTGTAAATCTTCTGGAATTTCTTCCGCTGCTAAAATAACAGCATCTGAATAATCTACTGCAACTTTTAACAAATTATTATAGTCTGGCTCCTTCAATGGAGTAACACTTTCTTCTGAAATACCATCAAAAGCAATTTTAGAAACCATTTCAGAATCTAACTCTCCTTCAAAACCTTTTCCGTAAACAGAGGTAACTATTTTACTATCTGCAAATAAAGGTTCATCTGCGTAATACTTTTTTAAATACAATGGTAATAAAGATGCCATCCAACCATGTACATGAATAATATCTGGTGTCCAATTTAATTTTTTAACCGTTTCTACTACTCCTTTTGCAAAGAAAATTGCACGCTGGTCATTATCTGAAAAAAGATTACCTTCTTTATCTGTAAAGGTGGCTTTTCTTTTAAAATATTCTTCGTTATCTATAAAATAAACTTGAATACGTTCTTTTGGGATAGATGCTACTTTTATAATTAAAGGCATATCCATGTCATTAATCACTAAATTCATCCCAGAAAGACGAATTACTTCATGTAGTTGGTGTCTTCTTTCGTTAATATTTCCATACCTAGGCATAAAAATTCTAATTTGCCCTCCATTACTATTTACCATTTTTGGAGTTTCATAAGACATTAACGAAACTTCATTTTGAGGAAGATAAGGGACTAACTCGGAAGATACAAACAATACCTTTTTACCATTCATATAAGAAAATATTTTTAATTTTTTTTGCGAACGCAAATGCAAAATTACAAAAATTATAGAGATTACAGGTATTTATAGTAAGTTTGCTAGCTTTTAAATAAATTATATGTTGGTAATTACAACTAATTTGCAATTAAATACCTTTCTAAATTCTCTTAATAAAAAAGAGAGTTTAGGATTAGTTCCTACAATGGGTGCTCTACATAAAGGACACTTATCTTTAGTAGATAAAGCTTTAAGAGAAAACCAGTCTGTTATTGTTACTATTTTTGTAAATCCTACACAGTTTAATAATAAAGAAGATTTAGAAAAATACCCCAATACTTTGGAAAAAGATATTGCACTATTAAAATCATTATCTAACCAAATAACAGTTTTTGCACCATCTGTAGAAGAAGTTTACAAGAATAACATTGTTACCAAAAAGTATGATTTTCAAGGTTTAGACAGGGTAATGGAGGGGGAATTTAGAGACGATCATTTTAATGGTGTTGGTACAATTGTAGAGCTGCTTTTAAACTTAATTAAACCCGATAATGCTTATTTTGGAGAAAAAGATTTTCAGCAATTACAAATAATAAAAAAACTAACTCAGATACAAGATATTCCTGTATCTATTATTGGTTGCCCTATTGTAAGAGAACCTCATGGTTTGGCAATGAGCTCTAGAAATGAAAGACTCTCTGAAAAAACAAGAAATGAAGCCTCTTTTATTTATAAAACCTTAAAAACTGCCAAAGAAAAATTTGGCACGAAAAGTGCAATTAATGTTAAAGATTGGGTAACAAAGACTTTTCTTGAAAAGAATACATTTGAACTAGAATATATAGAAATTTCGGATATAGATACTTTAAAACCAATTAAGAGAAAACAAAAAGGCAAAAAATATCGTGCGTTTATTGCTGTTTACGTAGAGAATGTAAGGCTTATAGACAATATTGCACTTAATTAACTAATTTTGTAGTATGCAAATAGAAGTAGTAAAATCCAAAATACACCGAGTTAAAGTTACTGGTGCAGATTTAAATTATATAGGAAGTATAACCATAGATGAAGATTTAATGGATGCTGCCAATATTGTTAGAGGTGAAAAAGTACAAATTGTAAATAACAATAATGGCGAACGTTTAGAAACTTATGCAATTCCCGGACCTCGCAATAGTGGAGAAATTACTCTAAATGGTGCAGCATCTAGAAAAGTTGCTGTGGATGATATTTTAATATTAATAACTTACGCTAGAATGGATATTGAGGAAGCAAAAACCTTTAATCCTTCTCTTGTTTTTCCTAATGAAGAAAACAATTTGTTAAAGTAAATTTTGAATATAAACATTAAAAAAACATTAAAAACCATACTCCCAATTAGCTTGGGAGTTTTTTTAGTTTGGTATTCCTATAACTCAACGTCTATAGAAGACAGAAAACAAATATTATATTACATAAAAGAGGCTAATTTATTTTGGGTAAGCCTATCTATACTTTTTGGAATTCTTAGCCATTTTTCTAGAGCAATACGTTGGAATTATTTAATAGAACCCCTAGGCTATAAACCTAAAATTAGCAACAACCTTCTTATAGTTCTTATGGCGTATTTTGCTAATCTAGGAGTTCCAAGAACTGGGGAATTTTTAAGAGCAACAGCACTTACCACGTATGAAGATGTCCCTTTTGAAAAAGGTTTTGGAACTATTGTAACAGAAAGAGTAATAGATGTTCTAATGTTATTACTTTTTGTTACCACAACCCTCTTTTTGCAAACCGATGTTATTTTAGGGTTTATTCAAGAAAAAGGGTTTAATCTTAATTCTGTTTTTCTTCTAATTGGTCTAGGTACTGTAGGGTTACTATTCTTCATATTTTTTATTAAAAAATCTACAAACGCATTTGCTGTAAAAATAAAAAACTTTATTTCTGGGCTTTTAGATGGTGTCTTAAGCATCTTTAAAATGAAAAATAAATGGACTTTTGTACTACACACCCTATTTATTTGGTTTTGTTACGTAGCTATGCTATGGGTAATAAAATACGCAGTCCCAGGAACAGAAAGCCTAACTATAAGCCAACTAATGGTAGCATTTGTTGCAGGAACATTTGCTATGGCTGCAACCAATGGCGGTATTGGAATCTATCCTATTGCAATTAGTCAAGCCTTAGCTTTATACGGTATTAGTGAAGTTTCTGGAAATGCTTTTGGGTGGATTATGTGGATTTCACAAACTGCTATGATTGTAGTTTTTGGGGCAATATCTTTTCTTGTATTACCGTTATTAAATCGAAAATAAGTACTTCTTTTTAAGTATTAAAACCATACTAATGAAACAAATTTTTGCAATTTACATATTATTCCTATGTTTTGGAACTAATGCTCAAGTAAAACAAGAAATTTTTGAGTCTTTTAAACTTCAAGAAAAGCGAGATATTCAATACTATATTCCTGAAGATTACGATATTGAAAAAAAATACCCTATTATATTAGTTTTAGATGCCGAGTATTTATTTGATCAAGTAGTTGCTAATTCTAAATTTTACAGTAGGTTTCATGGAATGCCCCAAAGTATTATAGTAGGTGTTAACCAAAGCGAAGATAGTATTAGGTTCGATGATTGTTCTTTTGATGAAGAAAATGGTTTACCAACAGAAAGAGGCAAAAAGTTCTTTGAGTTCTTAGGAATGGAACTTATACCTTATTTAGAGACTAGCTACAACACCGCTCCATTTAAAATGATTGTTGGCTATGATATAACTGCAAATTTTGGAAATTTCTATCTTTTTAAAGAAAAATCTTTATTTAATGCATATATCACAATCTCACCAACATTAGCTCCAGAAATGGAGTCTAGAATACCCACAAGGTTAGGTGCTATAAATCAACAAATATTTTATCAAATAATTGTTGAAGATGAAAAAAGCAAAAACACTTCTAAAATTTTAGCATTAGACAAAGGGCTAAAAGCAATAGATAAAGAATCTTTACATTATTATTTTGATTCTTATAAAACTGCCGATCATATTTCTATTGCTACCTATGGATTAGGAAAAGCCTTTGATAATATTTTTGGAATGTTTAAACCTATTAGTCCAAAAGAATATAAAACGCAAATACTAACATCCGAAGAACCTGTTTTTGATTACCTAGAAAACAAATACAAAGGGATTGAAGATTTATTTGGACTACAAAAAAGCGTTAACCTTAATGACATTATGGCCATTTATGCTGCCTCTCGTAAAAAAGAAGAATTTGAATCCTTGAAACCATTATCCGATTTATGTAAAAAAGAATTTCCAAGTACTATGCTAGGTTTTTATTTTGAGGCTGAATATTACGAACAAATGGGAGAGCCAAAAAAAGCACTACGAACTTTTGAAAAAGCTTTTGGTATGGAAGAAATAGATTTCTTAACTAAAGAAATGGCTTTAGAAAAAATTGATGCTTTAAAAGCAGACTTCGGATACTAGAAAACAAAAATAATTTATAAAAAAGCTACTTATTCCTAATGGTTTTAAGTAGTTTTTCTAGTTTTATAATTTTATATCTTTTAAACTTTACCCTACCTTTAGACCAAACACGAATTAAGGTAATGGCTAAAACAAAAACCGCATATTTTTGTCAAAATTGTGGCGCTCAATACGCAAAATGGGTAGGACAATGTACTTCTTGTAAAGAATGGAATACTGTTGTTGAAGAAGTAATACAAAAAGAAGATAAAAAAGATTGGAAAACCCCTAACAACACTTTAAAAAAAGTTGCCATACCATTACGTGTAAATGAAATTAGTACAGAAAAAGAACTAAGACTAAACACTTATGATTTAGAGTTTAATCGTGTTCTTGGTGGTGGCTTAGTCCCTGGAGCTCTAATTTTACTTGGAGGGGAACCTGGCGTTGGTAAAAGTACATTGCTTTTACAAATAGCTCTAAAACTCCCTTATAAAACATTATACGTTTCTGGAGAAGAAAGTCAAAAACAAATAAAAATGCGAGCAGATCGCATTCACCCAAATAGCGAAACTTGCTTTATATTAACAGAAACAAAAACACAAAATATATTTAAGCAAATAGAAGCAACTACGCCAGACATTGTAGTCATAGATTCTATACAAACATTACATTCAGATTATATTGAGTCTGCCGCAGGTAGTATTTCACAAATAAGGGAATGCACAACTGAATTAATAAAGTTTGCTAAAGAAACAAACACTCCTGTAATTCTTATTGGTCATATTACTAAAGATGGTTCTATTGCAGGGCCTAAAATTTTAGAACATATGGTAGATACCGTTTTACAATTTGAGGGAGACCGTAATTATGTATATCGCATTTTAAGATCTTTAAAAAACCGTTTTGGATCTACAGCAGAATTAGGAATTTATGAAATGCAAGGCAGCGGCTTACGAGAAGTAAATAACCCTTCTGAAATACTTATCTCTAAAACCGATGAAGAACTAAGTGGTACTGCAATAGCTTCTACGGTAGAAGGCATGCGCCCTTTAATGATAGAAATACAAGCATTAGTAAGTACAGCTGTTTATGGTACGCCTCAACGCTCTGCAACAGGCTATAATGCTAAAAGGTTAAACATGTTATTAGCTGTTTTAGAAAAAAGAGCCGGATTTAAATTAGCTGCTAAAGATGTTTTTCTTAATGTCACGGGAGGAATTTCGGTAGATGATCCCGCAATAGATTTAGCGGTTATTGCAGCTATATTATCTAGTAATGAAGATATTCCTCTAGAAAAAGGGGTTTGTTTTGCCGCAGAAGTTGGTTTAGCGGGAGAAATAAGACCTGTACAAAGAATAGACCAACGTATTTTAGAAGCAGAAAAATTAGGTTTTAATACTATTTACGTATCCAAAAACAATAAAATAACTATCAAAAAAACTGGCATTACTATTATGTTAGCTACAAAAATTGAAGATGTTGTAAGTGGTCTTTTTGGTTAATTTTTACACAATCATCCAGATAAAATACTACAAATCTCACCACAAATTTTAAAGACATTTTAGTTCTAATGCCTCATAGGCTAACTCCAAGGTTATTTACTCCTAAATATTCTTGATATTGTTAGCAATACAATTATTACCGCTATAATAACTATTACCTGCCAAATACCTACTTTTAATATTATCATCTAATTATATTTATGGTGCAGGGTTAGGAATTTTACTATGTATAGCATTAATTCCTTCTAGAATTTCGTCGCTTAAATCTATATCTATACTATTAATATTTTCTTTAAGCTGTTCTAAGTTGGTTGCTCCAATAATATTACTAGTTAAAAAAGGTCTAGAATTTACAAATGCTAAAGCCATTTGCGCTAAAGACATATTATGCTCTTGTGCTAAATTACTATACATTTCTGTTGCTGCTATTGCTGTTTCGCCAAGGTATCTATTGTAATTTGGGAATAATGTTATTCTAGCTCCTTCGGGTTTTTTATCTCCCAAATACTTGCCACTCAAAACTCCAAAACCTAAGGGAGAATAAGCCAAAAGCCCTATTTTTTCTCGTAAAGATATTTCAGAATTACCAATCTCAAACTGTCTATTTAATAAACTATATGGATTTTGAATTGTTATGGCTCTAGGTAAACTTGCATGCACCTTACTTTCTTCTAAAAAACGCATAGTGCCCCATGGTGTTTCATTAGAAATACCTATTTGTCTTATTTTACCTTCTTGTACTAAATCTCTAAGGGTTTCTAAAACTTGATGAATATTATCTTGCCAATGATCTGTAACATCTGGCACGTATTCTCGTTTCCCAAAATAATTTGTAGTTCTTTCTGGCCAATGTAATTGGTATAAGTCTAAATAATCTGTTTTTAAGCGAGTTAAACTCCCTTCAACAGCTTCAATTATAGCGTCTTTAGAAAAACCTGTAGAACGTATAAATTTTGTGTAATCGCCATTACCAGCAATTTTTGTCCCAAGAATAACTTTGTCTCTATTTCCAGTTTCTTTAAACCAATTTCCAATAATTTTTTCGGTATGCGCATATCTATCTTTATGTGCAGGAACAGGATAAAGCTCTGCTGTATCAAAAAAATTAACCCCTTGTTCTAATGCATAATTCATTTGATCAAAACCTTCTTTTTCTGAGTTTTGATTACCCCAAGTCATGGTTCCTAAACAAATTTTACTTACTTCTATTTCTGTATGTGGAAGTTTGGTGTATTTCATATGCATAAAAATTTTAAAGTGGCAAATTTAAGAATTAAAAACTAGCAGCCGAGCATTAAAAATTAAATCTATCTGCTGGTCTTTGGCAGGACAATGGATAATTGCTCTTATCGACAAATAGCATTACAAATTATGTATACTAAAATCGTTTTTAGAACGTTATTTAATACCTTATTTCACTAAATAGCCCCAAAAACTAGGTGAAATTGCTAACCAAACAGCTAAAAAAGCCTACTTATGAACATCTTTAAGAATGTCTTAGACCGTAAAAAGACATTAACACTACTAATGGTAATTTTAGTAGGGTCTTCTTTATTTGGATATGTTTTACCAGCAGTCTTTAATCCGAAAAATAACAACTTATCCACTAATGAGGATATCGAAAATTATGCAGGAACCCACCCTCTTACTGGAGTTTCAGACAATGTAGTTTTCTGTTCTGATGATAATAGTGAATTACATGAATTTTATCTTTGCGGGGCAGATGCAGAAAAAACTTTGACATTAAACATTCCAAACTTAAGTCAAGTAATATGGTCTAAACTACAAAGTACTAGTTGTGCTATTTCAAAAACAGATTGCCCAAATACGTCTACAAGTTGTACTTGGAATCAAGTATCTACAAACACACAATATAGTGTTTCTGAAAGTGGAGAATATAGAATTTTTGTAAGATATACAGATAATACTTCCGAACGTTTTTATTTTAATGTGTATGCTAATGGATTAAATCCAAATGCGGCAGTTACAAATATAGATTGTTCTACTCCTGGAAACATAACCATTAACAATGTTCCTAGTAGTTATGAGTATAGTATTAACAATGGGGCTTCTTGGCAAGATTCTAATATCTTCCCAATTAACACAGTAAGTAATTATTCCGTTAAAATAAGAAACAAAAACATTACAGATGGTTGTATTTTTAATTTAGATGATATTGTCGTTAACAATAATAGTATTAACGCAACATCAACTATATTACCTATAACATGTAATACAACTAAAGGCGGAATTAAAATAGATTTAACGGATGCTTCATCGAGTTATATATATGAAATTAGTCAAGGAGGTAGCCCTATAGGTTCTTCAGGACCAACATCTAGCAATACCTATACTTTTACCGATTTAAATTCTGGAGACTATGATATAAATGTAACCTTATCTAGTGTATCTAGCTGTTCTTGGACAGCATCTATTACTGTTCCCGTTTTTGAAACAATACAGCCTAATGCTATTGCTACTAAAAATATAGATTGTACAGATGGTATTATAACCGTAGCACCAACAGGTGGTACTGCCCCTTACGAGTATAGCCTAGATGGTGGCACAACATATAACGCATTTACTTCTGGAAACCAAACTACTATCCCTATTTCTACCGCTGGGTCTTATACTGTAAGTGTTAAAGATAATAGTGATTGCGAAGTTGATTCCTCTCCGGTAGATATTATAATAGAACCTGAAATAACGTATACTATAACCCCAAAAGCAATTACTTGTAATGGTACAGATGATGGTAGTATCACTGTCGATATTACAAATAGTCAAGGATACTCAACCTCTTACAGTATAGATGGTAGCACTTTTCAAACTTCTAATGTGTTTAGTAATTTGGCAAGTGGCTCTTATACCGTAACCATAAAAAAAGAAAAAGCAGGTGGTTCTTGTAATGTTACTACAAACCCAGTAACCGTAAATCCAAGCACAGCTTTCACAGCTTCAGCTGCTGTAACACAACAAATAAATTGTTCAAGTGGTTCTGCTACAATAGAAGCCTCAGTTACTGCAGGAGGAACTGCCCCATTTGAATATAGTACAAATGGTGTAGATTTTCAACCCAATTCTACTATAACAGGATTAGGTGCAGGAACTTATACTATTACAGTTAAAGATGCCAATGGATGTACCACCACAGTAAACCAAACAGTAAACGGAGGTTCCAATCCTACAAATATTATTTTTTCTACTAGTAACGTAGATTGCTCTACTGGAGAAACAGATGTACAACTTTCTATTGAAAATGGTACCGGGTCGGGTTATACCTACCAAATTACAGCTCCATCTACTATTAATAGTCCAGGAGATACTTTTACAGCATTGGCTCCAGGAACCTATACTTTTGAGGTAGATGATAATGGTTGTAAAATAGTTAGAAACTATACCGTTCCAGAACCTATTAAATTTACTGCAAATACCACCGTGAAAAAGCATGTTACATGTTTTGCTCCGGGAACAGCAGACGGAGAAATTGAAGTAGATATTACTAATTTTAATACTTCTTTTGATGTACTGGTTGAAAATAGTTCTGGAATAGATACAGGTTTAGGAATAACTGGAGCAACAACATCTCCTATTATAATTTCTGGCTTAGTTGCAGATACTTATACCATAAAAATTAAAGACACTTCTGGTCCGTGCGAATTTGAACAAACGCAAACTGTAGAAGCTCCCACTTCGGCTTTATCACTAGATTCTTTTAATGTATCGCATATGAATTGTGGCTCTCCAGGTTCTGTAACTGTAGAAGCTTCTGGTGGTTGGGGTAATTACAACTATGCCGTTTTACAACCCGATAATACTACAACATCTGCACAAAGCAATAAAACCATAACTGGTTTAACACAAATTGGAACACATACTATTATATTAAAAGATCTTAATGGTTGTGTTATAGATACCCAAACTTTTGACTTACAAGATAACGGTGGTCCAATTTCTGTAGTAGACCAAAGTGCATCTAATTACTGTTACAGTAGCACTACTAAAGGAGAGCTTAAAATAGATGTTTCTGGAGGGGAAGCTCCATATTTTTACACCGTAAACAACGGAACTCCAACACCAATTACTGGAGGTACTTTTACATTAAGCAACATAACGCCTGATGATAATATTATAAAAGTAATTGGCGCTAACGGTTGCGAAACTATAGTAGCAGACACAAAAATTAGTGGACAATTATTTGCTCTTGCGCAAATAACAAAACCCTTAGGTTGTGGTACTACACCAGATGCTATAATAAACGTAACCCCTGAAGAAGGCTATCCGCCTTATACTTATACCGTAAATGGAGACCCAACACCTGTTACTATGCCGTATAATGCTGCAACAGAGGGTTTATATACGTTTACTGTAACAGATAATAAAGGGTGTAGCTTTATAACGGATGCTGTAGATGTAAAGAAAGCACCAGATTTAATTCCTAACCACGATCAATCTCCCACTGCTTGTGGGAAAACTGGAACTGGTTCTGTAGAATTAGGAGCTTCTGGAGGAACACCTCCTTATTTATATAGTTTTAATGGTAGTGCATATTCTACGCAAACAGTATATACTAATTTAGATGCGCAAGCATATAACTATGGTATTAAAGATGCTTTAGGCTGTGAATTAACAGGATTAGAAGTTATTGTAGGTGCGGAAGCTGCTATCACAGCAGATGTTACAAAAACTGATATTACATGCTCAGGAACTAAAACAGAATGGGGAAATACTAATATAACTAATGTTCAAAATGCAACTGGATTAGTAACTATAAGGCTAATACGAGTAAATGACCCTATTAAACATGCAGCAGGCACAGCTAGATATTGGACATACAGAGAGTATAAAAATGTAGATATGTCTGACCCAACAGATGATTATGATATTCGTATGTATTGGCCACATCATTTTTATGTAGAAATAGAAGATGAAAAAGGATGTATATACGAATCTGATTTATACGAAATTGAACAACCTCCTTTACCATGGATTCAAAAACCTGAAGCTGATTTAGAGCAATCTTGTGCTAGTGGAGCTTCTTTTGAGATTGAAGTAGGAGGTGACCCTGCAGATTCTTCAACATTACCTGGAGAGGAATTAGTTGGTCCATTTCAGTACCGTATATGGCCTTATGATGAAAATAACCCCCCTGCTTGGAGAGAATTTAACGATCCTTCTAACCCTGTTTTAGGATTAGATTCTGACCCTGTCGGATTTGAAAGAGATTTAAGAGTTAGTGGACTTTTATTTGGCGTACAATATGCCATTGTATTAAAAGATATGAATACAGGTTGTCAACGTTGGCGAAGTCTAGGCGTTGTGCATACCCCAGAAGCGCCTAATAATAATATAGATGTAATTTCTACTCCACAAAGTTTATCATGTTATTCTGGTTCTGATGGAAAAGTAAAATTTACCATAAAAGGAGCAGGAGACAACGATTTAGATGGAACACAAACAGTAAGTTGGAATATTAGGCATACAAGTGATAGAGGTTCTGTACACGATTCACATCCTTGGATTCCTTCTTTTAGAAGAAGTGGAACAGCTAATGATGGAGGATCTGGTGGAGATATTGAAATTGATTTAACTGGATTAAAATTAGCTTGGTATGTAGTAGAAGTAACTACAGAGGCTGGATGTAAATCTGGTAATAGGTTCTTAATCTATAGACCTAAATCTAAACTAAAATTAGAACTAGATCAATATGTTGCACCCACTTGTAATATAGGTGCTCAGATAGCAGTAACTGCTAAAGGAGGGTGGGATGACCAAAAATATTTTAATATTAGAAACAAGTTAGACCAAACTGGTTGGCACGAGTATGAATACGCGTTTGTTGTAGATGGTAATGTTCCTGTAGATGCAGATTTTGGTCCTGATAATTTCAAAACCATTACACCTACTGCGTATGATGGCGCAAACAATGTATACCAAGTATATGTTCGTGACGGCGGCGGTTGTGTTGAAGGATTAGGAACACCGATTACTATTACCCAAGACCCTGAACCTATTATAGATACTATAGATGTTACCGACAGATGTACCTCCACAAATGAGTTGTATAATGTAGTGGCAACATTAACACAACCTGGTACTAACCCAACAAATACAAATCCAGTTTATATTTGGGATGGCGAAGTTACCACTACAGCCACAAAAACTTTAGGACCTGGAAACCATACCTTAGTGGTTCGTGATGAAAATGGTTGTTCAGATACGCAAAACATTCATATTTATCCGCAACTAGTGGCTAAATCTAAAATTACTAAGACTGTAGATTGTGATGTCTCTTTGGATAATGGAGAAATGTTAGCTTCTGCTTATGGTGGCTCAGGAAATTTTGAATTTACTATTAGTCCTATTCCTGCATCTTATGCCCCTGGTGAAGAAACAAATACTACTGGTGTATTTACAAGATTAGAGCCAAATGTAAATTATGTTTATAAAGTAAATGATTTAGACAATACTTGTGGAACTCAAGATTCTCCTGCATTAGAATTAATAATGCCCGTAGACCCACAATTTGAGCCAGATACAACTGTTCCTGTTACTTGTTTTGGAGATACCGATGGAAAAATTATAATAAAACAAATAGACGGAGTAGATAACCTAGATGTAACTTATGAGTATAGTTTAAATGGAGGTACGTACCAAACCTCTAATCTATTTGATGGATTAGCGGCTGGCACCTATAATGTAGATATTCGTTCCGCAAAAAATTGTGTTCAAAATTTACCAGGAATAGTTGTAGGTGGTCCATCTGCCCCAGTTTCTTTAACTACTCCAACAGTATCTGCTTTTGTATGTACAGCAGACAATAAATTAGGAATGGCAACCGTAGAAACAACAGTGTCTGGTGGTACAGCACCATATAAATTTAGCTATAATGGTAATAGTTTTAGCTCTATTGCAGGTACAGCAATTTCTTTTGAGGTTCCTTACAAAACCACATCTCAAAACATTGTTTTAGATGTTATAGATGCTAATGGATGTCCAATCCAAGAAAATGTAACTGTTGATGCAGCAACTAAAATTTCTGCTACTATGACAACATCAACGGTGATGAATTGTGTTACTGATGGAGTATATGAAATTAACATTCCTTCAAGTTTTACGAATTATAGTATTGTAGAACAGCCAAGTGCTTCGGCTTATGTAACTGTTGTTGGAACAACTGTTACCATTGAAAGAGGGCAACCAAATACATATTCATTCTTAGTTACAGATAATGATACTGGTTGTACTACGAAAGTACAAATTGAAATAGCTCCTTTTAATACTATAGAGGTAAGTGCTTCTAAGGTAAATGACATTACTTGTCATGGAGAATCTAACGGAGAACTTTCTTTTGAAGTTTCTAGTTTTGGTAGTGGCGGATTTAGTTATGAGATTTATAATGTAAATAATACAACCACTCCTATACATTCTGTAGCTAGTAGCACACTTACTACACCTATTTCTTATAGCTTATTACCAGCAGGCACATTTGTGGTTGTAGCTACGGATAACGACACTGGTTGTCATGTAAAATCAGAATTTATATCTATACAAAGCCCTTCGGAGCCTTTAGATTTTACCTATGCCACAACCCATGATCTAACTTGTTCTCCAGGTATGGATGCGCAAATAACAGCAACACCAGTAGGTGGATGGGGTACTTACGAATTTGAATTAGTAAATGCAGATTCTGGTACAACATTACAATCTTTTGATGCTAATAATGTGTTTAGCGGATTAACATCTGTTATAAATTATGAATTGACCATAAGAGATGCAAATGGGTGTACTAAAGTAATACCAGGAATTACTATTCCTGAGATAGATTCTATAACAGTAACCTCAGGTAATATATCAGCTACTAACCCATCTTGTACAGAGGCGAATGATGGAGAAATTACTGTAGTTGCTACTAGAGAGTTTGGTAATGGACACACTAATTTCCAATACATTTTAACGAATATAACAACAGGAATTAGTGGTTTACCACAATCTAGTAATATTTTTTCTAATTTATTTGAAGGAGACTATACCGTTACTGTTCAAGATGGTTCTGGTTGTGATACTACAACGGCTACTATTTCTTTAATTGATCCAACAGAAATAGAAATTGACGGCGTAATAAGCCAAGAACCTAACTGTGATCCTAATTCAGGAGAAATTACAGTATCCGCTAGTGGTGGTGTTTTAGGTACAACGTATGAATATAGAATTATAGAACCCGCTGCAGATGCAACTGCCTGGAGTACACAACAGGTATATAGTTCTTTAGCTCCAGGAACTTATGAGTTTTTAGCTCGCGATAGTGACCCTGCAAAACATTGTGTTTCCCCTATTTCCGTTATACGAACCATAAATGTTGTAGAACCTTTAGATATAACAGTAAATGATGATAATACAATCATTAATTGTAATGGCGAAATGGATGCCGTTTTAATTGCAGAAGCAACTGGAGGTTTAGGTGGCTATCAATACCAACTAGAAGTTAACGGAACTTTACAAGGAGCTCCTCAGGACTCTGGTACTTTTGAAGGATTAGGGCAAGGAAATTATAGGATTTTAGCAACTGGAGGCACTAATTGTGAAAAATACTCGGAAGAAATTATAATAAATGAACCTCCATTACTCTCTGCTAGTTTACAAGGAAGTACAAATGTTATGTGCTTTGGCGAAGATAACGGAACTATAGAAATTTCTGCAAGTGGCGGTAATGGACCATACCAATATATTATTTCCTCTAATCCAAAAAAGGCAGTTAACAATAATACTTTTGACAGGTTATCAGGTGGTACTTACAGTGTACTAGTTCAGGATGCTAATGGTTGCCAAGTTACAGTAGACAATATTAATATTGTAGCCCCAACTGCTGCCTTATTAGCAAATGTAACCAGAATAGAAGATGAAGTTTGCTCTAGTGATGATAATGGACTTATTGAAGTAGAAATAACTGGTGGTACTGCCCCATACCAATACAACCTTACTAGTCCTACAGATAGTTTTACTACAATAAGTGGATCTACATTAACATTAGATAATCTAGATGGAGGATTCTATGAAATATATCTTAAAGATGCTAACAACTGTCCTTTTGTTCTAGTAAAAGAAGTAAAAGTTGGCTCTGACCTTTCTGCAACTGTAGAAATAACAAATGAATGTAGTAATGGGCAACCTATTTATGGTGCATCTGTACTATTTAATGATGAAAATCTAGATGCCGCAGAAATTGTGTTCGATTTAGATGATGCTAACCCAAATAATCCAGATGTTGCAAATGCGCAAGCAGAAGCTATCTTTACAAATATCTCTTCTGGTGATCATACTATAAGTATTGTTCATTTAGGTACAGGATGTGTTGAAGTTAAAAACTTTTCTGTGGAAGCGCAACAACAATTAGTTTTAACTAGCAAACCTGCTGGTATTAACGAAATAATTGTAGAAGCAACTGGCGGAGATGGTATTTACACGTATTATTTTGATGATGAAATTAGTCCTGACGGTAAAAAGTATATTAACCATACCGATGTTTACACTGCTAAAGTAATAGACAGTAAAGGTTGTGAAGCTAGTATAGAAATTCCTTTAGAATATATAGACATTGAAATTCCAAATTTCTTTACTCCTGATGGAGATGGGTTTAACGATACTTGGGTAATTAAAAATGTAGAAGGTTTCCCTAATCTTTGGGGTGCAATTTATGATAGATACGGTAGACAAGTTAAATACTTTGTAAAACAAGGTAATTGGGATGGATCCTACGAAAACGTAGATTTACCTTCAGGAGATTATTGGTATGTAATTAAACTAAATGGTGAAAATGATGATCGAGAGTTTGTGGGTCATGTTACAATTTACAGATAAACAATAAACTAAAAGGGTCGCAATTTGCGACCCTTTTTAATAAGTATTAAAAAATTACCTATTTACTAATTTCGACTAAAATAGGACAGTGATCACTATGCTTAGCTTCTGATAAAATTAAAGCTCTTTTTAATCTTTCTTCTAAAGAGGAACTTACCATAGCATAGTCTAAACGCCATCCTTTATTATTGTTTCTGGCATTTGCGCGGTAGCTCCACCAAGAATAATTATGGGGTTCTTTATTAAAATGCCTAAAGCTATCTATAAAACCACTCTTTATAAAATTTCCTATCCATTCTCTTTCTACAGGTAAAAAACCAGAAACATTTTTGTTCCTAACTGGATCATGAATATCTATAGCTTCATGACAAATATTATAATCTCCTAATACAATTAAATTTGGATGGTCTTTTTTTAATTCATTGGCATACTCTTGAAAATCTGCCATATATTTTAACTTAAACTCTAACCTATCCAAATTAGTGCCAGAAGGCAAATACATACTCATTATAGAAATATCTCCGTAGTCTACACGCAAATTTCTCCCTTCAAAATCCATATAATCTATACCAGTGCCATACTCAATATGGTCTGGTTCTTTTTTTGCTAATATTGCAACGCCACTATATCCTTTTTTCTCTGCACTAAACCAATAATTATAAGAATATCCTGCTTCTGCAAAAATATCTAAATCTAATTGTTCTTTATTCGCTTTTATTTCTTGCAAACATATTACATCGGGGTCTACAGCCTGTAGCCAATCTATAAAACCTTTTTTTAATGCTGCTCTTATGCCGTTTACGTTATAGGATACTATCTTCATTTTTATATATTATGCCTATAAAAGTAACAAAATAGGAAAGACCTAAAGTCTATTTATAAAATTTTAATACCCTATTTTTGCTTTTTATTTTAAACACTACCCAATGAAAAAAATAATTGCAATAGCAATCTTTATTCTATCTTCTAATTTTATAGTAGCGCAAGCTTATTCTAATTCTGACAATATTCATGAAATAAAATTTAACATTGGTCAATTCTTAATTACTTCCAGTGCCGAAATTTCGTATGAATATTATATAAATGAAGACACTAGTATAGGAGCTACTATGCATTTTGATGGTGATAGCGATGATTATAATGGAAACTTTGGTTTAGGGGCAAATGTTAGAGCTTATTTTGGCTATAATCCTAAAAGCGGTGTGTTTGCAGAAGCTTTTGGTTTATACTATACTGGTGAAGATGAAGTAGAAGATGCTGCAAGTGCACTTGGTGTAAGAAACAAAGATTATAGTACCGCAGCACTAGGCCTAGGAGGTGGTTATAAATGGGCTACCAGAAGCGATAAATTTACCGTTGAACTTAGTGGTGGTTTAGGAAGAAATATAAATCCAGAAGACTTTCAGAATACATTTATGTTCCGCGCGGGCTTATCTATTGGTTTTAGATTTTAACAAATGCAATCTTTACCTATTCTAGAATCGCATACGGCTAAAATTTTAGACAAGCCTTTACGATTACAGGAATACGGTGTTGGTATTTTCAAAACTATTGTAACAAAATCTGCCTTAAAAAAAGCTATTAAAAAAAAATGCGTTCTTGTAAACGGAGAAATAGCAACAACTGCAACCTTTATTTATGGCACAGAAAAAATAACTTTATTAGAAGACAAAAACACCAAAAAACATAAAAAAATTGTTCTCTCTTTAGAGGTGGTTTATGAGGACAATTATTTAGCTATAATTAATAAACCTCCTGGCATTCTTGTTAGCGGTAATTCTTTTAAAACTATTGTAAATGCCTTAGAGCAAAACATAACTAAAAGTAATTTACCCGATGCAGTTGCTCCAAAACCTGTACATAGATTAGATTACCCTACTACGGGTTTACTCATAATAGGCAAAACAAGCACTAGTATTATTGCTTTAAATAAGTTATTTGAAAATAATGAAATAATCAAAACCTATATAGCAGTTACTATTGGAAAAATGCAAGATTTTGGTGCAATTTCGGAACTCATTGATGGTAAAAAAGCTATATCAAAATACCAAGTAATTAAAAGGGTTAGCTCTAATAGATTTGCTTCTTTAAACTGGGTAGAATTAACTCCTGAAACTGGAAGAAAACACCAACTTAGAAAACACTTACTTACCATTGGAAATCCTATTTTAGGAGATCAAACTTATTTCTTAAAAGACCTGAAATTAAAAGGAAAAGGACTTTACTTACACGCTTATTCTTTAGTATTTACCCACCCCTTTACTAATGAAAAATTAACTTTTGTAAAAGAACCTTCAAAAAAATTTGCTTCCATCTTTAAAAAAATTAATCTTTAAAATAATTTGATGCTTTGTTTGCTATAGCATCTAAAATTTTTCTTAAACAAAAAACTCCATCAGCCTTAAAAAAGCTAATGGAGTTTTTAATATAATATAGGTTTATACTATTTCATTTTTAAAAGCCAAGTTCGCATATCTACCGCTTTAGATATTATTGCTTTTAAATCTGCAATAGCAACTCTTTCTTGTGCCATAGAATCTCTATGACGAATAGTTACCGTATTATCTTCTTTAGTTTGGTGATCTACTGTAATACAAAATGGTGTTCCATTAGCATCTTGTCTTCTATACCTACGGCCAACAGCATCTTTTTCATCATACGTTACATTAAAATCCCATTTTAAATCTTCTATTATACCATGTGCAATATCTGGCAAACCATCTTTTTTAACCAATGGCAATATTGCTGCCTTAGTTGGTGCTAAAACCGCTGGAAGTTTTAAAACTGTTCTTGTAGTATTATTTTCTAACTCTTCTTCTTGTAAAGAATTAGAAAAAACTGCTAAAAACATACGATCTAAACCTATAGATGTTTCTAGTACATAAGGAACATAGTTCTTATTTAATTCGGGATCAAAATATTGTAATTTTTTTCCTGAAAATTCTTCATGACTTCCTAAATCAAAATCTGTTCTAGAATGTATTCCTTCTAATTCTTTAAAACCAAACGGAAATCTAAATTCTATATCTGCTGCTGCATCTGCATAGTGAGCAAGTTTTTCATGGTCATGAAAACGATAATTATCTTCTCCCATTCCTAAAGATAGGTGCCATTTCATTCTATTTTCTTTCCACTTTTCATACCATTCTTTTTGCGTTCCTGGCTGAATAAAGAATTGCATTTCCATTTGCTCAAACTCACGCATTCTAAAAATAAATTGTCTTGCAACAATTTCATTTCTAAAAGCTTTTCCTGTTTGTGCAATTCCAAAAGGTATTTTCATACGCCCAGTTTTTTGAACGTTTAAGAAGTTTACAAAAATACCTTGCGCAGTTTCTGGTCTTAAATATAAATCCATTGCAGTTTCTGCGTTGGCTCCTAATTTAGTTCCAAACATTAAATTAAACTGCTTAACATCTGTCCAGTTTTTAGAACCAGACATTGGGCAAGCAATGTCTAACTCTTCTATAAGTTTTTTTACATCTGCTAAATCCTCTTTTTCTAAAGATTGCCCTAGTCTTTTTAAAATACTTGTTACTTGTTCTTGATACTCAACAACTCTTGGGTTTGTAGCTAAAAATTGTGTTTTATTAAAATTATCTCCAAAGCGTTTTTGAGCTTTCTTAACCTCTTTTTCAATTTTATTTTCAATTTTGGCAACATAGTCTTCTACCAAAACATCTGCTCTATATCTTTTCTTAGAATCTTTGTTATCTATTAAAGGGTCATTAAAAGCATCTACATGGCCAGAAGCTTTCCAAGTAGTGGGATGCATAAATATTGCAGCATCTAATCCTACAATATTATCATTTAACTGTACCATGGCTTTCCACCAGTACTCTCTAATATTCTTTTTAAGTTCTACACCGTTCTGTCCATAATCATATACAGCGCTTAAACCATCATATATTTCGCTAGATTGAAATACATATCCATACTCCTTTGCATGGGAAATTACTTTTTTAAAAATGTCTTCTTGTTTTGCCATTTGGCAAAAATAGAATATTAGACTAAAAAATATATTATTTTAATTGAAATTCTGATGAGGAAAGTAAACGTTCATCTTCAAATACATTAATTGTATACGTCCCTGGAGTTAAAGAACCTTCTGGAATGGTAATAAAATCACAAACATTTGTTTCTTCACCATTAAAAACAAGCTCTACTCGCTTACTATATACATTACCATTTACATTTATAGTATTGGCATTGTCTTCTATAACTTGTTTATTAGGACTTAAAAATTGTAAATAAAGTATTTTTTCTTGATTGGCATCTTCCGGATTTGCCATAATGGTTACACAACCTCTAAGTTTTTCTATAATAGAAGCTTTGTTTGTCTTAATAGGTTTACCACTACGTAGCCTAAAACCACTACCCTCAGAGTTTTGTAACCTTAAATAACTTTTAGTTTTAAGCTCATCATTTAACTCTAATATTTTTTTGCGTTGTAAAGCTTCTGCTTCTGCTAAAGAACTACTTTTTCCTCTTAAAACCTCAATTTGTCTTCTAGACTCTTCATACTTTTCTCCAAGTAGCATATTATTATACTTAAGAAAATTATTTTTTAATTTAAGGCTATCATTTTTAGCTTCTAAACGTCTAAGTTCTGTTTTAAACTCTCTTAATTTTTCTACTGTAAAATTTAACCTACCAACAGAATCTATAAGCTGTTGTACTTTATATTTAGAATCTTGTAATTCTATGTCATTAACTTCATTAAGAGCAGAAAGCCTATCTACATCTGCTTTCATAATAGTTAAATCTTTTATTAGTAGGTCTTTTTCTTGCTCTAAATAACTAATTTCAGTTTTAGATTGGGCATAACTATAATAAAAGGCAATAAGAATTGCTATTATAACAGCTGCCATAGCGGCAAGTAAAACTTTATAATTAATTTTATTATCTTGACTGTCCATCAGAACAAAGCGGTCTTTAAGTAGGTTAATAAAAAACTAAGATTTGTTATATTCTAAGTTACCAAATATACTAAATGATATAAATACCCTCCTATTGCCCATAGTGTGTTTTGGTTGTAATGCACGATTAAATAGAGGAGAGAAGCATTTATGTACCATTTGTCGGAACCAAATACCACTCACCGAGTTTACTTTTAACGAAGAAAATGCCGTTGACCGTATTTTTTATGGCATAATTAATGTAAAAAAAGCTAGTTCTTTCCTGCTTTTTACCGAAATAGGTATTGTTAAGAACCTAATTCATAATTTAAAATATAAAAACCAAAAACAAATAGGTTCTTTTATTGGTGATTGGTACGGTCAAATTCTAGTAGAAAACAACTACTTAAAAGATATAGATTATATTATTCCTGTTCCTTTACATCCTAAGAAAAAAAGAAAACGAGGTTATAATCAAGTTTCTTTATTTGGCGAAAATTTAGCAAAGCATTTAAACACTACTTTTATTGAAGGTGTTCTTATAAAAACAGCAAATACCAAAACGCAAACAAAAAAAGGAAGAATTAACAGGTGGCAAAGCTCTAAAAAACTATATGAATTAACAGATACATCTATACTAGAAAATAAAAATGTATTATTAATTGATGATGTAATAACAACGGGTGCAACCATGGAAATTTGTGCAAAAGCTTTGCAAGAAACTCGAAATATTACAATTTACGTTTGTAGCATGGCAGTAGTACTCTAATTTCTAAATTCATTAAATATGTTGTTTCTTTGTTACTAACAATTTTAGGAATGTTACAACGAATTTTAACCTGCTTTTTTTTTAGTATTATAATTGCTGCTTTTTATCAATGTGCAAGAAGGGGTAACCCTACAGGAGGGCCTAAAGATTTAGACCCGCCAGTACTTATAAAAGCGGAACCAGAAAATATGTCTGTTAATTTTAAGAATACTAAAATTCGTTTATATTTTGATGAGTATGTAAAGCTTAAAGACGTACAAGAGCAATTAATTGTTTCGCCTCCTTTAAAATATACACCGCTTTTATCTCCACAAGGGAGTGCAAGTAAGTATGTAGAAATTAAGATAAAAGATACTTTAAAAGAAAATACTACCTATACTTTTAATTTTGGTGAAAGTATTGTAGATAATAATGAGGGTAACCCTAATAGATTTTTAACGTATGTTTTTTCTACAGGTTCTTATATAGACTCTTTGGAAATAACAGGTGTTATTAAAGATGCATTTAATAAAGATTCTGAAGAGTTTGTTAGTGTTATGTTATACGAAATAGATAGTACTTATAACGATTCTACTATTTTTAAAAGCCCTCCCAATTATATAACCAATACTTTAGATAGTACTATTATTTTTAATCTTAGAAATCTTAAAAAAGGAAAATATGCTCTATTTGCTTTAAAAGATGAGGCAAAGAACAATATATTTGACCAAAATACAGACAAAATAGGTTTTATTAAAGATACTGTTACTGTACCTACAGATTCTATTTTCTTATTAAACTTATTTAAGGAAGTTCCTAATTTTTCTATGTCTTTGCCATCTTTAACTGCAAAAAATAAAATAACTTTTGGTTATTATGGAGACGGTAATGATATAGAGATTGATGCTATCTCTAAAATACCAGATTCTGTAATTTTTACCTATAAAAAAGAATACAAAAAAGACAGTATTAATTTTTGGTTTACTCCTTTTGCAATGGATTCTCTTCTATTCTTAGCAAAAAACAATACATTTAAAACCATAGACACTTTTAAAATAAAGAATAGAAAACTAGCACTAGATTCTCTTAAACTTAGTGCTAATTATTCTGGCGGTATAGATTTTAATCAAATTTTTGAAATAGCATCTAACACCCCAATAATTAAAACCGATACTTCTAAAATTAAAATAATAAATAAAGATTCTTTAGCTATAAAACATAGTATTACTAGAGATACTTTAAAGAATAGTGTTGTTTTTAGTTTTGATAAAGAACCTAATGAAAGTTACCAAATAGATTTATTACCTGGTGCAATTACAGATTTTTTTAACACCTCTAATGACACCTTATCTTATAACTTACAAACTAAAAGTTATGCAGACTATGGTAATTTAAGGTTAACACTTGTAGGAAACAATATAACTTTCCCCATTATTATTCAATTAACTAATGAGAAAGGTGAAGTACAAAGAGAAATTTATGCTACAGAAAATAAGGTGTTTGAATTTAATAATCTTAATCCAAGTAAATATTTAGCTCGTGTTCTTTTTGATACTAATGCAAATAAAAAATGGGACACTGGTAATTATTTAAAACAAATACAACCAGAAAGGGTTAGTTACTATCCTGTAGCTATTGAGGTTCGTGCTAATTGGGAACTAGAGCAAACCTTTACTATACTAGATTAAACAAATCTTTGTCTTCTAAAAACTTAAGTTTATTCCTTGTAGTATTTATATGTTCTTTTGTAATTGTAGTGTATATAACTTCTTCTTTATTTGTAAAAGATAGTAATTCTCCTAAGCAATCATAAGCAGAAGAATGTCCTGGATACTCAAAACCTAGAGCATCTTTCCCAATACGGTTAACACCAATACAATATGCCATATTTTCTATAGCTCTTGCTCTTAACAAACTATCCCAGGCTAATACTCTTTTTTTAGGCCAATTGGCTACATAAATTAATACATCGTAATTATTTACATTTCTAGACCATACAGGAAATCTAAGATCGTAACAAATTAATGGGCAAATTTTAAATCCCTTATAAGTAACAATTAGTTTTTTATCTCCGGCTGTGTAGACTTTATCTTCTCCTGCCAAAGTAAACGTATGTCTTTTATTATAAAAGCTAATTTTACCACTAGGTTCTACAAAATATAATCTATTGTAATTTTTAGTTGCTTCTTTATAAACTATACTACCAACTATAGCTGCATTTTTTTCTTTAGAAATAGTTTTCATCCACTCTAAGGTTTCTAAAGCGGCATTGTAATCTATATTTTTAGGAGACATTGTAAAACCAGTAGTAAACATTTCTGGTAAAATAATTAAATCTATAGAAGGCTTTATTTCCTTAATCTTTTCTGTTAGGATTTGTCTATTTTCTTTGGGATTTTCCCAGATTAAATGAGTTTGTACAAGCGCTATTTCTAAGAATTCCTTTTTCATTCCCTTTTTTTACTCTAGTAAAGTTAAAAAAGACTTTGGCAATTCTTGCATTTTTGCATGGTCTAATGCCGTGTTGCCTCGAGCATCTTTAACATCTTTTTTAGCACCATATTCTATAAGAAGTTTTGCAATTTCTTCTCTATTAAATGTTGCCGCATATATTAAACTACTAGCGCCCATAGAATTACGCTCATTTACATTTGCTCCTTTTTCTATTAATGTTTTAGCTATTGGCAAAAAACCTTTAAAACACACACCCATTAATGGGGTGTTCCCTGAAGAATCTTTTTGATCTATTTTTGCTCCTTTCTCTAGTAAAAGAGATACTATATTTTCCTGATTGTAGTATGTTGCTAAAATTAAAGGAGTGGAACCTCTCTGGTCTTTTGCATTTATTAAATCGGGATTTTTTGTAAGCGCTTCTTCTACCAACTGGGAGTTTCCATTTCGGATTTCATTAAAAAAATTTTCATTATTCATACTAATAAATATATAAAAAACTGCTATATCTTTCTTAAGAATATAGCAGTTATTAAATTATAATTTTCCTTTTCTTATTTAGAATTTCTCAGTTTATTTTATATCAAAACGGTCTAAATTCATCACTTTAGTCCAAGCGGCAATAAAGTCTGTAACAAATTTTTCTTTTGCATCATCTGCTGCATATACCTCTGCAATAGCTCTTAGCTCTGTATTAGAACCAAAAATTAAATCTGCTCTAGTAGCTTTAAATTTTACTGCCCCTGTCTTACGGTTACTTCCTTCAAAATACCTATCATCTTCAGATGTCGCTTTCCAAGTGTATGTAAAATCTAAAACATTTTTAAAAAAATCATTTGTTAAGCTTCCAATAGTATCTGTAAACACACCATAATCTGAACCATCATAATTTGCACCTAATACTCGTAAGCCTCCAACTAGAACTGTTAATTCTGGAACAGACAAGGTTAATAAATTAGCTTTATCAATTAATAAATCTTCCGCGGCTATATGTAAATCTGATTTTATATAATTTCTAAAACCATCTGCTAACGGCTCTAAGTACCCAAATTGCTCAATGTCTGTTTGCTCTTGCAAGGCATCTCCTCTACCTTGTGTAAATTCTACTATATGATTGTATCCTGCATTCTTCACAGCTTTTTCTAAGCCAACATTTCCTGCAAGTACAATTAAATCTGCTAAAGAAATATCTCCTTTAAAATTACTTTTAATTCCTTCTAAAACTGAAAGCACTTTATTTAATTCTGTTGGGTTATTTACTTTCCAACTACGCTGTGGTTCTAAAGCAATTCGTGCTCCATTTGCACCACCTCTATTATCTGAACCTCTAAATGTTGATGCTGAAGCCCAAGCAGTAGTAATTAATTGCGATATTGTTAATCCAGAATCAATAATCATAACTTTTAAATTAGCAATATCTGCTTCATTTAATGTATAATCTACTGTTGGGATTGGGTCTTGCCATAATAACTCTTCGTTGGGAACTTCTGGACCTAAATAACGTGATATTGGTCCTAAATCTCGGTGTGTTAATTTGTACCAAGCACGAGCAAAAGCATCTTCAAATGCTTTATGATCTGCATGAAAACGCTTAGAGATTTCTAAATATTTAGGATCCATTTTTAAGGCTATATCTGCAGTAGTCATCATTAACCCTTGGGTTGCATTAGCATCACCCGCTTTTGGCGCTCTCTTAGCATTAGATGCAGCTGTAGGAGCCCATTGGTGAGCCCCAGCAGGACTCTTAACTAATTCCCAATCATAATTTAATAATACATCAAAATAATCGGCGTCCCAACGTGTAGGATTTGGTGTCCAAGCACCCTCAATTCCGCTGGTGATAGTATCGTCTAGAACACCTGTACCAAAAGAATTTTTCCAACCCGTACTCATTTCTTCAATTGGTGCCCCGTGAGGTTCTTTTCCAACATATTTATTAGGGTCTGCAGCACCATGAGCCTTCCCAAAAGTATGTCCACCAGCAACAAGAGCAACAGTTTCTTCATCATTCATAGCCATTCTACCAAAAGTTTCTCTAATATCATGGGCAGAACCTAGAGGATCTGGATTACCGTTTGGGCCTTCTGGATTAACATAAATCCAACCCATCATTACAGCGGCTAAAGGATCTTCTAAATCTCCATCTTCATAACGGTCCTCATTTGCTCCCCATTCTGTTTCACTTCCCCAGTAAATATCTTGTTCTGGTTCCCAAGCATCTTCACGTCCTGCAGCAAAACCAAATGTTGGAAATCCCATAGACTCTAATGCACAATTTCCTGCCAAAATCATTAAATCTGCCCAAGAAATTTTATTCCCGTATTTCTGCTTAATAGGCCATAATAATAGCCTTGCCTTATCCAAATTACCATTATCTGGCCAACTATTTATAGGTGCAAATCTTTGATTTCCTGCTCCAGCTCCTCCACGACCATCTCCTACTCTATAAGTACCAGCACTATGCCATGCCATTCTAATCATTAATCCTCCATAATGACCATAATCAGCAGGCCACCAATCTTGAGAATCTGTCATTAAATTTGTAACATCTTTTTTAAGAGCATCAAAATCTATACTTTTAAAAGCCTCTGCGTAATTAAAATCTTCTCCCATTGGATTAGATTTTGCTGCATGTTGGCGTAAAATATTAAGCTTTAATTCATTTGGCCACCAATCACGATTCTTTACTCCACCACCAGCTGTTTGCTTATTAGTTCCACTAAAAAAAGGGCACTTACTTATATCACCATTATTTTGGTCATTCTTAGTATCCATAGCATGTTAAATTTTATAATTATTAATACGTTAATTCTATTATTATCACATCTAAATTTACAAAATAAAATAACTCAACTATAGCTAATTAATATTAATATACTATTAATTAATAATTTTTATCTATAGTGGTAATTCCCTTACATATAATGGTTAAATTGCATAATGGCTGCTTCTATACTATCAAAACTTGCTCTAAATCCTAATTTAATTAGTGAAATTCCTAATAGCGTTGCATTACTAAATTCTAAATTAGAATTTATAAACTGTTCTAAAACTTGGAAATCTAGTCATGAGATAAAAGACGATATTATTGGAAAAGATTTTTTTGCAGCAATGTCTAATTTACCCAAAGATTTTTCTCCCTATTTGCAATATTGTTTAAAGGGAAATGATTGTTACAATGATGGCAAAAAATTTAGTGCAAATAACAATGAATTTATTTGGTTAAAATGGAGCATTAACCCGTGGAAAGAGAATGATGGAAGTGTGAAAGGGTTAATTATTGAACTTGATAATATTACTGTAGATAAAAATAAAGAAGCTTTAATTCAAGAAGCTCAAATTGTTTCTAGGGTAGGTGGCTGGGAGGCGTATTTACAAAATTTTAGAGTTACTTGGACTAAAATGGTTAACATTATTCATGAGCAACCTTTAGATTACGTACCACAAAGTTTTGAAGAATGTTTTGAGCATTTTAAAGAAGGGGAACATAGAGATACTGTCTTACGTTTAGCTAATATTGCCATGACTAAAGGTACTCCTTGGGACGCCGAAGTTATAATGATTACTGGAAAAGGGAAAGAAGTTTGGATACGAACAAAAGGGAAACCAGAATTTATTAACGGTAAATGTGTAAGGCTATACGGTATTTGCCAAGATATTAATGAACGTAAAATTGCAGAATTTAAATATAGGGAAGAAGCAGAAAGAGCAAAAAAAGCTACAACTGCTTCTAATGTTGGTATATGGCAGTTTACAACAAAAGACAGAATTGCTATTTGGGATGATATGTGTTATAAACTGCATCACAAAAACCCTAAAGATTACAATAGCACCTATGAAGCTTGGGAAGCCGCAATACATCCTGATGATTTTTTAAGAGTTTTACAAGAAGCTTTTTGGATGAGCAAAGGAGAAGGAAGTGGTATAATTGAATACCGAGTTATCTTAGAAAATAAAAGTATAAGACATTTAAAAGCTGTAATTACTTTTTTTGCCGAAACAGAAAAATATAACAACAAAGCTATTGGCGTAATTTCTGATATAACAAAGGAAAAAGAATCTGAACAAAAACTAAAAGAATATGCACAATTAACAGGAGATCAAAATAATAGTCTTACTAATTTTGCTCATATGGTTTCCCATGATTTACGATCTCATGCTACAAACCTATCTATGGTTACAGGGTTTTTATTAGAAGAAAGAAAAGATGAGGAAAGGCATAAATTAATGGCAATGTTAAAAGAATCTACAGAGAGTCTTAATAGCACCGTGTATAATTTAAATGAGGTGGTACAATCTAACGCCAACGTTACTAATAAACTTGAGCCCATAAACTTAAAAGGGGTTATAGAAAATGTAAAAAATAATATCTCGGCTACTTTTATAGAGAAAAATGCTTCCTGTACCTTAAAGCTCTCTTCCAATTCTATTGTTCTAGGAGTTCCTGCTTATTTAGATAGTATTTTACTAAATTTATTTACAAACAGTATAAAATACTCTGCTAATGACAGACCTCCCCATATTGAAATTAAAACCACTAATTCTGGAAAAAATTTAACTTTAAGTTTTACAGATAATGGGAAAGGTATAGATTTAAATAAATTTGGGAATAAAATTTTTGGGATGAACAAAACCTTTCACCGAAACAAAGACGCCAGAGGTGTAGGTTTGTATATAACTAAAAACCAAATAGAAGCAATGGGCGGAAGTATTTCTGTAATAAGTGAAGTAAATGTAGGAACAACATTTACCTTAAAATTTATAACACCTTAACATTTTAATGAAAAAAATTAACTCTGTTTGTATTATTGATGATGACTCTATATTTGTTTATATAGTTAAGCGTCTTATGGATGAAAGTAACTTTTGTGATTCTATAATTGAATTTGAAAATGGAAAAGAAGGAATTGAAGGCGTTTTGGAATTAAATACTAAAAACAAATTACCAAATATTATTTTTTTAGATTTAAGTATGCCCATAATGAGTGGTTGGGAGTTTTTAGATGCTTTTGCAGAAGCTAAAATTTCTAATAAAGAAGCTATAAAAATAATTGCGATGAGTTCTTCTATTAACCCCAATGAAATAGAAATGATAAAAGCCTACCCTATGGTTACAGATTATATAGTAAAACCGATTACACCATCCGATTTAGAAAAAATTGCAAACTACTAATTTTTAATTGTGTGCGCCTGGAGTATAACTTTCTGGAGCAATCCCTGGATTATTTATAGTGCCACTCTCACCCGAATCATTAGTAATAATCCATTCGCTAAAATCATAGACTGGGTTGCCATTTTGCACCTCTGATTTTCTTACAGCTCTACCATCTTCAAATTCATGATTTGTTCCAGAACCATCTTCCCCAACTACTCCAAAAACATCTATTATTTTACCAAAAGGGTCTACCAAAACTAAATTATCATCTCCATTAGAATCTGCAGGACTATTATTGCCAACTTCTAAATCTGGTAAAAAACCATAAATGGAATTAAAATCATCTACAGTAGGAGTTATTACTATTGTACTTTGTGGTTCAATTTCTAGGTCCGATAAATCTATTTCAGAACTTACTTCTATATTCCCATTAGTATACCTTTGCAATGCCCATTTGTTTAAACTTAATTTACTATCACTAGCATTATAAAGTTCTACATATCTTCCTAAACTAGTATTATTTGGGTCTGCTAATTCAGATATAAATATAGCATCTGATGTAAATTCTGTTATTTCTTCCACACAACGTTCTTTATTAAAATTAAGGTCGTCTAAACTTCTTATGGTTAATTGATACTCTTTACTAGATTTTGAAAGTACTCCTGTTATGGTTCCATTTAAATCTGGTAAAATACTATCATAAAAATTGGAGTAGCCACTACTAACTAGTTTTAAAATATCTTCATCACAGTTTTGTAATGTCCTTTCGGTTTCCTCTTTTTCATCTGCAAACGGTAATTCTAATTCTTCTTCTAGAAACTCTACATTATTAAATGTAACCAGAGTGTTAATGTGTTGATCGGATAGTTGGGATATTTCTACTACTGTTGGCTTTAGTTTTTGTTGCTCTTCACAAGATAAAAACACATGTTCTTTTAAAGATATTGCTGGCAACCTTCCTACCGATAAATTACCAAAAGAAGTAAAAAGACCTCCAATTTTATACGTTTCTTTACTTTTTCCTAAATACAATCCTTTTAGTTTTATAAAAACTTTAGCCCCTACAGGATATTGTAAATGCAAATTTTGCAAATCTACTTCTAGTTGTATTCCTCCTGTAGGGTTTATAGTTTTGTCTTGACAATGAAGAACACTAAAAAAATTACCTTCTTTGTCAGATGAAATAACAATTACCTCCAAGACTAAATCTTCTTGTATTTCTATAACACCATCAACATATATATTTTTTAAATCTTCTAAACTAATTGTAGCTACTATGTCTGAATTACATAGATTATCTGGTGTATTAAAATTTTTATCCGGAGCGCAGCCTAAAACAAACGCTAAACTCATAGTTAGTATAAAAAAACAAACCTTATTTATGTTTACATTCTTCATTCTGTGCTTTAATTAAAACTATATGCAAAATTTAAAAAATAGGTTCTACCGTAACCATACCAATATTTTGGAGCAAAAGAAGGACTGCCACTAAGGTTATCATCTCTTAATTGTCCAAAATTTCCATTTCTACTTTGTTCATAACCACCTGTTCTATATTTGGTATTAAACAAATTATTTAAACTCATAAAAACACTAATATATTTCCCATTTACTAACCAGGATTTTCCGGCTACAGCATTTAATAAATAAAAATTATCTAGTGGTTTTTGTGCTAATAATGCGGTAACATTTTCTTTTGTAGCATCTGGGAAATTTTCTCCCGTTTCTGGGTCTAAATAAAAACTATTTGTTCTGGTAATTGTAGAAATATTACTATAATTATTGCCTAAGAAATTAGCACTTACCCCTACCCACCAATATTTAGGGTCTCTATAATCTATACCAATAGCCCATGCTTTTTGAGGCCCTTGTGCTAGTTTATAACCCTTTATAAATGCTTCTCCTAGATCTACATTTCCTACTGTATTTATGAGTTCTTCTGATGCATCTGCAGTATCAAAATTTATAGAAACATTGGGGTTGCTTGCATAAACATATTTTGCAAGAGAAAATACTCCAGATAGTTTTACAGCAGAGGATAATTGATAGGTTACTCCCAACTCCGCACCAAAATGTAATTTGTCTAAACCAGTGAGTACTTCTTGTACAAAATCTGACCCAACACCTGCATCTACAAAAAAGAAATTTATATCTGTAGTATTTTGAAAACGAGTATGAAAACCTGTTACTCTTCCTGTTAGTTTAGGAAAACTTGCAAAATAACTTACATCTACACTAGTTATGGTTTCTTTGGTACTCTCGCCAACAATAGTATTATTCTCTCTAGGGTTAATAAACAAATTTTGGATTGTTGGAGGTCTGTTTATTAATGCTACATTCGTAGACACCCAATTTCTACCATTAATTTTATACGTAGCACCCGCTTTTGTAGCAATATTTGAAAAACTTAGCGTCTCACTTTTACCTAAGGAATTCTCTAAAAAACGTTCATTTTTATATAACCCTTCTCTTTGGTAATTAGACGCACTATATTTTCCAGCTATAAATCCTTCCCATTTTTTTGACTCATATTTTAACTGCCCAAATACATTGTAATTGTGTGCAAGAATATTGTAGTTATAGTTAAAAATATCTCCCTGTAACTTTTCTTGACTTTCATTTACATTGTTTTTTGTGTTAGAAAAAGCATCTACATCATTATGATAATTTGCTCCTAAAAGGTCTACTATTTTAGCGTAATTACCAGAATGCAACTTTTGATAGTACATCCCAACGTCTAATTTTATATCTGTTCCTAAATTTACATTTGCAATACTATTTATTATAAACTGTCGGTCTTTAACCACATCATTATATAAAATATATGAGGCTGGGGAACTTATGGTATTTGTATTAGCTACATATAAATTTTCCCAATCTATTTGCGCATTATCTAAAAAATCTTCTTCAGCTTTATTTGCACTATAAAAATTAGCTCCTATGGGGCTGTTTAAATAAAAACTGGGTAAATATCTATAATATGTTTTATCGGGGTTAGGTGCATTATAATATCCTAATCTACTTTTAGAATGTGTGCCATATTGATACGCAACACCAGTGTTTATATTTACTTTTTTAGTAGTATACCTATGGTTAAACATAAATATAGGTTCTTGTAATTTACGCTCTCTAGAATTTCTAGTTTTTCCATTCTGATTTCCCCAATATGGGTTGTAAGTGTTACTTTTTAGCTCAAAAACCTCCTCTGTAATTGCAGAGGACCTTCCTCTTCTGTTCGATGCCAAGAAGCCTGTTAGTAATAGGGTATGTTTGGCATTTAAATTATATTCCACAGCACCGTAAATTGCATACGCATTATATAATGTGCCTTCTACAAATCCATTTTTAGCTCCTCTTAAAGAACCCGAAATACTATATGTTATTCCTTTTTTATTAGTTTTAGAGGTATATGTTGCCATTAATCTACCTGCATAAGTTCTATTAGAAACAGAAGAAGAGAACCTATAACCGGGTCTAAGTTGCGATGGTCTTGTATCTATATTTGTAGTTCCCAAAACTCCACCAAAAGATGAAGAAGAGGGTTTTAAACCTGCTGAAAATTCTTGGTTTCTAGTTACATCATTTAATCCCCCCCAATTATTCCATTGTGGCCTTCCGTCTATGAGTTTATTCATGGGAATACCATTAATTAGCACTTTACCATTACGAGAATCATAGCCACGGACTCTAAAGAAAGCCTGACCAAAATCAAAAGCAGCCCTATTTAAAAAAATATCTTTTGTTGCTTGTAATAAACCAGAAGTAATAGATTCTCCTTGATCATCCTCCAAATCTGCATCTGTTAAAGCAATTAAATTATTGGTTTTCTCAATTACTATATTTGGCTCTAAATAAATAGCACCTAAATCTATATCTTCTCCATTACCTATTAGCTCTAATTTCTTAGTTATAAAATTATATGCACGAACTTCTAATATAAAAGACCCTTTTATGCTCAAAGAAATATTAAAATTACCCAGTGTAGATATAGGCCTTTCTATTGGCTTTCCATTAATGCTAAGTGTTGCATTAATAGGCTCTTTTTGGTTTACTATGGATGTAACTTTTCCGGTTATTTTATAATCTTCTTGCGCTACTGCAAATTGTAACATAAAAAGCCATAGCAACAATACAAAATATCGCATTATATTTGGTTATGGTTAATGGTTGCATATTACAAATAGTAAAAATGCCCATATTATTGTATGAAAAAACCCTCTTTTTTTGCTATATATTAAATTTTTTATGAAATATAACTTTACATTTTTAAAGAATATTCTTGTATTTATATTAGCTATTTATACTGGATACGGACAGGAAAAAAACAAATATACAGTCCGAACTATTGCATTTTATAATGTTGAAAACTTGTTTGATATTAAAAATGATTCCCTTACTAGAGATGATGACAGAACTCCTTCTGGTAAAGATAATTGGACATTAGATAGATATACTACCAAAATTGAAAATACCACTAGAGTATTAAGCAAAATTGGTTCTAAAGTGACCAATACCTCTCCAGATATTATTGGGTTATGCGAAATAGAGAATATAGAAGTTTTGCAAGATTTAGTAAATCATCCTAATATAAAAAACAAAAATTATGGTATTATACATTTTGATTCTCCTGATGAAAGGGGCATAGATGTAGCTTTACTTTATAAGAAAGATGTTTTTATTCCTGATAGCTTTAACAGTCATAGACTTTTGCTTTTTAATGAAGAAGGGTATAGAGATTTTACTAGAGACCAACTTGTAGTTAGTGGCTTATTAGATTCTGATAAAATACATTTTATTGTAAATCATTGGCCATCAAGAAGTGGTGGTGCAGCAAGGAGTAAACCTAATAGACTACAAGCTGCTAAACTCAATAAACGTATTATAGACTCTATTTCTAGGACTGAAGTAAACCCAAAAATTATAAGTATGGGAGATTTAAATGACGACCCAACTGATGATAGCCTTAAAAAAATACTACAAACCAATGGGAAAAAGAAAAAATTAGAAGATGGTTCTTTATTTAACCCTATGGAAAAACTATATAAAAAAGGAGTTGGCACACTTGCCTATAGAGATAAATGGAATTTATTTGACCAATTTTATATGACAAAAAGTGTAACTAATTCTGTTTCTTCTAGTGGCTATAGTTTTTGGAAAACAGGGGTTTACAATCCACCCTATTTATTAACCCAAACAGGTAAATACAAAGGCTATCCCTACAGAACATATGCTGGCGGAAGTTATGCCGGTGGTTATAGTGACCACTTTCCTGTTTACATGTATCTAATAAAAAAATAGATTATCTATACTTTTAAACTTTTAATGTAAAACCAAAGTTTACATTTGAAAATTTATTGTCCTCTAAGTTCGAATTAAAGTTAATTACAGAATGGTTATATAAAGCCGAAAAACTAATCTTTTTTGTAAGTGGTAAATCTGCTTTGAATTGACTTAGTACCCTATGATTACTAATATTACTATACAAAGGCTGAAAATATAAAGTACCGGTTATACTAAGGCTTATCTTTTTAAAAGATTGATTTAAAGATATATAACTGCTATTTCTGTGATTATAAAGTTTTTGATTTGTAGAACTAATTTTTTCTGTTTCGTACATATATGCATTACCCAAATATGCCTGTGTATTGGTAGTAGAAAAAAGCTTAAATCTTAACCCTAATCCAAATAAGTTTCTTTCGTTAATAGTAAGCTTTTTGTTATTCTGGTTTTGCAAAAAAGATTCTACACGTAATAACTTAGATATCTTGTAGTTATATCTTGCGTGCACAAAATATGAATTTTGAAAATCCTCGTTTCTAGACCTTATTAAATTTATATTACCTATTAAAAAATAAATGCTCTTAAGGTTTTTAGATTTTAATTGTGCGCCCACATTAGAGCGTATTTGAAGTATATATGCTCCATTATTATCGGTATAATTAAAAAGCATATCTGCATTTAAAACAAACCTTAATGAATCTGTATGCATACGTTTAGATTCAATATTAACCAACTGCGCTTGAAGATAATAACTAAAGAAAAAAAGTAATAGTAAAAAACTTTTACGAATAGTATTTAAAATAACTGTCATTTAGTTTAAAAAAAATAAAGAAAATAATCTTTAAATAATTTTGCCTATTCTATTTAGAACAATGGTAATAAAAAATCCTTTTTCTTTTGTAAAAAGGATTTTCAAATTAAATGTTTATTACATATGCTTAAGCAAACCATTGCCCCCATGGAATTCTGCTTAAAATAAGTATTAAGCCAATACCATAAAACATTGCAATACTTTTAAATTTTTTGTTACCCTCAACAAACTTTTTGTGACGAGACCAACCAATTGTTATTAAAACCAAAGCTATAATATTTATAAATGGATGCTCTACCGCTAAAAGTCTTGCTGCAGAATTTAAACCTCCCATACCAAGCTCTTTAATTGCATTTAAACCATTTGCAGACACAAAATAAAGAATAAGTCCTACAAGTAATTGAATATGACATAAAATCATGGCAAATAGGCTAATACGTAAATCTTTAGTCATCGTAAATACCTTATTACCAACTAAACCAATAATAGCATTTGCTACTGCTAAGAATAATACCGCCAATGCAACATAGGCCAAAGAAGAATGAAGGGTTTTTATAATTTCCATAGTCATTAATTATTTTGATAAAAATAGTGAATTTTAAGCATAAAAAAACCCTGCTTAGAGCAGGGTTTAAAATTATGTGATTTTGGTTTTAGAAATTGTAACGCAAACTTGTATTCCAAGTTCTTCCTATTCCTAAATAATAACCAAATGCATCTCTTTGGTTAATATAAGATTCGTCAAATAAATTATAAACATTTGCTCTAAATGTTAGGGTATTTTCTCCTAAATCAAATTTATAAGTTAGCCCTGCGTCTGCTAAGGTATAAGCAGGTAATCTAATTGACTCATACTGACCTCCTGCTAAGGCTTCTGAAGCTACATCTTCTGGATCTACAAATTCATATAAATCGGTATAAATATTATAATCCATATCAATAGAAAGGCCTTCTGTAATATTTGCTCTTAGCCCAAATCCAAAAGATGTTTGTGGTGCATTACCAACTTTTACTCCTGTTAAATCTACATTACCGTTTGTTGTAATAAAATTACCTGTATCATCATTTTGTAAAGTATATGGTGTCTCTCCATCATACTTCCAATTACCTATAGACCCATAATGTCTTAAGCTCCAAACTCTTGATCCTGAAAGGTACTCAAGATCCCACTCTATACCTCTGTGCACCTGAGTAACATTCGTAAGTCTGTAAGTAGAAGTTTCATCATTTGGTAGCGCAGGGCCATTAACAGATAAAAATCTATTACCCCACTGTGTACTGTAAATATCTAAATTAAATCTAATATTATTATTTTTAAATCTATATCCTCCTTCTAATCCAACAATCTCTTCATTATCCACTTCTGGCTCAACTAATGCATTTGAATAACGAATATTTGCAAATACATTGTCTAAAAATGGTTGGCGAGAAAAGAAACCTGCATTAGCAAAAAAAGAATGTTTTTCATCTAATTCATAAGCTAAACCACCTTTAGCTTGATACCCTAATTTATTAAGTTTTTCTGATTTACCTAATCCGTCTCCAGCACCACTTAACCTACCTTCTCTTTGATAAGATTGTGTTGATACAGCACCTTGTATAAAGGCAGAAAACCCATTCTTAGAAAATTCAGCTTGACCAAAACCTCCCACATAATTAATATTTTCAGAATAATCTCTATCATACCTTTGTTCTTCATCTGCAAAATTAAATAGTGCAGACCAAGGATTAGCTTCAAAAGTTTCAGAAATAACGTAATCACTTGGGCGTTCAGATGCATTAAAGTTATCTACATATCCATTTAAACCAAACTTATTTATTAATTGTCTAAAGTGATCTCCTCTATAAAATCTGGTATCAAAACCTACATTAAAACTCCAACTCTCATTAGCTTCAAAATTTAAATTAGATAATAAACCATACCAATTGTGATTATTAACAGAAGCTCTTCTTAAATAAGAACTACCAAAGTTACCATTACCATTAGCATCTGCAGTAGCAACATTATTTACCTCAATAGCATCAAAATTAATTTCTCTCTCATTAAGACCCGTAATTCCTAGATCTTCATTTCTAACACGACCTCTACCTAGGCCACCAGTTCCTCCACCTCTTCCCCAAGATGCGTATACAACTGTTGATAAATCTAATTTATCATTAATATTAAAATCCCAGTTTAAGTTTGCTACTGGTTTATGATAATAATTTCTTCTTTCAGTAAAACGTTCTCCTTCATAAAAACCAGAATTATCATTTGCTTTATCACCGTATTGTTCGTAAAATTCTAAATCTTCTGAGAAATTCTGATCATGCCACTGTGGTGCACCCGTTAATAGGAAATTAAAGGTATGTATATCATTTGGTTGGTAACCAACAGATATCATATAATTTTGACCTTGACCTGCAGTACCTATAGAATATTTTCTATACGATTGCCAATGATCTAATAATATTGAAAAGGCCCATCCTTTATCATTAATTCCTGTATTATAGTTAATAGTACCTTTTACATAGCTATCATTAGCTCCCATAAACCTAACAAATCCACCTTCTTGCTTATCTGTAGTTTTAGAAATAATATTTACTGTACCACCAACTGATGAAATTGCTAATTTGGAAGATCCCAAACCTCTTTGAATTTGAACTGCATTAGCTACATCTGACATACCAGACCAATTAGACCAATACATATTACCGTCTTCCATCCCATTAATAGGTTGCCCATTTAATAAATAAGCTGTATTTGTTTGATCAAAACCCCTTAAAAATATTTGGCTGTCACCAAAACCTCCTGCTTGGCTCGAAACATAAATAGAAGGAGTATTTTTCATTGCCTCTCCAAACTCAACATTTCCTGTTGCTTTAAGCTGAATATCTTTAGCTTTTATTGTAGATACTGCTACTGGAGTTTTTCTATCACCAGCTAAGTCAATTAATCCTGTTCCTACTACCACAACACCTTCTAACTCCTCTGCATTTGGTTGTAATGTAATTGAACCTAAGCTTCCTTCTGATGTGTAGGATACTGTTTTACTTATAAATCCTATATATGAAATTACTAAGCTTCCTGAACCTTCTGAAACATTTATTGAAAAGTTACCATCAAAATCAGTTACTGTTCCATTAGTTGTTCCTTTTACCATAACATTTGCTCCTGGTAATGGACTATTTGTTTCCCCGTCAATTACAGAACCCGTTATAGTTCCTTGTGAAAATGCAATAGCAGTAATTAAAAAAGCTGCTAGTGCGAAGTACATTTTTTTCATTTTTCTAATGTTTGTTATTTTCATTATTGTGCAAAAGTGTTGTATTTTTTTTAACAACACATTAAGACAATGTTAAATTAGTCAACCCAAATTTAACATACAATTAGCAATAAAAAAGGCTTATAACCATATAAGTTACAAGCCTTTATCAAATTTTACTAATAAAGAAAATTATCTCTTAAATTTTTGAAGTAATTGTAATGTGGATGCATCATGATTAGCAATTTCTGAACCATTAATATCTTTTAGAATGGTACCAGCCAATTGTTTTCCAAGTTCTACTCCCCATTGATCATAACTAAAAATATTCCATATTACGCCTTGCACAAATATTTTATGCTCATACATTGCTATAAGTGCTCCTAGAGACTTAGGGGTTAATTTATCTATTAATAGTGTGTTTGTAGGTTTATTACCTTCAAACACTTTAAATGGTGATAATTTCTCAATTTCTTCTTCTGATAGGTTTTTAGCTTTTAATTCTGAATCTACCTGTTCTTTTGTTTTTCCATTCATTAAAGCCTCTGTCTGTGCAAAGAAATTAGCCATTAATTTATTATGGTGATCTGTTTCTCCATACAAAGATTCTTTAAACCCTATAAAATCTGCTGGAATTAGCTTAGTACCTTGGTGTATTAATTGAAAAAAGGCATGTTGCGAATTTGTTCCAGGCTCTCCCCAAATTATTGTTCCCGTTTGGTATTTAGTTGCTACTCCATTACGGTCTACACTTTTACCGTTACTTTCCATTATACCTTGTTGTAAATAAGCAGAGAATCTACTTAAATACTGTGTATAAGGTATTATTGTTTCGGTTTCTGCACCATAAAAGTTATTATACCAAACACTAAGAAGTGCTAAAACTACCGGGATATTAGTGTTAAAGTCTTCTTCTTTAAAATGCTCATCCATAGAGTTTGCCCCTTGTAATAAAGCATCAAAATTATCATAGCCTACTGCTAATGCTATAGACAAACCTACAGCACTCCAAAGAGAAAAACGACCTCCAACCCAATCCCACATAGGAAAAACATTAGCACTAGAGATTCCAAATTCAGCAATTTTTTCTGCATTTGTAGAAACAGCTGCAAAATGTTTTGCTATATCTTCTTGAGTAGCATGCTCTAAAAACCATTTTTTTATGGTTGTTGCATTACTCAATGTTTCTTGCGTTGTAAATGTTTTAGATACAATTACAAAAAGTGTTGTTTCTGGATTTAAATCTCTTATAATTTCACGAACATGATCCCCATCTACATTACTAACAAAGTGTAATTTTAAATGGTTTTTGTAGAACTTTAGAGCTTCAGTTACCATTGCCGGCCCAAGATCCGAACCTCCAATACCAATATTTACAACATCAGTAAAAGATTTTCCTGTATACCCTTTTGCTTCTCCAGATATTATAGTCTTAGTAAATTCTTTAATATGCTCCTTTACTTCATATACTTCTGGTATAATATTTTTTCCGTTTACTAAAACAGTATCTTCTTTTTTAGCTCTTAGTGCTGTATGTAACACTGCTCTACCTTCGGTTTCATTAATTAGATCTCCCGTAAAGTATTTATTTATTGCATCTTTTAACTCTAATTCATTAGCCAATTCTACTAATAAATCTATAGTTTCTTTAGAAATTCTATTCTTAGAAAAATCGACTAAAAAATCTTCCCAATTTAGAGTGAATTTTTCTGCTCTTTTAGGGTCTTTGCTAAATAAATCTTTTAAAGTAGTCTCTTTTGTAGTACTAAAGTGTTCCTCTAATTTAGTCCAAGCTTTTGTTGTTGTTGGGTTAGTGTTCTGTAGTGGCATTGTTTTAATTAAGTGTTACTAGTTCTTCTTCTATTTTCTCTGGAAAATTAATACTATCTAATTGTTGCTTTTTAGGGTTTATAAAATTATAATAATCTTCCCTTAAAGATTCCGCTAAAGGTTCTGCTTGAGGTAATTTTTCTTTTAGTGGATCTACTTGTCTTCCATTCTTCCAAAAACGATAACATACATGAGGTCCTCCCGTATTTCCTGTCATACCAATCCATCCAATAACATCTCCTTGTCTTACAAACTCTCCCTTTTTAACATTTTGGTTTTTCATATGTAAATATTGTGTAGAATAAGTACCATTGTGTCTTATTTTAACATATTTCCCATTACCCCCTCTTCTGGTAGATTCTGTAACAGTACCGTCTGCTGTAGCAATAATTGGTGTTCCAATGGCTGCAGCATAATCTGTTCCTTTATGTGGTCTCAGTTTGTAACCGTAATATTTTATTCTTCTTTTTAAATTATACCTTGAAGATATACGACTAAATTTTACTGGAGCTCTTAAAAAGGTTCTTCTTAGGTTATTTGCATTTTCATCAAAATAATCTACAATGTTTTTTAAAGAGTCATTTTCATAAGCAAACGCATAAATTGGTTTGCCATTATGCTCAAAAAAAGCGGATTCTATTGGCCCAGCTCCTGCATAAATAGAGTCATTAATATACTTTTCTTTATATATTACCTTAAACTTATCTCCTTTCTGAAGTCTAAAAAAGTCTATTGTCCACGCATAAACTTCTGATAAATTGTTTGTTACATTATAATCTATCCCTTGATCTAAAATAGCTTCAGACAAGGATGTTTCTATTACCCCAGAAGCTTCTCTTTCTATATATTTTACTTCTTTTTTATCTTTATAAGCTATTATACTGTCTCTTAAATCTACTACAGTATAATTTATAGCATCATTTTCATAAATAAAAACTTGCGCCGTTTCTGTTGTATCTTTTGCTTTTAATATTACATAAGGTTTTCCTACTCGTATTTTACGAACATCAAAAGTATCTTTATAATCCTCTGAAATTTTTGCAATTTTAGGATACTCTACATGGTTTTTAAGCATTAGCTCTCCAAAGCTATCGCCATTTTTAACCGTGTCTTTATGTACTTTAAAATTATCTAAATTAAAGCCGTACTGTTTTGTAATTACCTTTTCTTCTTGCTTAGGTTTTTGTACCTCAACCTTAGTTTTTTCTGTTTCATTGTTTTTACAAGAAGACAGTAAAACCAATGCTATTATTGTGCCCCAATATTTACGCATTATTACTCTTTATTGTTATCTGGATTAAAAATGTGGTTCACCCATTCTTTTCCCCAATCTGTTATTTCCTGTTCTGTATATATTTCTGGAAAAAATATTACTTTTTGAAAACTTGGTGGTAAATATTTTTTCCAATTTGTTCCTCCTGTTGCATCTATGGCTTCTTTCTCCTTATGTAAATACCTATGCGCAGAGCCCATATGCATTAATGGCCAATTTACATTTGCATTTAAGTCTAACGTTTTTAATGCTTTAACTAGCTCGTTATTGTTTTGGTCTTCTTTAGAAAGCTGTAAGTATTTATCATATATAGTACTGTTATGAACTTGCTTTGCTATTCTTATTAAGCGTGGAGTATACCTGTACTCAAACTGTTTTAAGGTTAATGTCTTTTCTCCTGTTTCTTTGTCTATCGCTCCTTTTTTCCAATATATAGTTTCATACAATTCTTCTATAGTATTTTCTGAAGAAAAAAGCTCTCTTTGGGTATGATGCACTAAATTATGCATTGGAGTTGCATAAAGCTCTATCATCCTATATTGTGCAGATTGAAAGCCACTCGCTGGCAATAATGCCATTCTGTATTTTAAAAATTGCTCTCTTTCCATTCCTTTAATCATGATACTAAAGGATGATATTAAAGCTTTGTAATAATTATTTATTCTATTAGCCTTATCAATAAAAAAAGAAACGCTTAGAGACTTATCGTCCACCAATTGTTTCTGTTCGTGTAGTATTAATTTAAAATATAATTCGGTAATCTGATGATACATTATAAAAATCTCTTCATCAGGAAAATATGTTTTGGGAACCTGTAAACTTAAAAGTGTATCTAAATGTATATAATCCCAATAAGTTAAATAACGTTGGTAAAGCAAACCATCTAAATAAGCGCTAAGATCTTGGCCAGAATCTTTATATTTTTCTTGTAGTTTTTTTATTTGAGACTCTATCTGCTCGTTATTCTCCATTATTAAGTTAGTCCATTATTATTTTAAACTGGTGTTTAAGACCATTATACCCATCTAAATCTGCCTTTATAGAACCAACTGCAATGTCTGCTTTTATTCTAATTGGTATTCTATTATCATCATTAGACACCCAAAGAGATAAACTTTCTTGCTCTTTAAATATTCTTCCTGACTGTACTAAAGGTCTAAATTTTAGACACTCTACCTTTCCGTATTTTGTCTTAACCACTTCTTTTCCAAGATACTTTAATTTAAAATTAAAAACACCGTCATCATCAAACAACATTTTTAATGTAATTGCTTCTCCTTTTACTAAATCTTGAACATTGTAATTGTTTCTAAGGTAATAAAAAGCAGATATTAAATCTTGTATACTATCTTGAAGGTCAAAATTAAGCTTTTTCTTGTTCTTTTTATCGTTTAATAATGCCTTATCTTTCTTATAATCAAAATTTATCTCAACATCTTTCTTATAACCTCCCTCATTAATTTTACGAACAAAACGGTATGGCTTTCCATCTTTTTTATCAAAATAACTTTCATAGGTATCATCCACTTTAAAAAATACACTTGCAAAACCTGTAGTTTCTCCATGAGCTACAACATGGTATACTGGTTTATTATTTATAGTACTATTTTTAACTTGTAAAGTGGCGTAACTAGCATTTAAAAAGCCATAATGCATTCGAAATTTAAGCCACTCTCCTGATTTAAATGAAGATTTTTGATTTTGTGCGTTACTAAATAAACTTATGAATAAGAAAAATAAGAATATAATTTTTTTCATAACCTAATAGTTGTTTAAAACATTAAAATTACTAATTAGTAGTAATAAATGTGTGTTAGTAACAATTACTTAAACAAAATTTGTTCCAAAGTATTGTATAAAAAAAGCCCAGTTTTAAAACTGGGCTTTTCCTAAATAACCAACCAAACTTTAAATTATGAAAAACCAATACTTAAAGTTATAAGGGAACCACCCCTTATGCTATACAAATGTAGTATATACTAGTTCTACAACAGCAAGCTTTAACTTACTTTAACTATTACATTAACACTTATTGGTATTTAACCTATAATTTTATATTTTTTTTAAGAAAAAAGGGGTTGTTAAAACCAGTATCCTACACTTATAAACAGATTACTCTTTTTTACTTCTGGAGACCAAGAATACATTAATTGGATTGGACCTACGAAAGAATCTAAACCATACCCTATACCATAGCCAGAAAAATTTGGTGTCGTAAACCATTCTCCTGTTCTAAAAATATCATCCTCGACATTAGAATAATTACATGCAAACATAAAATGATTTTTAGCTGCAAATTCATAGTCTAATTTTGCGTAAGCTTTTACAAAACTATTCCCTGGTAGGCTTAAAAAATCGTACCCAATAAAAGGAGTAAAACTATTAATTGTACTAGCCCCAAAACCTCCTAAAACAAAATCGAAAGTTGATACTTTAGAAGTACCCAGTTTAAAACCTCCTTCTGTTTCTATATTTAGTGCTAAGTTTTTAATTATAGGAATAGCTACTCCTATTTTTGCTTTAGATATTGAAAATTCTTTAAAATTGTTATTATAGTCTGATGACCAAGGGTAAAAATGAAAATCGCCATTAAAATATACTCCTTTTTTAGGGAAATATTTATTGTCATACGTATCATACGTTAATTGACTATAGGCACTTAAAAAAGTACTTTTTTCAAAAAAGGTTCTTCTATCTTTAGAATTTGCGGTACTATCTATACTTGCGAGAGTTCTAGAGCTATATTTTATAAATTTATGTTCTACACCTAATGTAAACGCTAATTCGTCTTTTAAGACTGTTTGTACATATATTTGATTTGTTAAATCTGTTACATCTAAATTAATTCTATTAACATTAGTTATACCAGGAATATCATAATTTTCATTTATTAGACTAAAATCTATTTCTTCTTCAAAAGCATTGAATCTAGAGTTAACCCCAAAACTCCAATAACTACCTTTATCTATATAATACTGCATATTATAACGCACATTATCTCCCAAAATAAAATCAAAAGAAGCTACATCATCTCTTGTTAAAAAATTCTTTCTGGTAAGGTTAATTATTGCTGCACTTTTATAGAGATCGTCATAATGAGCTCCTAAACGAATAAAGGTTTTAGTCTTCTTTTCTTCTAAATTTAAAATGAGGTCTTCTCCAATGCCGTTTTCTAAAAGTTTATATCTATTTGTTTGAAAGTTTCCTGTTGCTGATAAATTTAAAATTCCTTTTTGTAAGTCTGCAAAGGTTATTTCCTTACCTAAAGGGAATCTTAACTTCCCTTTTACATATCCTCTTGAATAATTATTATTACCATCAATAATTAGTCTACTAATTATTAATGTATCCTTTATAGTTGTTTTAGAAATACCTTTTTTTCTAATTTTTTGATTAAACGCAATTGTTTTTAATTCCGAATATTTTTGAATTGCAGCGGTTTCCCCAGTTTTTATAATTGCATCTCCTTCATTAAAATCTAACACAGAATACTCTCCTATTTTTGGTTTTATATAAATAGTAGTCTCTTCAGATTTTTTTTTCATGTCTGTAGCTACTCTAAAATTATTTATCTGTGATAAAATTTCTGTTGCAGAAATAAGTTCTTCTTTGCTAGATAAACCGTGTTGTACATCTACACCAATTACAACATTTGCTCCTAATTTTTTTACTTGATCTATTGGGTAATTATTTACAATACCACCATCTATTAACGTTTTATCTCCTATTCTTGTTGGCTCAAAAAGGGAGGGGAGTGTACCACTAGCCATTATTGCTTCAGGTAAATATCCTTTATCTAAAATTACTTCTTCTCCCGTTTCTACATTTGTTGCAATACATACAAATGGTTTTGGTAATTTTTTAAAATCATTAATATCTTTTACATGGTACAATAGGCGTACCAACTCATTATAAATATTTTGTCCTCCAGAATATGCAGCAGGAACTGTTATCTTAAATTTATTAAATGGTAATGTTAAAATATAACGCTCAGAATCTTCTTTTTCATAAAACGTTTTTGCACTTCTTGGTAAATTATCTTGAATAAAGCTCCCAAAATCTATATTTCTAAAAATAGAGTCTAACTCAGTGGCAGAATAACCCGAGGCATATAATGCACCAACAATTGCCCCCATACTTGTACCGCTAATATAATCTACATGTACTCCTGCTTCTTCAATAATTTTTAATGCGCCAATATGAGCCATTCCTTTTGCTCCGCCACCACTTAAAACTAGGCCTACTTTTACATCTTTTTGTACTGCTAAGTTCTGCGCATTTACAAAAAAAGTAAATAATATTGCTGCTATTGTTATTAGTAACTTAGGCATACCATATTAGATTATTGTTTCGTATTAAAGGCTTCAAATATTTTCTTTGCTTTAGAAAAACCAACGTTTTCTGTTAACTTTTCTAAGGATGCTTCTTTTACTCTTTTTACCGATTTAAATTCTTTTAGTAATTCTTCTATCGTTTTTTTTCCTATACCTTCTATATTTTCTAACTCAGAGTTTATTGCGGCTTTACTTCTTTTATTTCTATGAAAAGTAATTCCAAACCTATGGGCTTCATTTCTTAGTTGTTGAATAATTTTTAAACTTTCAGATTTCTTATCTAAGTATAAAGGTATTGGATCTTCTGGAAAATAAATCTCTTCTAGTCTTTTTGCTATTCCTATAATTGCAATTTTTCCTCTTAAACCTAACACGTCTAAACTTTTTAAAGCAGAAGATAGTTGCCCTTTACCACCATCTATAACTATTAACTGCGGCAGAGGTTCTCCTTCTGAAACTAATCTTTTATATCGTCTATAAACAACTTCTTCCATAGAGCCAAAATCATCTGGCCCCTCTACTGTTTTAATATTATAATGTCTGTATTCTTTTTTAGATGGCTTACCATTTTTAAAAACTACACATGCAGCAACTGGATGTGTTCCCTGTATATTACTATTATCAAAACATTCTATATGCCTGGGCTCTTCAGAAAGACGAATGTCTTTTTTCATTTGGCCCATTAATCTATTTGTGTGCCTATCTGGGTCAATTATTTTTATTTGATTAAAACGCTCCTTTCTATAATATTTAGCATTTCGTTCAGATAACTCTAGTATCCTTTTTTTGTCCCCTAATTTTGGCACTGTAATCTTTAATTCTGGTGCAACTTCTATTTTAAAAGGTAAATAAAGTTCTCTTGTAACTAAATTAAAACGTTGTCTTATTTCTATAATAGCTAAAAGCAAAAGCTCGGCATCTGTCTCATTTAGTTTTTTCTTAAGCTCCATAGTGTGGGATCTAATAATTGCTCCATGAGAAAGTTGTAAGAAGTTTACATATGCAAAAGCTTCATCAGAAATTATAGAAAATACATCTACATTATTAATCTTAGGGTTTACCACTGTAGACTTAGATTGGTAGTTTTCTAAAACTTCTATCTTTTCTTTTATTGCTTGTGCCTCTTCATATCGCATTTCCTTAGCCATTTTTACCATTTGACTTTTAAAATAATGCAATGATGTTTTAAAATTACCTTTAAGAATTTCTTTAATATCTTTTATTTGCTGGTTATAATCCTCTAAAGATTGATATCCTTCACATGGTCCCTTGCAATTTCCTAAATGGTACTCTAAACATACTTTATACTTTCCTGCCTCAATTTTTTCTTTAGAAAGGTCATAGTTACAAGTACGAAGAGGATAAACACTTTTAATTAAGTCTAATAAAGTCTTTACTGTAAAAGTACTTGTGTAAGGTCCAAAATAAGCAGACCCATCTTTTATTAATCTTCTTGTACTAAATATTCTGGGAAATCGTTCATTTTTAATACAAATCCACGGATAGGTTTTATCATCTTTCAATAAAACATTATACCTAGGTCTATATTTTTTAATTAAATTGTTTTCTAACAAGAGAGCATCAGATTCTGTAGATACAACTATATGCTTTATACTCCTTATTTTTTTTACTAATACTTTAGTCTTACCATTATCATGTTTCTTATTAAAATAGGAAGAAACTCTTTTCTTTAAATTTTTTGCTTTTCCTATATACAGAATCTTATCTTCCTCGTCATAAAATTGATACACCCCAGGGCTTTTAGGAATTGTACTTAATTGTATTTTTATGGGAATATGAGACATGAAATAACAAGATTATTGGCCTTTTTTAAAGTATGGTTAAATTACTATGTTTTTTAAATAATAACTATCTATTTCAACTTTTTTTAACTCTGTCCTATTTAGGAAAACCAAGTTTCCAATATTATTAAATTCTTGATTTACGAAGGTCAATATTTTTATATTGTTATTTTTTTAATATAAAATTGTATAAAATGTTAAAAACGGTTTTTGCAAGAAAAAGCTTTTTTTAATGCCTTTTAAGAAAATTGTTTTGTAATTAATTGATTATCAATTTTTTAAATGTAATAATTACATTTTTATGTTAAGCAAATATTTCTTTTATGTAAACCGTTTTTGTTAAAATGTGCATTTCATCGATATAAAAGTGTATTTCATGGGTAATATGTAAAATATTTTACCTATTTTTAAAACATCAAAAAACCCGAAAAAGCATGGACAGCTACATAATTACTTTAGGAACTTACTTAATATTAATGTTATTTTTTAAGGTGTTTTACGCATCTTCTGTAAAAGAATAATATTATAATAAGTACACTTACGTAAACTTAAAATCAACTTTTATATATGTTGAAAAAAGATTTACGTACCTTATATTTAAACAAAAGACTTCAATATTCTACACAGTCTTTACAAAGCAAAAGCTTAATAATTTCTAATAATATATTAGAGTTACCTATATGGAGTTATACCAACTACCATATATTTTTACCTATTGATACTAAAAATGAAATAGACACTAGTTATATATTGTCTATTTTACATGGTAAAGATAAAAACGTTATTATTCCTAAAATGTTTACAAGCAACAGTTTAGAAAACTATTTACTTACAGATAACACTACATTAAAAAAAAATAAATGGGGAGTTCCAGAACCTATAGATGGTATTAAGATAGAACCTTCTTCTATTGATGTTGTATTTGTGCCTCTCTTAGCTTTTGATAAAAAAGGGAATAGAGTAGGTTATGGAAAAGGCTATTATGATAATTTTTTAAATAACTGCAAACCTGATGTTCTAAAAATTGGACTTTCTCTTTTTGAAGCTGAGGAACAAATTACAGATGTATATGAAAATGATATTCCGATAGACTATTGCGTTACACCAAAAAAAACATATATTTTTAAGTAAATCTCTATTATCGAGTAGTTTCAGAAAAACTACTCTTCTGTGGTTTTATTTTCTTCTGCGTTTTCTCCAAAAGCTTTTTTATTAAAAACTAATAAAATACCTACTCCTGTACTAATTGCGGTATCTGCAATATTAAAAACAGGCTCAAAAAAACGAAAATTATCACCTCCAAAATAAGGAATCCATTCTGGCAAAGTAGTATCTACCATTGGAAAATAAAGCATATCTACCACTTTTCCGTAAAAAAAGCCTCCATATGGTTCATTAGAGAACAAAGTTGCTACTTGATTGTAGCTATCATTAAAAATTACTCCGTAAAACAAGGAGTCTAAAATATTTCCTAAAGCGCCAGAAAAAATACAAGAAACGGCAATTATTAGTGTATTAGAAGCTCCTTTTCTTATTACGTCATATAACCAATACCCAATGCCCGTAATTGCAAAAAGCCTAAAGACAGTTAAAATAAGTTTCCCTGTAGCATCCGAAACTGGTAGAATATCACTTAGTTTAGCTCCCCAAGCTGCCCCTTCATTTTCTATAAAAAGTACTTTAAACCAACTAAAAACCTCAACAGACTCTCCTAAAACAAAATTTGTCTTTATATAAATTTTACTAATCTGGTCTATTAAAAGTAAAATGAAAATTAGTAATAATGACTTTTTTAAATTCATAATCTTATTTATAGACGGCAAAAATAGACATATTATTTTACTTTATTTAACAAGATATTTCCTGTAATAGTTGTCAAATTAAAAAGGGTTTCTCCCTCTGGGAAATCCTCTTTTTTAATTTTTCCGTATTTACTATAGGTAATAAATTTACCTTGTTCATTTTTAACTATTATGTCTCCACTTTTAGTTGTAACAAAAACATCTCCTGTTATAGTAGATAAGTTACATATACCGTCTTCTAAAGACACTCTTAAGCTTTTATAAGTACCAGAGGCTACTATATTGCTATTTGTCCCTAACAACAAAACATCTTTATCTTTAGGAAGCATAATTTTTAAAGCTATGGAGACCACTTTGTGAGCACTTAACTTATCATTTGGACTAACAAAAACAGGTTGAAATTCTGTTTTTATACCAATAGAAGCGTCTCTTTCACTAACATTCAAAAGTAAATCTTTTTGATACTCTCCATCAATCAGAGCTTCTAAAATTACTTCGTTACCATCTGTTGTTACGACCTCTATTTTATAACAATTAGTAGCATCTATTTCTATAGTAGAAATAGCACTATTTAAAATGGATTTCTTTACTACTTTCTGACTTATACCAATAAAGGAACAAAAAAGCAAAAGGGGGAAAATAAACTTTTTCATGCTTAGTTATAAAGAACGCCCTAAAAGGGCGTTTACTATTATTTTTGCATATTCTTAGCTTCAATACTAAGTGTTGCATGTGGTACTAATTTAAGACGCTCTTTGTTTATAAGCTTACCTGTAACTCTACAAATACCATACGTCTTATTTTCTATACGAAGAACAGCATTTTTTAAATCACGAATAAATTTTTCTTGACGAATAGCTAATTGCGTATTAGCCTCTTTACTCATAGTTTGCGAACCTTCTTCGAAAGCTTTAAAGGTTGGCGAAGTATCATCTGTACCATTATTACCATCGTTCATATAAGAACTTTTAAGTAATTCTAAATGGCTTTTTGCTTTCTCTATTTTTTCTTCTATAAGAGTTTTAAACTCTGCCAGGTCTTTATCTGAATACCTTACTTTTAATTCTTCTGCCATAATATTAATGTTTTGCAATAAACAATTTTGTGTTCACTTGGTCAAAAGTTACTTCCGTGCCACTTTCTAATTTTTCTTCAAAATGTAAATCTGCAGTTAATGTTTCTGTCTTAATATAATCTATATTTCCAGCAACTGCTTCTTCTACAATACCGTCTTTTAATATTTTAATATCAATTTTGTCTGTAACTTCAAAACCAGATTCTTTTCTAATATTTTGAATACGGTTTACTAATTCTCTAGCAATTCCTTCTTTTTTTAACTCCTCATTAATAGTAACATCTAAAGCAACAGTAAGTTTACCTGATGTTGCCACTAACCAACCTTCAATATCTTGAGAAGAAATCTCTACATCCTGTAACTGTAAATTAATACTTTTATTTTCTATGTTTATAGATAATTCGCCATCCTGCTCAATTTTCTGGATATCTTCTTGATTAAGACCTGCTACAGCTTGCGCAATTTGCTTCATTTCTTTACCATATTTAGGCCCTAAAACCTTAAAATTAGGTTTAATCTGCTTTACCAAAATGCCAGAGGCATCATCTAATAATTCTATTTCCTTTACATTAACCTCAGACTTTATTAAGTCTGCAACAGCTTCTATCTCCTGCTTCTGTTTTTCATCTAAAACCGGAACTATTATCTTTTGTAATGGCTGCCTTACTTTTATTTTCTCTTTTTGTCTTATAGATAAAACCAAAGAAGAAATAGTTTGCGCTTTTTCCATTTTACTCTCCAAATCTACATCAATAATAGCACCATCGTATTTTGGAAAATCTGCTAAATGTACACTTTCAGCAGCATCTTTTTGCGTAGTATTTGTTAAATCTTTATAAAGCCTATCCATAAAAAATGGAGCTACAGGCGCAGATAATTTTGCAATAGTTACTAAGCATGTATAAAGAGTTTGATACGCAGATATTTTATCTTGCTCATATTCGCCTTTCCAAAAACGTCTTCTACATAATCTTACATACCAGTTACTTAAATATTCCTGTACATAATCTGAAATAGCTCTTGTTGCTTTTGTTGGTTCATATTCTGCATACGCTTCATCTACCTTTTTTATTAAGGAGTGTAATTCTGATAAAATCCAACGATCTATTTCTGGTCTTTCTTTTAATGGAATTTCATCCTCGGCAAATTTAAAATCGTCTAGATTAGCGTATAATGCAAAGAAAGAATAGGTGTTATATAAGGTTCCAAAAAACTTTCTTTTTACTTCTGCTATCCCCTCAATATCAAACTTTAAGTTATCCCAAGGGTTTGCATTAGATATCATATACCAACGCGTTGCATCTGGTCCATGCGCGTCCATAGTAGTGAATGGATCTACTGCATTGCCTAAACGCTTAGACATTTTTTTACCGTCTTTATCTAGTACTAAACCATTAGATACTACATTTTTATAGGCTACGGAATCAAAAACCATAGATGCAATTGCATGTAGGGTGTAAAACCAACCTCTGGTTTGGTCTACTCCTTCAGCTATAAAATCTGCCGGGAATGTTTCTCCTTTATCAATTAAATCCTTATTTTCAAAAGGATAATGCCATTGTGCATAAGGCATAGAACCACTATCAAACCAAACATCAATAAGATCGCTTTCTCTTTTCATTGGTTTTCCTGATGGGGAAACTAAGGTAATTTGATCTACAATATTTTTATGTAAATCTATTTTCTCATAGTTTTCTTCACTCATGTCTCCCACAACAAAATCTTCAAAAATGTCTTTCTCTAAAACACCCGCTTGTAATGCTTTAGCCATTTCTTCTTTTAATTCTGCTAAAGAACCAATAATAATCTCTTCTTTACCATCCTCTGTTCTCCAAATAGGAAGTGGTATTCCCCAATATCTAGATCTAGAAAGATTCCAATCATTAGCATTTGCTAACCAGTTACCAAACCTACCTTCTCCTGTAGATTTAGGTTTCCAATTAATAGACTGATTTAATTGAAACATTTTATCCTTAACATCCGTCACTTTAATAAACCAAGAATCTAAAGGGTAATATAAAATAGGTTTATCTGTACGCCAGCAATTTGGGTAACTATGCAAATACTTTTCTACCTTAAAGGCTTTATTTTCTTCTTTTAAACGAATTGCTATTTCTACATCTATAGAACGTTCTGGAGCTTCCCCATCTGCATAATACTCGTTCTTAACATACTTACCGCCCCATTCTCCTAATTCTGGTCTAAACTTACCTTGTAAATCTACAAGTGGAACTGGGTTTCCGTTCTCATCTAAAACCAACATTGGAGGTATTTCTGGCTCTGCTTGTTTTGCAACCAAAGCATCATCTGCACCAAAAGTAGGTGCTGTATGTACTATACCTGTACCATCTTCAGTAGTAACAAAATCTCCAGAAATTACTCTAAAGGCATTTTCTGCATTTTGGTAAGGTTGTACAAAATCTATAAGTTGTTCGTACTTAATACCTATAAGGTCTTTCCCTTTAAACTCTTTTACAATGTAGTATGGTATTTTTTTATCCCCAGATGTATATTCTAATAATTCTGGTTTTGTTTCTACTGCATTATATTTTCCTGCAAATTGTTTACTAACCAAGTTTTTGGCTAAAATTACATTCATAGGTTTAAACGTATATTGGTTATACGTTTCTACCAAAACATAGTCTATTTTAGAACCTACGGTTAAAGCTGTATTACTTGGTAACGTCCAAGGCGTTGTTGTCCAAGCTAAAAAGTATATATCTCCTTCGTTTTGTAAAAACTCTGGTAAAGTATCTTCTATTGCTTTAAATTGTGCTGTTACTGTAGTATCTGTTACATCTTGATACGTTCCTGGCTGATTTAACTCATGTGAACTAAGACCAGTACCAGCTTTAGGAGAGTATGGTTGTATAGTATACCCTTTATAAATAAGGTCTTTATTATAAATTTGCTTTAATAACCACCAAACCGACTCCATGTATTTGGATTTGTACGTAATATATGGATCTTCCATATCTACCCAGTACCCAACTTTTTCGGTCATTTCATTCCAAACATCTGTATAACGCATTACTGCCTTTTTACAAGCAGCATTATACTCTTCTACAGATATTTTTTTTCCAATATCTTCTTTGGTAATCCCTAATTCTTTCTCTACTCCTAACTCAATAGGTAAACCATGCGTATCCCAACCAGCTTTTCTTTTCACTTGAAAACCTTTCATGGTTTTATACCTTGGAAAAATATCCTTAATAGTACGAGCCATTACATGATGTATGCCAGGCATACCGTTTGCCGAAGGAGGTCCTTCATAAAAAACATAACTTGGTTTTCCTTCTCTAGAAGAAACACTTTTATCAAAAATATCCTGTTCCTTCCAGTATTTAAGAATTTCTTCTGCCACTTTTGGCAAGTCTAAATTGTTGTATCCCGCAAACTTCATAATCTCAGTGCTCTACCTTTAAATTAAGGCTGCAAAATTATAAATTTAGATTGAATAATAAGCCTTTATACGCAACCAATATACTTGTTAAAGCCCTCTTTCTTACATAAAGACATCTAAAAATTGATTTATTACGTATATATTTGCGTTGAAAACATATTTAAACACTAAAAACATTCACGATGAAAAAAGTAATTTTAGGATCAATTTTAATGGTTGCATTAAGTGTATCATTTGTATCATGTAGAGAAGCTGCTGATAAAGCAAAAGACGCTACGGAAGCTGCTGCTGACGCTGCAGGAGATGCTGCTGATGCTGCAGGAGAAGCTGCAGGTAACGCTGTTGATGCAACTAAAGATGCCGCTGATAGCGCTGTTGATGCTGCTGGAAATGCGGTTGACTCTGCTAAAGATGCTGCTGGAAATGCAGTTGATGCTGCTAAAGATGCTGCAGGTAACGCTGTAGATTCTGCTAAAGATGCTGCAGGTAATGCTGTTGACGCAACTAAAGATGCTGCAAACGATGCTGCTGATAAAGCAAAAGACGCTGCAGGAGCTGCTGCTGACAAAGTTAAAGATGCAGTAAAGCACTAAAAACTTATTCTTTTAAAAAAAGGGCAAAACTTAATTGTTTTGCCCTTTTTTATGCTTAAAATTTATATCCTATCCCAAGAATAAGATTTATTCCTGGAGCAACTATACCAGATGAATACGTTCTATACCTCTGGTTTGTAATATTCTCTACACTTAAAGTTGTCTTTAATGCGGATGATATTGCATATTGAGAACTAAAATTAAGGGTATGCCAAGATGGTGCGTATGGATTACCATTTACGTCTGTAGCATATATATAATCCTTATTTTTTTCTGAACTTGCTAAATCATTATACGCTATTTCTCCGTTAAAATTTAAATATAAATCTGTCTTAATTTTTTGGTTTTTCCATACAACATGAAAATCTCCAAAAGTTGGAGCAACATGTCTTGCAGGTGTATCTGTACCATCTTCCTCTTCTTCTATACCTTCTGTAAATGTTATGTTACTATTTATTGAAAAATTTTCGCTTATATAAGCATCCAGCCCAAACTCAAATCCATAAACATAAGCTTTAGCTGCATTTTGAACGGCTTGAACATTACTTAATTCTCCATTATAATGTATCTCTGATGCGCCATTAAATTCAAAATCTCTACGTACCAAAGCATCTACTAAATAAGTATAAAATGCTGCTCCCTTTACTACTAAAACATCTTTAATATTTTTATGGATACCCAGCTCCACATTATAGGCATATTCTGGCTCTAAATCTGGATTAGGCACTACTACAGAACCTGGTTCCGAATCAAAAACCTTACCAACATCATCTATATTAGGAGATCTAAAACCGGTAGAACCATTAAAAGTTACTTGTAAATTTTTCTTTGGAAACCAACTTAACCCTAAACTACCAGTTAAAGCTCCCGTACTAAGTCTTTCATTAGTAAAGGGGAAAGGAAAAAAAGTAGTGTCAAAATCTGCATCTATCCAAACATGACTATATCGTAACCCAGATAACACTGTAAAATTAGGCTTAGCCTTGTATTCTCCATTAACATATGCAGCAACGGTTTTCCAACTTGCACCATGAGGGTATCTAGATGCAGCTCTGTTAGTTTCTTTGGTTTCAATATTTGTTTCTGTACCATTGGAATATATTTTGTTAAAAATAAATTCTCCTCCATAATACAAACGCAAGTCTCCAATTTTTTTATTTTCAAAATCTATATTTGCAGATAAAGCATCTACATTTTCTTTGGTACTAACTAAATCTAATACCCCAAAGTTTCTACTATTTCTACTTTCTTGAAAATGCTGATATGCTGTAGTTATTTTTAAGCCATCATAAAATTTACCATTTCCTTTTTTTTGTATTTGAAAATTAGCCATAAACCATTTTTGAGGTCCATAATACCAATTGCCATAACGAAGTCCATCTCCATTACTTGCTGGCCTTATTAAACGGTCATACCTAGAGTAATCTGATGTTTCTGAATAATAGGTTCCTAAAAAGAATTTTAAATTATTATTAGGTTTAAATGCTAATTTTTGCATCACATTAATTTGACTATAACCGCTTGTAACCTGTTTTTTAGGGTTATTGTTACGTACCAACACATCCTCATCATTAATTCTTTCTACATAATTATTTCTTAGATAAGAATCTGGGCCAGAAGTACCCATATACAAATCATTAAAATCACTATAAGTTACACTAGTTAAAAGTGCCCATTTCTTTTTTCCTAAATTAATATCTGCATGTAGTGTATTCTCCATATTTACAGAAGAAAACCTATAATTACTGTTTCCAGAAACAGCTAAACTATCTGTACTAGAATACTGTGCTTTTTTTGTGTAAAAATTCATAACACCGCCAATAGCATCACTACCATAAATTACAGAACCTGGACCAAAAATTATTTCAGTGTTTTTTATAGTATATGGATCTATAGAAATAACATTTTGAACGTTACCTCCTCTAAAAATGGCATTATTCATACGAACACCATCTACAGAGAGTAACAACCTATTTGTTGCAAAACCTCTTATCATTGGGCTGCCCCCTCCTAACTGGCTTTTTTGAACAAATACTTTACCACTTTTTTGCAATACATCTGCCGAAGTTTGTGGTGCAGTAAAAGAAATGCTTTTAGCATCTATAGATGCAATTTTATTAGGAATATCTTTTTTTTGTTGTTCCCATTTAGAGATAGACATAACAACCTCATCTAACTCATTTGGTTTCATAACCATAAAAACCTCATGGCTATGCTTTAATAGTTGCCTTTTTGTTTTTTTAAAAACATCATAACTAACGTGTTTAAAAAATATTTTTTCTTTTAAGTCAAAATCATCTAACTGGCACGTCCCATTTAAATTAGTAATAGTTGCTTTAGACTTATCGTTATTATATACTGCAACATTAACTATAGGAGAATTAGTGTCTGCATCTAAAACTGTTATTTGTTGCGCAGAAACTATTTGTAGAAATAGAAATACTATAAAAAATATTATTTTTTGCATCCTAATTAAACACTTCATTTAATATGGCTAGAGATTTGGGTTTTCTAAATCCTTGTAAATGTAATTCATAATAAAGCACTAAAGATTTTAACAAATTTTGCCTACTTTCTTTATGTAGCTTAATGGTGTGTATTACATCAAATTTTATGCCTAATAGAGTTTTAAAATTATCTAAATTTTTATTTTCTATCATTGGGTTTAATGAAGGGCTATTTACAAACTCACCTTCTAACAAATCAAAATACAAAGCTTGTTTATTAGATGTATCTGGATATATGCCTAAATATCTAGTTAATTGTAGTAAAAAGTATAAATGAAAATTTGCAATTTCATCATTGCTATCTAACCACTGTAACATTACCTCTATATAGGAGAAAAGTTCTTCATTACACTCTTCTTCATGTATACTATGACTAAGCATTTCTGCTAAAAAAAGAGTCATTGCATTTTTTGCAATTTGGGAGTGTAGTGTTTGGTAGTGGTAATTTACTTTTGCCTCTCTTATACTTTCTAAAGTTCCTTTGTTTCTATGATTAGCAACTATTTCTAATTGCATTAAAGGCTGAAAATATGCGGTCTTTAATTTTCCTTTTTTACTTGCCAACACACCTTTTAACAAATACGATTTAAGCCCGTCTGAAGCTGTAAAAGCTTTGACAATTAAACTTGTGTCTCCATATTTTAAGGAAGATAAAATTATGGCTTTGGTAGTAACCTGCATTTTTGTTTTTAAATCTTGTCAAAGATAATTGTAATAAAGTAAAAAGGCTTCCCAGAAACTGGAAAGCCTTATTTTTATATTTAAAAGTTAGGTTTAAATTACTCCTTGTGCTAACATAGCATCTGCTACCTTAACAAAACCTGCAATGTTTGCTCCTTTTACGTAGTTGCAAAAACCATCTTCTTCTTTACCAAACTCAATACAAGAATTATGAATTTCTTCCATTATACCTTTTAATCTTTCATCTACCTCTTCTCTTGTCCAACTAATTCTAAGAGAATTCTGAGACATTTCTAATCCAGAAGTTGCAACACCACCAGCATTAGAAGCCTTTCCTGGAGCAAAAAGTATTTTAGCATCATGAAAAGCATGTATAGCATCTGCTGTAGAAGGCATGTTTGCTCCTTCTGCAACACAAATACATCCATTTGCAATAAGTTGTTTTGCTTGGTCTACATTTAACTCGTTTTGCGTTGCACATGGTAATGCAATATCACATGTAATTCCCCAAGGTTTTTCTCCAGCATGATATGTTGCAGAGCTATATTTTTTAGTATACTCAGAAATACGAGCACGCTTGTTATTCTTTAAATCCATAACAAACGCCAATTTCTCTGAATCTATACCGTCTTTATCATAAATATAACCAGCAGAATCTGAAAGTGTAACCACTTTACCCCCTAACTGAATTACTTTTTCTGCAGCAAATTGCGCTACATTACCAGAACCAGAAATAACAACTGTTTTTCCTTTTATCTCTTGCCCTCTTGTTTTTAACATGCTTTGTGCAAAATATACGGTACCATAACCTGTTGCTTCTGGGCGTATTTTAGAACCTCCCCAAGAAAGACCTTTTCCTGTTAATACTCCCGTAAATTCATTTCTTATTTTTTTATACATTCCAAAAAGGAATCCTATTTCTCTTGCACCAACACCAATATCTCCTGCTGGAACATCCGTATTAGGACCTATATGTCTATTCAACTCTAACATAAAAGCATGACAAAAACGCATTACCTCATCATCAGATTTTCCTTTAGGGTCAAAATCTGAACCACCTTTACCACCACCCATTGGCAGCGTAGTTAAACTGTTTTTAAATACTTGTTCAAAAGCTAAGAATTTAAGAATACTTGCATTTACTGTAGGATGAAAACGCAAACCTCCTTTATAAGGACCAATTGCCGAGTTCATTTGTATACGATATCCTCTGTTTACATGTATATCTCCTTGGTCATCTACCCATGCAACTCTAAACGATATTAAACGTTCTGGCTCTACCATTCTTAATAGAATGTTTTTGCCATTGTAAATTTCATTACTAGCAATGTATGGTATTACAGTTTCTGCTACCTCTTGTACTGCTTGGATAAACTCAGGTTCATGGCCGTTTCTTGCCTTAACCTCATCCATAAAACCTTTAATTTTTGCCTCCATAAAGCTATTTTAATATATTATGTTTTAACAATTTAGAAATATAACGGCGAAATTATAACATTACTATAATTATATCGCTATTTTTTTTAGTTAAATTATCATAATCTTAATTTAACAATCTTAATCTTACATTGTTAAAAAACTTCAAAATTCCCCTTTTAATTGTTCTCTTTAAAAAGCATGCATTTTATACAATGTATTACTAATTAACTTAAGGCATTCTCTAAATCGTCTATTAAATCTTGCGCATCTTCTATACCCACACTAATTCTAATTAATGCATCTTTAATTCCAATTTTTTCACGCTCTTCTTTAGGCATACCACCATGAGACATACTTGCAGGATGCCCAACTAAACTTTCTACACCGCCAAGAGATTCTGCTAATGTAAAAAGTGATAGTTTTTTTATAATAACAATGGTCTTTTCATAACTCCCTTCCTTAGGCAAAAAAGATAACATTGCACCAAAATCTTTCATTTGATGTTTAGCAATTTCATGATTAGGATGATTTACAAAACCTGGCCAAAACACTTTTTCTACTTTAGAATGTTGGTTAAGAAATTCAGCAATTTTTCTTCCATTTTCGCAATGGCGTTGCATTCTTACGTGTAACGTTTTTATTCCACGAAGCACTAAAAAGCTATCCATAGGGCCACTTATTGCTCCACTTGCATTCTGAATAAAATAGAGCTTATCTGCTAATGCTTTATCTTTAACCACGATACCCCCTAAAACAGTATCACTATGTCCTCCTAAATATTTAGTTGCAGAATGCATAACTATATCTGCACCCAAATCTAATGGTGTTTGTAAATATGGCGATGCAAACGTATTATCTACCGCAACTAATACTTCGTGGTTTTCTACTATTTTTGTAATAGCCTTAATATCTATTATGTTAAGCATAGGGTTCGTTGGGGTCTCTAACCAAATAAGTTTTGTTTTATTAGTAATATAAGATTCTATAGAAGCAGCGTTTTGCATATCTACAAAATGAAAAACAACTCCATATTTCTCAAAAACTTGTTTAAATAATCTATAACTTCCTCCATACAAATCATTATTAGATATAACTTCATCTCCTGGACTAAGTAATTTCATTATAGCATCTATAGCCGCAAGCCCACTACCAAAAGCTAATCCGTATTTTCCATTTTCTATACTTGCCATAGCATTTTCTAATGCCGTACGCGTAGGGTTAGCACTCCTAGCATACGCATACCCTTTATGCTCCCCTGGAGTAATTTGTGCAAATGTTGAGGTTTGATATATTGGCGGCATAACTGCTCCATATGCCTTTTCTACCTCTTGTCCTCCATGTATAGTTTTACTATTAAATTTTAAAGATTTATTAGTCATAAAAAAGAATTAGTTAATACTATTTTAAATTTACAGTATTCTCCTTGGAGATTATAACGAAACCGTATTTTTGTGACGTTAAAATAATTATCTCTTTCTATGAAATATATTTATATACTACTTCTTTTATTCCTTGTTTCTATTAGCTGTAAAAATGAAACACTACTAACTTTTGAAACTTTATTCATTGAAGATAAAACTTGTGAAAATTGTCCAGTAGTAACTATTGATATTCCAAAAGCATTAGAAAAAAATACCATTTCTAAAAACATAAATACTGCCTTACAAGAAGAGATAATTGCCCTTTTAAATTTTGATGAAGCAACTAATGTTAACTCTATAAAAACTGCTATTGCATCTTTTAATGAAGGTTACACGAAATTAAAAGATAAATTCCCAGAAGAATCTACAAAATGGGAAGCTGTTATTAATGGAGAGGTGGTATATGAAAATAAATATATACTTACTATAGCTTTAGACTCTTACATTTTTACTGGCGGTGCTCATGGATATTCTGTAAAAAGATTTTTAAATTTTAATAAGAAAAATGGCGCTGAATTAGAAAATTGGGAACTATTTAATACCAATTTTGACTTTGAAAAATTTGCTGAAATTAAATTTAGAATTCAAGAAGATATACCACAAGACACACCTATAAACTATACTGGTTTTATGTTTGAAGAAGATTCTTTTTATTTGCCAGAAAATATTGGTTTTACAAAAGAAGGGATACAACTTTTATATAACCAATATGAAGTAGCATCCTATGCAGATGGCCCCATTACAATAACAATTCCTTATAATGAAGCCAATAAATATTTAGTTACGGGAATTAAAAATTAAACTATTTAGCCAAGGCTCTCCTCAATGCTAAAATTGACCCTAAGTGTATACCCTCATGAAAAACATTAAACGCTATAGCATCTTCAGCACTATCTAAAGTTACCTGTGGCGTTGTTGTATAACTTTCATAGGAAGTAAAAATACCTTTATTATAATCTTCCTCTGTTTGTTTTGGTAATGATAACAACAAAGCTTCCACCTCTTTTATTTCGTCTTCACTTACAGGTTCTTCTGTTGGTACAGTTCCTTTTTTGTATTTCTCTACCAACTCATTAGAAACTAAAAATTCCTTACCACTTTTCCCATATACCAGTAACTGTTGTGTTACAACAACATGTGCAATATTCCAAAATAGATTATTATTAAATCCATCAGGAATTATAAATAGTTCTTCTCTAGGCGTTTCTGTTAAAAATCTTTTAAGAATAATTCTATTCTTCAAGGTAGTATCAAATAATTTTTCCAATAGATTTTTATTTTAAATTAAAGGCTATACATTTTATTTTACCAAAAATAGAAAATTAGGCTTTAATTAGGTTTCTTTGCTTAGTAAACTTTGCAGTAAAAAAATGAAAAAACTATATTACTTAAGCACTTGTGACACCTGTAAAAGAATTATTAATGAATTACAACCTCTAAATAACTTTGAAATGCAGGATATAAAAGTTAATTCTATTTCAAAAAATGATATAGAAAAAATGCAAAACTTAGCAGGTTCTTATGAAGCGCTTTTTAGTAAAAGAGCAAGGTTGTACAAAGAAAGAAACTTAAAAGAAAAAAGATTATCTGAGGAAGATTATAAAAATCTTATCCTAGAACATTATACTTTTTTAAAAAGACCTGTTTTAATTAATGGTAACAAAATCTTTATTGGAAACAGTAAAAAAACGGTTGCAGATGCAAAACTAAATATACATTCTTGAGTACTAGAACACTTGCAATCCTTGCAGCAATAGGTGCAACTACAATTTATGGTATTAACCATACTATTGCTAAGGGAGTTATGCCAATATATGTAAAACCTTTTGGATTTATAATGCTACGGCTAGCAGGTGCAACCATTTTATTTTGGGCTATTTCCTTTTTTGCCCCAAGAGAAAAAATAGAAAAAAAAGACTGGGGCAGACTTTTATTATGTGCCATAACAGGTATGGGTATTAATATGCTTTCTTTTTTTAAAGGATTAGCATTATCTACACCAATAAACAGTGCTGTATTAATTACATTATCTCCTATTTTTGTAGTTGGTTTATCTGCAATATTAATTAAAGAAAAAATTACTTTACAAAAAGGCATAGGTATAGCAATAGGCTTTATTGGCGCGGTTACTTTAATACTTTTTGGTGTAGAGGTAAGACAAGATGCTCCTAATATTCCATTAGGAAACTTACTTTTTATAGTAAATGCAGTTACTTATGGTATATACCTTATTCTAGTAAAAAAACTTATTGAAAAATACCACCCATTTACAGTAATGAAGTGGTTATTTCTTATTGGTACTATTATTTGTTCTCCTATTACTTTGCCAGAATTTTTAGAAATTGAATGGAATTCTTTACCCGTAAATGCTTTAGGGGGTATTATTTTTGTAATTGTCTGCACTACATTCCTTACCTATCTATTTAACATTTATGCCTTAACCAAACTAAAAGCATCTACAGTTAGTTCTTTTGTTTATTTACAACCATTAATAGGTATTATTTTTGCTATTTTGGCAGGAAAAGACCAGATAACTACATTAAAAATAGTTGCAACCCTACTAATAATGTTTGGCGTTTACTTAACAAGTAAAAAACCTAAACCAAATCTTTAGGTATTTTTACAAATTTTCTAGTGTCTTCTTTTGTAAGTACTCTAAACCCTTCAGGTTTCTCTACTTTACTAAATGCATTTAAAAAATCGTCATTAAGACCTGTTAATGCTCTAGTTTTTAAATTTACCCAAGCACCCATCATCTCACAATGTGCAACGTTTCTACCTTTGTAATCATAAAAATTATGGTGAAACTCAAAAAATTTACCGTCTTCACTCATTCCCATAACCTCCATAGACACTCTCACTGGTTTTCCAGGAAAAACTTCTTTAAAATAATACACATGTTCATAAAAAACCACAGGACCAATACCTTGCTCTTCCATAGTTTTATGATTAAACCCTAATTCCATTAAAAAAGCCATTCTAGTATGGCTCATAAAATTTAAATATGCAGAGTTTGCTAAATGTCTATTAGCGTCTACATCACTCCATCTAATTTCAAAATCTTTTAAATACATAGTTATTTTTTTGTTATGCATGCATAATACTTCATAAAAATAGTATAGTTTTGAAGAACAAGGAACATTTTAAGATAAAAATATTCTTAAATTTAATAGTTAACTCTAAAGTAAACACTTATGACTGCAAAACCATCTTTTATAAAAGAGCTCTCTTTACCAGCTGTTGCTGCACCAATGTTTTTAATCTCTGGACCGCAATTAGTAATTGAATGTTGTAAAAATGGCATTGTAGGCACCTTTCCTGCTCTTAACCAACGTACTAGTGAAGGATTTGAAGAATGGCTTATAGAAATACAAACCGTTTTAAGTGCTTTTGAAAAAGAAACTGGAAAAAAAGCGGCTCCTTTTGGTGTTAATCTTATTGTGCACCCAACAAATCCAAGATTACAAGAAGATATAAAGCTTTGTATTAAATATAAAGTGCCGTTAGTAATTACTTCTTTAGGTGCAGTATCGCAAGTAGTAGATGCTATTCATAGCTATGGTGGACTAGTTTTTCATGATGTGATTAAAAAACGTCATGCAAAAAAAGCTGCAGGAGCCGGTGTAGATGGTTTAATTTTAGTTGCAGCAGGAGCTGGCGGACATGGAGGCACTATAAATCCTATGACTTTAGTTTCTGAAATAAAGCAGTTTTTTGATAAAACAATTTTGCTCTCTGGTTGCATAAGTACTGGAAGAGATATTGCCTCTGCATTACAAATGGGGGCGGATTTAGCATATATGGGAACTCGCTTTATTAATACCAATGAAAGTAAAGCTACAGAGGAATATAGAAAAATGATTATTGAAGCAGGAGCTAGCGATGTTGTTTATACGGCATCTATCTCTGGTGTACATGCTAATTTCTTAGGTGCAAGTTTACAAGCTGCAGGAATTACAGAAGAAGATTTAAAAAAAGACACAAAAATAGACTTTGGAAAAGAGATGGATACCGAGGCTAAAGCATGGAAAACTATATGGTCTGCTGGGCAAGGTGTTGCTAACATAGAAAATACTACTTCTGTTTCTAATTTGGTTTCTACTCTAAAAACAGAATTTAAATCTGCCATAGAAGAACAAACAAAGTATTTAGAAATATACCCTAAATAATGTCTGGAGAAAAAAATTTAGGAAAATTAATAATTGGAATGACTCCAATTCTACATGAAGGAACTTATGTATTTTCTACGGTTAAAAATCTAAATTTAGTATCTAGAGAAGACACCATTTGTGAGTTTAAAGAAAAAGAAGGGACAACAATAGTGATAGAGCAGCAAAAAGCAGATGCAATAGGACTTACCTATGATTATGTAGCGGCATGGCTAACATTAACTATACATTCCTCATTAGAAGCTGTAGGCTTAACAGCATTATTTTCTTCGGAACTTGCAAAACATGAAATAAGTTGTAATGTAATTGCTGGGTACTATCACGATCATATTTTTGTAGATATTAAAAATGCAGAAAAAGCAATGACTGTTCTCTCTAATCTATCTAAGAATTCTACAAAATAGTGCCTCTTATAACCTCCACATATAATCCACCGTTAGCCTTTAAAAACGGTCATTTTTCTACCATTTATTCTGGCTTATTTAGAAAAGTCTCTGGAGTAACTCAAGAACGAGAAAGAATACTATTGCCAGATAGCGATTTTTTAGATTTAGACTGGAGTTATTCTAAAATGCAAACCAAAAAACTCGTCATTATAGTTCATGGGCTAGAAGGTAATGCGCAAAGAGCTTATGTATTAGGAAGTGCAAAATTATTTAATGCTTCTAATTATGATTGTTGCTCTATAAATTTACGAGGCTGTAGCGGTGAGATTAACTCTTTGTTTCGTTCCTACCACTCTGGTGCCACAGAAGACTTAAAAGCCGTAATTACCCATATTCTAGAAAATAAAAACTATGACGAACTTTATTTAAAAGGATTTAGTCTTGGCGGAAATTTAATTTTAAAATATTTAGGAAAAGAGCCAAAAAAAGTTCCTAATCAAATTAAATCTGCAGTTACAATATCAGTCCCCTGCAGCTTAAATAATTCTCAAGAGCAGTTTTTAAAAGCAAATAACATTTTATATGCTAAACGTTTTAAAAAACACCTTAAAAAGAAATTAATAGAAAAACAGATTCTTTTTCCTGACTTAATTTCGTTAAAACAAATTCAAAACATAAAGACTTTAAAAGATTTTGACGACACGTATACGAGTAAAGCTCACGGCTTTAAAAATGCGTTAGACTACTATAAGCAGTGTAGTTCTCTTCAGTTTTTACCTAATATTAAAATTCCAACTTTATTAATAAATGCAAAAAATGATTCTTTTTTAGGAGCCGAATGCTATCCATACTTAGAAGCAAAAAATAGCGCTTATTTATATTTTGAAATTCCTAATTTTGGTGGCCATGTTGGCTTTTTTGGCAAAAAAAACATCACTTATAGCGAAAAAAGAGGGTTAAATTTCTTTAATGAAGTGTATTAATTTTTTCTATTTATTATCTTAGGCGCAAAATCAAACAAAACAATGAAAAAAATATTCAGCATTTTAGCATTAGGAGCCTTAATTGTAAGCTGCGGAGAGAAAAAAGAAGAGAAAAAACCTGGTTTTGAAATGAACAGAACCAAAACAGAAGCAAAAACTACCACAGAGACTCAAGAAGTACCTGTAGATTTAAGTAATAAAGGTGTAGGGCCAATTACTTCTATAACACTTGATACTGATATTAATACAGATATGGCTACTGCTGGCGAAGAAAAATTTAAAACAGTTTGTACTGCTTGCCATATGGTAGATAAACGTATGATTGGACCTGCTTTAGAAGGTGTTTTAGAACGCAGAAGTCCAGAATGGGTAATGAATATGATTTTAAACCCAGATAAAATGATAAAAGAAGATCCTATTGCACAGGCTTTACTAAAAGAGTATAATAACGCAATAATGATTAATCAAAATCTTAGCGAAGGTGATGCTAGGTCTATTTTAGAATACCTAAGAACATTATAAAAACGTTCAAAAATATATAATAAAAGAGCCACCTAATTAGGTGGCTCTTTTATTTTTAGTTCCATTATACTTTCCTTTCTATAAACAACTGTACTAACTTATAGATCATATGTAGCAATACTTACCACTATATATAAGTAGTTTTACTCTCAAAATATATTACATTATAAAATTAGGATTTGGTATTCACTTTAGTATTGCCATAATTACCTACATAAACTCTAGATTCTATTAAAGTTTATTGGGAAAAAATCTGACATTATAATCAATAAAAAATAAAAAAATGTGTAAGCTAGTTTTAACTATATCTGTTCTACTTTTTCATTTTGTAGTAATAGGACAATATAATATTATAGTAATAGAATCTGATGATCAAAGTAATGTTGCTGTAGGCGCCTATGATTTTGGTACTATAAAAACCCCTAACATTGATAAAATAGCAAAATCCGGAGTCTATTTTACTAATGCATACAATATGGGATGCTGGTCTCCAGCTGTTTGTATACCTAGTAGAACTATGTTATTTAATGGTACATATCTTTGGAAGGCATCTAAAATTACAGCGAAAAATGTTCCAGGTCTTTCACTAACAGAGCGTTTAAAAAATGCTGGTTACGAAACTTATTTTACAGGAAAATGGCATGCTTTAGGAAAATCTCCTAAAAACACTTTTGATCATTATGGAACTATACTACCTGGCCAATTAAAAACCTACATAAGTACTAAAGGGCATTATACAGATGTTGTTGGCGAAGAATCTATAGCATTCATTAACGAGGCTGCTAAAAACAAAAAGCCATTTTTTTTATATACAGCATTGAATGCGCCACATGTACCAAGGCAAACAGAGCAAAAATACTACGACATGTACCCTATAGAAGACATTGAACTTCCTCCTAGTGTTAAAGCAGGTCCTTTACATCCTCATATAAAATACAACTATACCACAGCTCCTTTAAACCTAAAAACAATGAAAAAGCGTTACCAACAAAACAATGCAATGGTAACCCATATGGATGATCGTATTGGAGACATTATAACTGCATTAAAGAAAAACGGAATCTATGATAACTCTATAATTGTATTTATGTCTGATCATGGAATAAGTTTTGGTGAAAATGGCGTTGCTGGTAAAGTATGCCTTTATGATATTAGCGCAAAGGCTCCATTAATAATTATGGGTCCTGGAATACCAAAAAACACTAAAAGAAGTCAACGTATTTACTTACAAGATATTTACCCTACAATTTTAGAGCTAGCGGGAATTAAAATTCCTGAGTATATAGAATTTAATTCCTTAACGCCACAAATTAAAAACAAAGTAAAACCAAGCCCTTATAGCTCTATCTATTTAGCCATGTTTAATGACCAAAGAGCTATTGTTGCAGACAATTATAAACTTATACTTTACCCCAAAACAAAGGCGTCTGAATTATACAATCTAAAAATAGACCCTTGGGAAACCAATAATATTATTTCCGAGAAAAAATCTATCTCCAAAATAAAAAAATTAGGGAGCGCTTTTTTAGAATGGCAAAAAAATACTGGCGATACTTTAAGCTTAAAAAATATATACCCAACCTATTTTAAATAAACATTATTCATGAAAATTAAAAACGTATACCTTTTAGGTGTTTTAATATTGTCCACTCTTGCTAAAGCTCAAGAAAAACCAAATGTTATAGTTGTTTTAGCAGATGATATTGGGGTAGGAGATATTTCTTATTACAGAAAAATGTATTCTGATAAAGTCATAGTTAAAACTCCAACTATTGATAAGTTAGTTAATAATGGAATGGTTTTTACTAATGCACATTCTCCTGCTGCATTATGCGCTCCCTCTCGTTATGCTATAATGACAGGAAATCATTGTTACCGAAGCGACTTTCCGTGGGGAGTTTGGGGTGCTTACCAAGAATCTCCAATTAAGCCAAAACAACTTACACTAGGAAAACTTATGAAAAATGCTGGTTACCAAACTGCATTTTTAGGCAAATGGCATTTAGGAGGTAATTATTATACAAAAAGAGATCCTACCAAAATATATAGAGGTCCAAGAAATAAACCAGAAACCGAAGTAGATATTAGTAAAATTGTTTCTGGAGGGCCACAATCTAACGGTTTTGATTATAGTGTAACCTTAGCTGCAGGAATACAGGCTTCTCCTTATGCAGTTTATGAAAATGGAAAATTAATGCCTTTAGAAAACGATTCTAAAATTAGTTTTATTTCGCAAGAGAAAATGAATAAAATAGGGGTGAAATTAGATAAGTTAGAAGGTTTAGGGGATAGCAATTGGGATCCTCATAAAATTGGTGGCGTTTTAGCTAATAAAGCAGTCTCTTATATTGAAAGTAGAAAAGCCGAAAAGCCTTTCTTTATATTTTACTCTACCCAAGCAGTGCATTTACCACATACCCCATCTAGAGAATTAAATGGCAAAAAAGTTGCTGGCACAACTCCTTCTAATCATTTAGACCTAGTTAAAGAGCTAGATATTCAAATAGAAATGCTTGTACAAACTTTAAAGAAAAAGAACCTATATGATAACACTTTAATAATTATAACCTCTGACAACGGTGGTTTACACACTCCTAATACACTAAAGGCTAATCATAATTCTAGCAGTATGTACCGTGGGCATAAAAATCTTTGTTATGAAGGTGGTCATCGTGTTCCTTTTATTGCTTCATGGCCAAATAAGATAAAACCAAATTCTAAATCTGATGTTCCAATTATTGGTCTAGATATATTGGCTACATTAGCAGATGTTACAAAGCAGAAAATAAACCCAAATAATGCTTTAGACTCCTCTACTTTACTTCCTTTACTTTTAGGTGAGTCAACAGCAAATCCACATCCTTTTTTAATGCTACAAAGCGGAACCGCTAAAGAAGTAATAATTACAGAAAATAATTATAAGCTAATTATAAAAGTAGACAAAAAGGATAAAACCGATAAAACTAGAACACCTTATGCTCTTTTTAATCTTAAAGAAAACCCAACGGAAAATGAAGAGAAAAATTTAATAAACATTCCAAAGTACAAAAAGAAGATAGATTATTTATTTAAAAAATATAATACTACAAGAGATAGTAAAATTGCCACGGGAGTTCGGTAAAACAAACTAAAAAAGCGCAGTAAAGAATAATCTTTTACCGCGCTTTTTTTAATACTTAATAAGCCTTACTTAGCAACCACTTTATAAGTAGGGTCCTCTAAAACATTAACATCAATAATATCATCGGCATTTTTAAGTAAGCGTATACAATCTTTACTTAAATGTCTTAGATGTACTTTTTTACCTACTTTTTGGTAGCGCTCCGTAAGCTTATTTAAAGCTTCTATACCAGACATATCTGCTACTCTACTATCTTTAAAATCTATAATAATTTCATCAGGATCTCCTTGTACATCAAACTTTTCATTAAAAAGTGTTGTAGAACCAAAAAATAAAGGACCAAAAATTTCATAGTGCTTTACACCATTATCATCTACATGTTTTCTTGCTCTAATACGTTTTGCATTTTCCCAAGAATATGCCAATGCAGATATTATTACTCCTAATAAAACAGCTACTGCAAGGTTGTGGGTTATTGCAGTAATTAAAGTAACTAATACCATTACTATAACGTCTGAGTTTGGCATTTTTCTAAACGTTTTAAAACTTGCCCATTCAAAAGTACCTATAGCAACCATAAACATTAAACCTACTAAAGCAGCCATTGGTAATTGTTCTATTAGATTAGAACCAAACATAATAAACACCAATAACATTACTGCAGCAGTAATACCTGATAAACGTGCTCTTGCTCCAGAAGAAGTGTTAATTAAACTTTGCCCAATCATTGCACAACCACCCATTCCGGATAAAAACCCAGAAAGTATATTTGCGGTTCCTTGTGCTACACACTCTTTATTACCACTACCTCTGGTATCTGTAATTTCATCAATAATATTTAAGGTTAGTAAACTCTCTATTAAACCTACACCAGCCACAATTGCAGCATATGGGAAAATAATTTTGATAGTTTCTAACGTGAATGGAATATTAGGAATAGAAATAGGAGGAAAACCACCTTTTATAGATTCTCCTTCTTTCATAGTATCTGCCACAGTAAGCGTGTCTATACCAAAGCCTAAAACAATTGCAGAAACTACTATAATTGCCACTAAAGAAGAAGGTACTGCTTTTGTTAATTTAGGTAACCCCCAAATTATTAACATGGTCAAAAGCGTTAATCCTAGCATTATATACATAGAACTGCCTTCTAAAAGACTGTCTGTTCCTTTTTGATAAAAATTAGGAAACTGCGCCATGAATATAATTATAGCCAAACCGTTTACAAAACCAAACATTACAGGATGCGGTACTAGTCTTATAAATTTCCCTAAGCGCAAAACACCAGCTAATATTTGTAATACTCCTGCAATAATTACGGTTGCAAAGACATAATTAAGAATTGACTCTGGCTCTATTCCTGGAAAGTTTCTTTTTAATTCTAAAATAAGGCCAATAAAAACAACTGCAACAGCACCAGTTGCTCCAGATATCATTCCTGGTCTACCTCCAAAAATAGAGGTAATTAATGCCAATACAAAAGCGGCATAAAGCCCTGTTAATGGAGAAAATCCCGGAATTAATGCAAAAGCAATTGCTTCTGGAACTAATGCTAAGGCTACTGTTAATCCAGAAAGTATTTCTGTTTTATAATCTACTTTTTGTTTAAAGTCGAAAAGATTAAGATACTTTTTCATATCACTAATTTAAGGGCGCAAAAATAGAACAAATTCTTTTGGAACACCTTAAACTGTTTAATAATTAAAGATATAGCGGTTTTTTATTAAAAATTTAAACTTCTTAATGTTCTTAATAACAATCCATTAGGAATTATATAAATAAAAAACCGCCTTAAACATATTGCTTAAAGCGGTTCTTAACTAAATAACCAACCAAAAATTCTTGAAAGAGAATTTAATACTTTTCTCTTATTATTTTATTTTTCTACTTCGTTTTACATGCATTGTGGGGTTCGAAGTCTTTTCTCTCTTTTTACTTACCGAGTTTTTACCCGACTTTAAGTACTGCTGATATCCTTTTCCTGTAAACTCATAAACCGTTTTACTATCTGGGTGATAAAGCTCTATAGTACTATCATTAATAACGTATAGTTCAAAGTAATCATTGCCCATGAAATCATATGCAAGTGTTAAAGTTTTAAGCGTTTCATCGTTTTCTATGTTATACACCTGATAATCTCCTTCAAAATCCCATTGTAATCTAGAAATAGAGGTTCCATTTTTATCTATAGAAGATCTAAAAAAGTCTGGTAAAAACTGTAAAAAATTCTCTTCATCAAAATCGTTTATAGCTCCTTCTTCACTAGTATAACTTTTTTCCCAAGCATCATACTCTTGTAAAAAGTAATTTATGTTATCATAAAACACATAATCATAATCAAACGTATCTGTATAATATCCTTTTAAAAAGTAAGATGTTCTAGATCCAGCATCATACAATTCTATGGTATTATTATTAACTGTAAGCACCTCTAATATCCAAGAACCATCCACAACATGATCTATATCTACCGCACCACTATAGCCGTCATAATAACCTACAGGAATTCCAAAACCATTTCCTGTATTGCCAATACCTACAATATTATTATTAGCATACATTTTTCCATTTTTAAATGAAACTGTAAATGCTCTTTGTAAAAAAGGAACTTCGCCATTACCCTTGGTAGCATTAATATCTATATACCATAAGTCATAAGATTGTAACACCTGATTGGTGGTATAAATTGGCTCGTCTATAAATTCATCTTCTATTAATACTTCTGCATAACAAGAAGAAAGTAAGGTTCCTACTAATATAAATCCCATAAGTAATTTTACTGCTTTCATCTTTTAACTATTTTAAATTCCTTTAATACAAAACAAACCTCATGCCAAAAAATTTACAATGCTTCTATTGTACTATAGAAAGCTCCTTAAATTTTGGTAATTTTGGAACATTAATACTATAATGTACAAACAAATGAAATTTGCAGTTTTAGGAGGGGGAAGTTGGGCAACAGCTATTGTTAAGATGCTAACCGAAAACCAAGATCAGGTTATTTGGTATATGCGTAATGAAGATGCTATTGCTCATATTAAAACTGAAAAACATAATCCTAACTATTTAAGTTCTGTAGAATTTCACTTGGATCAACTACAATTAACTTCAGATATAAACGAAGCTATTTCTAATGCAGATTTATTGTTATTTGCTATTCCGTCTGCTTTTTTAGATAGTGAATTGCAAAAGCTTACCGTCTCATTAGAAAATAAAATTGTTTTTTCTGCTATAAAAGGAATTGTTCCTGAAACTGGGTTAATTGTTGGAGAGCATTTTCATGAAAAGTACGCTATCCCTTTTGAAAATATTGGTGTTTTAACTGGTCCTTGCCATGCAGAAGAGGTAGCCTTAGAGAGGCTATCTTATTTAACTATTGCTTGTGCAGACCAGGAAAAGGCGACAATTGTAGCAGAAAACTTAAAAAGTCATTACATAAAAACTAAAATATCGGACGATATTATAGGTACAGAATACGCTGCTATGTTAAAAAATATTTATGCAATTGCAGCAGGGATTTCTCATGGTCTTGGTTATGGAGACAACTTTCAGAGTGTTCTTATGAGTAACTCTATTAGAGAAATGAAACGCTTTATTAAGCGTGTACATAAAATGAAAAGAAACATTAACAATTCTGCTTATTTAGGCGATTTGTTAGTTACTGGGTATTCTACTTTTAGCCGTAACCGTATGTTTGGTAATATGATTGGTAAAGGGTATACTGTAAAAAGTGCCATGATGGAAATGAGTATGGTGGCAGAAGGATATTACGCTACCAAAAGTGCACATTTACTAATGCAAAAAATTAATAAAGAATCTGGAACCCCTATTATAGATGCTGTTTATGAAGTATTGTATAAAGGTAGAAACCCAAAAAAAATATTTACTGCACTTACCGATAAGTTAGATTAAATTTACTCTACAGTAATATGTATTATTGCTTCATTTCCTAAAGCATCTAAAACTGTAATTTTGTGTTTTCCTTCTGAAGGAATAATTCCAATTTCATGAAAATTAGTTGTTTCTTTTATAAACTCTTCATCTACATACCAATACACTGGTGTTTCTTGTTTAGAGTGCGCTAGCTTTAAAATAAGTTCTCCCTTTTCCCCATTAAAACCTTTAGTAAGCGTAATTCTGTTTCCATCCTTTGGGTAAATAAACTGCATAGGAGAAACATTTGTTGGCTTGCATGCCCTTTTAAAGCTTGGGAGTATTCTATAATCAAGATGCGTTTTTTTATAATAAAACTCCATTAAGGGTGGTAATACAAACCAAGATTCTGTTATAGTAGTAGATAAATCTGCGCAGGAAGAATTTACCCTAAATTGTTTCTTAGCATCTAATTGTATGTTTTTATGATAAGAGCATACCTTAATTTTATTTTCTTTATTTGGAATAGAAATAGTTTTTGTGGGACAAATAGGTGTTGCTAAATACCCACTTTTAGAACAAATATTAACATCTACAAATGCATCTAGAGGCTTTAAAAACCAGTCCGATTTTGGTAGCACATCAAAAACATCAAATAAAATAGGAGCTGCACTATGTACTCCAGTATGGTTTGGTCTTCCTTCCCCATCTGCATTGCCTGCCCAAACACCAACCACATAATCTTTAGTTACCCCAATAGCCCAAGCATCTTTATTACCATAGCTAGTCCCGGTTTTCCATGCTACTTCTTTACTACTATCATAAAACTCCCAAGACTCACTCCCTTCTGGCCTATTTACCTCTTTCATAGCTTCAAAGGCTAAATAAATACTTGCAGCATCAAAACTATTTTTCTCCTTAGTAAGCTCTCCAAAATTTATAGAATCTTCCTGTTTTATAATTGGTTCTACAAATTCATTTTTATAATACTCACTAGAAGTCTCGTTAAAATGATTTACTGTAGAAGCTAAATTTGCATAGGTCTTGCATAAATCCCACAAATTACTTTCTGCACCTCCTAAAATTAAAGTTAACCCATAATGGTCCGCAGATTTATTAACTCCTCCCAAATTAAAATAGTTAAGTTGGTCTCTAAACTTTTCTAAACCATAAGACTGTAATAAGCGAACCGCAGGTATGTTTAAAGAGCGTGCTAGTGCTTTTTTTGCAGTTACGGCTCCACTATAATCTTCATTAAAATTTTCTGGTGTGTACCCGGCAATTTGTGTAGGTACGTCTGGCACTAACATTTCTGGTAATAGCTCTCCTGCATCTAACATTGCAGTATATAGCAAAGGCTTAATAACACTACCTGTACTTCTATTTGCTCTAATTATATTAACATCTTTTTGGTATTCTTTTGTAGTTGGTGTGTTCCCAACATAAGCTAAGACTTTTCTAGTCTTTACTTCTAAAACTAAAATTGCAGCGTTATGCACTAAATTTTGTTTTAATCTTTGGTAATGCTTCTCTAGAATCCTATTTGCATTTTGTTGCAATGTCCTATCTATAGAGGTTACTACACATTTCCCGTTATTATTTTTTGTTATTTCTTGTACTAAATGTGGAGCAATTTGCGGTAAAGCATACGGCTTTTTTGGTAATTCTTCTAATAGTGCTAATTCATAGGTAGTTTTGTCTAAAACACCTGTATTCAATAATTTTTTTAAAAGTCGGTTCCTTTTAAATAATAATTGTTCTTGATTTTTTCCTGGGTAAATTAAACTTGGAGCGTTTGGCAGCACCGCTAAAGTAGCAGATTGTGCCCATGATAATTGATGAGATTGTAAACCATAGTAACGCCAAGAAGCTACTTCTAAACCTACTACATTACCACCAAATGGAGCATTACTAGTATACAATTCTAAAATTTCTTTTTTAGAATGTCTTAACTCTAATCTTGTTGCCCAAACTAACTCTATTAACTTTTCTAGGTAAGACCGTTTCTTATTCTCTCTGGCTAAGCGTATCACTTGTTGGGTAATTGTACTACCTCCACGGAGGGTTTTACCTGCTAATAAATTTGTTTTAATAGCCTTAGCCATTGAAACAGGGTTAAAGCCAGGGTGTTTATAAAAATAAGCATCTTCAAACTCAAGAATACAGGTTTTAAATTTATAAGGAACACTATCTACTTTTGGAAACCGCCATTGCCCATCTGCTGCAATAGTGGCTCCTATTAAAACCTTATCATTACTTTTTATTACTGTAGCTTTAGGAGAACTAAATAAAACCTCAGGAAGGCAAAAGTAATACGCAATACATAGAACACATACTAGAACTAATTTCTTTGGATGCTTTTTTATAAACTGTACAACTTTATTTTTCATAAGTACGAAGTCATCCTACGTAACAATTTATGCTATATAATTTTTCTCTAAAAAATAGCCAACAATTGCTTCTTTCATCAATACCGATTGTTCTCCAGCTTTTAAAGCTGGTAATTCTTCTACAACAATATAATGAGGCCAACCTTCTTCATCAAAAAAATCGAACTTATAATACCCATAAGGTTCAAGCAATCTGCAAATGGCTATGTGCATTAAGTTTAATTTTTCATCTTTCTTATACGTCTTATCATATTGCCCTAATTCCTGTATCCCTATTAAATAAATAATGGCATCTAAATCTAAGGTATCTCCTTCTGCAAACTGTGTAGAAAGTTTTTCTACTAAATTTTGCCAACGTTCTTTTAACTCTATATCTCTAGACATTATTTAATTTTTAATCTGTAGTCTTTTGTTTTTAAAAAATCAAAGGTACAAATCAAAGTTTTATATTTGCTTAAATCAAAACAAGCATGGCTATATTAGATATTGTTTTAGGAATAGTACTTATTTGGGGGCTTTATAAAGGTCTTAAAAATGGTCTTTTTGTTGAAATTGCCTCTATAATTGCTCTCATTGCAGGAATTTATGGCGCTATACATTTTTCATACATAGCTGGCGATTATTTAGCAGAACATATGCAATGGAATGAACATTATATGAATGTTGCTTCTTTTGTAATTACCTTTATTGCAATAGTAGTTCTTGTACATATAGCAGGAAAATTATTAACTAAAGTAGCAGATTTTGCTATGTTAGGCTTTTTAAATAAAGTTGCTGGTGCTTTATTTGGAGCTTTAAAAGTTGCTGTGATTATTGGGGCTTTATTAGTATTCTTTGACCGTATGAATAATACACTAAATTTTATTGGAGATGATGCTAAAAAAGAATCTATACTTTATGAGCCAATAAAAGAAATTGGTGCTTTTGTTTTTGATACTGTTTTACCTGAAAAAGCAGATGAAAAAACTACAAACTAAAAAACGTTTTGTCTTACAAATTTTGTTGTTTCTGAATCTTTTAATCTTCCTATTACATTAGGCAGAGTTTTTGTGTTTTTAGCCGATTAAATGTAATATATACGCAAACATTTTTTTCTTTTGTTATTAGAACAGCAGAACACTATACTTTGAAAAGAATAAAAGAGTATTATTTTTACAAAAAACCCCTTCATATTATTAGTTATGATTTTGGGGATTTTTACTTATACGATACTTTCATTGTTGGTGAGATAAAAGAAGATGTTGTTATTTCTTGGGAAGCGCAAGGAAAAACTTTAGTAGAGGAATTTCAAAGTATTTATGGAGATAAGGCAAAAGAAGTAATTTACATTAGCCACCGTATTAATGATTACTCTGTAGTCCCTTCTGATTGGTTAAAATTTAAAAAATTTAACGCTAAAATTAAAGGTTACGCCATAGTTAGTTATACAAAAAGAGGCTATTTTAATGGTATGTTAGAAAAAGTTTTTGTTCCAACCACGTTAAGAACTTTTACTTCTTTAAAAGAGGCTTTAGGGTGGGCTAAAGCCTCAGAAAAAATAACTATAAACGAGTCTTCTTACTTATTATAATACTCTAATTATTACTGCACAACCTTTACCCATTGGCCTTTAGTGCGCACCATATAATCATTATTATACATAGCTTCTGCTTGTACTCCAGGTAAATAATAAGTTCCTAAATAGGATGCGTTTAACAATACTCTAAACGTTTTGCTCTCTTTAGGTTTCATATCAAAATAAAAATTAGCCCTGTCATCTCTAATATCAGTATGGGTTACATTATTCTCTGCAAAACTTCCAAAATCTGTAAATCTTGTATTTACAATTTCCCAACCACTTGGAAATATTTGAGACATTGCCATATCATTTAATTTAGCGGTAGATGTATTGGTAATGGTAACCTCAGCAACAAAATCTGTTCCTTGCTGTATTTCTGCTATTTCTAATGTAGACCCATTTCTATTTTTATACACCACATTTGCATTAAGGTTTTGCGTTATTACTTTTTCTTGGCCAACAGGCAAAATTCCATTTGTAATTAAACTAACATAAACTGCATTATCCTCTTTGTTTTTAATGGTTACTGTATTTGCTCCTTTTTTAATTTCAAAATTCCTATTTACTAATGTTTTAGAAGTACTAATTTTATCTGATTTTCCGTTTACAGAAATACTTGTACTAATACCTTTACCACCTACCATGTCGGCAAATTTTGCCATACTTAATAAACTATAAGCTGTTTCTTGTGTGCTTAACCATTCTTTTTCTGCTAACACACCAGCTATTTCTTTTGCTAGTTGTTGCGCTTTTACTTTGTCTTGTACTAAAACAACCGTTTCTAAAGCCATTGCTTTATTACGTAAAGCAGAACCATAAGTGTAGTATGAATTTTTTCTTTTAACAAAATCCCATTTAGCCTTTAATAATAAGTCTTTAGCAACTTTGCTTTGCCCTATTTGGGCATAGGCTGCTGCTAGTTTAAAGTAAGTATCATTAGACAATTCTTTTGTTTCTCGTAGTCTGTTCATAGATGCGATATCTGCATTTCCAGAAAGAGCCAAAGTATATAAACGATACGCTTGTGCTAAGGAAGAACTTGTGTTTCCAGAACGCCACTGTTTTGCTATTTGTTTTTGATAATCTACCCAACTAGATTTAAACCCTATAGGCAATACATAACCTCTTTTTTCTGCTTCTAGTAAAAAATGCCCTGCATAAGTTGTTCCCCAATCATTAGCTTGCTTTTGTCCTGGCCAGTAGCCTAAACCTCCGTTAGCTAATTGGAACCCTCCTAATCTTTTAATAGCACTTTCTATATTTTGCTGAATTCTTTTTTTCTTATTAGAAGTAACATCAAAAATAGAAGTTAAAAATAACTGCGGAAAAGCTCCAGAAGTAGTCTGTTCTACACAACCATGAGGATAGCGAATAAGTTGCTGCATACGCCCATTAAAATTCATTGCTGGTAAGGTAGAAAACTCTACATCTAAAGAGTTGCTTCCGTTTATTCCAAAAGATTCTATAGAAATTGTTTTTTCTGCATTGGCCTCTAGAATAATAGCCTCTGTATTAGAAGTCATTGGATTAGGGTTTACCACATCTATAGGAATTTCAAAAGATGCTTTTTCGCCATTACCAGATGCTTCAACCACTACCTTTCCTATACCTTTAAAGTCGGATACATTTAGGGTAAAATATGCCATCTTCTCCTCTGGTTCTGAAAAACTTAAAGATTGAGATGCTCCGCCTTCTACGGTAAATGCTTTGTCTTGTTTTATTTTTAAAGTAACATTTTTAATTTTCTTTTCCATAGCAAATACGGTAACAGGCAATGTTACTTTTTCGCCTGATGTAATTTTCCTTGGCAAAGAAGCCAATATCATTAATGGTTTACGTACAGGAGTTGTTTTTTCTGCAATACCATAAGCTTCTTTAGTTACATCACCAGCTACTACCATAGTACGCACAGAACCTACATATTTTGGGATTTTAATTTTATGCGATTTGGATTTTCCTGCTTTTAACTCAAACGGACCTAAATGAACCACCATAGGTTCAAACCTATTAGCTTTCTTATTTTTTGCGCCAGCTAACTCATCATCTCCACCAATTGCAAAAACCTGATTTACTTTGCCTCCAAAAGCCCCAATAACATCATCATAAACATCCCAAGTCTTTACACCTAATGCTTCTTTAGCATAAAAGGTGTTCCAAGGATTTGGAGTTTTAAATCTTGTTAAATCTAATAATCCTTCATCTACAATAGCAATACTATAAGTCATAGCTTTTCCTTTGTTTTCTTTTACCGTTACTTTTATTTCTTCTTCTGGTCTAAGAACATCTGGCATAGAAACTACTGGCTCTAACTTTGTTTCTGGGTTTTCTACTGCTATTGGTACCAAACCATATAAACGAATAGGATTGTCATTTAATGTGCTTGCATGTGGTTGTAATAGGGTAATATGAATAAATACATTTGGTGTATATAATTCTGTTATAGGCAAGATAAATTTTGTTTCTTCTTTGGTTGTTTCTACCCAAAGAGATTCTAAAACTTCGCTTCCATTTTCTACAGTAACTAAAGCTCTACCTCCTTCTGAACTCGGGAAAGAAATCGTAGCATTCTCGCCAACATTATAATTTTCTTTATCCGCTGAAAAAGACAACATAGTAGCTGCAGATGGGTCGTTCTTTTTAGATTTTCCTGCCCAACCTGGCCAGTCTACGTATACTGCTTTACCTGTTGCATGGCCGCCTTTGGTATCTTCTACACGTACTAAATAACGCCCCCAGTCTGGGTACTTCAATTCAAACTCAAAACTACCTTTTCCATTAGAGCTAGTACTTATTGTTTTAGAAAAAATTTCTTCTCTATACTGGCTACTACTATATGAGGATAAGTTATCTGCAGAAGTATCCCACCACCATCTCCAGTTTACTTTATGGATGGTAACTTTGAGGTTCTTAGCTGCTTTTGGTTTTCCATTTTCATCTACAGAAACTACCTCAAATTTATGCTTAACATCAGTTAAAAGCATTCCTCTTCTTTTATCTCCTTTAGGGGCATTTAATCCAACATACGTACTATAAGGAGAGTATTGCTTTGTAAAAACATCTGTACTAAAATCTCCTCCATTTTCATACACTTTAGTAATAAATGCAGCATTTAGCATTCCTGGAGCTTTTGCTGTTACTTGCGGATTAACATTGAATTTTGCTTTTCCTTCTGCATTAATCTTACCATTAAAAACTACTTGCTCTTCGCTAGAAAAACTACGTGAAGGATCATCAAAAACATACCCAGGAAAAGTCTTAAAAGTTGTTTTCTTTGCATTAAATTTTCCTGTTATATCTGCCTTTAAGTTTTTAGCTATAGCACCATGCAGCCATTTTACTTCTATCTCTCCATCTACTGGAGATTTACTAGACAATACCTCTTTATCAAAAGCGGTTTTTATTTTTAAACGGTTTGGCTTTATGGTTTCAATTTTTAGAGTCTTTGTAAAAGATGCTCCGCCAACAGATACTTTAGCTAACCAATTTCCTGTTACAGCATTCTCATCGGTCTTTAAACTAAAATTGTAAAAATTATTTACGCCATTAGTTTTAACCTCTCTATGTACTATACTATTATAAGGGTCTAAAAGTTCTAGTTTTACAGGATGGTTTTCTGGTAACTTATTAGCATTATCATTTAGCATAAAAGAAAGATAAATTTTGTCTCCAGGGCGCCAAACTCCTCTTTCTGCAAAAATGAATCCTTTTATTCCTTTTTGTAATTGAACACCAGAAACGTTAAACTTACTTACAGAAAGCGCATTACCATCATTAAGTTTGATATAATTTTTTTGACCATTACTTTCTACAATTGCAAAAAAGGCTAGTTTATCTGAATCTAAAAATGATATTCCTTTTTCATCTGTAGTAACTTTTCCTACTTCTTGTTGTTGGTAATTATAAAAAGTAACTTTTGCGCCAGCAATAGGTTTGGTGCTTACAATATCATTTACGGCAATAAAATAACTTTTATTAAGGCCTTTTTTTACTGTAACCCCTATATCTGTAGCCAAAACATTTATACCAATTTTTTTATTATAATAATAAGATGTGTTACATGGGTTTTCTCTCTCGGACCAATTATAATCATAGTAATAGTCATTATAATAATTTTCAACCCCATCCCAAGAACTATTCTCTTGTTCTTCATCAAAACTATCTGTTGGATCTTCGGCCTCAAAATTTGTAGAACTACAGGTATATAAACTATACGTTCCTTTATATGTAAATTCTACTCTATAAATTGCGCCTACTTCTGGAGTAATAATGGACTTTAAATCTAAAGCATGTGCTGTCCATTTTCCATTATTATTAGATAATTTACCTACTAAATCAATCTTTTTAGTAATAATTGGCCTTGCTACGCTTCTTAAATTACCTTGTCCGTTTATAGAATTGTTTTGTAAAAATTGTAGTATGTTATTTTCATAAATTTTAAGAACAGTAACGTCTACTGCTTTTAAATTTACAGCCTCAAAATTAATCTTAAGATTATTAGATGAAGGTAAAATAGTACCGTTAGATAGTAATCTAATTTGTGGTTTTATTTCTTCAAAAGCCACACGTTCTGTAAACTTAGATTTTAGTTTATAGCCATCTGCACTTTCAATACCATCAAAAATTTCTAGTAATGCAGTTCCACTCATTTCTTTAGATGGGTATATTTTTAACACATTACCATCTACAGAATACTTTGGTTTATCATCGCCTTGTAAAACTATTAAACCTTTAAAGTTTTGGCTTTTTTTAATTGGATCCGAAAAATTTAATACTATAATTTGATTCTCTGAAGGATCTAAAGTAACATCCAGAATAGTGAAATTATTTTTTCCTGCAATAGAAATTTTATTTTCACCCGCACTTTCTATGTCTAAGGCTTTTCCTGTCCATGTAACTAAAAGTTCACTATCTTCTTCAAAACGCTGAATGCTGTCTATTGTAAAAGAAAACTGAGTTCCTTCTTTTAAACCACCATCAAACTTTGGCGTTATTTTTTTTCCTTTATGTGTAATACTTACTAAGGTTTTAGCATTTTCTAAAGAAAGAACATCGGAACTTCTTAATTGCCCGTTTATATATTGGTACTCTTTAGAGTAAGACTGTATTGCATTTGTATAAATATTAAACTGCTGTTTTATTGTTTTTACGCCAAAAGACATTTCTTTTATCTCCTCTGGAGAATTAGGTAAAATAGTTTTTAGATCTAACGTAAAAGCATAGTCTGTATCTTGTTTAAATGCTTTCTCTGGTACAAAAGCAATTGTCTTGTTATCTAAGGCTATTACTTTACCTGCTACTTTAGGAGAAACTTTAAATAAACTTTTATCTAACCCTAACCCGTTCTCCCAACCTTCTATTGGGGAATTAAATACGACTCTAACATCTGATTTAACAGAAATTATTCCATGACTTACTTCAGAAATGTAATCTTGATACTTACTTAAATCATCAAAAGTATCCGAGGCATTTTTTTGCTTAGAATTACAACTTATTAAAACAATAAAAAAAAAGAAAAGATAAAAAATAGACTTACTATTCATGGAATTTTATTTTATGTAAAAGTAACGCAGTTTATAACACATTACATCCCTGTTTTCATTGAAAAACAAAGAAAACTTACAAATGAAGAAACGCTTTTATTGTCCGAAAAATTATACACTTTATCTAAAAAGAAGTATTTCATCGAAAAAATGTAAATTTTAATAGAACCAATACAATAATTCTTTAATATTACAACCGTTAATAGTTTCCCCTTATTAACATAGAACTTAAGAAATCCCCTTTCTTAATAATAGTACCTACTTCTGTTAGAGAACAACCTACTTACAAATAGAACATTATATGAAAATGAGTATGCAAAAAGCATTCTTAGTTTTATTTGTATTTGTGGCTTTCTCTTGCACAAAAGAAACCACCGAGGATACAAACTTTATAGAAGCTAAGAACGTTAAAGAAATAGAAGAGGAACTACTTTCTATTGTTAATGAATATAGAGTAGAGCAGGGCCAAACATTACTTACGTATAGTAGCGTGGCACATGAACAAGCTAATAAACATAATGATTATATGATTTCTAAAGGAAACATAAGTCATGACAATTTTAGTTCTAGAGCTACCGCTATATCTACAGAGTTAGAAGTAGAATACGTGGCCGAAAATGTAGCAAAAGATTACAAAACTGCTAATGAAGCCTTTAAAGGATGGCTTGGTAGTTCTAGCCATAAAAAAACTATGGAAGGAGAATTTACACATACAGCGGTGAGTGTAAAAAAAGATACAAATAACAATTTGTTTTATACACAACTCTTCTTTAGGTAAAGAAAGTAATGAAACCTGTGGCAAGCCTCAGAGCATTTAAATCTTGATTATAGAGTAAAGACATTTTGTTTTATTAATTTTATAACATCAGCATATTGCTGGTGTTTTTTTATTTCTAATATTTAAAATTTACAAAATGCCTATACAAGCTCCTTTTAATCTTACTAAATGGATATCTGAAAACAGAGAGTTACTAAAACCACCTGTTGGAAACAAAAACCTATATAAAGATGCAGGAGATTATATTGTAATGATTGTTGCTGGTCCAAACGCAAGAAAGGACTACCACTACAACGAAACTGAAGAATTATTTTATCAGCTAGAAGGAAATATAGAAGTACATATACAAGAAGATGGTGAAAAGAAAACCATGAAGCTTGGCCCAGGAGACATGTATTTACATCCTGCAAAAGTACCGCATTCTCCAGTACGTCATGAAAACTCTATAGGGTTAGTCATTGAGCGTAAAAGAGCTGACTTAGAGGCCGAAGATGGCTTATTATGGTTTTGCGATAATTGCAATCATAAATTATATGAAACCTATTTTAAGTTACATAATATTGAAAAAGATTTTCTAAAACATTTTAAACACTTTTACGGCTCTCCAGAGCTGCTTACCTGTGCTAATTGTGGAACAAAAATGCCTGTTGATGAACGATTTACTAAAGAAGAATAAATGGATATCATTGCAAAAATTTTAATAGGGATAATTGCATTTTTACATTTCTACTTTTTATGGTTAGAAATGTTTGCTTGGACTACTAAAGGAAGAAAAGTTTTTAAAAATTTTCCGCCAGATTTATTTGAACCTACTAAGTCTATGGCTGCAAATCAAGGGCTTTATAATGGTTTCTTAGCCTCTGGCCTTGTATGGACATTCTTAATCTCTAATGTACAATGGTCTACCAATATTGCCATTTTCTTTTTAAGTTGTGTTGCAATTGCTGGTATTTATGGAGCAATATCCGTAAGTAAAAAAATATTCTACATACAAGCGCTTCCTGCAATTATTGCAATACTCTTATTAGTAATAAAGCGGTTTTTATAACTAAAAAATTAACTGTTAGGATTAATCAGTTTTATTTGTAAATTTGCTAAAAATTTAACAAATAGTATTCAAAAAGTTATAAAATGTCAAAAATTGCATCATTCGGAATACAAGAAGCACTTAAAGAATTAGGTGTTACTGAAATCAATGAAGGAACATCTACTGGTTCTAATAACTTCTCTAATGGGGAAATTATAGAGTCTTATTCTCCTGTTGATGGTAAATTAATTGGTAAAGTAAAAACCTCAACCAAAGAAGACTATAATAAAGTGATGCAAACTGCAACAGTTGCATTTAAAGAATGGAAAACAAAACCTGCTCCACTTAGAGGGGAAATTGTTCGCCAATTTGGAGAAAAGTTAAGAGAAAAAAAAGAAGCTTTAGGAAAACTTGTTTCCTATGAAATGGGAAAAAGTTACCAAGAAGGTTTAGGTGAGGTTCAAGAAATGATAGACATTTGTGATTTTGCAGTTGGTTTATCTCGTCAATTACATGGTTTAACTATGCATTCTGAACGTCCAGGACACAGAATGTATGAGCAATACCATCCGCTTGGAGTTGTTGGTATTATTTCGGCTTTTAATTTTCCTGTTGCTGTTTGGGCATGGAACACTGCACTTGCATGGATTTGCGGAGATGTTTGTGTTTGGAAACCTTCTGAAAAGGCTCCAATTTGTGGCATAGCGTGCCAAAATATTGCTGCTGATGTTTTTAAAGCTAATGGACTTCCTGAAGGAATTTGCAATCTAATAAATGGCGATTATAAAGTAGGCGAAATGCTAACTAAAGATTCTAGAATTCCTTTAGTTTCTGCTACAGGTTCTACAAGAATGGGTAAAATTGTAGCACAAGAAGTTGCTGCTCGTTTAGGAAAATCTTTATTAGAGTTAGGAGGAAATAATGCTATAATTGTTACCCCAGATGCAGATGTTAAAATGACGGTTATTGGTGCCGTTTTTGGAGCCGTAGGTACTGCAGGACAACGTTGTACATCTACAAGAAGGTTAATTATACATGAAAGCATGTATAACACTGTAAAAGATGCCATAGTAAAAGCCTATGGACAATTAAAAATTGGTAACCCATTAGATGAAACTAACCATGTTGGTCCAGTAATAGATAAAGATGCAGTTAAAATGTATGAAAATGCATTAAAACAAGTGGTTGCAGAAGGTGGTAACATACTAGTAGAAGGCGGTGTACTTTCTGGAGAAGGATACGAATCTGGCTGTTATGTAAAACCTGCAATTGCAGAAGCACAACCACATTATAAAATTGTACAACACGAGACTTTTGCTCCTGTTTTATATTTATTAAAATATTCTGGAGACGTGCATAATGCAATAGCTATTCAAAATGACGTAGCGCAAGGGTTAAGTTCTGCTATAATGACTAATAATTTACGTGAAGCAGAAGCTTTCTTATCTGTACAAGGGTCTGATTGCGGTATTGCTAACGTTAATATAGGTACCTCTGGTGCAGAAATTGGAGGCGCATTTGGTGGTGAAAAAGAAACTGGAGGTGGTAGAGAAAGTGGTTCTGACGCTTGGAAAGTATACATGAGACGCCAAACTAATACTATTAACTATACTACAGAATTACCTTTAGCGCAAGGTATAAAGTTCGATTTATAAATAAAAAATAATTCTTTTAGTAATAAAAGCTCTATTGCAATTCTATGTAGTAGGGCTTTTTACTCGATAATCGAGATTTAAATGCTCCGACGCTTGCGTCGAAATCAATGCTAATTTTTCTTCTAATGCCTCGTGGGCTTGCCCAGAGTTAGTTTACTTGTCATTAAAAAATATAAAAAAAGTATAATTTGTATGTTTATTTAATGTTCTCTAACCGGTAATTAATGGTTACCTCCTTGATTTTTAGACATTCGTAAGATTTTTTTAAGATTTTTTTAATACATTGTAGACTAAACACTAAATGAATATTAACAATGACAAAAACAACTACGAATCTGCTAGGGATTATAATTACCATCCTGGCAGGTATTTATTTTTACATTACGTGCTGCAGTGAATGTGGTGCAGCTGTAAAAGAGGAACCCGCCAAACAAGCCATAGTTCCAGCAGAACCAACTGCAACATCCTATCCCTTTGCTTTTAGTGATGGTGATTATGCGTTTAATGAAAATGATAATTACAACTTTAATTCGTCTGAATCAGAGATTCTTATGCCATTGTCTACAAAAGTAGAAGCTGGTATTGCAAGCCTAAAATCCTTTTTAGGAGAAAACGCGTCTAAAGTTATAAATATTACTGGCTATTATAAAAGTGATGAAACCAACGATTCTGCATTCCCTAATTTAGGGCTTGCAAGAGCAAATGCTGTTAAAAACCATTTAGTTGCTAATGGTATTTCTTCTACTCAAATTAACACCTTTGGTAGTTTAAAGGATGAAATGGTAGATAAAGACAATGTTTATTTAGGCCCTATAGCTTATGGTCTAGATGCAAAATCTGATACCGCAGATGATGAATTAAAGGCGCTTTATGAAAAAATTAAAGCAAATCCATTAGTACTCCATTTTAATACTGCGCAAGCTTCTATTAATCTTAATGCAGAGCAAAGACAAAAAGTAGCAGATATATCTAGATACTTAGATAAAGTAGCTGGTGCAACTGCTAATGTTGTTGGCCATACAGACAATACTGGTAACCGTAATACCAATATAGGTTTAGGACAAGAGCGTGCAGACTTTGGTAAAGCATACCTTATAAGAAATGGCATATCTGGAGATAAAATAAACACTTCATCTAAAGGGCCAGATAGTCCTGTTGCAACCAATGCTACCGAAGAAGGTAGAGCAGAAAACAGAAGAACAGTAATTACATTAAACTAAATAACAAACAATAAAAAAATTATAAAATATGGATTTTGCAAATATGAACATTTGGTGCTGGTTAATTCCTTTATTAGTAGGAGCAATTTGTGCTTACTTAGGCTACCTAATTGGAAAAGGAAAAACAACTACTATAGATAATAGTGCCGATTTAAAATTATTAGAAAATAAAAATGCAAAACTACAAGCAGATTTAGATGCTTGTATTAGTAAACGTGCTGCATTACAAACAGATTTAGACGCTTGTAATGTTAAGTTATCTGCAAAAGCTGCTGCTCCAGCTGCTTCAGCAGTTTCTTCTTTTGCTGCTGGTGCTGCAATTGCATCTATTCCTTTTGATGGAGATGCTGCAAAAGCTGCGTTTGGAAAGAAAATTAATGAAGATGACTTAAAAGTTGTGGAAGGCATTGGACCAAAAATATCTGGAATGTTTAATGATGCTGGAATAAAAACTTGGAAAGCATTATCAGAAGCTACAGTAGCAGAATGTCAAAAAGTTCTTGACGGCGGTGGTGATCGTTACAAAATACATGATCCAGCCTCTTGGCCAATGCAAGCAAAAATGGCGTATGAAGGTAAATGGAAAGAACTTGCAAAATGGCAAGATGAACATGACCACGGAAAATTATAATTAAATAACCAACAACAAAAAGCCCAATCAAAAAATTTGATTGGGCTTTTTTATATTTTAGAAAATCTTTACAATCTACCGTTGGCCTCTACCCACTTAAAATTATATTGATCTTCAGGAAATTTCAAACGCTCAGAAATACGTAATAAACGAGCTGGTAACTTCATTAAATAATCTCTTGCCTTTTGAGCCTCATCATTTAAAGACCTTACAGTATCTATTTCCCAATAGCTATTTAGTTTCTTTAATATTTCTATGTAATCATGTGCTGTATACACTCCTAATCTTTGCGCGCAGTTAGAAAAGTTCTCAAAAGCTGTTCCTATACTTCCACCAGATTCTCTAAGAAAGTGTGCAGGCATAACTATCTTTTGTTTCATCATATCTGCAAAAGCTATCATCATTCCAGAAGGGTCTTCAGATAAAATAGTTTTTACAAATTCTCTATATGCTAAATGGTGCCTCATTTCATCACCAGCAATAATAGTACACATTTTACCTAAAAGTGCATTTCCTTTTTTCTTAGCCATTTGCCCAACACGCTTATGCGATATATTGGTAGCTAATTCTTGAAAAGATGTATATACAAAATTCTTATAAGGGTCTCTATCTGTTCCAATATCAAAACCATCCGAAAGTAAATGTTGCGTTGTAATTTCTACTTCGCGCATATTTACTCTTCCAGATAAATATAAATATTTGTTTAGTACATCTCCATGTCTATTTTCTTCTCCCGTCCATGCTCGTACCCATTTAGACCATCCATTTGCCTTACCGTCATGTTGGTTTATCCCTTCTACATCCATTAACCAAGATTCATATGTTGGCAATGCTTCTTCTGTAATAGTATCGGCTACCATGGTAACCCAAAAATCATATCCTAATTCTTTAGACTCTTCACGTAATTGCTTTACGGATTCTAAAAAATTATCGCTCTGTGAATCTGGTAAAAAATCTGTAGGTTGCCAAATCTCTTCAATAGGAATAAGAAAAGAATCTATAAAGCCCTCTACTTTATGCTCTATAGCCTGCATAACTTCTAACCTTATATTTTTTTCAGACATAAATTATTTTTTTGCAAAGTTCGTTAATAATATAGTGTTTTTGCCTCTAAAACTACATCTATTTTTAATTTCTTCCCTTTTCTGAAGGATAAAAAGTGTAAACTGGATCACTTTGCCATATTTTCTTACTTTTTATATCAAAAATAGTAAGCGGTCCTTTAAAGGCTGCTCCAGTATCTATATTCCAAACATTTGCAAAATTCTGGGGTGTAGTTTTACCCATTCTTGTCACAGGTGTATGCCCAATATATATTTCTTTGTAATTTTTTAATCGTGCTGGGTAATTTGAATCTTCTTCTTGTAAATCTGGATTTAAAGAAACTGCTAATTCCCATAATGTACGATCCCAATAAAAGGTTTTTGTAAAATACTCATGCTCAATACCTTTTAAGTTTGTGAATCCTGCATGAAGAAAAAGTCTATTTTCTTTATCTAGATAATAGTTTTTTAATTCTTTATAGAATTGAATATGCCTTTTTTTTGTTTCTTCTGAAACTGCCGCATAAGAAGTACTAGTTGCTGTGCCTCCATGTTGCAGCCACACTGGATTATGTTCTTCTTTTAATAACCAATCTAAACATAGCTCATCATGGTTACCCCTTAAATAAATACATTTATGTGTTTTCTGTAGTTCTAATAAAAATTCTACTGTTTCTACAGCTTCACTCCAGCCATCTACATAATCTCCTAAAAATATTAAGGTATCTTCTGTAGTTACTTCTGCTTTTTCTAAAACTTGTTGTAGTGCCTTTAAACCAGAATGTATGTCTCCTATTACTAATGTTCTCATACTACAAAAATCGTAATTATGAACAGGAATATACTATTTTATACCTTTAAAAAACTTTTTTTTAACCTAAGCATTACAAACCACAAGTATAGTACTCCAAATTTATAAAGGAACAGATATATTTTTCTAACTACTTTAGCGTTATCTGAAAAAGGATAAAATGAAAAGCGTATTCTGTATTGGAGAATTATTGATTGATTTTATTGCTAAAACTGAAAAAAACAATTTAGGTAAAGCAAAAGATTTTTCTAGAAACCCTGGTGGAGCTCCTGCAAATGTGGCCTGTGCTATAAGTAAACTTGGAGGTTTAAGCAAGTTCATTGGTAGTGTTGGTAAAGATTCTTTTGGAAGCTATTTATTAGAAGTACTTAAAGACAATAATGTAGATGTATCTTTAGCGCAAAGGAGTGATGCCTTTACAACGCTTGCTTTTGTTTCTTTAGATGAAAAAGGAGAGCGCGATTTTGTTTTTAGCAGAGGCGCTGATGAAAAATTAAAGTATGATTCTTGTATTAAAAAAGAATTTAATAATAACATAGTTCATTTTGGTGCTGCAACTGCCTTATTAGGAGGTAATTTAGAGGATGCCTATAACCGGTATTTTTTTGATGCGCTTACACAAAATACATTTATAAGTTTTGACCCAAATTTTAGAAGTGATTTATGGAATAACCAAACCGATGTTTTCATAAAAAAATGCTTGCCTTTTATTCAAAAATCGCATTTATGTAAATTTAGTTTAGAAGAAGCACAATTACTTTCTGGAGAAACCAACCCAATAGACTGCTCTGGTGTATTACATGAAATTGGTGCCCAAGTTATTGCTATTACGTTAGGCAAAAAAGGAACTTTAGTAAGCACAAATAAAAAACAAAAAACCATACCAAGTATAGAGGTTAAAACGGTAGATACCACCGGTGCTGGCGATGCTTTTATTGGTTGTTTATTGTACCAAATAGCATCTTTAACCTCTACTTCTGGGATTATGGAAGATTTTAGTTTATTAAATAAAATGGTAATAAAAGCTAATAAAGCTGGGGCTTATTCAACTACTGGTTATGGAGCAATTTCTTCTTTGCCAAACTATAATGCTGTTTTTAATTCTTAATTATTATACTGCACCTTACGCAGAATTCTTAAAGAAGCTTTAAGGTCATTATAAATTTTTCTGTCCGTTTTTTTAAGCAATGGTCTTGCTTTTTCCATTTTCTCTTTTGCATCTTTAAAATTATTTAAATAACAAATTAAATAGGTAGCAGGCAGTTGTTTTAAATCTTCTAATTCTGTTTCATTTAAACTAATTCCTTTTTTTATTTTAGAAAGCAGGGCATTATTAGTGTTATAAATATGGTGCAAATCTTCTTTATTATACTGCGGCGGGTTAAATATTAATTTACTTTTTATTACATATTTTCCATTATCATTAAAAGCAATGGTAACCTCTTCTAAAGGATAATATTTTACTTTATTTCCCAAACCTAACTGTACATATTCTGTAGTAGTAAAAGAGTCATTTGTATAGGTAATTGTTACCTCATCTAAGGTGGAATAAAATAGCTTTACTTGCTCATTTATAAGCTCTATATCTACCCTAGAAAAGTAAGTTTCTTCTTTTACTTTTTTAATATTGCCTGCCCAACAAACTACAAACTGCTCTTTAAAAACTTTATAGTTACTTTCTAAATCCTTGTGCCTATTATTTATAAAATCTATAACACCATCTAGAGTTAACTCTATATTATTTTTGGCATGCTTTTCTATAGTTGCAACGGTCTCCGAATTATTGTCTATTAACTCTATGTCATAGGCCTTTGGCAAGCTTATACTACCTTCTCTAAAAAAAACAGAACCCCCATAATATTTCCAAATATTTTTTCGAAGAGAACAAACTTTCCCGTTAGAAGATACGGTTACTAAACCAACCACTTTACCCTCTGGTAAATGAGGAAAAGGAATATTTTCATAAGCTATTAATGGCGGATTATCTAGATAGGCATTTACTAAATTTTGAATTTTACTATCATCAAAAAAATCTACTCCTACAATTTTATTGTCCTCATCTTCTACTCCAATTACTATAAAAGAATTATTATTAGGATTGCTATTAGCTAAGGCACAAACATGTTTTAAAAACTTGCCTTTCCCTTCTTTTTCTCCAATGTTTATAAAACGTTTTTTATCATAAAAACTATTTTCATCGTTATGAGCAAGAAGGTTTTTTACTAATAGTCTTTTGTTAATCATAATTCTTTATTCACTATAGTACTACTGGCTTGTGCTGTTGGCATAACTACTAAATCTGCAATATTAACATGGTAAGGGCGTGTAACAGCAAAATGAATAATATCTGCAATATCTTCTGGTTTTAAGGGTGTAAATCCTTTATAAACCGTATTTGCTTTTTCCGTATTGCCTTTAAAACGAACCTCACTAAACTCGGTTTCTACAAGTCCTGGGTTTATAGCACCAACTTTAATCCCATGTTTGTTAAGGTCTATTCGCATTCCTTGGTTCAAGGCATCCACAGCATGTTTACTTGCACAATACACATTACCATTTGGGTACACCTCTTTACCAGCAGTAGAACCAATATTAATAATATGTCCGCTTTTATTCATTATCATTTTTGGAATAATGGCTTTAGAAATATAGAGCAAGCCTTTAACATTAATATCTAACATAGCATCCCAATCTTCAATATTTCCATCTTGGATAGGTTCTAAACCATGGGCATTCCCTGCATTATTTATTAAAATATGAATCTTAGAAAACTCTTTTGGCAAAGTATTAATAGCATTGTGTACAGCATGCTTATCTCTTATATCAAAAGAAAGAATATGCACCTTAACTTTTTCATTTAAAGCTTTTTGCATTTCTTCTAATCTTTCTTTTCTTCGCCCGCAAATAATTATGTTTATACCTTGTTCTGCAAAAAGAAAAGCTGTTGCTCTACCAATTCCGCTAGTTGCTCCTGTAATTAAAGCTGTTTTATCCATTTTTAAGGTTATATTTAGGCAATAAAATGTGAAATTTAGACTACTCCAAAAAATTAACGAATCATTAAAAACACTCGTTAGACCAAGTTATGGAGTGAAAATAAAAAGAAATGACTTAAAAACTTCATAAAAATAGAGGTTTACCTCATTTTTTAACCAATTGTTAACAGCTAAAGAGTGAATAAATTTTCAATTTGCACTTCTGTTAAAAATAAAATAAAAAAATACCAAAATATATAAAGTTATATGGAAGAAAATACCACGGTAGACATTAGCGCAGTGAACGAGAAAATTGCCCAAGAAAGCGCTTTTATTGATCTTCTTATTACAGAAATGAATAAAGTAATTGTGGGTCAAAAACATATGATAGAAAGATTGCTAATTGGTCTTTTAGGGCAAGGGCATATTTTATTAGAAGGTGTTCCTGGACTAGCAAAAACACTTGCTATTAATACGCTATCTAAAGCAGTAAAAGGAAGTTTTAGTAGAATCCAATTTACACCAGATTTATTACCTGCGGATGTAGTTGGTACTATGATTTATAATATGAAAGTCAATGACTTTTCTATTAAGAAGGGTCCAATTTTTGCAAACTTTGTACTGGCAGATGAGATTAACCGTGCTCCTGCAAAAGTACAATCGGCACTATTAGAGGCCATGCAAGAAAAGCAGGTTACTATTGGTGACCAAACTTTTGTTTTAGACAAGCCTTTTTTAGTAATGGCAACGCAAAACCCAGTAGAACAAGAAGGAACTTACCCTTTACCAGAAGCACAGGTAGACCGTTTTATGCTAAAAACAGTTATTGATTATCCTAAAATGAATGAGGAGCAAATGGTAATGCGCCAAAATTTATTAGGAAAATACGAAGAAGTAAAACCTGTTGTAAGTGTAGACCAAATTTTAAGTGCTCAAAAAGCAGTTAGAGAAGTTTATATGGATGAGAAAATAGAAAAATATATCCTGGATATTATTTTTGCTACTCGTTATCCAGAAAAATATAATCTAGAAAGCCTTAAACCATTAATTAATTTTGGTGCGTCTCCTAGAGGTAGTATTAACCTTGGAGTTGCTTCTAAATGTTATGCCTTTATTAAAAGAAGAGGGTATGTAATACCAGAAGATGTAAGGGCTGTTGTGCATGATGTATTAAGACACCGTATAGGAATTACATATGAAGCGGAAGCAGAAAACATTACTTCGGAAGAAATAATTAATAAAATTATTAATGAGGTTGAGGTACCATAGGCACTAATGTGCCAGTATTAAGTACAAAGTATAGAGAAATAAGTTTTCTCTATACTTTGTACTTAATACTTTGTACTAAATGAGCCAAGGGCGAATATATGGATACAAAAGAGTTACTAAAAAAAGTTCGTAAAATAGAAATAAAGACTAGGCGTCTTTCTGATAATATTTTTGGAGGAGAATACCACTCTACCTTTAAAGGTCGTGGTATGACATTTAGTGAAGTACGTCAATACCAATTTGGAGATGATGTACGTAGTATAGACTGGAATGTAACTGCAAGATATAACGAGCCTTTTGTAAAAGTTTTTGAAGAAGAACGGGAACTTACCATGATGCTTATGGTAGATGTTAGTGGTTCTGAACATTTTGGCTCTAACAATCAATTTAAGAAAGAGATAATTACAGAAATAAGTGCAACACTTGCCTTTTCTGCATTACAAAATAATGATAAAGTAGGTGTAGTTTTATTCACAGATGAAGTAGAACTTTTTATTCCTCCTAAAAAAGGAAAAACACATGTTTTACGTATTATTAGAGAACTACTAGAATTTCAACCAAAAAGTACCAAAACCAATATTGCAGAAGCATTAAAATATGTTTCTAATGTTATGAAAAAGAAAGCAATAATTTTTGTGCTTTCAGACTTTATAGCAGACGATTATGAAAAAACTCTAAAAATTATAGGCAATAAGCATGATGTTACTGGTATAAGAATCTATGATGAAAGGGAAGAAACCATTCCAAATCTAGGTATGGTTCAAATGCAAGACGCAGAAACAGGAGCTATTAAATTAGTAAATACCCAATCTAGAAAAGTCCGTACAGCGTATAGTAACTTTTACAAAGAACAAGTAAACTATTTTACAAACACCTTTACAAAATCTGGCTGCGGTGTTCTAAGTAGTAGGGTTGATGAAAGTTATGTAAAAAAATTATTAGGTTATTTTAAAAGAAGAGCATAATTACAAATGAGTTGTAACAAATTATTTAATAAAGATTTTATTTTATGCTTTTTGCATAAACTTGTGCTATGTCTGTTTTTTATAGGAACCTATACTAGTTATTCCCAAACAACGCCAAAAGTAACTTCTGAAGTAGACGTTACCACCTTAAAAATAGGAGAGCAACTACATTTTAAAGTTTCTGTAGAAGTAGATTCTACAGCTCAGGTAATATTTCCTGAAGGACAAACCTTTTCTCCTCTAGAAACTGTAGAAGCTTTTAAAACAGATACTACAAGAAAAAAAGACCGTGTTACGCTACAAAAAATATATGCTTTAACACAATTTGATTCTGGTTCTTATAAATTACCACAACAACGTATAGAAATAAACGGCAAAGGATTTTTTACAGATTCTCTACGTATTGAAGTTTCTACGGTAAAAGTAGATACTATTGCACAAAAAATGTTTGATATTAAACCATTACTTAGTGTAAACAAAAGCAATACTAAATTATGGAAAATAATACTTGCAATACTATTTGTTTTAGTAATTGGCGGACTTGTATATTGGTTTTTATATAGAAAAAAACCTTTAACAGAAGAAGAAAAAGTAGCACTGTTACCTCCTTATGATAGAGCTTTATTAGAGCTTAAAAAGTTAGAAAATTCTAGATATTTAATTCAAGACGAATACAAACAATACTATTCTGAACTTACAGATATTGTTCGCTCTTATTTAGAGGAAGATGTTAAAGTATCGGCCCTTGAAAGTACTACAGATGAGCTTATTTCTAAATTAGAATTGCGTAAAGATGCTGGAGAATTAGATTTGGATAATGCTACCATATCTCAATTTAAAAAAATACTACAAACAGCAGATTTGGTGAAATTTGCAAAATCTAAACCTCCTATTTCTACTGCAGAAAATGACCGTAAAGCAGTAGAACAAATTGTAGTTAAAACACATGAAGCTATTCCGGAACCTACAGAGGAAGAACTTTTAGAGCAAGCAGAATACCAAGAAGAATTGGCTCGCAAAAAGCAAAGAAAAAAGACAATAATTGCAATAAGTGCTGCATTAGGAGTTGTTATAATTGGTATTGCAGGTATAACAGCATATTATGGCCCAACTAATACATGGGATACTATAACAGGAAATCCATCTAAAAAAATGTTAGACACTAAGGAGTGGGTTTCTAGCTCCTACGGATATCCTCCAATTAGTTTAGAAACTCCAGAAGTTCTTATGCGTCAAAAAACAAAAATACCTGCAGAGGCACAAGAAAAAATAAAAGAGTTACAAACTTTTGCATACACAAACAAAGCTGCTTTATTTACTATTGCAACTACCTCTACCACTTTTACATCAGAAGAAGAACCAGATTTTCAAAAATCGGTAGAGCACTTAATTAAAAACTTTGAGAAAAAAGGAGCAAAAAACATCATTACTAAAAACGAAGAATTTACTACAATTTCTGGTGTTAAAGGTTTAAAAACTTATGGTAATGCTAAATTTAGAGTTCCAGACTCTAAAGAGCTTGTAAAAGGCAACTATATAATATTAAGTTTTGGCGGCAAAGGGTTTCAGCAACAAGTATTGTTAACTTGGTTAGCTAATGATACGTATGCTCAAGAAATTATAGATCGTATACTAACCACTGTAGAAGTTAAAACAGAAGCATAAATGTTAGAAAATATATCTTTCGCAAATCCTGAGTTCTTTTGGTTGTTTTTGCTACTTCCAATTGCTTTGCTATGGTATTTTTTTAAACGCAAAGAGCAAACAGCTACTTTAAAAATATCTAGCATACAAGGTTTTAATACCTCTAGTATATTACCAAAATTAAAACCCATTTTGTTCTTATTTAGATTGTTAGCTCTTGCAGCAATAATTGTTGCAATGGCAAGACCACAAACAGAAGATATTTCTACAAGGACAAAAACTACAAAAGGGATTGATATTGTAATGGCAATAGATGTTTCTTCTAGTATGCTTGCTCGCGATTTAAAACCTAATAGATTAACTGCTTTAAAAGAAGTTGCCGCAGATTTTATTAAAAAACGTCCTAGCGACCGTATTGGTATTGTAGAGTACGCAGGAGAAGCATTTACAAAAACACCTATAACTAGCGACAAATCTATTGTTCTTAGCTCTCTAAAAGGAATTACTTATGGGCAATTAAATGACGGTACTGCAATTGGTATGGGGCTAGCAACCTCCGTAAACAGATTAAAAGAAAGTAAAGCAATTAGTAAAATAATTATTCTTTTAACCGATGGGGTAAATAACTCTGGATTTATAGAACCCCAAACTGCTGCAGATTTAGCTATAGAGTTTGGTATAAAAACGTATACCATAGGTTTAGGAACAAACGGTAATGCACCGTCTCCTATTGCCTATAATCCTGATGGTTCTTTTAGGTACGGAATGCGACAAGTAGAGATAGATGAACCTCTACTAAAAGATATTGCAAAAGTTACCGGTGGTAAATACTTTAGAGCCACTAACAATAAAAAATTAGAAGCTATTTATGACGAGATAAATAAGCTTGAAAAAACAGAAATAGAAGAATTTAAATACTATAAGTATGAAGAAAAATTTAGGCCTTGGATTTTTATTGCCGGAATATTTCTTTTACTTGAGTGGTTTTTAAAAAATACCATATTTAGAAGTTTTGTATAAACTATGATTCAGTTCGACGAAAAAATATATTTCTATCTGTTATGTATCATTCCGGTGATAATTGTCTTATTTATTTTGGCATTAATCTGGAAGAAAAAAGCGCAGAAAAAATTTGGCAATCCTATATTGCTTAAAAAATTAACGCCTAATAAATCGCATTTTAAATCTACCTTAAAACTTATTCTTTTGCTTTTAGGTATTACTTTATTAGTTATTGGTTTAGTAAACCCCAAAATTGGAACCAAACTAGAAACTGTAAAAAGAGAAGGGGTAGATATTGTTTTTGCGGTAGACGTTTCTAAAAGTATGCTAGCAGAAGATATTGCTCCTAACAGACTAGAAAAAGCAAAAAGATTAGTATCCGAAATTATAAACCAATTAGGAAGTGATCGTATTGGTATAATTGCATATGCAGGCCAGGCCTATCCACAATTACCAATAACAACAGATTATGGTGCTGCAAAAATGTTCTTGCAAAGTATGAATACAAATATGCTAACCTCTCAAGGTACAGCAATAGATGAAGCCATAAAACTTGCAACAACCTATTATGATGATGAAGAACAAACAAATAGAGTATTATTTATTATTTCTGATGGAGAAGACCACTCTGAAGGATTAACATCTGATGCTGTAGAAGAAGCTACCGAAGAAGGCATACAAATATTTACAATTGGTGTAGGTAAAGAAAAAGGAGCTCCTATACCAATAAAAAGAAATGGGATTGTAGAAACTTTAAAGAAAGATTCTCAAGGAGAGGTTGTTATTACAAAACTAAATGAAAAGGTTTTGGTAGATATTGCAGAGGATGGTAATGGTGAATATATTGATGGAACTAATACTGAAGAAGCGGTTGATTTTATAAAGGAACAACTAATAAAAATGGACAAAACAGAGTTTGAAGCAAAACAATTTGCTGAATATAAAGACCAATTTCAATGGTTTTTAGGAGCTGCTCTTTTATTTCTTTTTTTAGATATTTTTGTATTAGATAAAAAAACTAAATGGTTAAAAAAACTTAACCTATTTAACGAAAAAGAAGAAGAATAAAATGAAAAAATATATTTTACTTATTGTTTTTCTATTTGGTTATTTTGGTATTTCTCAAGACGAGGAAAAAGAAAAAGCCAAGGCTTTAGAAGCTTCAAAAAATTATACATGGAATGCAAATAAAAATTTATCTGAGGATAAGTTTGTAGATGCAGAGGCGGAGTATAGAAAAGCTATTTCTAAAAGCTCTGAAAATGCCGCTGCCCCTTATAATTTAGGAAACGCTTATTATAAAAAAGAAACCTATAGTGAAGCTTTTGGACGTTTTAAACAAGCAGGAGAAGTAGCTACTAGCAAAGCAGACAAGCATAAAGCTTACCACAATATGGGTAATGTATTTATGAAGCGTAAAGAATATGAAAAAGCTGTTGAAGCCTATAAAGAAGCTTTAAGAAACAATCCTAAAGATGAAGAAACACGTTATAATTTAGCTCTTGCAAAAGAAATGCTAAAAAAACAACAAGACGAGCAAAAGAACGACCAAAATAAAGATCAGGATAAGGATCAAGATAAAAAAGACCAAGACAAGAAGGATAAAGAAGATAAAAATAAAGATAAGAAAGACGGCGACGAAGGAGATAAAGGGGATAAAGACAAAGAGGAAGAGAAAAAAGACGGGGACAAAGGAGATAAAGGCGATCAAGGAGAAGAGGAAAAAGAAGATAATAAAGAAGGAGAAGGTGATGAGAAAAAAGAAGACAAAAAACAACCTAATCAAGGAGATCAACAACAAGAAAAATCACAACCTAGGCCTAACCAATTATCTAAACAACAAGTTCAGAATTTGCTAGAAGCTATGCAAAATGAAGAGAAAAAAGTAAAAGATAAAATAGACGCTAAAAAAGTAAAAGGAGCTAAAGTTAAAAACGAAAAAGACTGGTAATGCCAAAACTATTTAAAATAAACATTCCCCTGCTATTTTTAGTTTTCTTTTGCCTATTTACACAGGCTCAAGATAAGGGTGCCGTTACTTTTGAAATGAAACTTAGTAAAAATAAACTAGGTATTAATGAACGTTTGCGGGTAGATTTTGCTATGAATAAAGATGGAGACGATTTTACACCTCCAGACTTTAGTGGTTTTAGAGTTCTAATGGGCCCTTCGCAATCTATTAGTTCTTCCTGGATAAATGGTGTTCGTAGTTATTCTAAAACCTATTCTTATACGCTAGCGCCAACAGCAAGAGGTAAATTTTCTATAAAACAAGCCTCTATTGTTATAGGTGGTAAAGTATATAAATCCTTAGCTAAAACGGTAGAAGTAACTGCTGCTGTAGATAAACCAAATGGTGAAAAATCTGCCGATGCTATTGCAGAGGATAATTTACATTTAGTTGCTGAAGTTTCTAAGACCAATCCTTATTTAAATGAAGCAGTAAGTGTAGTTTATAAATTATATGTAAGTCCGCAAATAAGTGTCTCTAATTACCGCCCATTAGACAACCCTAAGTATAATAATTTTTGGAGTCAAGATATTCAAGTATCTAGACTCAATGCGCAAAATGGAACTTATAAAGGAAAAGCGTATCGCTATGTAGTATTAAAACGTGTTGTACTGTATCCTCAAAAATCAGGAAAATTAGAAATAGAACCTTTATCCCTTGAAATAACTGTAGATGTTCCTACAAACAAGAGAGACTTTTTTGGTGGCCGAGTATACTCCCAAACTAATAAAACTGTATCTGCTGGTAAACGCACAATAAACGTAAAAGCGCTTCCAGAAAAAGGAAAACCTGCCGATTTTAGTGGTGCTGTTGGTGATTTTGATTTTAAAGTTACCACCAGTAAAACACAATTAAATGCATCAGAATCTTTACAAGCTAAAGTAGAGGTTAGTGGTAAAGGAAATTTAAAACTTTTTCAACTTCCAAAACCTAATTTACCAAGCTCTTTAGAAGTATATGAACCAGAATTTAATGAAGGTATAAGAACAAATTTAGCTGGTATGCAAGGGAAAGTTAGTGATAGTTATACTATAGTACCAGCATACAAGGGCAAATACCCAATTCCTTCCATTTCTTTTAGTTACTTTAATCCAAAGACTAATAAGTACGTTACAAAAAATTCTGAGGAAATATTAATAAATGTAATAAAAGGACCTTCAAGTTCTTCCGCTACAAATCCAACTAATTCAAATAACAAACAGGTAGTATCTTCTAATAATAATGCATTCCATTTTATTAAAACTAAAACAAATTTACATGCCATAAAGTCTAATTACTTTTTTGGCTCTACTCCTTTTTACTTATGGTTACTACTTCCTCTTTTGTTAATTCCTACTTATATATTATTACGTAAAAAAAGAGAGGCTATTACTAATGATGTGGTTGGTAATAAAGTTAGAAAGGCAAATAAATTAGCTAAAAAATATTTATCTAAAGCCAAAGCAACATTAGGAACCAAAGATGCTTTCTATGTAGCACTAGAAAAAGCTTTGCATAATTATTTAAAAGCAAAATTAAAAATAGAAACATCAGAATTTAGTAAAGATAAAATTCAAGTTTTACTTTCAGAAAAGAAGGTAGATTCAGTAACTATAGATGAATTTATTTCTCTTCTTAAGAATTGTGAAGCAGCACGTTATAGTCCATTCTCAAATGTGCAAATGCAACAAGATTATGACAAGGCTAGTGAGGTAATTTCATTAATGGATAAACAATTATAGGTATGCTAAAAAAATTAATATTCCTATTTGTTCTTTGTTTAGGCACTCTAGGAAACGCTCAAAACACTACTTTATTTAATGATGCTACAACCGCATATAATAATGGTAATTACAACAAGGCTATAGAAAATTATTTACAAATAGTAGAAAATGGGGAGCATTCTGCAGAACTTTATTATAACCTTGGAAATGCCTATTATAAATTAAACCAAATAGCTCCTAGCATATATTATTATGAAAAAGCATTGCTTTTAAAACCTAATGATAGTGAAATTAAGAACAACCTAAGTTATGCTCAAAACATGACTTTAGATGCATTTGAAATACTACCTGAAACACAATTTTCTAAAATTTATAAAACAATTGTAGGTACATTTTCCTTTGATCAATGGAGCTATATTGCAATTTTATTTGTATTCTTATTTGTATTCTTATATATTGCATTTAAGCAATTTAGGTACTCTACAAAAAAACGTATTGCCTTTATAGGAAGTATTATTTCTTTATTTATAGTTTTTACTAGTTTACTATTTGCTTACGCTCAGTACAAAGAATTTAACGCTAAACAGCCGGCAATAATCTTTACAGAAGAAGTTGTAATAAAATCGGATCCAAATAATAGCGGTCAAGAGCTTTTTAGATTACATTCTGGTACTAAGGTAAATATAGAAGAAGAACTTAAAGATTGGAGAAAAATAAGTTTAGTAGATGGCCAAACAGGCTGGTTATTAGTTGAAAATATAAAACCACTAAAGGATTTTTAAAGTTTATTAATAATTTTTAAACGTTTGCATAGTATATTTGTTAAGGAATTTTTAATTGTATGAAAGTTATTGCTCAAATTATTTTATTGTTTTTATGGCTTTTTGCAGTTACTGCACCAAGCATAATAACCTTATGCGATGCTGAAAATACAATTGTAATTACCAATCTTAATGAAGAAGAGCAAGAATCTGGTAAAAAATCCCCAACTGCAGAAGAAAAATTTGTCAAAGAAAATTCTTTAGACTTTTCTATAGTTGCCATTTTAAACAATACGGTAAATAGTAACTTTAATATGGCAGGTTACAAAAATTTATCTTTAGAAGTATTATCCCCTCCCCCAGAATGCGTTAGCTAATAATTACTAACTGTTTTTTTATTAATTAATCTGTCCTAAAAAATCTAATTAGGACATAATCAATTTATTTTATGTTTAAACATATTAAAAGCGATATTCCCGCAAGTATCGTTGTATTTTTCGTTGCTTTACCATTATGTTTAGGTATTGCTTTAGCTAGTGGAGCACCACTTTTTTCTGGTTTAATTGCTGGTATTGTGGGAGGTATTGTTGTTGGTGCTATAAGTGGGTCTCATATTGGAGTAAGTGGTCCTGCTGCAGGTTTAGCCGCAATTGTTTTAGTGGCAATTACTTCTTTAGGCTATGAAAACTTCTTAGTAGCTGTAGTACTTGGTGGAGCTATTCAAATTCTATTTGGCGTATTACGACTAGGTATTATTGGATACTTTTTTCCTTCCTCCGTAATTAAAGGAATGCTTACTGGTATTGGAATAATTATTATTCTAAAACAAATTCCTTATTTTTTTGGAATGGGTAAAAATCCTAAAGGAAATTTTGATTTTCTACAAGTAGAATGGGATAATTTAATATCTGGACTTTTAAAAGCTATCAATGCCCTAATAAGTGGTAACATAAGTATTGGTGCAACCGTAGTTGGTATAATTTCATTAGGAATATTGCTTTTATGGTCTAACGTACTTTCTAAAAAAGGAAAAATATTTCAATTGGTACAAGGGCCATTAGTAGCTGTTGTTTTTGGTATTATTTTTTATGTAGTAACTCAAGGAGGCTCTTTAGAATTAACCTTAGAGCAACTTGTAAAAGTACCAGGAAGCATACAAGATATTAAAGAGCAAATAACTTTTCCAAATTTTTCAGCAATAGGAAATACTGAAGTTTGGATTACTGCATTTACTATAGCTTTAGTTGCTTCATTAGAAACTTTACTATGTGTAGAAGCCACAGATAAGTTAGACCCGCATAAAAATGTAACCCCAACAAACAAAGAATTATTTGCTCAAGGTACAGGAAACATTGTTTCTGGTTTAATAGGAGGTTTACCAATAACTCAGGTAATTGTACGTAGTTCAGCTAACATACAATCTGGAGGAAGAACTAAATTATCTGCAATTATTCACGGATTCTTATTAATTGTATCTGTTCTTTTAATTCCTACATTACTTAATCAAATACCTTTAGCTGTGCTTGCAGCGGTATTATTCATAGTTGGTTTTAAATTAGCAAAGCCATCTACTTTTGTAAATATGTACAAACTAGGTTGGAAACAGTTTGTACCATTTATGGCAACGGTATTACCAATGGTTATTACTGGAGATTTATTATTGGGTATTGGCTTAGGTTTAGGAGTAGGTATTTTTATTATTCTACTTAAAAACTTTCAAAACTCTCACTTCTTACATAAAGAAGGTGAAGATGTTGATGATGGTAAAATTAAAATGACGCTTGCTGAAGAAGTTACTTTTTTTAACAAAGGAGCTATCTTAAAAGAGCTAGATAGTTTACCAGAAAACACCTATTTAGAATTAGATGTTAGAAAAACCAGATATTTAGATAATGATATAATTGAAATATTAGACGACTTTGCCTTTAAAGCAAAAGAAAGAAGTATTAATATTAAAATAATTTCTGAAAGAGGTGTTGCAGAAAACCCTCCAAGTTTTATAGAATTTTTTAAGTTAACACCAAAAACTACATAAAAAAATATGAAAGCACATACAAAAGAAACACAAGCAGCCATTACCCCAAATACAGCTATTGAACTTCTTAAAGAAGGTAATGCTAGATTTATAGCAAGCAATAATGCAAACAGAGATCTTTTAGACCAAATGAAAGATACTGCAAGCGGTCAATATCCTTTTGCCACAATTTTAAGTTGTATTGACTCTAGAGTATCTGCAGAACTTATATTTGATCAAGGTGTAGGAGATATCTTTAGCGCACGTGTTGCTGGTAATATTGTAAATGAAGACATTCTTGGTAGCATTGAATTTGCATGTAAATTAGCCGGGACAAAAGTAATTGTCGTTTTAGGCCATACGGCGTGTGGTGCTGTAAAAGGAGCTTGTGATGGGGCAGAATTAGGTAATTTAACTATTCTGTTAGATAAAATTAAACCCGCAGTAAATGCAGTAAAAGAACCTACAGATAGTAACTTAAGAAATTCTAAAAATATAGATTTTGTAAATAATGTAGCAGCAAAAAACGTAGAACTAACAATAGATAATATTCGTACTAAAAGTCCCGTATTAGCTGAAATGGAAAATAACAATGAAATAAAAATTGTGGGTGCCATGTATAATATTTCTACAGGTAGTGTAGATTTTTATTAATCATTATTACTATAAATAGTACCTAAAAAGAGTCTTGGTATAAACCAAGGCTCTTTTTGTATGTTATACAAAACTTTATACCCAAAAAATAAAATACTTTATTTTTTGATATAAAACATTCCCCTAACTAAATTTACAATCTATAATTACCTATAAATTTGACCTTTATATGAAAAATTTATTCTCTAACATAAAAGGAGACCTTTTCGGTGGCATTACTTCAGGAATAGTAGCATTACCATTAGCTCTTGCTTTTGGTGTATCTTCTGGCCTAGGTCCTAGCGCTGGTTTATATGGTGCTATATTTATAAGCTTTTTTGCAGCTCTTTTTGGAGGAACTAGCACACAAATATCTGGTCCAACTGCTCCAATGACAGCAGTTAGTATGGTTGTAATTGCACAAATAATTGCTGTTAACGATGGTGATGTTTCTGTAGCTATGCCAGCAATTCTTTCTGTATTTCTACTCGCAGGAATATTTCAAGTTATTCTAGGAGTTTTGCGTATTGGTAAATACATAAAATATATACCATACCCCGTAGTTTCTGGCTTTATGACTGCCATAGGTATTATTATATTAATAACGCAAATTCTTCCTGCCATTGGTTATTATCCAAAAGAAGATGTAGACTATGTAAATACTTTTAAACCAAAAGCAGAAGAAATTATTTTAGATAATATTTTAAAGGAAGAAGCAGGAGAGGGTATTCTAGTCTTAGAAAATTTTGAAGAAACCATTAAAAGAGCAAAAAAAATAACCCCTAACGATATTCTAAGAGAGGCAAAAACCTTAGCTGGTTCTGAAGCCAAAGGAGTTTTAGGAACTTTCAAAGTACTATCTAGAGCTTTGCAAAAAATTAACTGGTTAGAACTAGGTTTAGCAATAGCTACAATTATTATCATATTTGGTTTTAAGAAAATAACAACAGCCATTCCAAGCACATTAGTTGCTTTGGTTCTTGTATCCGGCGTAGCATATGGTTTTGGACTACCATATATACCAATAGAAGAAATTCCTCAAGGTTTTCCAGTGCCAAATATAGAAATACTAACCGAATTTAAAATTAGCGCCATAACCCCCTATATTTTTACTGCACTTACTTTAGCGCTACTAGGGTCTATAGACTCGCTTTTAACTTCTGTTGTAGCAGACAATATGACTAAAACTAAACACAAACCTAATAAAGAATTAATTGGGCAAGGTATAGGAAATAGTATTGCTGCTATTTTTGGTGGTATTCCAGGAGCTGGAGCTACTATTAGGACTGTTGTAAATATTAACTCTGGTGGTAAAACAAAATTATCTGGAATGATTGCCGGTGTATTATTGTTAATTGTAATGTTAGCATTAAGTACCGTTGCCTCGCAAATACCTGCTGCAGTTTTAGCCGGTATCCTAATTACCGTAGGTATAGGCGTTATGGATTATAAAGGCCTAAAAGCTATATCTACCTTACCTAAAGATATTAAAATAGGACCTATTAAATTAAGTTCTGAAGTACTGATTATGCTTTTAGTAATGGTACTTTCTTCTATTTGGAATTTAGTCTATGCGGTTGGTATTGGTCTTATTATAGCATCTTTAATGTTTATGAAAAAAATTGGGGATCTTACCGCCAAAAAATCGAATATTAAAGCCTTATCCAAAGAAAAAGCATGGTCAGATGAAATAGGCTTACCAATTAATTTACAGGAAAAAGTTATTATAAAGCACCTAAATGGACCTTTGTTTTTTGGCTCTACAAGCGAGTTTCAGGAACTAGCTAACCAAATACCAGAAACTGCTTCTACGGTAATTATTCGCCTTGGAAGAACCCAATATATAGATCAATCTGGAGTATACGCTATGGAAGATGTTCTTATAGATCTTGTAAAATCTAATATAAATGTATTATTTATTGATGTTCTTGAACAACCCAAACATATGATGGAACGTGTAGATATTATTCCTGACCTTGTCCCAAGAGAGCATGTTTTTAAAACATTTAAAGAATGTTTAGCTTGGATTAAAGAGAATGTAAAAGAGTAATATTTACTAAATTATTTATTAGAGCAGTAGCATATTTGATGAAAAACGTATTGCTACTGCTCTAAATGTTTTAAATTTGTAAGCTAGTTTATTGTTATGATTGATAAGATTAAGGAGCATATTGCCGAAGTAGAAAAATTTACTGCAGATTCTAAAGAAGCTGTAGAAAGTTTTCGTATAAAATATTTAGGTAAAAAAGGGTTGTTAAACGATTTTTTCGCAGAGTTTAAAAATGTTCCTAATGAACAAAAAAAGGAATTTGGACAAACTATAAACCAGCTTAAAAAAACAGCTGAGGAAAAAGTTAGCACTTTAAAAAGTGCTTTAGACAATACAGCAGAAGAAACTGGAATATATGGCGATTTAACACGCCCTGGTGAAGCAACAAAAATAGGTGCTCGGCATCCTATATCTATAGTAAAAAATCAAATCATAGACATTTTTTCTAGAATAGGTTTTAATGTTTCTGAAGGTCCAGAGATTGAAGACGACTGGCATAACTTTACCGCATTAAATTTACCGGAATACCACCCTGCAAGAGATATGCAGGATACCTTCTTTGTACAAACTAATCCAGATATATTATTACGTACACATACCTCATCTGTACAAGTGCGTTATATGGAAAACAACAAGCCTCCAATACGTACTATATCTCCAGGAAGAGTATACAGAAATGAAGCTATATCAGCACGATCGCACTGCTTTTTTCATCAAATAGAAGGTTTGTATATAGACAAGAATGTATCTTTTGCCGATTTAAAACAAACACTACAATTTTTTACAACTGAACTTTTTGGAAAATCTAAAATAAGGTTACGTCCATCTTATTTCCCTTTTACAGAGCCTAGTGCAGAAGTTGATGTATACTGGGGATTAGAAACCGAAGCTGATTATAGGATAACTAAGGGTACAGGTTGGTTAGAAATAGGCGGCTGTGGTATGGTAGATCCAAATGTTTTAAAGAACTGTGGTATTGATGCTAATGAATATTCTGGTTTTGCTTTTGGTGTTGGTATAGACCGTATAGCAATGCTATTATACCAAATTACAGATATACGTTTATTAAGTGAAAATGATGTTCGTTTCTTAGAGCAGTTTAGAAGTGCTCTTTAACACCCAACTTTTGAAAAAAGATATTAAAATACCTATTGTTACAGACGTTCATGTTGCTTTAATATATGAGTATAATACTGATTTTAAAGCTAAAGAATGGAATGCCTATATTCTAAACAATAAGGAAACAGCTATTGAACTTGTTTTTGTGGTCTCTAAAGGATATGATGGCGAAACTAAAACCTCACCATTAAGGCATAGTATGGAAGGTTTAGAACCAAAATCTTTTGCAAAATTAGAATTTGTACAAGATGAAGTTCTTAAACTAAACAACGAGTTTTTTGTTACTTTTTACGAAAATGGGGTATTATATGAAAAAAAATATCTGTTTAAAAAAGGAACGGTTTCTGAACAAAATACTATAAATATTCCTCTACTTGGAACCAAAGGAATTTTAGCATCTTAAGGGTATAAGCTACCACTTTGTGAATGGGTTTTTACTTAATTGCGAATTATAATATTTTGTAATTCCTGAAACCTCTATACCTAGCCAATCAGGTTTTTCAAAAATTTCATTTTCTGCAGATAATTCTACTTCTGCAACAACTAAACCTTTATTATCCCCAAAAAATTCATCTATTTCAAAAATATGTTTTCCTACTTTTACCTCATATCTAACCTTATCAATACTACCAGGTTCTGCAATTTTTAATAACTGTTCGGCTTCTACCACAGGTATTTCTTTTTCCCACTCAAACCTAGACACTCCGGAGGCATTACCTTTCCCTTTTACTGTAATAAAACCTTGACTTCCTTTAATACGAACCCGTACGGTACGTTCAGGATTTGTATTTAAAAACCCCTGAACAATACGAATTTTTGTATTTGCTTGTGTTTTATAAGCATCAGAAACAACTAAAAATTTACGTTCTATTTCTATCATTTATAAACCTATTTTACTTTTTGTAAATGTATATAAAGTTTACATTTGTTTATGCTATCTAATTTTCCTTTACGAAAAATAATTCATGTAGATATGGATGCATTTTATGCTTCCGTAGAGGAATTAGACAACCCAAGTTTAAAAGGGAAACCATTGGCCGTTGGCGGAAATGAAATTAGAGGTGTAGTCTCTGCTGCAAATTATGAAGCCAGAAAATATGGTGTTCGAAGTGCAATGAGTGGCTTTCTGGCAAAAAAAAATTGTCCGCAACTTACTTTTGTAAAACCAAGATTTCAACGCTATAAAGAAATTTCACAGAAGATTAGAGCTATATTTTTTGATTACACAGATTTAGTAGAGCCTCTTTCTCTAGATGAAGCCTATTTAGATGTTACTACCAATAAAAAAGGAAATCCATCGGCATCTTTAATTGCTAAAGAAATTAGACAGCGTATTTATGATGAACTTGGATTAGCAGCATCTGCAGGAATTTCTATTAATAAATTTATTGCAAAAGTAGCAAGTGATTATAACAAACCTAATGGTCAAAAAACAGTAAACCCAGAGGAGGTTATACAATTTTTAGAAGATTTAGAGATTAGAAAATTTTATGGTGTGGGTAAAGTAACCACTCAAAAAATGTATGCTTTAGGTATTTTTACTGGAAAAGATTTAAAGGCAAAATCTAAAGAGTTTTTAGAAACAAATTTTGGTAAAAGTGGCGCTTATTATTACCATGTAGTACGGGGTATTCATACAAGCGAGGTTAAACCGCATAGAATACCAAAATCTTTAGGTGCAGAACGTACTTTTAGTGAAAATTTAAGTAGCGAAATTTTTATGTTAGAACGCCTAGTTAGTATTGCTACAGAACTAGAGAAACGTTTAACCAGAGCCAAAGTAGCAGGAAAAACAATTACTCTAAAAATAAAGTATAGCGATTTTAGTTTACAAACCAGAAGTAAAACTCTTCCTTATTTTATTGCAAAAAAAGATTTAATTCTAGAAACTGCTAAAGAGTTATTGTATCAAGAAAAATTAGAAAACTCTGTAAGGCTTTTAGGTATTTCTCTAGCAAACTTAAATACAGAAGATAAAAACAAACCCAAAAAGAAAACCATAGATATACAACTACGTTTTGATTTTTAGAAAAAATAAACCCTTGACATGCATAACATACCAAGGGTTTATTAACAAAACACTAACCTATTATTTTACTATTAAAATATTATCTGTTGCTGTTGGGTTTAATGGACAAAAATAAACATACTCCCCTTTTGCTAATTTAGTAGCTTTAGATTTTTGCGTTTTACCAGTTGCAACTGCCTCTGTAACATAAGCAGTTTGAATATGGTTTTCTGGCTTACTAATATCTTTTCCTTTTTGTACTAAAACAAAACCAACATCATGACCCACTGCATTATTTGCAATTTCAAAAACATAAGTTCCTGGAGAAACTGTAATCTGTTTTTGTGTAAATTCTCCTGAAGTTTGCTCTAAAGAAATGGTTTTTTGCGCTTTTTTCATCATTTTATCTTGGGCACTTGCCGAAAATGATACTCCTAATACTAATGCTACTAATACTACTAATTTTTTCATCGTTTTTAATTTTAAAATTTATTATTTATGTTAATTATGCTTCTATTGTTTCTAATGGTTGTGCTTCTGGAAAATCTACAGGAACATCTGTTGTTTTATGTAAATAGTTAGATATTGTTTTATCCCCAACCAATACAATTGTGTCTACAAGGTTTTCTTTTGTCCATCCTGCATTTAAAAAGTTTTCTACTACAGCACTACTTGTTGCTCCACGATTTTCTGTCACATTTTTAGCTAATGCAGCTAATGCATTTAATTTAGTGTCAAAAGAAGCTTTACCAGCTCTTAATTCTAAAATTTGAGCGTCGTTAAAGCCATTCATTTTTCCTATTGCTGTGTGTGCCGCAAGACAATAGGTACAGTTATTAACTTGACTTACTGCTAAATTAACCACCTCTTTTTCTTTTGCAGATAAAGATGTTTTTGCGCTAGATAATGCTAAATAGTTTCCTAATGCATTTTCTGAATGTGCATACGTTGCATACAGGTTAGGTACAAAGCCAACTGCTTTTTCTAAGTTGTCAAAAATTGCTTGGTTAGCAGCACTTACTTCTTCTCTTTTTGGTACATTAAAATTACTCATACAATTGTTTTTTATTTTATTTCCGTGAAAACGGAAATCTATTATTACTATTAAATTTTATAAGGATATAAATGGTTTCTCTGCATCACAATAAAAATCATGATGTTGTTTTTGAGCGCAATGACTTTCTAGATTAATACTTTTAGCTTCTACTCTATTAGTATTTCCAAAAATTTCAATAAGGTTAAAAATAGACTTATGTATATGTTTCATCTTGTATTGTTTTTTAATTACACTACAAAGATGCGATAGTAAGGAGCCTTTTTGTTAGTACCTATTTCCCGACTGCTTGTATAAATTTCCTTTATTGTAGAATTCCGTTTGTTTCACGGTATTTAGAAGGAGAAAGTGATGTCATTTTTTTAAAAAAACTGCTAAAATGAGCCGGATCATTAAAGCCTAACTCATATGCTATTTCTTGGTTTTGCTTGTCTGTGAAGTTTATTAATCTCTTTGCTTCTAAAGCTACACGTTCTAAAATAATTTGCTGCGGTGATTTTTGATTGTATAATGCAAATAAATTAGATAGTGTTTTTGGGCTTTTAAAAAGTAGTTCTGCATATTCACTAACTTTTCTTTTGGTTTTATAGTGCGTATCTACCAAAACATTAAATTTACGAATAACATCTATCTGGTCGTTATCTAATTTTTTTACAATAAGCTGTTCTTTAGCTAGTCTTGTAGAAATAATTATTAACCTTTTTAAAAGCATTTGTAGCATGTCTCCTTGAATTTTATCTGGAGTAGCAAACTCATCTTCAAAAATTTCATATAATGTATTAAACTTACGCTCTTGTTCTTTTGGGATTGTTATTATAGGTAAATCCTGTGTACCAAAAAATAAAATACCGTTACAAGAAACTTCTTGATCATGGTCCGAGATACAGTAAAACTCTCTATTAAATAAAAAAGAAGTTAAAGGTAATTGGGTGTTTTTATATGAAATATGCTGTAAATAAGTAGTAGTTGCTATTTGGTTAGGTTTTAAAACTAATGGTGTACCATCTACTAAAATTTCTAAATTTTCAGCATTTCTATTCCATAAAAAATTAATAGTCCCAGAAGTTATTGTAAAACTTTGCGCATCTTTTTTAATATCATCTGTTAATCCAAAAATTGAACCTAACTTTTGATCATAAAATTCAAACTTCATACTTTTATTTTCTTTTTTATATGTTTTTAGTCTTTAAAAAAAGAAAAAGCTTACTACGTTACTAGAAAAGAAAAAGCCCAAACACACTTAGTATATTTGGGCTTAGAAATTGTGTATATAATATTAAAAATTACAAGACTCTATTTCTGTAACTCTTAATGTATTTACCATCCCTTTATCTTTTATTGGCATTGCAGCAAGGCTAATTAGCATATCGCCTTCTTCTAAAAATCCTTTCTGGCAAGCAATTTTATTTACATCTTCTATAGTTTCATCTGTAGAAACATAACGATCATAAAAGAATGCTTTTACACCCCAAAGTAAATTTAGCTGTGTTAGTATTCTTTTGTTTGATGTAAAAACTAAAATATGCGCACTTGGTCTCCAAGCAGAAATTTGAAAAGCAGTATAACCACTATTTGTTAAAGTAGATATAGCTTTTGCTTTAATTTCATTTGCCATTAAAGATGCATGGTAACAAACTGATTTTGTAATGTATCTTTTTGTTTTAATATGTGGTGGCTCTTGTGGTACTTTAATAAGGTCTGATCCTTCTACACTTTCTAAAATACTAGCCATTTTATCTATTACCTGAACTGGGTAATTACCAACAGATGTTTCTCCAGATAACATTACCGCATCTGCGCCATCCATTACAGAGTTGGCAACATCATTAACTTCTGCTCTTGTTGGTGTAAGGCTTGTAATCATAGTTTCCATCATTTGGGTTGCTATAATTACTGGTATTCTTGCTCTTTTAGCGCGTAGTACTAATTGCTTTTGAATAAGTGGAACCTCATGTGCTGGGACTTCTACTCCTAAATCTCCTCTTGCTACCATTAAACCATCACAATACGAAACTATTTTATCTATATTTTCAACTGCCTCAGGTTTTTCTATTTTAGCAATAATTGGAATTTTATGCTCAGAATGCTCTTTTATTATCTTTTGAAGATCAATTAAATCTTGGCTAAAACGCACAAAAGAAAGTGCGATCCAATCTACTTGCAATGAAATAGCAAATATGGCATCTTTAACATCCTTTTCTGTTAAGGCTGGTAAAGAAATATTAGTGTTAGGTAAGTTTACTCCTTTTTTAGATTTTAAAGGACCTCCTTGTATTACTTTAGCTTTTACTTCGTCTTTTTTATTTGTAGAAACTACTTCGAACATTAATTTTCCATCATCTAATAAAATGCGTTCTCCTGCTTTTACGTCTTCTGGAAATTTTGCATAATTCATATACACACGTTCAGCGCTACCTTCAAAAGCTTCTCCAGTTACAAATGTAATTTCATCTCCAGGAGAAACTACTACTTCTCCTGCCATTACACCTACTCGTAACTTAGGGCCTTGTAAATCTCCTAGTATAGAAACGTTAGAACCTAATTCATCATTTAGCTCTCTAATCATTTTAACACGCTCCGTAACATCTTCATAATCTGCGTGAGAAAAATTTATTCTAAAGACATCTACTCCAGTATTAATCATGTCTCTTAAGACTTCTTTTTTGCTTGTTGCTGGACCTAAGGTTGCTACTATTTTTGTTTTCTTTTGTCTTGACATGGTTAAAATATTAAGTTGTTCTTAGATTTTAAGTTTTCAGCATCTATTTTATATGCTGTAATTATTTTTGGTATGGTTGTTAGTGCTTTTAAAATATCTTCTACCATATGTGCATCTTCCTCTTCAATTTTAAGAAAATAATCTATTTCCTTATGTTCAGGTATTAAATAATGCCTCGTAAAAGTTATTTCGTCTTTAAACAAATCTGCAGTAATTACATTTTCTTTATTTCTGCTAGAATTTGTAATTAATGTCCAATATCTATCATTAATTTCATCCTCCCACTCAAAAAAAGGAAAAGAAATAATATTAGATAAATCTAAATCTTTTTTTGATCTTTTAAAGGCTGCTTTTAAAGAACTATTTATAGCATATGTTAGAGCATAATCTGGCAAACTGCTATGCAAAGCAATTAATATGAAACTATCTTCATAAAAATCTTCCGTAATTTTATGTACTGCAACCATAGGCCATAAAAAGCAAATATAGGATTAATTAGCAATCTGCCTAGTTAAGAAATTACAATAAAATTGTGAAATTGTAACTATATCGTTGTAGTATGTAAAAAAAAATTAATCTAAGAGTGATTCATTTTGTTTTGTAGTGCAAAATAGGCTCTTTTTGAAGCTCTTTCTTCGGCTTTTTTCTTAGAAGTTGCTCTTGCTTTTGCTACAATAGTATTATCTATAGATAATTTTACGGCAAAGTGTTTTAATTCGTCATTACCTGTATCTTCATAGACATTATACTTAAATGACTTTTTTTGTTTTTGACACCACTCAATTACAAGGCTTTTATAACTTATTACTTTTCCTTCTAATTGTTCTATATCTACATAAGGGTTTATAACTTTTTTAGTTATAAAAGTTTCGCAGTATTTATATCCGCGATCTAGATAAATGGCTCCTACTAGAGCTTCAAAAACATTACCATGTATATTATCTCCAAAATGAGTTTTAGGAATTCTACTTTCTACAAAATTTATTAATTCTAAATCTTTTCCTAGTTCATTAAGGTGCTCTCTACTCACTATTTTAGATCTCATTTTTGTAAGATAGCCTTCATCTCCTTCTGGAACTTCATTATATAAGTATTTAGAAATAATGGTGCCTAACATAGAATCTCCAAGAAATTCTAGTCTTTCATAGTTCATAGGGATTCCATCTGCATCTTTTAAGTTTACAGATCTGTGTAAAAAGGCTTTTCTATATATCTGAAGATTTTTAGGCTTAAAACCTAATATTGTTTTTATTCCCAATAAAAAATCCCCATCCTCTTTAGAATGGGAATTAAATATATTGTATGGGAAACTCATGCAGTCTTAGCTTATTTTTTTAAAAATAACACATGCATTATGACCTCCAAATCCAAAGGTATTACTCAATGCAACATTAACCTCTCTCTTTTGAGCTTTGTTTAATGTTAAATTTAATTTAGGGTCTATATTCTCATCTACAGTAGTATGGTTTATTGTTGGTGGAACAATACTATGTTTCATTGCTAGGATAGATGCAATTGCTTCTATAGCTCCTGCAGCACCTAATAAATGCCCTGTCATAGATTTTGTAGAGTTAATATTTATTTTTTCAGCATGTTCTCCAAAAACTTTAGAAATTGCTTTTAATTCTGCAACATCTCCTAATGGTGTTGATGTTCCGTGTGTATTAATAGCATCTACGTCTTCTGGTTTTAAACCTGCATCTTGCAAACAATTTTGCATTACACGAACAACCCCTATACCATCTGGGTGTGGTGCTGTCATGTGGTAAGCGTCGTTAGATAAACCGCCACCTAATACTTCTGCGTATATTTTTGCGCCTCTTGCTTTTGCATGTTCGTATTCTTCAAGGATAAGAGCTCCTGCTCCTTCTCCTAAAACAAAACCATCTCTGGTAGCATCAAAAGGTCTTGATGCTGTTTCTGGGCTTTCATTTCTTTTAGATAGAGCGTGCATAGCACCAAAACCGCCCATACCTGCAATAGTTACAGCAGCTTCACTACCTCCTGTTACAATAACATCCGAGTATCCTAAACGTATATTATTCATGGCATCTATCATAGCATTAGCAGAAGATGCACAAGCAGAAACAGTTGTGTAATTTGCTCCCATAAAGCCATGCTTTATAGATATATTGCCTGGGGCAATATCTGCAATCATTTTTGGAATAAAGAAAGGATTAAATCTTGGGGTACCATCTCCTTCAGCAAAATTCATTACCTCATTCTGGAAAGTTTCTAAACCACCAATACCAGCTCCCCAAATAACACCTACTCTAAATTTATCTAGTTTATCTAAATCTAGACCAGCGTCTAAAATTGCTTCATCTGAAGAAATTAAAGCATATTGCGCAAATCTATCTAATTTACGTGCTTCTTTTCTATCAAAATAATCTAAAGGGTCATACCCTTTTAACTCACATGCAAATTTGGTTTTAAACTTTTCTGTATCGTAATAAGTAACTGGGGCAGACCCACTTTTACCTTCGATTAAAGCATTCCAATATTCCTCTATATTATTACCTATAGGTGTTAAAGCACCCAATCCAGTAACTACAACTCTTTTTAATTGCATTAAACCTGGTGTTTGTTAATACTTAATAAACTGAAATTTAAAAAAAAATATCCATGCAGCATATTTACCGCATGGATAATTTAAAAACTTTTTAAGAAATCATAAGATTACTTCGCTTCTTCTATATAGCTTATGGCCTGGCCAACTGTTGCGATATTTTCAGCTTGATCATCAGGGATTTGAATATCGAATTCTTTTTCGAACTCCATAATCAACTCAACAGTATCTAGTGAATCTGCTCCTAAGTCATTAGTAAAGCTAGCTTCCGTTACCACTTCGTTTTCATCAACTCCTAATTTATCAACGATGATAGCTTTTACTCTTGATGCAATGTCTGACATAATAATATTGGTTTTAAAAATTTAAATTGATGGCAAAAATAAAAAACTTATGGTTTAATAACACAATTTGTCGTTAAAATGTAGTGTAATTTAAGAAAATTAAATACAAGTGTGGTATTTTAGCCCTATAAATTTATATTAAAGTAACGTTATTTTATCTAATGAAAAATATTGTTTTATTTGCTTCTGGTTCTGGTTCTAATGTTGAAAACATAGTACAGTATTTTCAGAATAACGTTAACGTTACTATTGCCTGTGTACTTACTAACAAAAGAGATGCCAAAGTCATTGACAGATGTAATAGATTAAAAATCAATTGTTTATATTTTAACAGAAACGCTTTTACGAAAACAGATTGTGTTTTAAAAATTATAGAATCTCATAAACCAGACCTAATTGTTTTGGCTGGTTTTTTATGGAAAATACCATTAAACTTGATTACAAATTTCCCAAATAAAATAGTAAATATACATCCTGCTCTACTTCCAAAATACGGAGGTAAAGGTATGTACGGAAATAATGTTCATGCAGCCGTAAAAGAAAATAATGAGCCAGAAACGGGCATTACAATCCATTTTGTGAACGAAAATTATGACGAAGGGGCAATAATTCATCAAGAAAAAGTTCTTTTAAGCCCATCAGATTCTATAGAAGAAATAGCTTCTAAAGTTCATAAACTAGAATATGAGTTTTTTCCTAAAGTAATAGAGAAACTACTTTTAGAAGCATAATGGCCGGAAAGAAAAAATTTTATGTGGTTTGGCAAGGTTTAAAACCCGGAATTTACACCTCTTGGAAAGAATGTAAAGCTGCTATTACTGGTTATAAAGGAGCGCAATACAAATCTTTTGAGTCTTTAGCTACTGCACAAACCGCATATAATGGTAGTTATAACGATTATAAAGGTCAAAAAACCAAAAAAGCAACTTTATCTAAAGAAGAACTTGCAAAATATGGTTTACCAAACTATAACTCTATTGCTGTAGATGCTGCCTCTAGCGGAAATCCTGGTATTATGGAATACCAAGGGGTAGATTCTAAATCAGGAAAAAGACTCTTTCATCAAGGGCCATTTAAACAAGGAACCAATAATATTGGAGAGTTTTTAGCACTTGTACATGGTTTAGCTTATTTAAAAAAACACAACAGCGATCGCATACTTTATACAGACTCTAGAACTGCTATGAGCTGGGTTCGCAAAAAAAAGTGCAATACCAAATTAGCACAAAACGATAAAAACAAAGAACTCTTTGTTTTAGTGGATAGAGCTGTTGCTTGGCTACAAGCTAATTCTTACACTACAACTATAGTAAAATGGGAAACCAAAGCCTGGGGAGAAATTCCTGCAGATTTTGGACGCAAATAGTAGTCCTGTCCTATTTTTCGACGAAAATTCTTATGGATCGATGAAATTTTATTTTTTTGATTAAGCGGTTCCTTTTTTCCCTTTTCAAAGCCTTATATTTGTGGCTTAATTTTTTTAGTACAATGGGTAAATTATTAATTGTTGGTACCGTAGCTTTTGATGCTATAGAAACTCCATTTGGGAAAACAGATAAGATTTTGGGAGGAGCTGCCACTTTTATTGGGCTAGCGGCATCTCAATTTGATGTAGAATCTGCTATAGTTTCTATTGTAGGTGAAGATTTTCCACAAGAACATATAGATTTACTTAAAAGTAAAAATATAGATTTAACTGCTCTAGAAATTGTAAAAGGTGGTAAAACCTTTTTCTGGGAAGGCAAATACCATAATGACCTTAATTCTAGAGATACAATTACAACAGAATTAAATGTTCTAGCAGATTTTAACCCTGTAGTTCCTGAAAGTTTTAAAGATGCAAATGTTGTAATGCTTGGAAATTTACACCCTAGCGTACAAATGAGTGTTATTAAGCAAATGACAAAAAAACCAGACCTTATAGTATTAGATACTATGAATTTTTGGATGGATAATGCTCTTGACGATTTAAAAGAAGTTATAAAAGAGATTGATGTTATTACAATAAATGATGAAGAGGCAAGACAGTTAACTAATGAATACTCTTTGGTTAAAGCTGCTACAGCTATTCATAAAATGGGTCCTAAATATGTAGTTATTAAAAAAGGAGAACATGGTGCTTTATTATTTCATAATGATGAAATTTTCTTTGCTCCAGCCTTGCCTTTAGAAGAAGTTTTTGACCCAACCGGAGCAGGAGATACTTTTGCTGGTGGTTTTACTGGCTACTTAGCATCTACTAATAACATTAGTTTTTCTAACTTAAAAAATGCTGTAATACACGGGTCTAACCTTGCATCCTTTTCTGTAGAAAAATTTGGAACTGCTAGAATGGAAGATTTAAAACGAGAAGAAGTAAACAAAAGACTTCACCAATTTAAGACATTAACACAATTTGATATTAAACTAACATAATTTAACGCCCCATCTTTTGGGGCTTTTTTAATACTAAAATAACGTAATGAGTGACGCCATTAAACACGAATGTGGAATTTCTGTAATACGATTACTAAAACCCCTAGAATATTATAAAGAAAAATACGGTACCGCTTTTTATGGTGTAAATAAAATGTATTTAATGATGGAAAAACAGCACAATCGCGGTCAAGATGGTGCTGGTTTGGCAAGTATTAAATTAGACATGGAACCTGGAGAGCGCTATATGAGTAGAGTTCGTTCTGCAGAACAACAGCCCATACAAGATATTTTTGCGCAAATAAACCAAAGAATAAATACCGCTTTTAAAGAACATCCTGAGTATTTAGAGGATGTTGCGTTACAAAAAAAGAATATACCTTATATAGGAGAGTTATTATTAGGGCATGTACGTTATGGTACTTTTGGTAAAAACAGTATAGAAAGTGTTCATCCTTTTTTAAGACAAAACAACTGGATGCACCGTAACTTAATTGTTGCTGGTAACTTTAACATGACTAATGTTAATGAACTTTTTGACAATCTTGTTCATATTGGACAACACCCTAAAGAAATGGCAGATACTGTTACTGTCATGGAAAAAATTGGTCATTTTTTAGATGATGCTGTTGCCAAAATATACAAACAGGTAAAAAAAGAAGGTTATACTAAAAGAGAGGCTTCTCCTTTAATTGCAGAACGTTTAAAAGTTTCTAAAATTTTAAAAAGAGCTGCAAAGAATTTTGATGGAGGCTATGCAATGGCAGGTTTATTAGGCCATGGAGACGCCTTTGTTCTTAGAGATCCAGGAGGAATAAGACCTGCTTATTATTATAAGGATGATGAAGTTGTAGTTGTAGCATCTGAAAGACCCGTAATACAAACGGTATTTAATGTTCCTTATGAGTCTGTACAAGAAATAGACCCTGGACATGCATTAATAATAAAGAAAAGTGGTGATTCTGCAATAAAACCAATTTTAGAACCTACCGAAAGAAAAGCTTGTTCCTTTGAACGTATATATTTTTCTAGAGGTAGCGATAAAGAAATATACCAGGAGAGAAAAGAGTTAGGAAAACTATTATTCCCGCAAATCTTAAAATCTATTAATAACGATATTAAGAACTCTGTATTTTCATACATTCCTAATACCGCAGAAACTTCTTTCTTTGGTATGGTTAAAGAGGCGCAAAATTATCTAAATAAAAAGAAAGAAGAACAAATATTAGCTTTAGGTAGTGGAATTACAAGTGATGAATTACATGAAATTTTAAAAGTAAGGCCTAGAATAGAAAAAGTTGCAATTAAAGATGCCAAGCTAAGAACCTTTATTACCCAAGATAGTAGTAGAGATGATTTGGTTGCACATGTTTATGACATATCTTACGGATCTGTAAAAAAAGGAGACAACCTTGTAATTATAGATGATAGTATTGTAAGAGGAACAACTCTTAGAAAAAGTATTTTACGAATTCTAGATCGTTTAAACCCTGGAAAAATAGTAGTTGTTTCTTCTGCTCCGCAAATACGATATCCAGATTGTTATGGTATAGACATGGCTAAATTGGAAGATTTTATTGCTTTTAGAGCCGCCTTAGAATTACATAAAGATAATAACACTATGAATGTTGTAGAAGACATTTATAACAAGTGTAAGTTGCAAATAACGTCAGAAGATAAAGATGTAATAAATTATGTAAAAGAATTTTACGCACCTTTTACTGCTTTAGAAATATCTAAGAAAATTGGAGAACTTCTTAGTCCTCCAGAAATAAAAGCTGATGTAGAAATAATTTACCAAACTATAGAGAGCTTGCATCAAGCATGCCCAAAAAACTTAGGAGATTGGTATTTTACTGGTAATTATCCTACCCCTGGAGGTAACAGAGTAGTTAACAGAGCTTTTATTAACTTCTACGAAGGAAAAAACGAAAGAGCTTATTAAAGGTTTTATCGATGAAATGCACGCAATAGTGTATTTCATCGATAAAACATACTTTTCAACGGCAATATAGTCTCTAAGGTAGCACACAAGACTATTTTAGATATGCCATAGCATAAGTAGGTTAAGTTCATGGTAAGATTTGGGGTAAAGACGGAGCAATGCTTCGTCTTTTTTATTTTTTATATTATTTCTAATTCCTAGTAATTCCTTCCTCTAAAAACTATAGAAATAAGTCGCTAAAAGCATCATTCTAACCCTTTAACTAAAGATATGGTTGCTTTGTCTAATTCCTTTTTTAACTATACGCCTTTACAGTACTTTTGGAGAACCATAGCATAAGTAGGTTAAGTTCATGGTAAGATTTGGGGAAAAGACGGAGCAATGCTCCGTCTTTTATTTTTTACACTATTTCTAACTTCCTAGTAATTCTTTACCCCTAAAAACTATAGAAATAAGTCCCTAAAAGCATCATTCTAACCCTTTAACTAAAGATATGGTTGCTTTGTCTAATTCCTTTTTTAACTATACGCCTTTACAGTACTTTTGGAGAACCATAGCATAAGTAGGTTAAGTTCATGGTAAGATTTGGGGAAAAGACGGAGCAATGCTTCGTCTTTTATTTTTTATACTATTCCTAACTTCCTAGTAACTCTTTACCCCTAAAAACTATAGAAATAAGTCCCTAAAAGCATCATTCTAACCCTTTAACTAAAGATATGGTTGCTTTGTCTAATTCCTTTTTTAACTATACGCCTTTACAGTACTTTTGGAGAACCATAGCATAAGTAGGTTAAGTTCATGGTAAGATTTGGGGAAAAAAGGTAGAGCAATGCTCTGCCTTTTTTATTGCTGAAAACCAGACATTTAACAAGATAAATCTTTCATTTTGTAGTGTTCCGCTAAAAAAAATTTGTTAAAATTACTTTTTTATGTCCCACAATACCAGTAATTTAGTTTCGCCATAGCATAAGTAGGTTAAGTTTATGGTAAGATTTGGGACGAAAAGGGTGGAGACTTCTCCGCCCTTTTCTATTATAAAAAAAGCCGCCTTGTTTACAAAAACAAGGCGGCTTTTAATTTGATTACTATAGTGTTACCTATATAAGTATCTTATTTATTTGCTTCATATAAAGCAGAAACTTTATCCCAATTAATTACATTAAAAAATGCATTAACGTAATCTGGTCTTCTATTTTGGTAATTTAGGTAGTATGCGTGTTCCCATACATCTAAACCTAAAATAGGAAAACCACCACAACCAGTTTCTGGCATTAATGGGTTGTCTTGGTTTGGTGTAGAACAAACTTCTACTTTACCTCCTTTATGTACACAAAGCCATGCCCAACCAGAACCAAATCTTGTTCCAGCTGCACTACTAAATTTATTTTTAAACTCTTCAAAAGAACCAAAAGCAGAAGTTATAGCATTAGCTAATTCTCCTTTAGGCTCACCACCCCCGTTAGGAGAAAGTATTTCCCAAAATAAAGAATGGTTATAAAAACCACCTCCATTATTTCTTACAGCTCCATTAGACATATCTAAAGTTGCAAGAATATCATCAATAGATTTTCCTTCTAAAGCAGTACCCTCAATAGCACCATTTAATTTAGTTGTGTAACCGTTATGATGCTTAGTATGGTGTATTTCCATAGTTCTTGCATCAATATGTGGTTCTAACGCATCATAAGCGTAAGGTAGTTTTGGTAGTTCAAAAGCCATAATTTCTATATTTTTATTAATTAATTTCCTATATCAAATTTACTGTTTTTAAGTGTCACATTCAATTAATTCTTTGTTAAGAACTATACATAATTTTGTACTTTGCATATAAAACACATTGCAAGAAGCTTCTTATAAAATATATAATGCCTCCGCAGGTTCCGGAAAAACCTATGTACTTTCTAAAGAATACATAAAAACCATACTATCATCAACACATTCTTTTAAACAAATACTTGCTATAACATTTACAAATAAAGCTGTAAATGAAATGAAACAGCGTATTGTTCAAAGTTTATTTGAGTTTAGTAAAACTAAATCTATAAAGGAGGCATCGGCTATGTTTATAGATATTACAAAAGAGTTAAATATAGATGCTAATGCGTTACAAGAAAAGAGTAAAAAAATTTTAAAAAATATTCTACATAATTACGCCTTTTTTGATATTTCTACCATAGATAAATTTACACACAGACTTATACGTACTTTTGCCAAAGATTTAAAATTGCCCCAAAATTTTGAAGTTGTTTTAGACACTTCTCTATTATTAGATGAAGCCGTGTCTTCTTTAATAAACAAGGCTGGTTCTAATAAAAAGCTCACCAAAGTACTTTTAGATTTTGCAATTGAAAAGATAGATGAGGATAAAAGTTGGGATATTGCTATAGATTTAAACAAAATAGGGAAACTACTTTTTAATGAAAATCAAGCAAAACATTTAGATGCGCTTAAATCAAAAAGTTTAGATGATTTTTTAAAACTAAAGAAAGATTTAGTACAAGAAATTTCTAAAATAGAGACTGATGTTAAAGATGTAGCAAAAAACACCTTGCTTTTAATACAAGAATCGGGATTTGAGTTCAGTGATTTTCCAAGAGCAACTCTTCCTAATCATTTTAAAAAAATTGAAGAAGATATATTTGAACCTAGCAAACTATATAATAATAAGTTAGAACAAAATTTAATAGATAACGAAATAGTAAAAAAAACTATTTCTAAACCTACAGAAGAGTTTTCTAAGCAAATATTAGAATGCTACACCGCTATAAAAAAGCTTTTATACTCCAGAGCTTTTTATAAAAATGCATATAAAAATTTAGTCCCCTTAACAGTTTTAAATGCTATACAGCAAGAAGTAAAAAACATACAAAAAGAAAAAGACCAGTTATCTATATCTGAATTTAATACAATAATTTCTAATGAAATAAAAAACCAACCTGCTCCTTTTATCTATGAAAGGTTAGGAGAAAAATATAGACATTATTTTGTAGATGAATTTCAAGATACTTCTGAGATGCAATGGAATAACTTAACACCATTAATGAGTAATGCTTTAGAAAGTGAAGATTTATCTGGGAAAACTGGCTCCTTATTTTTAGTTGGTGATGCTAAACAAGCAATATATAGATGGCGAGGAGGAAAAGCAGAACAATTTTTAAACCTAGCAAATAATAAAGCAAATCCTTTTGTTATACCTGCAAACATTAACAGCCTCCCTAATAATTATCGTAGTTATGAAGAGATAATACAGTTTAATAATTCTTTTTTTACAACTACTAGTCCTTTTTTAAATAACACCTCCTATAAAGACTTGTTTGTCCAGGGAAATAAACAAGGTAGTAATACCAAAAAAGGAGGTTTAGTTTCTCTTACCTTTTTAGAAGAAGAAAATAGTGAAGATGAAAATTACTGTGAAAAAGTACTAGACACAATACATAGCGTAAAAAAAGAAGGCTATAATTATAATGATATTTGTATAATTACCAGAAAGAAAAAACATGGTATTTTAATTGCTGATTTTTTAATGCAACATAAAATTCCAATAGTATCTTCAGAAAGCTTACTTCTTAAAAATAGTCCAAAAGTTCTTTTCTTAATATCCCTCTTAAAATATAGTTTACAACCAGATGATTTAGAAAACAACTATTTATTACTTCACTTTTTATCTCAGAACAAAAAAAATAAACACAATTATATTGCATCCAATATAAAAAGGATACAAGAACTATTTAAAAAGAATTTTAATTACAACACATCTCTAATAGAACAATCCTCTGTTTATGATACCGTAGAGTATGCCATTAAACAATTTAAATTAGTGGAGAGTTCTGATGCTTACATAAACTATTTTTTAGATGTTGTGTTAGAAGTAGAACAACAAAATAGTGCAGATCTGCAAACTTTTTTAAACTATTGGACTAAAAAAGAAGATTCTCTTAGTATTAGTGCTCCCGAAACAATGAATGCTGTACAAATAATGACAGTTCATAAATCTAAAGGTTTAGAGTTTAATATTGTTATTTTCCCTTTTGCAACCACTAATTTTAATGAAGAAATAGACCCCAAGCTTTGGTTACCAAACACACTAAAAACATCTGAGAATTTTAAAGAACTATTAATTAGTAAAAAACAAGAAGTTATTCATTATAATACTACTGCAGAGCAACTATATAATGATGAAGAACATAAGTTAGAGCTAGATGCTTTTAATGTTCTTTATGTAGCACTAACCAGAGCAGTTAAAGCCTTATATATATTTACTAAGAAAGACCTTAATAAAGATGGTAGTTATAAAAAAACATCCTATTCTGGAATGTTTATAGATTACTTAAATCAAAAAAATCTTTGGAACCTTGATACCTTGGAGTATAATTTTGGTAAACTGCCAGATAATAAAGAAATAGATACTATAAATACATTAAACAGTATACCTTATATATATACCGAAAAAGACCGGCCAAGTTTTAATATAATTACAACATCTGGCATGCTTTGGGATACTTCTAGGGAAGACGCTATTAATACTGGAAACCTATACCATAATATATTAAGCAGTATAGAAACTAAAGAAGATGTAAGCAACGCAGTTAATAAAGCTATTACCGCTGGAGAAATAAATAACGAAGATGTAGAAGTAGTTACTAATAAACTAAAAGAAATAATTAATCACCCAGAATTACAAGATTTTTATGAGGGCAATATCATAGTTAGTAACGAAAAAGAGATAATTACAAAAGAAGGAAAACTATTAAGGCCAGATAGGGTAACCATAAATAATAAAGAAGCAACGGTTATAGATTACAAAACTGGAAAGAAAAACCCACGATATTACCAACAAGTTTATGAATATTGTGATGCTCTTAAAGATATGGGCTTTCAAATAAAAAATAAAATTATTATATATATAAATGATAAAATAGAAATAGAATATATATAACGCTATGGTACTCACGCACATATATTTAGCAATAATATGAAGCAAACTACTACAAGAATAATGTTAAAATTCGACAAAATGTATGCTTTTTTCTATAAAAAGCGTTAAAAAAAATAGGAAATTGATTTTGTTAATAATATTTAACAACTTACATTTGCAGCTAATAAACACTTAAACTTAAAAATTTGAACATGAAACATCTTAGCAAATTATTGGTTGTTGCTCTACTTGTTGTAGGTTTTAACAACATACAAGCGCAAGACGAAAATAACCCATGGCAGGTTACTTTTGGGGTTAATGCAGTTGACGTATACCCTACAGGTGATTTTGAAGGGAGTTCTTTTGGAAATGAGCTTTTTAATGCAACTGACCACTGGAACATATTACCATCTATCTCTTACATAGGAGTATCTAAAAATGTTGGTGGCGGTTTCTCTGTTGGAGCTAAAGGTTCTTTAAACAAAATTAGCAAGTGGGGAGATACTTCAGTTGATGATTTATCTTACTATGGTATAGATGGTACTATTAAGTACAACTTCTTACAAAACAAATGTATTGACCCATTCGCTGAAATAGGTGGTGGTTATTCTTGGATTGATGAAGTAGGTGCTGGTACTGCAAATGGTGGTGTTGGTATTAACTTTTGGTTCACAGAAAACATTGGTCTTACTGTTCAATCTACATATAAGCACTCTTTTGAAGATTACTTAGTATCTCACTGGCAACATATGGCTGGTATAGCTATTAAATTTGGTGGTACTGATACAGATGGTGATGGTGTTTATGACAAAGATGATGCTTGTCCAGAAGTTGCTGGTTTAGAAGCTTTCAACGGTTGTCCTGATGCTGATGGCGATGGTATTGAAGACAGTAAAGATGCTTGTCCTAACGCTGCTGGTACTAAAGAAATGAATGGTTGTCCTGATTCTGACGGTGACGGTGTTGCTGATAAAGATGATGCTTGTCCAGAAGTTGCTGGTTTAGCTGCTTTAGCTGGTTGTCCTGATGCTGACGGTGATGGTGTTGCTGATAAAGATGACGAATGTCCTCAAGAAGCAGGTCCTGCTGAAAATAAAGGTTGTCCTTGGGCTGATAAAGATGGTGATAGCGTTTTAGATAAAGACGATGCTTGTCCTGAAGTTGCTGGTACTGTTGCTAACAATGGTTGTCCTGAAGTAACTGAAGAAGTTCAGAAGCAATTAAATGAATATGCAAGAACTATCTTATTTGATACTGGTAAATCTTCTATCAAAGCAGAATCTACTGCTGTTATGGTTGATATTATCACAATCTTAGCGGAGTACCCGACTGCTAAATTTACAGTAGAAGGTCATACAGACAGCGTTGGTAGTGCTAAATTAAACCAAAAATTATCTGATTCTAGAGCTAATTCAGTTCGTGATTTCTTAATTGATAAAGGAATTGGTTCTGATAGATTAACTGCTATTGGATACGGAGAAGATAAGCCTATAGCTACTAACAATACTAGAGCTGGTAGAAAATCTAACAGAAGAGTTGAAATTAACTTAGTTAAATAAGAAGATTTAACACTCTTTATTATAATATAAAGCTCCGCAATTGCGGAGCTTTTTTTATATTTAAAAATGAATGGATTTTTAGAAGAAGTACTAGATAAAATACTTTCCCAAAATAGTAGTCTTAGTAATCATATATTTATTTTACCTAGTAAAAGAGCTGGTACATTTTTAAAAAATTCCATTGCAAAAAAAGCAACAAAAACAGAATTTGCACCAGAAATATGGAGTATAGAAACATTTATAGAAAAAATTTCTGGTCTCTCTTATGCATCTAACCTAGAGCAACTTTTTTCCCTTTATAACACCTATTTAAAAAGTAAGCCCAAAGAAATAGAAACATTTTATTCATTTTCTAAATGGGGGCAAACACTACTACAAGATTTTAATGAGATAGACCGCTATTTAATAGACACAAAAAAGCTTTTCTCTAACTTATCTGCAATACAAGAAATATCGCATTGGTCACCAGAAGCTCCAAAAACCCAACTAATGGAGGATTACCTTCTTTTTTGGAACAATTTAGATGTTATTTACAAAGACTTTAATGCATCCTTACTAAATAAAAATAAAGGTCACCAAGGCTTAGTGTATAGAACAGCTTGCAGTAAATTAAAATCCTATTTAAAAGAAAACAAAAACAAAACATTTGTTTTTCTTGGTTTTAATGCCCTAAACGAATCTGAAAGTATTATAATACAACAAATTTTAGAACAACATAGTTCGGACATTTTTTGGGATATAGATAATAGTTTCCTCAAAGATCCTGTACATGATGCTGGTCTTTTTCTTAGGGATCATAAAAAAAACTGGAGCCATTTTAACTCTAATGATTTTAAAGGTGTTAGTAATTACTATTCAGAATCCAAAAAAATTGAAATAATAGGTACACCAAAAAATATTTCACAAGCAAAATATGTTGGTAATCTTCTAAAAGAAATATCAAAAACTTCTAATAACGCTATTAAAAATACAGCTGTTATTCTAGCAGATGAAAGCTTACTAAACCCAATACTAAACTCTATTCCAGAAGAAATTAACTCGGTAAATATTACTATGGGTTACAGTTTAGAAAAAACACCCCTAGCTAGCTTTTTTCAGTTATTTTTTGAGTTATATATTAAACGTAATACTAAAGGTTGGTTTTATTCTAATTTATTAGACTTTTTGTCGCATCCAACCACTACATCATTTCTTAACAGTAAAGAAGAAAATAATAGTAACCTAATAAGTAATGCCATAAAAAATAAAAACTGGTCTTACATAACTCCTGAAAAAATTATAAGTGTTGCAAAAGATAAAGATTGTATTTCAACAGTATTTCAAGAATTAAACTTTACTCCTTTAAGTTTTACCAAAAGATGTTTATTAATAATATCTAAATTAAAAGATATATATACAGAGCAGTCTAATTCTTTAGCATTAGAGTACTTATATCGTTTTAATAGTCTATTTAATCAACTTAATACGCTATTAGTAGAACATCATTATATGAACGATTTAAAATCGCTCTTAAGTCTTTACAATGAACTTTTATCCTCTGAAACTTTAGATTTTAGAGGGGATCCAATAGAAGGGCTTCAAATTATGGGAATGTTAGAAAGCAGAAACTTAGATTTTGAAACGGTAATCATAACTTCTGTAAATGAAGGTATTTTACCCTCTGGAAAATCTAACAATTCTTTTATTCCTTTTGATTTAAAAATTGCACATGGTTTACCAACCTATAAAGAAAAAGATGCTGTATATACCTATCACTTTTACAGAATATTACAGCGTGCAAAAAATGTATATCTAATCTATAATACAGAGCCAGATGTATTGGAAGGCGGTGAAAAAAGTAGGCTAATAACACAGCTTTTAACCGATGAAAATAAAATTGGGGATATTACGGAAAAAATTGCAACCCCAAATGTTGTTCCCTCCCTAAAAGAGGATGAAATAATAGAAAAGGATGTAGATTTAATGTCCTTAATTAAAAACCATGCAACTAATGGTTTTTCTCCTACTTCATTAAGTAATTATATTAGAAATCCTATAGATTTTTACAAAAGAAACCTATTAAAAATAGACGATTTATTAGCAGTAGAAGAAACTGTTGCTGCAAATACTTTTGGTACTATAGTGCATGATACTTTAGAGGATTTATATACGCCTTTTGTTGGAAAAACCTTAGAGGTTGGTTTGTTACATGAAGCTAAAAAAAATATAGAAGCCCTTGTAAAAAAACATTTTGCAAAGACCTATGCAGAAGGAGATATTAAGTACGGAAAAAATTTAATTGCTTATAATGTTATTCTACGGTACATAGAAAGATTTATACATCTAGAAATTAAGCAAGTAAAGCAAAACACTATAAAAATAATTGCCCTTGAACAAAATCTTAAAGTTTCTCTTAATTTTCCAGAACTAGACTATCCAATAGTTCTAAAAGGAAAATTAGACCGTATTGATGAGGAAAATGGAACTTTAAGAATCATTGACTATAAAACTGGTAGAGTAGAACCTAAAAACGTTAAGATCACAAACTGGGAAGACTGTATTACAGATTACTCCTATAGTAAAGCATTTCAGCTACTTTGCTATAGTGTTATGTTTAATGCTCAAAATCCTATTTCTGAAATACAAGCAGGTATCATAACTTTTAAAAATCTTAATGCTGGAATCTTAAAATTTAACACTCCAAAAGGGCCAAAAAAAAGCGCAGAAGATTCTCTAATAAATAAAGAAACGCTTGATCTATTTTTAGTAGAGCTCAAGCGTCTTATTTTAGAAATTTGTAATCCAAATATTCCTTTCAAAGAAAAGGAAGTCTAAGATTATTTTTTATCTGGTCTAGTAGGCCTTACCTCTATTTTACTTGGTAAGGTTCTAGGGTGCATTTTTAATAAATCTAAGACCAATTCTCCTATATCTTCAGGCTGTATTTTCCATGCATCTTTATCGGATGGAGAATTACCTGCAAACTCTGTAGAAACAGAACCTGGCATTATTGTAGAAACCTTAACATCATACTGTCTTAAGTCTAGCATTGCTGCTTGTGTAAAACCAACAACACCAAATTTAGTTGCATTATACCCCGCTCCATTAGCAAAAAAATTGGCTCCTGCCAAACTAGCTAATGTAATATAATACCCTTTAGATTTTTTTAAAGCTTCTACAGATGCTTTTAAAGTATGAAAAACGCCATTTAAGTTTGTGTTTATCATAGCATTCCAATCGTCACTAGACATTTGATCTATTGGTGCAAAATGCCCTACTCCTGCATTAGCTAAAACAACATCTACTTTTCCCCATTTTTCTATAATAGTAGAAATAGCAGTTTGCTCATCTTCTATTTTAGTGACGTCCGAAGCTAAAGCTAAAACATTCTCATTAATTTCTAAATATTCTGCTGCTTTTTTAACCGTTTTTAATGTTCTACCACTAATGGCAACCTTCATTCCAGCATCTACTAGTTTCTTTGCTATTCCAAAACCAATTCCTTTAGACCCTCCTGTTATATATGCTACTTTCCCTTTTAAACTTTCCATTTTATTCTTTTTGCAACTTAAAAATTTCATCAAAATATACCATCAAAAGTATTAAAATACAATTCTAAATAAAGGTAAATCTATGTTAAAGGTTTTTCTTTTAATATTATAAAAACTCCTAGAATAAACCTTTTAACTAAAGAATACTAAGATATCTCCTTTAGTATGCATTAATTATACCTATAAAATTTGCTGTAAATTTCTATTTTTACAGTAACCAAGCCACGATTTAAATTTAAATTTTGAAGAAAAAATCTTTTATTTTTTTAGTATTCTTTATTATCGTTTGCACTAAAAGTATTGGGCAACAATCTGTAGCAAGAGAATGGAATGAAGTATTGCTAGAAGCAATTAGAAAAGATTATGCAAGACCTACAGTACACGCAAGAAACCTTTTTCATAGTGCAATTATTATGTATGACATTTGGGCTGTTTTTGATGATACTGCAGAAACCGTTTTTTTAGGAAAATCTTTTGGGAATTATCCTTGCTCTTACATCCCTTTAGCTACACCAGCTAATATAGAAATTGCAAGGCATGAAGCTATTAGCTATGCAATGTATAGGTTATTAAATCATAGATTTAAAAACTCCCCAGGAGAGGAAGAATCTTTAGCTTCTTTTGAGAATCTCTTCCTATCCTATGGCTATGATAAAAATATACAAACAACAGATTATATTTCTACAAACTCTTATGCCGCCTTAGGAAATTATATTGCAAACCAAATTATTGCTTTTGGCTTACAAGATAAATCAAACGAAGAAAACGATTATGAAAATAAATTTTACCAATATAGTAATAGGCCTTTAATCTTAGAACAATACGAAGACCAAAACGATTTAAATTTTCCTGATAAATGGCAACCTCTTGCCTTTGATTTGTTTATAGACCAAAGCGGTAACCCTAGACCAAGTGCTGTACCAGATTTCTTAAGCCCAGAATGGGGAGAAGTTACTCCTTTTTCTTTAAAAGAAACTGACTTAGAAATTTTAAACAATGGATTTAATAGTTATATATATAATAATCCCGGAGATCCTGTTTACATTCAAAATTCTAATGAAAATGGTTTAAGCGACCCTTATAAATGGCATTTTTCTTTAGTAGCCTCATGGTCTGCTCATTTAGACCCTAATGACCCTACATTAATAGATATTTCACCTGGAGCTATAGGAAATGTTTCTATAGATAACTTTCCAAATTCTTTTGAAGAATATAAAGCGTTTTATCATTTTACTACTGGTGGCGATATGGGCACTGGGCATACTAGTAATCCATCTACTAATTTACCATACCAACCTCAGCTAGTAAAAAGAGCAGATTACGCAAGAGTTTTAGCTGAATTTTGGGCAGATGGCCCAGATTCAGAAACTCCACCAGGGCACTGGTTTACAATACTTAACTACGTTAATGACCACCCCCAAACTATTAAGAAATTTGGTGGAGAAGGAGAGACTTTAAGTAATTTAGAATGGGATGTTAAATCTTATTTAACCTTGGGTGGGGCAATGCATGATTCTGCTATAAATACTTGGGGATTAAAAGGATATTATGATTACGTAAGACCTATATCTGCCATACGATACATGGCTGGAAAAGGACAAAGCACTAATGCTTCCCTTCCTAATTATGATCCTCATGGAATACCACTTATTCCAGGGAGTATAGAAATTATAGAAGCTGGTGATGCTTTAGCTGGAACAAATAATGAAAATGTTGGGAAAATAAAAATTTACGCTTGGAAAGGTCCAGATTATATCTCGGATCCAAATGCAGATGTAGCCGGAGTAGATTGGATATTAGGTACGCATTGGTGGCCATACCAAAGAGCCACTTTTGTAACTCCTCCTTTTGCAGGTTATGTTTCTGGCCACTCTACTTTTTCTAGAGCGGCAGCAGAGGTGTTAACATTATTTACTGGAGATGCTTTTTTTCCTGGAGGAATGGGCGTGTTTAATGTAGAAAAAGAAAACTTTTTAGTGTTCGAGAATGGCCCTAGTGAGGGTTTTACATTACAATGGGCTACTTATAGAGATGCTTCTGACCAAACTAGCCTATCTAGAATTTGGGGAGGAATACATCCTCCTATTGATGATATTCCTGGACGCAAAATAGGGGATAAAATAGGTAAAGAAGCTTTTGCCCTTGCTAAAGAATATTTTAATGGGACTATTTTTTTAAATGAAGATAATTTTGATGTTTCAGTAACTAATAAAACTTGCAGCTCTTTAAACAATGGAACTTTAAAAATAACTGCTAAGAATAATCTAAACTACGAAACAACCATTGATAACGTTACCTATAATTTTAATGAGGAATTAATAATAACTGGTCTAGACGCTAAAACATATAGTTTTTGCATTACGGTAACCAATAATACATTTGAAAAGTGCTTTGAATATACCATACAGGAAAATGAAATTTTTAATCCAATTCTATTAATTAATAATGAGGAAGATGCATACAAAGCAACTTTTGAAATTGATACTGGTACACCACCATATACTCTAACAATAAATAACGCTTTTATTACGGAACATAATAGTTCCCCTTTTGAAGTTTTTGTAAAAAATGGCGATAAAGTAGAAATTTCTACTAGTATTCCCTGTGAAGGAACGTTTTTAAAGTATATAAATTTAGAGCCAAAAACAATTATTTATCCAAACCCTACAGAACAAGATGCTACCATTTTTTTAACAGAAGATGTAAATCCTGTTTTAATCCATATTTTTAATTCTAAAGGGCAACTACTATCTTCAGATACTTATGAATCGCAAGAGAAAAAAATAGAACTTCCTACAAATGGGTTGCTTTCTGGCTTATATTATATTGTCTTAGATATAAAAAAACCTGAAACAATAGTATTATTAAAAAAATAAGAGGTTTAATTTTCAATAAATTAAACCTCTAGAAATTATAACATATATTAAAGAGTACCCCGCAACTCTTGTTCTCTTTCTAATGCTTCAAATAACGCTTTAAAATTACCTTTACCAAAGGATGTAGCTCCTTTACGTTGTATTATCTCAAAAAACATAGTGGGTCTTGCTTGTACTGTTTTTGTAAATATTTGTAATAAGTACCCTTCATCATCACGGTCTACTAAAATTCCTAATGGTCTTAAGGCTTCAATATCCTCATCAATTTTACCAACTCTTTCTGTTAAAACATCATAATAAGAATCTGGTACCCTTAAGAACTCTACACCTCTATCTCTTAACTCAGTAACTGTTTTTACAATATTATCTGTTGCTACGGCAATATGTTGTACACCTTCTCCTTCATAAAATTCCAAATACTCATCTACTTGCGATTTTTTTAATCCTGGTGCTGGTTCATTAATAGGAAACTTAATTCTACCGTTACCAGAACTCATAACCTTACTCATTAAAGCGGTAAATTCTGTAGAAATATCTTTATCATCAAAAGACATAATTTGTGTAAAGCCCATAACCTCTTCATAGAACTTTACCCAATGGTTCATTTGCCCTAAAGCCACATTACCAACCATATGATCTACATATTTAAGACCAACTGGTTCTGGATTATAATTAGCAGTTTCCCATACAACAAAACCTGGTAAAAACACGCCGTTATAATTTTTACGCTCTACAAAAATATGCACAACCTCCCCGTAAGAATAAATCCCAGAACGTACTACTTCTCCGTGTTCATCTTTCTCTGTAATAGGTTTCATATAATGTGTTGCACCTCTCTTTATGGCTTCATTATACGCATAAGTAGCATCATCTACCCATAGAGCAGTAACTTTTACACCATCTCCATGGGTATCTATATGTTTGCCAACTTCTGTTCCACTTTTTAGAGGAGAAGTTAAAACCAATCTTATTTTATCTTGTACAACTACATAAGACTCTAACTCTTTACTTCCAGTTTCTAAACCTTTATATGCAAGAGACTTAAATCCGAATGCTGATTTATAATAGTGTGCTGCTTGTTTAGCATTACTAACATAAAATTCTAAATAATCAGTTCCGTTAATAGGCATAAAATCTTTAGCCCCTTCTACTGTTTGTGACATTACAACTTATTTTTAATTATTTAATAAATGAAAAAGCAACTAGTATTGCTTTAGATACATTTTCTTCTTTTAAAAAGTCTTTTACTTTAGTGTGCAAAGCAGGAATATCTTTATTGTTTATCATAGTTTGCACTTCTATGTTATTTTCTAAAAATGTAGAAATTTCTTCTTGCGTTGGTAGCTTTTCCGAATTACCTAATCTCCCTAGATTATTACCCGTAAGTATTTCGCTTTCTAAAATATGTTTAGGTAATTTATCTACCCCAATCCCTTTTGTAAATATTGGTTTTGGAATCTCAAATAACGCATCTTTGCTAGCTCTACAATACCAACTTTCTCCCATTCTTGCAACTAAATCTAGTTTTGTGGTATCTAATTTTCCATCTTTATTTGTATAGGTATCATCTACATGAACCATAACAACTTTTGCAATTATTAAATTTCCTGCTCCTCCTTCTTCTCCTAAAGGCATTATGTTTTCTACAATACATTCAAAAGAAACAGGAGATTCTTTAACTCTTGGCGGTTTTACTTTTATAGAAGGTACCTGTGTTAAGCCAGATTTACTAAACTCATTAACTCCTTTATCATACTCTGTACTAGAAAGAGACATTTGCTCTACAATAGGAAAGTTTACAATATTTATAGTTACCTCTTTGGTAGCAATTGCATTTTCTAAGGTATGTTTAGTAGTATTATCTCTTACTCTTCTTGCAGGGGAAAATATTAATATTGGAGGGTTAGCACTAAATACATTAAAAAAACTAAACGGACTTAAATTTACATTCCCATTAATATCTACGGTACTTGCAAATGCAATAGGTCTTGGCGCTACAGCAGACAATAAAAGCCCATGTAATTTTGCCGTTTCTACTTCTTTTGGATTAATACTTACTACTCCCATATTATTGTTTTGCAGGTAATAATTTAGTTTTAACTTCTCCAAATCCTACTTTTTTACCATCCTTCTGGCAAAACCCTCTCATAACAACAGTATCGTTATCTGCTATAAAAGTTCTTTGGGTACCATCTTTAAGTTGTATTGGGTTTTTGCCAGCCCATGAAAGTTCTAGCATAGAGCCGTAACTGTCTGTAGATTTTCCACTAATGGTACCAGAACCCATCATATCCCCTACATTTATATTACAACCGTTCATGGTATGGTGTGCTAATTGCTGTGCCATATTCCAATACATATATTTAAAATTAGAGTTACTAACTACAGTTTCTTCTCCACTTTCTGATTTAATAGCTACTTGTAACTCAATATCATAATTACGTTCTCCTTTATATTCTAAGTATGGTAATACTTTTGGAGTTTGTTCTGGCCCAGCAACTTTAAAAGGCTCTAAGGCATCCATAGTTACAATCCATGGAGAAATAGAAGAAGCAAAATTCTTTGCTAAAAATGGTCCTAAAGGAACGTACTCCCATTTTTGAATGTCTCTTGCAGACCAGTCATTAAATAATACTTTTCCAAAAATATACTCCTCCGCATTTTCTACTTTAACCGTATCTCCAAGACTTGTCTTTTTTCCAATAATGTATGCCATTTCTAGTTCAAAATCTACTCTTTTAGAAGGGCCATAGGTTGGTTCCTTAGCATCTGGAGCAATAGTTTGCCCCATAGGTCTATGCACATCTACACCACTAACAATAATAGAAGATGCTCTACCATGATACCCAACAGGAATATGTTTCCAGTTTGGCAACAAAGCGTTATTGGGGTCTCTAAACATAGTACCTACATTAGTTGCATGCTCTATACTGGAATAAAAATCGGTATAGTCTCCAACAAATACAGGCAAATGCATTTGTACCTCTTTTTGATTTACAAAAACACTAGAATCTGTTTTTAAAACACTATCCACATTTGTTAGTTCTTCTTGAATTATAGTTCTTACTTTAGAGGTAATTTCTTTACCTAAAGCAATAAAATCATTCAATGTTTTACTTTCAAAAACATATGGGTTAAAATCTAAAGAATTAAAAACTCCTAATTCTGACGCTACAACCAAATCTAATATTTGGTCTCCAATAGCAACCCCAGCTCTTAATGTATTGCTTTTAGTTGAAAAAATTCCAAAAGGAATATTATGTATAGAAAAGTCCGAATTTTCAGAAATGGAAATCCAACAATCAGTATTTGTCATAATTGTAGTTGCTTAATATTATTGTTATTCTAGCCAAGATTGATAATAGGTACCATCATCAATATCTAAGGCCATTTGTGTTAATTTTAAAGGCTTAAAAGTATCTATCATTACTGCTAATTCTCCAGTTTCTTTTTTTCCTATACTTTTTTCATAAGCGCCTGGGTGTGGTCCATGAGGTATTCCTGCTGGGTGCAAAGATATATGTCCTTGTTCTACGTGGTTTCTGCTCATAAAATCTCCATCTACATAATACAAAACCTCATCGGAATCTATGTTAGAATGATTGTATGGTGCCGGAATTGCATCTGGATGATAATCATACAAACGAGGGCAAAAAGAACAAATTACAAAGGCATTTGTTTCAAAAGTTTGATGTACTGGTGGTGGTTGGTGCACTCTACCTGTTATAGGTTCAAAATTATGTATAGAAAAACCATAGGGGAAATTATAACCATCCCAACCAACAACATCAAAAGGGTGCGATGCGTATACTAAATGGTGTAACTGCCCTTGCTTTTTTACTTTCATTATAAAGTCTCCTATCTCATTATGTGTTTTTAAATTTTCTGGTAATTTAAAATCGCGCTCACAAAAAGGGGAATGCTCCAAGTGTTGCCCAAACCAATTTCTATATCTTTTAGGGGTGTAAATTGGAGAATAAGATTCTGCAATTAATAATCTGTTATTCTCCGTTTCAAAAGTAATTTGATATATCATTCCACGAGGAATAATAATATAATCTCCATATTCAAAAGAGATATTTCCCAACATGGTTTTTAAAACCCCTTTTCCCTTATGAATAAATAACATTTCATCTGCATCCGTATTTTTATAAAAATACGTTGTCATTGATTTTTTTGGAGCAGCTAAACTTACATGCACATCATTATTAAATAAAACTACTTTTCTACTCTCTAAAAAATCATCTTCTGGCTTTACACCAAAACCCTTTAACAGTCTAGATTTTATATTATGTTCCACGGCAGCTTTAGGCCTTAAGTCAATACTTTCCTTAACCTCTTTTACCATAGTGGGTCTATGTAAATGATACATTAAAGACGACATTCCGTCAAAACCAATTGTTCCAAACAATTGCTCGTAATGCAGGGTTCCGTCTTGCTTCTTAAAAACTGTATGTCGCTTAGATGGAATCTTCCCTAAAGTATGATATAGTGGCATAATTTTATATTTAGGTGAACAAACGTTCATGTAAATATATTAATTATTCTTTCACAAGCAAACTTTTTCCTTAGTTTTGAGGTCTTTAAGCACAAAAAAGCTTTTAAATGAGTAAAATGACAAAGAGAGAACGTTTTTTAGAAACCTCTTTAAAATTGATTAATGAAAAGGGATTTAAGGCAACTACCATGAGAGATATAGCTCATAGTTTAAACTGTGAAGTTGCTAATGTTTATAATTATATAGATTCTAAACAATCTCTTTTAGAAACTTATTTGTTTGGTATATCTAATGAGTTCCATGCAGCAATAGACACCATAATAGACTCCAACGCTAGCTCCGAGGAAAAAATAAGACTCATTATTAGAATACATATAGACTTAATGGTAAAAAAACCTTATGAATTAGCACTATTAGTAAATGAGTGGCGAAATTTAAAAGAACCTAAATTAAGTACTTTTCTTGCCGAAAGGATTGTTTATGAAAACAAAGTAAAATCTGTATTAAAAGAAGGTATGGAAGCTAAAGATTTTAAACCCATGGATATAGAAATTGCAACGTATACTTTTTTATCTACCTTAAGGTGGTTGCATGATAAGTATACGGACTTACCTATAAAAATTAACCCAAAAGAAATAGAAGAACAAATATCTGAATTTGTGTTTTCTGGTATTTCTAAAAAGTAACCTCTTTAGTACTATACTAGTGGAGAATACCGGAGTCGAACCGGTGACCTCTTGCCTGCCAGGCAAGCGCTCTAGCCAGCTGAGCTAATCCCCCAAAGTGTAGTAATTTTCTAATTCTTATTTGCACTAAGAACTAACACAGGAATTGGTGCAAAAAACTCAGATTTAGGTATGGTATTCTTTTCCCATAGTTTTTTAAAGAAACCTCTTTTTCTTCTAAATACACAAAGTAATTCTGGGCTAAAAGATTGTAAATGTTGCGTTACGCCCAAATAAGTTGTGGCATTCTCTGTTAGTGTTAGGTTCGCACTAATATCCATTAAAGCAGTATTTACATTTAAATCGCTATCTACATAACCCGGAGTTTTCACTAAAAGTAAATTTACATTAGCACTATACTTTTTACGAATAGTTACTAATGAATTAAGAATACGGTTTCTTTTAATTACTCCTGATTTAAAAGCAACTAAAATATTTTTAAATGCAACATAACTACTCCCTTTTGGTACTAAAAGAGCAGGTATATCTGTTCTTTTAATAATTTTTCCTGAAGTATTTCCTAAATATAATTCTTCTTCTATAGCATTACTACGTGGAGCCAAAATTATTAAGTCTATTCCTAACTCTTTATCTAAATCTTTAATCCCATCAACAATTCCTCCATTATACGTTGCTATTTTTATATCTACATTTTTAGCATTAATCTTAGCAATAATTTCTTTTAAACGCTCTCTACTATTTTCTGCTACTTTTTCAGAAATATTTACCAAATTCCCAGCTTTTGCAGACACATTAAAAACATCCATCACAAAAATATTGGATGAAAATTCATTTGCAAAATCTACAGCATATTGTAAGGTTTCATGAGAGGTGGTAGAAGTGCCAATAGGAACAAGTATATTTTTCATTTGTTAAGAAGGATTGTTTATTAATATTCTAAATTTACAATTAAAATAAAATCTATTCATACTATAAGACTACAAAGATATTCTAAATTCATAAAAAACAGGACAATTATAATACCCTCTTCATTATAAAAACAACTATTGAAAACCATTATTAATTTTAAAAGTATAAATAACCTTGCTATTCCTGCAACCATTGCCGGTATTGCAGAACCGTTATTATCTATTACAGATACTGCCATAGTGGGTAATATTCCTGTAGATGGCCTAGAATCTTTAGCAGCCGCAGGTATTGTTGGTTCTTTTTTATCTATGCTTATTTGGGTTTTAGGACAAACACGTAGTGCTATTTCTGCAATACTTTCTCAATATTTAGGTGCAGGAAAACTAGAACAAGTAAAAACACTACCAGCTCAAGCAATATTTTTAAACCTTATTCTTAGTGGCATAATCTTACTTACTACCGTTTTTGTTATAGAAGAAATATTTATGGCTTTAAAAGCCTCTGGTAAAATTCTTGAATATTGTATTAGTTATTATTCTATTAGAGTTTGGGGCTTTCCTCTTACTTTATTTGTATTTGCAATTATGGGCATATTTAGAGGGCTACAAAATACGGTTTGGCCTATGGTTATTGCAATAGTTGGGGCAGTAATAAATGTTATTCTAGATTTTATTTTAGTCTATGGAATAGATGGTTTTATTTCTCCAATGTACTTGGAAGGTGCTGCATGGGCTAGTTTAATTGCACAAGCTATTATGGCAATACTTGCTTTTATTCTTTTAGTAACAAAAACCGATGTTAGTCTAAAATTAAAATTACCCATTCATCCAGAGTTGAGTAGATTGGTAATTATGAGTTTAAACCTTTTTGTGCGAGCATTAGCCCTAAATACTGCCTTAATTTTAGCAGTAAGAGAAGCAACAGCTCTAGGAGACCAATATATTGGTGCGCATACTATTGCAATAAATCTTTGGTTATTTGCTGCTTTTTTTATTGATGGGTATGGAGCTGCCGGAAACATTTTAGGGGGAAAACTTCTGGGTGCAAAAGAATATGATAAACTCTTCTTATTAACTAAAAAAATAATCCTTTACGGTATACTAGTTAGCCTAGTTCTAATGTTAATAGGCTTTACATTCTACTATTCTATTGGCACATTTTTTTCCAAAGAACCTCCCATTTTAAAATCTTTTTATAGCATATTTTACATTATGCTTTTAGGATTACCCCTACATACACTTGCATTTGTTTTAGATGGATTATTTAAAGGTTTAGGTGAAATGAAATATTTAAGAAAAGTACAACTTGCAGCTACCTTTTTAGGGTTTGTTCCCTTACTTTTTATTGGTAAATGGCTAAACTGGGGTATTCATGGTATTTGGATCGCATTTACACTTTGGATGCTAATAAGAGGAGGCACATTAGTCTGGAAGTTTAACCAAAAATTTCGCCCATTATTACAAAAGCATTAATTTTAAACAAAAAATATGTCTACATCTCGTACAGACGGAAGTCTTTATACCTCTATAAATAACCGAATAGCAACCATAGAATTTGGTCACCCTGCTAGTAACTCTTTTACGGCAGAATTACTGGAAAGACTAACAAAAGAATTAAATAAACTATCTGTAAACAATGCTGTTTCTGTAATTGTTTTAAAATCTGAAGGAGAAAAGGCTTTTTGTGCTGGTGCATCTTTTAATGAGCTAATGGAAGTTTCTAACCTGGCTGAAGGAAAAGTATTCTTTAGCGGTTTTGCTAATGTAATAAATGCAATGCGTAACTGTTCCAAAATAATTGTTGGACGTGTTCATGGAAAAGCTGTTGGTGGTGGCGTTGGTATTGCTGCTGCATGCGACTATGTTTTTGCATCAGAAAAAGCATCTATAAAATTATCCGAACTTTCAATTGGTATTGCTCCTTTAGTAATTGCTCCTGCCGTTGCGCACAGAATAGGAAAAGCTGCTTTAGGAGAGCTTTCACTAGCACCTACAGAGTGGAAAAACGCTTATTGGGCTAAGGAAAAAGGACTTTTTGCTAAGGTTTTCGAAAACAGTAATGATTTAGATAAAGAATTAGATTTTTACACTAACCAATTATCCGAATATAACCCAGAAGCTTTAGAGGCTTGGAAAAAAGTACTTTGGGAAGGTACAGACCATTGGGACAAACTCCTTACCGATAGAGCTGCTATAACAGGAGAACTTGTGCTTTCTAACGCTACTAAGCAAGCGTTAAGTAAGTTTAAAAAATAATAATCGACTATTGTTATCGTTAAGATATCATAAAACAAATTAAATGAAAATTATTAACTTTTTAAACGGAGACCTTGTTTTTCCTTTTCTAGCTCTTTTTGTCCTAATAATCTATTTTGTAAATAGAGTTCGTACCAGAAAAAAATACAAAAGATAACAGCAATACTTTTGCTCTAGTAGTGTAAATAGGAATAAACCTTACCTTTGCATTGCAATATTCCTTAGACAATGAGCAACATTAGAATTACAAAACAATTTAACTTTGAAACTGGTCATGCCCTTTATGGTTATGATGGTAAGTGCAGAAATGTTCATGGCCATAGCTATAAACTTTCTGTAACCGTAATTGGAACTCCTATTACAGACAAAAGTCATGTAAAACTAGGCATGGTAATAGATTTTGGGGATTTAAAAAAAATAGTAAAAGAAGAGGTTGTAGACCAGTTTGATCATGCTACTGTTTTTAATAAAAACACCCCTCATGTAGAATTAGCAAAGGAGTTAACCGATAGAGGACACAATGTAATTCTCGCAGATTACCAACCTACTAGCGAGAATATGGTAATAGATTTTTCTGCAAAAATTAAAGCTCGTTTACCAAAAAATATTCAACTTCATTCTTTAAGATTACAAGAAACAGACACCTCTTTTGCGGAGTGGTATGCTTCTGATAATTAGTTTTTGTAATGAAAAACATTTCTATTCCAAAAGGTAAAAAAGTATACTTCGCAAGTGATAATCATTTGGGAGCGCCTACTATGGAACAAAGTATGCCCAGAGAAAAGAAATTTGTTGCTTGGTTAGATACTATAAAAGAAGATGCAGCAGCTATTTTTCTGTTAGGGGATATGTTCGATTTTTGGATGGAATACAAAACCGTAATTCCTAAAGGGTTTACAAGAACTCTTGGTAAACTAGCAGAATTGAGTGATGCCGGTATTCCTATATTCTATTTTGTTGGTAACCACGACCTTTGGATGAGTGGTTATTTTGAAGAAGAATTAAACATTCCTGTTTTTCATACCACACAACAATTTAAATTAAACGACACTTCCTTTTTTATTGGTCATGGAGATGGTCTTGGACCTGATGATAAAGGGTTTAAACGCATGAAAAAAGTATTTACGAATCCTTTTGCTAAATGGTTGTTTAGATGGTTGCATCCAGATATTGGAGTTCGACTAGGTCAATATCTTTCCGTGAAAAATAAATTAATTTCTGGGGACGATGATGTAAAATTTCTTGGCGAAGAAAAAGAATGGTTAGTGCAGTATGCTAAACGAAAATTAGAGACAAAACATTACGATTATTTTGTTTTTGGCCATAGACATTTGCCTCTAGAAATAGACCTCAACGGAAAATCTACCTATGTAAACCTTGGGGATTGGATTTCTTATTATACGTATGGTGTGTTTGATGGGACTGCACTTTCCTTAGAAAAGCTCTCTAAGTAGTTTTTGTTTCCTCTTCTTCATGTGCATCAATATCTTTTTGTAAATCTAATTTTCTAAAAGAAGGTAATGCTATAGCGGTAATACCAACTGTTAATAATGTCATAGTACCCCCAAAAACTACTGCAGTTACTGCTCCCATCCATTTAGCAGTTAAGCCACTTTCAAACGCTCCCAATTCATTAGAAGAACCAACAAAAATAGAATTTACAGATGCTACTCTACCTCGCATATGATCTGGCGTTTTTAATTGTAAAATAGTTTGTCTTATTATCATAGAAACCCCGTCAACAGCACCACTCATAAATAATGCAAATACAGATAACCAAAAGTAGGTAGACAAGCCAAACAAAATTATACAAAGTCCAAATCCAAAAATGGCATACAAGAGTTTTTTACCCGCATTTTTATGAAGTGGAAAACGAGTAGAGCCTAACATAGTTAAAAATGCTCCTACAGCAGGTGCTGCTCTAAGAATACCAAAACCTTCGGCTCCTACCTGTAAAATATCTTGCGCAAAAATAGGAAGTAGGGCTATTGCACCTCCAAAAAGTACCGCAATCATATCTAAGGTTAATGCTCCTAATACCGCTTTGGTACTAAAAACAAAATCTAATCCTTCTTTTAAACTTTGAAAAACAGGTTCTCCAATTTTAGGATTTAAAATAGGTTTCTTTTTAATCTGAGAAAGCGCTATTACTGCAAGTATAGAAAATCCAAAAATTACGCACATAGACCAGTGTACACCAATCCAACTTATAGAAAATCCTGCAAAAGCAGGCCCTAAAACCGATGCCATTTGCCAAGTAGAACTACTCCATGTTGCAGCATTTGGGTATATTTTTTTTGGTACAATCAATGCTATTAAAGAAAATATAGTTGGCCCAATAAAAGAACGTACTATGCCTCCTAAAAAAACCAAACAGTAAATAGCGTAAAGAATGGTTTTTGTACTATACTCTAATTGCACTTGCGGCATACTTAACATAAATAGCCCAAAGCTAATTATAGAAAACCCAAGAATACATTTAACTAACAAACTACGTTTTTCTTTTTGGTCTACTATATGGCCAGCAAAAAGCGCCATAAGTACCGCAGGAATAACTTCCATAAGCCCAATAATACCTAATGAGAACGGGTCCTTAGTCATAGTATACACTTGCCACTCTATTACAATAAACTGCATAGACCAAGCAAATACCATAGCAAAACGTACTACTAAAAATATATTAAATTCTTTATAACGGAGTGCTGCGTATGGATCCAAAAGAAAAGTACTAAAATTAGAGCCTCAAAAGTAAGACATTATATAATTAAAGAGGAAGTTCTCTTTTTAAAAATACTTTAATTTTCTTTTATATCTCTTATCCTCAACTGCAGAGATGTCTTTCCTTGCCACTCATTCTCATCCATAGAAAAAACAGCATTAAAAGTACCTTGGGTAACAATATCTAACTTGTTTCCTAAATTAAACCCTATAGCATTAATTCTTTCTTTACTTGTGGTATTGGGGGGCTGAAAAACAGCACATTTTAAATGGCTCTCTTCTGCTCCTACTCCTTTTGCATAACCAGAATCTTTTAAATTTTCTGCCATAAAAACAGGCGTCATATTTCCTGGTCCAAAAGGCTCAAACTGATTAATAATACGCATTAACTTAGGGGTTATGTCTGTAAAATTAATTATAGCATCTATACTTATTTCTGGAGTTAATAAGCGCTTGTCTATGGTTTGGGAAACTACCTCTTCAAACTTTGCTTTAAAATCTTCATATTGCGATTCTAAAAGGGTTAACCCTGCAGCATATTTATGGCCGCCAAATTGCTCTATAAATTCAGAACTGGCATCTAATGCATTATACACATCAAAACCTTTTACAGAACGTGCAGAAGCTGCTAATTTATTACCACTCTTAGTAAAAACTAATGTTGGTCTATAGTAGTTTTCTGTTAAACGAGATGCCACAATTCCTATGACTCCTTTATGCCAAGTATCTTTATAAACCACAGAAGTAAACTTCTCCTCTTCATTGTAATCTACTATTTGCTGTAAAGCTTCTTTGGTAATTTGCTTATCTAAATTTTTGCGGTCTAGGTTGTATTTTTCTATTTCGGAAGCAAACTTCTCTGCTTGCTCAATATCTGTTTCTGTTAATAAATTTACAGCATGTTGCCCATGTTTCATCCTACCAGCAGCATTAATTCTTGGTGCTATGGTAAAAACAACATCGGTAATACTTAATTTTTGCTTTTTTGTCTGTGCAATAATTGCTTTAAAACCTATTCTTGGGTTACTATTTATAACCTGTAAGCCGTAATATGCTAGCACTCTATTTTCTCCTGTTATGGGCACAATATCGGCCCCTATTGCAGTAGCAACCAAGTCTAAATACGGTACTAAATCTTCTATAGTTTGTTCGTTATTTACTGCTAGTGCTTGGATTAATTTAAAACCAACACCGCAACCACACAACTCATCATAAGGATACGAGCAATCCTCTCTTTTAGCATCTAAAACGGCAACTGCATTTGGTAATTCTTTTCCTGGTCTGTGGTGATCACAAATAATAAAATCTATTCCTTTTTCTTTGGCATAATTTACCTTCTCTATGGCTTTTACACCACAATCTAAGGTTATGATTAAACTAAAATCATTGTCTTCGGCAAAATCTATTCCTTGGTAAGAAACACCATATCCTTCGCCATATCTATCTGGAATATACGTTGCAACATTTGGGTAATAGCTTAGCAAATAGGAAGATAATAACGCAACGGATGTTGTGCCATCTACATCATAATCGCCATACACCAATATGTTTTCATTATTTACAATTGCTTTTTCAATACGATCTACAGCAATATTCATATCCTTCATTAAAAAAGGGTCATGCAAATCTGATAATTGCGGACGAAAAAAAGTTTTAGCCTCTGCGTAGGATGTAATTCCTCTTTGTAAAAGAAGTTGCGCAACTAAATTTTCTACGTTTAAAGCTTGCGCTAAAACAGTAATATCTTCTTGTTTGGGTTTTGCTTTAATTGTCCAGCGCATAGTTTAAGTTCAAATTTTAAGTGCAAGTAGCAAATGCAAAAAAGAAATTTAAAGAATAGGTTCTCGATACAATTTCTCCTACCGTCAAAATTACTCGAAGCGACGAATAATTTATTTATGATGAAAAACCGTTTTAATTTCCATAGAAGCAAACTGGCGGAACATCTCCATTACACCACAATACTTTTCTATAGACAAGTCTACTGCTCTTTGTAATTTTTTCTCATGTAAATTTGGTCCTGTAAAATGATATTCTACCGTAACTGCATTGTAAAATTTTGGATGCTCGTCTGTTAAATTTGCAATAGTTTCTATCGTAAATTCTTCTACCTCTAGCTTCATCTTTTTTATCATTGCTGCTACATCTAAGCCAGAACAACCTGCAAGAGAACTAAGCATTAAGGCTTTGGGTCTATACCCACTACCATCTCCGCCATCTTCTTTAGCAATATCTATTTTTAGGCTATGCCCAGATGGGTTATCGCTCTCAAAAGCCATATTACCCAACCATTTTGTAGTTACTTTATTTGTTGTACTCATAATTTATTTTCTGTGTTATTCAAAAATACAATTTCTAGACAGACAATGTATTTTTATAATTATTTTAAAGTGCTCTTAACCCTCTCCTTAAACACCGGCAAAACATCTCTATTAAACCAAGGATTTTTAGTAAGCCAAAATCTATTTCTAGGAGAAGGATGCGGTAAAGGAAAGTGCTTAGGAAGGTAATTCTCAAATACGCGAACAGTTTCTGTTAAGTTCTTTTCTGCCGTTTTTCCTAAATAATATTTTTGGGCGTAGATACCTATTAAAAGAACCAATTCTAATTTCGGAAGTTTATTAAACAACTGCTCATGCCATAAAGGAGCACATTCTGGTCTTGGTGGTAAATCTCCCGTTTTTCCTTTTCCAGGATAACAAAACCCCATAGGAATAATTGCTATTTGTTTTTCATCATAAAAAACTTCGTCTGTTATTCCCATCCATTTCCGAAGCTGCTTTCCGCTGGGATCATCCCATGGAATACCAGAAGCATGTACTTTGGTTCCTGGAGCTTGCCCTATAATTGCAATTTTAGCTTCCGGGTGCGCAACAACTACAGGCTTTGGGCCTAAAATTAAATGCTCCTTACAAATAGCACACGCTCGGATGTCGGAAAGGAGCTTTTCCATTATATCTTATTTAGTTTTTAATGCTTCTCCATCAAAAGAAATTCCATCAAAACCTGTTGCCATAAAATTTCTAATATTCTGGTGTCCCGTTCCCTCTATATCTTGTAAAACCTCTTCTGTATAGTACTTACCAAAGCAAGCTAAAGTATCTTCTTTAGATAACTTTTGTAAACTAGCAAATGCAAACAACTTACAAGAGCCTGAGTTTTCGCCAGCATTATTTTGCAATTTTCCATTAGTAAAAGCGGTTGGCCTAAATTCATAATTGGCTTCAATAACGGCCATGGTATCTGTAAATTCAACTTTACCTTCTGTACTTAATTTGTTTTTAAAATCTTCTATTTTCATACTTAAATATCTCTTATTTTTTTCCTCCTACAACAATTACTATTTCGCCTTTGGGAGGTTTTTCTGTAAAGTGTTTTAAAACTTCCTCAGCGGTTCCTCTTACGGTTTCTTCATACATTTTGGTAAGTTCTCTAGAAACAGAAACTGGCCTTTCGGCATCAAAATATTCTACAAACTGTCCTAATGTCTTTACTAGTTTATGAGGCGATTCATAAAAAATAATGGTTCTCGTTTCTTCGGAAAGTAGCTTTAATCGTGTTTGTCTTCCTTTTTTTACAGGTAAAAATCCTTCAAAAACAAACTTATCATTAGGCAACCCACTATTTACCAATGCAGGTACAAAAGCTGTTGCTCCAGGCAAACAGTCTACCTCAATATTTTCTGCAACACAAGCTCTAGTAAGTAAAAATCCAGGGTCTGATATTGCCGGTGTGCCTGCATCCGAAATTAAGGCAATAGTAGTTCCTGCTTGAATTTTATGTACCAAAGCGTCTACCATTTTATGCTCATTATGCATATGATGGCTTTGCATTGGTGTGCCAATTTCTAAATGTTTTAAAAGCTTACCACTAGTCCTAGTGTCTTCTGCCAAAATAAGGTCTGCATCCTTTAGTACACGTATAGCACGTAATGTAATATCTTCTAAATTACCTATTGGTGTTGGCACTAAATAGAGTTTTCCCATACTGCAAATTTACGGCCTTACTTTCTTTCCAAGAAAATACGAAGTCAATAAAACTACCAAACCTACAACTGCTAAGGCTTGTTGGCCATCATTAATCATATAATGTGCAAAAAAAGCGAGTACAAAATCGAAGAAAAAACCTGCATATGCCCATTCCTTTAAAGCTTTTCCTTTATTAGATAATAGTACTCCTAATCCTAATAATTTTGCCACAGCTAACGGATAAATTATGTAGGTAGGATACCCAAAAGATATAAACGCATCTTTAATCATTTCATGCTTAAAAAAATACATAGATGCAGAAAAAAGCATTAATACCGTTAATAAGCCTGTTGCAACCCAATACATTATTTTTTGTGTTTTCATTTTATACTTTTTTGATTTACTATAAATGCTTAGTCGTACAAATAGTCTTAAAACAACAATACCCTGCAAAAGCAAGGTATTGAAATTAAAAAAAATATTTTAAAGTTTTACGCAAACTTACGCTCAATAAGCTGCATAAAACGTTGCTCTAAATCTTCTTTTCCCTCCCAATTATTATAATCTGGTTTTACCATATTCACAATAAAAGAAACAGAACGTTCTTCTGAGTCTATGGTATTTAACTGTGATAATACACGGTTGTAATCTTCTGTACTATCATTAAAAAGGTGCTTTACAAACGCAAGTCTATTATTTAAATCTACCTTAATTTCCTTGTTACTTATTCTATCATTTACAGATTTTGTTTCTCTGGTAAGCAACTCATCCTCTTTTGGCATAAAAAGTTCTTTATCATTCTTAGCGTACTTAGGTTTTCCTAAAAATTCTGATAAAACGGCATCAACTTTTTTATCCTCTGGCATTTCTAAAACCATGTCTTTTATGGTATCCATACCAGGAATCATAATATCTTCTTCATGCGGATTGCTTTCTGGAACTAGTTTATTTTCATTTAAAACTGCATTCGCCATTTTTTCAAACTTAGCCGCTATAGGGCTTTTAGCAACATTTACTTCAACGTCATTTAAGTTATCATTTATGTATTTTAAAACTGCTAATTTCTCATACATCTCTTTACTTGCATCATATAGTGCCGTAATTTCTGTAAGGTCTTCTGCAGTAATAATTTGTGTTGCTAGTTTTACTAACTCTGCTTTTATTTTCTTTTTCATGACGCTATTTTTATCCTTTCAGAAAAGGTGTATTTTTTTCTTAAATTTATATCATCGCTAAATAAGAACGAAAAAACACCTTATTTTCGTCTAAAATTACAAAATGTTTCTTGAAAATACCGTTAATCATAAAGAACAATTTGGCTGGATTGAGGTTATTGCTGGATCTATGTTCTCTGGTAAAACAGAAGAATTAATTAGAAGGTTAAAACGTGCTCAATTTGCTAAATTAAATGTTGTCATTTTTAAACCCATGGTAGATACACGTTACGATAAAAGTAAAGTGGTTTCTCATGATTCTAATGAAATACATTCTACGCCTGTAGAATCTGCCGCTAAAATTAGAAAACTCGCAGAAAATTGTGACGTTATAGGCATTGATGAAGCGCAGTTTTTTGATGATGAAATTGTGGCTGTTTGTAATGATCTTGCAAACAAAGGTATTCGTGTTATTGTTGCTGGTTTAGATATGGATTTTAAAGGAAATCCTTTTGGGCCAATGCCTAATCTAATGGCCACTGCAGAATATGTAACTAAAGTTCATGCTATTTGTACACGATCTGGAAACTTAGCAAATTATAGTTTTAGAAAAGCTAATAGCGAGGATCTTGTTCTTTTAGGAGAAGTAGAAGCATACGAACCGCTAAGTAGAGGTTCTTTTTACAAAGCTCAATTAAAAGAAAAGGTAAAAGAATTTCCAGTAAAATCTCAAGAAATAGCACCTTCTAAAAAAAACGCTAATGGCTAAAACTCAAGAAACAGTTTTAGAGATTAGTATGTCTGCTCTAGAGCATAATTATAATTTTATAACCTCTAAAATAAAACCCACTACTAAATTCTTAGCGGTTACTAAAGCTTTTGCCTACGGCAGTGATGCCTGTAAGATTGCAAAAAAACTAGAAAGTTTAGGGGTAGACTATTTTGCAGTTGCGTATACAAAAGAAGGGGTAGAATTAAGAAATTCTGGAATTAAATCCCCTATCCTAGTTCTACACCCGCAAGCAGTAAATTTTAAAACTGTTCTAAAATATAACCTAGAGCCTAATTTATATTCTAAAAAAATTCTTGAAGAATTTTTAGAGGTAGCAAAACAAGAAAATAAAAGTAATTACCCTATTCATATAAAGTTTAATACAGGACTAAATAGATTAGGTTTTACCAAAGAAGCTATTCCTAAAATTATTTCTATTATAAAGAGCAATAGTACTTTACATGTACAAAGTATATTTTCTCATTTAGCTGCATCTGAAGATTTAAATGAAAAAAAGTTTACACAGGGTCAAATAAAACAATTCTGTGAAATTAAAGAAGAAATAGAAAAATTACTTTCGTACCCTATACTAACACATATGGCAAACACTTCTGGAATATTAAATTATCCTGAAGCACATTTTTCTATGGTTCGGAGTGGTATAGGACTATACGGTTATGGAAATAATCCTTATTTTGATAAAAAATTAAAGCCTGTAGCAACCTTAAAAACAATTATTTCTCAAAAACATATCTTAGAACCTGGAAAAAGTATAGGATATAACAGGGCTTTTATTGCAGATAAAACTATAGTTACAGCAACATTACCAATTGGTCATGCAGACGGTATTGGTAGGCAATACGGAAAAGGAAAAACATTTGTAGAAGTAAACGGAAAAAAAGCACTTATTATTGGTAATGTTTGTATGGATATGATTATGATTGATGTAACAAATATTGAATGTGAGGAAGGTGATGAAGTAATTATTTTTGGACCAGAACAATCTGCAGAAGATTTTGCAAAAACAGCAAATACTATTTCCTATGAACTATTAACAGGTATTGCATCTAGAGTTAAAAGAACATTTTTAATTTAATTTATGTTTTCTAAATTTAAAATGTGACTTTTTTTATTAAATTGCGTCTAAATACATGTAACCAATTAAACACTAAATATTATGTTAAAAGAATTTAAGAATTTCATCATGACCGGAAACGTGATTGATTTTGCAGTAGCAGTTATTATGGCAGGTGCACTTGGCGCAGTAATTACTGGTTTCGTTTCTAAAATTGCTATGCCACTTATTGGTCTAGTAACTGGTGGAGTAAGTTTTTCTGATAAATTTTGGACTCCAGGAGATGAAGTTTACAAAACAGTAGCAGCTGCTAAAGAAGCAGGAGTAGCAGCTGTAGAATACGGAGCATGGATTGACACCATTATTAGTTTAATTATAGTTGGTTTTGTTATGTTCTTAATTGTAAAAGCTTACAACAAAACAAAAGCTCCAGAACCAGAAGCTGCACCTGCAGGACCAACTGCAGAAGAATTGCTTACAGAGATTCGTGATGCTTTAAAAAAGTAATCATTATACTTTTTACACATAAAATAACCCTGTCTAAATAGATGGGGTTTTTTATTGACAGAAACATTTTGTTGCAAATAAAACATTTTGTTATATTTTAATTATTCTTTGTTTTAATACTTGTACAACTCCAAGTTATACTTAAATTTGCAGCTTAATCTTTAAATAAAGTAAAAGTGAAAATAGCAGTTGTAGGAGCTACAGGAATGGTAGGAGAGGTAATGCTAAAAGTTTTAGCAGAGCGTAATTTTCCTATTACAGAGTTATTATTAGTTGCCTCAGAACGTTCTGTAGGTAAAAAATTAGCATATAAAGGTGTAGATCACACAATTATTGGATTAGCAGATGCAGTAGCAGCTAAACCAGATATTGCTATTTTTTCGGCTGGTGGAGATACTTCATTAGAATGGGCTCCTAAGTTTGCAGAAGCAGGAACAACTGTTGTAGATAATTCATCTGCATGGCGTATGGATCCTACTAAAAAACTAGTAGTTCCTGAAATTAATGCAAATGAACTAACAGCAGAAGATAAAATTATTGCTAACCCTAATTGTTCTACAATACAATTGGTCATGGCATTATCTCCATTACACAATACATATAAAATGAAACGTGTGGTAGTATCTACGTACCAATCTGTTTCAGGTACAGGTGTTAAAGCTGTAAAACAGTTAGAAAATGAGGTTGCTGGCATAGAAGGAGAAATGGCATACCCTTACCCAATTGGGCGTAATGCATTACCTCATTGCGATGTTTTCTTAGAAAATGGTTACACTAAAGAGGAAATGAAATTAGCAAGAGAGCCTCAGAAAATTTTAAATGATAGAACTTTCTCTATTAGTGCTACCGCTGTTCGTATACCAACTGCAGGTGGCCACTCAGAATCTGTAAATGTAGAATTTGAAAACGATTTTGACTTAAATGAAGTTCGTAGCATATTAAACGATACTCCAGGAGTAACAGTGCAAGATAATCCAGATACGAATACCTATCCAATGCCAATTTATGCTCACGAAAAGGATGATGTTTTTGTTGGAAGAATTCGTAGAGATGAAACACAGCCTAATAGTTTAAATATGTGGATTGTTGCAGATAACCTTAGAAAAGGTGCTGCTACAAATGCTGTACAAATTGCAGAATATTTAGTAGACAAAAAATTGGTGTAAACTTTAAGGTAGACACAAATATTTTAATCCTCCTTTAAAAACCTTTGACCCTTTTAGTGTCAAAGGTTTTTTTGTGTTAATTTAGGGCTGATTAATTAAAAAAAATGAAAACCTCTACATTTTTAACCTTATTAGTACTAGTAAATACCCTTTGTATGGCGCAAGAGAAAGAAGCTCCTTCTATTACATATCCTATCACAAAAAAAGTTAACATTGAAGACTCCTTTTTTGGAACTACCGTAAAAGATCCTTATCGTTGGTTAGAAGATGATAGAAGTACCGAAACAGAAGATTGGGTAAAAGAACAAAATAAAGTCACTTTTAGTTACCTAGACAAAATTCCGTTTAAATCGAAATTAAAAAATAGACTAGAAAAACTGTGGAATTATGAAAAATTAACTTCCCCATTTAAAAAAGGAAATTACACCTATTATTATAAAAATGATGGTTTGCAAAACCAATATGTACTTTACAGAAAAAACTTGAAAGATGAGGAAGAAGTGTTTTTAAATCCAAATACCTTTTCTAAAGATGGAACAACATCTTTATCTGCAATAAAATTTTCTAAAGATGGCTCCCTTGCAGCCTACCTTATTTCTGAAGGGGGTAGTGATTGGAGAAAAGCTATAGTGTTAGATACTAAAACCAAAGAAATAATTGGAGACACTTTAGTAGACATAAAATTTAGTAGTATTTCTTGGAAAGGTAATGAAGGTTTTTACTATTCTAGTTATGACAAACCAGAAGGTAGTGAGCTTTCTGCAAAAACAGACCAACACAAAGTTTATTACCATAAACTTAAAACGCCACAGAGTTCTGATGACCTAATATATGGAGGCATTGAGACCGAAAAACATAGGTACGTTGGTGCTAGTGTAACAGAAGATAATACATACTTATTAATCTCTGCATCTACCTCAACATCTGGAAACAAGTTGTTTATTAAAGATTTAAGAATTCCAAACGCACCTCTTGTTACTATTCTAGACCACACAAATACAGATAGTCATGTTATTGAAAATGTAGGCTCCAAACTCTACATTGTTACCAATTTAAACGCTCCAAATAAAAAAATAGTTACCGTAGATGCTGCCAATCCTACACCCGATAAATGGATAGATTTTATTCCAGAAACTAAAAATGTTTTAAGCCCTAATACTGGCGGAGGTTATTTCTTTGCAGAATATATGGTAGATGCTATTTCTAAAGTATATCAATATAATTATAATGGTAAGCTTATAAGAGAAGTAAAACTTCCTGGAATAGGTAGTGCAGGTGGTTTTGGAGGAAAAAAAGAAGATAAAGATTTTTACTTTTCTTTTTCAAATTACAAAACACCAGGTTCTTATTATAAATACAATGTAGAAAGCGGGGAGTACAATTTATATTGGACTCCAGAAATTGATTTTAATTCAGATGAATATGAATCTAATCAGGTATTTTATATGTCTAAAGATGGCACCAAAATACCAATGCTAATTACGCATAAAAAAGGGGTTGAGTTAAACGGTAAAAACCCAACTATTCTATACGGCTATGGTGGATTTAATATTAGTTTAACGCCTTCTTTTAGCATTACCAATGCTGTTTGGATGGAACAAGGCGGAATTTATGCTGTGCCTAATCTTCGTGGTGGTGGCGAATATGGTAAAAAATGGCATGACGCTGGTACCAAAATGCAAAAACAAAATGTGTTTGATGATTTTATTGCAGCCGCAGAATATTTAATAGAAAACAAGTATACTTCTTCTAACTTTTTAGCACTTCGTGGTGGTAGTAATGGCGGGCTTTTAGTAGGCGCTACTATGACACAACGCCCAAATTTAGCTAAGGTAGCACTACCTGCTGTTGGTGTTTTAGACATGCTACGTTACCATACTTTTACTGCAGGTGCAGGTTGGGCTTACGATTACGGTACTGCAAACGATTCTAAAGAAATGTTTAACTATTTAAAAGGCTATTCTCCTGTCCATAATGTAACACAAGGAACAACTTACCCAGCTACTTTAATTACCACCGGAGACCATGATGACCGTGTTGTTCCTGCACATAGTTTTAAATTTGCCGCAGAATTGCAATCCAAACAAACAGGAGAAAATCCTACTTTAATTAGAATAGAAACTAATGCTGGCCATGGCGCGGGTACCCCTGTAAGTAAAACGATAGAACAATATGCCGATATATTTTCTTTTACTTTATTTAATATGGGATTTAAAACTCTCCCAAATAACAACTAAATGTTACGAATAAATAACCTAGACTTTTCTTACGACGAAACATCTATTTTAGAAAAAATTTCTTTCCACATAAAAAAAGGAGAACACGTATCTCTTATTGGGGAGAGCGGTTGTGGTAAAAGTACCTTATTAAAGCTTATTTACGGTATTTATGATTTAAATAATGGCACCATTTTTTGGAAAGAAAATCAAATTTTAGGGCCTGCTTTTAAATTAATTCCTGGTGAAAAATACATTAAGTTTTTAGCGCAAGATTATGACTTAATGCCGCATACAACAGTTTTTGAAAATGTGAGTCAGTATTTATCGGTATTTGAGCCAGAAGAGCTTAAAAAACGCACCCAAGAGCTTTTAGAAACTATTGAAATGACTTCTTTTGCGCACACAAAGGTAAAGTTTTTAAGTGGCGGACAACAACAAAGGGTAGCTTTAGCAAGAGTTTTGGCACAACAACCAGAACTTTTATTATTAGATGAACCTTTTAGTCATATTGATAATTATAGAAAAAATAGTCTTAGAAGAAATATTTTTAAGTATTTAAAAAAAGAAAAAGTTACTGTTTTAACGGCAACCCATGACCCCAGTGACGTATTACCTTATGCAGACCAAGTTATTGTAATAAAAAACAGAAAAATAATAGCGCAAGATTCTCCTGAAAAACTATACGAGCGCCCTACAAATTTATATGTTGCTTCTCTTTTAGGAGAAGCCAACCGTATTCCAGTAAATGTTGTAAAAACATATGCAAATACTAAAAGAAGAATAATTGTTTATGCTAATGAATTTAAAGTATCCGAAAAATCTGGGTTAAAAGTACAAGTAAAAAAGAATTACTATCAAGGTGTTAACTATTTAATAGAGGCGGTATATGAAAAGGAAAAAATATTTTTTTACCATACTACAGCTATAGAAAAAGGAAAAAAAGTGTATTTAAATATCTCTATTGAGACTATTAACCAAAGGCTATCTTAAGACCGTAATGAATAAAACGCTATTGGTTTCTGAATTACAATTTAAAGGCATTAGGAGTAGTGGTGCAGGTGGCCAGCATGTAAACAAGGTTTCTTCTAAGGTAGAATTAAGTTTTGAAATTAATAAAACCAATGCACTTACAACTTTTGAAAAAGAACGTATTCTTGAAAAATTATCTAATAAAATAAACAAAGAAAATGTTCTTATTTTGCAATGCGATGAGAGTAGAAGTCAACATAAAAACAAAGATTTAGTAATTAAGCGCTTTTTAAAATTAATAGAAAGTGCGCTACTAATTCCTAAAAAAAGAAAAGCTTCTAAGCCCAAAAAATCTGCTATAGAAAAACGTTTAAAATCTAAAAAAAGAGCCGCATTAAAAAAAGTAAATAGAAGAAAACCGGATCTAGATTAGTGTTTTTAAAAAATAATCTTCTATTAACTCTTCTATTAATTGAGATGCATTTTCCATGCTATATTTTACCCCTTTAGACGGGCTATAGGTTTGCATTACTTTTTGTACCCCTAACTTTTTTAGTTCATTAGCATCAGTATCTAACTTACCACAAATAGCAACTACGGGAATCTTGTATTTTCTTGCCATTTTTACCACTCCGTTTACCAATTTTCCGTGTATGGTTTGGCTATCAATTTTTCCTTCTCCTGTAACTATATAATTAATCTTTTGATTTTCAATAATTTTAGGCACCTCTGCCAGTTCTAAAAGAAAATCTACTCCGCTTACATAGGTTGCATCAAAAAAAGTTTTTAATCCATAAGCAGTGCCTCCGGCTGCTCCTGCGCCTGGAACTAATGCGAAATCTTTTTTAAGTTTTTCCTTAATAACTTTATTTATATGTACAAGTCCTTTATCTAAAAAGGCAATTTCTTCTTTACTAGCGCCTTTCTGTTCCCCATATACATGAGCTGCGCCGTTAATTCCAAAAAGCGGATTGTCTACATCATTAACAGCATAAAATTTAACGTCTTCATATTTTTTTAATGTTTCGCTTTTTTCAATCTTAAAAACTGTAGCTAAATTGGCTCCTATTGGTTTTACTTCCTCCCCGTTTTTATCCTTAAAAATATAACCTAAAGCACTTGCAATACCTATACCTGCATCATTTGTTGCACTACCTCCTAAGCCCAAATAAATTGTCTTTACTCCTCTAGAAACCGCATCTTTTATTTGTAACCCAGTACCATAGGTAGACATTTGCATTACATTACGTTCTTCTTCTTTTAAAAGTTCTAATCCAGAGGCTTTTGCTAACTCTATATATGCGGTATCATTTGTTGCATTTAACAAATACGTTGCCTTTAATGGCCTATCCATAGGGTCTATTGTAGCTATTTCTACTTCATTAGTTGGAATACTATTAGAAATGGCATCTAAAAAACCATCGCCACCATCGGAAGCAATTATGTTAAAAATAGTAGAGGTAACATCTGCCTTTTTTATTCCTTTAGAAATAGCATCAATAACTTCTGTTGCGGTTAATGAACCTTTAAATTTATCTGGAATTAATAAGTAATTCATCATAACTAACTATAAATCTGTGGTATAAAATAACTTAACACCAAAATGAATATAAAAAATGCTATAAGAATATAAACCTCTTTAATAAAGAAATCTTCTTTTTTAGGTAATACACTTATCATTAATTCTCCCTTTTCTTTTTGCCAACCAGTTAAATAACTAATACCATAAGAAAAAACTAGTGTAAGGATAACTCCTGTAAAGTTTAACCATATCCAAAACACGTGTATCCCTAAATCTACATGGAATATGTTTTGCATTGTTTTAGAAAAAATAAGGTTAATTAAGACTGCCAAAATTATGCCTGTATTCATTCCTATATAATTTACTTTTTTACTAAACATGGCTAATAAAAAAGTTACCAATACTGGCCCATAAAACACGGATCCAATAGCATTAATAATTTCTATTACTGCACTTTTACTTCCTCCAAAAAGAAAGGAACAAGACATGCAAACTACTCCCCAAAAAATTACAGAAAGCTTAGAGATTAACATATATTTTTTAGAAGATAGTTCCTTCTTACCTTTAGAGAAAAAGTCTTCTACCGTAACTGCAGATAAGGAGTTTACTGTAGAACTTAAAGAAGACATTGCGGCAGATAAAATACCAACCATTAGTAATCCTATTAATCCATGAGGCAAATATTTTATAATAAATATAGGCATCATTAAATCGGCCTTAACACCATTTTTAGCAAATTCCTCTGGAAAATATTTTTGCGTCATAAGTGCTATATCTTTTAAAAAATCTGGAGACATACTTACTAAACCACCTATTATTAAACCTATAGAACAATACAATAACACTACAGGAAAACGTAACAATCCGTTTGCTAATAATAATTTACGAATAGTACCCTCGTCTTTTGCAGATAGTAGTCTTTGCGCTTGTGTTTGATCACAACCGTAGTATGAAACATAAAGAAAAAATCCTCCAATTATCATTGGCCATAAACCATATTCTTGGTTGTTTCCTAATCCCAAATTAAAGTCTATAACTTGCAACCTTTCTGTTGGGAAGCCATTTTCTAATCCGCCTTGCCCTTGTAATAAATCCCAGCCATAAAATAAACAAACTAATAACCCAACAAATAATATTATCATTTGTATAGCATCTCCCCAAACAACAGCTTTCATACCGCCTTGCCATGAATAAATTATAGTAATTATACTTATAATTAGAACTGTATACACAAAATCTATGTCTAAAACTGCTTGCAATATAATAGCAACGGTATATACCATTACTCCTGTTGCTAAAGCTCTGCTTATTAAAAACACCACACTCAAAATAAGCCTTGTAGATGGATGAAAACGCCTTTCTACAAATTCATAAATACTTACCACTCCAGATCTAAAAAGTGGTGGCACAATAATTACCATAATAAAAATCATGGCTAACGGTACTGCAAATTCAAAAGTTAACCATTTCATACCGCCACCTAATTTTAAGCCAACAAAAGCAGGTGCTGAAATAAAACTTATTGCAGATAACTGTGTTGCCATTGTAGACAAACTTAGAGGAAACCATCCAAGGCTTTTTCCTCCTAAAAAGTAATCTTTAGAATCTTTATTTTCTTTAAAAAAGTAACCCATTCCTAAGAAACCTATTAGATAAGCTACAATTATGATATAATCTAAATAATTCATTTTGGTTTAGTTTTATCGAAGGGTTACAATTTGTGTTTTAAAATATCTTTTTCTTTTTTAATCCATTCTTCTTTAAGAATACTTAGCAAAACTATATCTGCCCTATTTGAATTTTTGGAGGATGGTAAAAAACTACGTAATACACCTTCCTTTTTACAGCCTACACTTTGCATTGCTGCAATGCTAATTTTATTGTCGCTACTTGCTCCAAAACCCATTCTTTCTAGCTCTAGAGTATCAAAAACAAATTGAAATAATAAATATTTACAATGTTTGTTTAAGCCTGTACCTCTAAATTCTTTTCCATACCATGTATGCCCTAATTTAATGTTTTTTAATTCTTGCGAATACTCATAAAAACGAGTAGTTCCTGCGTATTTTCCATTTTTTTTATCAAAAACTATAAAAGGATATTCTTTTTTTAATGTTCTATTTTTTATTGTTTTATTAATATACGCCTCTAAATTCTTTCTTCCATTACCCTTTTCAATAAAATGCGTCCATAAATCTGATTCTTCAGAAATACTGACAAGTTCATCTATATGAGTACTACGTAAAGGACTTAATTTAACTCTGTTATTTTCTAAAATATAATCCTCTAAAAAGTTAAATACCATCCTATTTTTATATTACATTTTACTCCTGATGTAAAAAATCTATTAACAGAGCTGCACTCCAAGAAAAATTATTACCTCCGTAACCTCCATTTTCTGTTTTCCTAATTTCTTTTCTAGAGTCAAAATATTCGTAAAAACCATCTTTCGCAATCAGCTCAATAGAATCTTGTTTTACTCTTTCCGAAATATCTGTATAACCATAGTCCTTAAGACCATAATACAACATCCAGTTAAGGTTTATCCAAACTGGGCCTCTCCAATATTTTCTAGGGTTAAAACGATTACTTGTAGGATCAAAAGAAGCGCAAAGGTATTTGTCTTCACCACCAAATTTATCCATCATTGTTTTTACCAATTTAGCCGCTCTTTCTTTACTTGGAATACCAGCATAAAGAGGAGAAAATGAAGAAGAAGATACAAAACGTATTGGTCTATTATTTCTTAAATCATAATGAACATAAGCTCCTAGCTCCTCGTCATATAATTTAGCGTTAAAACCAGAAATACTCTTTGTTTGCCACTCTTTTAATTGTGCAATTTTAATTTCATTATTTCCTATCTCTTCATATAAATCTATTAATGCAGCGTTAGATTTTATTAGCATGGCATTAAATAAAGGGTCTTGCACTAAAAAAGGAGATAGTTCCGCAATTTTAGCATCATTATAATTATGTTCTTTAGCAATTTCTATAATATGTAAATAATGATCATACTCTCTTTTAGATGGTCTTTGAGAAGCATCTACATGTGTAGTATCTCTTCTTTCAAAAGTATATTCTGGTGGGTTCATGGTTTCCCAAATATCATCCCAAATTGGAGAGTTGTCTGTTCCAGATTCCCAGTTATGATATATGTATACTAAACCTTCATTATGTATATCTCTATTGGAATAGAAATACTTGTGATTATCATATACTTTATCAATTTGAGATGCTATAAACCTTAGCATATCTTTTTTATCATCTGCTATTTTTAACATCTCTTGTAACACAAAACCTGTTACCGGAGGCTGCGTCATGCCTGTAGATCTATACTCTTTAGAAGCTAAAGGATGTAGTTTTGATAAGTGAAAATCTGCACCAGGAAAATACGTATCGCTCTCGTTATGAAAAACAATATGCGGTATAAATCCGTTTTCCCATTGTGCATTTAATAGAGTTTCTATTTCTGCCTTAGCATTTTTTACATTGTAATATGCTAGACCTATAGCAATAAATCCAGAATCCCATTTCCATTGAAAAGGGTACAAACCTTTACAAGGAATCGTAAATCCTCCTTCTTGAAAATTTGCATCTAATATTTCTTTTGCTTTTTCTACTAACTTCTCTTTCATATAAAATAAAATAAAAACACACTGGGGTAAAGTACCACCAGTGTGTGTTACTACTTAAAACTTAAACTAAACTGACTCTAAAAATTTAAGGTTGCTGTTGCAAAGAATCTTCTTGGTAAAATTGGTCTTCCAAAGAAAAACTCACCTTCTGTAGCTCCTGCAGCTCCTGCTCTGGGGTTACCTTCTGTAATACCATTACTATCAAATAAATTAAAAACTGAAACACCTAGTCTTAATGTTTCATTATTTTCTCCCATTGCAAATGTATATCCAGCTCCTATACGGGCAATAGTAATTGCATCTAACTCTATACCGTTAGTATCATCTGTAAATTTAGCTCCCGTATGTGTTCCTGAGAAACTAGCATCAAACATTTTATTGTCATAATAAACCCCTAAACTCCCTAAAAAATTTGGTTGTCTTGCTAACTCATTCCCTTCATTAGCAGCAGTAGAACCACCGTTTACTAAATCTTCATTTATGTTTTTAGTAATTTCATGATCTTGGTATGTAGCTGTTCCTCTAAGACTAAAATCTTGAGCAAATTTATAATCCCATGTTGCTTCTAAACCAACGGTTGCTGTATTTTGTGTAGATCTTGTTTCATCTACTAATTGACCGCCAACAATAGCCTGAGTAATTTTAATTCTATCATTTAAATTAACATAATACGCTGCTAAAGATCCTGATAGTTTTTCATTTCCAAATTTTGCACCAGCTTCAAACTGTATAATATTTTCTGCATCATAAGGGTTTTCACTAATACCAGCTACTGGAGCAAAACCCCTTAATTGTGGAAAGAAATATCCTTTAGAAAAGTTAACATATAAATTTGTTGCATCAGAAAGTTCATATAATGCTGCTAAAGATACTGCCCATGCAGAAGCACTTACTGTAGATCTTACAAAACTACCATCTGCAGATTGTACATCACTTAATCCTATAGTTATATCTGCATCGTCATAAACAGTTTCTGTTCTTAAACCTCCTTTAGCAAATTCACCATCTGTTTTTTCCCATCTAAAACCAACATCAAAACGCCATCTGTCAAAAATCATCTCATCAGTAAGGTATAATGCTGTTCTATTTTGAGATAAATAGTTATTAGATGTCATCCCAATACGGTTATATAATCCTCCTTGAGAGTATATTACATTTTCACCGGCTGCATCTGTATAATTAAGATTAACCAAACGTGGAGTATTATTAAATTCTGATAACGCTCTAAATTGATAGTTTACATCTTCCGCTTCTGTACGTGCTAAGAAAGTACCTACCGTAATATTGTGACTTCCTCCATTGGCAGTTTCAACGGTTTTAGTTAATGAAGCTTCTCCAGAATAATCAGTCATTGGTCTTAACCTATCAATATGTAAATTATCTACCACTAAATCTGAACCACTAACTTGTTGGTTTGGATCACCACTCTGGTATGTTGCTTGGTATCCTTGGTTTGCAGCGTCTAAACTTTCTACATAATTATCTAAAGTTATTGGGTTACTATTGTTTCCATTACCACCAACATATAAAGCAAAGTTATGCTTGTAATTTGCATATTTTATTTTAGACTTAAATCTTAAATCATCTTCAATATTATAATTAAAATCTGCTAAAAGATACCCTCCTTTTGTAGAAACACCATCTGCAATTGGGCTATTATAAACTCCGCCTGGTGTATTAAAAGAAGTATTTGCTAACTCTCCTGTACCTAATTGTTCTACAGGATTACCGTCATTACCATTTATTCTATCTCTAGAACCTCCTTGTAAAGGTAAAGGCATATAAAATTGTGCATTATCATTAATAAATTGTCCGTGAAGTGTAAAAGAACCTTTATCAAACTTCTTTTTAACATTACCTCTTAACTGAATACCTTTTGTTGGTAATCCTGTATTAATAGGCCCTTCATCATAACGTACAAAACCTGTTAAAGCATAGAAAGTATTAGACTCTTCACCACCTAATCTTCCTCCTGTATAAAACTCCGTTTTAATTCTGCCTTCATTAGCTACTTCTATATTAATAGTATTTCCAGGGTTTGTATCTCCTGTTTTACTAGTATAGTTAATAATACCTGCAACAGAACCTGCACCATATAATACTGCAGAACCACCACGAACAAATTCTACACCTTTAAAACCTAAATCCGGTCTTGCATAAACATCATGTGCAGAAGAGTTTAAACCAAATGTGCTCATTAATGGCATACCATCATACTGTAAAGGGTTAAATACATATTGCCCTCCAGAAGGTAAACCTCTTACAAAAATGTTACTTGCTGTTTCACCACCACCACCTTCTGCAGTAATACCGGGTACACTTCTTAAAATATCGGCCTGGCTATTTGCTGATAATTTTACTATTTCTGCTTGTTTTACAGATGTAATAGATAAAGGCGCTTGTTTCTGAGATCTAAATGTGCTAGAACCAGTAAGTACAACCTCATCTAATTGCTCTCCTCCTTCTAATAAAATAAAATCTATTTTTACCAGAGAACCATTTAGTTGCATTTCTTTTTCTTGAGAAGCAAAACCTAAATAGGAAACCTGTAATTTTTGTGTTCCTTCTAAATCTGATTCTATTGTAAAATTACCATCAAAATCTGTTACTGTTCCTGTTGTTGTTCCAGTAATTAAAACATTGGCTCCTATAATAGGATTACCAGAAAGGTCTTTAACGTGTCCTTGAATCTCTGTTTGCGCAAAGGCAAAAGTGATTCCAAAAACACAAATCATTGTAAAGAGTATTTTCTTCATAATACAGTTTTTAGTTAATTGTTTTTTGAGTTATTGTTAATTTTTTGATAAAATTATATTGACATTCCTAATTTTTATGCTGTTTTTTAACGAAAAACTTATGCAAACGTTTGCGGAAACGTTTGCAATTTAATTTTTTTTGTATCTTAATATGAAAATACCCTAAAAAAGGATTTAAATTTTGAGTAAACAAAGAAATATTACATTAAAAGATTTAGCAAAAGAGCTCAATTTATCTATCTCAACCGTTTCAAGAGCTTTAAACCAACATCCTGATATTAAACCAAGTACAGTAGAAAGAGTAACAACCTTAGCAAAACAACGCCATTATTCCCCTAATTTATTTGCAAAAAGTTTTAGATCCAGGAAAACTAATATTTTAGGGGTTATTGTCCCTAATATTACACATTACTTTACCTCTACTATTTTAAAAGGGATTTTAGAAAAAGCCGAAGAGAAGGGGTATAGGGTAATTATATCTGAATCTAAAAACAATGAAGCAAAACAAACCGAAATGTTGCAAACCATGACACAGTTTGGCGTAGATGGGGTATTGCTGGCATTGGCAAGAAAAACAACTTCTGTTACAGATGTTTTACAAATACTAAACCGTATACCATTAGTTATGTTTGATAAAGTGTCTGATAAAATTCCTTGTACCCAAATAGTTATAGACGATAAAGAAGCGGCATTTAATGCCGTAGAGCATCTAATTAATATTGGTAAAAAAAGAATCGCGATTATTAAAGAAACAGAGAACTCTTTTAATTCTGAAAAAAGATTTGCAGGCTATTTAAAAGCTCTTAAAGAACATAACTTGCCTGTAGATGAAAAAATAATTCTTAGTACCGAAGATATATCTTTAACAAACGGAAGAAGACTTACTAACATTCTTATTAGTATGAAAAATCCGCCCGACGCCATTTTTGCTATTACAGATAATGCTGCTATTGGTGCAATTAAAGCATTAAATAAATTTAAAATAAAAATACCCGAACAAATTGCAGTTGTAGGTTTTAGTAATTCTATGAACTCTACCATAATACAGCCAGCTCTTTCTACCGTAGATCAGCCAGGAAATAAAATTGGAAAAACTGCAGTAAAATATTTAATCCAAGAAATTGAAACCCCAAATGAAGATATTAGTATTAAAACCGTAAAAATTAAAACAAGCCTTATTATTAGAGATTCTTCTTTTACAACATAAGTACTTATCTTAAAGAATTTCCTTTATCATTGTCTCCACTTTGTTAAACGTTATGGAATCTCCAACACATTTGCCCATTAGTAACTTGGCAATTGGTGTAGCAGCAGAAATACAATATACAGAAGCATCTTTACCTTTATACTCGCCTGCAGAGATTGCTATAAAATAGGAAAGCTTGTTTGTTTTTATTAAACTTCCTAAACCAATTTTTTCCTGAGATTTTTCAATATCTATTTTACTAAGTAATTGGGCTACTTTTTCGGCTTCTGCTAATTGGGTACCTAATTTTTCTCTTTCTAGCTGTACCATTGCTCTGCCAGTTTCATGCTTATCACCAACACTACTTTTAGTTTCTGAACTTAATGCTGTTTGTATTTCTTGTATTTGTTTATGAAGACGCTTAAGGCGATTATCAATAAAATCTTTACAAAATTGAAAAGCATTTTCTTTTAAAGTCTTGTGTGGCATATAACAAAAGTAACTGTAAATACCATAAAAGAATAACCTTACTCCTCAAAATGGTATAAATCGGCTAATTTAAAAACAAGATAGTTTACCATAGCCTTTTCTTCTAAACCTTGAAGATACATTTTATGTATTGCTTCATCATTCTCTGCTTTAAAGTAGTCTAAATCTCCAGACCTATCTTCACTAAAAATATTCCAAGATTTTAAGCCAGAAAGCATATTTTTATGTGCTTCATACTTTTTAATCACTAAACCTACTCTTTTCTTTAATGCCTTATCCTTTTCTGTAGAAGCAGCCTCCTTAGTGGTCCAATACTCATAGTCTTCCTGTAATCTAGCGTCAGCTTTTTGTGCCTCAGAAATTATCTTAAAATATGCTCTAGATACTAAAGAAGCATATTTATCTTTAAACCAAGGGCTTTGTATTGTTTTAAAAGATCCCGGAGTACTTAAAATTAAAACTTCTTCTGAACTTGCATATAATTCATTAGAATTTGCATTACCTTTTGTAGAAACTAAAGCTTGTTTCCATGCTTCGGTTTTTATAAGCTCCTTCCAAACTTTAGCGTATTCCTTTTTATAATTAGACTTAGATGAAGAGCATGACTGAATAAGTACCACTACAATTAATGCAAAACTTACTCTAAAATATTTTGTAATTAGTATCATTCCTATTTTATAATACTAGCACGTATTATGATAGGCAAAGTTCTTAATAAGATAGTTATAGTTTTTTTTGGGGTTATCAATATAACAAATAATTTAAAAGAATAAGTCTTTTAAAAAGAAAACTATGATTTTAAATGTAAACACGCTAGTTCTTCTCCAATAACTGTTCCTATTGCTACTCCCATACCTCCTAACCTAACACCGCAAAAAACACGGTTAGAGATAGATTTAAGTATAGGTTTTTTTGTCTCTCCTACGCCCATTATACCACTCCAAGTATGTTCTATTGAAAATTCTTTATTTGGTAGTATTATCTCTTTTAAAAGCTGCTCTAATTTTTGTTGTATTAAAGAAGTTACTCCAAACTCTGTAGTTTCTTCCTTTTTAAAATCTAAATTTCTACCGCCGCCTAAAAGTATTCTATTCTCTATATTTCTAAAATAATAGTAACCTTCTTCTAAATGAAAAGTGCCTTTAATATGTAAATTTTTTATGGGTTTGGTTATTACTACTTGTGCTCTTGCTGGTTTTATTTTTTCTGGTATTAAATTAGCAGCAAAACCATTAGTTGCTATTAAAAGTTGTTGGGTGTTAAATTGAAATTTGTCTGTTTTTACTTCCACACTGCCTTGCATTTCCTGAAAATCTTGGACATGTATGCCGTTTAAGATAGATATATTGTTTTGCAACACTTTTTGTAATAAAGACTGCATCATAGTTCCCGTGTTTATTTGACCTTCAAACTTGTGGGTAATATATTTTTCTTTAATGTTTAAGAAATTAAAAATATTCTTATTTTCTTCAAAAGCATTCTCTTTAAAAACAGGAAACAATAATTTATTAACTTCTTCTATTTTAGATAGTGAAGTGTAGTATAGCTCTTTATCTTTTTCTAAAAAAAGTTCATGCCCGCCTAAATGCTGGTATCCAATTTTAGCATCGCCTAATTTTTCTCTTAACGCTTGTATACCATTAAATCTTTTTTGAACTAAGGAAACCACTTCTTCAGGAGTGTGCGTCTTTAAATCTGATAGTATTTCTGAAATACTTCCAAAACAGGCAAAACCTGCATTTTTAGTGCTTGCGCCTTGGGGTAAAATTCCTTTTTCTAAAATTAAAATACGGGCTTCTGGGTATTTTTCTCTAAGGTGTAATGCACAGTTTAATCCTACTATTCCGCTACCAATAATAGTAAAATCTATATTAGATAACCATGTTTTATATTCCCAATAACTAAGATTCATAACACTAAAATAAGTACAATTGCTTAAATACTAATTAAAAATACGTAACCAACTAATTAGTCTGTTTTAAATTTTAAAACTTTACCTTCTATTCCATTAAACATCGTTTAACAGCTAGTTTTATCGCTAATGAAAAGTTTTAAAGAATATAAAAGAATAACTTTTTAAAAAATAAACCTTGTAGTTTGTTAATTACTCTGATTTTAGCCCAAAAAACAACTGAGAAAGTATATTAATCTTATCTAATTTACCTTCAATACTACCTTTTAATACTACTTTGTTACTAGAAGATTGTTGGGCAGATATTTGCAAACTATTTAGTATATTAAAATACCGATTTGCTTGTGGTATTTGTATTGTTTCTTTTGCTCTATTAAAATCTATAGACAAATTCATAAAATTAGAACTAGTAATTTGTTCTGTACTCTCTTTTAATTTTTGGGTTTTAAAAATTGTTGCTGTAGCTTCTTCTTCCACATGAAACTGATATAAAGGAATGCTCTTAAAAACATCATCTTCAGTTAACAATTCTTGTTCTTTTAAGTAGTTTTTTAAAGGCTGTTTTTCTCTTCCTAAATTTAAAATAATAGAAGGCACTTCTTTTTCTTGTAACGTTTTTTGTTCAATTTTATTAAAATTGTCATCGTAACCATATGTTACAATAGTATCTGTTTGCATAGTTGTACCAGTAACACCTGCGTAGAAAAAACCATTGGTTAATTCTGTAATCTCTGGCACATTTATATTTACTTTTTTTAAGAACACATTCTTTTTCCAAGAGGCTATAAATTGTTCTCTATTTTTATTACGATTAAAATTACCATCCCAATAAAATTCTACTGCTGCATTCGAAAATCTATCATAAGATACTTTCTTGGGGTATGCATCTTCTTCTTTTGTTTCTAGGCTTCCCTCTAAAATAGCTTCGCCATCTTTAAACTGAAGTTTTGTTTCTCCCTTTTGGGTAATATACGTTACGTGGCTTTTACTTTTAGAAAGGGCGGTAATCCATTTATTATCTTTAGAAGTAATTACTTTACCTTCTTTTAAAACCTCTAAAAAAACACTCTTGCTATTTAGATAAGAATTATCAACTCCAAAAGAAATTACTAATTTTTTGGCGTTCCAGGCACAAACCCAATGTTGTTTTTTATGCTCTAACCAATGTATGTTGTGCTCCTTATCAATTTCCTGACGCAATCCCTTAGAATATTTTTTTATCTGATTTTTAAATGCATGATTATCATCAATAGTAAGAATAGAAAAAAAGGTATTTTGTACTTTAGGTACTGTAAATAATACCAAGTTATAAGGTGTAAAATTTACTCCTTTTGTATCTACAGTATCTTTCTCTTTTTTCTTTTGTTTAAAAGAGGCATTATTATAATAATAGCTTGGAGAAGCAATTGCATCTAAAACAAGTGTTTCTTTAATGTCCTGAATACCTATTTTAAGAACACTATCCGCATCTTTATGAATAACACCCAATAAAGAGGCTGTATTACAATACCATATATAACCCCAATAACCAATTAATGAAGTTATACTTAGTAATACAATTATTTTTAGTGCCCTTTTCATAGTCATTAATCCATGATAGCATCAATCATATTTATGAAATAGGCTAAACTATTTTTATGACCGTCTTCTGAAGTTTGCCAAATAAGTTCTCCTTTCATACTATTTCCTTTTATTTTTTGGAAATTGAATTTAATATCTTCTGTATTTGATGTTAGAAAATCTACCTTATTACGTAACTCTCTAGGAAAAGAATCTTCTGGTATTTCAGACATGATTTTTTTACCATTTACATATACGCTCGATGCATTTTTGGTAATATTCTTTTTGTGCTCACTAGACAATTTAGAAACATACGTTCCTTTTTGTATTGCTGTCATATCTTTTAAAGAACTACCAAAAATTACGGTATTGTCTTTATACATAACATACATGTTAAAAGGTGTAGATTTTGGCATATCTATAAATTGGAATAGACCATTCTTAGCTTCTAATTGCTTTTCTTTTATACCTATTCTCATTATTCTAGTAAAGATTTCTTTCTCTTCAGAAGTAAACATAAATAGGAAGTCTGGGACAGTTTCAGTTTTTGTTTTCTCTATTTCGGTATAATTAAAATCTTCATCATACTCATAATCTGTATACGTTACTTGCTTCTCAGATAAATTAGTAAGAGCTAAAAACATATCGCCTCTTAGAATTTTAGAAGTACCTTCTTCATCAATTAACAAAGAAAGAACCTTTGCTCCTAAAGCAACAGACTCACTAATAGTTTCTCCAGAACCTGTATCAAATAAACTTGAAGCCAAATTAGGATACGCTGTAAGTAGACCTTCTGTACTAAGGTTTAAAGACATATAACCCAACATATCATCTTCATTAATATATTTAGTAAAGTTTTTGTTCATCTTACCATTATACATAGGCTTATACAAATCTGCCATCTCATCGTTCATGGTATATTCAGTCTTTAGAACAACTTCATCTTCTTTAAAATCTAACTTAGCCATTACAGATAAGCCTCCGTACATCTTTTCTATATTCATAAAGCTATATGGATTAAAAGAATTTCCATACATATAACTTGGTAAAGCTTGCTGGTATATAGTTCCTAAATCATTTACCCAAACACTTGCCTCTTCATTACCTTTACCTAAGCTTTTTAAATATTCTTTATTCGTAAGTATACTTTTACTAGCATATGTTCCTGCAAGTATCTTCTTAGCATTTTCTAATGTGCTAATTTTAAAAGCCTCACGTTTTGCTAATCTTTTTTCTTCTCTTTCTAAACGAAGTTTTTCTTTCTCTTCTCTTTCTTTTTTATAAGCTGCCTCTTCTTCTTCAATAGAGTCATACACTTTTTCCTCAACACCTATTTCGCTTTGGTAATCATAACCATAATAATCCTCATCTATAGAATTATCTATAGCAATTACAAAAACTAACAACGTATCATTCCACATTAAAACTAGGTCATCTCGTTCTTCATGTAAATAAGAAAGACTCGCTTCTTTTACAATTTTAGCTTGGTCTCTTTCCGAAAACGAGTTTGCAATACCGTTAGAGTTTTGTAAAGGAATTAAAAAACAGTTGGTAAACACATTATCTTTCATTTCAAAAAAATAATGAGCCGTGTTATTGTAGTCTATTCCTATATCTTCTAGTGTTGTTAGCTTTCCATCTGTTTCTTTAGATAATTCTTTTTCCAAAAGAGAACCAAATTTAGAATCAGAGAACTCTTCTAAATTCATTAACTGCAACAAGTTTTCCCCTTTTATAGAAACTACTGCCGAAGCCGTTGAAGGCACTTTAGTAATTAAATCTTGTGCGCTAATTGTAAGGGTAATACAAAAAGCAGAAACTGCTATTACAAATTTTTTCATTTTAGGTATTATTCGGTTAATTGTATTTTATTCTCAACATTTTTTTCTCCTAGTATTAGAGAAAGGGCATCTATTTTTAAAAAAACAGCTGCTTTATTTGGTGCTATTTTAGCATCTATATTAGAAACACTTTTTACTTTGTCTTGAAACCTGTATATGCAAGTATAACTAGCACCGTCAAAAACTTTACGGTCTTCACTTTTTAAAGTGTTAAAGGATTTTTTTATAGCTGCATCATACTTAAAATGTCTTTTAAACACCTTATCAGATTGGCTAAAGGATAAATTAGTAGTCGTAAAATTGGTGTAGTTATTCTTATTCTGCTTATTGATTAAATCCTTAAAGATGTCGTTTACATTATCTACATCTTTAAAATCGCAGGAAACTGTAAAAATATAATTATCTAAATCTTTTGTTTTTTTAATGTTAGTTATTCCTTCTGTCTTTTCTAAATGATATATAACATCTTTAAAAGATTCCTCTATCTCATCTTCCGAAGGAATTTTATACCCATTTATGCTATCTAAAAGCATTATAGAGGCTAATTTAGACTTACTCTTACTCATGTTTAGAGTTACCATAATAGTACCGCTACCGTCTTTATTTAGCTTTATTTCTTCTAAAATTTCGAAACAACTAGTGCATAAAGAAATACAAACAAATAAACTGAAGTAAATAAATGCTTTTTTAATCATATTGGTTGCGTTAGTATAGTAATAGGTAACACTAATTTTAACTATAAATTGTATTTGTGCTTTTAAACTTTCTCTTCCTAAAATGGATGGCTATTTTTCCCCACTGGGACTAAAATTTCTTGTAACTTATTTACAATCTCATTTTCCATTGCCTTTTGCTTCTCCTTTTTAGCATAAATATAAATTCCTATTGGAAAAGAAATTATTAAGAATAAAATTAACATGTCGTAATTTGTTTGGGTCTTTATTTTTCCTTTAATACCATTAACATTGAGTTTTACATTGCCTGTTAGTGTAAAACCACTAGTTCTTACTTGTAAGTTGCCAAAAGTATTTTGAACTTTATATTGCGGAAACTTTTCTTGAAGCGTTTCAATTAACTGTGCTTTTTCAAATGGTTTAAATTGTAGTTCTTGCATTTTAATAATTTTTTAGTGTCCTTGTTTATTATTAAACAAAAGTAAATGCAATTTATACTCCTCACTAGACGGTTACTAGTGAATTTACTCCCCTGAAAACAGGGGTGCCCAAAACAAGGTTGCATAAAAAAACCCTAATTTTCATTAGGGTTTTTTCTTATTTATCTATCGGATTCATTTCAAAATCGTCCATAAATGCTGTTGTATAATTACCAGCTAAATAGTCTGGATGATCCATTAACTGTCTATGAAACGGAATAGTAGTTTTTATTCCTTCAATAACAAACTCATCTAAAGCTCTTTTCATTTTATTAATTGCCTCTTCACGTGTTTGCGCAGTAGTAATTAATTTAGCAATCATAGAATCATAGTTTGGCGGTATAGTATACCCACTATATACGTGTGTATCCATACGTACACCATGGCCTCCTGGAATATGTAATGTAGTAATTTTACCTGGAGAAGGTCTAAACCCATTATAAGGGTCTTCTGCATTTATTCTACATTCTATGGAGTGTAATTTTGGTAAATAATTTTTACCAGAAATTGGCACACCACCAGCAACTAATATTTGCTCTCTAATTAAATCGTAATCTATTACTTGTTCTGTAATTGGGTGCTCTACTTGAATACGAGTATTCATCTCCATAAAATAGAACTTTCTATGCTTGTCTACCAAAAATTCTATGGTACCTGCACCTTCATATTTTATATATTCTGCAGCTTTTACTGCAGCTTTACCCATAGCATCTCTAAGCTTATCTGTCATAAACGGAGATGGTGTTTCTTCCGTTAATTTTTGATGTCTTCTTTGTACAGAACAATCTCTTTCCGATAAGTGACATGCTTTACCGTATTGGTCACCAACTATCTGAATTTCTATATGTCTTGGCTCTTCAATAAGCTTTTCCATATACATACCTCCGTTACCAAAGGCTGCAGTAGCTTCTTGTACCGCGCTTTCAAAAAGGTCTGGCATTTCTTCTGCACTCCAAACAGCACGCATTCCTTTTCCGCCTCCGCCAGCTGTAGCTTTTATCATAACAGGGTATCCCATTTTTTCAGCTATTTCTAAGGCATCATCCACATCTTTTAATAATCCGTCTGAACCAGGAACTGTAGGTACCCCAGCTTCTTTCATGGTTAATTTAGCGCTAGCTTTATCTCCCATACGGTCTATGTGTTCCCCAGAAGCTCCAATAAATTTTATATCGTGCTCTGCACAAATTTTAGAAAACTTAGAATTCTCTGATAAAAATCCGTATCCTGGGTGTATTGCATCTGCATTTGTAATTTCTGCTGCTGCAATAATATTTGGAATTTTTAAATAAGACTCACTACTTGGAGCTGGTCCTATACAAACGGCCTCATCTGCAAATCTTACATGCAAACTTTCTTCATCTGCTTTGGAATAAACAGCTACTGTTTTTATTCCCATTTCTTTACAGGTTCTAATAACACGTAATGCTATTTCTCCTCTGTTGGCAATTAGTATTTTTTTAAACATCTTCTTTAAATTTTAAATATTAATTCTAATAGGTACTACTACTAAAAAAGCAGTATTTGCTACTTAAAATTATTAAGATGGGTCTACTAAGAATAATGGTTGGTCAAATTCTACTGGAGAAGAATCATCCACTAATATTTTTACAATTTTACCGGAAACTTCAGATTCAATGTCATTAAACAATTTCATTGCTTCTATAACACAAAGTACATCTCCTTCTGCAATGGTACTTCCTACCTCAACAAAAGATGGTTTGTCTGGAGATGGTTTTCTATAAAATGTACCTATTATTGGAGATTTAACTGTTATATATTTAGAATCGTCTTCTGCAGCAGGAGTAGCTGGCGCTGCTGGTGCATCTACTACAGGAGCTGCTACTGGTGCTGGTGCCATTGCTTGTTGTGCAACAGGAATTTGCTGTACATATGTTGTTTCTGGTGCTGCATTTAATGCGCCAGTTCTAATAGTAATTTTTAAATCATCTGTCTCTAGTTTTACTTCACTAGCTCCAGACTTTGCCACAAATTTAATTAGGCTTTGAATTTCTTTAACATCCATAATAAAAATACATTAAGTTGGTTATTTTCTTTAATAATTTAATAGGCCCATTTTAAATAAATAGAACCCCAAGTAAAGCCACCTCCAAAAGCGGCAAATACAAGATTATCTCCTTTTTTTAGTTGTTTTTCGTAATCCCATAATAGCAGTGGTAATGTTCCAGAAGTAGTGTTTCCATACTTTTGAATATTCATCATTACCTTACTTTCATCTAATCCCATTCTATTAGATGTTGCATCTATAATTCTTTTGTTTGCTTGGTGTGGCACTAACCAGTCTACATCTTTATCACTTAAGTTATTACGCTTCATGATTTCTGCAGCTGCATCTGCCATATTAGATACTGCAAATTTAAATACAGTTCTTCCCTCTTGAAAAATATAATGTTTTCTGTTTTTTACAGATTCTATAGTTGCTGGCATTAAAGATCCGCCACCTTCCATTCCTAAAAACTGTCTTCCTGTCCCGTCTGATCTTAAATACTCATCTTGTAGACCAAAACCTTCGGTGTTTGGTTCCATAAGTACTGCTCCAGCTCCGTCTCCAAAAATAATACAAGTAGTTCTATCTTCGTAATCTAAAATAGAAGACATTTTATCTGCTCCAATAAGTAATACTTTTTTATATCTGCCAGATTCAATATAACTAGCTACTGTAGACAAGCCAAAAAGAAAGCTAGAACATGCTGCTAATAAATCATATGCAAAAGCATTACTTGCTCCTATTTCTGAAGCAACAAATGCTGCCGTTGAAGCAACCATATTATCAGGAGTTGCAGTTGCTACAACTACTAAATCTATTTCTTTTGGATCTACACTTTTCTTAGCAATTAAATCTTCAGCTGCTTTTATTGCTAGATAAGAAGTACCCTCTCCTTCATCCTCTTTAAGAATTCTTCTTTCTTTAATACCAGTTCTAGTGGTAATCCACTCATCATTAGTATCTACAATTTCTTCCAACATTTTGTTGGTTAAAATATGTTTAGGGACATAGCCCCCAACAGCAGTAATAGCTGCGGTAAGTTTATTCATGTAGTAGTTGCTTTTGGGTAAAAAACTTCAAAAATGAATCAAAATCGTCGAAAAATAGTAATTTTTTGGGACTTTTTGATGAAAAACCGTCAATTTTTAACTTTTTTCTAAAAAAAGAATCCCTAGTCAGGGATTTTAAATTTTAGTACGAAAATAAAAGAATTTTATACCAAAAATGAAATAAAAAAAACTCTCGCCATTATAACAATGAGAGAGTTTTTTAAATATGTCTTCCTATTTAAGCTTCCGCTTCTACAGTTTTGTCAACTAAAACTTGACCTCTATAGTATAGTTTTCCTTCGTGCCAGTGTGCTCTATGGTATAAATGCATTTCACCAGTTGCTGAATCTGTTGCCAAAGTAGGAGCTACAGCTTTGTAATGTGTTCTTCTTTTGTCTCTCCTTGTTTTGGAAATTTTTCTCTTTGGATGTGCCATTAGTACTTATTTATCCGTTAATAGTTTTTTTAATTCGTCCCATCTGGGATCACTTTCTTCTTTATTTTCTTTTTCTTCTTTTGCTTTAGGCTGAAGCTCTTCTAATTTATCTAAAGCCTCCGATTTTAATGTGCCATCTGCTATTCCAGGATGCACTCTTTTTTGAGGCACTGCTAAAACAAGCATTTCATAAACGTACTGAGCAATATTCACTTCATATTCCCCATGAGGTAATATTAAAATTTCATCGTCTTCATTATTAAATGCTTCTCCAAACTTAACTATTAATTGCATATCAGAATCTACTGATTGATTATAAGGTTCGTTTGTAGTATCGCAGTTAACATTTACGCTACCTGATGCTATAAAATCAAGCTCCATCATAGTGCTCGTTTTATTTAATAGTACAGTTAAATTAACATCTGCGCTATTAAATTCATCATATTCAAAAGATTCAAAGAACTCGTTTTTAATTACGTACTTAAACTCATGTTTCCCTTGCTTCAATCCTGAGAAAGGAATAGTAAACTCCTTTTGCTTCATCGTATAAACACTTAAATTTAGAACGCCCACCCAATTATAGGGGGGTGCAAAGATACTATTATTTTAATAATACCCAATTTTTACTCATTAAAATTAAACAATAAATCATTGTGTTTTAATACAATACTTATTTTCTAGTAATTTTTTGCTTTTTTAATGGGTTTGCTGTTAGCTCTAAATACTCTTCTCTATTTCTAAAAATATGTATTGCAGAAAACACTGCTTCCTTAAAAGAACTATGGTCTGCCTTACCTTTTCCTGCTATTTCATAGGCAGTTCCATGGTCTGGAGAGGTTCTTACCTTGCTTAAACCTGCGGTATAATTTACACCTTTTCCAAAAGATAACGTTTTAAAAGGAATTAACCCTTGGTCATGATACGCCGCTAAAATAGCATCGAACTTTTTATACCCGTCTGACCCAAAAAAACTATCTGCAGCATAAGGACCGTAAACTAAATGTCCTTTATTTGCCAATTCTTTAATAACTGGCTTTAAAATTTTATCATCTTCTATGCCAATAACACCATTATCTCCGCTATGTGGATTTATTCCTAAAAGTGCAATCTTAGGCTTTGTAATTCCAAAGTCCATCTTTAAAGAATTCTCTATTACCTGAATCTTATCATTAATTAGTTTAGTAGTAATTGCAGCAGATACATCTTTAACGGCAACATGATCTGTTAAGAGACCAACTTTTAAATCATCGGTTACCATAAACATTAAACTCTGCCCGTTTAATTCCTTAGCCAAATAATCTGTATGTCCTGGAAAATTAAATTCTTTACTTTGTATGTTATTCTTATTAATAGGTGCAGTTACCAAAACATCTATCTTACCTTGTTTTAATGCTTCTACCGCCTTTTGTAGGGATCTAATAGCAAAATTACCCCCTTCTGGTGTTGCTTCTCCAAAATTTAACTTTGGAGTTTCTTTCCAAACATTTACCACATTAAATTTACCATCTAAAGCTTTAGACGCATCTGGTACACCGTTATAATTAATTGGTATTTTTAAATGATTTTTTTGTTGTGATATTGTTTTGTTTGATGCAAAAACAATTGGGGTACAAAAATCTAGCATTCTAGAGTCTGCAAAAGTTTTTAAAACAACTTCGCAACCTATACCGTTTAAATCTCCTATAGATATACCTAATTTAATTTTCGCTTTTTCCTGCATTATATCTTTACCTTTGTATCTAAATATATTGCGCAAAATTACTTAAATAAAACGACACATGTTTACAGGAATAATTGAAACACTAGGACAAATTACTAATTTAGAGAAAGAAGGAAGTAATTTGCATATTACAGTTGTATCTAACATTACTTCGGAATTAAAAATTGATCAGAGTGTTGCTCATAATGGCGTGTGTTTAACTGTTGTTACCATAAAAGACAAAGAATATACCGTTACAGCTATAGAGGAAACTTTAAAAAAAACAAGCTTAAATAACCTAGCTGTTGGAGAAAAAGTAAATCTAGAACGTGCCATGATTTTAGGTTCTAGGTTAGATGGTCACATAGTTCAAGGGCATGTAGACCAAACAGGTATATGTACTTCTATCTCCGAAAAAGATGGTAGTTGGTTTTTTTCTTTTGAATATGATGCCACTTTAAACAACCCAACTATAGAAAAAGGTTCTATTACTATTGATGGTACAAGTTTAACTGTAGTAAATTCTGGTAAAAACACCTTTAGCGTAGCTATTATTCCTTATACGTATGAACATACCCGTTTTGGTTCCTATAAAGTAGGAACTGTAGTTAATTTAGAATTTGATGTTATTGGTAAATATGTTTCTAAATTAATGGCAAACAGAGGGTAATTACAAAATATCTTCTTTAAGAGCTTTCCATAATTTTATAAGCACTAAGGCAGAAACAATTGCAATACCTGTTAAGGTTAGCGCCAAAGTTGTTTTACCATATATCCAATATCCTGTAGCAAACATACATGAATAAATAAGTGTACAACCCACAATCATTGCATATATACCCTTGGGCACACTCCACTTTTCATGATTGTTTTTAATAGATATATTGTTTTCTGATGCTTTAGCTACTACACTATTCCAACCTGGACCGCCTGGTTGTATTTTTTTATAAAAATTTTGTAAAACTTCTGGAGATTCTGGTTGTGTCATAAAAGTAGCTGCCAGCCATATAATGGTGGTTATTAATACAACAAATGGATACTCCATCCAATCTGAGAAAACACCTGTTTCTATAGCAAATAAGAAATCGCCAATAGGCGTAAATTTTAAAATAATAGCTATTAAACCCGAGGCAAACATTGCGGTAATTTCGCTCCAAGCGTTTATACGCCACCAAAACCATCGTAAAATAAATATAAGTCCAGTACCTGCTCCAAAGGTTAAAAGAACATCAAAAAGTTGTAGTGCATTTTGCAGAAGTAACGCTAAGCCTGCACTTAATATCATTAAAAAAACTGTTGATAATCTACCAATTGCTACTAACTTTTTTTCTGATGCATTTGGGTTAATTTGTTGTTTATAAAAATCGAAAACAATATAGGAAGAACCCCAATTTAATTGTGTAGAGATTGTACTCATATATGCAGCAATTAAAGAGGCTAACACTAACCCTAAAAGTCCGCTTGGAAGCTTCGTAAGCATTGCAGAGTACGCTAAATCATGCCCTAATTTGTCTTCAGAAATAGTAGGAAAAGCTTCTTGTATACTAGCAATATCTGGAAATACAACTAAAGATGCTAATGCCACCAAAATCCATGGCCAAGGTCTTAAAGCATAATGCATAATATTAAAAAAGAACGTTGCGCCAATGGCATGGTTTTCATCTTTTGCAGCTAACATTCTTTGGGCTATATACCCACCACCACCAGGCTCTGAACCAGGATACCATGAACTCCACCATTGTACAGCTAAAGGAATAATAAATAATGTTATAAGTGCTTTTTTATTACTAAAGTCTGGTAAAATAGATAGTTTATTACTAACATTTTCATTAGCCATTAAGGCTTTTATACCACCAACTTCTGGAATATTTACAAGAAAATACGCAGCACCAATAGAACCTGCCATTGCTACAAAGAATAACAAAAAATCAGTATACACAACACCTTTAAAACCACCTAAAGCACTAAAAATAACGGTTATTACTCCTCCACAAATAACGGTTTGCCAAGGTTCTAAACCAAGCATTATGCTTCCAATTTTTATAGCAGCAAGTGTTACTCCTGCCATAGTAATTACATTAAAGAAAACTCCTAAATAAACCGCTCTAAATTTTCGTAAAAAACTAGCAGGATTACCTCCATAACGTAATTCATAAAACTCTAAATCTGTTTTTACATTAGATTTTCTCCATAACTTAGCATATACAAATACAGTCAATAATCCTGTAATTAAAAATGCCCACCATACCCAATTACCAGAAACACCATTGGTTCTAACAATATCTGTTACTAAATTGGGGGTGTCTGTAGAAAAAGTAGTTGCAACCATAGAAAGGCCTAAAAGCCACCAAGGCATTGTTCTCCCCGATAAAAAAAACTCCGATGAATCCTTTCCAGATTTCTTAGAAACAAAAAAACCTACCCCTAAAACAATTAAAAAAAACCCAATTATAAGCGTATAATCTAATGCACTTAAATTCATATACTATTTTTGATTGGTTTTAAAGGTATTATATTTTTATATATACTTTTACTCATTCTTATATATTCATATTATATGTTATCATTACTTTCTTTAGAATTAACAAATATGCAATGGTTTTTGGCTTTACTGTCTGCCTTTATCATTGGTGTTTCTAAGTCCGGTATTAAAGGCATAGCAATATTAATAGTTACATTAATGGCTCTTGCTTTTGGAGCAAAAGAATCTACTGGTTTAATTGTCCCGTTACTTATAGTTGGAGATATTTTTGCGGTTATTTATTATAACAGACATGCCCAATGGAAATATATAGTACGCTTTTTACCTTGGATGATGCTAGGCGTACTAATTGGTGTTTTTATTGGAAAAGACTTAGATGAGTTAACCTTTAAAAATAGTATGGCTATTGTTATTCTAGGTAGTGTTATAATGATGTATTGGTGGGATCGCAAAAAGTCTAAAAATGTACCTACGCATTGGGCTTTTGCGGGTAGTATGGGTTTAATGGCAGGAATTACAACAATGATAGGTAACTTAGCTGGAGCTTTTAGTAATATCTTTTTTTTAGCAATGCGTTTACCAAAAAATGAATTCATTGGTACTGCAGCATGGTTGTTTTTTATTATCAATATTTTTAAACTTCCATTTCATGTTTTTGTGTGGAAGACCATTACTTTAGATTCTTTTATTTTAAACTTAAAATTAATTCCAGGTATACTTCTTGGTTTATTCTTTGGAGTCTTTTTAGTTACTAAAATTAAGGAGGGGTTTTATAGAAAAATGATTTTATTTTTAACTGCTTTAGGTGCCCTTTTAATTTTATTTAAATAATTATTATAAAATATATAACGTCTAAATAGTAAGTTACAATTGCTTCATACAAAGCCTTAAATAAAACTACTAGCATAAAATATACTATAATAACTATATTCAAAAATTTATAGAATATTGGAATTTAAAAAATACTATAAGTAACCTCTTTTAGTATTAAAAATTAGTGCACATATTTCTTATGTTTAAAAATGGATAACATATGATCCTATTTAAACGTAAATGAATATCACCTCAACTTGTTTTCTTAATTTGTAGTCATTCATTCAAAACTCTATAGTATGAAAAGAATTGTATTACTGTTATTGTTTATAAGTCTATTCGCTTTTCAAAAAATAAATAGTCAAAATTTACCGTATGGTTTTCCAAATACGGACCGAACAAAAATGAGCCTTAATCAAGGGTGGAAATTTCACTTAGGAAATCCGGAAGCTAAAAACTTTACAAAGGAATTAAAGGATTCTAATTGGCAAAACGTAAATGTTCCTCACACCCTAGAACTTACCTCTTTAGCTTTAGATGGTTTAGAGGATGAAAAAACACAACTCGTTTTTCATAGAAAAGTTGGTTGGTATCGTAAAAATATATCTGTAGGCAACTCTAACAAAAAAGTGTTTTTAGAGTTTGAAGGAGCACACCAAGTAACCAATTTGTGGGTAAATGGTAAACATGTAGGGCAACATGCTGTAGGTGGTTATACTCCTTTTCATTTTGATATTACCAATTTTGTAACCAAAGGGCAAGAAAACCAAATAACTCTTTTGGTAGACAACAGAAGAAACGAAATGATTCCGCCAGACCCAGGACCTTTTGATTATGTAAAGTTTAGTGGCTTATATAGAGATGTATATTTGGTAGAAACAAACCCTGTTCACGTAACTTTTAACTGGGAGACCTTAAACTCGGGGGTGCATATAACCACACCAACCATAGATCCTGTTAATAAAAACGCTACCATTAATATTAAAACAGCAGTTAAAAACGAAAATAAAGAAAAAGTAAACTGTGAAATAGTTACCCGCATCTTAAACAAAGAAGGAATTTCTGTTTTACGTTTAGTAGATACATCTACCATAAAACCCCAAGAAGAATATCAATTTAACCAAATAGGTAGTTTAGAAGATAATGTACACTTTTGGGGAATAGATACCCCTTATTTATATCGTGTAAATAGTGTTATAAAAATTGATGGTAAAGAAATAGACTTTGTAGAAACTAAAATTGGACTTCGAAAATTTGAACAAGACCCTGTTCGTGGCTTTCTATTAAATAACGAACCAATAGAGCTTATTGGAGCAAACAGACACCAACAGTATCCCTATTTAGGAGATGCCGTACCAAATTCGTTACACTATAAAGACATGTTACAGTTTAAAGAATATGGTTTTAATATTATGCGTACTGCACATTACCCGCAAGACAATGCTTTAATAGAAGCTTGTGATGAACTTGGTATTTTAGTATATGAAGAGGCTCCTACGTGGATCTCTATATCGGACAAAGACGAATGGTGGAATAACCTAGAAAAATCTGCCAGAACTATGATTCGTAACCATAGAAATCATGCTTCTATAATTATGTGGGGAGCCGGAGTAAATCATAGAGGTTATGTGCCACGTGTTCATAACACCATAAAACAAGAAGATCCTACAAGGCTTACTGCTTCTCAAGGGGCTAGATGGACAGGTTGGCAAACTTCTGGTTTAACCGATGTAAATGCGAACATGTTATACGGCCCTTTTATTTGGGACCGTTCCGAACCTATGTTTGCTATGGAAGGTAGAAAAGGCCCTGCTGCAGTAGCACCGTTTAAAAATGACCCTTTAATGACTGGTTTAATTTCATGGACTGCACATGCTTATTACACCTTTCATCCTACACATGATAAGGCTAAAGATAAAATAGACCGCACCCGTAGCGGAATGATGACTATTTTTAGATATCCACGCCCTGAGTTAGAATGGTACAAAGCGGAAATGCTAAAAACTCCGTTTGTAAATATTCTAGAAGAATGGCAACCAGAAACTAAAGAAATTACTGTTTACAGTAATGCAAATGCGGTAGAACTTTTATTAAACGGTAAATTATTAGAAAAAGCAACCCCAAGTAAAGACACTATTTATGACGGTTTAGAACATGCTCCTTTTCATTTTAAAAATATAAAATATGCTCCTGGAAAGTTAACTGCCAAGGCTTTATTTACTAATGGAAGCATTCTTGAAACCTCAAAACAAAATGCTGGAAAACCCTATGCTATTACTCTAAAATTAGATACAGAAGGACGACAATTTAAGGCAGATGGTTCTGATATTTTAATGGCTTACGCCACCGTTGTAGATAAAAACGGAACCACAGTTCCTAACACAAAGCACATAATAAAATTTGCGGTTAAAGGAGATGCCTCAGTTATTGGAGATAAAGCTACTATAAATGCTAACCCTATGTTTACAGAATATGGTGTTGCCCCTGCCTTAATTAGAGCAGGAAATACGGTTGGCAAAATAACAATTACCGCAAAAGCTAAAGGGTTAAAATCGGCCAGCGCTAGTACTAATCTAGTTTCTTTTAGTACTAATACCCTTATTAATAATGCTACTGCTATCTATGATTTTACCAAAGAGAGAGTAGATTTAGGTGCTAGCGACCAACTTTTACAATTTAACTGGAATCCTTGGTACGGTTCAGACGAAGCTAATAATAGTTATTCTTTTAAGTCATTCAAAGGTACTACTGCAACTATAGAAAAAGGTTCTGCAAATGGTATTAACCGTTGGTTAGGAGAAATGAATGTTATTGGTAAATATGGCTACGCCTATGGCGATGGTGTAATTGCTATAGATGATAAAGGAGTAAACTTAGTTTTTAAAAACCTTCCTAAAGGAACTTATAAACTTAAAACGTGGCACCATGCTCCAAGTAGTAATTCAGACCTAATGGATCCTAACAAGGATAAATTAAAGTCTGCTACCATTCATAAATTACCTTATGAAAATAATGTAATAATATATTCTGATGCGCTTATTGGTGATAAAACACTTACCGCAAAGATAACTTCTGGTAAAGAAATGCAATGGGAAGCTCCAGGAACAGGAGAAGTAATTTTTACATCAGATGGAAACAAGCCAGTAAAAATTAATTTTAATGGTAAAGGAAATAAGGGTGTTTGGTTAAATGCTTTTGAGCTAATTGAGTGGGGAGCGTTTTAGAATTATCTACAAAATCTTGTCCAGTCCTAAATAACCGATACAGATTATTAAAGGATTAAATTTATTACTTAAAGTTCAACGATGCTAGCATCGT
>NZ_CANMBB010000007.1 GCF_947495965.1 uncultured Maribacter sp.
CATACATACATACATACATACATACATACATACATACATACATACATACATACATACATACATACATACATACATACATACATACATACATACATACATACATACATACATACATACATACATACATACATACATACATACATACATACATACATACATACATACATACATACATACATACCATCAAATAACTAATTCACTTAACACTTACCTATAATATTATAGATAGTTATCAAAAAGAACCAAACTATATTGCCCGCCTGAATACTACATATTATATTTGTTCCTTTATTAGCTAAAAACTAGGAATGATTAAAATTACTTTACCAGATGGTTCAATTAAGGGGTTCCCTAAAGGAACAACTCCTTATGATATTGCAAAAAGTATAAGCGAAGGTCTCGCTAGAAATATAATTTCAGCAAAATTCAATGATACTATATTAGAAACCGTTTCTCCTTTAAACGAAGATGGAACATTAGTACTTTATACCTGGAATGATGCGGAAGGAAAAAAAGCTTTTTGGCATTCTAGTTCACATATAGTTGCACAAGCAATTGAAGAACTTTACCCTGGAGCTAAATTAACTATTGGTCCTGCTATAGATAATGGCTTTTATTATGATGTAGATTTTGGCGAAAAAACTCTTTCTGAAAAAGATTTTAGTACTATTGAAAAAAGAGCTATTGAAATTGCCAGAGGCAAACATGCTTTTAAAATGCGTTCTGTTTCTAAAAACGAAGCGCTTACCTTATATAAGGAACAAGGCAATGAATATAAAGTAGAGTTAATAGAAAATCTAGACGATGGTACTATTACTTTTTGCGATCACGATACTTTTACGGATTTATGTAGAGGCGGACACATACCTAATACCGGCATTGTAAAAGCTATAAAAATTTTAAGTGTTGCAGGAGCTTATTGGAGAGGTGATGAAAACAATACACAATTAACTAGAATTTATGGTATTTCTTTCCCTAAACAGAAAGAGCTTACCGAATATCTTCATTTACTAGAAGAAGCAAAAAAGAGAGACCACAGAAAACTAGGAAAAGAATTAGAGCTCTTTACTTTTTCACAAAAAGTAGGGCAAGGACTCCCTCTATGGCTACCTAAAGGAGCAGCTCTTAGAGAGCGTCTAGAAGATTTTCTTAAGAAAGCTCAAAAAAAAGCCGGTTATGAGATGGTGGTTACACCTCATATTGGACAAAAAGAGCTTTATGTTACTTCTGGGCATTATGCGAAATATGGCGAAGACAGCTTTCAACCAATAAATACTCCAAAAGAAGATGAAGAGTTTTTATTAAAACCCATGAATTGTCCCCATCACTGTGAAATATACAACCACAAACCCTACAGCTATAAAGAACTACCAAAAAGGTTTGCAGAATTTGGAACTGTATATAGATACGAACAAAGTGGGGAACTACATGGGTTAACAAGAGTTAGAGGTTTTACTCAAGATGATGCTCATATATTTTGCACTCCAGAACAATTGGACCAAGAATTTAAAAATGTTATTGACCTATCCTTATATGTATTAAGTTCTTTAGGCTTTGAAAATTTTACTGCACAAGTATCTGTCCGTGATTTAACAAAGCCAGAAAAATACATTGGCGAAGTAGAAAATTGGGAAAAAGCTGAAAATGCAATTATAAATGCTGCTAAAGAAAAAGGGTTAGATTTTATCGTAGAAAGTGGAGAAGCTGCTTTTTATGGCCCAAAATTAGACTTTATGATTAAAGATGCCCTGGGCAGAAGTTGGCAATTAGGTACAATTCAGGTAGATTACAACCTTCCAGAAAGGTTTGAACTCTCTTATAAAGGAAGTGATAATGAGTTACACAGACCTATAATGATACACCGCGCTCCTTTTGGAAGCATGGAACGTTTTATAGCCTTATTACTAGAACATACTGGTGGTAATTTTCCTCTTTGGCTTATTCCTGAACAAGCCATAATTTTACCAGTTAGCGAAAAACATGAAATTTATGCTAAAAAAGTTTTAAATTCATTAGAAAATAACGAAATTCGCGCCCTTGTAGACAATAGAAATGAAACTATTGGAAAAAAAATACGAGAAGCAGAAATGAGCAAAACACCATTTATGCTGATTGTTGGAGACAATGACATTGAAGGAAATACAATTTCTGTTCGTAGACACGGTGGAGAGGATATAGGAGCAATAAGCATTGAAAAGTTTACAGACTTGGTAAATAATGAAATAAATAGTACCTTAAAGTCGTTTTAAAAAAAATAATTAAGTTTAATTAAAATATATTAGTCATAGCAATTAGAAAGAGATTTAGGCCACAACCTAGAAGGGAAAATAAAAACCCACACAAAATTAACGAGAACGTTATTTCCCCTAACGTTAGGTTAGTTGGTGATAACGTGGAGGTTGGTGTATATACATTGCAACAAGCAATGGCAAAATCAGAAGAACTTGGTTTAGATTTGGTAGAAATTTCTCCCAAAGCTGATCCACCGGTTTGTAAAATTATTGACTATAAAAAATTCCTTTACGAGCAGAAGAAGCGAGAAAAGGTTATGAAGGCGAAGGCCTCCAAAGTTGTGGTTAAGGAAATACGTTTTGGTCCTAATACAGACGATCATGATTATGAATTTAAAAAGAAGCATGCTGAAAAGTTCTTAAAAGAAGGAGCTAAATTAAAAGCTTATGTGTTTTTTAAAGGAAGGTCTATTGTTTATAAAGATCAAGGAGAAATTCTTTTACTTAGATTAGCCTCTGAGTTAGAAGAATTAGGAAAAGTAGAACAAATGCCTAAGTTAGAAGGTAAAAGGATGACAATGTTTATTGCTCCTAAGACAAAAAAATAATTTTTAAATTCCTTCATCAGGGTTTTAAAAGATTTATATAGAATACTGAATATCTGCCTATATTTTTATAGGCAGTTTCAGCATAAAAAAGTGAGATAATTTAATACATAGGAGAAAATGCCTAAACAGAAAACAAAATCCAGTGCTAAAAAGCGTTTTAAGCTTACAGGTTCTGGTAAAATCAAGAGAAAGCACGCTTTTAAGAGTCATATTTTGACTAAAAAATCTAAAAAGCGTAAGCTTGCGTTAACACACTCAGCGTTGGTACACCAAGCTGATGTTAACAGTATAAAAGAACAATTACGTTTAAAGTAATATTCTTTTCGGTAAACAATTATTAACCCTGGAGCTAGGCCATTAAAAGAATCAATATTAAAATTGATCGCCTTCTACAAAAACAATTTAAATTATGCCAAGATCAGTAAATGCAGTAGCTTCTAGAGCCCGAAGAAAAAAGGTAATGAAGCAAGCCAAAGGTTACTTTGGAAGACGTAAAAACGTTTGGACAGTAGCCAAAAATGCGGTTGAAAAAGCAATGTTATATGCTTATAGAGATCGTAGAAATAAAAAGAGAACATTCCGCGCCTTGTGGATTACCAGAATTAACGCTGGTGCTAGATTACATGGAATGTCTTACTCTCAGTTCATGGGAAAAGTAAAAGCTAACAATATAGAACTTAATAGAAAAGTTTTAGCAGACTTAGCAATGAACAACCCAGATGCTTTTAAAGCAATTGTAGAGCAAGTTAAATAAATTAAGAATATTATCTCACTATAAGGAAAATCCGATTCTAACGAATCGGATTTTTTTTATTTAATATTAGTATATTTAGGTCTTAACTTTAAAATATAGCTATATCAACCCTATAATATATGTAATTGGCGTTTCTGGCTCTGGTAAATCTACTATTGCCAAATTGTTATCCGAAAATACAAATATCCCATTTTTTGATGCAGATGATTTTCACCCTGAAGCAAATGTAGTTAAAATGAAATCTGGGACCCCTTTAAATGATGACGATCGTTTAGGTTGGCTACAGACCTTAAATAAATTAGCATCAAAAAAAACAAATGAAAAAGGAGCAATTATTGCCTGTTCTGCTTTAAAAGAATCTTATCGTTTACTATTAAGTAAAAATATTTCAGACAAAACTACTTGGGTATTCTTAAATGGATCTATAGAGTTAATTAACAAACGTATGCAAGCAAGAGAAGGTCATTTTATGCCTTCTACCCTACTAAAATCTCAGTTTAACACTTTAGAAGTTCCTGAATATGGCCTACACTATTCTATTGACACCTCTCCTGAGGTTATTATAAATGATATTAAAAAGAAATTACAGATATAATAGGAGTCTATTTAATACTGTTTAATAAATTGTATTAGACTTTTATACATTAAGATTATAGTAATGCATAGCTTAAATTAATGACTTCACTTTATTATTATCCGTAATTATAGGTATTGCAATTTTATTAGTTTTAGTTATTTACTTTAAAATTCAAGCATTTATTTCTCTTCTTATTGCTAGCATTAGTGTTGGTCTCATAGTCAAGTTAGATGGTATGCAAATTATACAAGTAATATAGAATGGAATGGCAAACACACTAGTCTTAACAATGGTACTATTACTATATTCTTTTATTTAATTACCAAATACAGTAATTACAATAGACCTTCCGGAAGCATAATCTCTATGTTCGCAAAGATAAATACCTTGCCAAATTCCTAGGTTTAACTCTCCTTTAGTTATTGGTATCTGTATAGAGCTTCCCATTAAAGAAGCCTTTATGTGAGCAGGCATATCATCAGGACCTTCATATGTATGTTTATAATAGGATGCATTTTCAGGAACCATTACATTAATATGGCTTTCAAAATCCTCTCTCACAGTACTATCTGCATTCTCATTAATAGTTAAACTTGCGGATGTATGCTTAATAAAAACTTGAAGGTTTCCTATAGAAATATTTTTAATTTCTGGAATAGCTCCAAGAACACTTTCCGTAATTAAATGAAAACCTCTTTTAAATTTAGGTAACAGGATTTCTCTTTGATAAGATTTCATATTTTAAAAAATGAATTTACAAGAACTAAGATATAATTAAATTCAATGAAATACCTTTGCATAAAAATATTGAAATGGATTTATCTAAAATAAAAATGGTAGTTACCGATATGGATGGTACGTTACTAAACTCTAACCATCAAGTTAGCGACCTTTTTTTTGAATTACACCAACAATTAAAAGATAAAAACATTCAATTTGTTGCAGCAAGCGGAAGACAATACCATAGTATTATTGATAAACTCTCCTCTATTAAAGAGGATATCATTGTAATTGCAGAAAATGGTGGTTTTATAAAACAAAAAAATAAAGAGTTATTATCTACCCCTCTAAAACCTGAAATAAAAGATGAAATATTAAAAATCATTACCAATATAAAAGATGTACACCCTGTTCTTTGCACAAAAGAAAAAGCTTACTTATTAAATTCTTCAACAAAATTTGCTAATAAATTAAAAGAATTTTATTCCGAATATGAGATGTTAAACAGTCTAGAAGATTACTCTGGAGAAGTTTTAAAAATTGCAATTTATCATTTTGAAAGTTCAGAGAAATATATTTACCCAGCTGTAAAACATTTAGAAAAAAAATTAAAGGTAAAAGTATCCGGGCAAAATTGGCTAGACTTATCGGACTTTAATGCGCACAAAGGTTATGCATTACAAAAAGTTCAGGAATTAATTAATATTCTACCAGAAGAAACAATGGTTTTTGGTGATTACAATAATGATTTAGAAATGCTAGCCATGTCTAAATATAGTTTTGCAATGGAAAATGCTCATGAAAATGTAAAAAAAGTTGCAAATTTTAGTACTACTAGTAATGATGATTATGGTGTAGAAAGAATATTAGAAAAACTTCTAAACTAAATAACCGAACTAGGCAAAACCCCATAAAACTTTTTAAATGCTACCGTAAAATGTTGAGGGTTTTTATAGTCTACCATATAAGATATTTCAGAAATTTTATATTCTTTTTTTTTAATTAACTCTTTTGTCTTCTGCATTCTATGCTTAGTTATATGTTTTAAAATAGTAGATTTAAACATCCTATTAGATAAAATAAATAGTAAATTATATATTCATCTACTTTTAAAGCTATACGAAAACTTAAAATAATGAGAATAACATTTTTCTTTTGAATTTAAAAATTTGAATGGAACACAATTTGCTTCTGGCTATTTGTTATCAGTAATTCCTACCAAAAAAAATCATGAAAGGCTATATTCTATTGAGAATAAAGGACAGTAAACTTTTAATTAGTGTTTAGAGACAAAACAGAAAATAAATTAAAATGGACTGCTATTACGTTTTTTGTTTCTTTTTTCTGGCTGCAGGAAATAATATATTATTTAAAATTAGTCTATACCCTGGAGAAGTTGGATGTAACTCTAATTCTGTTTTAGGGTCTCCTACTCTATGTTGGTAATCCTCAGGGTCATGACCACCATAAAAAGTAAAAAACCCTTTTCCTTTTATACCATGAATATAACGAGCTTCGCTATTAATTTTATTTTCCCCTAAAATTAGTACTGTAGGTTTTATTTGCTCTCTATTAAATGCCGTTGTTTGCCCCATAAAACCTTTTACTAAAGAAGTATGGTTTTGACAGAGCATCGTTGGTATTGGATCCCATTTAGCCGAAAAATCCATTAAAGAAAAATAATCGGTTTCTTTTTGAATTTTTCTTCTTTTACTGGTCATATCTATCGAAGAAAACTCATACTGCAAAGGGTTTCTTTCTAAAATATAATCTGTAAAAGCAAAAGATTTACTATATTCTAATTTACTCTGGTAATTAGCTTCGGAAGGGTCTCCATCAAACATTGGTTCACAAATATCTAATCCGTTTGCTGCCAATGCAATATCAAAACTATCTGTTGCAGAGCACATGGCAAACATAAATCCGCCTCCAATTACATAGTTTCTAATTTTTAAAGCTACCGCTCTTTTTGCTTCAGATACTTTACCAAAACCAAGTTTAGTGGCTAAGGCTTCTGCATCTTTTTTTTGTTGCATATACCAAGGTGCTGCACGGTAAGCGCCATAAAATTTACCATATTGCCCTGTAAAATCCTCATGATGTAAGTGTAGCCAATCATACAAAGCTAATTTATCTTCTAAAACCTCTTCATCATAAATAGTTACATACGGTATTTCTGCGTAGGTTAAAACCATAGTAACAGCGTCATCCCAAGGTTGTTTTCCTTTAGGAGAATATACTGCTATTTTTGGAGCTTTTTCTAGAATTACTGATTCTTGATTTTTAGAAGGGCTACTTATGCCATCTAAAATTCCATTTGCTTCTCCGTCAGATAAGATCTCAAAAGAAACACCTCTTATTTTACATTCTTTACGTATTGCTTCGCCATCTGGTAATAAAAAAGCCCCCCCTCTGTAGTTTAGCAACCACTGTACTTTTTGTTGTTTTGATAAAACCCAATAAGTAATCCCGTATGCCTTAAGATGATTTTTTTGAAATTCTGCATCCATGGGAATTAAAATAGCAGAGGCTGTTACTTTAGAAACAAAAACTACAAATAGTAAAAACAGTACTACCTTTTTCATATACACTTTATATCATCTATACCCAAAGATAACTTAAAAAGAAGTTTATATAAAAGTTAGAAACTTAACCTTATTCTAAAATCTAAAACGGAACATCATTATCCTCTGGAACACCATCATTCATAGAACTACCAAATGCTTCATTGGCATTAGGTAAATTCTTTGTAATAAAAGGGTTATCATCGTCTTCATTCATTTTAGATTGAAACTCAAACGGAGAATCAAAATCATCTAAATTATCAAACTTACCTTGGTTACCAATAAATTTAAGACGTATATTTTCTAGGCCTCCATTTCTATGTTTGGCAACAATAAATTCTGCTTGGCCAGCGGTAGGACTTTGTTCTTCGTCATCCCACTCATCAATCTTATAATATTCTGGTCTATAAATAAAAGATACAATATCGGCATCTTGCTCAATGGCACCAGATTCCCTTAAATCTGAAAGTACTGGACGTTTACTACCACCACGAGTTTCTACAGCACGAGATAACTGTGATAATGCAATAACAGGAACATTAAGTTCCTTTGCTAATGCTTTTAAGTTTCTAGAAATTGTAGATATTTCTTGTTCCCTGTTTCCTCCTTTTTGACTACCACCAGCAGTCATTAACTGCAAATAATCAATCATAATCATTTTTATATCATGCTGGGAAGCTAGTCTACGACACTTTGCTCTAAGGTCAAAAATAGATAATGACGGTGTATCATCAATAAATAAAGGAGCTGCTTCTAAAGACTTAACCTTTACATTTAATTGTTCCCACTCATGCTTTTCTAATTTACCAGTTCTTAATTTTTCGGAAGATAATCCTGTTTCCGAAGAAATTAATCTGGTAATAAGCTGTACAGATGACATCTCCAAAGAAAAGAATGCAACTGCAGTTTTGGATTCAACTGCAATATTCCTTGCCATAGATAATGTTAGTGCAGTTTTACCCATACCAGGACGGGCTGCAACAATAATTAAATCACTCGGTTGCCAACCAGAGGTTAACTTATCAAGCTTATCAAAACCAGATGCCACACCACTCATCCCCTCTTTTCCTGCAATTTCCTCAATACGTTTTTTAGCTTGAATAACTAAATTCTGCGCGGTTTCTGCAGAACGCTTAAGATTTCCTTGTGTAACATCATATAATTTAGATTCTGCGGTGTCTAATAAATCAAACACATCGGTAGATTCGTCATAAGCAGATTCTATAATTTCTCCTGATATTTTGATTAAACTACGTTGTATAAATTTTTGAAGAATTATACGTGCATGAAATTCAATATGTGCAGAAGAAGCTATTTTTTGAGTAAGTTTTATTAGGTAAAAGTCGCCCCCAACACTTTCTAACTTACCATCTTTCTTTAATTGTGTAGAAACGGTTAATAAATCTATTGGCTCCGATGTTTCAAACAATTTAAAAATTGCTTCAAAAATGTACTTATGCGCATCTTTATAAAAAACATCTGGATGCAAAATATCTATAACCTCATCCACCCCTTTTTTATCAATCATCATAGCACCAATAACAACCTCCTCTAAATCAACTGCTTGAGGCGGTATCTTCCCTTTTTCTAAACTAATAAGGGTAGATTTATCTATCTTACGACCAATAACTGGGTTCGGTTTTTCCATGAGTACGAAAGTATGCAATTAACCTTTAGTTAACATGAATTTCTGTGCTTACGATATTCACATTTCACTAACAATTGACTGTTAATAAGTTACAAAATTATGTTGATAACAAAAAAAATCCGGAATTTAAATTTTCCGGATTATAAGAAAGTATTTAAAATATGCGGTTAGCCATTAAAGACGCCCATATTTGCATATTTGTCCATACGTTTATTTACTAAATCTTTTGGTGATAACTTTTCTAATTCTTGAAAATGTTCAAATATTTTAGACTTTACAGCTTCAAAAGTATTTTCTCTATCAGAATGTGCTCCTCCAATAGGTTCTTTAACTATTTCGTCTACTATTTTCATTTTCTTCATGTCAGGAGCTGTTAATTTTAAAGCATCGGCAGCTTGCTCTTTAAATTCCCAACTTCTCCATAAAATAGAAGAACAAGATTCTGGTGAAATTACAGAATACCAAGTATTTTCTAACATTAAAACCTTATCTCCTACTCCTATTCCTAATGCGCCACCTGAAGCTCCTTCACCAATAATAACTACAATGATTGGGACTTTAAGTCTTGTCATTTCTAAGATATTACGCGCGATTGCCTCTCCTTGTCCGCGTTCTTCTGCTTCTATTCCTGCATATGCTCCTGGGGTATCTATAAAACACACTACAGGTACATTAAATTTCTCTGCAGATTTCATTAAACGCAATGCTTTACGATATCCTTCTGGATTTGCCATTCCAAAATTACGGTACTGTCTTGTCTTAGTATTGTATCCTTTTTGTTGGCCAATGAACATAAAACTTTGGTCGTTTATTTTTCCTAAACCACCAATCATAGCTTTATCATCTGCAACGTTTCTATCCCCATGAAGTTCTAAGAAAGTATCTCCGCATAAAGCATTAATATAATCTAGTGTATATGGTCTATTAGGGTGTCTTGATAACTGTACTCGCTGCCAAGAAGTTAGATTTTTGTAAATTTCTTTACGAGTCTCTAAAAGCTTTTTTTCAATTTTTTTACAAGTTTGTGTTACATCAACATCACTCTCTTCTCCAATAATAACACACTTGGTTAACTGCTCTTCTAGTTCTTTAATTGGAAGTTCAAAATCCAAATACTCCATAAAAAAGTAATTTTTGTTAGTTTAGAGAACAAATATAAAGCTTTAATGGTAACGATTGTGCTACTACTTCTTTAATTTCTTTCTATTTTTAAGAATTCCGTTAGCAACTACAGTTGTAAGTATAATCAGCGCGCCTACGTAAAACATAGAATTGATCTCTTTACTTTCTCTTAATAATACCAATGCCATTAATATACCATACACTGGTTCTAAATTTGTAGTAAGCATTACGGTATATGGTGTTAAAAAACGCATCACTTTTACTGCAGCAATAAACGCATAGGCAGTACATATAGAAGATAATATAAATAAGTAAAACCAGTCTTTTACTGATATTTGAAAAAAATCTGCTGTAAATGTATTTGTAAAAAGAAAATATATAGATAAAAATGCGACACCTGTACTAAGCTCTACCATTGCTATTATAGACGGCTTCTCTTTTTGCACTAGTTTCCCATTAATTATAGAAAAGGTTGCTGCTAAAAAAGCGGAAATAGCTGCTAAAATCATTCCATATAAATAAGAGGTGTCTACCCTAAAAATAAAATATAAACCTATAACAACTAGTAATCCAAAAAGAATCTCATATTTAATTATTTTTCTCTTATACCAAATTGGCTCTAAAATAGCCGTAAAAAAAGCTCCAATAGATAAAGTTGCTAAAGCTATAGATACATTAGAAACTTTTATCGCCATAAAAAAAGTAACCCAATGGAGTGCTACAACTATACCGCCTAAAATCATTGTTAAAAGCGTTTTTTTGGGTACTTTAACCCTAATTTTCTTTACTAAGGTGTATAAGATAATTAAGATAGATGCTATACCCATTCTATACCAAACAAGTGGCAATGCATCTATAGTTATTAGCTTACCTAAAATTGCGGTAAAACCCCATACAAAAACTATAAAATGTAGATGGACTAAATTTTTTAATTTATCGTTTTGCATTTTGCAACAAATAAAATGCAAGCGCACTAAAAAGTACGTTTGGTATAATTACTGCTAGTAATGGTGAAAAACCGGATTGTTCTGCTAAGGTTCCAAATACTTTATCAAAAAAAACGAATACAAAAGCTACGAGAATACCAAAAGCAAGATTTACCCCCATACCACCTCTTCTTTTTACAGAAGATACTGCAACGGCAATTATTGTTAATATAAATGCTGTTAACGGCAAAGCCCAACGTTTATATTTTACTAAAATGTAAGTATTAATATTAGACGCACCTTTTCTTTTTTGCTCCTCTATAAATTTATTAAGTTGGAATAAATTTTTGGTTTCTGCTACATAGGAAACTGGAGTTAGATCATCTATTTTAAAAGTAAATAAAGTATCTAATCTTCTTTTACTTTCTAAAATTGCAGAGTCTCCTACAATAGTTCTTTTCCTATAAGATGTAAGTCTATACAAGCTATCTTTTTCTACCCATCTAATATTACTTGCTGCTATTTTAAATTTTAAATTATTTTTTTCATCAAAACGCTCAAAAGTAAAATTTTTTCCATTTTGCCTTGCTGGCTCAAAACTACTTATATAAATAAAATCGGTTTCATTAAGCTGATTGTATATATTATTTGTTACACGATCTTGCTTTCCCTTTTTTAGATATTTATATTTAAACTCATTAAAACCTACACTTGCTTTAGGTACTAAAAACATTCCCATAACAAACATAAGAATAGCAACTAAAGTTGCTCCTATAATATAAGGTCTTAAAAACCTATTATAGGAAACTCCAGAACTAAGAATTGCTACAATTTCGGTATCATTAGCAAGTTTAGAGGTAAAATAAATAACCGATAGAAATAGAAATATAGGGAACAATAAACTACCTATATATATTGTAAAATGCATATAATATATAAGTATCTCATTGACAGGAGCGTTATTTGCAGACATTTTTCCATTCTGCTCCGCAAAATTAACCATGATACCAATAGGAATAAAAAGCAGCAACATTACAGAGAAAGTTGCTAAATATCTTTTTAAAATATATCTATCTAGTATGGTAAGCATTTACAATCTTTTATCCATTTGTTTCACCATAGTATCTTTCCAAATTCTAAAATCACCTGCCAAAATATGTTTTCTAGCTTCTCTTACAAGCCATATATAAAACCCTAAATTGTGTATGGTTGCTATTTGTTTTCCTAAATACTCATTAGCTGCAAATAAATGTCTTAAATATGCTTTGGTATACTCCCTATCTACAAACGTAGTCCCTTCTGGATCTAGCATAGAAAAATCATCTTCCCATTTTTTATTTTTAATATTAATGGTACCATGAGAAGTAAATAACATTCCATTTCTTGCATTACGTGTTGGCATAACACAATCGAACATATCTATACCTAACGCTATATTTTCTAAAATATTTATTGGGGTTCCTACTCCCATTAAATATCTTGGTTTGTCTTCTGGAAGTACTTCACAAACAACCTCGGTCATACCATACATTTCTTCTGCTGGTTCTCCTACAGATAATCCGCCTATGGCATTACCCTCTGCTCCAGCATTAGCAATATATTCTGCAGATTGTCTTCTTAGATCTTTATAAGTAGACCCTTGAACAATTGGGAAAAAGGTTTGCGAATAGTCATACACAAAAGGCGTCTTATCTAAATGTGTTATACAACGATCCAACCATCTATGTGTCATATGCATAGATCGTTTTGCATATTTATAATCGCATGGGTATGGCGTACACTCATCAAAAGCCATGATAATATCTGCACCAATGGTTCTTTGTATTTCCATTACATTTTCTGGCGTAAACATATGGTAAGAACCGTCTATATGCGATTTAAACTTAACGCCTTCTTCTTTTATTTTTCTGTTAGATGAAAGAGAATATACTTGATACCCACCACTATCGGTTAAAATATTACCATCCCAACCCATAAATTTGTGTAAGCCTCCTGCTTTATGCAAAATTGGCGTTTTAGGTCTTAAGAATAAATGATAGGTATTCCCAAGAATAATGTCTGGTTTAATTTCTTCTCTTAATTCTTTCTGATGTACTCCTTTTACAGATGCTACTGTACCTACAGGCATAAATATTGGAGTTTCTATAGTCCCGTGATCGGTGACCATTGTTCCTGCTCTAGCTTTACTTAGAGGATCGGTATGGTATAATGTAAATTTCAAATCTTTATTTAAGAACACAAATATAATCAACTATAGCGCATAAAAAACTTAAGAAAAGGATAAAGATTAAATCTAGTACCGTTAATTTGTTATTTTAAAATGTTAAATATTTTTGCTCCTTTTTATTTTAACAATAAAGAACAATGCCTTGCGTTCTGGTAGTAGAGACGAAAAATAACAATGGTATCATTATTGCTGCTGTTGAATTATAAAAAATGAAATTATGAAAAGAATTCTTTTAGTAGCAGTATGTGCTTTGTTTAGCATTTCTGTATTTTCTCAAAAAGAAGCCGGTTTTGGTATCACTGGCGGACTTAATTATAGTGCTAATGGTGATTATTTTGAATCTGCCTCTAATGCAGCTGAAAACCCTGATAGAAACATAGGGTATCATATTGGTATTTATGGTAAAGTTGGAAAACGCTTTTATGTAAGACCAGAATTATTATATACCAGAACAAAATCTGATTATGATGGGGACAAGTTTAACATGAGTAAACTAGATGCTCCTGTTCTTGTTGGCACAAAAATAATTGGTCCTCTACATATTTTTGCAGGGCCTGCTTTTCAATATATATTAGATACAGAATTTGATGGCATTACCATAAATGATGTAGAGAATGACTTTTCTGTTGGCTTACACATTGGTGCGGGAGTAAATTTAGGAAAGTTAGGGATAGATGTGAGGTATGAAAGAGGCTTAAGTAGTAATGAAGCTAGTTTTATTAATACAAACATTACTACATTACAAGCCAGTAGAATAGATGTAAGACCAGATCAAATAATTCTTAATTTATCTATTAAGCTCTGACCACACCCTATACTTCATAAATAAAAACGCCTGTTATAAATTGTTATAACAGGCGTTTTATTATTTAGTAAAAATTATAAATAAGATTATAGTTATCTTACTTCTACTTCTAGCATATCAAAATTATCTAACCAAAGTTTTTGAACTATAGCATCTTCTTGCCCTGTATTTCTAATATTTATATCTAACCTTCCTCCACTTAATTCTTCTGAAAGTATAACAGGTTCTAATGTTAATCTTGTCCAAACACCTCTTGTAACTCCATCTAAATTAAATGTAAAAATCTCTGGTATAGAAGTAAAATTATAATCTAAGGATGTCATTGTATTACCAGGTTCTAAATATACCCAAACAGATGGTCTATAGGTTCCTGCCGAAATTGCTGGTAATGTCCCAAAACCAGCCCCTTGCAATCTTGCAAGAACTGTAATACCTGTGACTGGAGTTTCAAACTTCATAGAACTATTTCCAGATTGCTTAAAACTTTCATCTCTCCAGTAATATAATGGCCCTGCTGCTGAGTTTCCATTATGTTGCGCAAAGTGTCCACTAGTATTTGCTAGCTTATATAAATTTCCAGACACATAAGGTTTTTCGTAACCAGAAAACTCTGCATCCATTACACCTTCAAAAGTAGTTTTTAGTTGTACTGGTCCAAAATCTTCTAAAACTCTCTCATCTACAGATGTTATGTTTCCTGAAGCAAAGGATACCTCAACTTCATCCGAATTATATATACGTTCTGCTAATGTAAGCTCAATTTTTGTAGCATCATCAGAATTTATCGCTACAGATTGTACAGCAATATCTTGATCATACCCGGCATCTGCATTCGTTACATGAACCGTAAAATTATCTGCTTGCCCTATAACAGATGCTACTTCTCCAGTTACTGGAAAAGATAGAACTGTTTCACTAACACGATCAATAAAGTCTCCATTAAATACAAAAGGTTTTGTAGATGGAATTACTTTAATATTCAAGGGTATTAGCTTTTCTATAGTTTTCTTAGGAACTGAATCTCCTGCTCTAATAGACTCCATCCAAGAAGTAAAATCTCCAAGTTTATTATACTTTACTGAAAGTGTATCTCTATTACCTGTATCTGGTGCTCCTCCATCTAAATAAAATTTAACTCCTGTAGGTCTTCCAATAGTAGATAAATCTATATATTGTAATTCATCTCCCGCTTCTATAGCATATTCAGGCCAAGAGGCTTGATTATCTATTGATGGCATATCAGATGCATTTAAACGTAATACTTCTACACCATTATGTATAATTTTACATTCTGGATTTAAATCGGCATAAACATCTACCACAAAAGTTTTATCTACAACCCATACATCTCCACTTTTCACAGATTCTGCAACAGAGTCTTTATAGGTATTATACAATTTAACCTCCTGTAGGCCTGACTGTTGAAAAAGAACATTTATTCCATATTCCTCTGAGGTATTTGCGTTGTTAAGAATAAATGGTTCATAAATAGAATCATTAGGTGTAAATTCTTTATTTAAAAATTTAGCAGATGCAGGTATTGTCCATTTATGACTTACGGCATTTCTTGATAAATCTACATAAGAAATGTAATCATTAATATTTAACACCTTATCCGCTTCATCAAACTCATTACTTGAATACCATGAAAAGCTAGAATAATCATTGTAAGGAGCTTCGTAGTCCTCTTCTTCACAACTCACTGCTATCACAAAAGCTAGCAATAATATTGAACCGGTTATTATTTTTTTCATTTTATATATTTTAAAATTAATTAGACGATTGTTGATTATTAAGAACCTCGCTTAATGGTAATTCCCAATACGCATGTAAATTATCTTGATAATTATTTGCCGCATCTACATATTCTTTAATAGTAATAGTATTGTCTGATGGATCTGGGCTTAATCCTTCTTGAATTAAACTTTTAGGAAATTTTGTGCCATCTGGAGATACATACTCTACTAAATTCCAGTCTTGTGCTGCCAGTTCTTCTAAACGAGTCTTAGTAATACCCCATCTTCTTAAATCTATGTTACGTGTACTATACCCTTCTACCGCTAATTCTAATGGTCTTTCTTTATACATAATGTGCTCCATTAAAGTAGTTGCATCGTAATCCGCTGCTTCTAACTGTACTACCCCCCATCTCTTACGTATTGGGTTTATATAATTTAAAGCAGCACTAACATCTCCACTATCTTGAAGAATACATTCTGCAAGCATTAAATACGCATCCGCAATTCTATCTACAATCACATTTTTACCAGATTTCCAGTTAATGCCTAAGACTTCATTTTCCGATACACTTTTATCGTGATTAGAATACTTCTTAAAATTTGAAAATTTAGTATTTCCAAAACCATAAAAAGAATTTGCTTTTGGCTGTAAATAATATTCTGTGTCTTCGTCATTAACTACAGCTACTAATTGAGAGCATCTAAGAGATACACTTCGAAGTGCAAGACCTCCAGAACCATTATCTACATAATTTCTAGCATCATCAATGTCTAAAGGCTCTTGTAAATACTCATTTGTAAGCCAGGCAGAAGGAATAACCCAAGAATTACCTCCTCCAATTTTTAAACCAGATTGTGGACCAAAATATCTTCCCCATCTATTATTAAAACTTTCTTCATCCCACTGGCTTTCTTCTGTTTGTTGTTTATCAGAATAATTTAGCTCAAAAATAGATTCGTCATTATAATCTCCTGCTTCTGTAAATAAAAGATTAATATCTTCCCCATCTAATAATCTATAGCCATACTCAGAATTTTCAATTACATCTTTTAAAAATGGAATTGCTTTATCATACTCCTTATTATACAAATAACTTTTTCCAAGGTTAAATGCGGCATTACCAGCAGAAACTCTAGTTTTTTGTTCCCAAGAAGCTGGCAAATTATCATAAGCATACTCTAAATCTTCTCTAAAAAAAGCGATGACATCATCTGAACTAGAAGTAGCTAAAGAAAATTCTTCTGAACTTGCTGGAATAAAATCTCTAATAATTATTTTCCCCTCGTTATATGTAGAATGAAGATAAAAATGTGCTAACCCTCTAAAATAACGTGCTTGTGCCATTTGTTCTGTCCATCCTGGCTGACTTTTTAAATCATCATTCATACCGTTAAGGCCATCTATAACTTGATTAGATCTAAAAACTACTTGATATAAAGCATCCCACCTTTGCGTAAGCTCTTTATTGGTATTAGAAAACCTTTGTTGGTAAAAGGGCGTATAACTACCTCTTGGATTTCTCCTGTCTGAAGGAAAAGCCATATCGCTCGTAAAAGCATCTACATCAAAAAACCATATAAAATGATTTAACATTGCTCCGTACACAGAGGTAAGGTTGTCATTAGATTCTGTTAGGGTAGACCAATAAACATCTGTAGAAACGCTATTAGGGTTTGTCTCCTCTAAAGAATCAGAACATGATTGCGCAGAAATAAGCAAAACAACCATACTAATAATTTGTAATATATTTTTTTTCATGTTTACGTTTTTTTATTAAAATGTAAGTTTAACTCCAAAAGTGTAAAGTGCAGATACTGGGTATCTAGATACATCTAGCCCTCTCCTTGCTACATTGCTACCTCCTACTTCTGGATCATACCCTTTATAATTAGTAATTGTAATTGGGTTTTGCCCAGTTACATATAAGCGTAATCTAGAAATACCAATTTTATCAGAAACATCCTGTGGAAGCGTATACCCTAAAGTGATTAACTTTAGACGCAAATAGTCTCCTTTTTCTAACCAGTAATCTGTAGTACCAACATAATTATTAGAACCACTTTTAGAATTCCCTTGATATAATGGAATATTAGATGTTGGATTATTTGGAGTCCACATATTAACCAAATCTTGATGCCTACCGTTACTATATGTTGCAGCTCTTGTTCCATTTAAAATTTCTGAACCAACAGTACCAAACCAATTCATAGACATATCAAAGTTTTTGTACATCCAGTTTAAATTAAACCCAATTTCAAAATCTGGTAAAGCACTTCCTTTATAGCTTCTATCTGCTACGGAAATATCGCCATCTCCATTTGTATCTACATAAATTAAATCTCCTAATTGGGCATTAGATCTAGAATTAAACTGTCTATACTCATCTAAAGTTTCCTGGTCCTGTATAACTCCATTTGTTTCATATAAAAAGAAAGAACCTACTTCATAACCTTCTGCCAAAACACTTACTGCCGATGCTCCATCTCCAGAAATTAGTGTAGAATTAGAGTTATATATTAAGTCTGCTCCAGCCATTTTTGTAATTTCATTTTCATTTTTAGAAAATGTAGCGTTCATACTTAATTTACTCTTACCAATATCTGTTCTATATGTTGCTGCAAGTTCAAAGCCTCTATTTTGCATATCTCCAACATTTAAGGTTAAGTTATTATCATAATACGCTCCTGAAGAACCAGGTAAAGTAACCGGAAATAACATATCCTCTTTCTGGGTATCATAATAATCTGCGGTTATAGTTAATTTGTTATTAAAGAACCCTAGATCAACCCCAATGTTTTTAGATACAGATGTTTCCCATTTAACATTTGAGTTTGCATAGGATAAAACTGCTGTACCAAAGTTTACGTTTCCATCGTTTTCATCAAAAATATAATCTCTACTTTGTTCTATAGTACTTGCATACTCATAATCAGGAAAACTATCATTTCCTATTTCTCCATAACTAGCTCTAATTTTAAAGGCGTTAAAAATAGGGTCTAAAGACTCCCAAAATTTTTCATCAGATACATTCCAACCTGCAGAAACAGAAGGAAAAACACCCCATCTATTACCTGGTGCAAATTTTGAAGATCCATCTCTACGAATTACACCTTGTAAAAGATACTTTCCTTTATAATCATACCTAACTCTTCCTAACATACCAATTAATGATCTTTTGTAGTTATCTAATTCATTATATGCATCTGGATTTACAGTTGTACCATTTAATATCTCTATATTATTATTAGCAACACCTTGCTTATATGCAGTAAAGTTTTCAAAACTATCTTCATCTAAAGACAAAGTTGTAAGTGCATTTACATTATGATTACCAAACTTTTTGCTATAGTTAAGACTACCATCCCAAGAAAACTTAGTAGTTCTTGTTGTATTATTTAGCACCCAACTTTTGGTAGGGTCTACTTCACTAGAATTGTCTGTAATATCAATTACTTCATACCTAGGAACAAACTCATTCCTTATGTTATGCACAATTGCAGTACCAACTCTTGACGTAAAACTCAAAGATTCTGTTAAGTCTCTACTAACACTTAAACTACCGTTAATACGATCACTATTTCTATTATCTTTTTTCTTAAGTGCTGATGCTAAAATATTTAAAGGCGTTGTAACACCTCCACTACCGTTAGTAAAAACGACATCTGAATCTGGATCTACTTCTGGAAAATACGGAGCATACCTTTGCGCATTTACAATTAAGCCTTCACTAGTTACCCTACGATCTTCTAAAGAAAACGCAATACTCCCATTAATTCTCCAATGATCAGAAGTATAACTTGTACTAGCACGAGCATTATACCTCTTAAACCCTGAATTTATTAGAGTTCCTTCTTGATTAAAATAACCAACAACAGCATTATAAGAAAAGTCTTTTGAACCTCCTGTTATATTTAAATTATGCTGTGTAGTAGCTGCATTATCCACTAAAACATAATCATCAAATTTATTATCATTATTTAACCACTCTGGATTGTTTACTGGCCCTGGATCAAAATTATTAACTGTATAGTCAAATACATTTAAATTAAAAAATAATTGATCCTGGGTATTCATTAAAGGAACTCCTTCCCCTAATCTTTGTATTCCATAAGAAGTATCAAAAGTAACAGAGACTTTCCCTTCTTTTCCTTTTTTAGTTGTAATTAATATTACACCTGCCGCACCACGAGTACCGTATACAGCTGTAGAAGCAGCATCTTTTAATACATCTATTGTTTCAATTTCATTAGGACTTAACCTAGGATCTCCATTTTGTGGAATACCATCTACAACAAATAATGGTGTATTTGTACCACTTAAAGAAGTAATACCTCTAATTTGTATACTTGATGATTCTCCAGGAGCACCACTACCAGAAACAACACTAACACCAGCAATTTGTCCTTGTAATGTAGATGCTAAATCTGAACTTACAAAATTTTCTATAGCTTCTGCTTTTACCTGAGCAACAGCACCTGTTAATTCTTTTTTCTTTACAGTACCATATCCAATTACAACTACCTCTTCCAATTCTGAAGCATCAACCTCTATGTTTACGTTTATAGTTGTCTTACCGTTTATTGCAACCGTTTTTCTCTTGTATCCTATATAAGAAAAGTTTAGGCTACCTGAAGTATTAGACACTTTTATACTATAATTCCCATCAAAATCTGTTACCACTCCATTATTGGTTCCTTTTTCAACAACATTAGCCCCTGGAAGTGGCAACCCGTCTTCGGCACTTAAAACAGTACCATTAATAATAGTTTCTTGCGCCTGTAAATTATTTACTCCTAATAAAAGAAGTATAATAAGTAACAATGCTCCTTTATGCCTTGTTACCAAGCTATTCATATTCTTTTTTATTTTCATTTAGTTAGTTTTTATTGTTATTTGTTTTAGTAAAACAATAGACTACTTTACTCCTTTAATTATCCTATGTTTGTTAGGAAGTAGTGCTATTTTTTAAGGTACTTTTTGTTACTCCTTTCTTTCATTACAATGTTTCTCATTAGTTTAAGTTTAGTTTATTTTTTTATAGAAAATATGCTATTACATTCTGTCTCTATGTTGAAACAAAATGTATTTATCTACTGATGATTTTTTAACATAAATTTCACTTTATAAAATTTGAGTTTTTATAAAATAAAATTGTATACACTAGTAAATAAAATGTATTTAGTAGTAAATAATAGCCCTAAATAGAATGCAAAATTCTGATTATAAGCATTTTAAATAAATATGTCTTACTGTTGAAAAACAATAAAAAAGAATACTAGAAAGTATGTAGAGGAAATAAAAATTAACAATAATTAACATTTAACAGGAGCATTTAAGAACAAACATTTTTTTTATGCTTGTTTTAATACATTACGATAGCAGTCTAGAATCTATTTTTGGTAATTAGGGTTTAAAATTGGCATTTGCGCATTAACTTTATGCAACCAATTTTCTAAAGCCAGCTGTAGCTCTTCTTTCTTATCTATATATAACGTGCATAAATTGTTATTTTCACCAATATCTTGCCTAAGGTTATACAGTTCATAGATATTATTCTCATAAAGGTGAATTAGCTTCCAATCCCCTTTACGAATAGCACTATAAGGGCTAGCTCCTTGTTTATGATAATGTGGGTAATGCCAATATATGGCTTCTCTTTTTATGTTTTCATCATTCTTCATGAGAGCCACAAGATTCTCCCCTTCTAAATCTTTTTTAATTATATCTGGTATTTTAACCCCTGTTAAATGCAATAAAGTTGGGTAATAGTCTAACGAAATCATAGGAACTTCACTAACTGTATTAGCTTTAGTAACACCCGGAGCTACTATAATATTTGGCACTCTTACACCACCTTCATATATCTGCCCTTTACCACCTCTTAAAGGATAATTATTTGTTATTTTAATAGCTTCTTTCCCTACTAAACCTCCGTTATCCGAAGTAAAAACTATAATTGTATTTTTTAACAAATCATTTTCTTTTAATTGCTGCATTACTTTACCAACTGCATCATCCATATGCTCTACCATAGCGGCGTATTCAGGATTTGTTTGCTTTTTATTAGGATCTACTAGAGTTTTGTACTTTTTTATTTTCTCTTTTTTTGCTTGTATAGGTTTGTGTACATTGTAAAACCAAAAATTCAAGAAAAAAGGAGTATTCTTATTATTATCTATAAAAGAACAGGCTTCTTGGGTTAACCTTTCTGTTAAATGTTCTCCAGGAATACCATCTTCTAATCTGGGATTACCATAAGGAGAAAAATAACCATTAAAGCCTAACTTTTTATTTCTATTTGGAGAACCCTTTGCCCAGCCTCCAACGTTAACATTAAACCCATTATTTTCTGGCCAGTATTTTTCTTTTTCTCCTAAATGCCATTTTCCAAAATGCCCCGTAACATAACCAGCATCTTTAAAAGCTTCTGCTATTGTATACTCTGTGGTATCCATATACATAGTCCACTCTGGAGACTTAAGCTTTTTATACGGTGCTTTAAACCCTTCTATCCAATCGGTACATCTAATTCTTGCAGGATATTTCCCGGTCATTATACTTGCTCTTGTTGGGGAACATACCGTACATGCAGCATAACCATTAATAAATTTTACTCCTAATGTTGCTAACTTGTCTATATTAGGCGTTTGGTAAAAATCACTCCCAAAGCAAGAAATATCTGAATACCCTAAATCATCAACCAAAAAGAAAACAACATTTGGTTTTTGTTTGTCTTTTATTCCATTTTCAGGAACATGTTTACAGGAGAAAAAAAGAGTTATTAAAAATATTACTGTTACTATGTTATTTTTCATTCTTAATTTATCTTTATTAATAACGTAATATTTAAGTTCCAAAAAATTATAATCGCTTTTCTAATTCTCTTTTTAACTTGGTAACTATCTCTAAATTCTCTTTTGCTATATTATTCTTTTCTAGTGGATCTAATACATGATCATATAACTCATAACCACCTTTTTTATGAACTACAAGTCTATACTTTTGGGTACGTATTGTATTTCCTGTAGAATTATAACCAATAGCAGTATGCCCCTTTTTACTATAATTTTCAAGTATCGATTTTAAAGACCTCCCTTTAACAAATGGAGGAGTTTCTACAGCTGTTAAATCACATAATGTAGGAAATACATCTATAGTTTCTACTATAGCATTAGTACTTATACCTTTCTTTTTTAATCCTGGATATGATATTATTAATGGAGAGCGTAACCCTTCTTCAAATAAATTATGTTTACCCCAAATAGCATGCTCTCCTAAATTCCAACCATGATCTCCCCACAAAACTATAATCGTATTTTTATCTGCTCCTATTTCATTTAATTTGTTCAAAATTTTGCCTACTTGTGCATCTGCATAACTAACACAGGCCGCATAATGCTTTCTAACCTCCAAGGCAAATTGTTTATCTACATTAGGGTCTTTACCCCAACGATTATATTTCATAAATTCTCCAGATTTATGCCATGTAGAAATTCCGTTTGGTTTCTCCGTATTTAATATTTTTGGTAGCGTAACTCCATCATATAAATCCATATATTTTTTGGGAGCTCCAAAAGGTAAATGTGGTTTTATTAATCCTACAGCAAGAAAAAATGGTTTCTTGTTTTTACTCGTTAACGTATCTAACTGATTAATTGCTTCCTTTGTAATATGTCCGTCTGGATATATAGTATCTGGCCCTTCCATAGTTTGAAACAAATCCATATCTCCTGCATTTTTTCTAATCTCACCGTTGGCTAAACCATGCATAGCTCCTCTAGGATGTTGCCACTCTGCTATAGGCATTATATGTTTATCCCACGCATTAGGCATTTCTATTACATTATCATCATTCCAATTTTTTCCTCCTCTTCCACCTGGATGGTGAGACACTTTACCAACTGATACTGTAGTATATCCATTTTTTTTAAACCATTCTGGCATACTTGGCTTTATGGTTATATTACTACCTCTTCCTTTTTCTGCTCTTAAAAAAAGAGCATTATTTTTTGGAGGACCATATATTCCCGTTAATAACGTATACCTAGAAGGGCCACAGCTTGGTGCATTAACATAATGGTTTTGAAAAGCTCTGCCCGCTTTTGCTAGTTTATCTATATTAGGTGATTTTATATAGGAAGCTCCAAAAGAAGCTAATTCTGGACGTAAATCATCTACACATATTAGTAATATATTTGGTTTCTCTACTTGTGCAATAATGGTTTGAATTGTTAAGAAAATTACGAATACCAAAAAGATACTTTTGTACTTACTCATCTTATCTATTTTTAACTTCGAAAAAATTGAAAAACCTTTATTTGTTATGTTTTATCACAATAAAGGTTTTTCAATTTTATTTTTTTAAGTAATGTAGATTATTCTATTAATTCCCAAGAACGCACCCAATTATAGGTTGTTGTTCTATCTGCTTTAGAGCCTGACATTCCTCCATCAGCTGGTACTGGATTCCAATCATATGTTTCTACAACCATTCTTAAATGCATTGGTATATTAAAATCTGCTGGTGGAGTCACTTTCTTCATTAGTTTTCCATCTAAGAAAAATAATATCTCCTCTTTATTTTTCCACCAAACTCCATATACATGAAAATCGTCATAAACTTTACCTCCGGCATCTCCTCCTCCTTTATTAGAACCTTTTTTGTAATTACAACCTTCTGGAATATTTCTACTATGGGTATTTGAATTCATTGATTCGTCAAATTTTTTCATCCATTCGGCTTTATTTACAATTTGACCTACACATTCTTGAATATCTAATTCTGTTGTTCTTTTGTCGCACCCCTCTAGACCTTTACCTTCATTAATTAACCAAAATGTTGAAGACATAAATGTTTTATTTGCTTTCATTTCGCACTCATAATACCCATACTTCATACCGTTTCTAGAACCAACATAGCCACCACCATGTGTAAATGTTTTTCCATTTTTAACAACATCTTTTTCCATTTTGGTAGTTGTAATTTCTAATGCACCGTTTTTAACCTTTACATTTTCAGGAAGAAATAAACCTGGAGCTCTACCTATCCATCCTTGACCAGATATTTGCCATTTTTTTTCGTCTACTTTTTTGCCATTAAACTCATCAGACATTTCTTTTATTAATTTCCATTTAGTTCCATCGGGTTTTGGATCTTCTCCTTTTTTAAATTGTGGAGCATTTTGAGCGAATAATACATTCGACATTCCTATTAATATTACAAAAAATGTTTGCTTTAGAATCGTAAATACAAGTTGCATAGAATAATTTTTTAATTGGTTTAATTGCTATTTTCTAAATTAAATACTATTTAACACACGTCAAAGCTCAAAAACCATTTGTATTGGTTTTAAGAACTACAATGCTCTTTTTTGATACATTAACTAACATTCTATACAATTACTTGTTAACCAAATTATGCGTTATATTTTTATATTGGTTATTTAAATCCTGCAAACTCAATATTCATAAAACGGAAAAGACCGCAAGAAACCTTTAATTTTAGTTGTCCTGAAGCATCAGGTTTAAACTCTTCTCCACTTAATAAGTCTGTTACTTTTATTGGTCTTATGTCATTAAATTGAATAACAACTTCCCTATCATCTGGATTTAAATACCCTCCATCAATAAGAGTTAATCGTAATTTTTTGGACGATGATTGTGCCGCAACCCAAGCAACCTCTCCAGAAACAGTAATAGGAATTTTGGTTGCATTCTTTTTAATCTCATTTTCTACTATACTGTAATACTCATTAGCCTTAAAAGTTTGTTTTCCATCGGCAGAATAATAATTTCTTCCATCGGTATAAAACTCCTTCATTATATTTTTATAAATAGGATGTAAATGCGAGGTTAACTTTCCTCTTTTTGCTTTTTTATCTGCAAAAACTCCTTCTTGTGGTGGGGTTAATAAAACCAATCCGTTAGTATAGGTTGGTAAAAAATTAAGTCTACGGTCTTTTACTCCGCCTGCATATTTTGAAAAATCCCAATCTGTAACTGGCGCACCTGGCCAAGAACCATTTAAATGACTAAAAACTAAAGGGTTATTCTTCTCCTTTTCTTCATTATAAAAAGTAGTCCATTTGGTATTACTACTTTCTTCTAGGAAATAATCATCTGGTGGCAACATGCTTAAATGTACTGGAGAAAAACTTACAATCTCGGAACGCTCAGGAACATACAAAACTCCTTTTGCTATTAGTTCCCATAAAAGACTCATATACTCTTGATCTACATTAAAATTATCTAAATACTGAGCGCCATTTGATACATGATAAATCATATTTCGCAGAAAATGGTTAGGTAACATTTGGTGCGAATGTTGCCTTAAACGATCTAAACTAGGGTTATCTCTTGCACATCTAGAACCCCAACTATCTGTTGCGCCACTTGCCCAAATTCCTAAACGACCCGCTATACTTAAATCCATAGATTTATCTGTTGTCTCTTCCATTGCTGGAATAAAAACATCTGAAAATTCTCCAGAAACCAATTTAGACCATGTTGGCAAATAAACATTTGCATACCAAAAAGCATGTTTTGTTCGCACATAAATATTCCCATTTGTTTCTCTTGCATGTTTTGCTAAAGGATAAAAATAATCTTCCATTACATAATTAAAGTTATCGGAATGATCCTCTAACTCTGGAAAAACAAGAACGGTTTTTTTTCCTTGAGCAGCATTCAATACTTTCTTTGTGGTACTTAATTGATACATGTATGGATCATTCCCATGCCCGCCCCAATAAGCAATACCAGGAGCTCCTTTATATTTAGAAGTTATTTTTTTTACAATCTGATCTTGAGAAAGAATGTATTTCATTCTCCTATCTCTACGTTCCCTATACCTTTCATTTTTAATAGAAGAACGATCCCATTTTTCTTTATTGCTATTTGCTCTATTTAAAAATACTGGGCTATTGTAGTTTTTCTTAATATTATTTACCAATCCTTTTATAGGTTCTGGAATACTCTCAGACATTAAATAAACTGGCAAAGGACTTCGTTCTTCTTCTGGACTTTTAAAATCTTTTAATTGCTCTCTTACTTCTTTGGTATTCGCTAGTATCTTTTTTACTTTTCCTTTTGGTTCTAAATTTTCATAGGCCTGTTTCCAATTTTTATCCTTCAAGTTTATAACATATATCTCACTTCCGCCACTTTGAATACTCGCTAATACAATATTCCCTTCATTATCCTTCCACATATCATTAAAAGAATAATTAGAAACTAAAACCTCTGTTTTTTCTAGACTAAAATCTAATGGAACCATTAAAATTCTTGAACCAAAAAGAACAAAGAAACTTTTATGTCCATTATCTAATACTATTTCTGGTTGTGTTACCCGATAACCAAATCTGTCTATCTTTTTTTTAACAGCATTAATATCAAACAACCTTTGTTCCTCTTTATCTAAATTAACATGTAAGACGCTGGATTCCTGAATCATAGTACTAGAGCCTGCAATAATTTCTTGATTTCCATCTTTCTCTACATCCACCACTTTTAATTCTCCTAACAATCTTTTCCCTTGTAAGTCTATTGTTTTAAAAGGCATATCCTCTAAAGGATTAAATAAATACAAAGATCCCCTAGCCTGGATAGCCATGCTATGATTAATACCTTGCACCGCTAAAATCTCTTTTCCATTTGCTTTTTTAACCGTTCGTATAAAATTTGAAATATGACAATTACCTTTTGGAACTTCTTTAGGATAAGCCCCCCAAGGTTTTTCCTTAGAATAATCATAAGATGATATAGTTTTCACGAGACTACCTATGCTAGATAAATAGTAAATATTTTTATCATATCCGCCACAAACAACATAAGTGTTTGTTCCTTTGCTAATAGTTGTAACAGCATACATTGGTGCATTGTTTTTTCTAAATTCCCAAAGTAACCTTCCCTTAGTATTCATACAGTAAATAGTACCATCTGCATTGGCTGCAAAAATTTCATCGTTTCCGTCATTCGTAACATCTGCACACCAAATATCATGGTTCATAAAACCTGATAATTTATTCTCCCATAGTCGTTTACCTTCATAAGAAACAGCAATAATGGTTCCTTCATAACTACTTCCTATAATATAGTTTTTTCCATTATTTTGTGCGGTACGAACCTTTGAAATGGTTAAGCCAGTTTCCAATTGTAGTATTGGTTTTGATTCTTTTGTTTGAAAACTATATACTTTTCCAAAAAAAACAATAGCGACTAAAGCTAAACTTATGACTCTTTTCATTTCTAATTTTTTAATTGAATTTTTATTAATAAGCTACATCAATAAATCTCATGGAACCTGCTGGTACTTTTACCTTTACTTTATTCCCTGTTATGATTATGTTTTTATTCTTTAAAATATCTTTTACAGTATTGGGTTTCTTATTTTGAAAAGTAATAGTTACTTCTCTTTCCTGAGGATCTAAATAGCCTGGGTCTAAAAGAATAATTCTAGTATGTTTTTTATCTAACTTAATAGCACTCCAAGCTGCTCCAGAAACTAGTATCGGAAGTTTAGACGCTCCTTTTTCTACCGTATTTTTTATAATAGTACCATATTCTAAAGCTGACTTTTTCTCTTGATTTACATAACCATATTTACCATCACTTATAGTAAAAGGTATTTGTTCTTTTTTTAACTGTTTGCTATATTCTATAGGAGTAATTGGGACCATACCATTGGGCATTATCGGCAAATAATTTGTCCATCTATACGCTACTCCTAATGCAGTACTAGAATAATCATGTGCCGGAATACTTGTACCTGCCCAATGCATTTGGGTTACAGAAAACACAGCATTATCATCCCCATTTTTATATTGCTTTAAATTATGATGGTTGTCTACGGAATGAATCAGTTTTTCATCTGCATTTTTTATTAAATGCCATGATCCTATAGATAAAATATCTTCTTTCTCTACTACTGGTAAAACTCCCGATTTCATTAAAGCATATAACACATTCATACCTGGCTCTTCCAGAAATAATCCGCTAAAATTTATTCCAACTCTTGCTCCATAAGCTGCCATAAGAACACCTTGCCTTAAAAAAGGAGAAACAGAACGCTGCCCTCCAGGACTATATGGCCTCCAACTTGTTGGATTGTCATCTATTAATCGCATGGCAAAATCATCTATATAACCCGCAGAATGCATACCTACTCTCCCTGCTAAATTTACATCTTGCGTTCTTGAACTTGTGTCTTCAGATGCCGGAACTAAAATATCTTTATAATCGCCAGAGAAGAACATTTCTTTCCAAGGAGATAAATGACTGGTTAATGCCCAAAACATATTTTTGTATCTAAAATAAAGTTTTGCCTTCCCGTTTTTTCGAAGCGCTATTGCTAAACGCGGCATATAATCTTTTATAAAATGAATCACTCTTGGGTCCTCTACATTATCCATTTCTGCATATATAAAACCATAACATGTATTAGGTGCAACTTTTAGCACTTCTTCTAAAGTTTCTATTCTAGTATAAAAAGGATCATTTCCATGACCTGCCCAAAGAACAAATGGTTCGTTTTTAGCTTCTTTTTGTTTGGCTTTTTCTATAATTTCTTGTCTAGAAAGGTTATATTTTTTTCGCTTGTCTTTTTTTAAGGCTACTTCTCCCATTATTTTCACCAAATCATCTCTACTCGTATTTTCTGACCATGCGCCTTTATTTTCAATAAAAACAATTGTATTACCATTAAGCTCTTTTACCTCTTCTGGAATTTTATTCCCAGTAATCATCATCCAAGGTTTATCTGTTTTTTTTTGATAGGAAGGCATTTTAAAATTAAGTGCATCTTGGTACAGCTCGTTAATATTAGAACTTACTTTCTCCATTCTACCAATTCTCTTAGGGTGCTTAGTGTACCAATTTGGATTTTTAAGAGAGAAAGTATAAACATCATTACCCCCTCCTAAACTACCAACAGTATACAGTTTGCTATTCTTAGAGTCTAGTACTAAATCACTATAAGTAGCTGACTTATATTTTTGCCCAATTTTCTTAATTAAATTACCTTTTAAATCGCATATGTATAATATACTCCCAATTCTAAAAACAATCTCCTCTTTATATGGTAATAAGCTTGTTCCTTGGGCATGGGCATACCTCTGCGTATCCTTATTATCTGCTATATATTTTGCTAAAACATTAAAATTACCATCTAATCCCATAAAAAAACCTTTCCAAGAAACATCTCCAAAAAACAGAATATCGTCTTTTCCATCTTTGTTAATATCCGCAACATTAATTTCTGTAATCATTGCCTTAGATAAATGTGTTAGACTTTTTTCTCTTATAGAAACTTTGCTAATTACTTCTTTAGAATCTGGATTAACAAAACCCATAAATTCCCATCTAAATTTATCATGCGCGTAGGTCATAACAAACAAGCATTGTTCTCCTTTTTTAATAAAATTACCAGATTCTATTTTCCTAACTACTCCATTAATTTTTGTTTCTGAGACTAACTCCCCTTTTGTATTTAGCTCGTACAATTTATAATCATTACCGCCTGCAAAAATTTGAATCTCACCTTTATTTTTAACTACAGCAACCTCATTAAACCTTAGCTTATGGCCAGGATTAAATTTCCACAATAATTTTCCAGAAGCGTCATAGGCATAAATATGTCCATCGCCACTTGCCGCTAATAAATCCTGATTATCGTCCCCATTTATATCTGCCGCAACAATTTTAAACATAACTGCGGGAGTGGAACTTTCTTTACTCCAAAGTTTTTTCCCAGTTATGGTATATGCCGAAAGTGCTCCATCTAATTCTGATAGATATAGAATACTTTCTCCGTTAACTAATGCACTAACTCCATTTCTTAATCCGTTACCTTCTGTAACAAAATCTTGCGCTTTTACCATTATCGACAAAAACAATAACAGAAAACAATTCACATATTTAACCCTACTCCAACTCATATAATTCTCTTTTACTTCAAATTTTTACTTAGTGATATAACCTTGCTTATTTTTTAAACCAGGCTCGTCATACTTTTCTAATTGTTTCAATAATTCTGTCTGCATCATCTTAGCTATCTCTTTGTATTCTTTATGGTTATAAAAGTTCACTAACTCATCTGGATCTACTTCCAAATCAAACAAATAAGGCTTTTCCTTTTTATCTAAAACCAACTTATATCTATTATTAACAGCAGAAACCCACCAACCTCCAGACTTAGCGAAATACGTAATCCTATCTGAAGTGATATTCATTTTACTATTTAAAAAATCTTCTGAAGTATCTAAACCATGAAAATTAGCATTACTCTTTACATCCATAATACTAAGAATAGTAGGTGTAAAATCTACATTAGTATATGCAGTATTAATTACTTTTTTTGGTTTAATTTTATCTGGATAACGAATTACAAAAGGAATTCTGGATGAAGCCTCATAAGGCACTCCTTTATTGCGCCTGTTATGTTCAAAAAACATATCGCCGTGATCCGATGTAAAAACAACAATAGTATTCTCTGTTAAATTGTTTTTTTCTAAAAATTCTAGAATACGTCCAACACTATCGTCTATATGGCTTACCATTCCAAAATACTGACGCAAAGCAATGTTATTAAACTTTTTACCTTCATTCTTGTCTTTTTCGTTGCCTTTAGCCCATAATGGTTTAATTGCTGTGTATTCTGGAGCCATTGTTTTTGGAGCTTTAACATCCATATTTTCATACATGGTATTATAAGGTGGTTTTGCATAATCTGGCGTATGTGGATCCGGAATAGAAAGCATTATCGCAAATGGCTTTGTTTTGTCTCTTTCTAAAATTTCCAAGGTTTTATCTGTGAAATAATCGGTTAAATGAATAACCTCTTCTTTAGGCAGTTTTGCTGCAACTTTTTCGTTTATACCTTTTACCCCATTTTTTGTTAATTGAAAATAAGGTGCATGACCACCACGCATCATATACCTATTATCCTCAAAGCCTGCTTTGTAGGGTATATTAAAAGAATATTTCTCATGCCCTGCTAAATGCCATTTTCCAACATAAGAAGTTGCATACCCTTGATCTCTTAAAATAGTAGCAAAAGTTGGAATATCTTCCCGAATATGAAGTCCGTTTTTTGGAGCACCAGTTGCCTGCGGATACAAACCAGTAACCAAAGATGCGCGTGATGGTGTACATACCGGAGAAGAAGCATAATAACTAGTACAAATTGCTCCTTCTTTTGCTAACTTATCTATATTGGGTGTTGTAGAATTATTTCCCTTTCCCCATACAAAAGCCTGCTCTTCTGACAATAATTCTTGATAACAACTTAACGTTCTAAAGTTGTGCTCATCAGTATGAATAATTATCAAATTTGGTTTAGTGCTCTTTTTACTTGTTTTTTGAGCTGCACAATTAGTATTTAAGACTAATACCCCAATACAAAATATAGCTGTAATATTAATTTTCATATTTTTTATTTTGATGTGATTTTTATTAGTACTACTCCATGAGATGGAACATTTGCCGAAAATTTATCTTGATATAATCCTATATCTTTTTTTCGCCAAACATCATATATATTCTTAATCCCTTCAAGACCTGCCTTTTTCCAATCTAGAGTTATTATTTGGTCTTCTTTTTTAAGATTAAATAAACCAACCGCTTTTTCTCCATTAGAAAGTTCTTTTACTATAATTTCCAAATTCTCATCATGAAAAATTGTTTTCCCTGGAATTGCTATCTGGTCTTGATGTACCATTAAAACTTCTGAATTGGTTAGTAAATTCAGGGTAAAATCATCCAATGTTTCTATAGGGCAACCTATAAGCATTGGAGCTGCCCAAAGTGCCCAAAGTGAAACATGTGAATATTGCTCATTCGCCGTTAAACGAGATGGTTGTAATTTTCCTGCGCCATTTACATCACCAACAACAAGCATATCTGGATCCGGAAAATGTCCAGGCCCTCCAGCAAATCCGTTTTCCATCCATTCTCTATGTGCTACCCACTCATCCCTAATACTTTTATGACTTCCTTTACCATCCCAACGGTCTTTTAAATCTCCATACGTTCTAAAACAATTAACCTCTCTACCAAAAAGAGCAGCATGTTCTATTGGAGCTGTATTAGATAAAGAATATACTATATCTCTACCGCTATTTTTTAAAGCCTTTGCCATTCTTAACGTGCTAGCAGGCTCATTAGGATTCCAATCATATTTTAAATAATCTATACCCCATTTTGCCCATTGGGCAGCATCTTCTTCATCAAAAGTATGCTCTGCAACTCTAGTAAAAGTTCTTTTATTTCTGAGTTTTTTATCGTTCATAGATTGGTCCCAATACCCACTTTCCGAATCACTAGAACCACCAATATACCCTGCATATGTAGTAACCCATGGAGAAGAGTATATACCTACCTTTAAACCCATATCATGAATTTCATTACACATAGATTCCATATTGGGAAATTTTATAGAATCGGAAAGTATAGCATTAAATTCTCCTCCTCTATGCGATTGCCAAGCATCATCAATATTTATATAAGACCAACCATAGTTTTTTAATCCTTTATCTACCATTGCTTTTGCAGATGCTACTACATTTTCCTGAGTTACTTTTGGTCCCCAGCAGTTCCAACTATTCCATCCTAAAGGTGGAGTTAAGCATATGGTTTCTCCCACTACTATTTTAAACTCTTTTTTACTTTCTCCTAATTCATTTTTAGCTACAAATAATAGGTTATACTCCTTTTTAGTATTATCTAAAATAACACCACTTATAACACCAGTTTCTTTATTAATGGATAAGCCCTTTGGAAGATTTTCTGCATTAAATTCTATTGGTCGGTTTCCTGTAGCAGGAATTGTATATAAAAAAGGGGAACCTGGACGAACACCAAAAACACTTGGTCCATTTATTTTTGCTTTAGGTTCTTCTTTTGGAGTTAAAATATATTTTCCCTCTCCGTAGAACGGTTTATAAATATCCGTATTAACCGATGGACCACAAGCCGTTACAACTAAAAAAACTAGGGCTATTATTTTTTTCATATGTAGATTAATTATTTTAAAATTTCTTTTAACTCCTCTCTAAACTGTAGAATAACTTCTTTATTTATCGGGTTTCCTGCTATATTGGTCCATTCCATTGGATCTATTCTATGATCATATAATTCTTCAAAACCATTCGAATATCTTGTGTATCTATAGGTTTCATTTCTTAAAGAATGATTTCCTTCTTGTTTTGTTGTCAACGCAGCATGTTTCCATTCTCCATCTGGGTTTCTTAACAGTTTTTTAAAACTATGCCCATCTAGATCCTTTTTTTCCGGAAGTTCACACAAATTAATCAAAGTAGGATATACATCTAGTAAAGAAACTGTTCTTACGCTAGCACCTTTTTCTTTACTTCTTGGATCAAATACTAACAAAGGAGTTTTTGCAGACTCTTCCCATAAAGTTTGCTTAGACCAATGCTCTTTTTCACCTAAATGCCAACCATGATCTCCCATTAAGACAATGATGGTATTATGCTTATAACTACTTTTTTCTAGATTATCTAAAAGGTGTCCTACACAAGCATCTGCATATGCTAAATTTGCTAAATATGCTTTTACTGCAGATTTCCATTTATCATTTCTTAGTATTTCATTATGCAAATTAGAACCTGCCCAATTACCAGCAATTTTTCCAACATCCTGTAAATCGTTCTCTAAAACCTTAGGCAAGATTATATCTTCCTCCTTAAACAAATCAAAATATTTCTGTGGCGCATATAATGGTAAATGAGGTCTAAAAATACCACAGGCTGCAAAAAAAGGTTTATCATGCTCTTCTTTCAAATAAGAAACTATATAATCTGCAGATTTCCAATCGTGTGTTTCTTGATCTGCAATATGTACCCCTCCCCAATCAAAAGACCTTGTTTTACTTCCCTTTACACCAGCCCTTTTAAAATCTATACCATGAGTAAACCTATCTTCTGGATATTGTACACCTAAAGCTCCTTTATCTTCTTTTTGAAAAGAGCCAGGGTCACTCCCTGGTTTTGGTTTAACACCTTTTCCTCTTGGACTATGGAATATTTTACCCGCTGCTACGGTAGTGTACCCATTTTGTTCAAAATATTGTGGTAAGGTTACTGCATTTTTAAAACCTTTACTTTCTCTAAATCTTTCTATATTTCCGTAAACACCAGTTCTAGAAGGCAAATACCCTGTTAATAAACTAGTTCTAGAAGGATTGCATAAAGGTGCAGAACAATAGGCATTTTTAAAAATAACACTCTTACTTGCCAACGCATCTATATTAGGAGTTATAGCTTGTGGGTGACCACCAAATGCCCCTACCCAATCATTCATATCATCTACCATGATTAAAAGAACATTTGGTTTTTTTGTTTCTTTTTGCTGACTACTAACACAACTTGCCAAAGCAAAAAACATTAGTGCTGCTAGATTCTTAATTTTCATTTGTATATATTTTCTTTTTGCTAAGAAAACAAATACATTAAGTTTTTTTGTCTGTAGTAGTTTATGAATTGTATCTGTTAGAATATAAATGGATACCTTTTTGTAGTTCTTAGTACATAAGAAGTAAACTTTTAATTTTCTAACCCTAGTGACTATTAAAACCAAAAAAGCCAGAAAGTAAATTACTTTCTGGCTTTTGCATCTAATATTTATACGTATTAATTTACGTCTGGGTTTAAATAATTTGGATTTGTATTCCCCCCTGGATAAGGGGCATCTATAATCTCTCCAGCATCATTTCTTATTTCCTCGTTTGTTGGTACAAAATCCCCATCATCATCCGTATCTAAATAATCTGGCCCTCCATCATTATCGGTATCATCATTTCTTGGGTTTCCATCTTTACTAATATCTTCTTTCCATGTTGGCACCCCATCCCTATCATGGTCAGATTCTTCTACACGAAATAAATTCACTTTAAAAATTATTGGCGCATAAGCAACACCAGGCTGATTTCCTGCAAAATAAGCCAATCCAGAAGGTATAAAAATAATTCCCGCACCTGGATCTAGAATAGTGAAAGTTCCATCACCGTTCTCTTCTACCTCGCCACCTGCTTTTAAACCTGCAACACCTTTTCCAAAACCCCTTACAGTTGCAACCATATCAAACCAAACTGGTGCATCTGCACTATCAAAAATAGTATTGTCTATACGTCTTCCTTCATACGTTACAAAAGTAGAATCCATAGCAGTTGGTTGCACTCCTTGATCTCCATCCCCTTCATTAGCAACTATATAATACAACGTATGCTCAATGTCTATTTCATTTCCAGGTAAATTAAAATCTTCCGAACTTACCTTAATAGTTTCGCTCTTTAATTCTGGAGAATCAAATAACGAAGTTTTACCAGCGTTATCACCTTCTATTACACCAATTTTTATTTGGTAATCAAAACCATCGGGTTTATTCTCAAATTCTTCATAGTTATAAAAGTGTGTCTTTAAGTATTCTACAATTTCAGCGTCATCTTCAATAGCGACTTCGCTTAGTAATCTTGGTGGATCAACTGCATTATTATCGTCATTTTTACAAGACCATACAAAAACTACTAATACTACTAATATTAAAAACCTATTCATTTTCATTAAAAAATAATTTAAACGCCGAAGATACAATTTTCCCTTATTTTTGTGGAGTACGTTAACAAAGAATTTTAATTCAAAAATGCGGGTAGACAAATACTTATGGAGTATACGATACTTTAAAACCAGAAACATTGCAACCACTGCATGTAAAAAAGGGCATATTAAAGTAAATGACCAAGTAGTAAAACCTTCTAGGGAAGTATACCCTATGGACAAATTAATTGTTCGTAAAAATCAAATTAACTACGAACTCACGGTGCTAGACACTCCTAAAAGTCGTGTAGGAGCCAAATTGGTTGATATTTACAGAAAAGACACTACTCCTAAAGAAGCGTTTATTCATGACGAGATTTTGCAACATGCAAAAGATTATTATAGAAAAAAAGGAACGGGAAGACCTACCAAAAAAGATAGAAGAGAAATTGAAGATTACTTAGATGAATCTGAATAAAGAATTTTGGGAAAATAAATATGAGAACAAGGATACTGGTTGGGATATAGGTTATATTTCTACACCCTTAAAAACTTATATAGACCAGTTAGATAATAAGAATATTAAAATATTAATTCCTGGAGCTGGAAAAGGGTATGAACCTATTTATTTACATGAACAAGGTTTTAAAAATGTTTTTGTTGTAGATATAGCTAAGCAACCGTTAGATTTGATCCTTAAAAAATCTCCTAATTTTCCAAAAGAAAGATTATTACAAGAAGATTTTTTTAATCTAGAATTAAATGGGTTTGATTTAATTTTAGAACAAACTTTTTTTTGTGCAATTTCTCCTAAATTACGTCCAAATTATGTATCAAAAATGCATAGCTTATTAGCTAAAAAAGGGAAATTAGTTGGTCTTCTTTTTAACTTTCCAAAAACAGAAAAAGGACCTCCATTTGGTGGTAGTAAAAATGAATATGTAAAATTATTTAGTAATTTACTTACAATTAAAATACTCGAAAAAGCATCAAATTCTATTTTACCTAGAGCAGGTAAAGAACTCTTTTTTATCTTTGAGAAGTAAATTATAGCAGACTATGAAAAACACAATATTATCTCATAAACAAATACAACATAAAATAAAGCGTATTTCTTATCAAATTTTTGAGGCAAATGTGGATGAAAAAGAAATAATTATTGCTGGTATTGATGGTGTTGGTCTAAAGTTTGCGAAAAAAATTCAGACTATATTACGAAAAATAACGGATGCAGAAATTACGTTATGCAAAGTTACGATGGACAAAACAAACCCTTTAAAAAGTGGTGTAACTACTTCTATACCGGAAGATAAATACCTAAACAAATCTGTAGTATTAGTAGATGATGTTTTAAATTCAGGAACAACTTTAATTTATGGTGTACACCATTTTTTAAAAACTCCTTTAAAACAGTTAAAAACAGCTGTTTTAGTGAATAGGAACCACAAAAAATATCCTGTAAAGGCAGATTACAAAGGAATTTCTTTATCTACCTCTTTACAAGAACATGTAAATGTTACCCTAGAAGCTAATAATGATAGTGTTTTTTTAGACTAATAATGGCTTAATAGTTTCTACGGTTTGTTCTGGAGTTGCATTATCTGTATGTAAGGTATGATGTGCTTTGGAATAAAAGAAACTCCTTTCGAACATATGCTTTCCAATAAATTCTGGCATTTCCTCATCCTTAATATTTTTAATTAGCGGTCTATGCTCTTTCTCTAAAGAAAGACGTTTTACTAACTCATTAATGCCCACCTTTATATAAAATACATTTTTAGTTGCAGAAAGTATTGTGTTCATGTTTACACCATAACAAGGAGTACCGCCTCCCGTAGAAAGAACTATATTTTTTTCTTTATTTAAAATTTCTTCTAAATAAAAAAGTTCCTTTTTTCTAAAATAAATTTCCCCTTTTTCTTTAAAAATTTCTGGGATTGTTTTTTTTTCAGAATCTTCTATATAATTATCCAAATCTAAAAAAGAAAGGTTCATCTTTTTCGCAAGTAACTTACCTACAGTAGTTTTACCACTCCCCATATAGCCTACTAAAACAATTTTCATGCAGTATTTTTTTTTACAAAATTGAGCTAATTAATAATCAATTCAAAGAATTTTAAAATTTCTTTAAAATCTGCTTGCGAAATTAATTAAACGTACTATATTTGCACCCGCAATAAGGATTTTAGTTCTTTATATTTTGACCTGGTAGCTCAGTTGGTAGAGCATCTCCCTTTTAAGGAGAGGGTCCTGGGTTCGAGCCCCAGCCAGGTCACAGATACTTAAAAACCTCTTTATTTAAAGAGGTTTTTTTATTTAAATATGTGCTCTGTTTATTATTATAAAAATCACATATGTTCTTTATATTTTGACCTGGTAGCTCAGTTGGTAGAGCATCTCCCTTTTAAGGAGAGGGTCCTGGGTTCGAGCCCCAGCCAGGTCACTTCTAAAAATACTTTCCATTTAACTTCTCTCTTTTTCTTATATAAAACTTGTAAAAGCAATTTTTTTAAACTTTTATGAGTACCTCTGACTGTTGTAAATTCGCTACTGTTAATGATAAATCTTAAAACATCTATTTTTTAATCTACAAAGTCCTACAATTTTTAAGCACTCTACTACTTTTTGTATTAAGACTTAAGCAATAAACTTTGCAGTACGTAGAAGTCATTATTTTCACTAACAAATTCCACAAAACATAATCTATCCTAACCAAAATAACATTAATTATTATAATAAAGCACAAAATAAGACACTAATTAATCAAAATAGCATATAAATAAACACTAAAGAATCTCAATTTTTGTAAGAACGCAACTAGCAATAAAAAACCTTACTTTATTTAATATACTATCCTTATGAAAAAAAGTAGTCTTCCAGATCCTTTTGAAAAAGCTCGTTTAGAGAGTGGATTAGGTAAAATGAACGACCAAGATGATCCTGTAACTATGCTTTTAAGGCATAAAGATGTTAGAAAAACTGCACACAACTGGAAAACTTTCCAATCTGGTGCAGAACCAGGGCGTATAGTAGTCCCTTCGGAAGTAAATATTAGAGATACTCGCCAAATACCTTTTGAAGTAGACCCGCCAGAACATAAAGATTATAGAGCTATAGTAGAACCTTGGTTTAGAAGACCTTTACAACCAGAATATGAAGCAAAATTAACAGAAATAATTACAAATTCTGTAAATGAAGCTATTAAAACTGGCACTTTGGAAGTAGTGAATTCTTTTTCTTTACCATTACAATCTAGAGCATTAACCCTTTTATTAAACACTCCTTTTTCTGAATCTGAAACTTGGATTTCTTGGGGTACTCATGTTTTTAGAAGTGAGGGAGAAGCTTTAGATGGCGACAAGGCTAATATCCTTTACAACTATATTGAAGAACAAATAGAAGAAGCCATAAAAAACCCTTCCGAAAATTTATATTCTAAATTATTAGACTCCGAATTTAATGGTAGAAAATTAAACAAAGAAGAAGTTAAAGGTATTATGATTTTAACTTTTGCTGGCGGAAGAGACACTGTTATTAATACAATTACAAACTCTATAGCTTATTTAGCAGAACACCCGGAATCTTTAAAAAGATTACAAAAAGAACCGGAAATAATAAATAATGCAGTAGAAGAGTTAGTACGTTACTTTTCTCCACTAACCCATATGGGACGTGTTGTTACAGAGGACACTCATGTTTGTGAGCACGCTGCTAAAGCAAACACACGTGTTTCTTTATGTTGGGCTTCTGCAAATAGAGATGAAAAAGTTTTTGAAAATCCAAACGAAATTATATTAGACCGTAAGGTTAATCCTCACGTTGGTTTTGGTTTTAGTCATCATAATTGTTTAGGGGCTACACATGCGCGTCAAATAATGAGAATACTACTAAAGACCTTATCTGAAAAAATACAGTCTATAGAAATTTTAGATTATAAAGAAAATATTGAAAACTTAGATGAATTTAAGCGTAAGGTTGGTTACGATAGTATTCAAGTAAAATTTAATACAAAAACTGTTTAAAAAATTATGGCAAAAATAACTTTTATTACAAGCGACGACGAAAAAATAACTTTAGAAGGAACTTCTGGTTCTGTAATGGCACTTGCTGTTGAAAACAACATTAAAGGAATAGATGGTGACTGCGGTGGTGTATGTTCTTGTGCAACATGCCACGTTCATGTAGCTCCAGAAGATTTAGCCAAAACTGGGAAGGCTAGTGAAATAGAAACTGATATGTTAGAGCTAGATGACAATACTGATGAATATAGCAGACTTTGTTGCCAATTAGAAATTAGTGATGCAATAGATGGTATTGTTTTGAAAGTTGCTAAGTAATGTCTACTAATACTAAAACTTGTGTCATAATTGGTGCTAGCCATGCTGGTGTTAATCTTGCTTTTAACTTACGTAAAGAAGGTTGGGAAGGTAGTATACATTTGTATGATTCTGATCCAGAATTACCGTACCACCGTCCGCCACTTTCAAAAGCTTATTTAACTAGTGGCGACAGTATAGAGAAAAATCAATTACGTTCTGCAGATAGCTACACTAAAGAAAATATTTCACTGCATTTAGGGGTTACTGTAAAGACTATTAATCGTGAAGAAAAAAGTATTCTACTTGGTGATGGTTCTATACAACCTTACGATAAATTAGTAATAGCATCTGGAGCAAGACCAATTATACCCCCTATTCCGGGAATAGAAAACGCAAAAAACCTATTTCCTATTCGAACTGCTGGTAATATTAGCAATATACGCATAGCCTTATCTAAGAGCGACACTAAAAAAATTGTTATTATTGGCGGAGGATATATTGGGCTAGAAACAGCAGCTTCTTTAAAAAAATTAGGGGCTACTGTAACAGTTCTTGAAAGAGAAGAACGAATACTTGCTAGAGTAACTGCTCCGGAGATGTCTGCATTTTTTAAGCAACTTCATCATGAGAATGGTGTTAAAATTCTTACCTCTAAGAACGTTACTGCTATAGAATATAAAGACAATAAAAATTATATTAATTGTGCAGATGGCTCTGTATATGATGCTGATATCGTAATTGTTGGCGTTGGCATTTATGTAAATAAGGAACTTGCCGAAGCAGCTGGTATTTTATGTACTAATGGCATTTGTGTAGATGAAACTACCAAAACAAATGATGCGCATATTTTTGCTATTGGCGACTGTTCTTACCACCATAATCCGCACTACGACACCTATCTACGATTAGAGTCTGTACAGAATGCAATAGACCAATCTAAAGTAGCTGCAGCTACTATTTGCGGAAAAGAAGTTACATATGATACTATTCCATGGTTTTGGTCTGATCAATATCATATAAAATTACAAATGGTAGGGCTCTCTACAGGGTATAATGAAATAATACTACGAAAAGAATCTGGTGAAGGTAGATACGGAGACAGTTTTTCTGTCTGGTATTTTAAAAATACTGTTTTATTAGCTGTAGATGCTGTTAATAACGCAAAAGCATATGTTATAGGCACTAAATTTATAAAAGGAAACAATATAGTTAATAAAGAGAAATTGGCTGATCCAGAAACTGCATTTAAACCAGCAAACTTACTGGTATAAGATTAAAAATAAATCGGTCTTTAAAAAGACCGATTTATGAATTAACTTAAAAAACCTACTAATGCTGACTCGAAACAGCTTAGTATTTTATTTTCCCTTCTCATATAAAGGGAAAACTTTAGATTCTGTTCTTGCAGAAACTAAAAGTTCTTTCATTTCTTTTACTATTTCGGGGTGCATATTTGCTATATTTTTTTCCTCTTTACTATCTTCTTCTAGATTATACAACTCTAAAGTGCAATCCCCACCTTTTAAAGCATCATAAACTACTCCTTTCCAATTTCCAATACGTATTGCTTGTCTACCTCCTCTAATGCCAAATTCCCAGTATAAATATTTATGTTCTTTTTGGTTTTTAGCATTTAATAACGTTGGTAAAAATGAAATACCATCTGTTTCTACACCAGAAGTTATTCCTGCTATTTCTGCTACTGTTGGCATTACATCCCAAAAAGCAGAAATATGCTCAGAAGTAGAGCCTTTTTTAATTTTTCCTGGCCATAGAGCTATAAATGGAGAACGGATACCTCCTTCATACAAATCTCTTTTTTTACCACGTAAATCTCCACTACTATTAAAGAACTCAACATCTGCTCCTCCTTCTCCATGAGGACCATTATCACTAGCAAACATAATAATCGTATTATCTGCAATCCCTAAATCATTCACTTTATCAATAATCTGTCCTACATAAACATCCATCCTATCTACCATAGATGCATATACTGCATTAGGCGTCAATTGAGAACAGTATTTATAATATTCCATATCTGGACCATAATCTGAAGTATAGTTATCTGAACTCACTAGATGTGGTTTTTCTGTAAACTTACCTTCATACTTTTTTAAAATAGAATCTTTAGGAGAAATAAGTTCAGCATGCGGTAATACTAATGGTATATATGCAAAAAAAGGTTTGTCTTTATTTTTTTCTAAGAAACGCATTGTTTCTTCTTGTATAACATCTGGTGCATAGGTTACTGTATTTGTCCAATCATTACCCTTTAAAGAATCTTTTTCTTGATTTCTCCATAAAAAAGGTGGGTAATATCTATGTGCCATTTTCTGGTCATTATAACCATAAAATGTATCAAACCCTTGGGCATTTGGATCTCCTTCAGTTGTTGTATAACCTAGTCCCCACTTACCAAAAGCACCAGTAACGTAACCCGCAGATTTAAGCATTTCTGCAATGGTAATAGCATTCTTTGGCAATGGAGTTTGCCCCCCACCTATTGCCTCTTTATTTCCCCTAATAGGGGTATGCCCTGTATGCTGTCCGGTTAATAAAGATGAACGAGCTGGTGCGCATACCGCTGCACCACTATAGTGATTTGTGAATTTTATTCCATTAGCAGCCATTTTATCAATATTAGGCGTCATAAATTTCTTTTGCCCATAACTACTTAAATCTCCATACCCTAAATCATCTGCTAAAATGTATATAATGTTTGGAGCGTTTTTAGGAATTGCAACTTCTGTAACTGCAGCTTCCTTTTTTACTTCTTTACAGCTAAAAAATAAAATAATTGTTAAAACAAATAGTATTTTTTTTCCTATCATCTATTTAAATTTTAATTTCTTTAAAGAAGCATCTTTCTCTAAAATAACTTTTGCTTTTCCTTTATAACTATTCTTTTTAAATTTTATATTTTGAGAATGATGTATTCTAATCGCAGGATTTTTTTTATGTAATTGTGGAAAAGTTCCTGAATTAGTTATGGTGTTATTCTCAAATAGTAATCCATCTAAATTGGTTACCTGAAGTATTAAATTATCAAATTGATTAAAGACATTATCCCTAATTACAACATTTTTAAATGCTGTATTTTTATTATCATCATCCGTATCAAAACGTATTACTCCCCTATCAAAACCACTATGTTGGCAATCTTGAAATGTATTATTCAATATTTCTAAATTCTCTACACTACCAGACTCATACCAATGACCACTTTCTATTGGTATTAATATTGCTTCCATCTCTGTGCTAAAAAAATTATTTTTTATTACTGTTTTTTTAGGGCTAGATAGCAATAAACCTCTTGCTCTATTATTACTTATTGTACAGTTTTCTACCAGTAATTCTGGGTACGCATCTAAATTTTCTAGTAAATCACCTTCTTTTAAATCTTTAGGCAATTTTTCATTAAATGTTATTAGCTGATATCTACTGTTTATTTTTTGGATACTCTTAATAGTTAGTTTATTATATGGGAAAAAAGAATTGGAAAGTCTTACTAGTCCTATAGTATCTTTTTCTTTTCCTATAACAAACCCTTGTTGTTGAAAGTGTCCCATTCTAGCACCAATAGTATATGCATCTTTTATATCTTGTACTATTTGGTAGGTTCCATGCACATTTGTAGCATCGTCTAACTGATTATTAAACGTGCAATTTTTTAATTCTACTTTACCCCTACAGCCTACAAAGTGAGTTGCATCTGCAGTAGTAGAAACCATTCTTCCATTAGAAGGGGTTACATTAAAACTATCTAAAGTTAAATCTCCAGAATTCTCGGCAATTAAGCCCATTCCGCCTGCATGGTGTACATTAACATTGGCAGCATTAAAACCATAGGTATGTGTAACCCTAAATGCTGGCGCTAATCTATTTTCGTTTTGCTCCCCTTTACAAACTAAAATAGTTCCTATAGGTGGTAATCCTTTTTTATGATTAAATACACGAACCAATCCTGGCTTTATTTCTTCTACTTTTAAAATGTTCTCTCTTCCTATTATTCTTTGACTAGAATCTAATTTATCAACTGGGTATTTATAGGATATTTTATCTAAATTTCTACTTACCTCTACTTTAGAGAATTGATTTAGAGGGGTATAAATCTCCGTATTAAAAGCAATTGCTTTACGTTCAGGGTCATATAAAATTGCCTGTCCTAAATGATGTTCGTAATACTCTTTAACAAATATTAATTGTTCATTTCTAATTTCATATGGGTATTCTTCTGATATTTCCATATCAAAAGAATGCTTTTCTATGTCATGAGCAACTATTTTACCTTCACTATGAAAGGGTTCTGCCCAATCTACAGTAACATTTTTTACGGTTATATTATTAGAATTATCTATTAAAAAAGGAATCATTCTTCCATGGTAAATAAAAGTAGACCCTTGGCCATCAATAGTTAAATTGTTAAAATTAAAAATGGGCATTGCTGTTCTTATAATAACATCATTATGATTAGATATATGAACAAATTTTTCTAATCCTTTATCTGGATAAAAATGATAGGTTCCTTTTTCAAATTTTATTTGCGAAATAGGTCTTGCATCTGCATTTAAAATTCTCTCTAATACTTTAGGTGTTGCATCTTTAGAAATAGATGTATTAAAAACAACTACCTCTTTGTTATCTTCTTGTGCTTTGCAACTAATGCCTACAGCAAATACCATTAGTGTTAAAAAAACTATTACATTTTCTCTATAGTTATTTTCTTTCTTCTTAAACCAGTTGTTCATATTGCTAATTTATTATGTGCAGTAAAAATCTAGTATAGCCAATCTAATTTTATGTTTTAAAGTAAATAAAATGTCTTTACTGGTAAATTAAACTCTAGACAATCTTTTAAAAACACTGATTACCATTGCGTTATAACATTTTAAGCTTTAAGTAACTATAATTACTTTTTTAAACTTTCTTTATATGCTTTTGTATATTTTTTATAGCCTATTTCTACACCGTTTAGCATTTGTTTGTACGCTTCGGAATCATTAACCTTAATCCAATTAATAACCTCATTACCATGTACAGTTGTTGGTTCATATGCGTTACTAACAGGTTTCATTTCCTGGTCAAACTTTAAGGTTTGCTTTCTCATCTTTTTCAAAATAGTAGCATACAATGGATTATCTGCTAAATTTGTTAGCTCCATTGGGTCTTTAGTTAAATCATATAATTCTTCTGCTGGCTTATTAGGTTCAAAAAAGAACTTTTGCTCCTTATTAAGTTTTCCCTCTTTATTTAGGGTTCGCATTACATGAACTGCCGGCCTATAAAATTCTAAATATGCTTGGTGCGCATCAAAAGGTACCTCTGGCATATCATTTCTAATATACTTCCAATTGCTAGAAGTTATTGTTCTAGACTTTTCTTCAATTTCATCCCACAAGTCTCTTGCTCCATATACATATTCTCTTTTAAAATTCTTTCTAAAAATAGGTCTCCCTGTCATGTGATTTGGCACCTTTACATTAGCAAAATCTAAAACAGTAGCCGTAATATCTGTAGCACTTACTACATCTTTTCTAATTTTATCTCCTTGTAAGCCTTCTGGAGCATATATAATTAATGGAATATGTAATCCTGGATCATGTAAATACCCTTTTCCTTTAATATTACAACGACCATTGTCTCCTATAAAAATTACAATGGTATTATCTGCCATTCCTTTTTCTTCCAACTCTTTAAAAATCATTCCAACCTCATTATCCATATATTCCATTTGATCTAGATATTTTGCCCAATCTAAACGAATAGTAGGATGATCTGCCATATACTTTGGAAGAACAACTTTGTTTGGGTCTACTGGGTGCTTTGATTTTTCACGAACATCATTCCACCAGTCTCCTCTATGAGTGACTTGTAATTGTATTTGTGCAAAAAATGGTTGGTCTTCTTTCTCAAAATTATCATACTTATCAAACAACCCAAACTGAGTTTTTCCATCCCAAGATCCTATTGCTTCATGTTTAAAATTAGCATCAATTTTTCTTCCTTTATTAAATACCCCATGATGCCCTAAAATACAGGTATAACCTGCATTTCTTAGCCAATATGTAAAAGGTTTAAAATTTTCATCTAAAGGTATATCTCTATTGCTTCTATGATGATGCGAATTAATTTTTACTTGATGCGTTCCTGTTAACATTGCAGAACGGCTAGGCGAACAAATAGGATTTGTGACAAAGCAATTATCAAAACGCACCCCCTCTTGTGCCATTTTATTTAAGTTTGGAGTTTTTACAGCTTGCATACCATAAATCTCTAAATCTATGCTAATATCCTCTGCCATTAGCCATATTATATTGGGCTGTTGTTCTTTCTTTTTCTGAGCAACTATTTGTTGAAAGGAACAAATAGTAAGTAATAGAGCAATTATTTTATACATTTTCTTTTTAATCTTTTATTAATATTCCGGAACAGCTTCTTTTTCCCAAGCAGAAAGATCTAGTTTTAACTTTTCTTCTATTGTTAGGCCTTTTCCTATTAAATTTACTTTTTCGCTAATGTCTTTAGCCACATTAAAAAGCTGAAATTTTCCGCTATGGTATTTTATAAGTTTCCAATCTCCAGAAATAATAGCTGCATATTGATCCTCATAACTTCTAAAGAAATAAAGGTTTCTTTTATTAATTGTATCTCCTTTTAGTAAAGGCATTAAACTCACCCCATTAATTTGAGTGTCTTTACATTTTTCTCCTGAAGCTATTTCTACTAAAGTAGGGTAAACGTCTATGGTTTGTATTGGTGTTTCACAAACTGTATTAGCGTTAGTAACTCCAGGATAGTAAGCTATAAAAGGAACTCTTGCCCCTCCTTCTCCTAAAGTATTTCCTCCTTTTTTACCGCCACTTAACGGTGCATTTGTATAAGCACCACCTTGGTCCGAAATGGCAAGAATAACAGTATTATCTTCAATTCCTTTTTCTTTTAAAGCTTTTCTTATTCGCCCAACAGATTCGTCCATAGCCTCTACCATAGCTGCATGATGTGCGTATTTACCCTCTAAACCAGCATCTTGATATTTTTTAAGTAAATCTTTTCTTCCAATAGAAGGGCCATGAACAGAGTAATACCAAAAAGAAAGCATAAACGGATTGTCCTTATCATATTCTTTAATAAAATCTACTGCACCATCAGTAAGAACATCGGTCAAATAATCTCCTTCCTTATAGTTTTTCATAAAACCATTAGGGTCCCCTTCTTTAAAAAATGGAAAATAATAACTTTTAGGATGACCATGATCTGTGGTTCCAAACTCAGCATCGAAACCTTGATTTACAGGATAACGACCTTTATGCCCTAAATGCCATTTTCCTACAAAATAATTATAATAACCATATTCTTTTAACCGCTCTGCATAAGTAACTTCTTCTAATGGCAAATAATTCCTAGATGGCCTTTGCACTGGATCTGTTGGCCATAAATTATATTCGGCATCTGGATCCTTGGGGTCTATTGCAATGTGTCTTGGCATTCCAAGACGTATAGCCTCTATTCCTGTTAAAATAGAAAGCCTACTAGGACTACAGGTAGGAGTTGGCACATAGGCTCTAGAAAAATCTAATCCGTCTTCTTTTAACTTATTTAAATTAGGAGTATTAAAAACTGGATTTCTATACCCTATATCAGACCATCCATAATCATCAATAAAAAGAAGTACAATATTTGGTTTTTTCTTTTCCTCAATTATTTCTTTTTCTTTAGTTTTTTCTTTACACCCAACTATAAGTATAAATAATAAAACTAGTGCTACTCTCATTAATTTAATCATTACCGCTATTGTTTTTAATATACAATTACTATACAGAGAAAAAAAGCTACTACTCTACATAGAATTATTTATACAAATATGCCTTTTTTACGCTTGTTCTATGTGGCTATAGGTATAGAAAATGTATGTATGAGTTCAAAGAAGCTAAAAAAGGGCTTAAAACCATATGTTATCTTATTTAGGCAATGCTTTAGGGTTTAAAAAATGTTATCTCTATACTTTTACAAACAAGTACAACTTATTTATTAGTTAATACATAGTAACTGCATTGAGTAATTATTTTTAACACCTATAAAACAAACTCTTTTTAAAACTTAAATGAAATTAAAACATACGATTAGCTTATTACTTTTTAGCTGTTTATTTTACACTAATTTTTCTAATGCACAACTCTCTTCCGATGCTGTTATTGGAACAGTAATTAACACTACTAATGCCCCCCTAGAAGCTGTTGCAATAACAGTATTACACCCTAAAGATTCTACCTATATAAAATACACAATAACAGATAGTAAAGGTTTATTTAAATTTGAAGAATTAACACCTAATAGTTATTTACTACAATTATCTTCTCTTGGTTATAAATCTATTTACAAAGAAATTACATACACCAAAGAGCAAATAAATTTAAAAAACATTATTCTTGAAGAAGATTTAATGGAGTTAGATGGGATTACCTTAACCGCTGTTGTTCCCATGCAAATTAAACAAGACACAGTTTCTTTTAACGCTAGTTCTTTTAAAACTAATCCAGATGACAATTTAGAAGAATTACTTAATAAATTACCTGGTGTAGATATAGATTCTGATGGAAAAGTGAATGCGCAAGGAGATGAAGTTGCTAAAATAATGGTAGATGGTAAAGAGTTTTTTGGTGGAGACCCTGCTGTAGTTTTAAAAAATTTATCTGCCGATGATATATATAAAATTGAAATCATTGATCAAAAAAGTGAAGAAACACAACTTACTGGTGTGGCAGATGGTAACAAAGAGGTTGTCATAAATTTTACCCTAAAAAAGACTAAAAAAAGTAAAGGGTTTGGAAAAGCATCTGCAGGAGTAGGCTTAGACAAGCGTTATTTTACAAATCTTAATTACAATAAATTTACAAGTAAAACCCAATTTGCAGTTATTGGAAAATTTAATAATATTAATATTACTGGTTCTAATATTCAAGGTTTCTTAAAAAACACGAATGGCATAGATGAATCTGAAGAAGAAGATTCTAATTCTGCGAAAAGAACAAAAAGTTTAAGTGGTTTTCTTAAAACTGGTGTTGCTGGTTTTAATCTAGGGCATGAGTTTAAGAAAAAAGAAGACTTTAATATAGATTATTTTTATAACCTTTCTGAGAATATTGGTAACTCAAAATCTAAAAGAATTACTTTTTCTAGTAACAACAACTTTGATTATATAGCAGACAATAATTACAGTAATTCCACAAACAATCATAATTTAAATTTTAATTATAAAAACAAATCTCATGAAAATTATAGACTTTTTATTAAAGGAAGATTTAGAGCAGATAATGTAATTTCAGAACTAGAAAGGGATGGAAAATATTTTCTATCTGAGAATATTTTAGCAACAACAAATTTTAATAAAAACAACATAGAAAAAAATAAAACTTTTAGTGATGTAAACATAAACTACTTTCAAAAACTAAATAATTATGGTCGCAACTTTAATATTGGTTTTAATTCTGCTTTAAATAATTCTAAATTAAATAACACTCAAAATACATTTATTGAAAGAGGACTAAATACTAATAAAATAAATAGCAGGGAAATAAACACCCTAAGAGATGAAAGCACAAATAACATTACTAACAATGTTACTATTAAGTACACTGAACCTTTAGGAGGAAACCATTCCTTTAAATTTGAATCTTATATTAAAAATGACCGTAGAAAAGAAGATGTAAATCAATTTAAAACAACAATTAAAACAACTCCAGAAGAAGAAATTTTACAATACAACTATAAACACATCTTAAATAGTTACCAAAATAGATTAGCACACTCTTATAACATTTCTAAACTAAACACGTACTTAGGTTTAGAATTACAAAATATAGATAGAGTCTTTGGTGTAAAACAGGAGCCTTTTATTACAGCAAACAACTTTTACCTTAACCCTATAACATTTTTACAATACAAACCAAAAAAAGGGAAACGTTTTAGAGTTTCTTACAAGAAAACTGTACGCAGCCCTAATTCTTATGAAAGCTCTACCGTAATTAACGATTTAAATCCTTTTAGTATTCGTAAAGGGAACCCATTTTTAGAACCAGAAAAAATAGATTTTTTCTCATTACTTGGTATTACTCATAACTTTAAATCTGGCATAAATTTTAATAGTAAGATACAATACCAAAACTCTAATAACGGCATTACAAGAAGTGTTGAAGTAGATGACGATTTTATAAAGACTACTAGTTATGCCAATAATGGCAAAAAAAGCAAGTTCACTTCCTCATTAAATTTTAGTAAAAAAATGAAAAAAATTGGCTTACGTTATACCTTAAAAAATAGAAACTTTTTCACAACATCTAATTCTATCATTAACTTACAGTCTAATGAAGTAAATACGAAAGATTATACCTTTAGAGCACAATTAGAAAATAATAACAAAAGAATTATAGACATAAAAGCTGGAGCTATATACAGCATTAATAACACTACTTTTTCTATTGAAAAAGACTTAGATAGAAAATTTTCTAAACAACAATATTTTTCAATGGTAGATTATGATATTTCCAAAAAACTAAATTTTAATACACAGTTTGATTATATTGTTTATAAAGACAATAAATTTACATCGGATCAAAAATTGCCTTTATGGAATGCTACTTTATCTTATGCTTTTTCTGATAAAAAAAATGATATCCTTAAATTAGTACTTATAGATTTACTAGATAAGAATGTAGATATATACCGTAATAGTACCATTAACTTTTTTGAAGAAACTACTTCTGAAAGTCTTGGCAGGTATATTATTTTAAGTTTTACTCATAGACTAAATAAAAGCCAAAATAAAAAGAGTTAATTTTATAAACCGCATTCCGTATCTGTTTTTGCATCTTCTTTTAATAATAAGCTTACCCCTTCTTTAAAACCCTCTCCAATAGTAATATCTTCTTCTTTTATATGCACTGTATAATTAGCATCATACACCACAGCACCTATAGACGGGCCATTATAACTATCTCCATGCGGAAAAGGGTTTATTGGAGTATTGCTTATTAAAGATCGTAATTCACAAGGCATGTACTTATAATGTTTAGGCTTTATTTGCGCTTTACTGTCTGAGTAAGTTGCCTTTACATTTTTTATTACCGTCTCCTTATTAAACGTTCCTGCTGTTAACCCTAAAGCTGCCTCTTCTTTATTTACAAAGCCAGCCCCTATTCTAACAGCAAAACCACTACCAATTGCTGTAACACCATTAACATTTACAGTACCATTATTTATAAAATGTGGCGATAGCATTAGAGCAGCATTACCTTCTTCAGATATAATATTTGTACCATAAATCTCATCAACAACATCATAAGTACCAATTTCTCTTAATACTTTATTATGGGTCTCTATTCTTAAAGTAGCTCCTCCTTTTCCATATAAGTTTTTAAAATAAATATGCTTTCCTAATTGAAATTGAACCACCCCGTAACCATAATCTGAATTATATAAATCAATATCTTTTACTACACCGTTTCTAGGCCCTAATACTTTATCTCCTATTTTAACCCCATTAAAAGTAACTGAAGAAAATCTAGAATACTTATCTTCTACTATCATATTAGAATATTTAAAATTAGAAACATTAAAAGACATAATTATTCTAACATTCAAATTATTTGCGTGTCTTAAATCTACTTTAAACTTTCCGTTAACCCCACATATACTAACGTTTCTCAATGGTTCTTCACTGGTGTCATTTGTTACTTTAAAAATTACATAATTCCTGTTATTAGGTCTATCTGCGGGTCTAATAACCACACCTGAATCTATTTCTAAATGAATGTTAGATTTTAATAAGACTTCTGCAAAAGAATAATTACCTGCTGGAATTATAAGTTTACCACCCCCTAAACTTTCCATTTCATCAATAGCATTTTGTAGTATAATACTATCATCTGTATCAAAATCATTATCAATATTATAATCCTCCTTTAAATTCTTTACTGTTGCAAAAGTTTTGGGTTCTGTGTAGAATATTTTTTCATCTAACACCACTATTCCTTCTTTCTCCTGTTCTACTTCTTCTTCAATTTCAACCTTCTCTTTCGCTTCTTCTTCTTCTATTATATTTTTAGACATACTAGAAGAACAAGAAATAAAGCAACTCATAAGTAAAAAATAACCATACTTTTTTTTCATAATACCCTTTGTTTAGTTATACAATTAAATTGTAATATATTATTTCCAAACTTCCTTAAGAATTGATTTTTATTCGTCTTTGCAAATAAATAATTTGTGTCTATAAGTTAATAAAACTGAATATTCCTCAGTTTTTATTAAATAAAAAAAACTGCACAAAAGAAATATTCTTCCGTACAGTTTTTCATGAAAACATAGTATACTAATAACACTCACTATTACATAAAATCATCTACTTTTTTATAAGCATCTATTACTGCTTGCTCTCCTTCTTTATTTGGTTTAGAGTTACCGTGCTCCATTCCTAATATTCCGTTATATCCTTTTGAATGAATAAACTTTAATACATTATTATAATTAATTTCTCCTGTGGTAGGCTCTTTACGGCCTGGATTATCTCCAATTTGGATATAGGCAATTTCATCCCAACATGCATCCATATTTGGAATAAGATTTCCTTCTTGTATTTGCTGATGATAAATATCAAACAAAATCTTACAGGAAGGAGAATCTACAGCTTTACATATTTCATAAGCTTGTGGAGATTCTGTTAAGAAAGCACCAGGATGATTATAAAAATTTAATGGTTCTAAAACCATTGTTAAGTTATGTGGTTCAAAAATTGCAGAAGCCTGTTTTAAAGTTTCAATAACATTTGCAGTTTGGTAAGCACCTCTAACCTTTTTTGCTACATTACCAGGAACTACAGTCATCCATTTTGCATTTACTCTTTTTGCAACTTCAACAGATTCTTTACAATAGTTTAAAAAAGCTTCTCTACTTTTTAAGTCTCCAGATGCTATATTCCCTTCTTTTAAAAATACGGCAACAAAAACACCCATTTCCAAGCCTCTTTTTTGCATTGTTTTTGCCATTTTTTCTTGAAGAACCACGTCTCTTCTTCGCATAAGATTATCTTCAAATGCAGTAAAACCTTGATCCGCCATAAAATTAAGCTGGTCTATAGGATCTTCTCCTGCATGATGCTTAAACATATCTAAATGTGGCGCATATTTTAAATTAAAACTATGCTTTTTAAGCTCCTCTTTTTTTCTAGCTCCAAAAGCTACTCCTGAAGTTAAAGTAACTGCGCCAGCAGATAAAGCTGTTTTCTGAATAAAGTTTCTTCTTTTCATTAGTTCTAATTTTTATTTAAATAGACCATGCCTTACCGTTAGTTAAATTTTCTATTGTATCGCATGGTACATATTGCCCAGGCACTGGCAAATAAGCAAGAACCTCTTCTCCTATATATTCATTACACTTATACGCCCAGATAGTTAAATCTCTAATATTTTTTACAAATGCTAATTCTTTATTTTCATTTGGAGATTCTAAAGCCGCTTTTAATGTAGGCGTTACATCTTCAGGTGTTACCTCATTTATTTCATTCTTTCCTGATGATTTAAGAGCAATTTCCGCTAATTTGTCTATGGTAGTTTTAAATTGCTTTTGTTGTTTAGTCTCCATTACCTCATTAACAAACTGGTCTAAAAAAACATGCACATTTGCTTCAGAAGCAGAAGGCGTATCTGTTTTTGGCAATATTGCATCTACAACATTAATAAGAACAACCGCTTGTTTTTCACTAAAAAAAGTAGGAACCCATGATACTACTTTCTCTTCTTTACAACTTTGTAATATAGTTAAGAATGTAGGAGCAGCAACAACATACCCCATAGACATTCCCATTTTTAATAATGCTTTTCTTCTATCCATTATATATTTCCTTTTTTAAGTTCTTGTGCAGCATGGTTTGCTGCTCTTGCTGTAAAAGCCATATAGGTTAATGATGGGTTTACACAACTAGAAGAGGCCATAAAAGCACCATCTGTTATATATACATTTTGTACTGCATGTATTTGGTTATGACCATTTACTACAGATGTTTTAGGGTCTCTCCCCATACGAGCTGTTCCCATTTCATGAATACCATGCCCCATATTGTAACTACCGTTTCTTGCTTTAACATCTTTAAAACCTGCCTTTTCTAACATTTCGGCAGCATGTACAACAATATCTTCTCTCATTTTAAGCTCATTATCTCTTATATCTGCATTGAAGTTTATAGTTGGTAAGCCCCAACCATCTAGAGTATCATAATCTAATGTCATTCTATTATCTTCATAAGGCAATATTTCTCCAAAACCGCCAATACCCATTGTCCATCCTCCAGGTTTTAAAATTTCATCTTTTAATTTAGCTCCCATACCAAACTCTGCAATAGCATCTTTCCAGTTTTTACGACTTGCTCCACCTTGAAAACCAAAACCTCTTACATAATTTTTACTGTTAGATTTTCCTCCTAAATTTTTAAACCTTGGTACATAGATACCTCCTGGTCTTCTTCCTTTATAATATTTATCTTGAAAACCGTCAAACTTTCCGCTTGCACCTGTTCCTAAATGGTGGTCCATAACATTTCTACCCACCTGATCAGAATCATTACCTAATCCATTAGGGAACCTATCCGATTTAGATTGCAAAAGAATAGACGCAGTAGCCATAGAAGATGCGCATAAGAAAATGACTTTTGCTTTAAAAACAAACTCTTCTTTTGTTAATCTATCTATAACTTTAACACCTGAAGCCTTTTTAGTATTTGGGTCATAAATAACCTCTGAAACAATAGAGTCTGGCCTTAACGTTAAATTTCCCGTACGTTCTGCTGCAGGTAATGTAGATGAGTTACTACTAAAATACCCTCCAAAAGGACAACCACGCGTGCACCTATTTCTAAACTGACACTTTGTACGCCCCTCAAAAGGTTTATCTCCAGTAATATGAGCAATTCTACCAGCAGTAACAACTCTACCATCTAAATTCTCATAAACTTTATCTCTAAAATGTTGTTCTACACAATTGTGTTCCATCATTGGCAAAAACTGACCATCTGGCAACTGTGGCAGATTCATTTTTTCTCCGGACACTCCAATGTATGTCTCTACTTTGTCATACCATGGAGCAATATCTTTATAACGTACCGGCCAATCTACACCATGTCCGTCTTTTTTATTAGCCTCAAAATCTATTTCACTCCAACGGTAACTATGGCGTCCCCACATAATAGAACGTCCACCAACATGGTAACCTCTAACCCAGTCAAAAGGTTTGGTTTCTTTATAAGGGTGCTCTAAATCATTTACAAACCATTCATTAACATCAGCATTGTTTACTCTATTCGTTCTTATTTGCTTTTGTTGTTTGGCTTTTTGTTCTTTAGTTAACTTACCTCCATTTGGAAAATCCCAAGTATCTAAATTAGCAGTCTTATAGTCCGTAATATGCTCTACCATTCTACCGCGTTCTAAAACTAAAGTTTTTAGACCTTGCTCACATAATTCTTTTGCAGCCCAACCGCCACTTATTCCTGTGCCTACAACTATAGCGTCGTACGATTCTTGTTCTTCGTTAAAATAAAATTTATTCATTTTTTTGTTTTGTTTCTAATTTAAAACTTGTGATAAAGTCAAATAAACTCTGTAATGCATATTCGGAATTTAAAATTCCAATCCCTACCTCATATGTTTATTTTTATAAATCAAATAGATTATTACTCTAAAAAATTATTTAAAAGGAAATATTTTTGATTCTACATGAGATTCTTTTATAATTTGCCTTATTTCTGCTACAATTTCTGGGTTTTCGTCTGCTACATTTTTAGATTCTATACCATCTGTATATAAATTGTATAATTCTATTTTAGCATTAGGATTCTTAACAGTATTATACAAAACCCCTTTCCACTTTCCTTTTCTTACAGCTTGCCTACCTCCTTTATGATTATACTCCCAATATAAATAAGCATGTTGTTCTTGTACACCTTTACCCAAAAGAGTTGGTAAAAAAGAAATTCCATCTGTTTTAAGTGGTGTATTTGCTCCAGCAACAGCAGCCAAAGTTGGCATTATATCCCAAAAAGCAGAAACATGATTAGTGATTGTTCCTGCCTTTATTTTATTAGGCCAAACCGCAATAAAAGGAGAACGTATGCCTCCTTCATATAAATCTCTTTTTATTCCTCTTAACCCTCCTGCACTATTAAAATACTCTGGATTAGCACCACCTGCAGCATGTGGTCCATTATCGCTTGCGAACATTATTATTGTATTTTCTGCAATACCCAATTCTTTAACTTTTGCTACAATTTGACCTACATAAACATCCATCCTATCTACCATAGAAGCAAAAGCTGCATATGGAGTTTCTGTATTACAATATTTAGATTCTATAATAGCTTCTCCATAATCTGAACCACCTTTATAAGGAACCTCATCATATTTCCCTATATATTTTTGCAGCAAACTATCTTTAGGAGATATTAATTCTGCGTGAGGTAAAACTAAAGGAACATATGCAAAAAAAGGCTCCTCTTTATTTTCCTCTATAAACTTTAATGTTTCTTTTTGTATTAAATCTGGGGCATAGGTAACTGTGCTACTTAGATTATTACCTTCTAACATTACTTTTTTATCATTTTTCCATAAATGTGTAGGATAATATCTATGTGCCTGCCTTTGGCAGTTATATCCATAAAACGTATCAAAACCTTGATTTATAGCATCTCCTTCAGAACCTATAAACCCTAACCCCCATTTACCAAAAGCTCCCGTGGTATACCCTCCTTCTTTTAATATTTCTGCAATAGTAACAGAACTTGCAGGCATGGGGGTTTGCCCTTCTTTATCTTTTAATTCTTTATTACCTCTAATTGGAGTATGTCCCGTATGCTCACCTGTCATTAAAGAAGACCTAGATGGTGCGCAAACAGTAGAACCACTATAATGATTTGTAAATTTAATGCCATTGGCTACAAGCTGGTCTATATTTGGCGTTTTAAACTTAGTTTGCCCGTAGGAGCTTAAATCTCCATACCCCAAATCATCGGCAAGAATAAAGATTATGTTTGGTTTTTTAATTTTAGTATTTCTCTTGGTATTATTATTTTGACATGATACAAAAAGTACAGCACTAAAGACCAAGAATAATAAATATATAGCTCTATTTTCTATTCCTATTTTCATATAATTTATACGCAACTTATTTCTTAATTTAATTGTAAAAGCTCGACAAAATATTTTTAGGCCCCTTTTCATACTCCCATAAATACTCCCCTGTTTTATCTACACATTTTTGACTTATATGATGTGGCAATACAGATACCAAAGGGTAACCAGTTTTTCCTTTAAACATTTCTAAATGCTTTAAATATTTTTGTTCTGTAAGCGCCTCTCTTGTAGAATCATTACCTCCTATATGATCTAAATTAATGGCTCTTCCTGGAGAAGATTTATAAGCCACCTCATAATGTGTTTTTACTCTGGCTGGCCAATCATAGTTATCATTTAACCAAACATCATTAGTTCTTGTTACATCGGTGTATTTGGCAAAGAAAATATCTGGAACATGAAATTCCATTTCAATATACGGATTAATAGCCTTTGCTGCTCTGTACAGTTCTTTATGAATATGTAACATATCAGATTTAGTATTATAAGACATATCAATCTTAAACTTTCTTACTCCAATTGTATAAAAACGATATATTACTTCTGATGCGTATTCAAAAATATCTGCCTTAGGATTTAACCATCTTTCCGCTGTTTTTTTATCTACGTTCCCTGTAGCTTTCCAATCTCCCAATAAATCTGGATACTTCTTGGCAATACTACTGGCATGGTGTATTTTAGGAAACGCTATCCACAGCCCTGGAGTAAACCCTTTTTCAGAAATCATATCCATGGTCTTCTTAAAATCTGGAAACTTCTTAGGATCTGCATGCCAAGTTCCAAACCCAGAATTAATTGTTCCGTCTGGAAATTGCCCCCAACCATGATCTAAGGTCATTTTACCTTTTGGATACCCATATTCTATAATTTTATCTAAATAAGAAGCAACAAAATCATGCGTTAATAAATTAAAGTGTCCTCTTCTCACTTTAGACCTATATTTTTGCTCTACCCAAGTACAATATTCCACATCTGACCAAAAATCTGGTGTTGTAGTCATGGGCTTAAAATTAAGCCTTTGCATCATTACCGTATTATAGGCTTTCCATGCTTCGTCTCCATTTCCTTTTTCATCTATAAACAACTCTTGCCCTTGGGGTACGGAAACTGTTAAGGTTTCTTTTCCATCAAAATTAAAAGTCGAATTTTCAAAACCATAGGAAGTCATAAACCCAACAAAAATCCCATTTGCATCTATTATTATAGGAGAGCCAGACATACCAGAAGCTTGTATCGTAAAGGGGTTATGAACAAAAGCTTGGCTTTTATAATAATGAGCCCCTCCTCCTTTTTCTTCTGGAGTAGAAATACTATGGTATGGACAAAATAATGGAGTTTTTACTTTTATAGAAACTTGCTCAACTGTTCTACTTCTGTTTATAGTTGTCCCTGAACTATACCCATCTTCCGATTTTTCTATTTTAGAAGTTCTGCAACTTACTAGCCCTGCTCCTACTAATCCTAAACCGCTTTTCTTAATAAAGTTCCTTCTATTGCTCATCGTATTGTTTTTCCATGAACAAAATTCGTATAAACTGCAGTCTTTTATGTTGCTATTAATACATACTTTGTATGCTACAGTTTAAAAATGGAATAAACTCACTTATTCTGAAATACAAACAACTTCTTTCATAGTTCTATGGTAAATTTTACCATTGGCATAACTTAAAGAATTAACAGTCCAAGTTTCGCCGCTTTTTCCTAAATCATTAACTGCTACTAATGCAGATGCATCAAAATTCTTTGCATTGGCATCAATCACATACACCATACCAACAGCATTTGTAAAAAACACATAATTATTAATAATAGTAGGGGAACCTAAAAAACATTTTTGAAAACCATTTCCTCTAGTCCTAGCATCAAAAGCATTTAATTGCCCTTTAGAATTTAGTCCATCATTAGTATGCTCATTTTTCCATATAAAGTCATTCTGAGAATCTAAATCTCTAGGAACTTCTAAATGTTCATTTTTACCTGCAACTACATTATGACGAGCTATAAATGGATTATAACGAACCATATAAAATAAATAATCTCCATCTGAAATATTACAGTGTCTTTGGTTTTGAAGTTCTTTTATTTTTACAGACTCAGATAGTATATATTTACCCTTTTTTATATCATAATTATACTGGTTCACAGTATTCAGTTTTTTTTCTGAAATTAGTTTACCTGTTTGTGAATTTACAGTAATATGCTCATTTCCTTTATAAAACCAAGATGCTTTATTCATATCCCAATGTTGCGTGCTAAGTGCTCCCCAACCTGCCAATGCATTACTTTCTTTTGGCTCCCAGTTCCATAAAGCATTACCTGCGTTATTTTTCTCTAAACTTATTAAACTAAGACCTATTGGTCTTTCTGGTACTCCATGTGGTCCGCCTCTACCAATTAACAAAGCTGGTGTTCCTTCTTTTGTTTTTCCTAAAATTGGAGTATTGTAATGTGTAATAGCTTCTTTTGTGACCCATACTCTTTTCCCGGTATTTTTATTAAAAGCGTGCACATAATTCCATTCTTTATTTCTTTCGGTATCTTTATCTTCAGGTGGTTCTACATTTAAAATTAAATCTTCAAAAAGAACAGAATCAAACTGTTTATTAAAAGGTTTTCCTCCAGAGCTAGGCTCCCATGTTCTTTGCCATACTAATTCCCCTTTCATAGAGAAACAAGCCATACCTCCACTTGCATTAATTGCCCATACATTATTCCCATCTGTTATAGGGCAAGGTGTGGTAGCGTCACTAAAACCATAATTATACTGACTACTAAAAGTTCCTTTTACAGTCTTCTCCCAAAACGTTTCACCTGTATCCGCATTTAAGCATAACAATACAATATCTTTACTGATAGCACCTCCACTTTTTTCTTTTTCAATTTCTAAAAATGAAGTATAAACTTCTTTTAGCTTTTTTGATTTAGAATGTATATATTCTTTAAGCTTATTATTAAAAACAGCATAGTTCTTACCTATCTCATCTTTATGCATTAGGTTTTTCTCAATATCTTTTTTTTCTAGATGCGATGCTTTTTGGTAATGCGAATTATTCTTCAGTGAATTCTGCCATTTCTTCAATGGTTCTGCTAAATTTTCTTTTAGTTGAATATAAGTAAGATCCTTATTGTTACTTAGTTTTTCTTCTTCCTTCTTAAAAAGTAATTTGTACTTGTTTTTTATTACATCATATTTTTTAAGAACGTCTTCATGTTTGGGATTTTCATTTGGAGGGTTAATGGTTAAAAAGAGTTTCTCTCCCCAAACTGCAATCCCACTTTGCCCACCTTCTGGTAATGTTTTTCTCCATTTAATATTTTCTCCTGTCCTAACAGACCATTTTATAGGAACTTTTTGAGTAGTTTTTATTTTATAATTGCCGTTTGGTCCTCCAGACATGGGCCATTCATTAGAACTACTTATTAGAGCTTCCGTATTGTCTTGAGCAAACAAAATTTTAGTTGCAGTAAACAACAGTAGTAAACATTTTAAAATATGCGCATTCATATTTTTATTTTTTTAGACCTTATGTATTAAATGAGTTTTTTACTACTAGAGAGTAATTATTTTCTTCATTGTTCTAAATCCGTAAAAGCCCACCACCGCTAAACATAGCATAGGCAATAGAAAAGAAAAATTAACTTCTGGTATATATCCTAAAAAAGAAACATCATTAAAACCATCGCCACCTATATCTAAAATAGCCGCTTGTATTGGTGGCATAAAAGCTCCGCCAACAATTGCCATTACTAAACCTGCAGAACCAATTTTGGCTTCGTCTCCCATATCTTTTAGTGCAATACCATAAATAGTAGGAAACATTATAGACATGAATATAGAAATAGCCACAAGAGAAATTAATCCAGACATTCCAGGTAAAACAACCGCTCCAATAGCACAAATGGCTCCAGAAAAACCAAATATCATTAAAACTTTAGACGGATTTATTTTTTTCATTAAACCAGTACCTATCCACCTCCCAGTTAAGAACAAACACATGGCAGCAATATTAAAGTTAGTAGCTGTAATATTCATGTTATATGTAGCATTTAAATTATCTACATATTGAAAAATAAATGTCCAACACATAATTTGTGAACCAACACAAGCTGCTTGTGCTACAACACCTCCTAAATAATTTTTATTAGCAAATAATTTTTTAAAAGATTCTGATAGACTCATCTTATCCTCTTCTGGTGTTTTAGGAATTTTTGTAAAAATTATAATTGCCATAATTATTAAAACCAAAACGCCTAACGCTATATATGGCAAACTAATTATTCCTAAGTCGTTTTCACGCACAACCGCCAATTCATCAGATGATAGTGCATTATAAGCCTCCGTTGTATAATCATCAGACCTAATTGCGCTTAAAACAAATACTTGTGCAATAACCATACCCGTTAAAGAGCCCACAGGATTAAAAGCTTGTGCTAAATTTAATCTTTGTGTAGAAGTTCTTTTATCTCCTAGAGCAAGTATTAATGGATTTGCTGTAGTTTCTAAAAAAGATAACCCACAGGTAATTACCCACAAAGAGATTAAAAAAAAAATAAAATCTTCATAAGCTGCTGCAGGGTAAAACATAAAGGCTCCTATCGCATATAAAATAAGTCCTAAAATTATTCCTGATTTATAACTATATTTTCTAATAAACAAAGCAGCTGGCAATGCCATAAAAAAGTAACCAAAATAAAAAGCAGATTGTACTAAGGATGCCTGTAAATTAGATAACTCTGGCATTACTTTCTTAAAAGCAGAAACCATTGGGTTAGTTAAATCATTAGCTATTCCCCAAAGAGCAAATAAGGAGGTAATTATTATAAAAGGGAAAAGTAATTTTTTGCTTACAATGGCTGGTTGGTTTTCTTTGTTCATTTACTATTAATCTATAATTGTTATTGGTTGCTTATTATTTTTTGCATTACAAAATGGATGATAAAGGCCCTGTACTATCTGCAAAACTCTCTACTGGCACTCCTACTTTATTAAGCATACTTACATATAAATTAGATAAGTGTTCTTTTTTTTCATCAAAAACAGTGTAAGAACCATGTTTTGCTCCTAAATTGGAACCTCCCGCTAATACTAATGGGCAATTAGTTGCATTATGTGTAGAGCTACAAGCACTTCCATATAGTACTAGTGTATTGTCTAATAAAGAACCATACTCATCTTGCGTATTTTTCATTTGTTCTAAGAAGTAAGCGTATTGTTTTGTTAACCATTGGTCATACTTGCCCTGTCTTTCAAAGTGTCCTTCTCTTTTATCATGTGTCATTCCATGATGCCCACTAAGTCCTAACGCAAGTTTTGGAAATGCATCTCCAAATCCCATACCGTCTTCACGTGCCATCATATACGTCATAACACGAGTTAAATCTGTTTGAAAACCTAGCACCATTAAATCCAAAGTAGACCTTAAATAAGATTCTGGATCTATAGTGGCATCTACACTTAAATTAATTCTAGAAGCATCAAACTCTTTCATAGGAACATCTAACCATTTTTCATTACGGGTTACTTGCTCTTCTACCCTATTTAAAGAAGTCATGTATTCATCTAACTTAGACTTATCATTATAACCAAGGCGCTTTTTTAAACGTTTACTATCTTCTAAAACTAAATCCACAATTTTTTTTCCTTGCTGTAGACTTTTACGTCTTTCTAAAGTTGTAGCTCCTCCGTTTGGAGAAAAATATCTTTCAAAAATTTCTCTTTGCCTATGTTCTGAAGGTATTGCTTTTCCTGTATTATCAAAAGAAAGTGTACTTGCTCTAGACTTGTAACCAACACCACCATCTGTAGAAATAGTTAATGAAGGAATACGAGTATGTTTACTTAATTTATGAGCCGCTACTTGATCTGCAGAAATAGAATTATTGTACTTATCTCCTCTTAAATCTCCTCCTGTTAAAAAGGTATCTCCTGCCATGTGTCCTAAAACACTCCTACTATTTGGATGACTTAGTCCTCCTAAAATAGAAATTTCCTTTTTGTAAGGTTCCAAAACAGACAATGGCTTAGTAAACTTATAATCTTTTCCTGTTGCATGCGGAAACCAACTCCAGTCTTTTTCTTTTATATTATTCATACTAGGCATGCTCACACCATTTGGAAAATATAAAAAACAGAGTCTTTTAGGGGCGTTACTATTGCCTCCATAATCTACAAGTTTTGGCATGCCCATTGCTTCCATATACGGAAGCATACAAGCTGCTCCTAATCCTTTAATAAATGTTCTACGATCTAAATGCCATGGTTTTCTACTCATAATATTGTTATTTAGTTCTAAACAATTAATTTTTTAAAAACGATTCTGATACTATAATTTGTTCTAAAACAGATTGAAATTTATAATCTTCCGCAATTACATTTTGAACAATCCCGTCTAGTTCTTTTTCATCTGAAAAACCTATATCTCTGCCTAAAGCATAGGCATATAAATGCTCTACCAAAGATTTTGTGAATTCTAATTTCTTTTCATTTAGAATATATTCTTTAATACCCTTTACACCATTTACTTCTGTACCGTCTGGTAATATAGATTTAGAATCTATTGGCCTATTTTTTGCTAATTTTTGATACCTACCTACAGCATCATAATTTTCAAATACTACTCCGTAAGGGTCTATTTTTAAATGACAATCTATACAAGAAGCTTTATTTCTATGTAAATCTAATTGCTCTTTAAGTGTTAACTTATCAAACCCAGGAGTTTCTGGATCCAACTCAGGAACATTTGGCGGTGGCGGTGGCGGTGGATCACCAAGAATTTTTTCCTTTAACCAAACAGCTCTTTTAATTGGGTGTGCATGCACACCATCTGAATGTCCTGTTAAAAATGCTCCTTGCGATAATAAGCCTCCTCTATTTTCTTTAGAAGGTAATGCAACTACCCTAAATTCGTTTCCTTTTATGCCTTTAATGCCATAAAATTCTGCCAAATTCTGATTTAACATAGCAAAATCTGAATCTACAAAGTTTAATATACTTAAATTATCTTCTAAAATATGATGTACAAAGCTATAGGTTTCTTGCGCCATATCTTCTTTAACAAACCTTGTAAAATCTGGATATAAAGACATATTAGCGCTCATTCCCTTTAACCTATCTATTCGTAACCAATCATAGGTAAACGCCTCTATCATTTTCCAAATTTTTGGACTTTTAACCATCCTAGGCAGCTCTTTAGATAATTCTTCTTTTAACTTTCCTTGATCAGCAAGTGTTACTAATTTTTCATCTGGTGGAGAGTTCCACAAAAAGTAAGACATTTTAGATGCTAGGTAATATTCATCTGTTTTAGTATCTGGAGTAGCTTTTTCTGTTTCTAATAAATATAAAAAATTTGGTGAGCACAAAATAGCAACTAATACTTCCTTTACACCATCTTCATATCTATCAAAATTATCTTTAGTTTCTTTCCAAAAACTTAAGTACCTTTCTAACTCGCCTTCTAAAAGAGGTCTTCTAAATGCATTTTCTATAAACTTACGAAGCACTTCTGCAGTGTATACTTCTTTATTATTCTTGTTCGGGGAATCAAAAAAGATATTCGTATGGCTTTTTGGTGGCCATACAGGATGATACGGAGCCTCTAACTCTATTGTTTTAATTAATAAAGGAGGTCCTGTATCCCCTTTACTCTTCACTAGGTTATCATTCCAAAGGCCCACAATCATAGTACTTGCTAATTCCGATTTTTCACTAGGATTATACACTGGAAGTGGTAAATTCTCTAATCTTCCTTGAAATTCATAGGTAGAAAAGTTCCCTATTTCCGATTTTACTTCTTTACTAACATCATAGGTATCATAATCTAAACCATCATCTGTTCTAGAGCCAATAAAAGCACGAATTGAAGGAATTGAATTTTTAAATTTCTCTTGATTCACCTCTACTTCTTTTCTTAATTTCTCAGGCAGCGGGTCATTCTCTGAAAGAGGCGTAACTCTTATTTCACTAAAGCCTACAAAAAACTTTCCTCCAATAGTGATGTTATACGTTCCTTTTTTAAAAGAGGCCAACGTTACTGGCGTTACTATTTCTTCTTTATCTTTTAACTCTTTCCCTAACTTTAATCGCTCTTGTAATCTTTTAAAGTTTCCTATCTGCATTAAAAAAGAAGGCATATTTTCTTCGGAAGAGTACGGATGTACAAAATCTACTTGATAAAAACCATCTTCAGGAATATCTAATTGTAGTTCTACATTTGCATATGCATCTGCCGCTTCAGCCAGCAACCATTTATCATCTTTAACAATAGTTCTATTAGCTTTTACATTCTCTATTGCCTTTACTATAACTGTTTTAGAAGAAACCTCAGCAGGTATATTTTCTCTAAGACTAATAAGTCCCTCTTTATTCTTAATTGCATTTCCTTTAGACGCCTCTACTCTAAAAATAAATGGTCCCTCTGTTGGAAAATCATTTTTAATTAACATTTTTAAATTAGGAGAAGGTCCTTGCCAAGATCTTGGAGGTACATCTTTATGCGGTAAAGCAGAGTAAAGGAGCATTCCCCCTTCTGTTACCTCATAACGGTCGCTCATAGAGCCACGCATTCCAATTCCAATATTTTTTTTAATGTTCTCTGCATTTTCTTTTACTTGCCCATCAGGGGTTAATACTTCTACTAAAAAATTATCTTTTTTAATTGGTGCCGATTGGAACCCTCCAAATTCTGCTGCTATACTATTAACTCCTATATTTTCTCCAAAAGTAACTTTGTACTTCTTTGGTTCTGGCTTTGCTCCAAACACAATAGCCTTATCTAAGGCCTCTCTGGCTATTTTTTGATAATAGTCTATATGTAAAGAAGATATTTGTAATACATTTCCATTATTTGTAAAACCCATTTTAGATTTGCCATCATCTGGTAATACGCTCCCGAAGTTAACGGGTAATTGTAAAAGCTGATTTAACGAATTGGTATATTGAGATTTAGTTAACCTACGTGTAACTTTCTTGTTTACTCCTCTTTTTGCTTCCGAGGCCTCTTCTAAAGAATTTGTAAGCCAATCTACTAACATTCTTCGCTCCCTAGTAGTAAGTTGTTGCTTTTTCTTAGGAGGCATTTCTCCTGCATTAATTTCATTTAAGGCAGAATGCCATTTTTGGGCATCACTACCATTAACCATATCCCAATTAAGAACATCTAAACGCATACTTCCCTTTTGTTTTTTTTCGCCATGACAGCTAAAACAATATTTATTTAGAATAGGTCTTATATTATTTACATATTCTGATGCTTTTGGAGATAAGTTAGATGTATTTGTTATTGGCATTGCCATAGCAATTTGCTTTTTTGGCATTTTTTTAACTATACTATCTAAAACTTCTGGTTTACTCAAAGTTTGTTCTATCCATGTTAATAGCCCATTACGTTCTTCTGTGGTTAGTGGTTCTTCTTCTTCTGGAGGCATATTACCTTCTGTAACTTCTTCTAGTATTGTTTGCCACTTTTCTACATCTTCAGGTGTACTAACTTTCCAATTAATATTATCTAGTCGTAAATCTCCTTTTTGTTTATCTGCATTATGACATTCAAAACAGTTAGCATCCATTATAGGATGCACCGTATTTGCAAAAGCAAGAGCCGTATGGTTTACGGTATCTTTTGCTTGTTCTTTTATTTGAGAGAGAATAATCTCAGATTCTGTTTTTTTAACACCAAAGAAGTTTTTCATTACTACTGGCATATCTTTAGTTAAATAATCTGAACCATGCGTTAAAGAGCCTCCATAATGTCCTGCAACAGATAATAGTGTTACAACAAGTATTACAAATACTTTATAGCTTAATTTAAATTGCTTGGATTTTTCTTGCACCCAAGTTTGATATACCGCTAGCCATATACTAAGTAAAGCAGTACTCCACCCCAACCACTTATGCAAAAAAAGTTTATCTGCATTATACCCTCCAGATGCAGCAAGAAAAAAACCTAGATACACTGTTGGAATAATACTCAATATAGAAAACCATAGTACAATAGGACTTGCATTAGTTATCTTTAGTTTGGGCTTAAAATAATCTACTATTTCTAAAACAGCTAATACTATAAGCGTACCTATTGGAACATGTAATAATAAAGGATGAAAATTACCTAGAAATGCAAAAACACCACCTTCTTCATTTATTTGCATTGGAATAAATAGCAACCCTACTAAAACTAGAGTAAAAAAGGATGCAACATAAAAAGTTACTTTCATAAATAAGCTTAAATTTATAACTATATTCCAAAGTTAATTTTCCTTAATAATTTAATAGGGGGGTAATTATCCAACATTAAGGGGAGTATAGTACAAAATGCCTATTTACATACGTTTTTTACGATATTCTGTAGGGGTAAGCTCGTATTTCTTCTTAAATAATTCTCTAAAATATTTAACATCATTATACCCTAACATAAATGTTATTTCGTTAAAAGAATAACTACTATTGCATAATAATTCGGCTGCTTTTGCTAACTTAATAGAAGTTATTAATTCATTAATTGACATTCCTGTTAGCTGAGACGTTTTCTTATAAAGAGAACTTTTAGACATGTTCATTTTAGAAGTAAGTACTGAAATATCTAATTTATTTTCAATAAAATTCTCTTCAATTACTTGCATTAAATTCTTTAAAAAAATTGTACCAGAAGATTCTATTTTTTCCTCTTGAGGTTTTAAATTAATTTCTCTTTGAAACCAATCCTTAGTTTGTTTAATAATAGTTAATTGATTTTTGATTTTTAACAGTAAACTCTCCGTCTTGAATGGTTTTGTGATATAATCATTAACCCCACTATCTAAAACTTCAATTTCTTTTTTCCCAGATGCAGTAATAATAATGGTTGGAATGTGCGATGTTCTAATATCTTCTTTAATTTTTTTACAAAGTTCTATTCCATTTAACTCTGGCATCATTAAATCTGTTAAAACAATATCTGGCATTTTATTTAAAACTATTTCCAATGCTCTTTTTCCATTATTTGCAACAAAAAGCTTGTATTTTGATGCTAGTTCGTAGGTTAAATATTTTCTAAGCTCATCATCATCTTCTGCAATTAATATACTGTATTCAAACTCTTGTTTTTCAGTATTTTCTTCCATAGAATTTTCAATTTTTTCCTCTTCGCTCGGAAAGTTTAAAAGTACTGTAGTTCCTTTTTTATATTCACTTTCTATTTTAACGGTTCCTTCATGTGCTTCTATGTATTCTTTTACAATAGACAAACCTATTCCTTGCCCTTTAGTATCTGAATTTGATTGAAAAAATCTAGAAAATATATCCTTTAATTTTTCTTTACTTATCCCTTTACCAGTATCTTTTACACTTACTCTTACTAGTTGATTTTCCTCATCATGCATTACTTTTAATATAATTTCACCACCTTTAGGTGTGTTTTTAAAAGCATTGGATACTATATTATAAAAAACACGTTCTATTTTTTCTTTATCTATATATAATGGCAAAGTGGAACTATCTGAATAAAAAATTAAGTTTATATTTTTTTCTTCAGCTTGGTATTTAAAATTATCTAAAAGTGATTTAAAAAAACTAATACTTTCAATTTTTTGAATATTTAAGGTTAATTCTCCTGTATGTATGGTACTAAAATTAAGAACTTGGTTTATTAATTTAACCAATCTATTAGCATTATTGGATGCCGTTTCTAACAAAAATTGCTTCTCCTCTTCTGGTAAAGTAGTTTTTAAAATTTTTTCTAATGGCTCTTTCACCATTGTTAAAGGTGTTTTTAAATCATGAGAAACATTTGTAAAAAATTTAATTTTTTCTAAATCTGTTTCTCTTAGTTTCTTTTCTAAACTTAACTCCAGATTTAATGTCTTTTTCCTAGTTTGTTTAATAATAGAAAATCGTGTAAATAAAATTAATGCCCCTATACCAATTACCGTCCAAAAAGCAATAAACCACCAGGTTAACCAAAAAGGAGGGTAAATAGTGAATTTTATGGATTGTATTTCTGAGTTCCACTTACCATCTTCATTGGTACATTGCAACCAAATTTTATAATCTCCTTGAGATAAATTATTTAGAGTAAACAAATTATCTTTAGCAAATTTAATATTCCATTTGCTGCCTTCTTCATGAATTTTATAACGATATTTTATAGCACTAGGAGAAATATAATTTGGAACAGAAACTTGAAAAGTTAAATTATTTTGGTAATGATTTAGAGAATTAAGTTCATTTACCGTATTACCAGAAATACCATTAATTTGAACATCTTTAATAAAAACAGTATACTCGTTTTTACTTGGAGAAAACTTTTCTGGATCAAAAGCAATTATTCCTTTATTTACCCCAAAAAGCATTTTTTTCTCTTTAGTATAATAGGCTATTTTATCTGAAAACCGATTAGAAAAATACCCAAAACCTTTATAATAATTTGTAAACTTTTCTTTAATGTGATTAAATTTATTTAATCCATTGTGTGTACCTATCCATAAAACACTATCATTTTCGGAAACCAAACTAGACACATAATTATTGGACAAACCATCATGTGTTGTATAGTTATTACTAACAATATATTCTCTCTTCTCTTTATTAAACTTTAATTTACTTAACCCTAATGCTGTTGCTGCCCATAAGTTGTCTTTAGTTTTGTAAATCATTTGCACAGAGTTACTTCCTAAGTTTTTAGACTGATTTATATTTTTAACATCTACAACCTCATGATTATTATCTAATAAAACCTGAAAAATTCCTTTATTAATAGCATTAGTAACAATAGCATTATTAGCTTCATCATATATCACAAAACCAACATTACTCCAACGAGCAACTCTTTCTATCTTTGGTGTATTGGTAGAATAATCTATTCTAGATAACCCACCATAATACCCAATCCAACAAACATTCTCCTTACTTTTAACAACAGAAAACACATCTCCAATTGTAATATCTAATTGAAATTGTTTTAACGTATAATCTTTTAATGAATTGTTATATTTAAATTCATATAGGCCTTTATTTGCTCCTATTAAAAAAAGAGAATCTGTTACACTAGTAATACAAAAAATATTTTTTTCTTTTAAATATGTTTTGGTTTCTCCAGTTTCAAAATTCTTTCTAATTAAACCAGAATCTGATGTTCCTAATAACACCGCTCCAGTAAAATCTTGAGAAATAGTATTTTTATTTTTAGAATTAAATAATTCTTGAAAATTAGAATCGTGTGCTAAATTTCCTCTAAAGTTTATTTTTATTAAATCATTTGAGGTTACCATCCATAAATTACCTTGCTTATCTACAAAGGATTCTGCATTACGTATAAATTTTCTTGAGACTGGTAGTTTAATTACTTCTTTTTCTGAAGAACTTAATTCTATATAACTTAACTTAAGATGGCTGGTTACCCAAATTCTATCTCTTTTTTCATCATACTCTAACCAACGAACTCCTCCTTCTATGGTAAACGGAACTTCCCATTCATTAGTTTCATTATTATATTTATATAATTTATCTCTACCATCTCCTATCCAAACATTATTTTCTGGGTCTACACATATGCTAGTTGCCTTTACTGGCATATCTACAGTTTTTAGGAGTTTCTCTGCTTTAGAATCAAAAAAAACCATGTACTCACCCGTCACAAACCAAATAAAATTAGATCTACTATATCCCAACCTAGAGCCGCCATTTTTATTAGTTATTGGTATTGGTGTAATATTATTAATGTCCAGATTTTTAACAGAAAAATAAAAAGGGGCTCCTCTACCAACAAATAACTTAGAATTATTTATGGTCATACTATTAACAAAAGAAGCTGTATTATCCCCTTTAAAAGTAATGTTATGGAGCTTTTTACTCGCTATAATATAACAATGCAAAGTATTGTCTTTGGTTACTAGCCAAATTCTACCATAATCATCAAACTCTATTTTTTTTATACCTCGGAGTGGGAAATCTGGATTGTTATTTAAAAAAGCATGTTGCTCATACTTATAACCGTCAAATTTAAATAACCCGTCTTCAGATGTAAACCATATAAATCCTTGTTTATCTTGTCTTACTCTAGATACTGTTGTAGTAGGTAAATCTGTTGTTTCAAAAAGAGAGGTGTAATTATATTGTGCAGAGCCAGTAATAGGATACAACAAAAACAAAAGTGCGAATTTGAAAAAAAATACGAAAAGTCTTTTTTTTTGCATTTTTTTAAAATTCACACTTTTACTCATATAATCCAATAATCAATATTGATGTAGAAATATACAACTTTCCCTTTTTCAAAAAAAAGAAAGTTAACATGCTTAAAACCTTTTAAACACTACTACTCTAAAATTAAATATGCTAAAGCTTATTGGTCTAAAGGAGAATTTGGTGGTAACGGCACTTCATTTTCACCACGCCAAGCTAAAAGTTCATCTAACATATTCTTTGTAACCTCTTCCTCTTGTCCTGCTAAATTACTAGCTTCCTTTGGATCCTTAACCAGATTATAAAGTTCTACTTTACCCGTTGCTAAAAACTGAATTAACTTGTAATCTCCTTTTCTAATTACAGAACAAGTACCGTGTTTCCATTGGCTAGCTATATGCCAAAATAAAGGCCTTGCGTTTAAGTCCGAAGTATCTTCTTGAAATAAAGGTGCAATAGAATTTCCGTCTAAAGTTCCTTCATAATCATTAATTCCACTCACATCCAAATAGGTTGGAAAAAAATCTAAACAACTTACAGCGGTATTGGTTCTTCTGGCTCTTACTTTTCCAGGCCAGTTAACCAACATTGGCACTCGGATTCCTCCTTCATAAATATATCCTTTAGAACCTCTTAATAAATCGTTTTTACTTTGTCCGCCGTTATACCCATTATCCGATGTTACAATTATCATGGTATTTTCCCTTAAATTGTTTGTATCTAAATAAGAAACAATACGCTTAATATTATCATCTACAGACTCTACCATAGAGGCGTAACCAGCATAATGTTCTCTTCTTTTTTCATTAGTAGCTATACCTTGTCCTGTTATAGAATCTACAGGTTTATTAAGATATTTCTCTAGTAATTTTGCACTACGAGCTCTAACAGGAGCGTGTACTGCGTAATAATTAAGGTTAATAAAAAAGGGTTCTTCTTTATGTATATCTATAAATTCAATTGCTTCATCGGTCAACCTATCTGTTAACCAATTGTCTGTTGGTTTTTGCTCTATAAAAGGATTACTAAAAGGAGCCCAATAACCACCACTTACACTTTTATAACCACCAACCTCTAATGCAGGATCTCCTCTATAAGTTCCGGCCACATTTTTTATAAATCCACGACCTTCTGGATAATATTTTTGAACTTCTGGTGTTTTATGCACCGCTGCCCAATCATAAGTTCCAGGATCTGGTTGTGTTAATTTTTGTTTTAAAGGAAATTCCATTTTTAATTCCTCTTTAGGGTATGGCCCTACAATATGCCATTTACCAATATGTATGGCTTTATAACCGGCTTCGGCTAGTGGTTCTGCATAAATAGGGTGTTTTTTTTCTACTGTCCAACGAGAAAAAATATTTTCCTCTGCGCTTCCTTTTTCTAAAACAGGAACCGTATAAATTCCTGTTCTAAAAGATTGCTTTCCTGTAAAAATTGCAGTTCTAGAAGGCGAACAAGTTGGGTACATATAGGCATTATTAAACACCAAACTTTCTTTAGCTAAAGAATCTAAAGCAGGAGTCTCAAAATAAGTAGAACCATTAAAACCAACATCTGCATATCCCAAATCATCTACCAAAATAAATATAATATTTGGTTTTTTTTCTTGCGCAACTTTCACTTGTTTTGAAGTTGTTTTACAAGAAGTTAGTATCACTGCTCCTATAATAAAATATATAAATTGATTTTTGGAAATTAGATATTTCATACACTAAATCTTATTTCTTTTTAAATTGGTTATACTCTGGATTAATTTTGGCATCACGGAATCTTGGCCTGTCTTTCCATAAATCATACGTTGCTTTTAATTGCGTTGCATCTTCTTTATATTGCCCTTTATCATCTGTTCTCTCTATCCAACTTTCTAATTCATTTCTGTATTCTAAAAGAATAGTAGCATATTCTGAATCTTCTGCCAAATTATGCATCTGGTGCGGGTCTTCTTTTAAATTATAAAGTTCTTCTTTTGGTCGTAAACCAAACCAATGTTCTTCTTGGTAAGGAGTTAGCTTTCCTTCTACGTGTAACTTTTTAAAATCTTTTACAATTGGTTTATTATCTCTATATCCCGCTTGTAACATTGGTCTTTCTGGAAAATAGTTACGTATGTATCTAAAATCTTTAGAGACTACTGTTCGTATTCTATCAATTGTATAATCGCATCTATCTCTAGCTCCTACCATATATTTAGGAGCCTTATAGTTGTTTGCTAACAAATCTTGCCCATCTAAATATTTTGGTAATGGAACACCTCCCATAGCAAGGGTAGTTGCTGAAACATCTAAAAGAGAAACCAAATTACTACTTACTGTACCTTCTTGTATTGCAGGATGGTTTCCTTTAATCATTAAAGGAACTAGCATTCCGCCTTCATAACAAAATTGTTTATGGCGTAAAGAAGAATTGCTTCCATGATCGGAGAAGAAAAATATAATAGTATTCTCTAACTCTCCATCTGCCTTAAGTTGTTTTAAAATCTTTTCTACAGTAACATCAGAACCCCTGTTGGCATTATAATGCTCTGTCCAAGCTTGTCTTTGCGATGGAATGTCTGGAAAATAAGGTGGTAGAGGTACATCATTATCTGCCAACTTTTCACCATCACGAACATATTTAGCATCTTTTTTTCCTCCCATTATTTGTACTTGTCCAAACCATGGTTGGTCTTTATTTTTTCTAGAGCTCCAAACACCATTAGTAACGGACATATAATTAGCTGCTTTATTTCCCTGCCAACCATTCATTCCGGGTGTATAATTTTTTTCATTTCCTACTTCATACAAAGCCTCGCGATTATAATGAAAATTATAATCGTCTTTACCAGAATTAAAAACAAAATACCCCGCATCTTTCATTAGTTCTGGAATAGTTTTTATACCCTCAGGAAGGTGTATTCTAAGTTCTTCTGGTACAACAACCCCATCTGTGGTTCTACTAGACCTATGATTATGCGTGCCTGTGGTGGTCTGCATTACCCCCGTAATTAAGGCCGACCGACTTGCGGAACAAACTGGTGCTGTGGCGTAGGCTCTGGTGAATAAAATTCCATCCTTTGCCAATTTATCTATTATGGGTGTATGCCCTGTATTAATAGAATCGCCGTAACATCCCATAAAAGGAGATAAATCTTCTGCAATTATCCAAAGAATATTAGGCTTTTTGGCTTTAATTTTTTCTTTTGTTTTACATCCTAAAAGCATAATAAGGAAAACTACTACGCATAAAAACGACATCTTTTTTTTCATTCTATTTACTCTTTATTCTCTTATTTTTGTAATTCTATCAGTTTTTTAGCAAAAGCAGTTCCTAATCGTAATTGGCCAATAGTATTATAATGCACATTGTCTGTATGTTTTGGATAATCTGAATACGGAGCGTTCTCTTTTGTTTTTATTACTAAAACTTGCTTATCTGTAGTTTCAACTTCTAAAAAAGCTTCTCTAATTAAACTTGCTCCTCCGGGTTTACCATAATGAGAATTTATCTGACCAGCCACAAAAGGCATTTTTTTAGTTTCAAAAACACTTCTATACTTATGAATTAATTTTTTTAAATTTTCAGCATAACTATTTACAGCAACTTCTAGAATAGCATCGTTTTCTCCTTGCATCCAAGCCATTCCAAAAAACTGGTAGTTTTTATTTTTTTTGGTAAGTATCTCTAAATTTTCTTTTGTGCTTTTTATATGTACCTCACTTAAGTTCCAGCTTTGTTTTTTTTCTCCTTTTTCAATTAATTTAGAATTTTCTAGACTCCAATCTGGGTTCCATGCTCCATATAGAGCAGTACCTCCTTTAGCTTCTTTTATTAATAAAAATTCTTGATTAGGGTAAGCCTCTGCTAAGGTTAGCCCAATAAATAATTCTGGTCCAAACCTCTTTTTAAAATTATACTTTTCGCTAGGTTTATTATTATAATAACTTAATGGTTTTTGCAATGTATTAGATTGGCTAATCTTAACTCTATGTGCTACTTTGGATATTCTTTCTTTTACATCTTCACTTAGCTCCTCATAATTTCCTGCACCTGCCATATTAGATTGGCCTGCTAACAATACTACTTGCACGTCTGCTTTTGTATTAGGCACTTGTGCTTTTTTAACCTTACAACTTTGTAATATTAAAAATCCGAGTACTACTATAAAAGTAACTTTATTTATCATTATTAAAATTTTTGATTAAACCCTTTATTTCTTTTTACTTTTAATGTTTCTGCAGAAACTTCATCTACTTTAATAGCATTTTCATTAGTACCTTCATAAGTATTTTTACTTATCTCTATATTTTTACAGTTAATTAAATCGAACATATAAGCGTTAGGGTACTGCGGTTTTTCTGTGTTTGTTTGTTTAATTGTGTTTCCTCTAACAATTAAACCATCTAACCTATCTGCCCAGATAATTCTATTATCAAAAGTTTCAATACTATTATTTTCAAAAACAATGTTTCTATCATAAGGAATAGTAACATCAAAAGTTTTAGCCAATCTTGGAGACACTTTTAATATAGCATGCTCCATTCCTCCGTAAGCGCAATGCTTAAATCTATTGTTTCGGATTATTACATCTTCTACATTACCAGACTCGAACCAATAAAATGTTTCGCCTCGTAACATGATTGAAGACATCATAGAAGACAAATCGTTATCCTCAATTATGATTTTCTTTGGAGTTTTTATGATTATATTTCTTGCCCTATGGTCCCTAATAATATTGCTACGCATAGTAAAATTAGGGTTCCATGTTTTGTTTTCTAAAATATCATCCTTCTTTAGGTCCTTTGGGATTTCATGTACAAAAGTTAAATCTGAGTAATAATCGTTAATTACCTTAACCTTCTCTACTACATTTGTTTCTTTTCTCCTTGGGTCCGGATTTTTTATAAACCAAATTTCATCCTTTACACCAGCGAACTCAAAACCCATTTGCTGGTCATGCCCTAATTTTACACGTACCGTTTTAGAGTCTATAATTTTATCTACCAATACATAGGTGCCATGTACATTAGTACCATCATCATACATTCCTTCAAAACGACATTTTTCTATTAAAATATCTCCTTTACAATTTGCAAAATGGGTAGCATCTGCAATAATAGAAATAACCCTGTCGGACCCTTCTCTAATATATATTCCGCTATTTAGAATCTTAATATTTTCTGACCTTTCACATAAAAAACCCATCCCTAAAGCATGATGAATTATAACGTTATCAAAAATTATATCTTTAGAATTACGCACTAAAAAAGCAGGAGCATAACGATTATTCTTTTTGTCTCCTTTAGATTGTAAAACAGAACCTACTCTTGGAAAATGTTTTAAATTTTTATCGTAAAAACGAAGATTACCATTAGAAAGTTTTTCTACATAATTTGGCTTTAATGATGCGTCCCAAGCACCATAATCTACTGCTTTTGTTTCTTTATTATGTGATAAAGAACTTCCTAAAGAAGTAAAATTAAAATGATTAATTCCAGGAAAGAGAATCTCTCCGTTAGATAATTTCCATGAAAAACCTTTAGTATAAGGCTTTAAATCATACCATCCTTCTTTCTTATTTGTTGCAATAACATCTCCTTGAAAACTAAAAGGAATATCCCAATCCAAGGTTAGGTTATGAATGTTTATGTTATTACAACCTTCAAAAACAAAAGGAGCAGTTTGCCCTCTAAAAATAAACTCAGAACCATTACCTTCTATTTCTACCGAATTAAAATCTTTTAAAGAAAAAATTATTTTTTTAAATCCGTTTCCATGATTGGTAACATATAAATACCTCCCAATGGCATAGTCCGTTAGAAAGGTATATTTTCCTTTTTCAAAAACTATTTTTACATCTTTTTCTTTAGCATTTTTTATTGCTTTGCGCACAACCATTGTCATATCTCCTTCGGCATGTTTAATCTCAATAATTTCAGTTGCAAAAACACTAATTGAACTACTAAGAATAAGAAATAAGGTTGCTATCGTTTTCATTTTCATACTTTGTTATCTATTATTATATTAAAGGTTTACCCCAGTTCCCTGAATAGAAGAATCATGATTCCACATTATCATCCATGGGTCTTTTGTTTTTGTTTGAAAACCTTTGAGTTTGGTTTTTAGAGATTCTAATTTTTCTTCAAAATCCTTATTTCCGACTAAATTGTTTCTTTCTTCTGGGTCTTTAGATAAATCATACAACTCAAACTCTGGTCTAAATAAATAATCCTGTACTTTTCTTGGTCCAAAATATTCTATCTTATTTCTGTAAATTCCTTGCCATGTAGAAGATGCCCACAAGTCTGACGCAAAAGGATATTCTAACCTCCAAGCAATATTCCATATTAACTTATAATCGCCACTACGAACAACACGCATTGGGTAATACATTGTAATTTCATGAAATGTATGAGACGCATAAATCTCATTCCAACCTTCTGGGTTTGTTTTGTTTATAATTGCATTAAAAGATTTTCCATGAAATTGTTCTTTTTCAAAACTTATATTTGCCATATCTAAAATAGTTGGAGTTAAATCTACCCAAGAGATCATTGCTTCGTTACTTATTCCTTTTGCAGTATTGGTTGGATTTTTTATAATACAAGGCAATTTTATACCTGGTTCACTAACTGTAGTTTTTGCTCCAGGAAAAGCCATACCGTTATCCGATATATATATTACTATTGTATTTTTATCTTTACCAGTATCTTTTAGCATCTTCATTAACTTACCAAAACCTTGATCTATTCTAGATACACTTTGGTAGTATTGAGCAATCTCTTCTCTACTCTCTTTTGTGTCTGGCAAAAAACTAGGAACTAAAACATCTTTAGGATTGTACTCTATAGTTTCTACCCCAACATACCCTTCTTTTTTATTGCCAAAACTATTTGGAGTATACCATTGCTCTGGCTCAAAAGGATGTCCTCTATGTGGGTCATCTGTACAGAAATACAAGAAAAATGGTTTTTCTGATGCTAAAACATCTTTACATTTATTTGCCATCTCTACAGTATTTCTAGGATCCGCTTCCAAAACTGTATTAAAGTGGTACACTTTTTCTGGAGCAACATGGTATTTTCCTATTCTAGCGGTTTCATAACCCGCCTTTTCCATTATTACTGGCAAAGAAGTCTCCGTGTCATAAGTACTAAAATGATGATAATCATGCACATGTCCATAAGAACCTGTTGCATGACCAAATTTACCTGAAAGAATAACAGATCTACTTGCAGCACAGCTAGCGCTAGTACAATAGGCATTATTAAAAAGTGTTCCTTCTGTAGCTAACTTATCTAGATTAGGAGTTTTTATTACAGTGTTCCCATAACAACCAAGAGCATCTGTTCCGTGGTCATCTGCAACAAATAAAATTACATTTGGTTTTAATGCTGTGTTTTCTTCAATTTTATTTGGCTTCGATGTATTTTCACAACTATAAAAAACTAGTATTAAAAGTGAAAAAATAAGGTGGTTTAAATTAAATATTTTCATTTAGTGTAGTTTGATATTTTATACCACCATAAAATACCAAATTTTTAATGTAAAAAGCGTGTTTAACAGTACAGTTTATGTATCTAACCGTACATATATAGCATATATATAGTTTAAAATACGTTCTTTTACAAAATAACTCTTCTATAAATAAAATAGACTAAGAATTTACGAGCTCCTTTTATAAAGCAATAGAGTATATCTTATTTTTAATTAATAGCAATAGAACTGGAATATTTCCCTGGAGAAACCCCGTATTTTTCCTTAAAAAGTTTACTAAAATGTGTTCTACTCTTAAAGCCCGTCATTACATAAACTTCATTAATCGAAACATTTTTATTCAATATTAATTCCCCAGCTTTTTTAAGTCTGTAGGCTTTTAATAATTCAAAAGGAGTTTGGTTTGTTAAAGATTTTACTTTCTGGAAAAAATGAGTTCTATTAAGATAAAGCTCTTTAGCAAAAGTATTAATATCTAAATTTTGATTATCTAAATTTTCTGCCATTAAGTTATATAGTTTTTCTAAAAAAGCATTGTCATTTCTATTATTCTTATTATTCTCTTTATTTAAGGGAATTCCTATTTGGTAACGCTCTCTTAATTGCTTTCTATTTTCTAATAACATTGCAATTTGTGTTATTAAAAATGGCACACTAAAAGGTTTTGTAATATAAGCATCTGCACCATCTCTTAATCCTTGTATATGACCTTCTATTTTTGTAAATGCTGTTAAAAGAATTACCGGAATATGACTGGTTTTCATATCCGACTTTATCTTATTACAAAGTTGCAATCCATTCATTTCTGGCATATGTACATCACTAAGAATAATATCTGGCCACTCATCTTCCATTGCATTTAAACATTCTTTTCCATTATTAAATGGTTTTACTTTAAAATAAGGAGTTAAAACATCGGTTACAAAAACACGCATATCTAAATTATCTTCTACAAAATAAACCACAACAGAAGAGTAATCTTCTTTTAAAATAACCTTTTCATGAGAATTGGTTTTTACTAGTTGATTATTAAATTCAAATTTTTTTTCTTCGGATAAAATTATTTCTACTTTTTCCTTTTGTTCTAATCCACCATCTTGTTTAACTACTGGAAGAACCAATTTCATGTCTGTTCCTTTATCTATTTCACTTTCTACAGATATATAACCATAATGCATTTCTACCAATCTCTTTGTAAAAGCTAAACCAATTCCAGATCCACCGAGGTTTATATTTTTTTGCCTTTTTGTTTGATAAAATCTTTCAAACACGTGTCCTAAATCTTCTTTATCAATACCTCTCCCGGTATCTTTTACACTTAGTATTAAATCTTTATCATCACTTTTAAAATCTATGGTTATAGAATCGTTTGGTTCTGTATATTTAAATGCGTTACTAAGTAGGTTATTTAAAACCTTTTCTAATTTGTTTTTATCTGCAGAAATAAATATTTCATTGCCCGGACTAATGATTGTGAACTTCTTTTTATCACTATCTGCCATGAACTTAAAATCTCCTGCTAATTTTTCTATAAACTCATTAAAATTAAATCTAGAATAATTCATTTTTAAAAGATTAGCTTCAGATTTTTGAAAATCATGAACTTGAGTTACCAACTGTCTAATCTTTCTAGATTGCCTTAAAACTAGCTGAAGTTTATCACTAACATCTTTATTCCCTTTATACCTTTCTAATAAAATATTTACAGGACTAGCTATTAATGTTAATGGTGTTTTTAATTCATGAGAAATATTAGAAAAAAAACGAAGTTTTGCTTTATTAATTTCTTTTACATTCTCTATTTCTAAGTGCTCAATTTCAACTTTATGATTTAGAGATTGTATTTTTAATAGAGTTAATACTACTATATATGAAACTAAAAGTATCCCTAGTAGATATAGTAAATACGCCCATAATGTTTTCCAAAATGGTGGCGCAATATTTATTTTAATATTCTTAGGAGTTGTCCAGTCATTTAAAGAATTAGATGCCATTACACTAAGCTCATACTCTCCTGGCTGAAGGCCATTAAAATATAACGATTTTTGATCCGATGTTGTTTCTATCCACTCCTTATTTGTAGGTAGTAATTTATATTTTAAGTGATGATTTTTAGGGTTTAAAAAATGTAGACTTGCTAATTCTATAGAAAAAACATTTTCATCATGATTTAAATTTATTTCCTCTTGTTCATTTAATCTTTTATTTAATAAAATCCTACCATTTATAGTATCTCCTGGAATTATTTTTTTATTAAAAACTTTTAAAGATTCTAATTGTAAAATTGGTAAGCTTTCTTTCTTAGGAAGCTCATCTTTATTAAAGTAACAAAAACCGTTTACTCCTGAAAAGAATAGAGAATTACTATTTACACTTGATGCTACATACCAAAAATCTTCAAAAGGTAAACCATCAGACATGCTAAAATTTCTAACCACACGATTAGTTACATCTAATTTATTGAGCCCTTTATTTGTTGCTATCCATAAGTTTTCATTATCTGCAACTAGTGCTTTTACCACATTATTAGACAAGCCATCTTTTTCTGTAAAAGGAATAAATTTTATATCCGTTGTTTCATTCTCTAACCTACATATGCCACCACCTTCTGTTCCCAACCATAATTCCTTATTTGGCAATCTTAAAATAGAAGTAACAAAATTACTAGAGATAGAATTTTCATCTCCTTTTACATTAATATACTGTTTTACATCTGCATTTTTAAGGGTTTTATCATTTTTAAAATGAACTCTATAAAGACCATCTGCATCTGTGCCAATCCACAAAAAATTTTCTACCGTATCTATAAATAATGTTCTAAAGAGAGAGGGTTTATTTTTAGTAAAAAAAGGATTCTCAAAAAGGGACTCAATTTTTAAGATATCTCTATTACTATCCAGATGTATTTTATAAATATTCTCTGTGTTTACAATCCAAATATTACCTTCTTCATCCTCTTTAATTAACCTTATGTTTCCAGATGTATTACTATCAATAAGACTACTTTTTAACTTAACTAGTTTACCATTTTCAACTCTAAATAAACCAGTGCCAGCAATTTTAATCCATATATTTTTTTTAGAATCTACATAAGCATGTGAAGTTTTTAATAAATAATTTTTAGGAATATAAAAAGGAGTTGGTTCAAATTCTTGTTTTTCTAAATTAAAGAGAACTATACCTCCCCTATTAGCAGTTAACAATACTTTATTATCCTCTAATTTTGCAATAGATGTAACGTTATTAGATAAAGGCCCAAAAGGGTAATTAAGCTTGGTGTGATATTTTTTAAAAGGTGTTTCTCTTAGATTAAATTTATAAATACCATTATTAAATGTACTAACCCAACAACCACTTTTAATATTAGATGCTATTGCGCTTGTTCTTATAACGTTATCCTTTTCTTTATAAGTAGCTATCTTATATGGCTTATTATTTAGAAACTTTTCTACATTAGTAATGTGAATAATTCCGTTAGTTAAGGTTCCTAACCACAAATTTCCTAAAGGGTCTAAAGATGAACTATTAAAGTTTTCGTTTTTAAATTTTCGCTTCTTAAATTTATAACTAACCTCTCCTTTTATATTTCTATCAAAAGTTAAATGAACTACACCTATGTTAGTGGTAACAATTAAATTACTACTACTTACTTTTACTATTGAATTACAATATTTTATTTTATTTTCTAAAACCTTAGTAAATACATTAGTTTTTATATTAAAGGAGTACAAGCCGTTGGAAGTTGTAAGTAAATAGGTTCTTTTATTTATTTTTAATCCATCATAAAAGTCTATCCTAATATTTTTATCTTCCTTAGGTATTTTATAATGCCCAGAAAATTTATAATCCTCTGTAAAAACTAATACGCCACTCCCTTCAGTTAAACAATAAACTAATTTTTCTTCTTTATTAACTAATATTTTCCTAATAATAGGTCCCTTAACTCCTTTGTTAATATTCCTATTAGAATAAATTGTAGTGAATTTTTCTTCCAAATAATTGTATACAGATATACCATTATCTGTACCAATCCAAATCTTTTTATTTACATCTTCTGTAATAGTTCTTACTCTATTACTAGCCAAAACTTCTTGACCTACAGAATTTTTATATACTTTAAAGGCATAACCATCAAATTTATTAAGCCCCTCATAAGTTCCAAACCATAAGTATCCCCTAGAATCTTCTAGAATAGAAGTTACACCATTGTGTTCTAAACCATCTGTAAGGGTGTAATTTTTATCAAACTTTAAACTTGTTTCTTCCTGAGGTGTTACATAATTAAAACTAAGTAGCACTAACCAAATAAAACAAAAAAAAGCTTTTTTTACCAAAAACATAAACGAACTATTTGCTTACAATTAATTGTAAAAATAGCTAAACAGATTTAAAAACCATGATCAAGTTCTCTGGAAGAGACTAAAATGTTATATTGTATAAACTTATTGCTTAGATGCTTTTTGAATCAATTTAGAAATTTCAAAAGTCTCGTTGTAACTAGGCATTCTACCATCATTCCACATTTCTTCATCTTGAGCAGAATAAAACCATAATGGGGTAATAAAACTTTGTGTCCACTCTTTTGTTTTAGAAACCATAGCTTCAAGGCGTTCAGGGTACCTACCTCCCATATTTCTCTTCTCTCCAATATCTGTAGTAATATTGGTTAATTTCCATGGTTCATTACCAACACGTGTAATTTTCCAATCGCCTTGTCTAGCTCCTACATCACAATGCCCGTGACGGTATCGCAAACAATAAATCATTTCATCTTTATATGGTTCCGTATCTTCTAAAACATTAGGCATAATATCTTTACCATCAAGTATTTTACCATTTGGCAGTTTTGATTTTGCCAAAGCTGCAAAGGTTGGATATAAATCTAAAGAGGATACTGGATAATCAAACTTTTTTCCTTTTGCAATTTTATTTGGCCAATGAAAAAACATTGGTACACGATAACCACCTTCCCAAGCATCGCCTTTTGTTCCTTTTAACGGATAATTATTAGCTCCATGGTCAAAATTACCTCCGTTATCACTTAAGAAAACAATTAGTGTATTATCATATTGATTTGTTTCTTTTAAAGCTTTTACAATATTTCCCATACCTCTATCCACAGCATAAACCATAGCGGCATAGGTTCTCCTGTCCTTATCCTTTATATGAGCAAACTTCTTTAAATCTTCCTCTTTGGCTTCTAATGGCACATGTGGCGCATTATAGGCCAAATACATAAAAAAAGGTTTTTCTTTTTTTGCTGCCAATTTTATATCATTTACAGCTTCTCTAGACAAAGCATCTGTTATATATTCTGTTTCCTTAACTTCCTTGTTATTATGTTCTAAGGGCAAATAATAATCTCTAATATTTTTATTACCTTCTTTAAGCTGTTTCTCATATATTTTTTGATATTGCTCTGGAAAGTAATTATGACCTCCTCCTAAAAAACCATAATAATTATCAAAACCTCTGTTATTAGGATGAAACTTAGGAGCAGCTCCTAAATGCCATTTTCCTATTGCACTTGTATAGTAACCAGAATTCTGTAAAACTTTAGACATAAAGATTTCCTTTAAGGGAACTCCCATATTGTCATCATTATTTTTACTAGAATTACTATGTAAATTAAATGGTGTTCCTATCACTTGTGAATAACGCCCTGTTAGCAAAGAAGCCCTACTTGGCCCACAAAAAGGATGCGCAACATAGGCCGATGTAAATACGATTCCATTATTTGCTAAATTATCTAGCTCTGGAGTAGTAATATCCTTAGATCCATTAAAACCTACATCTGCATACCCTAAATCATCACATAAAACAAGTAAAATATTTGGGTTTTTAGTTTCATTCTTAAAACTTGATTGTGCCTTACAACTACTAACAGTTAGTAATATTACAATTAATAGAGCTCTGTTAATATTTTTAAATAGCTTCATTCTTATCATGTTATTTTGTTCCTGTTGCCTTATTACCTTTCCAACCTTTATTAAATTGAATTAATAACTTTTTTACTAATTCTGGATTTTCTTTGGCAACATTAACGGTTTCTTTAGGGTCTGTTTTATGGTCATATAATTCTACAAACAATGGTTCTTTTTCTGGTTGTGTATAATCCTTCCAAACAATTAGTCTATACTGTTCTGTACGCATAGCATACCCCATAAGTCTATTTTCAAACAAATCCCTATCCCATTTCTCTTTTTGTTGGTCTTTAATTTTAGCCTCCACCTCTTCAATTAAAGGTCCAAAATAAGTTTCTCGCATACCCTGAGACAATGGATTTGCAGCCCACTCTCTAAGTGCTGGTGTAGGGAATTGGGTAAATACTGCAGATTTCCAATTCATTTTTGGATTCTCTAATAATGGAGCAAAACTTTGTCCTTCTAAATGATTTGGCAACTGTATTCCCGCTAAATCACATAATGTAGGGTACATATCTACCAGCTCTACTAAAGCATTTGTTTTTTTTCCTCTATTTTCTTTAGCCATATCTGGAGTCCAAATCATTAATGGCACTCGCGTTCCTATTTCATAATTAGTAGCCTTTCCCCAAATACCCATATCTCCTAAATGCCATCCGTGGTCACTCCAAACAATTATAATAGTGTTATCTCTTACACCTGCATCCTCTAAAGCATCTATCATGACACCTATTTGCGCATCAATATAACTTACACAGGCCAAATACGCATGTTTAAGGGTTCTTGCCATTTCATCATCAATAGGGCCTTTTTTAGGAATTCCATATCTAGCACGTAATTCAAAAGAAGGGTGTAAACCCATTGCTGCACCATCTTTTGGCCCTTCGGTTTGTGTTGCTAGTGGTATTTGAGATGCATCATACATATCCCAATATTTTTTAGGAGCCATCCAGTTTAAATGTGGTTTTTTCATCCCCATACCCAAAAAGAAAGGTTTATCTGGATTCTTTTCTAACATATCTTTAAGGGTTGCTATGGCTAATTCTGCATTATACCCATCTTCATAAAATGAATCTGGAACATCTGCTTTTTCATAAGCAGGACCCTTCCCTAATCCGTTTCTTGGTGCATTTTCTCCGTATTTTGCAATTACCTCTGCTGTACTCTTTTTTGAAAATTCTTGATTTTCCTTAAGTGCATATCCTCCTGGAGCCTTACTTTTTTCTATGGTCATCTTATCATAAGCAGGTTTTCTGCTCCATGAAAGTTTAGCATCTCCAAATTTAGTGTTATGGTATATTTTTCCTGTACTAACCGTTTCGTAACCATTGGCCCAAAAATGTTGTGGTAGGGTTAAAATATCTGGATTTTTATCTCTGAAATACGTAAAATTTTCAATTACGTTTATAGTTTCTGGCCTTGCTCCGGTCATTAAACTTGCTCGTGAAGGACTACAAATAGGTTCTTGACAATATGCATTATTAAATAACAAACCATCTGCCGCTAACTTATCTAAATTAGGTGTTACGGCTATATCAGAACCATATGCACCAATTTCAGGTCTTAAATCATCAACAGCTAAAAAAAGAATATTAGACCTACTATTCTTTACCTCTATCGCTTCTTTAGTTTCTTTACACCCAATCACTGTAACTACCATACAAAAAAGTAGTATCGCTCTAAATTTTAATCTCAATATATCATGCATGATTATAATTTCTTTTGATGTTTATTTGATTACAAAAAATTTGCAACAAGCACCCCCAAATTTCCAAACTTTAGCTTATCTAGGCTTCATTAAAATTACCTTATTATTACAGTATTTTAACTATAACTTTTATAAGCCAATTTAAACGCATTACCTATAAATAACTTAATATACAAAACCCTATACTAAGTTAAAATCTTTCAACGGCAAGCTTTTATATCTTTTGCCTGACGCTTTAAAAATTGCATTTACAATCGCTGGCGCTACTACGGGAACCCCTGGCTCACCAACACCAGTTGGTTTCTCGTTATTTTGAACTATTTCTACATGAATTTTAGGCGCGTCTGGCATTCTTAACATACTATAATCATGAAAATTGCTTTGTTCTATAGCTCCATCTTTAGCAGTTATTTTCCCATAAAAAGTATGAGACATTCCAAAAATAACAGAACCTTCCATCTGCGCTTTTATAGTATCTTGATTTACAGCTGTACCGCAATCTATAACCATATACACATTATGAACTTTAACTTTATTTGCTGCCACTGAAACCTCTGCTACACAAGCTACATAGGACAGAAAACTATAATGAACCGCAAGTCCTAATGCATGACCTTCTGGTAAATCCTGGCCCCAACCTGCATTCTTCGCCACAGACTTTAACACATGTTTTAAACGTGCAGTATTATATTTATAAGGATTTTTAGTTTCCTCTATTCTATCACTACCTATTAAATCTAACCTAAACTGCAAAGCATCTTTTCTAGCTTTATGAGCCAGCTCATCTGCAAATACATTAATTGCAAAACCATGTGGAATATTAATTACAGAACGCAACCATCCTATTCTTACATGCGCCTCAGCTTCAGCCGTTTCTATTTGCATATTAGGAACCTCAAAAGGAACATCAGCCGCACTTGCTGCCTCCCATCTTGCTGGTTCTTTTGCTCCTGGTTGAAAAGTAGATGTTATAGATGGTAATGCAAACCTATGCAACCAGCCCGTAACATTTCCTTTTTCATCTAAAGAACCTTTCATGTATTGCGCGGATACCGTATGATAATACCCATGCTGCACATCGTCTTCTCTAGACCACACAACCTGAACAGGTTCATTTATTGCTTTAGACACAATCACAGCTTCCATTATATAATCTGGTTTAGACTTTCTTCCAAAGCCTCCTCCTAAAAAAGTAACATTTACCGTTATATTCTCTTCAGCTATTTTAAGAAAATTAGAAACTACTTTTCTTGTTCTTTGTGGTTCTTGTGTAGGTGCCCAAATTTCGCAGCCCTCTTTATTACACCATGCCACAGCGTTAGGAACTTCCATTGGTGCATGTGCTAAATGTGGCAATTGATATGTACTTTCTACTATTTTACTTGCTTTATTAAAAGCATTATCAATAGTACCAATACTTTTCCTAACTTTTCCAGATTTATGAACAGCTTCTGTCATTGCAGACATAAATTTATCTGAATTATAAATTTCATTACCTCCTTTATCCCATGTAACCTTTAAAGCATCTCTACCTTTAAACGCTGCCCAAGTATTTTCAGCAACCACAGCAACACCTCCTAAAGCTCCAAAAGGTCCTTCTACCCTAGGCACCTCAACAACACGTATAACTCCTTTTATCTTTAATGCTTCTTCCTTATCAATTTTAACAACTGTCCCAAATGCTACAGGACAGCGTTTTATTGCTGCAAATTTCATGTTAGGAAGCCTAAAATCTAAGCCAAAAACAGCTGTTCCATTTGTAAAATTCCGAACATCTATACTCGGTAATTTTTTACCTATATATTTAAAATCTTTGGGGTCTTTTAATAATACTTCTTTTGGTACTTCTAATGTTTTTGCAATTTCTACTAAAGATCCAAAAGCTTTCTTTTTTCCACTAGAGTGAACCACAAAATGATTTTCTGCTTCACATTCCGATTCTGGCACTTCCCATATTTGAGCCGCTGCCGAAATTAACATTGCTTTGGTCGCTGCACCTAATTGGCGCATGGTTTCATACATTAACCTTATACTTTTTGAACCATCCGTATTTTGGTCTCCATACTTTACATCACCAACAGCTTGTTTTACGCTTACTCTACTCCAATCTGCCTCCATTTCATCTGCAATTACAGAAGTTAAAGAAGTTCTTACTCCTTGTCCCATTTCAGAACGAGAAGCCAACAAAATTAAACTCCCATCTGAATTTAACTGAACAAACAAATTAGGATTAAAGGCTACTATTTCTTTTGATGTACAACTCTCTAAAATTACTGTTGTAGACGCCAACACTAAACCCCCAGAAGCCAAACCAATTCCTTTTATAAAACCTCTACGGCTTATGTTCTTTATATCTCCCATAACCGTATTTATTTTGAAGATTCTAGAGTATTATTAATTGCTTCTTTAATTCTGGTATATGTTCCACACCTACATATATTTCTTACCATTGCATTATTAATATCTACTTCGGATGGTGCATCATTAGTATTTAAAAGTGCTGTTGCCGTAATTAACTGTCCTGATTGACAAAAACCACATTGTGGAACATTTAATTTTTCCCAAGAATTTTGTAATTTTCGTAAGTTTTCTGTAGTTCCTTCTATAGTTACAATATCTTTTCCTTCTACTAAAGAGACTTGCAATAAACATGAATTTACAGCATTACCATCTACTAAAACCATACAAGCTCCACAAAGGCCTTTTCCACAACCAAATTTTGTCCCAGTATAACCAATAACATCTCGTAAGACCCACAACAACGGCATATCTGATTCCACATCTACGCTATGTTTTTCTCCATTAATTTGCAAAGTAACCATACTATTCTTTTAAAGTTAAAACAATACTATTTCCTTCTATAAAAGAAAAAACTTTAATAGAAGTACCATATAACTATAATTTCATAAAATTTTAAGACCAAATAACAGGCATAAACACAGTCATTTCGGCTTGCCCCCTATTACTCCATGCAAAATACGGCACCAGTTGCGTCTTATATGTCTCCAAAACAGGTTTTGTAACCGTTTCATACATTTCATTGTTAGCTTTATCTTTACGCAACAGCAACTCTGTATTTATAACTGTTACTCCGCCCAAGAATTCTGTTCTATGCTCTGCTTTTAATTTCGAATCTCCTTTAATGTATACATCTAAAATAGAAGTGTCTTCTGGTAGGTCTGGGCTCTCAATACAGTAAACAATTGGCCCTCTTTTAACAGCTACTTGGTTTCTTACTTCCTCTATTCTATTATTTCCTTCAATTAATTTAATTTCCATTGGCATATCTAATACAATTGTATCACCAGCCTTCCACTCTCTATTAATAACAGCAAAAGTTCCTGGCACAACTTTAATACCAGCATCTTCTCCATTAACATTTAACACACTCCCTTCTGCCCATTTTGGGATTCTTACTTTTATATCAAAAGATTCGTTTTTACACTCGTCTACAGTAATTTTCACAATTCCTTTCCAAGGGTAATCCGTATCTTGCGTTAGCTTAATTGCAGATCCATCTAATAAATTTGTATCTAAAGTATTACCCCCAAATAATACTACTGCAACTCCATTTTCTGACAAAGTATAAGCCCAACCCGAACTCTTACAAATTGTTCTTACTAAGTTGGGTGGACAACAAAAACATTCTAAATAAGCTTGCCTTACTGGACTTTCTGTAACATCTGCATGAGCTTCATAATCTCTAGAGCCGTTTACCATTCTTAATGGATTAGAATAGAAGTACTCTGTTCCATCTACACTAATACCAGATAAACCACTATTAAACAATACTAACTCTATTATATCTGCATAACGAGATTCCTCTTTTAATGCCATCATTCTATTACTAAACATGGCATTACATAGGTTTGCGCAAGTTTCGTTATAAGCTGTCATATTTGGCATCATATACGCATCAATAAAGCCTTCTTCAATCATATCTAAACTTGTAGACGCCCCATAATGTGCTTGCCCTACGGCTCCTGTAACATACATTTTTTTACCTGTCACATTTTCCCACAACCTATCCAATGCATCAATCAATGACTTTTCCCCAGTTTCGGCATATACATCAGCTGCTCCCGCATAATAATACAAAGCTAATACCGCATGCCCTACAGCTTCTTTAGATTCTCTTAATGGTGTGCGTTCTTGCACCATATCTCCAATTGGGTAATCTTTTGTTGTAGAGTGGTCTTCTATTTTAAATGTTCCTCTTCTATTAATAAACTTCTCCGCTAATTTTAAATATTTTTCATCTCTAACAGTCCTATATAATTCAACTAATCCCATTATCTGAGTTTGGTTAAACCCAAAGCGTTGGTAGTGTTGCATCTCTGGCATAAAGTATACGCATAACAAATCTGCTTGTTTAATAGCAATATCTAAAAAGTTATGTTGACCTGTTAAACGGTAGTGCACACTTGCAGCAATAAACAAATGCCCGTAGTTGTACATCTCATGATACTTTCTGTTAGAAAAACGTTCAGCACCTTCTGTAATCTGAATGTGTGTATGAATATATCCATCTTCTTCCTGAGCTTTTCCAATCCACTCAATATATTCATCTAATTTTTGTAATAACTTTTCATCTTTAGTTAAAGAATAAATATACATACATGCTTCCATGTATTTAAAGAAATCTCCATCATGCCAGTAAAAACCTTTGTGTTCTCCTTCTTTTTCTCCTGCTGCTATTTTAAAATTGTTTAACCCATGCCCTATATCACCACATAAAACATCCCCCATATAAGGCACCATGATTTGTGCTGCGGCGTTTTCTTTATCTGCCCAAAATCCATTGCTCCATCTACAATCCCCAAAATTTATACTTTTTAACTTTACATACGGACTTTCTGAAGTATTTGTAATAGCTTTTTTATGATGATATTTAGTTTTCATTAATTTTAACAACTATTTAGTTTATTTAATTTCTTTTTTTATTCTTACTTTTTTTCCTGAAGTGCAAATTGAATTTGCTCGATACTTAAATTCTTCGTTTCCACCAAGTAACGGTATAGAATTAGCATTCCTAAAAATACCGTAATAGCATAAAAAAGCAAGGTGTAACTAATACCCATAGCTTCTAACTGTGTTGGGAATAATATTTGAACAAAGGAACTAACGGTACTCGTAATAAGCGTAAAAAAAGGAATAGCTATTCCTCGTATTCCTATAGGAAAAATTTCTGAAAATAATACCCACATTATAGGCCCTATAGAAAAATGAAAAGCTGCAATAAAACTTAATATTCCTATTAAAATTAAAACTGCATTCATATCCGCAGATTTTTGAATTAATATGCTAGAATAATTTCTAGCATCTTCTTCTCCTAAAGATTTTACAAGTGCTCCTTTAAATGCTAAATCACTATCATATTCAATATCAATAATACTATGCAAACGTTCTTTATTAGATATATCAACAATTTCTGAAATTGCATTTTCAGTAAGCGTATAACGTGCTGTTTGAAAACCATAAAAAGAAATTCCAAGACTAATTACAATCCACAGCATTCCGCCAATTATTAATGGTTTTCTACCAATTTTATCTACAAGCAAAAGTCCCAAAATTGTAAAAATTAGCGCTGTTACTCCTATCCAAATAGCTTGCACAAAAGCAGCATCTGTACCCATTCCTAATTGCTCAAAAACAGTTGGAGCATAAAACAAGATAGCATTTATACCAGTTGCCTGTTGTGCTATAGCTAAAGTCATTGCTATAATTGTAGTAACACGCATAGATTTACCAAAAATTTCTTTCACTTGCGCAATAGTAGAACGACTATCTGTACTTTTTTCAAGGCTTTTTCCCATTGCTAGTAATTGTGCATCAACATCTTTAACTGGCAATAACTTTAACAATGTCTCCTTTGCTTCCTCTTTCTTTTGGTTATAAAATAACCAAGCCGGACTACGAGGAACAAAATACAACAATGCCAACCACAATAATGCAGGAAGAATTTCAGAACCTAACATCCATCTCCAAGTATTTTTATCAATCCCTAAACTACTAACCCAAGAAACATCTGAGCTTCCTAACTGAAGTATTAAATAGTTTATAAAATAAGCTCCTGATAACCCTAGAACAATGTTTATCTGAATCATAGTTACCAATTTTCCTCTAAGCTTCGGAGGAGCAATTTCACCAATATACATAGAAGCCAATGAAATAGAGCTAAATGCCAATCCTCCTAAAAAACGAAAAGATAATAAAGACCAATAATTGGGGGATAAAGCAGAACCTATTGCCGAAATAAGGTAAAGTGCAGCTACTATTTGTAATGTTCTTTTTCTTCCAAATTTATTACAAGCATATCCTGCAAAAAACAAAGCTAATAAAACACCAACACTAGGAGCTCCCACAACAATTCCTAATTGTATTGCATTTAAAGAAAATTCTTGAGATATAAAATTAACTGTACCTGAAATTAGTGCAGCATCTAGCCCAAAAATAAAACCTCCCATTGCAACAATGGTAGCATAAATAAATGCATTTTTTTTGTGTAAGCTCATACTATAAAATTAAGTTGGTGATTTATTCTTTCCCTACCAATCTACAAAATGAAAATAACAGTTTACATAAATTAGGGGCTAAAAAAATTACTCCCAAATTACAGGTAAGAAAACAGTCATCTCACTTTCTTTTCCGCCATTTCTGTTCGACCAAGCATAGTAAGGCACAAAAGTTGTTTTGTACGCTTCCCATGAAGGGCTATTTACTTTATGATACATGCTTTCCCCATCTTGTGTTTTACGAAGTAAAACTTCTCCTGTAATAGCAGAAACACCACCTAAAAAATCAGAACGATATTCTGCTGTCAATTTTTTTGCATCTCCTTTAATATAAACATCTATTACGCTAGCTTCTTTTGGCAGATCTGCAGATTCTACACAATAAACTACAGGACCTCTTTTAACCGCAACTTGATTACGAACTTCCTCTATACGAGAGTGACCTTCCACAAAATTTATATCCATTGGCATATCTAATCGGATAACGTCTCCTTTTTTCCATTTGCGATTAATTGTAGCAAAAGTTCCTGCTTTAACACTAACGCCTGCATCTTGATCATTAACTAATATTTTAGATCCTTCTGCCCATTCCGGAATTCTTAATAAAATATCAAAAGGTTTTCTTTTACTTTTCTGAATAGTAATTTTAACATCCCCATCCCAAGGATAAGCAGTTTCTTGTTTTAATTGGATAGAAGAACCATCTAATAATTTTGTGTTCAAAGTATTGCCACCGTATAAATTTACTGCAACACCATTATCAGATAAACTATAAGCCCAACCAGAAACTTTTGCTATAGTTCTTACTAAATTAGGTGGACAACAAAAACAATCTAAGTATTCTTGACGCGTAGGAAACTCTGTATTCATTTTTTTATAATCTCTAGAACCATGTAAAACGCGCAACGGATTTGCATAATAATACCTGTCGCCATCTAAATTAATACCCGAAAGAGCACTATTATAAAGAACCAACTCCATAATATCTGCATATTTAGACTCCCCTTTTAAACCAAGCATACGATAGCTAAACATAGAATTACAAACATTAGCGCAGGTTTCATTGTAAGCTGTTAAATTAGGCATCATATACCCATCTATAAATCCTTCTTCTATTTTATCTCTATTAGTTGATGCTCCGTAATGTGTTTGCCCAACTGCCCCAGTTACATACATTTTTTTTAGAGCAACATTCATCCAAAGTCTATCTAATGCATCTATTAACTCTTGTTCTCCTGTTTCTGCTGCTACATCGGCAGCTCCTGCATAATAATACAAAGCTAAAACTGCATGACCTACAGCTTCATCTGCTTTACGAATAGGTGTTCTTTCCTGCACCATATCGCCAATTGGGTATCCTTTTGTTTCTGGAGTTTCCTTTACCTCATAAGCACCTCTATTATTTATAAATTTCTCTGCTAAATCTAAGTATTTTTTCTCCTTTGTAGTTCTATATAATTCTACCAATCCCATTATTTGAGTTTGATTAAAACCAAAACGACCATATCTCTCATCATCTGTCATAAAAAGAGACACCAATAAATTAGCATGTTTTATTGCTACATCTAAAAAATTAGTTTGCCCTGTAATTCTATTATGAATACAAGCACTCGTTAATAAGTGACCAGAATTATACATTTCATGATACTTACGATTGTCGTAGCGATCTACATTTTCATTTAACTGTATCTGTGTTTGAAGATACCCATCGGCTTCTTGTGCCTTTCCTATAATAGAAATGTATTCATCTAATTCTGCAAGTAATTTTGGGTCTTTATTTTGCGCATATACATACATAGCTGCCTCCATAAATTTATAAAAATCCCCATCATGCCAACGCATACCTTTATGCTCTCCTTCTTTTAAACCTGCTGCAATCTTAAAGTTATTTAAAGCATGCCCTGTATCTCCTGTAAGCAAAGAGCGCATATAAGGAATCATCCTTTCTTCGGCTACTTTAAATTTATCTGCCCAAAAACCATCTGTCCACTGGCAGTCTCCTATATTTATACTTTTAAAAGCAACATGTTCACTATCTGCATTATTAATAATTCCTTTATTCTGCGCTTTTACAAGTTGCATCGTTGTAAGTAAAAAAACACCTACTATTATTTTTCTCATTTTACTATTATTTATTTATTCTCTATTATTCTTTTTCAATTGGACCACGTCTATAAGTATCCATACGTTCTATATCGTAATTTTCAAAATTTCTTTTTAACATCCATAGAGGGCGTTCCAAAGTAGACTCCCACACAAACATCTCTTTAAACATTTTTCTCACTTTATCAGGATGTTCTGTTACCAAATCATTTTCTTCCGTAAGGTCTTCTGCCAAATTATATAATTCTGCTGGTCTATCTGCAAAACGAATTAACTTCCAATCCCCATTCCTATAGGCTAAACGGACTTCTTTTTTCCAAAACATAGTTTGATGTGGTCTTCCCAAATTATCCCCTTTAACATAAGGCAGAAGATTTACACCATCCACTTCTTTTAAATCTTTTACATCACCTCCGCCAGCAGCATAAAAGGTTGGCAACAAATCCATAGTACTAACAGGAAAATCATATTTCTGCTTCTTTTTTATTTGATTTGGCCAACTCATAAGATATGGCACACGTATACCCCCTTCTAAATGGTTAGATTTTGTTCCGCTTAACGGAAGATTTACAGATGCATTCTTATCTGTAGGACCTCCATTATCATTAGAAAAAACTACAATTGTATTTTTATCTAAACCTAATTCTTTTAGTTTATTTAACACCCTTCCGCAAGCGCGATCTAACGCCAATGTCATTGCCGCCAATTCTTTACGTTTCCCTTTTAACTTTGGAAATTTATCTAAATCTTCTTGCGTAGCTTCCATTGGAGTATGCACAGCATTAAAAGCTAAATATATAAAGAAAGGTTTTTCTTTATTTTTTTCAATAAAACCAGCAGCTTCATCAGCTAAGACATCGGTAACATATCCTTTAGGCTCTTCATAAACACCAAAGCCTCTTTCCATTCTAGTATCTTTATGAGCAGAGGAAGACTCTTCATACCCAAAATAACTACGTGCACCTCCTCTGAATCCATAAAATTCATCAAAACCTCTATTTAAAGGATGATAACGATCCGCATCTCCTAAATGCCATTTACCGTACATAGCAGATGTGTACCCTAATTTTTTAAGATAATCCGCTATTGTAACCTGATCTAAAGGCAAGCCCATATCATCTCCTAGAAATTTTGAATTCTCACTCATATAACCAGGAACGTTTATCTCTTCATATCCAAAACGCTGTTGATACTTCCCTGTCATTAAACCAGCTCTAGAAGGGCCACAAGTGGCATCAGTAACATAACCTTGCGTAAAGGTAATTCCCGACTTAGCTAACTTATCCAAATTAGGAGTTATCATTTCCTTACTGCCTTGAAATCCAAAATCTGCATACCCTGCATCATCTGAAAATAAAAAAACAATATTCGGCTGTTTTTGTGCAAAACTTTGAAATTGAAAGAGTATTACTACCAAAAAAGAACATATATATTTCATATAACTAAATTGATATTTATTGTAAATAAAAATGGTTTAACATCCAACAAAAGAAACACTTATTTAAAAAACTTTTTTTACAAATTTTACCAACTATCAACACTATTTTACCTCAAAAAACACCTTAACATATACATAAACACCAAAAAAAAGCCGTAATTAGACTATAATTACGGCTTTTTATTAGATATTTAATACTATAAATCTACTCTTAAAACATCTACAAATAAAGGTCCTACTGGCAAACGCTCTTCTTTTATATAAGCATGAAAATTTCCTTTTCCTTTGGGTAAATTAACTTTAGAAAATATTACTTTATTTTGACCCTTTTTAACAGGCTGTTGTAATAGAACACCTGCATATTTAAAATATGCTACAGCATCTTTTTTTAACTCTGGTAAGTCATATGAAATGTTGTAAATTCCGGCCTCCGTTTTTACTCGCCAAAATCCCAACTTATTATCTTCAATAACGTGTGGTCCTCCATAATCAAAACGAGATATAACTCGTGGTCCTCCCCAATCAAAACGAGACAAATTTACATGTAACTGCTCTTTTGTTCCTAGGTGTATTCTTTGAATGCCTTTAGCATTACGTTCTTCTGTTACCGCATCAAACCAATTTTCATAATCTAACAATAGTTTCTCTACTATATCTGGATGCTTTTGCGCTAAATTAATTCGTTCACTAGGATCTTTCTCTACATCATATAGTTCTAAATTTTTTAAAACATTCTTTAATTCATGATCGGTAGGTTGATGCACAATACCATGCGGAAAATCGTGTGGGCCTACTAGTTTATAATTTTGAGTACGTACACCAAAATGCATATACTTAAAAGGTGTTGGCCCATAGTGCATCTGTACATAAAAAGACCTATCATCAAGGGCTGAATCTTCTCCTTTTTTCCATAAGGACCATAAAGACTTACCATCTAAAGAAACTTTCTTTGGAATATCTATATCGGCAGCCTCTAATATGGTAGGTAAAATATCAATCATAGAACCCATAATATTTGTAGTTGTTTTTTTGGGTAAATTATTTTTCCATTTTACATAAAAAGGCACTCGTATACCCGCCTCATAAACACTTGTTTTTGTCCCTCGTAAATTAGACCCCCAGCGTCCAGGATATACATCATTCTTAGACCTTCTAGTTCTAGGTCCATTATCTGACAAGAATAACACTATAGTGTTTTCTTCTATCCCTAAGTCTTTTAGCTTTTTTAAAACTCTTCCTACATTATAATCTATACTAGAAATCATTCCATATGTAAGTGCATTATCTTCATGTAAACCCATTTTCCTATATGGTTCTGCTAATTTATCTGGAACCTGAAGTGGAAAATGAGGCAAATTTGTTGCTAGATATGCAAAAAAAGGTTTACCTCCTTTTTTACTAATAAATTCTAATGTTGCATCTGTAAAAATATCATCACAATACCCTTCGTATTTTTTAGAGACATTATTATGTTCCAAAATAGGGTCAAAATAAGTATTTCCAGCAGGTCCTGCAGCTTGACCAATTCCTCCCCCTTTATGCACTAAAACTTCTTGAAACCCTTGATCTGAAGGCCTCATGGGATTATTGTCGCCAACATGCCATTTACCAAAAATTCCAGTTCTATATCCATTATCTTTTAAAATTTCTGCTATAGTTACTTCTGAACTATTCATAAAATGATCTACTTGCGTTACCGCCGTAACACCTGTTCTATAAGGATACCTTCCTGTTAATAATGCTGCCCTTGAAGCAGAACAATTAGGATATGAAATAAAAGTAGACATCTCTATACCTTCATTACCAATACTCTCTATATGCGGTGTTTTTAAATACGGATTGCCATGAGCACCAATATCTCCATAGCCTTGATCATCGGTCATCATTATAATAATATTAGGTTTTTTCTCTTGAGCAATAATCTTACTCCCAAAAGAAAAAAATAATAGAATAAATAAAACATTTATCTCCCTTATATTAAGCTTACTTTTATTTAAATTTTTCATGCTATATGAATTTAATTTATTCAAATATTCTTACCAATTTGTAAAAGATCCATCTTTACGTTTTAACCTAGGAGTCTCAACTGGCTTAAAACCTTCTTTTATTGCTAATTCCTCATTAAACTCTACCCCTAACCCTGGAACGTCATCTACTTTATAGCGAGAACCTATTAACTTTGGCTGTTTCGTATAATAATTTTCATCATCTAATCCTGGGTTTTCTACAGGTGTATTCATTTCCTCTAGCCATGTAAAATTTGGTGATGCTGCCGCCAAATGAATTGTTGCTGCTGTACAAATAGGACCTATTGGGTTATGAGGCAACAAATCTATATAATGAGCCTCTGCCATACTTGCTACTTTCATAGCTTCTGTAATACCCCCAACATTACAAACATCTATTCTTGCAAATTGTGTAAGTCCTTTTTCTAAATAGGGCATAAATTGCCATTTACTAGCAAATTCTTCTCCTATAGCAAAAGGCACATTAACCATACTTCTTAATGTTTCATATGCCTTTGGAGATTCGTCTCTTATTGGTTCTTCTATAAAATCTAATGTACCAACAGGCATACGCTGAATAAAAGAAACTGTTTCTGGAACAGAAAGTCTATGATGGTAATCTATACCAATGGTTGGAGCCGATCCGATTACTTTTCGTAATTCTACCAACCAATCTGCTATAATAGCAATAGATTCTCTAGGCTCAAAAGTAGAGGCATATTTACCTTCTTCATATTCCGCAGGAGCAAGTCGCAGCATTCTCCAACCCTCCTTAATTAAAATTTGCGCTCTTTCTATAAGCTCTGCTTTACTACTAAAACGTAAAGAAGCAAAACACTCTATATAATCCCTTTGTTTTCCGCCCAGAAGCTCATAAACAGGAACTCCTAATGCTTTTCCTTTTATATCATACAATGCAATATCTATTGCAGAAATAGCGGCAGTAAGTACTCTGCCACCTTCAAAATATTGGCCTCTATATAAATCTTGCCATATTGCTCCAATTTGCCTTGGATCCTTCCCTATTAATAAAGGCTTATAATGTTCAATTACCCCTATTACTGCAAACTCTCTTCCTGTTATTCCAGAAGCTCCCCAACCATAAACACCCGTATTAGTCTCAACTTTAATGTTTAACTGACTTCTTCCTGCTATATTTACTGGATAGGTTTTTATATCTGTTATTTTCATTATTTGTTTTCTTAATTAATTTCTATCCTTTTTACTTTACCTACTATAAACAAGAAGGACAAAAAGCCTAATATTGTCATTGCACCTATAAAATATAGAGCAGGACTAAAATCTCCTTCTTTAACTAATACACCAATTACCACAGGAACCACTACTGCGGATAATCCTCCAATAAGATTAAACACCCCACCAACAAGGCCTATCATATGCTTAGGAGCTGTTAAAGAAACAAACACCCAAGTTATAGAAGCCAGACCATTACCAAAAAAGGCTATAGTTAAGAATAGAATGATAAAAAATGTACTATCTGTAAAATTTGCCCCAATAATAGCTACGGATAATAGCATACCACACAAGACTGGTGTTTTTCTGGAAAACTCTTTGGAATATCCTTTTTTAATCAAATAATCTGATGTAAAACCTGATAATAAAACCCCAACAAACGCAGCTAAAAAAGGTATAGAAGCTAAAAATCCAGATTTAATAAAATCTAGACCTCTATACTCTACCAGGTATGTTGGAAACCAAGTTAAAAAGAAGATAGAAACAGAGCCTAAACAAAACTGTCCTAAATATATACCCCAAAGTTTACGGTACTTAAAAGCTTCTAATAAATCTGCCCAATTAAATTTTGGTTGCTTTTGTTTTTCTTCATCAACTATTAAAGCACCACCTTCACCTATTTTCTCTAATTCTTCTTTTGAAACGGTTTTATGTTGGTCAGGGTCCCTATAAAATAAATACCAAACAATAGACCATATTATTCCCAAAACTCCGGAAACTATTAACAAGCCTCTCCACCCTACTTTATCTTGCACCCAAGCTAGCACTGGAAATAAAAATGCTAATCCTATAAACTGCCCCGATGTATAAATAGCAATTGCAGATGCTCTTTCTTCTTCTGGAAACCACTTGGTAACAATTGCATTATTTGCAGGATATGATGGTGCTTCAAAAACACCTATACTAGCTCTTAATCCTAATAAAACAGCAAAAGAATTTACAAAGCCTTGTAATAAGGTTGCTATAGACCATAAAAAAAGCATTGCTGCATATAAGAATCGTAATCTAATTTTATCTACTATAATTCCTCCTGGAATTTGCAAAGCAACGTACGTCCAACCAAAGGCCGAAAAAATTAAACCCATTTGAACAGTAGTAAGTTCTAAAGATTCACTCATAGCAGAAGCCGCTACAGAAATATTGGTACGATCCAAATAATTAACTACAACAGTTCCAAAAATTAAAGCTAATATGTTATAACGTTTTTTATTCATATTCTTTTTATTGTTACTCAAAAGCAAGACTTTACTGGTTTTGTTATAGAAAAAAACCGAGAGGCTCCCCCCTCGGTTTAACTAACTCAAAAAAATCTCAATTAAATAAAATTATATGCTACTAATATCCATCATTTTGGATAAGAGATGCTGTCTTATCAATTTCAGCTTGCGGAATTGGTAAGTAGTACATTCTTTGGAACCAAGGTCTTGTAACAACAGTATACTCCTCATTGGTTACTGTACCATCTACTTGCGTTGTCCAAGTAAGTCCTTTAATATCCATACCAAGGTGATCTTCATTCATCCAGCGCCTTTCATCAAAGAAATTATGTCCTTCAAAAGCAAGCTCAATACGTCTTTCTCTTTTTATAGCTTCTAACAAATCCGTTCCAGCTGCAGTAATAGCCGGTTGAAGTCCTCTTGCAACAGATTTATTAACAAAAGTTAAAGCCTCTGCTTCATTTCCTAAATGATATTGTGCTTCCGCATAGTTTAAATAAATCTCAGCTAACCTGTATAGTATATACGGTCTTCCAGGTGTAGGGTCTTGAATATTCCCTAAAGATTCGTTTTGAAATTTACGGATATTATACCCTGTCTTAGATGAATGCCTTACATTACCTAAACCTTCAGGAGAATCATCTCCATGAGGATACTCATCTGGATTTAAGGATAATGCATAATTTATAGGATTCCCTCTAAACTCTGCTCCTTGAAAATTAAGATTTGCATAATAACGCATTTCTCTATTAGCATTAGGGTCTGCTGGATCAAATAAACCATCATCGGTTGTTGTACCATCATTCATATTATACTGCAATGCATAGTTATGCGTAGGAGAAGATAACGCCCATCCATCATCTCCATTTGGAGATTGAGTTCTATCCCATAATGAATTACCATCTGTTCCAAAAGCAAATATGGTACTACCAAATGGTCTTGCAAAAATAATATCTTCGTTTACGGATAAAAATAAATCCTGATATCCTTTTGCATCAGCAACAGAAATTAAATCACGAGATCCAACCATGTCAATAACTGCTTTAGCTGCATCTGATGCATCTTGCCATTTTGTAGCCTTAGAATATGTATAAAAATCTGTATTAGTTGTTTGCGGCGCTAAAGCAGGGTCATGCAAATCGCTTGCCGCATACAACAATACTCTAGATTTAACTGCCAAAGCTGCCATTTTAGTTGCTCTTCCAAATTCGTCCTCTGGTCTAGTATCTGGTAATACAGCCGCAGCAGCATCTAACTCACTTACAATAAAATTAACACATTCTTCGTACGTATTTCTAGGAATATTAAAATCATCATCTAAGCTAGCTGCTGTTTCTAATATAGGAACTCCTCCATAATATCTTATAAGTTTGCTATATAAGTTAGCTCTTAAAAATCTCATTTCTGCTAAAAGAAGATTGACCTTTTCTGGGTCTTGCTCCATTGCAGGCGACTCCGGAATTTGATCAAAAAATAAGTTAGCCTGTCTTATGTAAGTGTAATATTTAGACCATTGATTTCTAAAAAAACCAGGGTTCCCAGCTGTCCAACCAGCTCTAACACGTAGTAAATCTAAATTATTAAAATTAAACTTAGACTCAAATGAAGCATTTTCAATATTAAACCTTCTAGACCACCAAATGGAATTATCTAATCCCCAATTTTCTGTACTATTGTATGTGGTTAACAATAACAGTTCTACTTGTTCTGGAGTACTAAGAACTAAATCACTCGCAAAAGAACCAGTTACATCAATATCCAAATCGTCATCACAACTACTCACAGAAAAGAATAGTAGTACTGCAAATAGATATGTTAATTTAAAATTTTTCATATTTCTCATTTTTTTTTATTAAAAGCTAAAATTAAGACCTATCGTATACGTCTTTAACGGAGTATAAGTTGCATTTCTAAAACTATTGTAACCTGTAGCCTCTGGATCTAGACCTAAATCATAAATATCAGAGAACATAGTTAAAAGGTTAAACCCTCTAGCAAATATTTTAATATCACCACCAATTTTTGTTTTTTCATTAGTTAGTGTATACCCTAGCTCTACTTCTTTAAGTCTTACGAAAGAAGCATCTTGATACCAAAGGTCAGCTCCTTGGAAACCACTATTATTAGTATTTACATTCCCTTCACTGATAGGTGAGTTTTGTGCATCTCCAGGACCAAAAGCTCTTGGGAAACTTGCATTTCTATTATTAGGAGTCCATCTTTGATTAAATACAAAATCTGGCGCTGCACCTTGACTTTCTGCAAAATAAACTAGAGTCTCTGCCTCTGCCTGTCCTTGTAACAAAAAGTTTAAGTTAAAAGCCTTATAATTTATACCTCCATAAATACCATACTGTATTTGTGGAATATTTGAAGAACCTACACGTATTCTGTCCTCTGCATCAATTACACCATCCTCGTTAGAATCTATATAATTAATATCTCCTGGCTGTGGATTACCCCATTTTACATCTGTAGCATCTATTTGTGCTTGATCTCTAAATACACCATTAGTAGCATACATTACATAAGAATCTATTGGTAAGCCTTGCTGTCTTAGCAATGGAGAAATATTATCTCCTTCTGGTAAAGAAACTACTTCGTTAACAGCTTTAGAGAAATTAGCTCCTATGTTATAGCCAACTTCACCAATTTTATCTGCCCAAGACAATTCAAACTCCCATCCTGTACTTTTGGTTGCACCAATGTTTTCAGCAGGAATTTGTGAATTTTGAAGTCCTATAAAATCTGGAAGATTACCCGATCTATTTACTAATATTCCAGATCTTTCTTGATTAAAATAGTTAATATCACCACTTAATTTATTATTAAATAAGGTGAAATTAACCCCAACGTTTTTCATATCTGCAGTTTCCCAAGTTACATCTGGGTTTGCAATTCTGTTTAAAGTATATGAATTAGATAAATTACCACCTACACCAGTTACATAATAGTTAGGAAAGGCTGTGTTTAAGTTATTATTTCCGTAATCATATAAGGATAAAAATTGATTTGGACCAATACGGTCATTACCCATTTCTGACCAAGAAGCTCTAAATTTCAAAGCATCTAACCAATCTACATTTTCCATGAACTTCTCATTAGCTAGTGACCATGAAACTGCTACACTTGGAAAAGTACCAAATCTTTTTCCTGTTCCAAAATTACTAGACCCATCATGACGAATAGTAAAATCTACAAAATATCGTTTCTTGTAGTCATATGATAAAGACCCAAAATAATCTTGTCTTTTAAATTCAGAACTTGTCCCGCTTGATAATTGTCTATCGTCATTATTTCCCTGAAATAATTCACCAGAACGTGGATCAGGAAAACCACCTGTTTTTTCAGCAAAAAATTCACGCGTATTAGAATTTAATCTTTCATGCCCTACAAATGCATTTAAACTATGATCTCCAAAAACTTTTGCATAGTGTAAACGTATGTTATACAATTGCTCATCAAACTTCCAAAAAGTCTCACGTAAAATTCTATTAGTTCCTCTTTGGTTAGACCCAATTCCAGGAACATATTCATCTCCCACTAATTGATAATGCGTCCATGGCGTATACCAATCTTTATCATCTCTATTCAACTTTCTAATACCCACATAACTTTTTATGCTTAATCCTTCAGCAATTTTACTTAAATCCCAATCAAATGAGAATTTACTTTGTAAAGTAGTATTTTTTGCTCTTTGAAAACCAGATTCTAAACTAGATGTTAACACAGGGTTACCTTCGTCTGAACCTCTAGCAGGTAAACCATTAGGATAAACACCAACCTCAATAGGAACTGTATTAAATATTAATTTATATATATTACCAGAAGTTACTCCAGGCTGTTGTGTATTTCCAAATCTTCCAGATAAATCAACACCCAACTTAATTTTATCTGTTAACATTACATCAATATTAGAACGCACTTGGTATTGTTTAAATTTAAGTGCTCCTGACTTAAACATACCTTTTTGGTCTAAGAAATCTCCACTAACAAAATATTTAACTTTTTCGTTTCCACCAGAAATTGAAAGAGAATTTCTAGATTCTGGAGAAGAGTTTGCAAAAGTTAAATCTGCCCAATTTGTATTTGGGAAATTAATAGGGTCATTACCCGCTGCATAAGCAGCAATATCTTCATCAGAATACGGCAATGGATTACCTGCGTAACCAGCAATTTCGTTTTGATACGTTGTCCATTGTTCTGACGACATTAAATTAGGCTGTCTTGTGAAGCTAGATATATTATAAGAAGTACTAAAGTTAATTTTTGGCTTACCAGATTTACCTCTTTGCGTAGTAATTAAAATTACACCATTTGCAGCACGTGAACCATAAATTGCTGCGGCACCATCCTTAAGAATAGTTAAAGAAGCAATATCTTGTGGCGCTAATTGTGAGAATGAACCAGAAGGAATACCATCAATTAAAATTAATGGAGAGTTATTTCCTAATGTAGATTTACCTCTAATTAATATAGTGGTAGCATCATCATTTGTATTTCCTCCTGCACCATTACCAGCACCAGGATATCCACCACGGTCATTAATAATAAGTCCTGAAGCTCGTCCTGCTAAAGACTTAGCTACATCTTTACTTGATGTTTGAGCAATAGCCTCACTACTAATAGTACTAACAGAACCTGTAAGTTCTCCTCTTTTCTTTGTAGAATAACCTACCACTACAACTTCGTCTAATTTAGAAGTATCCCCTTCTAACACTACATTAAGAGTTGTATTACTACCAACGACCACCTCTTTTGTTGCATACCCTATATAAGAGAACACCAATACAGTATCATTACTATCTACTGAAATAGAATAGTTACCATCAAAATCTGTTGAAGTCCCAGAAGTAGTTCCTTTAATCATTACTGTTACACCTGCCAAAGGCCCTTCTGCGTCGGAAACGTTACCACTAATTGTTTGTCCTTGATTTACGCTAATTGCTAACGCATTTAAAGCTGTCGCATCATTAGCGTAAGATATAATTGAAAAACCCATTACTAGGGCACAACTAATCATTTTTAAAACACTAGACACAAAACCTTTAGGCTTCCTATAGCCAAAAGAATTTGATGAATAAGCGTTTATTTTACATTTTTTTTTCATAAGTTTAATAAGTTAGAGTTATTAGAATTTTTAGTTAGTTCTTGCTCTGCAATTTTCTACAGGGAAGTATGTCCAGTACTTTCCTGTTTTTTATTAATTATCATTTTCTCATTTAAAAGTGTTTTAATTATTTAAAATAAAATTTTTGATATCTACAATTGTCAAGGTCACAATTAGCAGTTCTACAAATAAAGCGTAATTTCTAATGTATCTCTTAGCAAAATTTAACCTACATTAACATTATTTTAACCAAATAGCTTTTATTCTTTAAAAATTACAGAACACTCATTAACAGATAATTAAATATCAATATAGTCTATACAAACTAGACAAATTCTAGACAATCTAGTATTTAGATATATTTATAAGCTTATTTACACTTTAATAAAATTATATAGAAAGTAAGTTCTTAAAACAAAAAAAAGGTCTTTTACAATAGTAAAAAACCTTTTAGTGAATAAACTTAAAATAATGCTTGAGTGAGTAAATTTTTATTATGAAATTTCCATAAATTCTACAGGAGAACCTTTATGTACTATAAAAGCAACCTTAACCCCTTCTCCAGGAGAAAAAGTTTCTACTAAAATTTGCCTTCCAACTAATGCCTCTTCAATATCGTTAACCAAATAAGCTACATGCGGTAGTGTCTTCATCATTTCCGGCATAGGACTATCCTCATCAAATTTGACCCATTCTACTTTATATTCGTCTTTATCAAACTCTGTATAATGTATTTTACCTGGCTCATAAAAACCATCCCAATCCTTCTCTTCTGTAGTTGGTATTCCAATATGACTAAATACGTAATCCATTTTGTGAAATTAATTTAATGCAAGTTAGATAGTTAAACCATATTTAAATAATCTCTATTTATCATAAACAAGCATTATATTACCCTTTTAATTTGCTTTTAAAGCAAATGTAAAACTATATGAACCTGAAGGGATAACATATTTAGGTAACGTTTCTGATAATGTACCACCAACACTCATTTGAATTAAATTTAAGTTTAAAGTATAAAAACCTTGTATGTTTAAATCAAAAGAATGTTTTGCTTTTGCAATATCTTTTGCACTATAAGGCCAAATGCTAAACCCAAACTCTGGCAATCCTGTAATATTAATTTTGTTGTTGTTAGCAGTAGATAATTGCAACCATCTTACCTCTGTTCTATTACCGTTTTCTTGAGGAAAAATATAATTATTATACATATTATCAGTTTTAAAGCTAAATTCATCCACCTCAGTTCCTCGCTTTCTATCTATATAATTTTCCCAAGGACCGTTGCCATAAAAAGAGGTATTAACATAGCTACTTGGAACCCCCATTGTCACCCCAAATTTAATAAGACTAGGCAAAGACTTCTCTGCTTCCATATCCATGCTTACTACTAAATTACCATCACTTAAAAATTTATAAAAAACCTCTAATTTTACATCCTCCTTGTAACTCCTGGTTGATTTTACTATGATCTCGTTTTTTTTGTCAGATATGATTTTTACAGAATTCGTTTTAAGTTTACTTTCCAAATCCTCCCAATATGCTTTAGATTTCTTAAAAAGTTTACTACTAGCGCCTCGAATATCATTATCAACCGGTGGTCTGTAAAAGTTAGGTTTTAAAGGAGAAGCTAACTGCTCTAAATTATTAACCATAAAAGAAAATAGCTCCCCATTCTCTTTAGATATTTTTGCCGAAAATTGTTCTCCAGTAATTAGAATTGCATCTGTAGTTTCTTTAGATAAAATTTCATTTTTAGATTTAGATGCAAACTCTATAGCCTTTTTTCTACCATTTAATAAAATTTGGTCTTTAGCAACTTCATATCCTTTTTTAGCCCATAAACGATCTTCTTTTTCATATACACTTACTTTTATCCAATACTCTGCATTTTCCTTATAACGAAATTTCTTAAATGGTATATTAATTATAGATGAGGTATTTGAACTAACATCTATATCCTTTAAAATACCAGATTGTAATTGTTTTCCATTTTCAGAAAGGGTCCACTTTACCTCATATGCATTTAGGTTGGTAAAATTTAAATGGTTTATAGCTGTAATGTTCCCGTTTTTAATATCAGCATCTTTAAAACTAAAAGGCTGAAATATATACTTACACTCCCACGCATGCGGATTTGGTGTTCTATCTGGGGCAAATACGCCATTTATACAAAAGTTTTTATCATTAGGAACATCGCCAAAATCTCCTCCATAAGCATAATATTTCTCACCTTTATCATTGGTTGTCTCTAAACCTTGATCTATCATATCCCAAATAAAACCACCAATAAGATTAGTATTATCATTTATTAGGTCCCAATACTCCCCTAATCCTCCTATAGAATTACCCATAGCATGTGCATATTCACACATTACAATAGGCCTATCAATATGCTTGCTGCTAGCCATGGCTTTTAGTTGATAAATTTCTGGATACATTCTACTTAAAACATCTACATAATCTGGATCGTCTGGATTAGCATGTGCAGTCCCTCTAAATAGTTTTTGCCCTTCATCTCCTTCTTTATAATTAGGATCTGTAGGATCTCCTTGCGCTCCTTCATAATGAATAAATCTAGATGGGTCATAATCTTTAATCCAACCAGCTGCAGCAGCAAAAGCAGGTCCTGAACCAGCTTCATTCCCCATAGACCAAGAAATTATACTAGGGTGATTTTTATCACGATCTACCATACGCATAATTCTACTTAAAATAGGAATTGCTAAACTTGGTTGTTGTGGTGCATAACTTCCCAAATGATGGGTTTCTATATTAGCTTCATCCATAACATAAATACCATATTTATTACACAAATCATAGAAATATGGGTCGTTTGGATAATGAGAAGTTCTAACAGAATTAAAATTAAATCTTTTTAAAAGCTTAACATCTTCTTCTAAATCCTGCCTTGTTAATGCTTTTCCTTTTGTTGGACTATGATCATGCCTATTTACTCCTTTAATTTTTACAGATTTCCCATTTATAAGTAATTCATTTTTTTCACTAAAAGAAACGTGTCTAAAACCTACTTTTTGACTTCTAGATTCAACTACATTACCACTTGGATCTGTAACATCAAAAACAAGACTATACAAATAAGGGTGCTCTGCTGACCATTTTTTAGGACTATTAATATTAGCTTCTAAAAAAGCAAACTTTGTTATATCTCTCTGTGGCCATCTTTCAAAATGAACATCTTCAATAGAGCAAGACATTGCTTTGGTTAAAACCTTATTATTATCAGCATCATATAATTCTGCATTAATCTTCCAACCTTTAAGTTGCTCTTCATCTCCTTTCATCCAGAGTAATGGTCGTATTTCTAGCTTTGCATCTTTTAAATCTTTATCAAATTTAGTTCTTACATAAAAATCATTCAACGCTATTTTTGGCTGTGCTAATAGTAAAACTTCTCTATGAATTCCACTCAAACGCCACATATCTTGGTCTTCTAGGTAACTGGCATCACTCCATCTAAAAACTTGTATTGCTACTCGATTTTTACCCTCTGAAAGATAATCCGTAACATCAAACTCTGCAGCTAACCTACTTCCTTGACTATATCCTACTTTTTTCCCATTTACCCATACATAAAAAGCCGATGATACTCCACCAAAATGCAGTATCACAGACTGCTCTTCCCAATTAGCAGGAATTGTAAAATCTTTATAATAACTACCTACTGGGTTATCTCTATACTTTTCTATATATGGAAACTGTGGCGGATGTGGCCCCATGTAATTAAAATTACGCTTACCGCCGTTAGCAATATCTGGTGTAAAAGGGTAAATTATATTGGAGTAAATTGGTTGCCCATACCCTTCTAGTTCCCAATTTGAAGGTACTGGAATGTTTTTCCAATTTTTAGACGCCCCTTTAAAATCTTTAGCAAAAAATTCTTGAGGTCTTTCTATAGATTTTTCCACAAAGTTAAATTTCCAATCTCCATTCAAAGATTTTATTCTAGATACATCTCTATCTCCTTTTAATGCATCTTGATGGTTAGAGTATGAATAGCTAGGAACACGAGAACGCATTTTATTTTGCTCAAACATTAACTCGTTTTCCCAATCATTTTGGGCATAAATACCATTTAACCCTATTACTAAAAATAATAGGGTTAGTATATAATTTCTCATAAATAAAATTTATATAAATTATCTTAGTTTAAATTAAGGCTTACATTAAAATTACCTTTTTTAACCTCTCCATTTTTCATTGTAATCTTAAATCCATAGCCTGGAATTACAGTTCCATCCATAATTTTTTGGGACACAGGACCTAAGTTCACAAGCACATTTGTACCACTAGAAAAACGACTTCTTTGCACCTTAAAATCAGCACTTAAATATTCATGACTTTTTAATTCTGAAAAGAAAGTTTCTCTATGTACTGGGCTAACTAACTCATTTGCCATTTTTATTAATGGATGCATACCGTTAAACTCATATGGAGCAAAGAATATAGTAATACCTCTACCATAAAGCATACTTTGAAGGGCTTTAATCCTAAAGTCACCATTTGCAGTTACCTCATTATCTGGATCTTGAATTTTTCCGAAATTTGCAATAGCTTCATGATATACCAAATTAAATAATGGTGCTTGGTGCGATATTTGAGAAAGAGGGCGGTCCTCTAAATACGTCATCCCTTCAAACATATCAAAATAAGGAATCCATTGTTCTTGACCATGTTCTGTTCCATTAACAACATTTAAAGAATCAATATATTTTGCTAGAGCAAGTCGTCCTTCATTTCCAGTTTCTGGGTACCTACCAAAAGTTATATCCGTAATATCTGCTTGTAAGCCAAGAGCTGCAATTTCTTTCTCTATACTTTTTTTAGCAAGTCCTAGTTGTAATTTTGGGTCTACTCTTGCCCACCTACTCCCTGTTCTTAATAACTTATTATCATCATCTAATTCCATTACATCTGTAGTAAAATCAGGGTCGTTTTCTAGCATAGGTGAGTAAGCATGGTATGAAGAATATAAATACCCATATTTTTTAGTTAAATCTACTGCAGCTTTCAGTTTAGAAACACCTCCTAAATCTTCACTTATTGGCCAGTTATTAGGCACAAAATTGGAAAAAGTTCCCCATGCATGGAAAAAAGCATTATCTACTTTTAAATCATCATGTGTTACTCTAATTATTTCTGCCAACTCATCAAAAGTAAAGGCCATTCCAGGCATATTTACATAATGAGGGTAACCACCATAAACTCCCATATAAATAGAGCCTGGTAGTTTATTTACATTTGGGTCTCTTTTAGCTTTATCTTTAAGCGTTACAAAATAACCTCTTTTTATAGCTTCCTTTTTATATATTTTGGCCATATCTACATAAGTACCATTAGGTATAAAATGATAGCTAATTTGCATTTTACCCTTCTCCTTATCTAGCTGCCAAACAGGGTCTAAAAAAACAACACGATTATAAGTAGACATTTTACCTTTTGAATTAAAAAGATATTGACCGTTATTATTAATATTGTACAACATGCTTGGACGAGCAGAAACGTCTACAATACCAACTACTGCAGATTTTTCATTATAAGTTCCCCACCAAGGCATGGTTAATCCTGTTCCGTTATTAAACAATTCTAATTCACCAAAAGACTTACCATTATAAGTAGCATCATCCCATTTACAAAAACGCCCTCCATTCATTGGAAAAATATAAGATGGACATATAACACCCTGTTTTTGTGGTATTACCGCCGCTCCTTTATCCACATCTGTTTTTAAACTAAACTGGCGCGCAGGATATCTTAGGCTCGAAATTTTATACTCTCCTTTTTGATGGTTTACAACTTCTATATCTAATTTTGATGTTTTAGAACTTAACCGTAGTTCCGTATCAACAACAACTCCCTCTGCATACGTGTTATCTAAAAAAGCTGGAGATTTAAAAGAAATAGAAATTACAGAATCATTCTTTTTAGTTACCCCTACCTCTTTACTATTAGAAATATTAAGTGTTTCTTTTTTTCCTTCTGAATTTACAATTTCTAGTAAACCAGCTGCATTTTCCCAAGGATCTGATTCCCATACTTGTCCTGTAGTTTTTTCTAACACATTAAAACACCCAGTAATATCATTCACAGATACTTTTAATAAGTTATTTTCTAAAAAAAGGATAGTTGCTTCTTTATTAGAAACACTTGCCTGTTCTTTATTTTCAGCACAATTACTAAAAAACAAAACACTTAAAATTATAAAACCAAAAATGAATCCTTTGCTTAATTTCATAATATACATTTAGTTTGTTTCTAAAGCCGTAGTAATATCTTTAAAAGCATTCATTACAATACCCACATCTACAGAATACGAAAGATATTGCACTCCTATGTCTGACCATTTTTTAGCATCTTCTGGAGTTTCTACAAAGGTACCAATTGCTTTACCATTTTGCTTTGCTAAAAGCACTGCTTCTTCCATACGGTTTACAACTTTTTCATGATGTACCTGTCCAGGCACTCCACAAGATTGAGATAAATCATAAGGTCCTAAAAAAATCACATCAATATCCGTCTTTACTATTTCAGAAAGATTTTCAATTCCCTCTAAGCCCTCTATATGAACAATAGAAAGTATGGCGTCATTAGAACTTCCAAAATACTGAGTTTTTTCTACATTAGTATACTCTGCAGCGCGAACATACCTACACATTCCTCGTTCTCCCTTTGGATGAAATAATGTAGCATTTACAACTTTTTCTGCATCTTCTTTCTTCCCTACTTGTGGTACTTGTATACATTGTACACCAATATCTAAAGTTCTTAATATTAAGGTTTCTCTATTTTCAGTAACTCGTACAACTGGTGTTATTCCTTTTGCTTCTGCCGCCCTAACCATTTGCTGCGCCCCTTCTATACTAAAAGGGCCATGTTCCATGTCTATTATTATAAAATCGAAACCTGCTAATGCAGCTAATTCTACTATTGCTGGGTCTTGCATTTTACAAAACGGACCAACCACGGTTTTACCCTGCGCTAAAGCTTCTTTTAAATTATTCTTTCTCATTCTAATACCTTCATCAATCATTTATACTAAAGCCTTGGTAACTCTCTTTTTTACCAAATAATCATCTAATGCATAAGTAGAACAGTCTACCCCAATACCACTATTTTTTACACCTCCATGCGGCAAATAAATATCATACTTAACTCCATTTAGTTGCACTTCACCAAACTCTAAATTGGTTGCAAAATAATTAAGCGTTTCTTCGTTTTTTGAGAATACATAAGAAGCCAAACCAGCATCTGTATTGTTAGATAACTCTAGTGCTTCTTCTTTTGTTTTAAATGGAACCACTATTGCAACAGGTCCAAAAATCTCATGTTGTAAAATTTCTGCATTTGGATTATCCATCGTTATTAAAGTTGGTTCATAATAATGCCCTACTCTATCTATAACAGAACCACCTGTAATTACTTTACCTCCCTGCTTTTGCGCCTCTTTAACTATACCATCAACTTTTATTACAGATGCTGCGTTAGCAAGAGGCCCCATATCTGGTTTATTTTCTCTACCAAAACCAATCTTAGCATTTTCAAATTTATTTTTTAAACCATCCACAAATTCATCCATCACAGATTCATGAATGTAAAATCTATTAGGTGCAACACATATTTGCCCTGTGTTTCCAATTTTTAAAGCAGCACCAATGTTTATAGCTAATTCCATATCTGCATCTGCACTAACAATAAAAGGTGCATTACCACCACACTCCATACTATATCTTTTAATAGAAGTTCTACTGCTTTGTTCTATTAATTTTTGTGCAGTTTCTGTAGAACCTATCATAGTAATTAATCTTGGAATTTTACTCTCACACAGAGGAATACCAACATTTTCTCTTTTACCTGAAATAACAGTAACTACACCTTTCGGGAAATTAATCTCGTGACACAACTCTCCTATTATATGTGCAGAAAGAGGAGAAAACTCTGATGCTTTTAAAATTATACTACATCCGGCAGCTAAAGCAGGACCTAGTTTAAAACCTAGATTTAATAAAGGAAAATTATACGCTAAAAAAGCTACTGCAACACCAAGAGGTTGTGAAACCATTCTATGTTCGTGAGTACCTTCTTTATCTTCTATTTCTATATCTGTACGTTTTACAATTTCTTCTGAATAGTATTGTAATGAATTAGTTATACTAGTAAGGTCTTCTTCACTGCCCTCCCAAGTTTTACCCATCTCGTGCATTATACTATTTCTAAGAAGATCACTATTCTCTATTATCTTATTTCTAAGTTTATCTATCCAAACTAATCTTTCTTTTAAAGGTAATTTTGACCAAGACTCAAAACCTTCTTGTGCTGTTTTTAAGGCTCTTTCCGTATCTTCTAAAGTACCTGAAGCAATTGTTGCAACCTCTTTTTCTGTAGCTGGAGAAATTAGTTTAAAAGATTCTCCATTAGAAGCATCTACAAGCTCCCCGTTTATATATAATTTTTTATGTCCAAAATTCATGATTCTTTTTTTCTTTATATTTTTCTAAAGCGTCTTCATTAAACTCAAAACCTAAGCCTGGATCATCGGAAATTTTAATCTCCCCATCCTTACAGACCATTTTTGTTGTTATTAATTCATCCCTTAATCCATTTTCTGTTCTATCATATTCTATATGACAAGGAGAAGGTTTCATTCTTCCCGGAAGATCATCCAAATTACTTATAAAATGCAATGCTGCAGAAATTGCAATACCTGTTCCCCATGTATGCGGAACAACCTCTGCACCATACACAGATGCCAAAGTGGCTATTTTTTTAGCTTCTGTAAGCCCTCCTGTTGCACAAATATCTGGTTGTACAATATCTACAGAGTTAGATTTTAATAATCTTTGAAATCCATAACGTAAATACTCACACTCTCCACCAGAGATTGGAATTGTAGTTTTACTCCTTAACTCTGCATATTGATCATAATATTCTGGAGAAATTGGTTCTTCAAACCAAGAAATATTATATTTTTCTACTGCATTTGCTAACTCAATTGCTTCACGCAAATTATAGGCATGATTAGCATCAATCATTAACTTAACTTTTGAACCTATAGCTTCTCTAATTTGCTTTACATTTTCAATATCTTCCTCTATAGTTAACCCAACTTTCATTTTCATAGCCTTGTACCCTTTTTTAACATAGGTCTTAGCTTCTTCGGCTAGCTTTTTTGGCATATCACCACCATGAGTAAAATACATTCCTGTTGCATATGGCTGAATATTATCCCTTTTTTTTCCACCAAGTAACATATGCACTGGTTGCTCTAAAATTTTTCCTTTTAAATCCCAAAGAGCAACATCTATTGCACTAATAGCAGATACCAAAACACCACTTCTTGCAAAATCTAAAGACCTTCTATACATGGTACTCCAGATTGTTTCTGTTTCTAATGGATTTTGCCCAACAACAAAAGGAGTTAAATGCTCTATACCTGCTTTTATGATACTTGCAGGACCATACCCTTCTCCATAACCAACATGTCCCGTAGTACTTGTTACCTTAACTATACATATTCTTCTTTCCGAATATTCCCATTGCGAAAAGTAAAAACTCTCTTTTAACTTATCTGCAAGAATAAAACTCTCTATAGATTTTATTTTCATGTTTATATTTATATAAAATGATTCTTATTACCTTTTTTATACGACACTATTTGAATACCCTAATACTATCGTTGCTACGATTAAAACAGCAAGACCAGCTATTAACCAACTAAAAGCTTTTGACGCTCCAGCCCATTCTTTATTCATATAAGCCCAAATATTACTTACTACTAAAGACACTCCAAGCAAAATTGGCCAACCTATTACTGGCCCCATTTTACCCATTAGTGTTGCTCCCTGCCCATAAACTCCTAAAGCTCCAAACCACAACAAACTAGCGCCAATTGCCCATGCATATGCTTTACCAGAATTAGGAACTGAAAAAGAACTCCAAGTTTTATTCTTTGTTAATAAAAAAATTGCATAACCAGCATTCATAAGAAAGCCTCCAAATAAAACAACAACCCAAATAGCTAAGCTACTATTACGAGAAATTGCTCCTGCAGCTTCTGCCGCAACACCTACTGGTTGCGCTCCAACAAAACCTAAATTTAAAAACGCAGATAATATTCCACTAAGCACCGCAATAATTAAACCCATTTTTAAGTTTACTTTTACCCCTTCACCTTCCCCAGTGTTAATTACCTTATCTCTTTGTATTCCAGCATATGCGGTGATTGCAACCCCTATTAACATGATAAAAACACCTAACATTACGTAAGGAAAAGCCGGAAGTGAAGACGCATTTTCTATTTGAAAGAATGGAATTAATCCGCCTACCGCAGAACAAACTCCCATTACAATACCATATGTTAAAGATATTCCTATATAAGGTATACTTTTCCCAAACATTATTCCTCCAATTCCCCAAAGCAGACCAAAAAACATACCCACCAACAAGACACTAACAGGCGTATTAAATATTACATTGAACAAATCTGGAACAACTATTAATGCCCAAACCAACGGAATTAAAACCATAGCTACAGCAGCATGAACTAGCCACCAAGCTTCCCATTTAAGAGGTGCCATAAATTTCATCCCAAGCCCAAAAGAACCTTGAAAAATACTGGCTATTAAAACTATAACTAGAGGTAAAAATGCAAATTCCATAATAAATTGTGTTTCTACAAATTAACTAAAACGCAGAAAAAAATAACAGTTCTAATTTATCCTGACCTTACATTATCTTAACCTATATAAATCTACCTAAAAGACATTATATACTTTTAATAAAATATATAATAACCACCATTAATCCTCCCGAAAAAGCTACAATTGCAGTTAAAAGACTTAACGATTTGAGTAATTTAGACACTCCTACATTATGCACTTCTTTAAATAACCAAAAGAAACTACTATTAACATGAACTACACCTAAAGAACCAGCTCCTATTGCAGCTGCTGTTAATTCTGGATAAAAAGCCCCAGAACTTATTAAAGGCGCTACTATGGATGATGTAGTTATTAACGAAACCGTTATGGAGCCCGTTACTGTTGTAAATAAGAAACTTAATAAAAAGGGAATTATAACCGTTAGCACAGTTAAATTACCACCACCAATCTCAGTAAAAAGTGAATTTACTATTTCCGTATCTTTTATTACTTGCCCAAACGCTCCCCCTACCCCAGTGATTAATATGACTATTGCAGATTTTGAGCCCGACTCATTAAAATAATTATTTAATTCAGATGCAAAATTCTTCATTGGCATTAATGGCAGTGTCAAAACTACTCCAATCATTAATGCCCAAACTGGGTTACTAACAAAAGCAATGAATGGATTGGTACTAGAAAAAATTGCCCCTAAAGACATACACAATAAAGGCACAAGTAATGACGCGTAGGGCAAGGCTTTTTTAAATCCTTGAATTTCTATTTTATTTTCAACAGTCTCTTCTTTAGGTTTTTCTATGACAGTACTAAATCTCTGGGTGTTTATTTTTATCCATATTAAACCTCCAACAATAGCTGCAATAGCAACTAAAACATTTAAAGGTATTATTTTACCAACTTGTAAATTAAGAATAGATGCAACCGCTAACGGTCCAGGTGTTGGCGGTATTAAAGCATGAGCAACAGTTAAACTCATTGTTAAAGATAAACCCAAAACTAAAACAGAATGTCCAGATTTTCTTGATAAGACTAATATTGTAGGAAGCAATGTTAAATATGCAACATCCATAAATACAGGTATCCCTATTAAAAAGCCAATAACCGCCATAGATACAGGCAAGTATTTTACACCAAATAAATTAATTATGCTATTTGCTATGACATCGGCACCACCAGTTTTAGCTAATATTTCACCTAATAGTGTACCAAATAAGATAACTAAACCAATCCATTTTAAAGTATTCCCAAAACCACTTAACAAACTCTCTGTTACTACACCAACTGTACTACCAGTTGCTAAGCCTAATATTAAACCCGAAACTAATAGTGCAGGTATAGGATGCACTTTAAAGACCGTAACCGCAACAATAAGCAAAACAATACAAGAAATTAAAGCAACTAAACCTAACATAAAATTTATTTTTAATAAAGACAGAACAATAAGCTCAGGATAAACCTCAAAGTTTTTAAATTTTAACTATCGAGTAAAAATCAAAACTATTAATTTAAGCAATAGTTACTTTTATATAAGCTACCTCTCTATAGCACTATTTTACCCAAGAAATATATTAAAATACAACTAAGCAACTACTTGGTCTTTCTTATATTTCTCCATATACTCTGATGGAGTTACATTCATTAAGCCTTTAAACTGCCTATTAAAATTGGTAAGTGTATTAAAACCAGATTGGTAACATATTGCAGATATTTGCAACTCCCCTTCTATTAATAATTTGCAAGCATGACGCAAACGTATTTCATTAAGGTATTGTGTAAAAGACTTATGAGTTCTTTTCTTAAAATAACGACAAAAAGCATTTGGTGTCATATAAGCTATAGAAGCTACTTTCTCTAATTCAATTTTCTTTTCAAAGTTTTCTGTTAAATACAAAATAACCCTAGCCATTCTCTCTTTTTCATTCTTATTAAATGTATTTGTAATAACTTCTGAACATAGTGGCTCATAGTTTTCGCTTATAGACAAAATATCTAAAACATTTAATAACCCAATTACACTAGACAAACCATTACTACCAACTAAACCAACCATATAGCTATGCACCAAGTAAGTAACTGCCTTAGAAAACTTAAGTCCTCTGTCTGCTTTTTGGAATAACTGTTGTAATCTTTTTGACTCTGTTAAATTTAAAAAAGCATCTCCTAAAAAGCTTTTTTCAAACTTAACTACAATAAGATCTACAGCCCCTGCTACATTTTCATCTTCATAATATTCTTTATGATTTTTAAATAAATGTGGCACATTACTACCTATTAGGTATAATTCACCTGGACCAAAATTACCTATTGAATTACCTACATAACGTGTACCAGTACTTTTCATAAAATAGATTAACTCTAGTTCCTTATGAAAATGCCAATCTTGTTCAATACAGGGTAATGTATCTTGTCTTGCTAAAAAAGAATTTTCTGGTTTTCTTTCTGTCTGCTTATATGTTAATTTCATAGTTAATATTGTATTAGTGTATTTTACACGCTTACAAAAACGCATAAAGCATCTTTAAATTTATAAAAATTACCACAAAAACAATAAAAAATACACAATCATGATAAAATAGTGCTAGTTAAAAAACTAGCAAATACTCATTTTACCAATAGCGAAAAGTATTTTTTTTTTAAACTATTCTACCAAAAACTTATAAATACATACAGAAGAATATGTTTCATTTGGATTTAAAATAGTGGAAGGAAATTTAGATTGGTTAGGAGAATCTGGATAATGTTGCGTCTCTATACATACAGCCCCTCTCTTAACGTATGGTTTACCACTTTTTCCTACAACAGAACCATCTAAAAAATTTGAAGTATATAATTGCATTCCCGGCTCATTCGTATAGACTTCCATTACTCTTCCTGAAACAGGTTCTACAACTCTTGCCGCAAAATAAATTCCTGCAGGATTCTTTTTAGAGGAATCTATTATAAAATTATGATCGTAACCATTACCTAAAATTAGCTGTTCATGAGAATTGTTTATCTCCTTACCAATTTCTTTAGGGGTTGTAAAATCAAAAGGAGTACCTTTTACGTCTATTATTTCACCTGTAGGAATCTGATTTTTATTCAATGCCGTAAACGCATCTGAATTAAGGGTTAACACATGATCCAATACATCTCCTTGTCCTTCCCCTTTTAAATTAAAAAAAGAATGGTGCGTAAGATTAATTGGCGTTGCCTTATCTGTGGTTGCAGTATACTGTATTTTTAACTCATTAGCATCCGTTAGCTTGTAATTTACAGCAACTTCTACGTTACCAGGATACCCTTCTTCCATATCCGGAGAAGTTCTTGAAAATTCTACTTCGCTAGAACTTATACTTTTTGTTTTCCATACAACATCATTAAAACCTGTTACTCCTCCATGTAAATGATTTTCTCCATTATTTTTAACTAAAGTATATTCAGTTTCATTTAGAGTAAACTTTCCGTTAGCAATTCTATTTCCGTAACGCCCTATTACGGCACCAAAATAACCTCCTTTTGGTCCAGTATACTCTTTTATAGAAGAAAGACCCAATACTATATCCGAAAAACTACCATCTTTATCTGGAACATATAATGCAACAAGGCGTTGCCCATAGTTTGTAAAAACAGCCTCTAAACCATTTTTATTTTTAAGTTTATATAAACCAACTTCTTCTCCATTTATAGTATCCTTAAAACTCCCCTCTTTAATCATATGTTTTTTTTCTTTAGCAACCTTTTTCACTTTATTATCCTGCTTACATTGCACAAATAAAAAAGTAGAAGCTAAAATAACACCTAAACACTTTATACTATTCATTCTTAAAAATTAATTTTTCCAGATTGCTTAAAAATAACAAAAAGTATAGCATTCCAATTAATTATAGTGTAAATAGGTAAGTATAACCTACATTAATAACTGTAAATTCCTTTTTTTAATCCTATTTTTACAATTACAAATTAGTTATTTTCTTAAAACATGGGAATAAAACAAATTGCAAAACTCGCAAATGTATCTATTGGAACAGTAGACCGTGTTATTCATAAAAGACCTGGTGTTTCTAAAGAAACAGAAAAAAAGATTCTTAAAATTATTAAAGAAACTGGGTATACAAAAAACACTACTGCTAGCAGGCTTAAGCTTGCCTCTATAAAAAAAATAAAATTTGCAGTTTTGTTGCCCGAGACTAAAAAAGAATGGAACTACTGGAAATTACCAATACAAGGTATTAACAATGCCGTTAGTGAATTAAAGGAGATGGGAGTTGCGGTAGACTTTTTACATTTTAAGGACTCTAAAACCTATAGAAAAGAAATAGAATCTATTTTTTTAAAAGAATACAATGCTATTATTACCGTTCCTTTTTTTAAAACAGAAAGTAATATTCTATTGCAAAAAGCTGCTAAAAAACAAACCTCTGTTGTTTTTTTAGATACTGAAATAGATTTAGAAGATAATGCTCATTTTATTAGACAAAACTCCCATCAAGCTGGTATGGTTGCTGGCAGATTGCTTTACGGTCTTGTTGGCACAGATGGGGAATATCTAATTATAAATAAACAAAATGATAAAGGAACTTTAGTTAACAACTTACAAAGAGAAGGTGGCTTTAAAGAGTTTATAAAAACTGTTGCCTATAAAAAAGAAATACTCTCTAAATCTTACTTTTTAAAAAATGACTATAAATTAAGCCCTGAACTAATTACATGGCTAAAAACAGAATCTCCAAAAGGGATTTTTGTAACAAATTCTAAATCTCATATTATAGCAAAAGCCTTAAAGAAAGAAAAGGTGACCAATACGCAAATAATTGGATTTGATTTAAATGAAGAAAATATTAACTGCTTAAAAAATGAAGAAATAAGCTTCTTAATTAATCAGCAACCTGTATTGCAAGGATATATGGCCATTAAAAACTTATTTAACCATATTGCCAAGCAGGAAACTTTAAAAACAAACTACAATATTCCTATAGATATTATCCTAAAAGAAAACCTTTTAACTTCTTAAAAACAAAACTCTAAATTAATTTTTAGTTACCCACTAGCTTTATATATTTGCGCTTTACTTTATGCCCACGTGGCGGAATTGGTAGACGTGCTACCTTGAGGGGGTAGTGTTCTTATGGACGTGCTGGTTCGACTCCAGTCGTGGGCACAAAACGCTTTTTTACTATGTAAAAAAGCGTTTTTTATTTCGCAACAATAAGTCCGTCTATTAATTTCCTAGTTTTATCGCTATTCCAATCTGCGGCACCTATTTTGGCTACTACAATTTCTCCTCTTTTATTAATTATATAGGTTGTTGGTATGCTATTAGATAAAAAAGCTTCTGGCGCTTTAGAATACTCATAATACACAGGAAAAGTAAAATTATTCTCTTGCAAATAAGCACTTACTTTTTCAGGAGCATCTTGTGCTATAAATAAGAATATAACATCTTTATTATAGGCTGCATACAATTCTTGTAAACCTGGCATTTCTGCAACGCAAGGAGGGCACCAAGTAGCCCAAACATTTATTAATACTACCTTACCCTTAGCTTCTCTTAAGTTTATATGTTCCAATTTAGAAGTACGTAACTGCCAATTATAATCCTTAATTACAACCCGCTCTTCTGCTTTCACCATAGACGGACTAAAAGATATTAACCTATTTACATACACTTTTATAGAAAAGCCTAAGGGAGTAAATAACAAAATAACTAGTAGCGTAACAAACAGTATATTACCAATTAGTTTCTTGGTTATTTTCATCTTACTCCTTTATCAAATCTTGCAACAAAGTATCTATTGTATTATTATCCCAATCTGCAATATCAAATTCTTTAATAACAATCTCTCCTTTTTTATTTAAAAGATAAGATGCCGGTGCCTCTAAAATTTCTAATGGCGATTTTTTTCCTATAAATAGATAGGTTACAGGAAATGTGAATTTATTTTTTATCATAAATTCTTCCACTGGAGCCCTTTCCTCATTGGTTATAATATAAAAGTCTACTGTATTCTTATATTTATTATATACTTCTTGAATTTCTTGTAACTCTGCTGCACAAGGCAAACGCCATGAAGCCCAAAAATTAATAAAAACAACTTTCCCTTTAGATTTATTAAAATTAAAAACATTCCAATTAGGGTCTTTTAATTCCCATTCATAATCTTTAATTTTTTGTCTATTCTCTACTGCAATAACGTTTGGTGTTTTAGCAAATATTTTATTTAACCATACCTTACCATAATAGCCCACTGGGGTAACAAAAAAAGAGGCTACTGCAACTATTAATACTACGTTTACTATTGTTTTTTTACTCATATGTACTCCAAAACTAAAAAACTCCTGAAGAAAATCAGGAGTTTTTTATTAAATATTTACAACTAGCAATTAGTTAGCATTTTCCATTTTTATAACATTTAAAGCAGAACCTTTTCTGTACCACTCTATTTGCGCATCGTTATAGGTGTGGTTAGCCATAATAACATCTTTACTTCCGTCTGCATGAACAATTTCAATTGTTAATTGCTTATCCGGAGCAAACTCAGAAATATCTATAAAATTAAACGTATCATCTTCTTGAATTAGATCATAATCATTCTCATTTGCAAACGTTAATCCTAACATACCTTGTTTTTTAAGGTTTGTTTCATGAATACGAGCAAAAGATTTTACAATAACTGCTGCAACCCCTAAATGTCTAGGCTCCATTGCGGCATGCTCACGAGAAGAACCTTCTCCGTAATTATGGTCTCCAACTACAATACTTCTTATTCCAGCAGCCTTATATGCACGTGCGGTATCTGGAACACCACCAAAGTCTCCTGTTAATTGATTTTTTACAAAATTAGTTTTCTTACCAAAAGCATTTACAGCACCTATTAAACAATTATTAGAAATATTATCTAAATGTCCACGGAAGCGCAACCAAGGCCCAGCCATAGAAATATGATCTGTTGTACATTTACCAAATGCTTTTATTAATAATTTAGCACCAAGTAAGCTCTCATCTTTTATAGGAGTAAAAGGCTCTAGCAATTGCAACCTTTCAGAATCTGGAGACACTTTAACCACAACACCAGAACCATCTTCATCTGGAGCTAAAAAGCCTGCATCTTTTACCTCAAATCCTTTTGGAGGTAATTCCCATCCTGTTGGCTCATCAAACATTACTTCTTCCCCATCCTTATTAATCAACGTATCCGTAATTGGATTAAAATCTAATCTTCCTGCAATAGCAATAGCTGCCGTAATTTCTGGAGAAGCTACAAAAGCATGTGTATTAGGGTTACCATCTGCACGTTTAGCAAAGTTTCTATTAAAAGAGTGCACAATACTATTTTTAGGAGCATTCTTAGGGTCACTATATCTTGCCCATTGCCCTATACATGGCCCGCAGGCATTTGTAAAAATTTTAGCATCTAGGTTTTCAAATATTCCTAGAATACCATCTCGCTCAGCAGTATAACGCACTTGTTCCGAACCAGGGTTAATACCCAATTCTGCTTTCATTTTTATTCCTTTATCAATAGCTTGTTGTGCTATGGAAGACGCTCTAGATAAATCTTCATAAGAAGAGTTAGTACAAGAACCTATTAATCCCCACTCTACTGCTATAGGCCAATCATTCTCTGTAGCCTTTACATTCATATCTGTACCAACTTTGGTAGATAAATCTGGCGTAAAAGGGCCATTTAATAATGGGGTTAACTCTGATAAATTAATTTCTATAACCTCATCAAAATAGTCTTCTGGATTTGCATAAACTTCTGCATCGCCAGTTAAATATTCCTTAACCTCATTGGCTGCATCTGCAATATCTGCTCTATCTGTAGCTCTTAAATAACGTTCCATTGCATCGTCATAACCAAATGTAGAGGTTGTTGCCCCTATTTCTGCCCCCATATTACAAATAGTTCCTTTTCCTGTACAAGATAGAGATATAGCCCCAGGTCCAAAATATTCCACTATAGCACCTGTTCCTCCTTTTGCAGTTAAAATTTCTGCAACTTTTAAAATAACATCTTTAGGAGCTGTCCAACCAGAAATTGTTCCTGTTAACTTAACTCCTATTAATTTAGGAAACTTTAATTCCCAAGCCATTCCTGCCATAACATCTACAGCATCTGCACCACCAACACCAATAGCTACCATTCCTAAACCACCAGCATTTACAGTGTGCGAATCGGTTCCAATCATCATCCCTCCTGGAAATGCATAATTTTCTAATACTACCTGATGAATAATACCTGCTCCTGGTTTCCAAAAACCAATTCCGTATTTATTAGAAACCGACTCTAAAAAATCAAAAACTTCTGCACTTGTAGTATTTGCTGATTTTAAATCTGCTAATGCTCCGTCTTTTGCTTGTATTAAGTGATCACAATGCACTGTGGTTGGTACTGCTACTTTAGTCTTCCCCGCCTGCATAAATTGTAATAGTGCCATTTGTGCCGTTGCATCTTGGCACGCAATACGGTCTGGCGCAAAATCTACATAGTCTTTTCCTCTCACAAATGCTTTTTCTGCTTTACCATCCCATAAATGAGCATATAAAATCTTTTCTGCTAAGGTTAAAGGTTTACCTACTACTTGTTTTGCAGCGTCTACTCTATTTTTAAGATTTGAGTAAACTCCTTTAATCATATCAATATCAAATGCCATAAGATTTTTATTTTTAGTTTCTTTTTAAGTTTTCTCTAAGGTACAAAAATTACCACATTCCTATAAAGCAAATATGTAATCTATTCACACGGTTATCTCTAGTAACTAAATCCTCTTTGAAATAAAATTTTTTTGACACGAATTCGTTATTCTTAGGAATACAGACCTTTCCTAATCCCTAAAAATATCTACTGTGAAGATTAAAAAATTCTGGAAACGAATTTTACTAGCATTAATCTTAGTTCCAATGCTATTAATAGGGAGCCTAATGCTATATATTCAGAGTAATCAATCTGAAATTATTAAAGGAGAAATTACCAAACTAAACAAAGAACACAAAGGTCTTATTCGTGTTAGCAAAAGTGAATTATCTCTTTTTAGCAATTTTCCGTATGTCTCTATAAAAGTATATGATGTGCAGGTTTTAGAAACAAAAGAAGACAATGCACCTATTATCATGAACGTAAAAGACATTTTCGTAGGTTTTAATCTATGGGATATTGTAAAGGGCAATTATGATATTCAGTCTTTAGTTCTAGAAGAAGGCGTTTTTAATATTGTAATTCATGAAAATAACACTACTAATATTCAAAATTCCTTAGCCAGCACAGAAGAAACGGAAACCCCCTCTACTAGTATTCATTTAAAAAAAATTAGATTTAAAAATCTTGATATTCACACCTTAGATGAAGCTACCAATACCGATGTTGAAAAATTCATTTATACTGGTGTAGGTGGCTTTAGTCAAACAGACAGTATCATCGCAGGGCATATAGATACCGATTTTGAATTAAATGTGATAAAGGATGGAGATACGACTTTTATTCATAAAAAGCATTTTGAAATTCATACCGATGTGGCATTTAATGAATACACTGGTATTCTAAACATACAACCTTCTGGTATTGTCATGGAAAATGGAGATTTTGAGCTAGAAGGCTCTATAGACACTAAGAATGATGTAGACCTTGACCTTTCTATAAAGGGAACTAAGCCCAATTTTGATATGCTTATTGCTTTTGCTCCTACAGATGTAATACCCATATTAAATAAGTACAAAAATGCAGGCGAAATTTATTTTAATGCTACTATTCAAGGACCATCTAACAAAGGAAACCGACCTTTTATAAACGCCAACTTTGGAGCAGGAAAAGCTTTTTTGGAGAATACCCAAAAAAGAAAAAAAATAGATAACATGGGCTTCAACGGCCATTTTACAAATGGTGCTAATAGAAATACCAGTACTATGGAATTTTCTCTCACCAATATGACCGCCTCTTTAGAAAAGGGAGAATTTAAAGGATCTCTTTTTGTAAAGAATTTTGAATCTCCTGAAATCGACATGCAACTAAACTCAAATTTTAATCTTGATTTTGTTACAGAATTTTTTAACCTACAACAAGTACAAGATGCCTCTGGGCAAGTATCTCTGAAAATGAATTTTCATGATATTATAGATATAGATAATCCTGAAAAGGCATTAGAAAAACTGAACCAAGCTTATTTTGCAGAATTATTGGTAAAAGATTTGAGTCTATCTTCCAAAGAGCTTCCCGCTCCCCTACAAGATCTAAATGTACATTTAGTAATGAATGGCAAGGAAGCAACATTGCATAAGTTTCAACTATTACTGGGTAATACCGATGTATCTATACGTGGTTTTCTTTCTAATTTACCAGCTATAGTTCACCATACCAACATTCCAGTAAAAGCGCATTTAGATATAGCCTCTAACACCATAGATGTTTCGCAACTAACTGGTTTTTCAAAACAGGATTCTATACAAACTGGTATCGATGAACAAATAAAAGACTTGAGCTTAGGACTTTCTTTTAAAACTTCTGCCAAAGATTTTACAGAAACTACGTATTTACCTAAAGGAGAATTTTTTATAGATAGTTTATATGCAGACTTAAAACATTATCCGCATAAACTACATGATTTTCATGCCGATATATTAATAGATGAGAAAGACTTACAGTTAGTAGATTTTACAGGTTATATAGATGATAGCGATTTTCATTTTAACGGCCTCATACATGATTATGGCTTTTGGATGCAACCAGAGCTTAACGGAGAGGTAGATTTAGATATTAATCTTACTGCTAAAAAACTAAAACTCGAAGACCTATTTTCCTATAAAGGAGAAAATTATGTCCCCAAAGAATACCAACATGAAACCTTTAACAATTTGGCATTGCATTTTGCGTCTAGCATGCATTATAAAGACTCTTCGTTACATTCTATAGATTTAAATTTAGATAAGCTAGACACCAAAATGAAGTTACACCCACTTCGTTTTCATGATTTTAAAGGAAATATACATTACGGAGAGGAACATATAGTTATAAAAGATTTTCATGGAGAAATAGGAACTACCAATTTTAATTTTGATTTAAACTATTATTTAGGGAAGGATGCACAAATAAAGAAAAGAGATAATTTTTTAGCACTAAAAGCAAATTATATAGATTTTGATGCCCTTTTTAATTTTGATGCAAGTCCGCCAAAACAAACAGGAGTTGTTACTTCAAAAACTGAAGATGTAAAAGAGCATGCAGATGCATTTAACGTATATGAGTTGCCATTTACAGATATGCAATTTAAGGCAGATATTGCTCATTTTATATACCATAGAATAGACTTACAAAATATTAAAGCCGATTTAAGAACTACCCCTAACCATTACCTTTATGTAGATACATTAGATATGAATGCCGCAGGAGGAAGTATTCAATTAAAAGGATATTTTAACGGTAGTGACCCAAAACATATTTATATGCAACCCAATTTGGTTTTAAATAATGTGGATTTGGATAAATTGCTATTTAAGTTTGAAAATTTTGGACAAGACCATCTCGTTTCCAATAATTTACAAGGGAAGCTTACTTCTAGCATTAAAGGTAAAATTAGAGTGTATCCAGATTTGGTGCCAGATTTAGACCAGTCTACCTTAGAAATGGATGTACAAGTATCAAACGGAAGACTAAAAAATTACAATCCAATGTTAGCACTTTCCGATTATATGGAGGACAAAAACCTGCAAAACATTCGGTTTGATACCTTGCAGAATAGCCTAAATATACAACAAGGAAAAATTACCATTCCCGCTATGACCATTGCTTCTACTCTAGGGCATATGCAACTTTCTGGTACTCATGATAATAATCAAAACATAGACTACGCCATACGTATTCCTTGGAAAACCGTAAAAAAAGCCGCTTGGCAAAAACTGTTTGGAGGAAAGAAAGATAGTATTAGCAATACCCAACAAGAAGATGAAATTGTAAAAGTGGATGCTAACCAAAAAACAAAATACCTTAATTTAAAAATTAAAGGAACTATAGATGACTACAAAGTGTCTTTAGGGAAGAAAAAAGAGAAATATCTTAAATAATAGGCAGGATGACAAATACAAAATTCATGAAATAAAAAAGTCCGAGCTTAAAAACTCGGACTTTTAAAAATATTATAATCGTAATCTAAAACTAGCTTACTAATTGCTTTTGAGAAGGTTTAAACTTAGTAAGCTCAATACCTTCTACAGCAGCTTCATACTCTTCCATAGTAGGTGTTCTTCCTAAAATAGTAGATAAAACCACTACTGGCGTGGAGGATAATAAAGATTCTCCTTTTTTACCATCTGTATCTCTAACCACTCTTCCTTGGAATAAACGTGTAGAGGTTGCCATTACGGTATCTCCTGGTTCTGCCTTTTCTTGGTTACCCATACAAAGGTTACATCCTGGACGTTCTAAGTACAACATATTTTCATATTTAGTACGTGCTAAACCTTTTGGTGCATCATCATCGAATACAAAACCGGAGTATTTTTCTAATATTTCCCAATCGCCTTCTTCTTTTAACTCATCTACAATGTTATAGGTTGGTGGTGCAACTACTAAAGGTGCATTGAACTCCACTTTTCCTTGTTGTGCCTCTACATTCTTTAGCATTTGCGCTAAAATCTTCATATCTCCTTTATGGATCATACAAGATCCTACAAATCCTAAATCTACTTTTTTAGTACCTCCGTAGAAAGATAATGGTTGAATGTTATCGTGTGTGTAACGCTTAGATACATCTTCGTTATTTACATCTGGATCCGCAATCATTGGTTCCACAATCTTATCTAAGTCAATTACCACTTCTGCATGGTACTGCGCATCTGCATCTGGTTTTAAAGCTGGTCTTTCTCCCGACTTTAATTCTGCAATACGCTTGTTTGCTTTATCTACTAAGCCTTGTAATACCTTCTTATCATTATCCATACCCTTATCTAACATAATTTGGATACGGTCTCTTGAAATTGCTAATGATTCTGCTAATGTAGCATCTTCCGATATACAGATAGATGCTTTTGCTTTCATCTCCGCCGTCCAATCTGTAAATGTAAAGGCTTCATCTGAAGTTAAGGTACCAATATGTACCTCAATGATTCTTCCTTGGAATACATTCTCACCGCCAAACTGATTTAACATCTGCTCTTGCGTAGCATGTACCACATCACGGAAGTCCATGTACGGTTTCATATTTCCTTTAAAGGTCACTTTTACAGACTGCGGAATTGGCATAGTAGCCTCTCCTGTTGCCAATGCTAAAGCAACGGTTCCAGAATCTGCTCCAAAAGCAACACCTTTTGCCATACGTGTATGCGAATCTCCACCAATAATAACATCCCAATCATCTACAGCGATATCATTTAATACTTTATGAATAACATCGGTCATTGGAAAGTATTTCCCCTTAGGATCGCGTCCTGTAATTAATCCAAAATCATTCATAAATGACATTAATCTTGGAATATTAGCTTTAGACTTATCATCCCAAACCGAAGCGGTATGACAACCCGATTGGTATCCTGCATCTACAATTGGAGAAATAACAGTTGCTGCCATCATCTCTAACTCTTGAGAGGTCATTAATCCTGTAGTATCTTGAGACCCAACAATATTAACTTCTACGCGAACATTAGACCCAGCGTGTAATGTTTTTCCTGGTGTAGTTCCTACTGCATTTTTGTTGAATATTTTTTCAACGGCAGTTAACCCTTGCCCTTCTATAGAAACTTCTTTTGCTGCAGCATATACTTGAGGAACATCTATCCCTAATGCTTTGCATGCAAAAGTTTGTAATTTTTTACCAAAAACAACGGCATAAGACCCACCAGCTTTAATAAACTCCATTTTTGGAGGCGTTAATGCTGCAGAAATATCTTTAACGGCTTTACCGTCTTTGTATAATTTTTTCTCTTTTGTATTTATCGTAAGTACTGTACCTGTATCTACTGTATATACTTGTTCTAAAACTGGTTCTCCGTCTGCATCATAAACGGTTTTACCTTCCGCATCCTTTTTAGTTACCCAGTTTTTAAGATCAATACCAATACCACCCGTTACCCCAACTGTTGTTAAGAAAATTGGTGCAATACCATTAGTACCAGCAATTACTGGTGCAAAATTAATAAATGGCACGTATTTGCTAAAAGGTACCCCTGTCCATAAAGCAACATTATTAACTCCTGACATTCTTGAAGACCCCACTCCCATGGTTCCTTTTTCCGCGATTAACATTACGCGCTTATCTGGGTGCTGTTCTTTTAAAGCCAACACTTCTTGTTGCATTTCTTTATTATGCTCAAACATACACTGACCATGTAATTCTCTATCTGATCTTGAGTGTGCATCTGCTCCTGGCGATAATAAATCTGTAGAAATATCTCCAACACCAGCAATATACGTTACAATTTCTATCTCTTCTTCTACTTCTGGAAGTTTTGTAAAGAATTCTGCTTGCGCATAACTTTCTATAATTTCTTTTGCAATAGCACTTCCTGATTTCATTGCGTCTTCTAAACGGTCCGTATCTGCTTCATATAAGAAAACCTGAGTTTTTAAAACCTCAGCTGCTTGTTTTGCTATAGATGCATCTTCACCTAAAGCTAAATCTAACAACACTTCAACAGAAGGTCCACCTTTCATGTGCGATAATTGCTCTAAAGCAAAATCAGGTGTAATTTCTTTTACAACTTCTTCTCCTAAAATAATTTCTTTTAAAAAGGTAGCTTTTACACCTGCAGCACTTGTGGTTCCAGGTAAAACATTATAGATAAAAAAGTGAAGAGAATCTTCTCTATACGCATTATCTACATCTTTAATTTGGTCAATAATTGCGCTTAATAATTCTGCGCCATCAATTGGTTTTGGATGAAGCCCCTGTCCTTTTCGTTCTTCAATCTCCGCAATGTAATCCTTATAAATAGTCATAAAAGAAATTAGTTTAGTATTGTATTTTAATAAGTGATTTTATCTGACTATAAACATATTCTCTTTATAGCCCTATCCACATAAAACGCTATTCCCAACAAAAATATTTTAGGGAAATGCAATCTTGTAAAATTACTAAAATCTATAAGTTTTTGGAAAAAATTCTAGTTGCTTCACTATTGTTTTAAAGAAAAACAAAAAAAATGGATATGAAAAAACGAATTCCGTATTTATTGAGTGCTTTTTTTAACAATATCGCTAACGAAAACGTTTGAAATACAGTAACGACACTACCACAAATGCTTAATAATTGCCTCTTCGGAGATGTTTTCGGCCTCTGCTTTGTAGTTTTTTATAATTCTATGTCTTAAAATTCCAAGAGAAACCGCTTTCACATCTTCTATATCTGGAGAAAATTTACCACTAATTGCCGCATGTGCTTTTGCAGCTAAAACTAAATTCTGTGATGCTCTTGGGCCTGCCCCCCAATCTATATATTGTTTTACAAAATCTTCTGCAGTATCTAAATTAGGCCTAGTTTTATTTACTAACTTAACAGCATATTCTACTACATTGTCAGGAACAGGTATTCTTCTAATTAATTTTTGTACTGCAATAATTTCTTCCGCACCAAATAAAGTATTTATTACTGCTTTAGTATCTGATGTAGTATTTTTTACTACTTGTATTTCTTCTTGTACAGACGGGTATTTTAATTCTATTGCAAACATAAAACGATCTAACTGCGCTTCTGGCAAAGGATAGGTACCTTCTTGCTCAATAGGGTTTTGAGTTGCTAATACAAAATACGGCAAATCTAATTTATGCTGTGTCCCAGCAATAGTAACTGCCCTCTCTTGCATTGCTTCTAATAAAGCTGCTTGCGTCTTAGGAGGCGTTCTATTAATTTCATCTGCCAATATAATATTAGAAAAAATTGGCCCTTTTATAAATTTAAAATTCCTGTTTTGGTCTAAGACTTCGCTACCTAAAATATCACTTGGCATTAAATCTGGCGTAAACTGTATACGCTTAAAATTTAACCCTAGCGTTTGCGCTATAGTATTTACCATTAACGTTTTTGCTAAACCAGGAACCCCTATTAACAAAGAATGCCCTCCTGTGTAAATAGATAGTAATATTTGATCTATTACTTGATCCTGCCCAACTATAACTTTAGCAATTTCTTGCTTTAAGGCTTTGTGTTTTTTTACTAAATTTTCTATTGCAGTAACGTCTGACATGTATTTATTCCTTTACCCAATTATTGGTAAAATCGCAATCTTTCTTAGAATCATTAACACTAATATACGTATCTTCTATATGATCATCCATCCACTCTTTAATAGCTTCAAACTGCTTTTCTGTTAGGGCTAATTTCTGAATTTTAATATAGTCTTTTGCAAAATCTGCTACATGCTCATCATACCTATTAGTAACTTTTAATAGCTTATATTTAGGAGGACCTCCTCTTGGGTCATCTTCTCTAATAGGATAAGAAACTTCATTGTCTTTTAAGTCTCTTACTTGGTTATATAAAGATGGGTCCATTTTTGTTAACTCAAAACGAGAATCAAAATTTGTTGGATTTCTTAACAAACCACCATCAAACTTTGTTTCTTTTTCATCCGAGAAATTAAGAGCAGCTTCTGCAAAAGTAAACTTCCCTTCGTTTATTTTAGCACGTATACTATCTAGCTCTGTTTTAGCTTCAAGTAATGCATCGTCCGAAATTTCTGGTTGAATTAAGATATGTCTTAAATCTAATTCTTGTCCTCTTATTTTTTCAATAAAAATAATATGGTATCCAAATTGTGTTTCAAAAGGCTCTGAAACCTCTCCTTCTTGCAAACTAAATGCTACGTCTTTAAACGTTTTATCAAACCCTGTTTCTTTTGTAATACTATAAAACCCTCCTTTAGATTTGGACCCAGGATCTTGAGAATATAAAATAGCCTTTACACTAAAACTAGCATCATTATCATCTACATCGGCCTTAATTTCATTTAATCTATCAATTACTTTTTGTATTTCTTCTTCAGATGGTTTTGGAGATTTTACAATCTGAGCAATTTCCATTTCTGCACCAAAAACGGGTCTTTCTTCTTTTGGAATCTTATTAAAAAACTGTCTTACTTCTTCCGGTGTAATTTCTATTTCAGATACAATGCTACCTTGCATTTTCTCTGATAACATACGTAATTTATTAATCTTAAATAATTCTTCTCTAAAACTAGCCTCATCTTCTTTCTTATAATACTTTAAGACCTTATCCATTGACCCTATTTGCTGTACTAAAGATTGTAGTTGCCTATCTCCTGTTGCATTTACCTCATCATCAGAAACTAAGATACTATCTTGTACTGCTTGGTGCGCATACAAACGGTCTTCCATTAATTTTCCTAACAAACTACAACGGGTAATATCTTCTGTAGATGCTCCTTGACTTTTTAAATCTATCAGTGTTTTTTCTATGTCAGACTCTAGAATAACGTAATCTCCAACTACTGCAGCAATACCATCTAACTTAATTCTCTTAAAAGTAACAGAATCTTTTACAGGTTCTATAGCTACTTCTTCTACAACTACTTCTTTAGGTTCTATTTGCGTATCTGGAACTTCTTGTTCTGTGTCCTGTGCAAAAGCAACTCCAGAAAACACACTACATATAAATAATGCTTTTATTTTATTCATTCTTAACATATACTTCAAATTCTTTTTCTTTAACTGCTTCGTCTATTATTTCTGTTTCCAATTTTCTAAGAAAATCTAACTTTCTTCTACTTAATAAGACTTGTTTAATATTTGGTTTTACAAAAGACAAAGGAGCTACGTCATTTACTTCTTTTACTTCTACAATTTTTCCCAAATATACCCCTAATGCATCCTCCAATTCAAAAAATTGTGATTTTTTTAAGTACTTATCCTGATTATCAATAGTTAATGGAGGTATTTCTTGTATAACTCTAGAGGCAGATACCCAAATAGAATCATTAAAATTTAATTTTTTAAACTGAACACCAATAGAGTCTAGGAATTTTAAATCGTCACTTTTAAAGTTCTTTAGTTTTTTGATCACCTCATCTTTATTTAAAAATTGTTTAGGCAACTCTACAAAACGTAGTTTAACTATTCTTTCTTTGAGCTTAAAATTTTCTTTTTCACGTTCATAAAAACTTTCTAATTGTGCATTAGTCACCAAAGAATCACTCCCTTGTTGCACTAATGCCTCTTTATAAGCTCTGGTATATAAATCCGTTTTATAATTTGCAACTAGAGTATCAAACTCTGCCAGCTTTTCTTCTGGTAAATTAATCTTCGCTTTCTTTAACAACAACTGCTTGGATGCCCAACTATTAACATAATTAGAAATTATTGCCGCACTATCATTAGAAGAAATTCCTTTTCTTAAAAAAGGAGCCACACTACTCATATATAAATAAGACTCTCCTACTCTTGCCAAAGGTTTTCTCTCTTCTTCTTTCTTAATAAAAGAACCACAAGAAAAGACACTAAAAACAATTACCAAACACAAAATAAATTGTGCTGCAATTTTTAATTTCATATTCACTTTAAATAAACACATTCCGCAAAAATAGTAATAAGATGGTGTTTCGCAATATTTTATGTTTTTACTAATTACATTTAATACCCATATTATATAGAATTACTAATTTAGACCCCTAATATTTTTGATTTAAAAATTTTAAATGGATAAAAAAATAAAACTTATTTGGGATTTTCGTGGTCCTGCAGCATTTAAAACCGCAGAACACCATGAAATACATTTAAAAGAATATATTACCATAGAAGGACTTTCTATAAACATAACTGGCTTTTCCATGCTTAATGATATGCATAGTATTGCTTATATGGTGGTAGAAGAATCTAACATGATACCAGTAAGAGATGCTTTAAAACCACATAGAGGAGAAATTTATATTGAAAAATAAGTCTTAGAACCTTAGTCTATCATTACTATAAAATTAAAAACTACTACTTTTTACAGATAATATTTTATGACAGAGCCTAAAAAAACAAGAATTAATAAATACCTAAGTGAAGTTGGCTTTTGCTCTAGAAGAGCTGCCGATAAACTTATAGAACAAGGCAGAGTTACTATCAATGATAAAGTTCCAGAAATGGGTACTAAAATTATTGAGGGAGATATTGTAAAGGTAGATGGCGAAAGTGTTACCCAACCTAAAGAAAAACCCGTATATATTGCTTTTAACAAACCTATTGGTATTGTATGTACTACCGATACAAGAGTAGAAAAAGATAATATAATTGACTATATAAATTACCCGAAAAGAATTTTCCCAATTGGCAGATTAGACAAACCAAGTGAAGGTCTTATTTTCTTAACCAATGATGGCGATATAGTTAACAAAATATTACGTGCAAGAAACCATCATGAAAAGGAATATATTGTCACTGTAGACAAACCTATAACGCCCAATTTTTTACACCAAATGCGAAACGGTATTCCAATTTTAGATACTGTAACTCGTAAATGCGAAGTAGAAGAAATAAGTAAATACCAATTTAAAATTATTTTGACTCAAGGATTAAATCGTCAAATTAGACGTATGTGCGAGTATTTAAATTACGATGTTAAGAAGTTAAAAAGGGAACGTATTATGAATATCTCTTTAGATGTACCTGTTGGAAAGTGGCGCTATATAACCGCAAAAGAACTTGCAGAAATTAACAGACTTGTATCTACCTCATCAAAAACTCATGACACTGATTTCTAACACATTACTTCACAAAAAAATAATCTTTTTTAACATACTTTTATTTAAAAATTAGTATCTTGTAGTTGCTCTCTTTTTCTTTAGAGAGCAAATAGTTTTCTTAAATCCGAAATTACTATGGTAGCAAACAAAAAAGTATCCATATTACTATTCACTACTTTTATTCTTTTAAGTTTAAATAGCACAATAGCTTTTGCTTTTCAAGAACCAGAAACTAATTATGCAGAATATAAAGGAGAAGTATTAGATGAATCTTCAAAAAAACCATTAATTTTTGCTACTCTAGCCATAGAAAAATCAAACATTAGTACCGTAACAAATACCGAAGGAGAATTTTCTCTAAAAATTCCAAATTCTACTGAAAGTAAAAATGTAATTGTTTCTTTCTTGGGGTACAAAACAAAAATTATTCCTTTAAATGAATTCAAAAAAAATAAAACAAAAATATATTTAGCTGTTTCTGTAACAGAACTTTCAGAAGTTAATTTAAGCATTCCAAAAAATGCAGAAGCACTAGTAAGAGAAACATTAAAAAGTAAAGGAGAAAATTATTTTGATGACCCAACTTTAATGACTGCTTTTTATAGAGAGACTATAAAAAAGAGAAGAAAAAATATTTCCTTGTCTGAAGCCGTAGTTAATATATACAAAACGCCATACACCTCTCACAAGAATGATGCTGTACAACTATATAAAGCAAGAAAAAGTACCGATTATAATAAATTAGACACGGTTGCTTTAAAACTACAAGGAGGACCTTTTAACGCGCTTTATATTGATATTATTAAGTATCCTGAATATATTTTTAGTGAAGAATCCTTAGACAATTACCTTTTTAGCTTTGATAGTTCTACCCGAGTAAATGATAAATTAATCTATGTTATTAATTTTAAACAAAAACCCCATGTATACTCCCCCCTATATAAAGGGAAACTTTTTATAGACATTGAAAATAAAATACTTACTAATGCTACCTATAAATTAAATGTTACCAACAAAGAAGCTGCATCTAGAATGTTTGTCCGCAGAAAACCAAAAAACGCTAAAGTATGGCCTACAGAAGTAAACTATAGAGTAGACTACAGAGAAAAAAATGGCAAATGGTATTATGGGTACAGTAATGTTTTTTTAGAATTTAAAATTGATTGGGATAAGAGATTATTTAACTCTGTTTATAGTATGACCTGCGAAATGGCAGTTACAGATTGGGAAAAGAGCACTAAAGAATTACTGCCAAAACCAAAAGAACGTATTAAATCTTCTATTATTTTAAGTGATGCTGCTGTAGGCTTTTCTGACCCAGATTTTTGGGGAGAATACAACATTATAGAACCAGAAAAATCTATAGAATCGGCTATTAGAAAAATTAAACGTCAGTTAAAACGTATTAATGTAAATGAAGGTACATCTAGACCGTAACTAAAAAAAAGAGCCAAAACATAACAAAATGCTTTGGCTCTTTTTATTTTCTACAAGTAGATTACTAATTAGCTACTTCGCTAATAAATTTTAACCTATACAAACGAAGTTCTTCATCTTCATAATCTCCATCAAACTCCTTACTGGCTTCTTCTAAATCATCTGTTTCTGCTTCTAAAAAGTAATCATGTATTTCTTCTTGCTGGTCTTCATCCAAAATTTCATCAATCCAATAGCCTAAATTTAATTTAGTACCACTAAAAACAATTTGCTCCATCTCTTTTATTAAATCTGGAAGCTCTATCCCTTTAGCAGAAGCAATATCCTCTAAAGACAATTTACGATCCACATTTTGTATTATATATAGCTTTAAAGCAGAATTTGCACCCGTACTTTTTACTACCAAGTCATCTGGACGAATAATATCATTATCCTCAACATAGCTAGATATTAGCTCTATAAATGGTTTTCCGTATTTTTTTGCTTTCCCTTCTCCTACACCATGAATGTTTAACATCTCTTCCATAGAAATAGGGTATTTTAAAGCCATATCGGCCAAAGAAGGATCCTGAAAAACAACAAAAGGAGGCACATTTAACTTATCTGCTTGTGCTTTACGTAAATCTTTTAATTGTTTTAACAACTTCTCGTCTGCAACTCCTGCAGCTTTAGATGCACTAACAATAGCAGCATCGCTCTCCTCATTATACACATGATCCATAGTCATCATAAAAGACTCTGGGGCATCTAAATACTCTTTCCCTTTTGGAGTTACTCGCAACACCCCATACTGTTCTATCTCTTTTTTAAGATAGCCCGCAACTAATACTTGGCGAATAAGCGCCATCCAATAACTAGTATCTTTATCTTTTCCTATACCAAAGAAGGGTTTTTCATTAGTCTTATGCGAAGATATTAAGGCATTAACCTCTCCAATTATTGTTTTTACTATCTCTTTGGCTTTAAACTTTTCACTGGTGCCCTGAACTACACTAAGAAGTTTTACAACATTTTCTTTGGCTTCTTTTTTATCTTTAGGGTTACGAGCATTATCATCCATATCTGCCCCTTCCCCATTTACCTCATCAAAAGATTCTCCAAAATAATGGAGCATAAATTTACGTCTAGACATAGAAGTTTCTGCATAAGCAACAACTTCTTGCAAGAGTGCATTTCCTATCTCTTGTTCCGCAACAGGCTTACCAGACATAAACTTTTCTAGCTTCTCTACATCTTTATACGAATAAAAAGCAAGGCAATGCCCTTCCCCACCATCTCTTCCTGCACGTCCTGTTTCTTGGTAATAACTCTCTATACTTTTAGGAATATCATTATGTATTACAAAACGAACATCTGGTTTATCTATACCCATACCAAAGGCAATTGTTGCCACAACAACATCTACATCTTCCATAAGGAACATGTCTTGGTATTTAGACCTTGTTTTTGCATCAAAACCAGCATGGTATGGCACCGCACTTACGCCATTTACTTGTAACACTTGCGCTAAAGCCTCTACTCGTTTTCTACTTAGACAATAAATAACCCCAGATTTTCCTTGATTTTGTTTTACAAAACGAATAATATCCGCATCAACATTTTCTGTTTTGGTTCGTACTTCATAAAACAAATTTGGTCTATTAAATGACGCTTTAAATAATTGCGCATCTGTAATACCTAAATTTTTTATAATATCTTCTTGTACTTTTGGGGTAGCCGTAGCTGTAAGACCTACAATAGGAATATTATCTCCTAATCTCCCAACAATATTTCGTAAATTTCTGTATTCCGGTCTAAAGTCATGTCCCCATTCCGAAATACAATGTGCCTCATCTACCGCCACAAAAGAAATGGTTACAGAATTAAGAAATTCTACGTATTCTTCCTTTGTTAAAGACTCTGGCGCAACATATAAAAGTTTTGTAACCCCATTAGTTACATCTTCTTTTACTTGTTTTATTTCTGTTTTATTTAAAGAAGAATTTAATACATGTGCTATACCATGCTCCGAAGAAACGCCTCTTATAGCATCTACTTGATTTTTCATCAAAGCAATTAAAGGAGAAACAACAATAGCTGTACCTTCTTTCATTAATGCCGGCAACTGGTAACATAAAGATTTACCACCACCCGTTGGCATAATTACAAAAGCATTTTTGCCATCCAGGATTTTTCTTATTACTTCTTCTTGTAAGCCTTTAAACTGATTAAATCCAAAATGCTTTTTTAGTGCAGCATGTATATCATCAACATTACGACTCATAATTATCTATTGTCATTTTTCACTTAATCCTGTGAATATTATCACATGAATTTAATAAATTATACTTTTAAAACCTAGCTACTAAATAAAACAAAGCTAATTTCTATTTTATAAAATATTCTATAAAATTAAGTTTGCTTAATTTTGCAGTTCTTAAAGATAATACATTCTTTTAGGAATACAATCCTTTTAATTGCACATTACATTGAACAATACAAAAGCTATACTAGATTTAGCAAAAAAAACAATAGACCTCCAGAGTAAAGCAATAGGCAATATTGCTAATTTGTTAGATGCAAATTTTGCAAACGCCGTAAATGCAATTATGGAAGCCAAAGGCAGAGTTATTGTTACAGGAATAGGAAAAAGTGCTATTATAGCAAGTAAAATTGTAGCCACTTTTAATTCTACCGGAACTCCTGCTATTTTTATGCATGCTGCTGATGCTATTCATGGAGATTTAGGAACAGTACAAGATAATGATGTTGTTATTTGTATTTCTAAAAGCGGGAATACACCAGAAATAAAAGTTCTAGTTCCTTTACTAAAAAGAGGTAACAATAAACTTATAGGAATTACTGGAAACACAGAATCTTTTTTAGCACAGCAGGCTAATTTTATTCTTAATACTTATGTAGAAAAAGAAGCCTGTCCAAACAATTTAGCACCTACCACCAGTACTACAACACAATTAGTAATGGGAGATGCTCTTGCTATTTGTTTGCTAGAACTAAAAGGGTTTAGCAGTACCGATTTTGCTAAATACCACCCAGGTGGTGCGTTAGGAAAAAAATTATATTTACGTGTTGAAGACATAGCTAATAATAACAAAAAACCACAGGTAAATATAGATACTGATATAAAAGAAGTTATTGTAGAAATATCTGAAAAAATGCTTGGGGTAACTGCAGTATTAGAAGACAATAAAATTGTTGGTATTGTAACAGATGGAGATATTAGAAGAATGCTTAATAAACATGACTCTATTAAAGGGCTTACCGCAAAAGATATAATGACTACTTCTCCTAAAACAATTGAAACTGGTGTACTTGCAATTAAGGCTTTAGAAGTAATGCAAAATAGTGGTATTTCTCAATTACTAGCTATTAAAGACAATACATACCAGGGCGTTGTGCATTTACATAATTTAATAAACGAAGGCATATTATAATGAGTAATAAAAATAAACAAACTCCTGCAGAAATGTCTTTTTTAGACCATTTAGAGGAGCTACGCTGGCACCTTATACGAAGTACCTTAGCAGTTGTAATTATAGGAAGCCTTGCTTTCTTATTTAGAGGATTTGTTTTTGATACGGTTATTTTTGGGCCTAAGAAAATGGATTTTCCAACCTATAGATTATTTTGTGAAATAGCAACTTACTTAGGTTTTGATTCTGACTTCTGTGCTGATAAATTACCTTTTACCATACAAAGTAGATTAATGTCTGGCCAATTTTCTGCACATATTTGGACCTCTATTTGGGCTGGTTTTATAGTTGGTTTTCCGTATATATTATATGAAATGTGGAAATTCATTAGCCCTGGGCTCTATGAAAAAGAACGTAGAAACTCTAAAGGCTTTATTTTAATAGCCTCTTTTTTATTTTTTCTAGGAGTTTTATTTGGATATTACATAGTAGCGCCATTATCTATTAACTTTTTAGGAACTTACCAAGTAAGTGAAGAAGTATTAAATGAGTTTGATTTAAGCTCATTTATTGCTACAGTACGATCCTCTGTTATAGCATGTGGTATTCTTTTTGAATTGCCAATTATCATATACTTTTTAACCAAAATAGGAATCGTAACTCCAGAGATAATGAAAAAATATAGAAAAATAGCTTTAGTTGTTGTTCTTATACTTTCTGCTGTAATTACACCTCCGGATGTTGCTAGCCAAATTATTGTTGCAGTACCAGTTTTAATTTTATATCAGGTAAGTATTTATATTTCTTCTTATGTATTAAAAAAAGAAGCTAAAAAGGCAAAGAAAAACCTAAAAACAAGTTAGACCTTAAAAAGGAATTGGTTAAAAATTACATAAATTCTTTTGATGCTAACCAAATAGAATTAGATTTGAAAATATGAAGCTAAGAGCAGATAATATTATGAAAGCCTATCGTGGGCGCCAAGTTGTTAAAGGTATTTCTTTAGAAGTAAACCAAGGAGAAATTGTTGGTCTTCTTGGCCCAAATGGCGCAGGAAAAACCACTTCCTTTTATATGATTGTTGGCCTAGTTAAGCCAAATAGCGGTAAAATCTACTTAGACGATATGGAAATTACCAATTTCCCTATGTACAAAAGAGCTCAAAATGGCATTGGTTATTTAGCGCAAGAAGCATCTGTTTTCAGGAAACTAAGTATTGAAAAAAATATTCTTAGCGTTTTACAACTTACCAAACTAAGCAAAAAAGAGCAACACATGAAAATGGAGTCTCTTATTGAAGAGTTTAGCCTTGGACACATTCGTAAAAACCGTGGCGATTTACTTTCTGGTGGAGAACGCAGACGTACCGAGATTGCAAGAGCATTAGCTACAGACCCAAAGTTTATATTACTAGATGAGCCTTTTGCTGGTGTAGACCCTGTTGCTGTAGAAGACATACAACGTATTGTAGCGCATTTAAAAGATAAAAATATAGGCATTTTAATTACAGACCACAACGTACAGGAAACACTTGCTATTACAGAACGCTCTTACCTTATGTTTGAAGGTGGAATTTTAAAATCTGGAATTCCTGAAGATTTAGCTGCAGATGAAATGGTACGTAAAGTATACCTTGGACAAAACTTTGAATTACGTAAAAAGAAGCTTGATTTTTAAAGGGCTGATTTTACTGGTTAAAAAGAATAAATTTCATGGATAATTTTGAAGAAACATTAAAAAATCCTGTTTGGCATGCGCTAAATGAAGCACATGAAAAATTTGCTATATCTTTAAATGGAGTTAAATTTTATGACCCAAAAATTTGTCCTTTTGGAGCTTTTGATACCCCAAAAAAAACCAGTAAAGCATTAAACGAATATGCCAAACTTACCAATGATTTTTTTCTAGTTTCAGAAAACATAGACCCAATATTTGATGAAAAATTTGTGGTTTTAGATCGTAAAATTGAAGGCGTACAAATGGTTTTAAAGGGCACTTTAGAAGATTGTAAAATTACGGAAGAAATTGTACCTCTCACAGAAGAACATGTAGATGAAATTTACGATTTAATATGGCTAGTTATGCCTGGGTATTACAAAAAAAGAAGCTTTGACATGGGCTCTTATTTTGGTATTTTTAAAGACAATATATTAGTTGCTGTAACTGGGCAACGCATACAAACGAATAGCTTTATTGAGGTTAGCGGTGTTGTTACGCATCCTAATTACACAAGACGCGGCCTTGCTAAACAACTAGTAGCACATACTACAAAAGAAATTTTAAAAACCGGAAAAAAAGCAATTTTACATACTACAAAAGGTAATGCAGCTATTAAACTTTATAAAAAACTAGGGTATACATTAACTAGAGAAATGAACTGGTGGTATTTTCATAAAAAATAACTTTTGCACCTAAGTCAACTTTTAAATTTATTCCCATCTTTTTAAACGCCAATCTTTCTGTTTTTCTTTAGATAAGAAAGTCCAAATTACTACTCTACTTATTTTATTTCCTTGCCCCATAGGCAAAGTACCAACTTCTTTTGCTTCTACCCTTTCTAGTAATTTATGTACTATTGGCAAATTAGATTCTTTAGACACTAAGGTAGAAAACCACAAACATGAATTTGCAAATTGCCTACTTTGGTAAATCATATCTTTTACAAATTTCATTTCACCACCATTGCACCATAACTCGTTTGCTTGTCCTCCAAAATTTAGCGTAGGTTTCGGTTTTTTATCTCCTCGTAAATTTTTTAATTTTCTTCTTGTTCCTCTTTGGGCTTCTTCTAAAGAACCATGAAAAGGTGGATTACAAACCGTTAAATCAAACAACTCCCCCTCTTTAATAATTCCTTTAAAAAAATCTCTAGAACTAGATTGCTGCCGCAATTCTATTTTTTTACATAAATGTGGATTTTTATCAATAATATTCTCTGCAGCTTCTATTGCTTTTGCATCAATATCAGAACCAACAAAAGTCCACCCATACTCAGCTTCCCCAATAATAGGATAAATACAATTAGCCCCTACTCCAATATCTAAACATTTAATATTGCTATTTTTCTTAATACCCCCTTCTAACGTTTCTGGAACATCTCTATATAAAACATCTGCTACATTATGCATATAATCTGCCCTTCCAGGAATAGGCGGACATAGAAAGTTAGTTGGAATTTCCCAAAAACTAATCTTATAATAATGCATTAACAAAGCGGTATTTAACATTTTTACCGCTTGTGGGTCAAAAAAATTAATAGATAAGTCGTTGTACGCATTTGGTTGCACAAAGGGCTTTAAATCTGGAAAAGTTGTAATTAAAGCATCAAAATCATAACGATTTCTATGCTTACTTCTAATATGCAGTGTAACTTTTTCTTTTGGGTGTTTTCTTTTTACTCCTCCCATTAATTCATCTTCATTTGTTCCTCAAAAAATAATACTGATTTATCTAAAGTAAGCTTCATTAATTCTTTATTGTGCCAAAATCCATGTGGTGCTCTTGGTAAAGAAACCAACTCACAATACACATCATACGTAGATAACTTAGCTACACTATTTACAGATTGCTTAAATGGAACAATTTTATCTGCACTACTATGTATAAATAGCATTGGCGAAGATGTTTTACTAATATGAAAGTATGGAGAAGCTAACTTCCAAATATCTTTATTCTCTGTGTATGAAACTCCTAACCACTCTGTTAAAGGGGCACTTTCTGGAACTAAAGAAAAATCTGCATCTGCCGCTAATATTACTGCAGCATTAACTTTAAAATCATTAGGATTACCAACAGGATTTAATGGCGATATTTCATTTGTTGTTGCAAGCATCATTGCCAAATACGCTCCAGCAGAACCCCCTAAAACACCAACCGCATTAGCATTTAATTTGTATTCCTTAGCATTCTCTTTTACCCATTGCACAGCTGCCTTAGCATCTATAACAGCTCCTGGAAAAAGTGCTTCTTTTGTGGTTCTATATTCTATACATGCTGCTGCAAATCCTCTTTTTGCTATTTCCTTAGCTATTTTTGCAAAGCCATCCTTGTCGCCAACTTTAAAACCACCACCTCTAATTACAACAATAGTTCTTAATTTTCCTTTAAAAACTTTTGGCTTGTACAAATCTAATAACAGGGTATCTTTCTTATAAGTTGCATACCTAATATCTTTTACAACAGCTATAGAAGTTTCTATTGCTACAGAATCTTTCTGAGAAAAAACAAAAGTAGACACAAAACAAAAAAGCAAGGTAATTGCAAATTGGAGCTTATATTTAATTACTTTCTTCATAAATAACACCACATTTATTAATACTCTCATAACTACTTACTAATTAAATTTACTTATTGGAACTTAAGTTTGTAATAAAAGAACTTACGACATAAAAAATAATAACAAATGGTATTGCTAAAAACTGTAATGTTAGTATTAAAACTAAGCTTATAATTATGAAAATATAGCGTAGAGCGTTATCCTTAAAACTCCAATTTTTAAATTTAAGAGCAAAGAGAGAAATATTAGCATTTAAAAGATATGTACTAAGTATAGTAACACTAATTAAAAACCATTGATTTAAAATTATACTATTTAAAAAATCATTATTATGATGTAATAATATTAATGGTAACGACAATATTAATAAAGCATTTGCTGGCGTTGGAAGCCCAGTAAAGGAAGTAACTTGATTTTCATCTATATTAAATTTTGCCAACCTATAAGCAGATGCTAAAGTAATTAAGAATCCTAAAAAAGGTAAAGGCGAGACTTTTAATCCTACCCAAAAAGTAGTGTCCGATGCTTGGGATGCCATATCTACATTCCATCCGCCAGACATAGACATTGCTAATAATTGAAACATTACAATACCAGGAACTACACCACTAGTAACCATATCTGCAAGAGAATCTAACTGCAACCCCAAAGAACTTTGCACGTTTAGAACACGAGCCGCTAAACCATCAAAAAAATCAAAAAATATACCTAAAAAAACAAATAAAGCAGCAAGCTCTAATTGATTTAAAACCGCAAAAATTACCGCTACACAACCGCAAAATAAATTACCTAAGGTTATTAAATTAGGAATATGTTTTTTCATCTTTTTTTGTATACTTTACGTAAAAGTAAGACATTTTTTCAGGAATGGGATTTGTTCCTAAATTATTCAGATATTTGCAATACATTAACTATTTCCTAATCATGTTTATTAAAAAATTATTGTTTTGTTTAATTGTTCTTTACAGCACTTTTAACAGTGCGCAAAACAAAATAGAATTATCCCCATTATCCAAAGTTAGCCTATTAACCATAGGACCTCAAGAAGAACTCAGTTCTAAATTTGGACATAGTGCTTTTAGAATACAAGACCCAACATTAGGAATAGACGTTACCTATAATTATGGGATGTTTGATTTTAGTGATCCGTATTTCTACTTTAAATTTACTACCGGAAAACTACCCTATAAAATTGGCAGGCACTCTTTTGAAAATTTCATGTACACCTATAAAGTTGAAAACAAATGGGTAAAAGAGCAGCATTTAGCTTTAAATTTAAAAGAGAAAAACGATTTAATAGCCTTTTTAGAAAACAATTTACTTCCAGAAAACAAGTATTATAAATACGATTTCTTGTTTGATAATTGCGCTACTAAAATCCCTGAAGTTTTAAATAAAGTAACCCATAACAACTTACTTTATAATTACCCTCATTTAAAAAAGAAAAAAACATTTAGAGATTTAATACATGAGTTTTTAGTAGCAAATGAATGGTCTACTTTTGGAATAGATTTAGCTCTTGGTTCTGTAATTGATAAAGAAGCTACACTTTGGGAACATCAATTTTCACCAATTTATGTGTACCATCAATTAGAACATACTACTAAAAAAGATGGTACTCCATTAGTTTCTAAAACTGCTATGATTTTAAAATCTAAACCAGAAGAAAAAAACAACTTATTTATTCTTAGTCCTCTTTTTTGGTTAGGGTTAACCCTAATAGCAACAAGTATAATAACAATTAAAGATTATACCTCAAAAAAAAGAACAAAATGGCTAGATGTTGTTCTTTTCTTAGCAACTGGTCTTGCTGGCTTATTAATACTCTTTCTATGGTTAGGAACAGACCACACTGCAACTGCATGGAATTTTAATTTCTTATGGGCATTTCCTATAAACCTATATTTTGCTTTTTTAGTAAGAAAAAACAAACTACCGGAAACTATAAAACTATACCTCATTATTCTTTTATCCCTAATTTTAGTTACTATGTTTTTATGGGTTGCAGAAATACAAGTATTCTCTCCTTTGTTAATTTTTATACTCCTTTCATTAATAATAAGGTACCTTTACATACTTTTTTATTTAAGGCACTCCCATATTAAATCCTAGTTTTAAAACATGAATTTACTTACTGTAGAAAATATTGCTAAATCCTTTGGCGAACTTGTTCTTTTTGACAACCTTTCTTTTGGCATTAACAAAGACCAGAAAATTGCTTTAATTGCTAAAAATGGTAGTGGAAAAACATCTATTTTAAATATTTTATCGGGTGCAGAAAATCCAGATAGTGGGCAAGTAAATTATCGCAAAGGAACCAGAGTATCTTTTCTAGAGCAAGAACCAAAAATGGACCCTAACCTTACTATTGAAGAGACTATTTTTGCTTCGGATAATGAGGTCCTAAAAGTAATAAGAGCTTATGAAAAAGCTTTAAATAATCCAGAAGACGCAGAGGCTTACCAAAAAGCTTTTGAAGCAATGGACCGTTTTAATGCATGGGATTTTGAAACCCAATACAAGCAAATTTTATTTAAACTTAAGTTAGAAGACTTAAACTTAAAAGTAGGACTATTATCTGGGGGGCAAAAAAAGAGATTAGCTTTAGCAGATGCACTAATTAACAAACCCGATTTATTAATTCTAGATGAACCAACTAACCATCTAGATTTAGAAATGATAGAATGGTTAGAGCAATATTTTGCTAAAGAAAACATGACACTCTTTATGGTTACCCACGATCGTTACTTCTTAGAACGCGTTTGTAATGAAATTATAGAGCTAGATGGCGGGCAACTTTACCCTTACAAAGGAAATTATTCTTACTATTTAGAAAAGAAAGAAGCAAGGCAAGAACAAGAAGCTGTAGAACACCATAAATCTAAGTTATTATTTAAAAAAGAATTAGATTGGATGCGTAGGCAGCCAAAAGCAAGAACCACAAAATCTAAATCTAGGATAGACGATTTTCATGCCATTAAGGAAAAAGCTAATAATAGAAGAAAAGAACACGAGGTTCAGTTAGAGATTAACATGACCCGTATGGGAAGTAAAATTATAGAGCTTCATAAAATATCTAAAGCTTTTCCTGAAAAACCTATTTTAGACCAATTTGATTATAGTTTTACAAAAGGAGAACGGGTAGGTATTATTGGAAAAAACGGTACTGGAAAATCTACTTTTTTAAATATAATTGCAGGAAAAGGAAAACCAGATAGCGGAAAGGTTGTAATTGGAGATACCATTAAATTTGGTTACTACACTCAAAAAGGTATTGAAATAAAAGAAGGTCAAAAAGTAATAGATGTTATTCGAGATTTTGGAGATTATATTCCTCTTAGTAAAGGAAGACAAATATCTGCACAACAACTTTTAGAACGCTTCCTTTTTGACAGAAAAAAACAATATGATTTTGTAGACAAATTAAGTGGTGGCGAACGCAAAAGACTGTATTTATGTACCGTTTTAATACAAAATCCTAATTTTTTAATTCTAGATGAACCTACAAACGATTTAGACATTGTTACCCTAAATGTATTAGAAAGCTTCTTATTAGATTTCCCAGGATGCCTCATGGTGGTTTCCCACGACAGGTATTTTATGGATAAAATTGTAGACCATTTATTTGTTTTTAGAGGCAATGCAGAAATAGAGAATTTTCCAGGAAATTATTCTGACTACAGAGCCTATGAAGACAGTCAGGTTTTAGAAAAAAGAGAGCAAAAAGAAAACACTACATCTAATTCTAAAAACTCTTGGAAAGCCGAGAGCAAAACTGGCACAAAATTATCCTATGCCCAACAAAAGGAATACAACCAACTAGAAAGAGAAATACAAAAGCTTGAAAATAAAAAAACAAAAGCGCAAAATGAATTTACAAATCCAGAATTATCTGGAGATGATATTACTAAACTCTCAAAAAAACTACAAGAAATAACTTCTGATATTGAAACAAAAACAGAACGTTGGTTTGAGCTTTCTGCTATGTTAGAAAGCTAAGTTTGTTATGTATTCTTTTATTTCGCATATAAAATTTTTATTCTCTGCTACCAATCAACATGGTGTGCACTCCCCTTTTATATATTCTTATATTACAAAAGGACTTTATACTAAAAAGAAATTTGCGACATTAAAAAATGTAGATATACTTCTAAAAAGCATACACTATTTTAATATTAAAAATTTAAAGATAGACTCTGAAAGTAGCTTCTATCAAAATAACATTAAAACAAATTTCCCTAATTTAGAAACCAATGCTTCCCAATTTGATGGCATATATTTAGAAAACTGCAAAGATTGGAACAATACTATTATAGAAAAAGAAATAAAAAACACTACTTGGGTTCTTATTAATAATATACACCACAATAGAGAAGAAAATTCCTTTTGGGAAAAGATTAAAAAACAAAAAGAGGTAAAGGTAAGTATAGATTTCTTTTATTGCGGTATTCTCTTTTTTAGAAAAGAACAAGAAAAAGAACATTTTAAAATTAGATACTAAAAGATTAATTTTAATGCAAAATAACGCTCTGAGTGTTAAAATATAGATTATTAAGTTAACTCGGGGCAAGCCCACGAGACATTAGAAGGAAAATTAGTATTGATTTCGACGCAAGCGTCGGAACATTTAAATCTCGATTATCGAGTAAATTAGAATATTATGGAAGGAAATACTATGTATTACGTATTAGGCGGAGTTGCAATGTTATATCTAATTGTTTCTATAAGAAATCGTCAAAAATCTAAGAATAGAAAATCTAGAAAATTTATGAGCGATTATAACCGAAAAAATAAAAAATAAACCTCTCTACTCCTTACCCACCCTAAAGCTTTACCTATGAAAATTTATACTAAAACTGGAGATAAAGGAACCTCTGCTCTATTTGGAGGCACAAGAGTCCCTAAACATCATATTAGATTAGATTCTTACGGTACTATTGATGAACTTAATTCATGGATTGGCCTTATCCGTGACCAAGAAATAGATAGTATTTCTAAACAAACACTACTAACCATACAAGATAAACTTTTTACTGTAGGAGCAATTTTAGCTACAGACCCGGAAAAAGCTGTCTTAAAGAATGGAAAAGAACGCCTTTCTATTCCCAAAATATCAGACGCAGATATTACTTTCTTGGAAGATAATATGGATACTATGGAAACACAGTTACCACAAATGACTCATTTTATTTTACCAGGCGGACACACAACCGTGTCATACTGTCATATAGCACGAACAGTTTGCAGAAGAGCAGAAAGGATGATTTCTTTTTTAAATGAAAATGAACCTACAGATGGTAATGTTTTGTCATTTATTAATAGATTGTCCGACTATCTATTTGTATTGGCACGAAAATTGTCGTTTGACCTTAAAGCGGAAGAAATAAAATGGATACCTGAGAAAAAAGGCTAATAATTTTGTTATTTATTCGTTATCAAAATATTAGAAAAAGATTTTTGTTAATAAAATATCAGAATTACTAGCAAAAAAACTTGACTATTTATATTTAAAAATTATTTTTGCAAAAAATTAAAACATACTTTTAATATGTATTGGACATTAGAACTAGCATCTTATTTGAGTGATGCACCATGGCCTGCTACCAAAGATGAATTAATAGATTACTCTATTAGAACAGGAGCACCATTAGAGGTTGTAGAGAATTTACAATCCATGGAAGAAGAGGGCGGAGAAATTTACGAGTCCATAGAAGAAATATGGCCAGATTACCCCACCGAGGAAGATTACCTCTGGAATGAGGATGAATATTAATAAAATATTATAACAATTGCTATAAAAAAGTCTCCTTGGAGGCTTTTTTTTTATGTAATTTTGTCAGCCGTGTAATGCTATATTTACAAATACCTAAACTGGAATAGCTTTTGTTATGTAAGAAAACAGTTGGTAAAATATACTAGGCTTAAAAAATTATTGAAAAACCAATACTTAACTATACTAGTTGTTTATGTTTTTCTCTCTAAAATATAGAATAAAATTATGAGTTTTATAAATTCAATACTAAAGGTGTTTGTAGGAGATAAATCCGAAAAAGATGTTAAGGAACTACAACCCATAATTAAACAAGTAAAATCTTTTGAAGCAGCTCTAGAAAACCTTAGTCATGATGAACTAAGAGCTAAGACTACAGAGTTTAAAAACAAAATAAAGGAAAATTGTTCTGACATCACTTCTAAAATTAATGCCCTAACAGAAGAAGTAAATGAATCTACAGACATAGACAAGAATGAGGACATCTATGCAGAAATAGATAAACTTAAAGAAGAAGCATATAAAATATCTGAAGATACATTAAATGATATTTTACCAGAAGCATTTGCCGTAGTTAAAGAAACCGCTAAACGTTTTGCAAATAATACTACATTAACTGTTTCCGCATCTGAATATGACAGAGAACTATCTGGAGAAAAAGAATATGTTACCCTAGAAGGAGACAATGCTATTTGGCAAAACTCATGGAATGCCGCGGGTAAAGAAGTAACCTGGGACATGATTCATTATGATGTACAATTAATAGGTGGTATTGCATTACACCAAGGTAAAATTGCAGAAATGCAAACTGGGGAAGGTAAAACCTTAGTAGCTACCCTTCCACTCTACTTAAATGCGCTAACAGGAAATGGTGCTCACTTAGTAACTGTGAATGATTATTTAGCAAAAAGAGATAGCGCATGGATGGCCCCTATTTTTCAATTTCATGGTCTTTCTGTAGATTGTATAGATTATCATAAACCAAATTCTGAAGGTCGTAGAGCAGCTTACAATGCAGATATTACTTATGGTACTAACAATGAGTTTGGCTTTGATTATTTAAGAGATAACATGGCACATGCACCAAAAGATTTAGTACAGCGTCCACATAACTTTTCTATTGTAGATGAGGTAGATTCTGTTTTGGTAGATGATGCTCGTACGCCATTAATAATCTCTGGTCCTGTTCCTGAAGGAGACCGTCATGAGTTTAATGAACTTAAACCAAGAGTTTCTGAAATTGTTCAAAAACAAAGGCAATACCTTACTGGTGTTTTTGCTGAAGCTAAAAAGCATATTTCTGAAGGAGATACTAAAGAAGGTGGTTTCCTTTTGTTAAGAGTACATAGAGGTTTACCAAAAAACAAAGCATTAATTAAGTTTTTAAGTGAAGAAGGAATAAAACAATTGCTTCAAAAAACCGAAAACTTTTACATGCAAGATAACAACAGAGAAATGCCTAAGGTAGATGAAGAGTTGTTATTTGTAATTGATGAAAAAAACAATCAAATAGAACTTACCGATAAAGGGGTAGATTATATCTCTGGAGACCAAGACAAAGATTTCTTTGTAATGCCAGACATTGGTGGAGAAATTGCTAAAATTGAAAACCAAAATCTAGAAATAGAAAAAGAAGCAGAGCTTAAAGAAGAGCTTTTTAAAGACTTTACTGTAAAAAGTGAGCGTATACATACCATGAGCCAATTACTAAAAGCCTATACTCTTTTTGAAAAAGATGTAGAGTATGTAGTAATGGACAATAAGGTAATGATTGTAGATGAGCAAACAGGTCGTATTATGGATGGCCGTAGATACTCAGACGGTTTACACCAAGCCATTGAAGCTAAAGAAAATGTAAAGATTGAAGCCTTAACACAAACTTTTGCAACCGTAACTTTACAAAATTACTTTAGAATGTATAGTAAGCTTTCTGGTATGACGGGTACTGCCATTACAGAAGCTGGGGAATTTTGGGAGATTTACAAATTGGATGTTATGGAAATACCTACCAACAGACCAATTGCTCGTGATGACCGTAATGATTTAATTTACAAAACAAAAAGAGAAAAATACAATGCCATTATTGATGAAGTTACCAAACTATCACAATCTGGCAGACCTGTATTAATTGGTACAACATCGGTAGAAATTTCTGAATTACTATCCCGTATGTTAGCAATACGTAAAGTACCGCATAATGTATTAAATGCCAAGCTGCACAAAAAAGAAGCAGACGTTGTTGCAGAAGCTGGTAATCCTGGTATTGTAACTATTGCAACCAACATGGCCGGTCGTGGTACGGATATTAAATTATCAGACGCTGTAAAGGCTGCTGGTGGTTTAGCAATTGTAGGTACAGAAAGACATGATTCTAGAAGGGTAGATAGACAGTTAAGAGGTCGTTCTGGTCGTCAAGGAGACCCAGGAAGTTCACAATTCTATGTTTCTTTAGAAGATAACCTTATGCGTTTATTTGGTTCGGACAGAGTAGCCAAAATGATGGATAAAATGGGCTTAGAAGATGGTGAAGTTATTCAGCATGGCATGATGACCAAATCTATAGAACGTGCGCAGAAAAAAGTAGAAGAAAATAACTTTGGTGTTCGTAAACGTCTTTTAGAATATGATGATGTTATGAATGCGCAAAGAGAAGTTGTTTATAAACGCAGAAGGCATGCCATACAAGGTGAAAGGCTAAAGGTGGATATTGCAAATATGATTTACGACACTTGCGAAGTTATTACCGAAACTAACAAAGGAGCTAGTGACTATAAGAATTTTGAGTTTGAACTTATTAAATATTTCTCTATAACTTCTCCTGTTTCTGAAGCAGATTTTGAAAAATTAGGAATACAAGAAATAGCTAATACCATATACAAAGAGGCATACCAGTATTACACCGAAAAAATGGAACGTAATGCCACTACTGCTTTTCCTGTAATTAAACAGGTTTACGAAGACCAAGCTAATAAATTTGAAAGAATTGTAGTGCCTTTTACGGATGGTATAAAGAGCTTAAATGTAGTTACGAACTTGCAAGATGCTTATGATAGTAACGGAAAGCAATTAGTAACAGATTTTGAGAAGAATATATCTTTAGCAATTATTGATGATTCTTGGAAAACTCATTTACGTAAAATGGATGAGCTAAAACAGTCTGTACAACTTGCTGTACACGAACAAAAAGACCCATTATTAATATATAAATTTGAAGCTTTTGAGCTTTTTAAGAGTATGATTGATAAGGTGAATAAAGAAATAGTTTCTTTCTTATTTAAAGGAGAATTACCTTCTGAGAGCTCTACCATACAAGAAGCTGGAAGCGTAAGAAGACCAAAAGAGAATTTACAAACCAGTAAAGAAGAAATTCCTAATAGCGATGAGCTTGCTGCACAAAATAGAGCGGCAGGACAAACGCAAGGGCAAAGACCTGCTGTTACTGAAACTATTACTAGAGAAAGGCCTAAAATTGGTAGAAACGATAGAGTTACTATTAAAAACATAATGTCTGGAGAAAGTAAAACTGTTAAATACAAACAAGCCGAACCTTTAATTACTAAAGGCGAATGGGTTTTAATTGAAGAATAAACTTATGCGAATATATAAAACGGCAATCTTATAAAGATTGCCGTTTTTTTTGTACTATAAATTTGAAAAACTAGTAATTCCTCTTAGTTTTTTTCAAATTTTCAGAAACTTGTTGGTTTTAATCCAAAAACATAACTAGATTTACAATGGATAACTACGCTAACCAAGCTATAAAATCCAGTATATGCATAACAACATACTAGATAATAAAGAACAAATAAAAAAAACCAACTTTTTTTTAATAGTTAATTATGTTTCTTCTCTAGCTGCAATACTATTTGCTGGAGTATGTTATTTTGTTTTTAATATAAACGTATTTGTAGCAATAGCATTTTTAATTTTTGGGATTCTAATTTTTATAAATTCTTTTCTTTTAAAGAAAAGAATAACACTATCAAACAGCAGTCTTATTTATAGTAATAATACATTATCTAAAAAACTATTAGAGAAAGAAACCCTATTAAAAGAAATTCATCATAGAGTAAAAAACAACTTACAAACAGTATCTAGCCTGCTTAGTATGCAATCTAGAAACATGGAAGATAAAGAGCTGCAAACACTACTTAAAGGCACTCAAAATAGAGTAATATCCATGTCTATGATACATGAAATGCTTTATATGCGTAATGACCTTTCAAAAATAGAGTATAAAACCTATGTACAAGAACTAAGTCAGTATTTAATAAAGTCTATAAAAGGGATAGAAAACAAAGTAAAATTAACCATAGATATACCAGATATAAAATTAGGTATAGATACTGCTATACCTTTAGGGCTATTAATAAATGAAACTATTACAAACGCCTTAAAATATGGTATTGTAGATGATTCTGAAGGAGAAATACATATAGCTATTAAAAAAGAGCTTCATAAAGAATATGTATTAATAATAGGAGATAATGGAGTTGGTTTTCCAGAAACTGTAAACCATAAAAACACAAAGTCTTTAGGGTTAAAGTTAATATACAGCCTAACAAGGCAACTAAAAGGTTCCGTTATTAGAGATATTTCTAAAAAAGGAACCAATTATATAATTAAGTTCCAAGAAATAGGACAACAACTAAACCCAGTTGTATAAACTTATTTTTTCTTCTCTACAGGAACTTTTATAGGACGTAAAGCTGCTCTTTTTTCTCTGTAATTAAAAATTAATGACCCTACAAATACTACCGAAATTACTACTAGAAGTGCTATCATATCTTTTTTATTAATTTGCTACAATTTGTAGTAGCTATAAATATACTTTCAATTATTATGCCAATATATATTTAGCATTTTTAAACTCTTTTTTTTACTCCAACGTTTTACTCTTAAAATTAAAGCCAAAACTACTACTGCTAGAATCCAGAATAATACCCATTTAAGAAAAGCCCATTTAATCATTTGCATTTATTTTATGCAAGTGCTATAGCCCCTATAATTTAAATTTGTATTAAAATTACCTTTTAACACTTGTTGTTTCGTTATTTAAAGATAAACTATCAAGGCTCATAAACCTTAGTAAACCGCTGAAATACAAGTATTATAGTTTAAAAATAGATTCTTAGATGAACTACAAAAACTAACAGTTAAAATACAATACTTTACGCCTGTCTTATTCTATTTCTTTTGGTTCTAAAAGCTAATTCTTTTAAAATTCTAGAATTTTTGTACATATACAAACGTGTTAGTTGCTTTTCGTTGGTAATCTCTAGGTTTTTAAAAGAGATTAATGTTGTTTGCTCCAACACTACTCCTTTTTCTAAAGTAGTAACTTTTTCCTCAAGAGGTAAGTTTTTTGCAAAACCTAAAACACTCATAAATAAGATTAATAATAATGTAATAACTGCTTTCATAACTAAGATTTGGTTCTGTAAAATTAGAACCCACCTTAAACAAAAAAGAGATAATACGCTGAACAACAAGTATTTTCGGCTAGTGTAAAAAAAATAGATTAAGTACTAAAAAGCATAGATAAACGTATACACTACTACTAAATGTTTAACTGTTTTTAGTGCACTTTATCCATACTTATTAAAAAATATTCCAACATAAGAGCATAAATAATATCTTTAAACAAATTATTATATAGTATACATTTCATGAAAAATTACAAACTACAAATACAAGATTATTTAAACAGGTTTGTTCCATTTTCAGACAACGAAATAGATATAATCTATAAAAACCTAATACTTAAAACTTATAAGAAAAAAGGCTTCTTATTAGAACAAAATTCAATTTGTCTTTACAATTTCTTTATTTGCAAAGGATTGGTTAGATCGTTTACAACAAATTCTGCTGGAGAAGAAAAAACCAGTCAATTTGCTATAGAAAATTGGTGGGTAACTAGTATGGAGAGTTTTATGAAAGAAAAGCCTTCTTTTAATACCATACAAGCTATTGAAGAAACTACTGCCTTATGCTTAGATAAAAATACTTTAAACAGTTTGTATACTAAAGTCCCCAAACTAGAACGCTGCTTTAGAATAATTACAGAGAATATGCTTATTGCTATTTTACGAAAAGATGAAATTTTCATGAAGCTTAATAGCAAAGAAAGGTATTTAGGTTTTGTAAAGAAAAACCCAACTTTTATGCAGCGAGTGCCGCAATATATGGTCGCCTCCTATTTAGATATTACTCCTGAGTATCTTAGTGAATTAAAAAAAACAATGCATCAGTAAAAAACCTCGGAGCAAGACCGAAAGGTATTAGAAAGAAAATTAGCATTGATTTCGAGGCAAGTGTTGGAGCATTTAAATCTCGATTATCGAGTAAATATTTCTTAAGAAATCCTAAGAAGTTATGCCTAGTGTACTTTCTAATTTTGTTGCCTCTAATTAAAAAACAATAATAATGGAAAGAATTACCTATCAAGATATTCCAGACGGAATGTTTCAAAAACTAAAAAATATTGAAGATTTTATTAATCAATCACCTCTTAACGAGTCTTTATTAAAATTAATTAAACTGCGCGTTTCTCAAATTAACGGATGCGCCTATTGTGTAGATATGCACTACAAAGAACTAAAACACATAAACGAAACAGAACTCCGTTTATCTTCTTTAGTGGTATGGAAAGAAACACCATATTTTTCAGAAAAAGAAAGGGCTGTTTTAAATTTTTCGGAAACTTTAACACAAATAGACAATACTCCTATTAATAATGAAATTTATAAAACCTTAGAAGAATATTTTTCTAAATCTGAAATATGCTATATAACACTTGCTATTACGCAAATAAATACTTGGAATAGACTTATGAAAACTTTTTTATTTACTCCAGGTAATTATAAAGTTTCGATGTAATCGTAGTATTTTAAGAAAACAATATGTAATAGAAACTAAAATACTAAAACTAGATTAAGCCAATTTAGCTTTGTTTCTTTTAGTAGTAAAAGTTAAAGCCTTTTTTACTTTAGCATTTGTTCTTTTATATAAACGTGCAACCTCTGTAGTTTTAACTGTAGTTTCTGTTACAATTGTTTTTTCTATAGTAACAACCTTTAATTCATTAGTGTTGTTTTGAGCTTGTGCTGCAACAGAGATAAAAAGAACAAAAATTAAAGTTAAGATAGTTTTCATGACTTGCGTTTTATATATAATTAAAACGCCCAAAGCCGTATGCAGCTAGGTTACAAAACGCTGAAAACCCCTTATTTTTCGGCAATCGACACTAATACAGATAAAGTGTAAAAAATGCTCGATAAACGTACACACACCTAAAAACGGCTTATCGAGATAATGTGTTTTTAAACGACATTTATAGATTGATTTTTTACTTGTTTGTTGCATAAAAAGCATCAAAAAAATATAGAAATGTAATTTTCATTATCATGTTACTATATTTGCTTGCCAAAAAAATTATACTATGAACTATCAGTATTTAAAAAATAAGATTCCTGTATTACTATTATTAGTAACTCTTACATTCCCGGCTTATGTACAAAGTCAGGAAAGTAATTTTGGAAATTGGCTTATCTATATTGGAAATAAAAAATTAAATAGTAAATGGAATCTTCATAACGAAGTACAATTACGAAACTATAATGCCATAGGAGACTTAGAACAATTACTACTAAGAACAGGTTTAGGCTACTCGTTTAATGAAAACAAAAATAATATCTTATTAGGCTATGGCTATATTACTTCTGAAAACTACATAGTTAATACAAATGATAAGTTTAGCGTAAATGAGCATCGAATTTTTCAGCAATTTACATCTAAACAAAGTATAGGAATTGTTTCAGTTAACCATAGGTATAGATTTGAACAACGTTTTGTTGCTAACGATTTTAAAATGCGTTTCCGATATTTCTTAGCTATTAATGTTCCGTTAAGTAAAGAAAAGGACAAATACTACTTTTCTGCTTATAATGAGATTTTCTTAAATACTAAAACTTCTATTTTTGATAGAAATAGAGTTTATGCAGGTCTTGGATATAAAATAAACAAAAACATACGTCTAGAAGCTGGTTACATGAACCAGTTTTTTGAAACTACTAGCCGCGATCAGTTTAATATTATAAGTTTTGTTAATTTTTAAGAATAGTAAGTTTGATTCCAAGAATAGAAATTAGTAAAGACAAGAAACTAATTGGCAAACAATTAAAAATGTCTTTGGTAGATAATAAAACCCCTACGCTATGGAAAAGTTTTATGCAACAAAAAAAACAGATTTCTAATGTAGTAAACGCTGCTTTATATTCTATTCAGGTTTATGATGCCTCATTAGATTTTAAAAACTTTAATCCGCATACAGTTTTTACCAAATGGGCTGCTGCCGAAGTAACAGATTATAATGCTATACCAAATGCAATGGAATCTTTTATTTTACCAGGAGGTATGTATGCCGTTTTTATTCATAAAGGAAAAACAAGCGACTTTCCTAAAACTATGCAATACATATTTGGAACTTGGCTACCGCAATCTAAATATAATTTAGACCAAAGACCACATTTTGAAATACTAGGAGAAAAATATAAAAACAATTCTGAGGATTCTGAAGAAGAAGTTTGGATTCCTATTAAAGATAAAATCTTAAGCTAATTTTGCTTTGTTTCTTTTAGTAGTAAAAGTTAACGCCTTTTTTACTTTAGCATTTGTTCTTTTATATAAACGTGCAACTTCCGTTTTCTTAACTGTAGTTTCTTTTACAATTGTCTTTTCTATAGTAACCACTTTAACTTCTTGCGTGTTGTTTTGAGCTTGAGCAGCTACTCCGATAAAAAGAACAAAGATTAAAGTTAAGATAGTTTTCATGACTTGCGTTTTATATATAATTAAAACGCCCAAAGCCGTATGCAGCTAGGTCATAAAACGCTGAAAACCCCTTATTTTTCGGTAACTGACACTAATACAGATAAAGTGTAAAAAATGCTCGATAAACGTACACACACCTAAAAACCTCTTACCGAAAGAAAGTGCTTTTAATCGGAAAATAAGATGCTTTTCTTTTGTGAAAGAAGATAAGATTACTACCTTAAAAAAATGAAAGACAAGATTACTCCTATTATTCACTCCGTAACTCCCCTACCTATTTCATCTTTAGAGAAAATAAATAAACTGGTTACCTATAGTTTTCTAAAAAAAGGAGAACCAATAACTAAGGTTGGTCAAACTAATAACTTAGAGTACTTTTTAATTAAAGGTATTTGCAAGAGTTTCCTTTATACACCAGAAGGAGAAGATATAACAATTTCCTTCTTTATGTCTGGCTCTGTCTTATCACCAAACACAACAAGAAGTTTAGAAGGAAAATCTATATTAAATATAAGTACATTAACAGATGTAGAAATTGCAACAATTGATGCCGACAAATTAGAAAGATTAATGATTGAAGATCTAGAAATTAGACATTTTGCAAATACCGTATTAAGGAAAGAACTAATAACAAAAGTTCAAAAAGAAATAGGATTAGCCTCTCTTAAAGGCAAAGACCGATTAGAACGACTAAGAAAACAATTTCCTAATATTGAGAATCTTGTACCACATACAGATATTGCTTCTTATTTAGGAATAACAACTATTTCTTTAAGCAGACTAAGAACACAATCGTAACTCTTATCATTTGTTAATGGATATAATTTTTTAATGGAGCATTTTTGCTTTATAAAAAAAATGTATGTCTATTTTAAATTCTATTCTCTTAAAAACTTCGTCCGTTAAAAAATTAAGTATCACATTTGTCGCAAGTCACTGTATCCTGATACTAATGATGGTATATACTTTTCCAGTAATTAATAGTCAAATTGGTACTAAAGCATTTGACCTTCAAAATTTAGGTTATTCTTTATCTACAGCAGAATTAATAATAAGTAAACTTAATAATGAAACCATCAATCTTTACCTATTTCCACAATTAACCCTCTTAGATATATTTTATCCTTTTCTTTTAGCTTTATTTTTAAGTAGTTTTTTATTTCGTCTTATCAAAATTACAAATAACAGTACTAGAATAACATTTCCTCTTTTGCTCCTTCCTTTTTTAGCTATGGCATTTGATTATTCTGAAAACATATGCATTATCTTAATGATTACAAAGTCTGTGGAAATATCTAAATCTTTTGTTTTACTATCTAGCACACTTACTATCTTAAAAAGCTTACTAACTACTTTTTCATGGATAGCTGTTTTAATATTTGCCATGATGTGGATTAGAATAAAAATCTTGAATAGAAAAGCTAAAACACCTTTGGGCAAAACGCAATCTACTTAAACAAGGGTTATATATTATCCAAATTACTAATAGGGAGTAAATAATCTAGAGACAATCCCACTAGGCATTAGAACAAAAATTAGCATTGATTTAGACGAAAGCGTTGGAGCATTTAAATCTCGATTATCGAGTAAAGGTTAAGCCAATTTAGCTCTGTTTCTTTTAGTAGTAAAAGTTAACGCCTTTTTTACTTTAGCATTTGTTCTTTTATATAAACGTGCAACCTCTGTAGTATTAACTGTAGTTTCTGTAACAATTGTCTTTTCTATAGTAACTACTTTAACTTCTTTAGTGTTGTTTTGAGCTTGAGCAGCTACTGTAATAAAAAGAACAAAGATTAAAGTTAAGATAGTTTTCATGACTTGCGTTTTATATATAATTAAAACGCCCAAAGCCGTATGTAGCTAGGTTACAAAACGCTGAAAACCCCTTATTTTTCGGCAACTGACACAAATATGGATAAAGTGTAAAAAATGCTCGATAAACGTACACACATCCAAAAACACCTTATCTAAAGAAAGTGTTTTTAATCGGATTCTAAACACCTATAGAAAGTAATAAATTAGGGTTGGGGCAATTTTTAGAATAATAGTCTATATCTGCCTTAGAAGATACACCAGGATAATCTCCAAAATTCCCTTGTAAATCTTTTATAATTTGGAAGTGTAAATGTGGAGCATAGTTAACATTAATCTCCGGCGCTCCCATTTCAGCAAGAATTTCGTCCTGTTTAAATTCTTTACCTACATACAATTGCTCTAAAGAAGAAATAGATAAGTGCCCATATAAAGTATAAAAGATAACATTATTTACAGAATGTTCTAAAATTATAGTTGGGCCATAATCTCCAGCGGTAGTATTATTTTTAAAACTATGAACTTTACCGTCCATAGGAGTTATTATAGGTGTACCTATTGGTGCCCACACATCTAATCCTAAATGAATATTTCTAACAAAATCAGATGCACTATTAAAACTAGGGGTATTAGCATACAAATTTCTTTGCTCCAAGTAACCGCCATAAGCAACCTTTGCTTTCGAAGCAGCTAAAACTGTATCTATATATTCTTGACATCCTGCTGGCGTAGTAATATTGTAGTGTTCAAGACTAGTATTTGAAACAGATAAATCTAAAGGAGTATATACATCGAAAGAAAATTGGGAATCAATAATAGGTATAGGTTTTTTAGGAATAGCAGCTAATATCTTTTCTAAATCTGTCATATTGTAAACTTAAAACAAGAATAGCTTTATATTAAATTTGATATAAATTTTTAATTAACAACTTTTTAACCCTATTCTATTGTAAGGTATTTTATCTTTTGAGTACTAAAACAGAAAAAATATGTCCTTTATAAAATTATTACTAGCATCAACTTCATTTTTTTTTACCCTTGGATGCCAATCTAAAATAAAAAAAGAAATACCTGTTACACAAGAAATACAAGAAGTAGCAGAAGTAAAACTTACACCACAAGAATTAAGCGACTATGAAACTGCTTATTTTGCTAGCGGATGTTTTTGGTGTGTAGAAGCTATTTTTGAAAGTGTAAAAGGAGTTAAAGAAGTAGTATCTGGCTATTCTGGAGGAAAAGAGAAAAACCCAACTTATGAAGATGTTGGTTATGGAAAAACTACCCATGCAGAAACAGTTGAAGTTTTTTATGATCCAAATGTAATTTCTTTTACTGCTTTAGTTCAAGTATTTTTTGGCTCACATGACCCAACTACACTAAACCGCCAAGGACCAGACAAAGGAACACAATATAGATCTATAGCTTTTTATAAAAATGAAAAAGAGAAAGAAATTATTACCTCTTATATAAAAGCTTTAAAAGACCAAAATGTATATGATGGTTTACCTATAACAACAGAAGTAACCGCTTTTTCTAAATTTTATAAAGCAGAAGAGTACCATCAAGATTATGAAAAAAGAAACCCAGATAACTCCTATATAAAAAATGTATCTATCCCAAGGCTAAATAGATTTAAAAAGAATTTTGGAGAATTTTTAAAAGATAATTCACACTAAACTGAATTTTATTAAAAAAAAGCTTCTTTATTACCTATGTAATAAAGAAGCTTTTTTTTATACTATCCCCTGCACAATAATGAGAATACTCCTTATTTTCCTAGTTAGGAATAAGATTAACACAATTACTTTATGTATTTTATAGATAAAATGTAAAATATATTCTAATAATTTGTACCTTCGATTTCCCTACCGTGTACGAACACGGTGAAATAAAATCAGCTTAAAAATCAAACAAATTATCTATTTTATGAAAACAGTATTAAAATCACGTTCCATAATATACCTTCTATTATGCGTAATAACAGTTATTGGCTGTACAGAACAAAAAAAAGATACAACACCTTGGGTTTCCCTTTTTGATGGAGAAACACTGAATGGCTGGTCACAAAAAGGAGGTGTTGCTAAATACACGGTAAGAGATGGTGCCATAGTAGGAACTACAGTAAAAAAGACCCCTAATTCTTTTTTAACATCAGATAAAATGTATGGCGATTTTATTCTTGAGTTAGATTATAAGGTAGACTCCAGTATGAATTCTGGTATACAAATACGAAGCAATAGTTTTCCTTATTATAAAAATGGTAGAGTTCACGGTTACCAAGTAGAAATAGACCCCTCTTCACGTGCATGGAGTGCTGGAATTTTTGATGAAGCCCGTAGAGGTTGGCTAAACCCATTAGATAAAAACCCTGAAGCGCAAAAAGCTTTTAAAAATAACGACTGGAATCACTATAGAATTGAAGCCATAGGAGATACTTTAAAAACATGGATTAATGATGTTCCTGCTGCTTATTTAATAGATGATAAAACTGCAAGTGGTTTTATTGCATTACAAGTACATAGTATAGGTGGAAAAAAGAAAGAAGGAACAGAAATAATATGGAAAAACATTAATATCCTTACAGACAACTTGGCTAAATATTCCAAAAAATCTACTTTAACTCCTATATACACTAAAAATAAACTTACGGTAAGCGAAGAAAAAGCTGGTTGGGAAATGTTATGGGATGGCAAAACTACACAAGGTTGGAAAGGTGCTAAATTAGAAACGTTTCCAAAAAGTGGCTGGGAAATAGAAAATGGAGAATTAACCGTATTAGCTTCTGATGGTGCTGAATCTGCTGCTGGCGGAGATATTGTTACTAAAGAATTATTTGCAAATTTTGAATTATCTGTAGATTTTAAACTAACCCCTGGTGCAAACAGTGGTATTAAATATTATGTAGATACGGAACTAAATAAAGGAGCAGGCTCTTCTATAGGCTTAGAATATCAAATTTTAGATGATACTTTACATCCAGATGCAAAAAAAGGAAATCATGAAGGAAGCAGAACGGTATGCTCTTTGTATGACTTAATTAAAGCAGACCCAAACAAGCCCGTAAATCCAATAGGAGATTGGAACACAGCCTATATTTCATCCATAGATAATCATGTAGAACACTGGATAAACGGTGTAAAAGTTTTAGAATATGAAAGAAAAAGTCCAGAATATTTAAAATTAGTAGCTGAAAGCAAATATAAGAAATGGCCAAATTTTGGAGAACTTGAAAAAGGGCAATTATTATTACAAGATCACGGAAATAAAGTTTCCTTCAAAAATATAAAAGTTAATAAATCTCCTAAAAAATAAAATATGAATTCAAGAAGAAATTTTATAAAAAAAACTACTGCAGGAACTGCAGCTGTAACCTTAGGAGGCTTGGTATTACCTAGTTCTAGTTACGCAGGTATACTTGGTGCAAACGATAAAATAAATTGTGCAATTATTGGTGTTCGTAGTAGAGCTAAATCTCATATAGTAGCTATAAATAAAGATAAAAATGCTAAAATTTTATATAACTGTGATGTAGATGATACTATTATAGAAGAGCATAATATATGGTGCAAAGAGAATATTGGATATGTACCTAAAGTAGAGAAAGATTTTAGAAAAGTATTAGAAGACAAAAGGGTAGATGCCGTTTTTATTGCAACTCCAGAACACTGGCATGCACCAATGGCTATAATGGCTTTACAAGCAGGAAAACATGTTTATGTAGAAAAACCATGTAGCCATAACCCGTATGAAAATGATTTACTGGTACAAGCGCAAAAGAAATACGGTAAAAAAGTACAAATGGGAAACCAACAGCGCTCTGCTAAAAGTTCTATTCTTGCTATAAAAGAAATAAGAGAAGGTATTATTGGAGATGTTTATAAAGGGGAAGCTTACTACTCTAACAATAGAGGTTCTATTGGCATTGGAAAAGTTACAGACGTTCCAAAAACATTAGATTGGGAATTATGGCAAGGCCCAGCACCTAGAAAAGAGTACAAAGATAATATTCACCCATATAACTGGCACTGGTTTCATAATTGGGGAACAGGAGAAATACATAATAATGGAACCCATGAAATAGATATTTGCCGTTGGGCTTTAGGAGTAGATTTACCAGAAAGTGTTACCTCTTTTGGAGGTAAATACACCTATGAAGATGACTGGGAATTTGTAGATAACCAACAAGTAACTTACAAATTTAAGGATGATAAATTTTTAACATGGACTGGTCATAGCCGTGGAAAAATACAACCAAAACAACCTGGAAGAGGCGCTACAATATATGGCAGCAAAGGCTCTATTACTCTAAGTAGAAATGCTTATAATTTATTTGCTTTAGATGGTTCACTTATAAAAACAGAAAAAGAAGCAGGACAAAGTGCTACTACAAACACCAGAGGCGATGGTAGTTTAGACGTATCTCATGTTGGCAATTTCTTTGACGCTATTCGTGAAGATAAAAGTTTACATTCAGACATTCAGGACGCAAGTATATCCACAATGCTATGCCATTTAGGAAATATGGCACAAGACGCTGGAGAAACTCTAAAAATTGATACCTTAACAGGAAAAGTGACCAACAATGCAAAAGCTATGGAAGGCTGGAAAAGAGAATATGCCGCAGGTTGGGAACCTAAATTATAACAAATGAAAAGAAGAGATTTTGTATTAAAAGGAGGTTTAGCCACCGCAGGTATCGCTACCTCAACAAATGTTGTGGCCAATATTCTTAATTCTAAAAACACTCTAGATAAAGTAACTATTGGAGTAATTGGCACGGGAAATCGAGGCAGTGGGTTAATCCCTCTAATAAATGAAATTAAAAATTTTGATGTTGTAGCCTGTTGTGATACCCTACCTTTTAGATTAGAAAAAGGATTGAGTAACGCAGCCAAAAAAACTAAAGGATATTCGGATTATAGAAAATTATTAAATAATCCAGATATTGATGCTGTTTTAATCTCTACTCCTTTTAATACCCATTCCAAAATTGCCATAGATGCTTTAGATGCTGGCAAACATGTGTATTGTGAAAAAACAATGGCAAAAGGTTTAGATGGTATTCAAAACCTAATAAATAAAACAAAAATATCTAATACTGTTTTTCAAACAGGGCACCAATACCATAGTTCACGTTTATACACCCATGTAGTAAATTTACTAAAAGAGGGGAAGGTTGGTAAAATAACTTCTTTTGAATGCCAATGGAATAGAAACGGAAACTGGAGAAGACCAGTACCAAAACCCGAATTAGAGAGAGCAATTAACTGGAGAATGTATAAAGAGTTTTCTGGTGGTTTAGTGGCCGAACTATGCTCGCACCAAATAGATTTTGTGAATTGGGTACTAGATGCTACTCCAAAAAAAGTAATGGGTATTGGCGGTATAGACTATTGGAAAGATGGTAGAGAAACATATGATAATGTAAATTTACTATATGATTATCCTAAGGGAGTAAAAGCCAAATTTACTTGCTTAACAAGTAATGCTAAAGGCGGTTATCAAATAAAAGTAAAAGGAGATAAAGGAACCATTATTATGGGAACTAGAAATGCTTGGTTTTATCCTGAAGGAGTAAAAAACAAAAAACTAGGAACCGTAGATGGTGTTGCAGGAGCTACTGTTACTTTTGATAAAAATAAAGGGTATCCAATAAAAATGGAACATCTAAACCCAAGTAAGCAAGCTTTACAAGACTTTAGAGATAGTATTACCCTAAACTCTTCTCCTATATCTAATATAACAACAGGAGCCAATACAGCTATCGCGGTGCAAATGGGATTAGAGGCTATGTATACAGAAAGTATTGTAAAATGGCCTTCTAAAATAAGTTAAAACTATTTTAAAACAACTTCGCTAAATTTAGTATCTATAGTAATATTTTTTTTAGAGGAGTTGTTTTTATGATAACCGCTTATCCTTGTGGTATTAGAATTACAGTCTTTTTTTACATGCACACCTTCTGGATAAGAAAACTCTGAAGCATACATAAGCCCCTCTATATTACATGCCGAATTTGGCAAATTACATTCCAACTCTGCATTTTGCATAGTTATATTTATAGCTTTAAAACCACCATCCACATAATTAATTTTAAGAGGTCCAAACTTGTTATTAATTACTACTTTTTTTAGAATTTTATTTATTGTAACATCTGAAGAAGTTGCGTTAAGATTTAAAAACAACACTTCGTCTAAGGTTATATAATCAGAATAATCGGCCTTTAAGCTTCCATAATTCCATTTTTGAATAGCCACTGGAGAGTACGATGCATTTACCATTGTATTATTCCCCTCTATAATGTTGCCAGATAAATTAGAATGCGACAAAGTTGCCTTTAAATTAAAAGTTTGTTGGGCAAGCTTAACCTCACCGTGTCTAATATTTAAGTTCATTTTGGTAGATTTTGGCAACTTAATTTTTAATTTCTTCTTTATATTAAAATTCTTTGTCTTACCCTCTCTAGATATAAAAACTTTTCTGTGAGCAGCTGCATCATTTCTATGACGCTCCTCCTCTAGCCTATGTGCTTGTTCTCTTTGCTCATGAGCTCGTTCTCTTTCTAAATGTGCTGCTTCCATTCTTATTTGCGCTTTTTCTCTTTTAATTTCAGCCTTTTCCATTTTAGCTTCCATTTTTTCGCTCCAAGCTTCTATTTTTTCTTGGTAATCCTTATCAAAGTTTTTATCAAAATCTTTCTGCCATTTTTTTAAATAAGCATCCCCTTCTTCTTCATACGCTTTGTAATCAAATTTAAAAGCAGATACTGATGGCAATGGTGGCATTTCTGGAAGCTCTGGAAGCTCTGGCAACTCAGGCATTTCAGGTAGCTCAGGAAGTTCAACAACAATATGTTTCATAGCATTAATCTCTGGCATATTAAAACTAAAATCGTCCATATTAAAATGGCCACTACTAAATGCGGAAGGACCCTTATTATTAGATGTTACAACTATTCTTTTACTACTTCCTAATATTTGTATAGGATCATTCTTAAAGTATAGAGCTGCATCTTCCTCAGTAGCTCCTTCCAAAACAACTGTTGCCTCTATAGATACTTCATTTTTGTCCCAAGTATCAAATTCTATATCCGCATAGCTTGTTTTTATTTCTAAAATAGCACTATCTACTACTTTAAAAGTCTCTTTATATACCTTACTATTTTTTTGTCCGCTGCATACAAATACAGACAGTACAATAATTAATAATAAATATTTTGTTCTATATAATTTGGTCATTTTCTTCTGTTTTTAATTGATCTAATTTCTTTTTTAGCTTTTGCAACAACTGTAATCTTAACTGCAAATTTTTAATTAATGCATTAATAGTATAGTCATTAGGCCCAGATTCATTCAATTCTTTAGTTAAAATTTCGTATTCAGAATTTAACTTTGTTAACTGTTCCATATAACCATCTACAAGCATTTTATTTTTATTAGAAACCTGTAAATTAGATAGCGATACGTTTATTGTTGCTGTATAATAATCTTCTACTTTTTTTAAATCTGGAGAAAGGTCTCCTAATGAAATTGGTTCTTTATTAACAGGGTTTTTAGTAACTACAATTGTTTCTATTGTTTCCTGCTTGTTATATTCTTTATATCCAAAAACACCTGCAGTTATTAGTATTAAAATTGTAGCTGCAATTTTTAATACACTAAAACTTTTCTTTTTTTCTTTAAATACACCATTATCTAACCGCTTTAAAAAACGTTCTTCATGACCATCTTTTAGTTTTGACGTATGTGCTTGTTGTTCTTTTTTAAATAATTCTCTAAGATCCTGTTCCATAATCTTTTCCTTTTAATATTTCTTTTAAATATCCTTTCCCTCGTAATAATCTAGTTCTACAGGTACTATGTGTAATATTTAAAACTTCTGATATTTCTATATGATCATAACCTTCTATCAAAAACATCATTACTACATATTTATAATTTTCTGGCAACTGATCTATTGCTTTGCGTACATCATTAAATGTATACTCTGGAGCAATACTCCAATCTTCATCTTCTACAATATGCATATAGCTTTCATCTAGAGCCACTAATTTTTCTTGCTTCTTTTTTAAAAAATCTATACTCTTATTTACTACAATTCTCTTTAACCATGCACCAAACGTTACCTCTCCTTTAAATTGTTCTATTTTCTGAAAAGCTTTAATAAATGACTCTTGTAATACATCTTCTGCATCATCTGCATTTTTTACAAAACGCATGGCAACACAGTACATGCCATCGCAATATTGCCTATACAATTTTACTTGAGCTTTACGGTTATTTTGTTTACACTGTTCTACTACATCTATTTGAAACATTGGCCAGTTTCTGTCTTTTTTTGGTTGCTTTGTTAAACTAAGGACGAAAGAATTATATCGATGTTGCAGAAAACAATTATTTTTATATCGATTTTTAAAATTTTGTCCTTTTGAAACAAGTTACCATTAATAATAGTTTTATCACATTAATTGTATTAGACTATGGCGCGGTTATACAAAAAATATTAGTGAAAGATAAAAACGGTGTATCTACAAATGTTGTTGTTGGTTATGACTACCCCAGTAAATACTTAAAAGATGCGTTTTTTCTTGGAGCTTGCGTTGGTAGATACGCTGGAAGAATTTCTAATGGAGGGTTTGAGCTAGATAGAGAACAATTTCACTTAAGCTCTACTAATGGTGTACACTTACATGGGGGTAAAAATAATTTTAGCAGACAACATTGGAAAATCATTGAAATTAATTATAAAGAAGAACCGTTTGTTACACTACAATACCATAGTAAACATTTAGAAGAAGGTTACCCAGGAAACCTAACAGCCACAGTAACTTATAAACTGGTAGATAATGCGCTACACGTAATTCATGAGGCAACTACAGACCGTACAACGGTAGTAAACTTAACTAATCATTCTTATTTTAGATTAGATGATGAAACGTTTATTGATGATTATGAGTTACAACTTAATTGTCCTGAAATGTTAGAAACTACAGAGCAGTTAATTCCAACAGGAGCTTCTAAATCTGTTAGAGGAAGTGAGTATGACTTTGTTAAACAACGTAGAATTGGCAGCACAAGATTAGATACTCCTTTTGCGATAGATTTAAGTAGTGATAAAGCTGCAGAGGTAAGTTCTAAAAAAACTGGAATTGGTATGAAAGTATACACCAACCAACCCGCAGTTGTAGTGTATACCCCTGACGGGTTCCCTGCTATTTGTTTTGAAACTCAAAACTACCCAGATGCACCAAACCAAAAACATTTTCCAAGCAGTGTTTTAAAACCAGGAGAAAAATACCATAACATTGCTATCTTTAAGTTTGATTTAGTACCTTAGAACATACTTTAAAATATTGATTATGAAAAAGTTAAAATGGATTTTAATAATTTTCATTGGCATTACCCTTCTTATAAAATTCATTGCAATGCCCTACATGCAAAGGCAAACAAAAAAGCATAGTCCAGAACAAACTGCTAACTATCATAAAAATAATAAAGATTTAAAGGTTATATATTCTAGTCCGTCCAAAAAAGGAAGAGTATTATTTGGCGAATTAATTCCTTATAATCACGTATGGCGTACCGGTGCAAATGAGCCAACTTCCTTTATAACAGAAACAGATATTAAAATTCTAGACAAAAACTTACCCGCCGGTATTTATTCTTTATGGACCATCCCAAACAAAGAACAATGGAATGTAATTTTTAATAGTGAAGTTCCAGAATGGGGGGTTACTATTTTAAGTGGTGGAAAAGAAACTACTAGAAACCCAGAAAATGATGTGGTAAACATAACTGTGCCTACCGAAAAGCTATCAAAAGTAACCGAAAAATTTACAATAGATTTTGATGATTCTAATGAGCTTGCTTTATTTCTTGCTTGGGACACTACCAGAGTAAATATCCCTATTAATTAACACAAAATTTTCATTACAAAATTGTTAAGCCCACTTGCAATAAAAAACATAACTTTGCCCCGATTTTAAATTAAATAAATGGAGCCAGTTACTTCTTCTTTATTATCTATTGTTGTTCCCTTATATAATGAGGAAGACAATGTTGTTTTATTAACACAAAAAATACATGAAAGCTTGGTTGGTTATACGTACCAGATTATTTATGTAGATGATTTTTCGACAGATAAAACAAGAAAGGTTGTAAAAGACATGCAAGATGACACGATTCATTTTATAGAATTAAAAAAGAATTATGGTCAAAGTTTAGCACTTGCAGCTGGTTTAGATTATGCAGAAGGGGAATATATTATTACTATGGATGGTGATTTACAAAACGACCCTAGCGATATTCCTCAAATGCTAACCTACGCCGTTTCTGGAGAATATGACCTTATTACTGGCATTAGACAAAAAAGAAAAGATTCTTTAGTTAAAAAAATACCGTCCAAAATAGCTAATTTTCTAGTTAGGAGAGTTACAAAATTAGATATTAAAGATAATGGTTGCGCTTTAAAAGTATTTAGTAAAGATATTGCTAAAGAGCTTAATTTATATGGCGAAATGCACCGATTTATTACCTTATTAGCCTACCTAGAAGGTGCTCAAATAAAACAGGTTCCTGTTAAACACCATGCCAGAAATGCTGGAGTTTCTAAATATGGCTTAGAGCGTGTTTTTAAGGTGGTTGCAGATATGGCTTTACTGCTTTTTATACGTAAGTATTTCCAAAGACCTATTCATTTATTTGGTATTATAGGTGCTCTTTTAATATTTGCAGGATTAGGAATTAACGCCTATTTACTTATAATAAAATTTGGCCTTGGAGAAGATATTGGTAGTAGACCATTACTAACAGCTGGTATGATGTTTATTTTTGCTGGGATACAATTATTTACTATTGGTATTGTTATGGAGCTTCTTATTCGTACCTATTACGAATCTCAAAACAAACGCCCTTATAGAATTAAAAAAATATTTGTAGGTGACAAAACCTCCTAAACACGTACTTACCGCACTTAAAATTATTATTAGTGCCATTTTAATCTATTTTATTTTCACCAAAATAGACAGTAAAGAAATAGGTACAGTACTAAAAAAGGCAAATTTCTTTTATGTTGCTGTTGCTATACTCTTATTTGTTTTATCTAAGGTAATTGCATCTATTAGGCTTAATCTTTATTTTCATCAATTGCACATAAATTTATCCGAAAAAAGCAATCTAAAGCTATACTTACTAGGTATGTTTTATAATTTGTTTTTACCTGGAGGAATTGGTGGTGATGCATACAAAGGCTATGTGATTAAAAAGAAGTTTAATGTTGTAACAAAAAAAGTAGTCTCTGTCTTAGTATTAGACCGTTTAAGTGGTTTGTTACTTTTGTTTATATACGCCTGCATATTGGCTCTCTTTGTACAAATAGATTGGCTTCAAAATTTTAAAATACTATGTATTGTAGGTATATTTTTAAGTATCATTACATTTTGGTTCCTAAATAAAAAGTTTTTCAGTTATACTTTACCAATTTTCTGGACCTCTTTTATTTTTTCAGCACTGGTACAAATAGCGCAACTGGCAAGTATTTTTCTTTTATTAAAAGCTCTAGGTATTAATACCAATATTTTAGGTTATTTATTAATTTTCCTTATCTCTTCTATAATATCTGTTATTCCACTTACTATTGGTGGGATTGGAAGTAGAGAGGTTACTTTTTTTTACGGCGCAACTCTTTTAAATTTAAACGAAACCGTATCTATAAGTGTAAGTATGCTATTTTTTTTTGTAACAGCTTTTGTTTCTCTTTTTGGTATAATATATCATTTTAAAAAACCCAAATTGGAACTAAAAAAGAATTAGTCTACATGAATTAAGTGCATTTTATTAAGCACTTTTTTACGTGTTGCAGGGTTTAAAAATTTAGCTTGTAGCCTAGTTATTCTAAATTGCTTTACTGTTAATTGCTTATCCCAATCTAAGCCAGATTCTTTTATTTTCAACAAATCTGCATCAGTACAATACACCCAAATATTATTCTTGTTTTTTAATTCTTTAATTGTGGTTATGTCTACAGGGTTTTGATTATAAAAATCTAAAGACCAAGAAAATTTAGAAGATATTTTATAAATATTATCTACAGGAATAGTGTGCTCTTCTATTTTTTGAGCCATAGAAGAACCTCCCTGATACTCTAGCAGATTTGGGTAAAAATGGGTATTTAACACAAAATTTAAAAGTATAGCACTACCAACTGCAATACTAATTATTCTATAATAGTATGCCTCTCTTTTTAAACAATAGTATAAAATAATAGCAGCGACTATTAGTAATCCAATACACACATAAATTGGTTTATCCTTAAAAACAAAAAAGCAAAATAAACTAGATGCTATAAAAACAATACCTAATATAAAATACTGTACTCCTAAAATTATTTTTATAGTCTTCGCTTTTTTTACCTCATATAAGTGTATTAAATATGATGCCGTAAGAACAGCAAATAAAGGCATGGTTACGTTTAAATAATGTGGTAGTTTAAATTGCGCAAAACTTATAATTAAAAAGATTATTGTAATTCCTCCTAAAGTTAAAAACTCTTGATTTGGTTGTTTTTTAAATTTATTCTGAACAAACTCTTTTGCCTTATTCCAATACGCTACTAACCCTACAACCGTCCAAGGTAAAAATACCCATAAGAATGTATGAAAAAAGAAAAAATAATCACTACTATTTTTTCCAATTCCATCGCCACTTAAACGCTCAAAGCTTTGCTCCCAAAAAATAAAAAAGATACCACTTCTATGGTCCTTACCTCGAATTACTTTTTCTGGATGCAAATCAAACTGATGGTAATAAGCATACAACATTGGTGCTATACATATACCAAAAACAACTAAAGCTATAAGCACTCGCCAGTTTAAAAATGCCATAAAATTTCTAGAATATGCCATATGACATATTAAAGGCAAACCTAAAACTAAAATAGCTATTTGCCCTTTGGTAGAAAAAGCTATTGCTGCTCCAAAAGCTCCTAAAATTATAGAACGTATAGATTTTGTTTCTATATAATCTGTTAGCTTCCAAATTGCAAAAATGGTAAACCCTGTTAAAACAGCATCTGTCCTAACATCTATATTAGACAAAAATATTGTCTGCGAAGTCATAAAAATTAACGCTGCTAATTTTCCTGTAGATTTGTTATATAATAAGTTTCCTAGACCATAACAACTGTATGCTCCCAGTAAAGATGCTAATATTCCAGGAATTCTATATGCCCAATCATGTAGTCCAAATACCTTAAAAGACAATGCAGCCAACCAGTAATGCATATGAGGTTTATCTAAATACTCATTAGGTCCTTTAAATAAATTAAGAAAATCATTTTCTTGCACCATTCGCATTGCCATTACAGCAAATTGAGCAGAATCATTCTCAAAAAGAGTTACAAACATTCCAGTTATATACACTAGAATTATTAGGAGCATAAAAAACCAATATCTTTTGTTAGATATCATATAGGAAATTTCTGAAGTGCAAATATATATAACTTTGTAAACAACCAACCTAAAAACAATCCTATACCTGTACCAGTTAAAATATCTAAAGGAAAATGTACTCCAATATACACTCTACTATATGCAACCAAAGCAGCCCAAGTAAAAAGAAAAAGTGCTAAATACTTACATTTAGTTTTTAAAACGTTGGTAAAGAAAATAGCTACCGCAAAGGAATTAGCTGCATGCGCTGAAAAATACCCATATTTACCACCACAATAGCTCTTCACAAGACGCATTAGTGTATTTATCTCACCATCATGGCAAGGTCTTAAGCGCTGTACCCCGTATTTAAAAAAATTAGCTAATTGGTCTGTTACACCTATCATAACAACTACAGCAAATAACAGTAAAAGTGTTTTTTTTACCCCTAATTGTTTATATGAAAAAAAAAGTAATACTACATATAAAGGAATAGAGCTTAGTTTGTTAGTTACAAATAACCAAAAGGAATCCCATGTGGATACTCCTAAATTATTTAAGTATAAAAAAATAGCTTTATCTAATTGTACTAGTTCCTCTAGCATAGTTATTATTCTTCGTATCTAGAAACTTCTCTATCATAAAATTTTGAAGCTTCTTCAATTAAAGATTCTGCTTCTGCTTCCAATTCTTTTTGGTCTTCTTTTGTAAATTCTTCTAACCATTCTACCTCATCATCCTCTAAATTAATAATGAATCTTGGGTACTCTGTATGCACAACAAAAATTGCTGTTGGATAATCTGTATTATCTCCTAATAAAAATTTTGGAAATTCCATGGTAACTATTTTATTATAATTGATTCTATATTAAGCCTCTGAAGAACTTATTAATTTTTTGGTTAAATAATTAAACCGAATATACAACATAATACCAGAAGCGGTTAAACCTGTAAGCAAGCCAATCCATATACCAGTACTCTTAAAATCTGTATACAATCCTAAATAAAATGAAATTGGAAAACCTATAACCCAATAAGCTATAAAAGTAATAAGGGTTGGTATTTTTACATCTTGTAAGCCTCTTAAGGCTCCTAAAACTACAACTTGCACTCCGTCTGAAATTTGAAAAAAAGCTGCTACTAATAAAAGTTTTGCTGCAAGAGTAATTACTTCTGTATTATCTGCTAGATTAATAGTATCGTCTACATCAAGATATAAAGTTGGAAACCAATTTCTACATACCAAAAATAGAATAGCAAATACTATTTCTAACAATAGTGTAAGGAAAAATATAGATTGCCCAATTCTTCTTAATTCTTTAAAATTTTGCAATCCTTTTTGGTTCCCAACACGTATCATAGCAGCTACACCTAACCCCATACCAAACATAAATGTCATACTGCTTAAATTTAGTGCTATTTGGTTAGCTGCTTGCGCATTTTTACCTAATACACCACTTAACCATATTGCAGCTGTAAATATTGCTACTTCAAAAAACATTTGTAATGCAGAAGGAAAGCCAAGAGAAATCATCTTTTTAATAACCTTCTTTTCTATTACTCTAAAATTAAAGTTAGTAACATACCCACTAAACTTATCTTTACTTTTTAGTAAAAACCATATATAAACAATCATAATTACTCTAGAAACTAAAGTTCCTATTGCCGCTCCTACTATTCCCATTTTAGGAAAACCAAAAGTTCCAAAAATAAGAAGGTAATTAAGAATAATGTTAATAACATTCCCAATTATAGTTGCGTACATTGGGTATTTTGTTTGCGACAAACCATCAGAAAATTGTTTAAATGCTTGAAAAATAACTAACGGAATTAAAGAAAAAGCAACCAAAGTTAAATAAGGCATAGCAAGCACTACTACCTCATTAGATTGTTTCATAGAGTATATTAGAGGCTTGGCTAAAAAAACTACACCAAACAAAGTTATTCCTAAAATTGTACATAAAAACAGTCCGTGTTTAAGCGCACTTTTAGCATCTTTTTTTTCTCCTGCTCCATCTGCTTCGGCAACAAGTGGCGTAATTGCTGTAGAAAAACCAATTCCAAGAGACATTGCAATAAAAACAAAACTATTCCCTAAAGAAACTGCTGCCAATTCTGCAGTACCTAATTGCCCCACCATTATATTATCGGCTAATTGTACAAAAGTATGGCCTAACATCCCCATAATTACAGGTAAAGAAAGCTTTATATTGTAACGAAATTCTTTGGTATAATCTTTAAACAAAACTTTGTTAATTTAAAGCGGCAAAGATAAGATTTACTATAGGGTTAAATGGCTTTATAGCAAAAATTATAGCCCTTTTGCCTCTTCCCAAAAAATATCCATTTCGGCAAGCGTCATATCTTCTAGAGACTTCCCTAATTCTTTGGCTTTTTTCTCTAAATATTGAAAGCGTCCAATAAATTTTTTATTGGTTCTTTCTAATGCATTTTCTGGGTTTACTTTTAAAAACCTAGCATAATTAATCATAGAAAATAAAACATCTCCAAATTCGGCTTCTATTTTATCAGTATCTCCTGCCTGAATTTCTTCCTCCAACTCTGCTAATTCTTCCTGAACTTTTAAAAATACTTGTTTTGGTTCTTCCCAATCAAAACCAACTCCTGCAACTTTATCCTGTATTCTACTTGCTTTCACTAATGCAGGAAGCCCTTTTGGCACACCTTCTAAAACACTTTTTTTTCCTTCTTTAAGTTTTAATTTTTCCCAGTTTTGTTTTACCTCTTCTTCATTTTCCACCTTTACATCTCCATAAATATGTGGGTGTCTGTGAATTAGTTTTTCACAAATCTCATTTGCAACATCAGCAATATCAAAAGCACCTGTTTCTGACCCAATCTTTGCATAAAAAACTATATGCAAAAGTAAATCTCCAAGTTCTTTTTTAACTTCTTCCAAATTATTATCTAAAATAGCATCTCCCAATTCATAAGTTTCTTCTATAGTAAGATGTCTTAGAGTTTCTATAGTTTGCTTTTTATCCCATGGACATTTTTCTCTAAGCTCATTCATTATAGTTAACAACCTGTCTAAAGCTTTTAACTGCGTTTCTCTGGAGTTCATTTTCATTTTGCTAAGATACAAAGTCCTATTTTCTTGTTATGTCAATAAAAATCTATTATTTTTAGCAATTAAATGTATTCTGTACATTTTTTTGCCAATTTATTACCAACCACATTAAAGAAACATTTTGAAAAAAGCAATCTTATATTTTTTTAACATTTTAAAATGTGTTTTTTTATGTTTAATACTAGTTCAGTGTGGCTCTAAAAAGGAACCTGAATTCTTATTACGGTCTAGCCATCTAGTTAATGACCAACATACTTGGTTTAAAGCTTTTGAATATTTTTCTGAAATTTTAGAAGAACGTTCTAATGGAAGAATAATTTTAGAAAACTATTCTTCGGAACAAATTGCAAAAGAAATTGAAGCAATACGAATGATTCAGACCGAAGTAATAGACATGACAGTTACTGGATCTATCTTAAATAATTGGATAGAAGTAATGGCTTTTTGCGAACTACCTTTTCTTCTTAGAGATTCGGTAGACATGAAAAACCTAATTAATGGCCCTATTGGTAAACGTATGGAAGCAGAAATGCTAAACACAACAGGACTAAGAACATTAGGTTATTTTCAACGTGGCCCAAGACATTTAACAGCAAACAGACCCATAAAGCATCCTGATGATTTAAAAGGCTTAATTGTACGTGTACCAAATGTACCTTCTTTTGTAACTGCTTGGAGCGCCTTAGGAGCAAAACCAACACCTATGGCTTTTTCAGAAGTTTTCACCTCTTTACAACAAGGCACTATAGAAGCACAAGAAAACCCATACGCACTAATAAAAGCAGCAGGTTTTTCTGAAGTGCAAAAATATCTTAACGTTACTTCTCATGTAGTAAGTTGGACCTACCCCGTTATTGGAGAAAAACAGTTTCAAAAATTTCCCGAAGATTTAAAAAAAATATTTTTAGAATGCGCTGCAGACATGCAAACCTATGAACATGAGCTATTTATTGAAAATGAAAAAAAAGTACAACAAGAATTAAAATCTAAAGGGATGACTTTTGTTACTGTTGATAAAGATGCCTTTAATGAAAAATGTAAGGATGCCATATACAATAGTTTATCTCCTGAAATGCAAGAAGTATATCATCAAATTCTAGCAGACAGAAATTAATTATATGAAAAAAAACATCACTAGACTCCTTAAATATGGCACACTTATAGGAACTATAGGTTTTGTTATAACAACAATTTTTCAAATTTATGGACGCTTTTTTATAGAAAAACCACCTTCTTGGACAGAGGAAGCTTCAAGATTCTTTTTTATATATGCAACAAGTTTTGCTGCTGGTCTTGCTATGAAAGATAAAAGTTATGTTTTTTTTGATGGCCTGTTTAATAAACTAAGTAATACAATAAGGCACAAGATTGAAATCATCAGTAATATTGCTACGCTAATTCTTTTTCTTTTAATAGCCTTTTATAGTATTCACTTTTTTCTACTTGGAATACCAGAGAATTCCCCAAGCATAGGCCTACCTATGGCAGTAGCTTTTAGTAGCATTTTAGTTATGGGGATTAGTATTAGTTATTACGCATTTATAGACCTTTTAAAACTTCTTAATAGAAAAAAATGATTTGGACAGTTATTTTAATATTTGCCGTTTGCCTTGCATTAAGGTTTCCTATCGCTTTTTCTTTAGGTATTTCTTGTTTAATTTATTTACTAATTAAAAAAATACCCCTAATATTAATTCCTATGAAGCTATATTCTGGGATAGACGTTTTTGTATTATTAAGTATTCCTGGTTTTATTCTTGCGGGAAATTTAATGAACCAAGGCGGGTTAACTGCTAAAATTATTGGTTTTTGCAACCACTTACTAGGTCATATCCGTGGTGGCTTAGCATTAGCAAATATTGGAGCTTCCATGTTATTTGCGGGAATATCTGGAACAGCAGTTTCTGACACAGCAAGTATAGGAGCCGTAATGATTCCTGCCATGAAAAAAGAAGGTTACGATGCCGATTTCTCTTGCGCCGTAACTGCTGCATCTTCCACTGTTGGACCTATTATACCGCCAAGTGTACCTATGATTATCGCGGCAACATTAAGTGGACTATCTGTTGGTAAATTATTTTTAGCTGGTGCAATTCCTGGCCTTTTACTAGGTGTTGGCCTAATGATATTAACCTATTATTTAGCTCGCAAAAGAAAATATCCTAAACACCCCAAAAGTAATTTAAAGCAAATTGCAAAAGGGTTTGTAGACACTTTTTGGTCACTACTCATGACCTTTATAATATTATTTGGAATTATTGGTGGGGTCTTTACTCCTACAGAAGCTTCTATAGTAGCCGTTATTTATGCTTTATGTATAGGTGCTTTTGTTTATAAAAAAATTACACTTAAAAATTTGGCAGTAATTACTTTAGACTCCATGAAAACTTCCGCATCTTTAATGGTGCTAATTGGTTTTGCTAACCTTTTTGGATGGATTTTAATTACTGAGCAACTACCACAAATTATATCTACAGAAATTTTAGGATTCTCTACAAACAAATATGTAGTGTTATTACTAATAAATCTTTTATTAATATTTATTGGTACTTTCATGGAAACTATTGCCGCATTACTTATTCTGTTTCCTATTTTATTAAAAGTTGCTGTAGCTGTAGAGGTAGATCCAATACATTTTGCAATTATTGCACTCTTAAATTTAATGATTGGATTAACTACACCACCATTAGGCATTTGTCTTTTTGTAGCTTCCAGCATTGGAAAAGTATCTATAAGCAAAGTAAGTAAAGCTAGTTTACCATTTTTAGCTGTTAGTATTCTAGTGTTAATTTTAGTAACCTTATTTCCTGAAATTTCTTTAGCTCTTCCTAACTTAATTTTAGAGTAACGCTACTATCATAATAAATTATAAACTCTACATAACATTCTAAAAATAATTATAACTGACGTTAGGTATTAAAAAAGCCACTCTTACGAATGGCTTATGCTTTTAATTTAATTGGTTGTTCTAAATTACTAGCTTAATTCTTCTTGTACTAAATAATAAAATGCAGGTCTACTTTTCATTCTAATACCAGACATTTTAGAAGCAACACTTTGTATTGCAGCCATAGCTTTGTCTTTATCCTCAACACCTAATTTCTTTTCAACAAAATTTCTACGCACTGTTTCTAGCTCAGAAGCATCTTGTCCTGAAACCAATGTAGCATCCTTGTTATTCACCATAGACTTTAAACTATTTACATACCCATCTAGCTTATCATGATCAATACTGCTAACACCACAATCATTTAATTGACTAACTGCTGTTGCCTTTAATTTTGCTAATTTTTCTGCTAATTCACTCATAATTGAATTGGTTTTATGTTAAAATATTTTTGATGTATTAAATTAGAAAAAAAACATAAAAAAACGCCATCCTTTTTGCTAAAAAAATATTAATTCTTAGAAACCTTTTTAGTTTGTATTTTTATACATAAAACACATTTTTCTTAATCCTAAAACATAGATGCTAAAAAAATTGGTAGTTCTTCTTCTTTTAACTTTTAATATTTTCCTCTTACAAGCGCAAAATAGATTTGATAACGAAGTTGCAAACCTTCAAAAAAAGTATAAAACAACATGGAATCCCAATGAAGAAACTACTGTTTTTACAGGTAGTTCCAGCATTAGACTATGGAAAAATTTAGACTCCCTTTTTCCCAATAAACAAATAATAAACACTGGTTTTGGAGCATCTTTATCTGGAGATTTATTACACTTTTCAGACAAGTTAATTACAAACTACAACCCAACAAAAGTATTTATTTACGAAGGAGACAATGATATTGCTTATGAAAAAAAGCCAAAAGAAGTAATTAAAAATATGGTAGAAATAATTCATAAAATAAAATCAAAAAAACCTAACACCAATATTATTCTTATTTCTGCAAAGCCAAGTATTAGTAGATGGCATTTCAAAAAAAAATATAAACAACTAAACAGAAAACTACATAGAATTACCAAAAAAGACCCCCTAATACATTTTGCTGATGTTTGGAAACCTATGTTAAATGGCAAAAAACTAAATAAATCTTTATTTGGTCCAGATGGCTTACACATGAATAAAGAAGGATATAATATTTGGTATACTGTTATTAAAAAACACTTAAACTAAAAGTAAATGAAGTTCAAAAACTTTTGTCAACTAACTACAGTTGCAATCCTAATAATACTAGTTTTAGGGTGTAAAAAACAACAAAAACCAAGAATTAAATTTCCTGCAACAGATTTGTCTAAGGAAAACCTAATTCCAAAACCATTAAAAATAATTGCTACAAATAATGCTTTTGGATTAGACAAACACACAGCAATTTATACTACAAAAGGAGCTGCAGGTTTTGAAGATATTGGTGATTTTCTTGCTAAAAAAATTAAATCAAAAATTAATCTAGAAATTCCTGTAAATTATGAAGGAGTAGAAACTATAGAACGTGTTATTTACATAAACAAATCAAACAGTTTAGAACTAGAAACTCCAGAAGCATACCAATTATATATAAACAAAGATTCTATTATCCTTAATTCTAATACTGCAGAAGGTGCCTTTAGAGGTATACAAACACTAAGGCAAATTATTCCCGAAGTAAGTAACGATACGCTAGCAGAACATAAGATTTGGCCTATAGCCTCTGGAAAAATAATAGATGCTCCAAATTTTGAATATAGAGCCTCTATGCTAGACGTTGCTAGGCATTTTTTTAGTGTAAAAGATGTTAAAAAGTACATAGACCTTTTAGCTTACTATAAAATAAACATATTACATCTTCATTTAACAGATGACCAAGGTTGGCGTATAGAAATAAAATCATGGCCCAAGCTTACCGAAATTGGAGGTAGTACAGAAGTTGGCGGTGAGTCTGGAGGTTTTTACACGCAAGAAGATTACAAAGAGATTGTTGCTTACGCAGCAGAAAGATACATTACTATAATTCCTGAAGTAGATATGCCCGGGCATACTAATGCAGCATCTGTCTCCTACCCTATTTTAAATGGTAATGGGAAAGCGCTTAAACTATATGAAGGTATGCGTGTTGGTTTTAGCACATTTAACACAAGAAAAGATACTGTATATAGCTTCATTAATGATGTAGTTAAAGAAATTTCAGCGATTACTCCAGGGCCATATTTTCATATTGGAGGAGACGAAAGCCATGTAACTAAGAAAAAAGATTACATCTATTTTGTAAATAGAGTAGAAAAAATTGTCCAAGCACATGGAAAAAGAATGATTGGGTGGGAAGAAATTGTAAATGCAAATGTAGACTCTACCTCTATTTCTCAATATTGGAAACACTCTAAAAACGCTAAAAAAGCAGTAAAAAAAGGAATGAAAGTAATTATGTCTCCTGCAGAAAAAGCGTACTTAGATATGGAATATGATACTCTTTCTAAACATGGGCTACATTGGGCTGCTTATATTCCTGTGGATACTGCTTACAAATGGACACCTGAAAATTTTGAAGGGATACCAAAAGAAAATATTTTAGGTATTGAAGCCCCCTTATGGTCCGAGACAATTAGTACTATAGAGGAACTAGAATATCTAGCTTTTCCTAGAATTATTGGGTATTCTGAACTAAGTTGGAGTACCAAAGAAAATAGAGATTGGGAAAATTATAAGGTTCGTTTAGGAAACCAAGCACCATTTTTAGATCGTATGGATGTAAAATATTACCCATCTAAATTAATAGATTGGAAGAAAAGCAAACACACCAATGAAATTATAGAAAAAGATTAATTATTATTTTTCCATAAAAAAAGCCTTCATTATGGTATAATGAAGGCTTTTTCTTTTTATAAAGTTTGGTTTATTCTTCCTCAGAAGCGTCCCCCTCTTTTTTCTCATCAAAATCTGTAATACCTTGTTCATGTAACAAATTATACCATTGTACTACCTTTTTAATATCACTAGCGTAAACTCTATCCTCATCATAATTTGGTAAAACTTCAAAAAAGTACTCTTCTAATTTTATTTTATCTGCTTTATGAGAAACACTAGTTTTACCACCTTTTTCTTTTACTTGTATTTTTAAGAAAACTTCTCTTAAAGGTAATTCTTCATCTAAAGTATAAATAGCAATTTCAGATAATACACTTACATTGCTACGCAAACTAACGCTTATCTTTTTTCCGTCTAATAAAGACTCTGCTACAAAACCTGTTCTTGTTTGTGTTAACAACTTATATAATCCTGGCTTACCAGAAATGGATAAAATTTTATCTAACCCCATACTATTATTAAATTTTAAGACCGCAAATATGCTACTTTTACTTTAATTAATTAAGCTATTTAACGACGTTTTTTCATTTCGGGAAAACGCATTCTATAATCTGCCTTAATTTTTCCTTTAGAAATATTATTTAATCTTCCCTTAAGCAATCGTTTTTTTAAGCTAGATATCTTATCTGTAAAAAGTATTCCTTCAATATGGTCATATTCATGTTGAATAACTCTAGCTAACAATCCATTGAAAGATTCTTTATGTTCTTTAAAGTTTTCATCAAAATAAGATATTAGTATCGTATCTTTTCTAGAAACATCTTCTCTTACATCTGGAATACTAAGACATCCCTCATTAAAACTCCATTCTTCTCCAGTTTCTTCAATTATTTTGGGGTTAATAAATGCTTTTTTAAATCCCTCTAATTGCTTTTTTTCTTCGGCAGACATATCATCATCTTCTGCAAAAGGAGATGCATCTACTAAAAACAAACGAATAGGAAGCCCTATTTGAGGTGCCGCCAAACCTACTCCATTTGCATTATACATGGTTTCCCACATATTTTCTAACAACGTATCTAGCTTAGGATAATCTTTATCTATTTCTTTGCCAACTTTTCTTAACACTGGGTCTCCGTAGGCTATAATTGGTAATATCATTACTTTCTGTTTAAATATGCTTGTAAAATTATAGTAGCACTAATTTCGTCTACTAAAGCTTTATTTTTTCTTTGCTTCTTTTTTAATCCACTATCTATCATGGCTTGGAATGCCATTTTAGAAGTAAATCTTTCATCTTGCCTTTCAACTGGCATATTTGGAAAAACTTTAGCTAATCTATTTAAAAAAGGAATTATATATGCTTCTGATTCCGATGGTGTATTATCCATTTGTTTAGGTTCCCCTACAATAATTACATCTACCTTTTCTTCTGCAACATACTTTTGCAAAAAAGCAACCAAATCATGTGTTGCCACAGTTGTTAGTCCAGAGGCTATTATCTGTAATTCATCGGTAACTGCAATTCCAGTTCTCTTTCTACCAAAATCTATTGCTAAAATTCTTCCCAAATTAATTTTTGGCAAAAATAAAGGATAAATTGTTATAACTATAAATTTGAAAGAGGTATTCCCATACTTCCACTTATATTTGTTGAAACTTTAGAAACAAAATGACAGAATTACAAAATATTATAGAAAAAGCGTGGGATAATAGAGACCTATTAAAAGAAAACGCTACGCAAGACGCTATTAGAAAAGTTATAGATTTATTAGATAAAGGAAAATTACGTGTTGCAGAACCTACTACAGACGGTTGGCAAGTTAATGAATGGGTAAAAAAAGGTGTAGTACTTTATTTCCCTATCCAAAAAATGGAAACATTAGAAGCAGGTGTATTTGAATACCACGATAAAATGCCTCTTAAGACAGATTATGCTGGCCAAGGTGTTCGTGTTGTTCCTGGAGCTTCTGCTCGCCAAGGTTCTTACCTTTCTCCCGGAACTATTTTAATGCCTAGTTATGTAAACATAGGTGCTTATGTAGATGAAGGTACCATGGTAGATACTTGGGCAACTGTAGGTAGCTGTGCACAAATTGGTAAAAACGTACACTTAAGTGGTGGTGTTGGCATTGGTGGTGTTTTAGAGCCTTTACAAGCTGCCCCTGTAATTATTGAAGACGGTGTTTTTGTTGGCTCTCGTTGTATTGTTGTAGAAGGTGTTAGAGTAGAAAAAGAAGCGGTTTTAGGTGCCAATGTAGTTTTAACTATGAGTACAAAAATTATAGATGTAACTGGAGATAAGCCAGTAGAAACAAAGGGGGTTGTTCCTGCACGTTCTGTAGTTATTCCTGGAAGTTATACTAAAAAGTTTGCTGCTGGAGAATATAATGTTCCTTGTGCCCTAATTATTGGCAAGCGTAAAGAAAGTACTAATAAGAAGACCTCTTTAAATGATGCATTACGTGAGTATGATGTAGCAGTTTAGAAAACTTCTATTAAAAAAACATAAAAACTCTACTTTTTAAGGTAGGGTTTTTTTTATTAAAGTTGTTTTTAAATAAAAAACACATAGATTTGGAACTTACTAAAAGTGTAAGTTTTTTCTTTTTTAATTACAAACACACTTTTTATAAAAGATTATCGTTATAACAATAATTAAATAGTATACAAGCGCAACCTTTTATAAAAATTGAATCTAAAATATAAATATATATTGTAAGAATAATGCCTAATAATAAAGAAAAACTTTCCGCTTTAATAATCACCTATAATGAAATAGGATACATTCAGCAATGTATAGAATCTGTTTCCTTTGCCGATGAAATTATTGTGGTAGATTCTTATAGTACAGATGGCACTTACGAGTTTTTAGTTGAGCATCCTAAGGTAAAGGTAATTCAACACCCATTTTCAAATTTTACAGCGCAAAAAGCATTTACTTTAAAACAAGCTGCTAATGACTGGGTATTGTTTTTAGATGCAGATGAAGTGGTTTCTAAAAAATTAGAGACTGAAATTACTACTACTATTAATTCTAACAACACTAAAGAAGCTTATTGGTTTTACAGAAAGTTTATGTACCAAAATAAACCTTTACACTTTAGCGGATGGCAGACGGATAAAAATTACCGTCTTTTTAGAAAAAGTAAAGCACAGTTTTCAGACAAAAAAATTGTACATGAAACCCTAGAAGTTAATGGTTCATCTGGAATCTTAAAAGAAAAACTAACACATTACTGTTATAAAGACTATAAGGATTACAAAGGTAAAATGCTTAAATATGGTAAACTAAAAGCCAAAGAAGCTTTTTATCGTGAAAAGAAATTTACATACGTAATGCTTTTGCTTAAACCTACTTGGAAATTTTTTAATCACTACTTTTTACGTTTAGGCTTTTTAGATGGCAAAAAAGGAATTACTATTTGTTATTTAAACGCATTAGGAGTTTTAGAGTATAGCAAAGAACTTAAACGTTTAGAAAAAAAGAACGAATTAGCTTATTATTTGCTAATGCCGTAGTGTGTCCAAACACTCTTTTTTTGTTTAACCTCTTTTCTTATTACCATATTTTTAGCAATTGCTTCAGGAGTTTTATACCCTCTCTTATGATCTAGATGCACACAAACAGCACTATATCGTAACTGTTTAGATTTTAATCCAAAATTAAATAAACGCTCTCCAAATTCTCGGTCTTCCCCTCCATATTGCATACGCTCATCAAAACCGTTAACATTTAAAATATCCTTTTTCCAACCAGAGGAATTATGACCATTCCAACTTGCATTTGTTGGTGTAAAAGTATTTAACAATCTAGAAATAAATCCTTTTGCAGTTAATTTGTTATTCTTAAATGTTTTTGGTAACCCCTTCTCTTTTAACCAATTAATATTAAAACAGTTCTGTTTTATTATATCATCTTTAGTAATAGCTTTAGATATATTCATTGGCAACATATAATATCCTCCAGAAATAAAAGTACCATCTTCTTTATTTAAATAGTGCACATGAACAAAATCTTCTCTAGGAATACAATCACCATCGGTCATAATTATATAATCAGATGTGCTTGCTACTATGGCCTTGTTAAGAATTTTACATTTTTGAAAACCGTTGTCTTCCTGCCAAACATGTATAATTTCATAATCAACATCTTCTTTTATTCTTTCAATCAATTCTTTAGTTTCCTTTGTAGAACCATCATCAGCAATAACTATTTGAAAGTCCTTGTAGGTCTGACAATTAAAACCCCAAAGAACTTTTTCTAACCAATCAGGTTGATTATATGTACTCACGATAACACTAACAGCACTCATAAAAATGATTAAATTTTACTACTTTTACAAATGTACTTTTTTGATGTTCATTTCCAACAAAAAATTTCATTCTTTATATGAAGCATACCTATGTAGGTTCCACTATTTATCATATTTACCTTTCTATTTTACATATTATTAGAAGCTCTCAATATAATATAAATAATACAGGAGAAAATATTCTTTTTTTAATTGAAAGTACTCCAAACATAGAAAAGCTAATACCTAGTTTAAAAAAAAGGTTTTTTAGAGATGTTTATATTATTTCTGAACGAAAAGAACATGTAAATGACTTAGGGAAATTTAATTATACTTTTAAACGAAAAGAAAAACTAGTACCTTATTTAGAAAAAAAACATCCTGAATTAGTCAAAGAAAAAGAGTTCCTTAAAATATCAAGTCTTTATTTATGTGATGTTGACTCCTCTAAAAGTTATTTCTTATATAAATATGGGTTTAAAGAAATTTCAATGATTGAAGATGGAGCAAATACTTATAGGCAAAGGCGTACCAAATTTGAGTTATTTGCAAAAACGTATATAACAAAAACTTTAATTGGTGGTGGGTTTGATAAAGAAACTGAAAAAATTTATGCTCAATTTCCAGAGAAATTACCAAAACCATTATTAAAAAAAGCAATTGAGTTAAATATAAAAAAGGAAGTAGCAAAATTAAATAAAGATATTAAAGATGAGCTTTTTAATCTTTTTCTTCCAAAAACCTCTTTTACATTAAAGAAGAATAATAATGCCCTAATTCTTACCCAGCCAATTTCTGAAGACCAAGTAATTAAAAACGAAGAAACTAAAATTGAAATTTATAAAGATGTAATATCTAAAGTGCCGTCTAATTTAAATATTGTACTAAAAGTACATCCAAGAGAAATTACACAGTATGATAAATATTTTTCAGACATTACCATACTTCCTGCACTTTTTCCAATTGAAATTTTAGGACTTAAAGAAGGATTTCATTTTAAACAAGGGTATACTCTTTTTTCAACTGCACTTTCTAATTTAGAAATTGTTAAGGAGCGTTTCTTTCTAGGTAAAGATTATTTAGATAAATTTACAGCCAGAGGAACTAAGGAGTTAATAAAACAAATGACAGACAATTCATAGAAAGTTAATAAAATGAAAAAAAAAACGGTAGGTTTTATACCTCTTAGAAAAAATTCAAAAGGAATTCCTAATAAGAACAAAAAAAAACTATTAGGTAGACCCTTATTTACTTGGGTTTTGGCAGAAGCTATTTTTTCTAAGCTAGATTTTGTTTATGTTTTCACAGATGACGAGGAAATTATTGATTATGTAAACACCAATTTCTCATGGTCATCTAAAGTACAATGTATAAAAAGGTCTCCAGAAAATGCAGAAGATACATCCTCTACAGAAGATGCCATCTTAGAATTTTGCGATTCCGTAAATTTAGAGTTCGATATTTTTTGCCTACTACAAGCAACTTCCCCCTTAACTAAAAAAGAAAATATTAACGAAGCTTTATTAAAGTTAGAAAACGCAGATATAGATTCTGTACTTAGCGTTGTAAAAACACATAGGTTTATATGGTCTAAAGAAGGAAAAAGTCTTAATTATGATTACAAAAATAGACCTAGAAGACAAGATTTTGAAGGATTATTAATTGAAAACGGAGCTATATATTGCACTAACAAAAAAGGTTTATTAGAATCAAAAAACAGACTAAATGGTAATATTGCTACTTTAGAAATGCCCGAGAATAGCTTTGTAGAGATAGACTCTGAAACTGATTGGAAAATTATTGAGCAATTACTAGTTTCTAATTTTAAACTAAATAAATTTGCAGAAAGAATAAACTACCTTGTATTAGATGTAGACGGAGTTTTTACAGATGGTAATGTGCATTTTAGTAAAGATGGCGAATTATCTAAGGTCTTTGATATGCGAGATGGAATGGGGTTAGAAATATTAAGACAAAACAATGTAAAAGTAATGGTGATGACTTCTGAAAATTCTGAAGTCGTAAAACAAAGAATGAAAAAATTAAAAATAGAAGATGTATTCCTTGGTATTAAAGATAAATACTCTTTCTTACAACAAATAATGTTAGATAGGGATATCTCATCTAAAGAGATAGCATATGTAGGTGATGATGTAAACGACCTAAGTAATATGCTCCGTTGCGGATGGTCTTTATGCCCAAATAACGCAACAAAACCAATTAAATATAATGCAGATATAATACTAAATAATACTTCTGCCAAAGGAGCAATACGAGAGGCTTCTGAATTTATAATAAATTATAACTTAAGATTTAATGGAATATAAAAAACCGTATGTTATTGCAGAAATAGGATGTAACCATAAAGGTGATTTAAAAATAGCGAAAGAACTAATTTACATCTCTAAAGTTTTTGGTAATGCTAATGCTGTAAAATTTCAAAAAAGAAATAATAAAGAATTATTAACTAAAGAGCAATATAATGCGCCGCACCCAAACCCAATAAATTCTTATGGTAATACGTATGGTGCTCATAGAGAATTTTTAGAATTTAGTGTAGAGGAACATAAAATATTAAAAAGTTATTGTGAAGAAGTAGGCATTACTTATTCTACTTCTGTTTGGGATACCACCTCTGCAAAAGAAATAGCTAGTCTTGAGCCAGATTTTATAAAAATACCTTCTGCCTGTAATAACCATTTTGAAATGTTAGAATGGTTGTGTGACAATTACCCTGGTGAGATTCATATTTCTACGGGAATGACTACTAAAGATGAAATTCATGAAATTGTTGCTTTTTTCTCTAAAAAAGGTAGAAATCAAGATTTAGTAGTTTACAATTGTACCTCTGGCTATCCAGTCCCTTTTAAAGATATATGCCTGTTAGATATTCTAACACTTCAAAAAAAGTATGGAGATAAAGTTAAAAGTATTGGTTTTTCTGGACATCATTTAGGAATAGCTGTTGATGTAGCTGCATATACATTAGGGGCTCATGTAATAGAAAGACATTTTACTTTAGATAGAACCTGGAAAGGAACTGACCACTCAGCGTCTTTAGAACCTATGGGATTACGAAAACTTTGTAGAGATTTAAATGCTACTCATGATGCTTTAACTTATAAAGAAAAAGATATTTTAGACATTGAATCGGTACAAAGAGAAAAATTGAAATATAAAAAATAAAATGCGTCAAGATTTTAGTCAAGAACTTAAAAAAACTGTTGATGTATTACAAAACGGTGGTCTTATCCTATACCCTACAGATACTGTTTGGGGTATAGGTTGCGACGCTACAAATGAAGAAGCCGTAAAAAAAGTATATGCCCTTAAGCAAAGAGAAGACAGTAAAGCTTTAATTTGTTTGGTTGGTAATGATGCTATGTTAGAACGCCATATTGAGAAAGTACCGGATTTAGCTTTTGATATTATTGATTTGGCTACAAAACCAACCACAATTATCTACGACAATCCAAAAGGCATTGCTAAAAATTTAATTGCAGAAGATAATACACTTGCTGTAAGAATAGCTTCCGATAAATTTTGTCAATATTTAATAAACAAGTTTAAAAAACCAATTGTTTCTACATCTGCAAACGTTTCTGGTAAACCGACTCCTAAAAGCAGAAATGAAATTAGCGATGTAATTTTAAAAGGTGTAGACTATATTGTAAATTTGCAGCCACAACAAAATTTTGGATCACCATCTTCTATTATTAAATTAAGTAATGACGGACAGGTGAAAGTGATTCGTGAATAAAATGCAAGAAAATTACAAAACCGCTTTACAAGACCCAATATTTACAATTTTATCCCAAGCTACAGAAGAATTAGCATTAGAATCCTATGTTATTGGAGGCTATGTACGTGATTTTATACTACAAAGAGGATCACATAAAGATATAGATATTGTAACTGTTGGTAGTGGTATTGAGCTTGCAAAAAAAGTAGCATCTTTATTACCTAACAACCCTCAAGTTTCTGTATTTAAGAATTTTGGTACCGCCATGATCAAATACAAAAATTTAGAATTAGAATTTGTTGGTGCTAGAAAAGAAAGCTACCATAGAGACAGTCGTAAACCTGTGGTAGAGAATGGAACATTAGAGGACGATCAAAAAAGGCGAGATTTTACTATTAATGCTCTAGCGCTTTCTTTAAACAAAACGTCTTTTGGAAACTTAGTAGACCCTTTTTCTGGAATAAAAAACTTAGAACAAAAAAGCATACAAACACCTTTAGAACCAGGCATAACGTATTCCGATGACCCTTTACGAATGATGCGTGCCATACGTTTTGCTACACAATTAAACTTTACAATAGAAAAAGAATCTTTAGATGCTATTACGGAACATAAAAATCGCATAAAAATTATCTCTAAAGAACGTATTGTAGATGAACTTCATAAAATACTAGCAAGTAAAACTCCCTCTATTGGATTAGCTTTATTACATAAAACTGGATTATTACCTTTTATTCTTCCAGAACTTGTGGCGTTACAAGGTATTGAAGAAATAGAAGGACAAAAACACAAAGACAACTTTTGGCATACCTTAGAAGTTGTAGATAATATAGCCAAAACTACAGATAATTTATGGTTACGTTGGGCTGCATTACTACATGATATAGGTAAAGCTCCTACCAAAAAATTTCATAAAAAAATTGGCTGGACCTTTCACGGACATGAGTTTGTAGGTTCCAAAATGGTCTACAAATTATTTAAAAGACTTAGAATGCCTTTAAACGACAAGATGAAATTTGTACAAAAAATTGTACTCATGAGTTCTCGTCCCATTGTAATATCTGAAGATTTTGTTACTGATTCTGCAGTAAGAAGGTTAATTTTTGATGCTGGAGACCATATAGAAGACCTAATGACGCTATGTGAAGCGGATATTACTACTAAGAATGCTAGAAAACAAAAAAAATACAAAAACAACTTTAAAATTGTTCGCCAAAAAATAGTTGAAGTTGAAGAAAGAGATAAAATAAGAAACTTTCAACCTCCTATCTCTGGAGAAGAGATTATGAATGTTTTTGGACTACAACCTTCTAAAGAAATTGGAATTATTAAAGATGCCATTAAAGAAGCTATTTTAGAAGGCAAAATTGCAAATAGTTATGAAGATGCTTATGATTTTATGCTACAAAAAGGAGAATCACTAGGTCTTTCAAGCACTAAACAATAACGTAAAATTCTTTTAAAACCTCCTGTTTATAATCATTTATAAAAAACACTTTTAATAAAAATAACAAACGACAAGATTTACTTATTTTTCAAATACACTTCCCCTTAAACCTAAAATAATTAATTATTCGTTTTTTATTTAGTCTCTATACTTGTCTAAAGCGTATTTTTTATGTTATTTTTCTTACATAAAAAGTAGTTTTACATAAAATAACATAAACCATTCATCTCCCATTTATATGGAAAAGATTAGACTGAATTCTAGAAAAAACTAGAAAAGCTGCTCCTATAAGAACTGACCTTGCTAAGTACTTAGACATTGAACCAATATATTTTGATTTTGACAAAGCTTTTATCAGAGAAGATGCAAAAATTAGTACGGAAAAGTATTGGCATACCTTAGAGAATTCTCAGAAGTACACGTACAAGTACGTTCTCATACAGACTCTCGTGCAAATAACTGGTATAATGAAGGCCTTTCGGTACGCAGAGCTAAAGCCACAGCTGCTTATCTAATATCTCAAGAGATTGCTAAAGAAAGAATATCGCACAAAGGGTTTGGAGAAACAGAACTCACCAATGAATGTAGTAATGAGGTTATTTGTTCTAAAGAGAAACATCAACAAAACAGAAGGTCTGAATTTATTGTAACAAAATAGTCAAACCTAAATATAGGATTAGAATACAGAATTAAGGTAGAAAATTTAGATTTTCTACCTTAATTTATAATATCTAATACTATCAAAAATCACTTAAAACACCTATATTAATTATACTTTCAAATTAGTACACAAAACAAAACTCTCTAGCTACACATACACACTCTCTTATATTCACAACATTAAATTTTTAAAAAAAACCTATTAAATTATATTTGGATGTACTACAATTATGTAGCCTTATTATTACAATTAATAATTAAATTACTTTAAAATTTAATACGTAGAGATTAAAATCATGATAAAATTATCCCCCTCAGTACATTCAAAAACAAAAAAAATAGTACAGAAAATAAATACTTTAGTAATATTAATTATTGTTTTAGTTACCTCTCAAAAAATACAAGCTCAATTAAGTGATTTACATTATTTGCCCCCACTTACACAAACTGGCAACCACATGCGTGATCAGGCTGTTTATTTATCAACCCCTGAGACCGCAGCATTTAATGTTAACATTTACAGAGGTACATCTGCTGTTCCTTTAACAACAGTTTCTGTCTCTAATACAACACCTTTTATTTATACATTACCTAGTAGTGATAATGGAATAACTATGTTACCAGATGCACAAGTTGGTACAATTCAATCTAATGCTGGTTTGCGATTAGAAGCACCAGGAGGAGAAAAATTCTATGTAAATTATAGAGGTAGAAATGATGTTCAAGGTGCATCTTTAACCTCTAAAGGAAGAATTGGATTAGGAAAACACTTTAAATGGGGTGGTGTTCCTTTTTTACACAATAGAAGTATTTATAATGCTGCTTTAGGAATTATGGCAACCGAAGATAATACTAGCATTGTTATATCAGACTACGATCCAGATTGTGCATTTAGACAAGGAACAAATGCAAGAGGAATAACTAGCAATACAATAACCATTACATTAGATAAAGGCGAAAGTTATGTACTAGAAAATATTGGAAACAACCAAAACACAGCTAACGATACTAACGCAAACAGATATGGCTGGTTGGGTGCCGACATTGCTTCCGATAAAGATATTGCTATTAGTAATGGTAATGTCTTAGTTGGGGTAGTTTCTGGTACTAACTTGCAAGATGCAGGTTTAGACCAACCCGTACCTATAGATGTAATTGGTAGAGAATATGTTTTCATTAGAGGTGGCGGAAGTAACTCTTTAGAATTTCCTATTATTATCGGAACGGTAAACGGAACGGATATATTTGTAAATGGCTCTTCTACTCCTATAGCAACAATAAACGATGGAGAGTTTTTTGTAATACCTGGCTCTAACTACTCGGGAACTGCTCCTGGAAGTAATCTTACCGTAACTACTTCTAACAATGTATACGCATACCAGTCCTTAGCTGGCAGTACAAGTGTAGCTACAAATGGGCTTAATTTTATAGCACCAGTAAATTGTTTATTACCAAACACTCTTAGTAATATAGCTACTATTGAAGATTTAGCTGGAGTAGATATTAATGGTGGTTTAACCATTTTAGCCTCTACTACTACTTTAGACAGTAATATAACTGTTACAGATGGGTCTGGTACAGTTACCTTACCTCCTAGTCAAAATGCATCCGGGTTACCTTGGAAAAGTTTTTATTTACCAAACTTAACAGGAAATGTTTCTGTAATGTCTTCAGGACCAATAGCTGTTGGTGTTGTTGGGCTAAGCGGTGCCTTAGGTATTGGAGGTTATTTCTCTGGTTTTGATACTGTTCCCGTAGTAGATTATACCATTTCGGGGGACGGTTGTGTAGGGAGTGAAATTACGTTAACAAATACTTTTGACACCTACCAATGGTATAAAAATGGAGAATTAATTCCTGGTGCAAATCTTTCTTCTTATACACCAACTACTCTTGGTGATTATTATGTTGAAGTTTCTTCAGGTGGTTGTTTTTACGATTCTAATGTTATCAATATATATTACTGTAACCCAGATATAGCGGTAACAAAAACAGCAAATAAATCAACCTATTCAGAAGAAGAGAACGTTACTTTTACTATAACTGTAGAAAGTTTAGGAGTACACGATGTTACTAATGTTGTAATTAACGATGTTTTACCTACTGGTTTAACGCTATCTAGTGCAACACCTTCTTCTGGAACTTGGTCTTCTCCAAACTGGAGTTTAGGTACAATGACAGGTGGAGAAAAACAAACTTTAACCATAGTTGCCATACCTGATGCAATTGAGTCTCCAATAAGAGAGGTTTTGATTACAAATACAGTGTCAAACACACAAGATCAAGTAGATTCTAATGAAACTGCTGATGATTTAGAAGAAACTATTACCATAAAAAACAATGATGATGATGGCGATGGCGACCCAGATGTAACAGATCCAGACCCTAACGATGCTTGTGTGTACAGTACAAACCAAGTAGTAGCTAATGTTGACCCAATATGGAATACAACAGATTGCGATGGCGATGGCGAAGATAATGGAACGGAAATAGCAAACGGTACAGACCCTGCAGACCCTTGTTCTGTAACTACACCAACGGAACGTGAAAGCACAGATGAGAATTATGCCGTTTGGGCAGCAGCAGATTGTGATGCCGATGGTAATGTAAATGGTAATGATCCTAATCCATTTAATCCAACTGCAACTGATGATTTTACCACAGCAAGTGTAACTATTGCAAAAACATTTAATGTTTTAAATAATGACGACTTTTTAGTGGGTAGTACCATTACAGATTTAGGTACAGGTACCGCTTCTGGTACAGTCGTTATTAATAACGCAACAGGAGAAATTACCTATACGGCACCAATAAGTGAAAATTTCTCTACGGTTTCTATAGATTATCGTGTTTGTAATGGTACTATCTGTGCCACCGCAATATTTTATGTAGAAATTCCTGCGTGTATAGATTCTGATGGTGACAATGTGTGTGATGCTGCAGAAACACCTGCAACGGTTAATGACCCATGTCAACCTTCAAGTGACCAGTATTGGCAACCGCAAGGGACAAATGATTGTGATAATGACGGACTTACCAATGATGAGGAGGCAGCTGCAGGTACAAATCCGAATGAAGCAGATAGCGATGGGGATGGTATAGATGATGGTACAGAAATTAATACAGATGGTACGGATCCTTTAGATGATTGTAGTTCTAACGGAGGTACTCCTTTAAGCACAAGCGATTGTGATGATGATGGACTAACAGAAGCTGAAGAAGCTTCTGCTGGTACAGATCCTACAAATCCTGATTCTGATGGGGATGGTGTAAAAGATGGTTGGGAAATAACTGTTGATGGTACAAACCCGCTAGATTTATGTAGCTACGATATTGATAGTGCAACAGAAACACCTAGCACCTCTTGGAATACAGCAGACTGTGATGGTGATGGTATTGATAACCAAACCGAAATAGCAAATAATACAGATACTCAAGAACCTTGTGATCCTACACAAACAACCGGTTATACGGGTTATGATGCTAGTAATGCTATTTGGGCAACAGCTGATTGTGATGGAGATGGTGTTACTAATGGTACTGAAGATACTAATGGTACAGACCCTTATAATACAGATACCGATGGTGATGGCGTTCCTGATAATACAGATATTAACCCACTAGATCCTTGTTCTCCAACACAAGCAGCAGGGTATACTGGGTATGATGCAACCAATATAACTTGGGCAAATGCAGATTGTGATGCGGATGGTGTTGATAATGGTATGGAAGATACCAATGGTACAGATCCATATAACACAGACACCGA
>NZ_CANMBB010000008.1 GCF_947495965.1 uncultured Maribacter sp.
TCTTTTTACATAACCAATCTTTACGGGTGTTTTCATTACACTAAAATTTTAGTGTATCGCTATTTCAGGACGGGACAAGATTTAAAAGAAAAACGCCAAGTGATATGCTTGACGTTTTTTATTAATAAATTGTCCCGTACTGAAATAGCAATACCCTACCTAGTATAATGGAACCATGTGTAAAACATAATATACCAAGTGTACTAAAAAAGACTATATACTTTTTTTAGGTTCAATATTGGTTAATATATTTAACTCTGAAAATTGTTTGTATATAATTTGCTTTTCTTCAATAGTAAATTTTTTATCCTGAAACCAATCTATAGCTTTTATTTTTTCATTTTCAATTTGAGCTTCTCGTATAGCTTTTAAAGAAACTACATGCCAATGTGTAGCATAATCTCTATAAACAGAAAAGCCAATATCTTCCATTATATAAGACATTTTTGGATCATTTTTTAAACGTATTCCATTTTTTAAAATAGCAAGGGTTTTCGTTGTCTTTTCAACTACGGAAAAAGTATATCTTGCCAGGTCTTCAAAACCATCTCTTTTAACATTATATACTTTATCTCCTATTTTAAGTTTTTCCATAATCTATTTAATAAACAGCATTCAAAAATAAAATGTACTACTCATTCTAGCCATTATTTTCATTTAATTTTATAAACAAAATAGTATGCACATAATTAATTTATAAACTACAAAATATCAATCAATTATATTTATTTTATTATAATTTCAATTATTTTATTAAAATAAATGCACTTTTGCATTCTAATAAAATTAGGAATGTCTTTAGAGAGAGAAATAAATAAAAGGTCTGGCAGCAACTGTGAATTATGTAGTTCATCTGAAAATTTACAAGTTTATGCAATTACACCTCAAAAATTAGGGAATATTAATGATAATATTCATGCTTGTTCTACATGTATAACACAAATAGAAGATTCTGCAGTTACAGATGCAAATCACTGGAGGTGTTTAAATGACAGTATGTGGAGTGAAGTTTCTGGAGTAAAAATTATTGCATGGAGAATGCTCTCAAGATTAAAAAAAGAAGGCTGGCCGCAAGACTTATTAGATATGATGTATTTAGAGGAAGAAGAGCTTAATTGGGCACAAGCAACAGGTGAAGGAGAAGATCCAGAAGACAAAGTTATTCACAGAGATAGTAATGGTGTTGTTATTAACGCAGGGGATAGTGTTGTTCTTATTAAAGATTTACCTGTAAAAGGATCTAGTATGGTTGCTAAAAGAGGCACTGCAGTTCGTAGAGTTTCTTTAGATCATGAAAATGCTGAATTTATTGAAGGAAAAGTAAATGGCATACAAATTGTTATAATTACAAAATATGTAAAAAAGATATAAGTTGTAATATCTTTTTATTGTAATCGTTTAATAATATACTAACTAAGATCAATTTATATGTTTAGTTTTTTTGAAAAGAAAAAATATTTAATAGACCATTTAAATGGCTTTACAGACATACATAATCATATTTTACCAGGGATTGACGATGGAGCAAAAACAGTAAAAGATTCTATAGAACTTATTAAAGGGTTTTCTGAATTTGGTGTTACTGATTTTATTGCAACACCGCATATAATGTATAATTATTATCCAAACAATCGTGAAAGTATTTCTAAATCTCACGCAGAATTAAAGAATGGACTTATCTATAATAATATTAAAGATGTTTCTATTTCTATTTCTGCTGAACATATGATAGATTCTAATTTTGAAACTATTTTATTAAATAATGATATAATGCCTATAGAAAAAAACTATCTTTTAGTAGAAATGTCTTATTTGCAACCATCTATAAATTTTGAAAATGCTATTCAAAAAATTAAAGAAAAATCTTTATTTCCAATACTTGCACACCCGGAACGTTATGTGTACTTACACTCTAAATTTAACACTTATAACAAGTATAAAAACCAAGGAATTAAGTTTCAACTTAATTTACTTTCTTTAAGCAATTACTATGGTAAAGAAGTGCAACAAGCAGCATACAAACTTTTAAACGAAGATTTATTTGATTATGCTGGATCAGACATTCACAACATGCGACAATTAAAAAAATTAAAAGAAATAAAAATTTCAAATAAACAATTATATAAAATACTACCTATTATAAATAAAACAACACAAAGTTTTTATTAAATAAAAAGTCCTCTAAATAAGTTTTTATTTAGAGGACTTTTTTTATTGATTTTTTAGATTAGAATTTCCACCATTTTTTCACACTCTTCCCATAACCATATCCGTATTTTCCGCCATAGCCTAGGTTTGCTTCTTTTACATCATTAACTATAAAAGATAACCCATCTAATTTACCTTCTTCTTTTAGTTTTAAAGGAAATTCTAAAACTTTAGTTTCTGTAACACCAGCTCTTGTAACATATAATATATGATCTGCATAATCTGTAAGCAATAGAGTGTCTGTAACAACCATTAAAGGAGCAGTATCTACAATTACATAATCATATTTTAAAGAAACTTCTTCTAATAGGTTTTTCATTTTATCTTTCATTAATAACTCCGCAGGATTTGGAGGTATTTTTCCAGAATAAATTACATCAATAGTACTTGTGTGTACTAACATTGGATTAATTATATCTTTAGAGGATAAAGAATCGTCATAAAGAAATTCTGTTAAACCAGCGTCTTTATTTCTACTAGGCTTTCCTAATTTATCTACATCTTTAGTATTACTAAAAAATGTATATAATTTTGGATTTCTAATATCTGCACCAATTAATAACACTTTTTTATTGGTACTTGCCAAAATCATTGTAAGATTAGAGGAAAGAAAAGTTTTTCCTTCTCCTGGCACACTAGAAGTTACAAAAATCACATTGTTTTTTTCAGATTTCTTTGAATTTATAAGATAGTCTAAATTAGTACGCAATATTCGTAAAGATTCACTTAAAACTGACCTGTCTTCTTTTTTAACTAAAAACTCATCTTTTTTAGAAAGTTTAGGCAGCTCTGCTAAAACTGGCACACCTTTTACTAATTTCTCTAAACCTGTTTTACTATGAATTTTGTTATCTAATAATTCTTGCACATAAATTATAGAAAATGGTATTAAGATTCCTAAAACTAAGCCTGCAAAATAAATTAATGGTATTTTAGGACTAACAGGTAAGGTTCCTGCTTGATAACCATAATCTATAACTTTAGACTTGGGAGAACTTGACGCTGCTGTAATTTGAGATTCTTCTCTTTTTTGTAATAGATATAAATAAAGAGATTCTGTAGTTTGTTGTTGTCTTGTAATATCCCTTAACTGTCTTTCATTTTTAGGTGCTGAGTAAATTTTAGAATTAATTCTAGACATTTGACCAGACAAACTATTAACCTGTAAACCTAGATTACGTTCCATTCCAGATAAACTAGATTTCATACTTTCTTTTAATCCATTTAACTGCTGGTCTAAATTTACAATAATCGGATTTTGTTCGTTAGAACTCTTTAACAATCTATTTCTTTCTAAAATAAGTTCATTATATTTTGCAGTAGTATTTGCAATAGTAGGATCTGAAAGACCAACATTAGAAGGTAAAACCTCATAACCACTCTCTCCAGATACATAATCTTTCATAGAAGACGCTATATTTAATTGGGTACGTGCATTCTCTAATTCTTGTCTGTTAGCAGCACCTACATTTAGTGCTATACTAGCTTCATTCGCAATATCTGTTACCCCTTTACTTGTTTTAAAATCTTGTGCAGATTGATCCACTGATGTTAAGTTTGTAGATATTTTTGTAATACGATCATTAATAAACTTAGCTGTTTTGTCTGCTATTAATTGTTTATCTGCAAGAGCATTTTTATTGTAATTATTAATTAATGAGTTTAAAATATCTACCCCTCTAGAGCTTATAGGATCCGATAACGAAATATTTATAATATTGGATAATTCTGTAGCTGGTTCAATAATTATTTTTGCTTGATACCCTTCTGCCACTGCAAAAACTGGACTTACATTTACTCTTATCTTATTTCCTTTATGTTTTTCAAAATAAGGTAAGTTAGGTGTTATAACTATGTCTCCAATTTCTGTAGATATATTTTTTCCAAAAGAATATGTTTTTACAGGACTATCCTCTTCAATAGTATACCCAAAAGTGGTATTCGATGATAGCTCAATAAAAAATTCGAAACCAGAAGAATATATAACAGAGTCAGACTCAATAAAATTTATATTAAAAGGTCTATTATTATATAGCTCAGTACTTTTTACATTTCCTAAATGAGTAACATTTACATTTAATTTTAATTCTTTAACAACATCAATAAAATTGGATCTAGAATTTAAAATTTCAATTTCATCTTCAATTTTATTTTTACCTCCAACACCTAGCATACTTAAATCACTAAATGCGGATAATTCTGAAGATGCGCCTTTTTCTTCTATAACCTGAATCTTTGCTTTTGCTTCATATTCTGGTGTTGCATATCTAATCTTTAAAAAAGCTAGTGTTAAACAAATAATAGCAGAAAGTAAAAACCACTTCCACTTTTTAGTATATGTTCCAATTAATTCTTTTAAATCTAATGTTTCTGATGAAAACTCTTGAGAACTCATTCTTATTATTAAGGTTTATAATATTTGACAATTAACTAGAATTATCTTGTAAGAATTAAAACTGTAGAAGTTATTAATAAAGAAGCTATAGAAACCGCAATAGAAGCCCTATTATCCAAAGCAGAAGAAGTAACCGCAGATTTATTAGGCTCTACATAAACAACATCATTTTGTGTAAGGTAATACACTGGAGAGTTTAAAGCTTCCTTTTTAGTTAAATCAACTCTTGTATAAACTTTAGTTCCGTTAAAATCTCTTATTACCAAAACATTATCCCTCATACCTTTTATTGTTAAGTCATTTGCTAAACCTAATGCTTCAAGTATAGTTATTTGTTCTCCTGCTACCGGATAAGTTCCTGGTCTATTAACCTCTCCTAATACAGTAACTGAAAAGTTTTGCAACCTTATATTAACTATTGGATTTTTTAAGTATAAACTTAATTTGTCTTTAATTAATTCTTTTGTTTCCTCTGGAGATAAACCAACTATTTTTATAGATCCTAATACTGGAAAATCTATTTCTCCATTTTTATCAATTATATAGTCTAATTGTTGCGGTAGCCCTCCTCCACTTTCTTCTCTACCTTTAAATAAATTAAAAGGAAGACTTGCTTCTGGGTTTAAGGTAGATACGTTTATACTAACAACATCATCAATTTTAAATTTATTGGTATGTGAATTATCACTAACAATAGTTTCGTAGTCACTAGCATTTTGAAAATATACTACATCTTTTTTGGATCCACATGATCCAAAAAACAATACTACTGCAACTAATAAAATAGGAGCTAAAAAATTCTTAATTGTCATAATTAAAGTGTTTATTTATAATTTTACAAGGTTAATCAAAATTTATGATTGTACAATTTTTAATGTGGACTTATCTGATTTTTCGTTTTTATTCTTTTCATCTAATTCACATAATTCTGAGTTATTAGAAACATATTCAGGAACTATTTTTTTCATTAATTTAACAGTATTACCATTAAAAAACATATTTGTAATACATAGTTCATCAATACGAGAACGAACATCTACATAGTTTAAGTCTCTAACTTTACTAATTTTTATTTTTTTATGATAGGTTGGCAAAGTATTTTCCCCATTAGCTAATAACTCTTCATATAATTTTTCTCCAGGTCTAAGCCCTGTAATTTTTATATCAATATCATCTGGGTAGTTTAACCCAGATAGTTTTATCATGTTTTTAGCTAAGTCAAAAATCTTAACAGATTCTCCCATATCAAAAATAAATATCTCTCCTCCTTCTCCCATTGCACCTGCTTCTAATACAAGTTGAGAAGCTTCCGGAATGGTCATAAAAAATCTGGTAACATCTTTATGCGTTAAAGTTAAAGGCCCTCCTTTTTCAATTTGTTTTCTAAATAAAGGAATTACAGAACCATTAGAGCCTAAAACATTTCCAAACCTAGTAGTTATAAATTTAGTTTTCTTTTGTTGCTGCATACAACTTATATACATTTCTGCAATACGCTTACTTGCTCCCATTACATTAGTTGGGTTTACGGCTTTATCTGTTGATACAAACACAAATTTTTCTACATTATGAGCAATAGATAAATCTGCTACCGTTTTTGTTCCTGCAATATTAATTTTTATTGCCTCATAAGAATTATACTCCATTAAAGGAACATGTTTATAGGCCGCAGCATGAAAAACCATATTAGGTTTATGTTCGTCAAAAATATTGTTTAGTCTATTTTTATCTCTAACATCACTAACAATTGGCACAAAATTATGAAATCCGTTTTGTTTTAATTCTTGTTGCAAGTCGTACAAAGCAGATTCTGCTTGATCTATAATTATCAAAGATTTGTAATCGTAAGTACATATTTGTCTTACAATTTCACTTCCTATAGAGCCTGCGCCTCCTGTAACTAAAACGGTTTTACCTTTTAGTTCATTTTCAATTTTACTGTTTTTAATCGAAATAGGTGCTCTATCTAATAAATCCTCTATCTGTACTTGTTTAATTTGAGAAACTTTTAGTTCTCCATTTATCCAATCATCAACTGGAGGTACAATTTTTACTTGCACAGGAAAATCTACTAAACCTTCTACTAGTTTTCGTAATTTTTTTGATTTAATATTTTGCATAGAAAAAATTACCTCATTGATATTTTTTTCTAGTATAAAATTCTCTGTTAACTCTTTTTCATTATAAACTTTAACCCCATTTATATGCTTACCAGATTTTTTGTCATCTTTATCTACATAACCAACAACCCTTATAATTCCTTTAGAACTACTTGTTAATGCATTATGAGTTAATATACCTGATTCGCCTGCTCCATAAATTATAACATTTTTTGTTACTTTTAAATTCCTAATCATTAAATTGGTATACAAGGATTTAAAAATAAATCTTGACGCTGTTAAACCAATAAAGCTTAGTAAACTGTGTATAATAATAATAGAAAGTGGAATAGTAAAGTTATTTAAAATTGAAACTTCTCTATTTAGTAATACCATTGATATCATTAATATACTAGCCAAGCATATAGCATTAAAAATATTATATATATCGCGTACACCTGTATGCCTTACTACACCTTTATAAGACCCTATAAAAAGAAAAGAAATAAGCGCTATAATTGTAACAATTGGTAATTGCACTAATAGTTTATTAATCTCAAAATCAAAAGAAAGATTAAAACGTATACAATATGCTAAAACAAATGCTATACTAACAGTTAGTACATCTATAACTAAAACTACCCATTTAGATGCAAATTTTGTAACACTATTACTTAAAATATTTTGTATCATTTTATTTGTTTTTTGATTACACTAACCACTCTAGCTAAATCTTTTTTAGTTAAATTAGACCCACTTGGTAAACAAAGTCCCCTTTCAAATAGGGTATTAGATGTACCATTGGTATAGCTTGGGTTATTAATAAAAATTGGTTGTAAATGCATTGGTTTCCACAATGGCCTAGATTCTATATTTACTTTTAAAAGTGCTAATCTAATTTTCTCTCTTATTTCAAATGATGGAGTTAAAATGCAACTTAACCATCTATTTGAAAAATAGTTTTCTGGCTCATCTAAGAATTCTATTTCGCTAAATTTTTGTAAGTTTTCATAATAAAATTGATAATTAGCTCTTCTGGAAGCTACGCGACTATCTAGCACTTGCATTTGTCCTCGTCCTATTCCTGCTAGTATATTACTCATCCTATAATTAAATCCAATACTGGAATGCTCATAATGTGGCTCATTATCTCTTGCTTGTGTTGCTAAGAAAACAGCTTTTTCTTTAATATTACTTTTCTTTGTAATTAATGCTCCTCCTCCAGATGTTGTAATAATTTTGTTCCCGTTAAAAGAAAATATTCCAATATCTCCAAAACTACCACACTTTACACCATAAAAAGAACTTCCTAAAGCTTCAGCACTATCTTCTACAATTGGGATATTAAATTCTTTAGCAACTTCATTTATTTCTCTCACCTTATATGGCATGCCGTACAAATGAACAGCGACAATTGCTTTTGGCTTTTTTCCTTTTAATATTCTATCTTCTATTGCTTCTCTTAATAATATTGGAGATATATTCCAAGTATCCTCTTCGCTATCAATAAAAACAGGAGTAGCTCCTAAATAAATAATAGGGTTTGCCGATGCAGAAAAAGTAAAACTTTGACATAAAACTTCGTCTCCCAAAGAAACCCCTAAAATTTGTAACGCTAAGTGTATTGCTGCTGTTCCTGAACTTAATGCAGCAACATGTACATTGTTATTTATATATTGTTGTATTGAATTTTCAAACTCGTTTACATTAGGCCCTAACGGAGCCACCCAATTTGTATCGAATGCTTCTTTTACATAATACTGCTCTGTATCTCCTATGTGTGGAGATGAAAGCCAAATTTTCTCTTCTTTTAAACTCATTATTATAGAAGTAATGTTTTTAGTTTAAGTCTAACTCAAAAATTAAACAATTATTATAAAAAACAAAATTACCATGATTTTAAATAACAAAAGACTAGAACCACCATAAATCGTTAAATATTCTTAAAAAATCGGTTAAGGGTATTGTAAGAAAAAGTTAACCTATTTTTAAACCCTTTAACTATCTTATAATTAACAAAGCTGTATTAAATTAATGATTTTATTAATTATATCATAAAAAGCTTATAGTTAATATGCTAAAAGCTTTATTTTCTACTAAAGAACACTATATTTTAGTTGGAAATAAAGATTAATAAGTAACAAATTTTAAATTTTCTATTTAAACAAAATTCAGAAGTACATAGTAACCCTACAAGGCTAAATTTTAACCCTTTAACGGAAAAACCTTACAACATAAATAATATTAATAGATAAAATTAAAACTTTACTTTCATATTTATAATTTTACAAAAATTAAAAGCTAATTATACTATAATATTTTGTCTAATTTGGAATTTACAAATAATGTAATATTTAATAAATTTTAAACTAATTCTAATAAACAATAATACTACATTAAGCTCGTTAATCTTTTTAATTAGAGAATATAAATTAAACAAACTATAAACAAAAGCTCTTAGAAGAGAAAATTTGGGAAAATACTCCTAAAATTAAAACAACAAATAATGAATTTAACAGTAATTGGAACTGGCTATGTTGGCCTTGTAAGTGGAACGTGTTTTGCAGAAATGGGTAACACTGTAACTTGTATAGATGTTGACAAAAAGAAAATAGAAAATTTAGAAAAAGGAATTATTCCCATTTACGAACCAGGTTTAGAATCTATGGTTGTTCGTAATTACGAAAATAAAACATTACGTTTTAGCACTAAATTATCTGAAAATTTAGAAAAATGTGATGTTGCTTTTATTGCTGTTGGAACCCCCATGGGTGATGATGGGTCTGCCGATTTACAATATGTTTTACAAGTGGCTAAAGAAATTGGCCAAAACATGAGCCACAGCTTAATTGTTGTAGATAAATCTACAGTACCAGTTGGAACTGCAGATAAGGTTAGAGAAACTATTAAAACAGAATTAGATAAGAGAAATTTAGATTTATCTTTTGATGTGGTTTCTAATCCTGAATTCCTAAAAGAAGGAGACGCTATCAATGACTTTATGAGACCAGACAGAGTTGTTATTGGCTCTGATAATGAAGAAGCTACTGAAAAAATGAAAGTTTTATACTCTGCATTCTTTAGAAGTAGTGCTGACCGTGTAATTACAATGGATGTTCGTTCTGCTGAAATGACAAAGTATGTTGCCAATGCAATGTTAGCAACAAAAATTTCATTTATGAATGAGATTTCAAATATTTGTGAATTAGTTGGAGCAGATGTTAATAAAGTACGTATCGGCATAGGTTCTGATAGCAGAATTGGATATAGTTTTATATACCCTGGTAGCGGCTATGGTGGTTCTTGTTTCCCTAAAGATGTTAAGGCATTAAAGAAAACTGCAGAGGAACATGGTTACACTGCTAAATTAATTACTTCTGTAGAAGATGTTAATGACAAGCAAAAATTAGTTATTGCTAAAAAAGTAATTTCAAGATTTGGAGAAGATTTAACTGGAAAAACATTCTCTGTTTGGGGATTATCATTCAAACCAGAAACAGATGACATGAGAGAAGCTCCTGCTATCTATATCATTAAAGAACTTGTTAAAAGAGGTGCAAAAATAAACGCGTACGATCCAAAAGCAATGGATGAAGCACAACACTTCTATTTAAAAGATGTATCTGGAATTACGTATATGAACTCTAAATACGAAACTTTAAAAAACGCAGATGCAATGATTCTTTTAACAGAATGGAAAGAATTTAGATCTCCAGATTTTGATGAATTATTGGTACAATTAAATAATCCTATTATATTTGACGGAAGAAACCAGTATAACGATATTCGTATGAAAAAACTTGGTTTTGAATATTTCCAAATAGGTAAAAAATAAAAATCTGAAAAATATAAAAATTGGTATTATTGGCCTTGGTTATGTAGGATTACCTTTAGCTAGGTTGTTTGCCGAAAAATATCCTGTAGTTGGTTTTGATACCAATGAAAAAAGAATAAAAGAATTACAGGACGGCACCGACAAAACCTTAGAAGTAGCAGATAGTGTATTACAAGCTGTACTTCAAAAAAATCCAAAAATGGAGAAAGGTCTTTATTGTTCCAGTACTAGTAAACATTTAGAAGATTGCAATTATTATATTGTTACTGTACCTACACCAGTAGACCGTAACAATAGACCTATATTAACACCACTTCATAAATCCAGCGAAACCGTTGGCAAAGTATTAAAAAAAGGAAACACGGTGATTTACGAATCTACCGTGTATCCTGGTGTTACAGAAGATGAATGTGTTCCTGTATTAGAAAAAATTAGTGGCTTAAAATACAATCAAGATTTTTATGTAGGTTACTCTCCGGAACGTATAAACCCGGGAGATAAACAGCATACAGTAGAAAAAATACTAAAAGTTACTTCTGGCTCTACTCCTGAAGTAGCGCAACAAATTGACACATTATATAAATCGGTAATTACGGCCGGAACTTTCTTAGCAACATCAATAAAGGTAGCTGAAGCCTCAAAAGTCATAGAAAATTCGCAAAGAGATATTAATATCGCTTTTGTAAATGAACTTGCTAAAATATTCAATCTAATGGATATTGATACACAAGATGTTTTAGAAGCAGCTGGCACTAAATGGAATTTCTTACCTTTTAAACCCGGATTAGTTGGTGGCCATTGTATTGGCGTAGACCCTTATTATTTAGCACAAAAAGCCCAAGAGTATGGATATCATCCTGGAATAATTTTGGAAGGTAGACGTATGAATGATGGTATGGGTAGTTATGTAGCATCTGAAATAATAAAGTTAATGGTACAAAATAATTTAAAAGTAAATGGAAGTAATATTTTAATTCTTGGGATTACTTTTAAAGAAAATTGCCCAGATGTAAGAAATACCCAGTCTGTTATTGTTATTAAAAACTTAAAGAGTTATAATGCAAACATATTTGTTTATGACCCATGGCCTTCTATTGAAGAAGTAGAAAAAGAGCATCAAATTACGATTACAAACAAATTACCTAAAGAAAAATATGATGCCGTAATATTAACTGTTGCTCATAATGAATTTCTTTCCCTAGACATAAGGTCTATGTTAAATGAAAATGGGGTTATCTATGACGTAAAAGGAATTCTTCCAATAAAAGTAGACGGAAGATTATAACTTTAAACCCTATTATAGTATAACTTTAGATATATTACTTAAATTGTTCAGCAAGCTTATTTGTAAACACAATTGCACCTTTTTTAGATAAATGGTGCATATCTGCCCAATACAGTCTATTCTTCAAAAAAGTATACGATTCCAAAACATATATCTTTTTTGCATCTGAATGTAGTGGAATAAAAAATGGATTTTCGCTTTTCTCTATAGAAACAACGTCAGATACTACTGGCATATATAATTGCGAAAAAGGCACGTTATTTTCTTCACAAATTTCCTTTGCCTTATTTACAAAGTTCTCTTGAGACTTCCAATTACTAACCCAGTTATTTCTTTGGTAATATTCTCTTGTAACTTTTCTTTTAAAAGTCTTTATTGTATTTAAAAAAATATTTCCAGTTTTCTCTTTCTTATACAAGTAATTTGTTTTGTGTAAATTATATCCCTCATCTTCGAAACGTAATTTTTTAACTATATTTTTCTCATTAAAAATAGTTTCTTTAAAAGGTTCGTTTTCATATTCAATACCATAAACACTACTATATAAATTTAATTCTTGATTATTTTCTGTAATAAAAAATATATACTCTAAAGCTAATTTAGTACGTTTAAATAAATAATTAACAAAACTAATATTTATTGCCTGGCCATCACCTACTAAAGTAGAAGGTTTATACAGAAGTGGAGCTAATTTATGTAAATTCTTAAATCCTGTTTTACCCTTTAAAAAGAACACTTCTTTAGGCTGTAATGGTACAATTTTTTTTAGAAAAAACAGGCTTAAATCGTTACCATTGTGCCGTACAGCAAAATTAAAAGATTTAATTTTTTTTGTATTCAAAACAGAGTCCGAAAGGCCATTTAAAACGTATGATGAACCAAAAAATATGTTACTACCCTTTATTTCTTCTTTATAATTTTTAATTTTACTTAAATTCCAACCAACTTTATCATAAGCAGTATCTTTAGTTCTGTTAATTAAAAAATCATCAGAAAATTCTATTTCGCTCAGTAATAAACAAATACTAAATAAAAAAAGAGTAAAAGCTAATATTTTTAAAAGAAAACTCTTCATATCTATTAAAATTGAAAATATATAAAATCTTGTTCATTGCTAACATTACCAATAATGCAAAGCAGCAAAATCATATAAAAAGACCATTTAAGCCATATATTATTTTTAGCAAAAGTCTCTTGTATAGCATATTGGTTACTTTTTCCTTGCCATTCTAGTATTAGAAAAAAGATTAGGTATATAAAAGTTATTATTGGAAAAATCTGTGGTTTTTCAAACAATGTTTCATTAAAAATTCCTTTAATATAACTAAGAGCATGTGTTAAATTATTTGCTCTAAAAAATATCCAAGACAACATTGTTAAAAGAAAAGTTAGGAACATTCCTCTAAATTCTAAAAAAGAAGGTATTAATTTATCTCCTGCAATAATTCCCATATTACTTCTATTTTTTTTCAAAAGTAGTAGCGGTAAAAAATACAAAGCATTTAGAGCTCCCCATACTATAAATGTCCAGTTTGCACCATGCCAAAAACCACTCACTAAAAATATTATAAATGTATTTCTTACTTTCATACCTGTACCACCTTTGCTACCTCCTAGTGGTATATATAAATAATCTCTAAACCAAGTAGAAAGAGAAATATGCCATCTTCGCCAAAACTCTGCTATATCTCTTGAAAAATAAGGAAATGCAAAGTTTTGCATTAAATTAAAACCAAAGAGCCTAGAAACTCCAATGGCTATATCTGAATAACCGCTAAAGTCTCCATAAATTTGAAATGTAAAAAATAAAGCTCCTAACACAAGAGTAACTCCATTATAAGACTCCGAATTATTGAAAATTAAGTTTGCATATTCTGCACACTGATCCGCTATTACAATTTTTTTAAATAGCCCCCATAAAATTTGTCGCATTCCATCTAAAGCCTGTCCTTTATTGAAAACTCTATTCTTATAAAATTGAGGTAATAAATTAGAAGCTCTTTCTATAGGCCCAGCAACTAATTGCGGAAAAAAGCTAACAAAAGTAGCAAACGATATAAAATCTTTAGCAGGTTCTAAGTTTTTTTTATATACATCAATTGTATAACTTAAAGTCTGAAAAGTATAAAAACTGATACCCACTGGTAAAATAATATGCAATGGTTCTGCTGTAAAATTACCTCCAAAAAAAGTAAATGCCGCTATAAAATTATCTAGAAAAAAATTATAATATTTAAAAAAGCCTAAAAATCCTAAATTAACCCCTAAACTTGTAAATAATAAAACTTTTCTTTTTAGTAAGCTATTTTCTTTAGCCAATAAAACACCTATAGAGTAATCTAATATTGTACTAAATAAAATTAATGACAAAAAACGCCAGTCCCACCAGCCGTAAAATACATAACTAGCTATTAACATTAATATATTTTGGCTTTTTAGTTTTTTAAAAACAAACCAATATAAAATAAATACCAATGGTAAAAATATGGCAAAATCAATTGAGTTAAATAACATTAAAAATCACTTATTTAGAATATTTATTTAAATAATTACAATTTAAAAACATGCATTTTTTTTTACAAACTTACTTTTTAAATAGCAACACGACTACTATAAACGTACTTTTTAGCATTTATGATATATCTATTAAACTATTTTAAAAATAATTGTTACCAAGATATTACATACTACAAGACCTACTTACTTTTTATTTAATAATAAAATTATATTTAAAAGCAAGCACTCGTTATATTTTCATTTAACTTAACGACACTAAACTTCTATTTAGCGAAATAATTTGCCTATATATATACAATTCTTGAATTTTGCTCGTTTGAACATGTAAATAATATATAAAACCTTAACTAAATGAAAAAAGCTCTAATTACAGGAGTTACTGGCCAAGATGGTGCTTACTTAAGTGAATTTCTATTAAAAAAAGGATATGAAGTTCATGGATTAAAACGAAGATCTTCTATCTTTAATACCGATAGAATTGATCATTTATATCAAGATCCTCATATTGAAAATAGAAACTTTATTTTACACTATGGCGATATGACGGATAGTACTAACCTTATTAGGCTAATACAAGAAATTAAGCCAGATGAAATTTACAACTTGGCAGCAATGAGTCATGTACATGTATCTTTTGAAGTACCAGAATATACAGGTAATGCAGATGGTTTAGGTACTCTTAGAATTTTAGACGCTGTTCGTTTATTAGGTTTAACAGAAAAAACACGTATTTACCAAGCATCCACTTCAGAGTTGTATGGTAAAGTACAAGAAGTTCCACAAAGCGAAACTACACCATTTTATCCCCGTAGTCCATATGCAGTTGCAAAAATGTATGCTTACTGGATTACTGTAAACTATAGAGAAGCTTATGGTATGTATGCTTGTAATGGTATCTTATTTAATCATGAATCCCCTATTAGAGGAGAAACTTTTGTAACTCGTAAAATTACAAGAGCTACTTCTAGAATTGCATTAGGGTTACAAGATAAAATATACCTAGGAAATTTAGATGCACAAAGAGATTGGGGACATGCTAAAGATTATGTTCGTATGATGTGGATGATTTTACAAGCTGATGAAGCTGAAGATTGGGTAATTGCTACTGGAAAAACTACGCCTGTTAGAGATTTTGTACGTATGTCTTTTGCAGAAGTAGGTATAGAATTAGAATTTAAAGGAGAAGGGGTTAATGAAAAAGGATACATTAAAGCTTGTAACAACCCTGAATATCAATTAGAAATAGGCAAAGAAGTTTTAGCTGTAGACCCTAAATACTTTAGACCAACTGAGGTTGACTTATTAATTGGTGATGCTTCTAAAGCAAACAACAAATTAGGATGGACTCCTGAATTTGAACTTAAAGATCTTGTAAAAGATATGATGCAAAGTGATGTAACTCTAATGAAAAAAGATCAGTATTTACAATCTGGTGGTTACAAAACTTTAAACTATTTTGAATAGAAAGAATGAATAAAAATTCTAAAATTTATGTCGCTGGTCACCGTGGTTTGGTGGGCAGCGCCATTGTTAATAACCTATATCAAAAAGGTTACAATAATATCTTAACCAAAACGCATAAAGAGCTAGACCTTACAAACAGTACTGCAGTACAAGAGTTTTTTGCTAAAGAAAAACCTGAATATGTTTTTTTAGCAGCTGCTAAAGTTGGCGGAATAGTAGCGAATAACATCTATAGAGCAGATTTTATTTATGCTAACTTAATGATTCAGAATAACGTAATTCATGAAAGTTATGTACATGGGGTAAAAAAATTATTATTTCTTGGAAGTACTTGTATTTACCCCAAAAACTGCCCGCAACCAATGAGAGAAGAGTATCTATTAACAGATACTCTAGAATATACTAATGAGCCCTATGCTATTGCTAAAATAGCTGGCATTAAAACATGCGAAAGTTATAATTTACAATATAACACCAATTTTATATCTGTAATGCCAACCAACTTGTATGGTCCTAACGATAATTTTAATTTAGAAAAATCTCATGTATTACCGGCTTTAATACGTAAAATTCATTTAGGTAAAGCTTTAGAAAACAACGATTGGGATACTATAAAAAAAGATTTAAATAAATTACCTATTGAGGAGGTTAGCGGAAATAGCTCTGAAGAAAATATTATTAAGATTCTTGAAAAGTATGGTATTTTTAAGCTTAACACTAAAGTTCATGTAGAAATTTGGGGAAGCGGAAAACCAATGCGAGAGTTTTTATGGTCTGAAGACATGGCTGATGCCTGCGTATTTATTACTGAAAATAGAGACTTTAAAGATACTTTCACAAACACAAAAGATATAAGAAACACGCATATTAATATTGGAACTGGAATAGATATTTCTATAGCAGATTTAGCCAACCTAATTAAAAAAGAAATTAATTTTCAAGGAAGTTTTAAATTTAATACTGATAAACCAGATGGTACTTTGAGAAAACTTACCGATGTAACTAAACTAAATGAATTAGGTTGGAAACATAAAATCAATTTAAATGACGGTATAAAAAAAATGTACCAATGGTATCTCTCTTAAAAGATTATTCAACATTAACATTTGAAACATTTAATGTATGAAACTAGGAGATAAAATATTTTCTGGAGCTATTTGGAGTTTAGTTGAAAGACTTTCTACTCAAATAGTTCAATTTGTATTAGGGATTTTTCTTGCCAGATTATTATCTCCTAAAGATTTTGGGCTTATTGGGCTACTTATAGTTTTTATTACTATTTCACAAGTATTTGTAGATAGTGGTTTTACTAAAGCTTTAATTCAAAAAAAAGACAGAAATAAAAATGATATCTCTACTGTTTTTATTTTTAATCTAATAATTAGTATTGTATGTTATATTATTTTATGGTTTATTGCTCCATTTATTGCTGATTTTTACGAAACCCCAATACTAATTTCTTTATTAAGAGTTTTATCAATTTCATTAGTAATTAATGCTATTTTTACAGTACCAGCCACTCTTGTTACTATAGACTTAAATTTTAAATTATTTGCTAAAGCAAATTTAATTGCTGTAATAATATCAGGACTTACAGCAATTTATTTAGCATATAACGATTTTGGAGTTTGGTCTTTAGTATATCAAACATTAATTAAAGCTACAATAATTGGAATTTTATTATTGTTTTGGACAAAGTGGAAACCTTTGTTATTTTTTTCTAAAACTTCATTTAAAAAACTTTTTTCTTACGGTTCAAAATTATTATTAGGTTCGCTAATGAACACTACAGTTAGTAATGTAGCTTCATTATTCATAGCAAAAATTATTAGCACTAAAGAACTTGGGTATTATGCGCAAGGCACACAATTTACTGATTTAATTTTCAAAACAGTTAATGCAGTAGTAGACAAAGTTTTACTTCCATCTTTATCACAAATTCAAGATCAAAAAGAGGTTTTAATAAAATATTCAAAAAATATTATAAAAATGGTATCCATTTTTATTACACCTATTTTCTTTATTTTGATTATAATTGCTGAGCCTCTTATAAAAGTATTACTAACTGAAAAATGGTTGCCTGTTGTTCCAATAATGCAACTTTTTGCTTTAGCAAGGCTTATTACTATAATATGCGGCATTAATGTTAATTTATTATATGTGCTAGGAAGAACAGATTTAGCTTTAAAACAACAATTTTACAAAATTCCTATAAGACTGGCACTTTTGGCAGCATCCATAAAATTTGGTATTATTTACGTTGCATTAGCAGAATTAATTGCAACAACTATCCATTATTTTTACGACTCTTATTATCCTGGAAAAATAATGCAATATGGAGCAAAAAGTCAGATAAAAGATTTATCAAAGATTTTTTTTATAAATATTTTAATTGGCATTATTTCGTTTATAATTATGTCATACATTCCTAGTAGTATTTTAAAAATGTTAGTTACCCCTATTATTTATGTTACATTATATTTTACGGCAAACTTATATTTAAAAATCCCAGAATTTTTAGACCCTTTCAATAAGTTGAAAAAAATAATACTAAAGAAATAAAACAATCAACAAAAATGACTGTAACATTTTTTTCAAATTTTTTTAATCATCATCAAAAACCTTTTAGTGATGAGATGTTTAAACTATTAGGAAATAACTACACCTTTGTAGCAACAGAGACTATGCCCAATAGTTTTAGTAAGTCAGGTTATAAAAAATACGATGAAGCCTATTTACTATCTTCTTATACAAATAAAGAAAATTACGAAAAAGCTATTACATTAGGTATAAAGTCTGATGTAGTAATAATAGGTGCTGCTTCCTTAATTTATATTAAGGATAGAGTAAAAGAAAATAAAATAACTTTTAGATATGCAGAACGTCTTTTTAAAAAAAGTAAGCTGCAAAAATTTAATCCTAGAGCTATACTTCATCAATACAAAAACCATACGTCATTTAGAAATAAAAAAGTATACATGTTATGTGCGAGTGCATATACTGCTAATGATTTAAATTGGCTAAGAGCATATCCCAACAAAATGTATAAATGGGGTTATTTTACAAAAACTCCTGAATTAGATATTAAACAAATCTTAAAGAAGAAAAGAGATAAAAAATTTTCTATTATATGTGTTTCTAGATTAATCGATTGGAAACATATAGAAATGGCTGTTGAAATAGGAAAATTTCTAAAAGAAAAGAATTATAATTTTGAAATAAATATAGTTGGATCTGGAGAAATGAAAAGTGCGTTAGATGAAATGATATCTAATTATAAACTTAATAATCATATACATTTATTAGGCAACATAGCAAATGATGATGTTCTTACATTGATGCAAAAATCTCATGCCTTTTTCTTCCCAAGTGATAGAAATGAAGGTTGGGGAGCAGTAGCAAATGAAGCCATGGCAAATGGATGCACATTAGTTGCTAGTCATGAAATTGGTGCTATACCCTATCTAATAGAACCAAATAAAAACGGGTTAATATTTAAATCTCAAAATAATGAAGATGCTTTTAAACAAATGGAAAAGCTTTTGAATAACCCTGACTTAGGAGAGAATTTAGCTTTAAATGCATATGAAACTATAACTAGAATATGGTCTCCTAAAAAAGCTGCTGAAAACTTTATAGAATTATACAATTCTATTTCTAAAAACAAAAATAACCCAATTAAAATTGGACCATGTAGCTCTGCTATATCTACAGAGAATAACTGGTATTTAAAATAATAATATGAAAGTACTTTGGATTACAAACTCAATTCTACCCGAATTGGCTAAAGCTTTAAAAATTAAACATGCTCCTTTTGAAGGTTGGTTAATATTTTTATCTAACCAGCTTGCTATAAATGGAATAGATTTAACCATTGCTACAACCAAAAAAAATGTAGAACCTTTTTTCTTTAAAGGAAAGAACATTAAATATTACCTTTTAAATAGTAAAAAAAAGAAAGGGGTTTACGATAAATCATTAGAGCCGCAATGGAAAGATATTATTAATCAAGTTAAACCAGATATAATACATTTACAAGGATCTGAAAATTCTCATGCTCTAGCTTTAATTAATACACACCCAAATGAAAAATATTTATTATCTATTCAAGGTTTAATTTCTGTGTATGCTAGGTATTATAAAGCTGGATTATCCAATAAGGATATTTTAAAAAACCTAACTCTACGTTTTTTATTAAGAGGAGATTCTATTTTTTCTGAGCAAAAAGAATTTTACAAAAGAGGAGAACTAATTGAAAAAAAATACTTTAGGAAGATAAATAATTTTTTAGGAAGAACAGCTTGGGACAAAGCACACACTAAATATTTAAACAGAAATTCTAATTATTTTCATTGTGGAGAAATACTACGCCCCTCTTTTTATACAGAAGAAGCCTGGAGTTTTAATAACTGTGAAGAATATTCTATATTCTTAAGTCAAGGAAATTACCCTTTAAAAGGGTTTCATCAGGTATTAAAAGCAGTTGCTTTAATAAAAAATGATTTCCCTAAAATAAAAATTTACTTTGCAGGAAGAGACACTCTACTACTCAACAAAACATTCAAAAAAAGAATAAGACAAAAAAATTATAGTAAATATTTAAGCAAATTAATTAAAGATTTACAATTGTCTGACAATGTAAAATATCTTGGAATGTTAAATGAGTCTGAAATGATAAGTGCTTATAAAAAAGCAAATGTCTTTATATGTCCATCAAGTATTGAAAATAGTCCAAATTCACTTGCTGAAGCACAAATTTTAGGTGTACCATGTATTTCTTCTAATGTAGGAGGTGTATCAGATATGATTGAAGATAAAGAAACTGGTTTATTATATAGATTTGAAGAATTTGAAGAACTTGCTGAACATATTTCATATATATTTACCAATTCTAGCAAAGCATTATCTATAGCAAAAAAAGGAAGAGAAGCAGCTTTAAAAAGACATGACAAAACAACTATAACTAATGATTTATTAAAAATTTACAAAAGCATTTAAAAAACTCTTTTTATTAGAAAATCAAAAAAGTACCCAGTTAATAACTTTAATAATGAATAACAATCCCAATTATATAAAAAAAATAGGAGTTCATATTTTTCTCTTAATGCTTTATTTAATAAACCCATTTGACAAAGGTTTTCTTGCTGGATATTTAATTATTCTTTTAATATATATTAATCCAAAGTTTATCTTAAAAAATATAGATTCAACTTTCTTTTCTCTTATATTATTTTCTCTAGTTTATGCTGGATTCTATCTTTTCGACATGAAACAAGGTGTACAATGGTTATTAATATACGCTCTATTTCCTAGTAGTATTTATTTATTAGGTAAAAAAGTAACCCCCTATATAAAAAAACCTATGCATTTATTTTATATAATATTTACATTAGGTTTCTTATACTCATTAACAGGTCTAATTTCTGTAGGCTTTAATTTACTAGAAGGTGGGTTTGTACAATTAGGTCGTTCAATACCAGATTTTTGGACAGGTAAAGAGAAATTAGCTACGGCAATGGGAGCCTTTTTTATTTTTAATATGGCCATACCTGGTTTATTAATTGTAGGCAAAAAAAAATTACCTCTATTTTTTAAACTAGTTACATTTGGAATCTTTATTGCATCTTTATTGTGTGTGTTCCGTTTAGGAAGTAGAACTCAAATAAGTTTAGTAGTATTATCTATACTAATTGCTATTGTATATTTATTAAAAAGTCAGAATACGATTAGTAATATAAAATTATTGTTGGGAATAGTGACAATTACACTTTTAGCATATAATTATTTAAGTATTGATCTTGATGCCGATTATTTATCTTCGTTAGGTGAACGTTTACAAAGTAGTGACAACGCAAGCAGTGCCGGAGGTAGAACCCAAAGATGGGAGAAATCAATAATTAACTTATACAAAAAACCTCTGGGATGGGATGTTAGAGAATTTGGATATTCTCATAATATGTGGTTTGATGCAGCTAGAAATGGTTCTATTATTTCGTTTATTTTACTATTAATCTTTAGTATACAATCTTTTAAAAATATTAAACAAGCAATAAACTTAAACAAACAAAATACACTTTTTAATGCTACTATTTTAATATACAACATTGTTATATTCTCACAATTATTTGTAGAACCTGCCTTAGAATCTTTATTTATACTCTTTGCATTTTTCTGTTTTATACAAGGAGTTATTAACGCATATATAACATTAGAAGAAAAGAAAAAATTAACTAGTAATATTAATATTTAAAAAATATTAATAGCCTAATAAATATCTAGATTTTTTTCCAAGTATTTTTTTCGCAATAAAACAAAGTAAAACATTTACAAATATTAATAGCAATACATACACAATAGAAAGTGGTATTTTCAATAATTCCACAGTATAAGTATCTGCAATAAAATATATTTTTTTCAAATGTCTATCTACAAAGGCATGTGTAAAATACAAAGCAAAACTACAATTAGCAATTAGATTTAAAAACGGAACTTTATTGGAACTTATATTTTTAAATATATTTAAAAATATAAAAGTAATACTCATTTTTTGTATGTAAACTAAAGATTCTCGGGGACTAAATAAATTATAATAGTTTAGATCATGATTTACATATAATAATATAATAGAAGAAACTATTGCTGTAGCATAAATATAATTCTTGTATTGTTTAATAAGGCCTATAAAATAGTCATAATTTATGCTTGAATACATACCAATTAAATACGCAGGTAAAAAGTATACAAATTGCCAGAATGTAATTGATATACTTGTTCTTGTTCCTAAAATTGGAAGTAAAAAAAGTATAGGGATATATTTTATAAAAGATTCTTTTTTTATTTTAAGAAAAAAAGGAGAAATTAAAAAAACTAAAATAATAAAAGGTATATACCAAAATTGAAAAGAAGCAGTCCCTTTTATTAATTTATCCACTAGACGTAAAAGATATTCATTAAAAGATAAAGAAGTTTTTACACCAATAAAATCTTCCATAAGAATAAAGCAAATACTTATAAATAAATAAGGAAGCACCACATTTTTAAACTTACCTAAATAGTAAGTATAGGTGCTAAACTTTTTGCTTAAGTAATGAAATAAAAAACCAGAAATAAATAAAAAATATATAGTACTACCATGAAAAAGCATGTCTCTTGTAGTATCCACAAAATTAGAACCCAATTCATATGAACTATTTGGAGGAAAACGCCATGTATGTATTAAAATAATATTTAATATTGCAAAAGCTCTAAAATAATGAAAAGACCAAAGAAATTTTTTTTTCGTCAAACTATTTTTATTAATATTAATTAGAATTTCAAAATATAGTTCTAACTTCTATAGATTATTTAATCTTCATAAAACAAAGTGCTCTTTTCTTTGTATGTACAGAGTCAAAACAAACCACATCTCCTTTATTATTCATTCTAGGATGCAAATCACAAGCCCAGTGTTTATATAGTTTAGATTGGTATTTTTTAAACGAATTTAAACTAGCTAAAAAAGTAGTTTCATTAGTTGCAACATCTACCTTATATAAATTTGCCATACGGTATTTATCTGGGTAAGTATCTGTCACAAAAGAAGCTTCATTTATAAAACTCTGGTGTCCATCTGAATTTAATTTTGGATAAGCTACTTTTTGATACTCTTGTAAGGTAGGTTCTTTAAATAATACATGACAATCTACTTCCCCTACTCTACAGTATGCAATTATTTGGTTTTTAGAATTCCAGACATAATGCGAAACCATATCATTAGTTGGCGAAATATGACACGTTTTAAGTTCTAAATCATATGTAAATAATCTTGAGTGCCTATTTGAAGTATCATCTTTATCTACCCAACGGTGTAAACATGAAATATACCTGCCATCTGGAGAAAATAAAGAATGCGTTACATAATGGTGACAATTCTCGTATTCCGACGTCATTTCTCCTGTTTCAGAAAGTTCCTTTAAACTAATTAAAAGCTCTTTAGTTCCATTTTCTAAATCTCCTAAGAAAAGTCCTGTTTGTTCAGGCATTTTCTCTTCATTAAAATGGTCTACCTCAGAATAAGGAGCATAACCGTATCCGGGCATATATTTTTCTAAACGTCCGTAATTAAATGTAGATGCGTATTTACCATCTTTTGAGGTAGAATCTATTGGATAAGAAATTGTTTTTGTCTCTTTAGTATTTAAATCAAATATTCTAGACACTAAAACATCTCCATCAGAGTCATTATACATTACTTTATTTTGCCCTAACCATTGCAGTCTACAACCTTTATGATAATTCCATGCATAAGAAGTACCTATAGTTACAAAATTTGTAGCTTTTCCTTCTGCAAATTTAAAATAACCTACCTCTAAACCATCTTCCTTGTTTGGCATTCTAAAAGGAATTAATAATTTATGCGCCAAAACTAAATTATCTTCAGAATTAAAAGGGGTCAGGTCATGAAAACCATAAAAAAAGCCTTCTTTAACATCTATTGGATAAATAGAATAGTCTTTCTTATTTGGTAATAAATCAAAAAAGGACTGGTAAGTATTTCTTATAGTTGCTTTTAAACGTGCATTACTCTTTACTGCATCGTATACTATTTTTTCTAATTTATTCATTATTGGTATAAATACGCTTATAAATTTCTATTATTTTTCTCCATCTAAATTGCTCTGCAACTTCTTGGTATTGGTTATAATGTTCTTTTTCTTCTATAATTTTAATTATTCCTTCGCTAATAGAAGTTGTACTTTGAGGATTTACACCTACACCTATTTTATAGTTTTTTAAAAAACCGTCGATTCCTTCTCCTATAGAATATAGCACCGGAACCCCTTGAGAAATAGCTTCTATATATACAAGGCCAAATAACTCATGTACAGAAGGCATCACAAAAACATCGGATTTTTTATAAAGTTCTATTAGTTTATTTTTATCATAAATTTTCCCTTTATAATCTAACCATTCAATTTGTTTTATTTGCTCTTCAAATTTGGTAAAATAATCGGGTTCTAATGCGTTTGCACCTCCTACAATAGTTAATTTGTATTTTGGTTGCTCTTGTTTTTTGTTAAGTAGGCTAACGGCATCAATAAGGTTAAAAATATTTTTTCTATTCATAATTTGCCCCACATAAAACAAATTATAAACTTCTTTGGTATTAGTAATGCTTAATGGTGTTTCTACTTTAGAATCTAACCAAATATCATCTATACCATTTGGAATAATAGTGGTTTTATCTGTTATTGACGAAATAAAAGAAGAAGACATCATACTAAAAAATTTATCTCTATAAGTCTCCGAAATAAAAATTATTTTTTCTGCATTTAATAGTACTTTCTTTGCTAAACTTCGCCTATTATACATGTATTTATATTGTAATCCAATATCTGTAGACCTTATGGCTACAATATATTTAATACCGTATTTTTTGTGTAGTTTATATGCAATGGCTCCATCTGTAAATAGATTATGCGCGTGTATAAAATTACAGTTCTCATGTAATTTATCCGCAATTAAATCTTTTGTAAGAGTTTTTATTTTAGAAAAATAATTGAACTTATGGTTTGGAGTAATAAGTTTTTTAAATGTTAATTCTGTATTCTTAAAAGGTATTACATTTTCAGGATTCCTATCCGTTTTTATTGGAATGTATACTTTTTGCGTATACTCTTCATCTAAATAAGAATAAATCTGAGAATATAAATGATTATCTATATAATAAGAATTAATATGTAAGAGATTCATTAAATGGATATTAAAAATATATAAAAGTTATAACGCAACAATTAAATATTTATTTAATTCCAAATGATTTTTTTAACACTTAAAATAGAATAAAAAAGTTTGTTTTTTAAACTTAATAAAACCTATTTTATAACAAAAAATATTAATTCTTAACTATATAATTTATAGAGCTAGGAACTTCGCTATTATAAAAAGTACATTTTTCGAATGTAGTATTAGCATTAAGTTGGTAACCATTATCATTCTTATAACTATGGTCAACTATATTTAATATATTGTTTAAACTACAATTTTTAAAACTAAAACCACTATTAGACCTAGAAATAACGAATAAACTTGGGGCACCTGTAAAGTTACAATTCTCAAAAAAGTTATTTTGAGACAAATCATCTTTATCATTCCACCAACCTAACTCAATAGCCGCATGGCTCTTATTGTAAATACTTACGTTTTTAAAACTATTTTGCTGCCCAGCATGTTCAGGGTAAGGATTTTTACCACTATCTAAAAAACCTACACCTACAGCTCCATTTTCAGATTTTACATTTTCAATTAAATTATTTTCTGCTCCATCCATAACAATAATAGCTCCTCCTTTAAACAAACCGTAAGAGTTATCTCCCGTTACAGTAATATCATGAGCATAACATTCCGTAGCTCCATCAAAATGAATATCTGTACCATAAACTATACTTTTTTCCATTATATTTTTATTAGACAACTGGTTAAAGCATATTCCATGCCCACTATGGTTACTACTTATTAATCTTTTAGCTCTTACATTGGTAAACAAATTATTTTTTCCTGTAGTATGAAAATAATAATCTTGTGGATTACCATTATCAATATCACTTGTAGACTCGTTATTAGCAACCAAAGTATTTTGAGATACATTTATTGTAAACCCTCTAAAAGTCATATTGTAAGCAGCACAATTTTTTATCACATTATTTTGAGGCATTGCATTACCATAATCATCTCCCCATATAAGAAAAGCAGTACCTTGTAAATCACTATTACTTCCTCCTTGCCCTTCAATATCTGAAAACCAACCTAAATTTGCTACAGTAATATTTTCAAAAACAGAAGAGTCAACATTCCTCATTGAAAAGCCTCTTCTATAATATTGTATTTGCATATTTCTAAAAACGAAACCTTCTTCACCTCCATCATTATAGAATAAGGACTCATTGTCAATATATTTTGGAGCTTTACTAGTGTCCCCAGAAAAAGTAGGCATCAACGAAGCGTCTAATTGGTGAGTACCATCCGCAGCCTGAGGTCTTTTTTTATAATCCTCCCAAGATACAGTTGAAAACTCAGAAGCATTAATATCGCCAGGAGTATCTTTATAACCTATCCAATAACAAGGGCGAGATGGGTTACAATCAAGATTAGACAAATCATAATGTGCACCGCCCTTAGCGCTTGAAAAACCACCATACTCTCCTGACTTTATGTAAAAAACATCTCCTGATTGAACAAAATCTTTTCTAAACGCGGTATTAATATCTATAGGGCTAGATTCTTTTAAACCTGTATTACTAGATTTACCATCCACAGAAACATAAAACACTCTGTTTGGATTACTTGGTATTAAAGGAATATTATTACCTACACTAATTTTAAAAGGAGCTAAATTATCATTAGACTCTGGCTCATTAACAATAGGTTCTGCATCATTTGAGGAATCTAACTGAGGTTCTGGAGCAATTTGTGGAGTATCTTCAACTAAAGATGAAGTATCTGTATCCTCTAAGCCGCTATTATCCGAAATCATTACATCATAAATTTCAAGAAATATATTACTTGTTTCATCTGACAAAACAGATTCTATTAATAAATCAGAATCTTTAGCACAAGAGGTTAAACACAAAGAAGAAGAAATTGTAGAAATAAAAACAAACAATAGCATCATATTGTTTTTGTTTAATTTGTGGGGTAAATTCATTGTCGTAGGTAGTTTAATTATAGTTAATTTATCAAAGATTTGGTTTTACAAAGCTAACTATCCATTTTTATTTAATAGATTAATTACCTAAATTTTCGATGAAATGCACTTTTTTAAGTAATTCCCTTTGTAAAATTCTAAAACTATGTACGCTAATCATTTAAAATTGGATTAAGAAAATTAAAAATTAACACTGCATTAACATTTAAAAAAAATGCAGCTTGCTTTTTAACTAAACTAACATAGTCTTTACCTATTATTTAAAATAGCATCCTTTTGTTTTTAGTAATTTTGATTTTTTATAAGCATACTAATAATAAATATGTATTTAAGCTGTTATAACAACAATAAATGAATACCTATTTTTAATAATAAAATATGACTATTGCCGTACTTTTAACCTGCCATAATAGAAAGGTCAAAACAATAAATTGTTTAAACAATCTTTACAGAGCTTATACAAAGTCAAATTCTTCAATAGAATTTGACATATATCTTACAGATGATGGCTCTACAGATGGTACTGCTGAGGAAGTTAAAAAACAATTTCCAAAGACAACTATTTTAAAAAGCGACGGTTCTTTATTCTGGGCAAAAGGCATGAATAATTCATGGAAAGAAGCTTTAAAAAAGAATTATGATGGATACTTATTATTAAATGATGATACTAATGTATATGACAATGTATTTTCTCAAATAATAGAAACTAATACTTTCTGTATAGAAACATTTAAGCAATCTGGTGTTTATGTTGGGACTACAATAGACCCAGTAAAAAAGAAACTATCCTATGGCGGATCTGTACTTTTAAATAAATTTCTATACACATTTAAAAAGTTAAAACCTAGTGGAACACCACAACAATGTGATTTAGGAAATGCCAATATTATGTTTGTTTCTAATACTGTTGTTGAAAAAGTAGGAATTTTATCTAAAGGATATATACATGGTGTTGCAGATTATGATTACACTTTAACATGTATAAAAAACAAAATACCTGTTCTTATTACTCCAGACTTTTGCGGAGAATGTGTAAATGACCACAAAGGCTTGTATCATAACTTTCATTTAAAAACTTTTAGAGAAAGAATTAAGCACTTGTACAACCCAACAGGAATTGCATTTAAATCCAGATTACTTTTTATGAGAAAATTTTTCCCTTACCGATATCCTATTTTTTATTTAATGGGATGGTTTAAAGTTTTGTTCCCTAAATTTTATATGAATCAATTCACAAAAAGATAAACCACTATTTTCTCTAAACCCAAGTAAAAAAAACATATGAAAATTCTTTACATACACCAATACTTTACTACTCCAGATAAACCAGGGGGTACCAGAAGTTATTGGATAGCTCGCGAATTAATTAAAAACGGACATGAAGTTACCATGCTAACTGCTAATGGTAATATAAAAAATAAAGTTGAGTATAGTGAAGTTGTTGGCATTAAAGTAATTTCTTTAAAAGTATCTTATGATAACTCAATGGGCATTTTTAAACGCCTTCAGTCTTTCGTAAGTTTTATGTGGCTTAGTACCAAAATTGCTTATAAACAAAAAGATATAAATTTAGTTATTGCAACTTCTACCCCACTAACAATTGGGTTTCCTGCTTTAATTTTAAAGAAATTTAAGAAAACACCATATCTTTTTGAAGTAAGAGACTTATGGCCAGAGGTCCCTATACAAATGGGAGCAATAAAAAATAAGTTAGTAATAAACATTTTAAAATGGTTCGAAAAAACTATTTATAAAAATGCAAAACATGTTGTTGCTTTATCTCCAGGTATGGAAAAAGGAGTTTTAGATACCGGAATTCCTCAAAGTAAAGTAAACATGATTCCTAATATGGCTAAAATAGACCAATTTTGGTCTAGAGACATTAATTTAGAAATAGCCAAAGAATATAATATAAATACAAGTACTTTCAAGATAGTTTATTTTGGAGCATTAGGTAAAGCTAACGCTATAGAATATATATTAGATTCTGCTAAACTACTAAAACAAGAAAAAGATATTGAGTTCTTAATTTTAGGTGGTGGTGCAATGGAAACTTTAATAAAAGAAACCGTTAAAAAAGATAATTTAACAAACGTAAAATTTTTAGGTAATTTTAAAATGGCTGTTACTTCTGAAATTGTAAATATGTGCCAAGTTTCATTAGTAACTTTTGATAATTTACCAATACTAGCAACAAATTCTCCTAACAAACTTTTTGATTCTTTATCTGCTGGAAAGCCAATTATTGTTAACTCCCCTGGCTGGACTAAAAAGCTTGCAGAAGACAATAATTGTGGTGTTTTTGTAGACCCTACATCTCCAGAAGATTTTAAACAAAAAATAATTCAATTAAAAAATTCTCCGGAAAAACTAGTTGTAATGGGAAAAAACTCTAGACAACTTGCTGAAACCAAGTACGACAAATCTATTTTATGTAAAGAGTTTCTAGATACTGTAAATAATATTGACTTAACATAATTACCTAATGGTATATAAATTATTTAAAGCTATAGTAGATTTTTTTGTTGCCTTAATAGCATTATTAATACTTTCGCCTGTATTTATTAGTATTACCATATTCCTATACTTTGCTAATCAAGGAAAACCTTTTTTCTATCAAGAAAGACCTGGTAAAAACGGAAAAGTTTTTAAAATAATAAAATACAAATCTATGAACGACAAAAAGGATGAATCTGGTAAACTACTACCAGATTTTAAAAGACTTACTACTGTCGGTAAATTTGTTAGAAAGTATTCTTTAGATGAAATTCCTCAATTACTAAATGTACTAAAAGGAGATATGAGTATTGTTGGGCCTAGACCTCTATTAGTATCGTATTTGCCACTTTACAATGAAAATCAAAGAAAAAGACACAATGTAAAACCAGGTATTACTGGGCTTGCACAAGTAAACGGAAGAAATGCTTTGTCTTGGGATCAAAAATTTAAGTACGATATAAAGTATGTTGAAAATATTAGTTTTATGCTTGACGTAAAAATATTACTTAAAACCGTGAAAAAAGTATTTATTTCAGACGGTATAAATGCTAATGACAATACAACTATGAAAGAGTTTACTGGTAATTAAAATTATTAAAAACAACTAAACGTTTTATTTTACATTTTATAGATAAATATAACTTTATAATAGAAAATATTTTAATTTTAATCTCCCCTTAGAACTGAATCCTAAAATTTCTTCAAAATGCTGTGTTAATCAATGAAAGTTACATCAACAACCCTTAGAAAAAACTCCAATATAAATACTATATTTTGCGATTTTTTTGACACCTTAATACATAGAAACGTGCATCCAAACTATGTATATAAATTATGGAGTAAATATTTAATTCAAGAATTAGGCCTTAATATTAATATTAATGATTTATATAAGACAAGGTTACAATCTTTAGCTTATATAAGTAACAAACAACAGATTAGAAAAGTTGAAGTTTTATATAAAGATGTTATAGCAGAAGTATATAACAGATTTATAAATAATAATATTTTTCCAAACAAAATTTCATTCGAAACATTCCTTAAGTTAAGTAGTGAAGCTGATTATATTGCCGAAATAAGTGTACAGTTTACAAACAAAAATCTAATAGAGGAATTAAGAGAATTAAAAAGTCAAGGAAAAAATATTTATTTAGTTTCTGACTTTTATTTATCTAAAACAATATTTATGAAAATCTTAAAATATCATTCTATTGATGATATTTTTAATGATGTTTTTATTTCTTGTGCTGTAGGGCATAGTAAGGAAAACGGTTCTATATATAAATATGTACTAGATAAAACTAATTGTACTTCAGAATCTGTATTAATGATAGGAGACAATAAAAAAAGTGATGTTATAAATGCCTCTAAGTATCATATTAAAAGTATTTACCTAAAACACAGTAAACATAAGCGAAGAAACAAGCTTAATGCTATTGGAAACGATAAAAATGATTTTAATCTTATTTTAAAAGATATTGAAAAAACATGTAAAAAAAGTGATTTCCCTTATAGTCAATACATTATTTTCTTTACTATTTTTATTGAAAGATTATATAAAGAAGCCAGTAAGAAGCAAATAAAAAATATATTTTTCTTAGCAAGAGAAGGTCATTATTTAAAAAAAATGTTTGATTATTACCAAGCAAATAACTCTCTTTTTGAGAGCCAAAAAATAAATACCCATTACTTTAAAATATCAAGGCAATCTGCAATGCAATTTGCTCTAAAAAAATTAGATGAAGAGAAATTTAAATACTTAGAAGAAAGGTACGGAAATATGTCTTTAAGGATGTTTTTAGAAAACTTTCTATTCCCAGATTCTAAAATAGCGGAAATTGTAGAAGAGACTAAGCTAGATGAAAATGAAATTATAAAACAGTTTGTAACTTCTGAATCTATGACAGTTTTAAGAAGTAGTAATTGCTTTAAAAAATATTACGAAGAAAATAGAGTTGCTCAAAAAGAATATTTTAATGGCTATTTTAACTCTTTTGATGTAGATATTAAAAAAGAAGGTATAACGTTAGTAGATGTTGGTTGGGGAGGCAGTATGCAGCAATGGCTTAACGAATACTTTGACAAAACCGTAAGTGTTACTGGCTATTATATAGGTTTAAAAAAAATATATGATATTACAGACCAAACAAAAAGGTTTGGAATTAACTTTTCTATATACCCAAATGAGTCTTACACGGATACTTTATTAATGGCTAACTCCCAATTATATGAGCAATTACTTTCTGCTCCACATGGTAGTACCCTAGGGTATACCTCTAAGGAAAATGACTATACTATTGAGTATCATCAAGAAAATGAAAAATATGTTTATGACAATTATTTTTCAGCCACTCAAGACTACATGTTTTCTATATATAAATTATTTTTAGAAAAACTCAAACCTATTACGTATGAGGATACTATTGTTCAAAAAAATATGACAGACTTAACAATTAGAACAGGATTATTCTCTAGAAATAAAGATTTAAAGTTTCTAAAAGATGTAACACAAGGTTTCTTCCAAAATATTGGAAACACTGAGGTAGGTATTGTTTACAAAACAGAAAAAATAGGAATGTCAAAAGCACAACTAATAAAAACCTTTTTTTTGTACCCAGAAAAAACGTTCCGATATTTAGTAAAGTTAAAACCAATGTTATACAACACAAAAAGTAAAGTAGTAGCTTGGTTATTTACCCCTTTTGTTAATGGTGTTTATTATTATATTAAATTTAATAAATACATAAGAGATTCGTTTTTTAATAAAGAACTTATATAACAAAACAATATTTTAAAAGATAGTAATGTTATATAGTATCTTAAATAGTAATTTAGTCATTAAAACTAATAAATGAACATTCTAGTAACATCTGCAGGAAGACGAGTATCTTTAGTTAGAGCATTTCAAAAAGAATTAAAATATTTATACCCAACTGCTAAAGTTTTTGCAGCAGATGCTAACCCAAAGGAATCTGCAGCATGCCACGCTGCTGATAGTTTTTTTTTAGTTCCAAGATTATCTGAGGATAATTATATTGAACACTTAATTGCTAAATGTAAAGAGCACCATATAAAACTTATTATACCAACTATAGATACTGAATTACTTTTGCTTGCAAAAGAAGAAGATAAATTTATAAAGAACAATATTACAGTTCTTATTTCTTCCGCTTCATTTATTCAAAAATGCAGAGATAAAAGATCTATTCATGACTTTTTTAAATCTAAAAAAATAAATATAGCAGAAGAATATAGTAAAACAGACTATAAATTACCATTATTTATTAAGCCTTATGATGGTAGCAGAAGTATAGACACGTATTTAATTAATACAAAAGAAGACTTTACAGATTATCATTTTGAAAACGATAAATTAATGTTTCTTGAATATGTAGACCACAAACTACATGACGAATTTACATGTGATTTATATTATGACAAAAAAAATACTCTAAAATGTATTGTACCTAGAAAAAGAGTTGAAGTAAGAGATGGAGAAGTTAATAAAGGAGTAACTGCAAATAACGAACTAGTTTCCTACATAAAAGAAAGACTAAATCATATAGATGGTGCTATAGGTTGTTTAACTGCTCAGTTTTTCTTACACAAAACTAATGGTAGCATTTATGGTATTGAAATAAACCCAAGATTTGGTGGTGGGTACCCATTATCCTATTTAGCTGGTGCAAACTTTCCAAAATGGATAATTCAAGAATATTTTCAAGATATAAAAATTGAAGAAAACTTTAACTGTTGGGAAGATCAGTTAATGATGTTGAGATATGATGACGAAATTTTAGTACATGGATATAAAGGTTGATAAAAACACTGTAGTTGTGTTTGATTTAGATGACACGCTATATAACGAAATTGACTATCTAAAATCTGCTTATATTTTTATAGCTAAAAAATTAGACTCCAATAATTGGAAACAACTTTATAGCTTTATGTTTTCTTTATACAGGAATAAAGAAAATGTTTTTGATATTATTTCAGAAAAATATTCCATATCAAAAATAGAATTAATTGAAAGCTACAGAAATCATAAACCAAACATCACTTTATTTGATGGAGTCTTAAATGTTTTTAAAGCCATAATTAACAAAGGCGCCAAAATTGGGATTATTACAGATGGCAGAAATATTGCCCAAACCAATAAAATTGAAGCCTTAAAAATAAAGCAATTTATAGATTTTATATGCATTTCTGAAAACATAGGTACAGAAAAACCTAGTGAAAATAATTTTAAATTTATAGAAGATAATTTACCAGCCAAAAAGTATTATTACTTAGGAGACAACCTTAAAAAAGATTTTATTGCTCCAAATACATTAGGATGGAAAACTATAGCTCTAATAGATAATGGTTTAAATATTCATTCCAACTCTTTCAAGTATTTAACCCCCCCCCATTTACCAGATAATTTTATACTATCCATTAAAGAGTTAAACGTAGTATAAAAAAACTCTTTTAATTCATTTATTAATTACTTAAAATAAATTAATTGTCAATAGAGATTATTACATATAAGAAAGAATGGGATGCACTGGTTACGCAATTCGAAAATTCCGATTTTTATCATACTTTCGATTATCATGAGTTATCAAAAAAAGAAGATGAAACTCCGATAATAATAAAGTATGTAGAAAATAATACTCTAATTGCTATACCTTTATTAGTACGCAAAATTAAAGACACTCCTTATTCAGATGCAACTTCTGTATATGGCTATGCAGGTCCTTTATCTTTAAATATTCCTCATGATTTTGACAATACAAATTTCAGAAAGGAGTTTCATGAATTATTAGCACTACAAAATATTATTTCTATATTTTCTAGACTTAATCCATTTATATTACACCAAAAAAAGATTTTAAACAACTTGGGTGAAATATGCTACTCTGGTAAAATTATATTTATAGATACCTCGCAAGAGTTAGATGTTCAAAAGGCACAGTACAAAAGAAGATATAAAACCTATATAAATAAATCTAGAAAATTATGTGCAGTCCAAACTGCTAAGAGTAAAGAAGAAATAAAAGAGTTTATAAATATATACAATGAAAACATGGTTAGGGTTCATGCCAAAAACAACTACTTTTTTACCGAAGAATATTTTTTTGACTTTATAAAATCTAACTCTTTTAAAACTGAAATTTTATTAGCAAAATGTACTGAAACCAATGCATTTATAGCTGGAGCTATGTTTGTTAAAAAAAATAATATAGTACAATATCATTTATCCGGAACCAAAAATAATTGCTTACAGTTAAATGCTATTAAATTACTTATAGATGAGATGAGGATAGCTTCTACAATGCAAGGTTATGATTTTTACAATCTTGGTGGAGGGGTTAACAGCAAGAATGATAATCTTTTTTATTTCAAATCTGGTTTTTCTGAAACTACTAAAGATTTTACCCTTTGGAAATATATTGTTAATTCAGAAATTTACAATGAATTGGTATTTAAAATAAAACAAACAAAAGCAAATGAAACTTCTTTAAATACTAATGAATACTTTCCAAGTTATAGATCATAAATACTGTAAATAACAATTAACTTACTATGAAAAGTAACCCTTTTTTAACGGATACATTTAAAGAAACTTGGGTTAAACATTTTAATTCTCAAAAAAAGGTTTATCATTTTCCTGAATTTAATTATGTCAATTTTGTAGAAAGTAAAAAAGGGATATCTACCATTTATAGCAATGTTGGAAAAACACATACTAAAGGAATTTATTATACTGTAAACAAACAAAATACTACTCCTAACAACAACAATGTACTTTTAATTTATGATGTTCCAAAATATTATAATATAGACGTACAAAATTCATTAAAAGTAATTTCCTCTAGACAATATCCTGGCTTTTTAATTCATCTTTCAGAACATAAAGATCTAAATTCCTATTTACTTTCTAAGTTTAAAAAAAGTAGTAGATATAAGCTTAAAAAGTATAAAAAAAGATTAGAAAGTTGTTTTAACATATCAACTAAGTCCTATTTTGGAGAAATAGAAAAAAATGAATATGACTATATTTTTGATTGTTTTAGAAAATTACTTGAGAAAAGATTTGAGGATAAGCAAACCGTAAACAACAATTTAGACACAAAAGAATGGAATTTTTATTTTGAAGTAGCTTACCAACTAATTTTAGAAAAAAAAGCCTGTTTATTTGTAATTTATAATAATGAAAAACCCATTACTATAACTTTAAATTACGTTTCTGATTCTATAATTTATGACGCCATAACTGTTTTTGATATTGATTATTCAAAATTTCATTTAGGGTCTGTTAACATAATGAACTTAATTGAATGGGGAATTACAAAGGGATATAAAACGTTAGATTTTTCTAAGGGTTACTTTGATTATAAAACAAGATGGGCAGATTTAGAATATGATTTTGAATATCATATATATTACAATCCAAAATCATTAATAGCTACTTGTGTAGCTAAAACTCTAAAATATAAGTTAGACTTAAAACAATTTCTTAGAGAGCATAAAGTAAATGATAAGTTGCATGAAATAACTTATAAATTAAAAAACAGACAAGAGAAAAAAGAAGTAAATTATGAGCTTATTTTACTAGAAAATAATTCTTCAAAAGAATATAACTCACTTGTAAATATAAATAATACGCAAAATCAAATTTTAATTCCTGCTATTTATGATTTTCTTTATCTTACTCTTGAAAACATAAACGCTATTTCTGTATATAACACAAAAAACGAACCTAATAAATATCTAATTAAAGGCCAAAATAAAAGTGCAGAAATAAAAATTAACATCTAATTAAACGTAAAGTGAAAAACCACCCATACAATTCTTATATTTTTAAAGAAAAATGGATTAATCATTTTACAACCCCTGAAAATGTTACTGAATTTAATTATTTATTAGGCCCTAGTTTTTTAAAGAAAAAAAATAGTGAAACTTATTATAATACTACAAGTAGTTTTACTCTTCAAAATTATTACAAAATAAATAGGGCTTCGTCTTCTGAAGGGTTAAAAGGAAAAACTATATTAATATTTAATGTTCCTGATTATTTTAAAATAAACACAAATACAGCCTCTACAAATTTAAAAATTGTACCCGTTAGAGAATATATTGGCTATTTAATAGATTTAGATAAGGTAGATTCTTTTAAATCTTATTTATCATCAAGGTTTAATTCTAAAAAAAAGTCGCAAATAAAAGGGTATTCTAAAAAATTAGAAAAAAATTTTAATATTAAATATAACATGTACTTTGGCGAAATAACCAAAGAAAAATATGATTATATAATGGAATGTTTTTATGACCTTTCTATAAAAAGTTTTAAGAAAAAAGGACTTAAAAACAGAAAGCTAATTCCTAAAAATTTTAACTTCACAAAAGATATAATTTATAACTTAATTGTTAAAAAACAAGCTTGTATTTTTGTTGTTTACAAAGATGCTAAACCTATTGGTATTTCTGTAAATTATAACTCTAACAATATACTTTTTGGAGACTCAACAGTATATGACACTTTATATTCTAAATATAATGTAGGAACCATTATGCTTATGAAACAATTAGAATGGTGCTTTAGCAATAGAATAAGTACTTTTGATTTTTCTAAAGGATACTTTCCTTATAAAAAAACATGGTGTAATACTTCTTATCATTTTGAGCATCATATTTTATATGACACAAGTTCTTTTAAAGCTACATTAACAGCTTATAAAAACATATATTTCCTTAAAATAAAACAGTTCCTTAGAGAACATCCTCTAAGGAACTATTTAAAAAAAATAAAAAAACACCTTTTATTAAGAAAAGTATAAATACTTTCTTTTATGTTCTTATAAATTAAAACTCCAAAACAATAAACTCCGATCTTCTGTTAATCTTATGCTTACTTTCTGGACAATAAACACCATCTCCACAATCATTTAACAACTTTTCTTCGCCATACGCTTTTGTAATAAGTCTTGAAGAGTCTACACCTTGCTTAATTAAATACTCTTTAGTAGTTTCTACACGTCTTTGAGACAGCTCTTTATTATAGCCCGAAGAACCTCTAGAATCTGTATGCGATGCAATTGTTAAATTTAAATCTGGAGTTTCCTTTAATAAGGCTGCTAAGGACTCTAATACTTTTCTAGAGTTTCTATTAATATAAGAAGAATTTAAACTAAAATACACCAAACCATAATCCTTTATTTCACCTTGTAATTTAGCTATACGTTCTCTTTTAGCCTGTTCTATTTTTTCTTTTTCAAGAGCAGCTAATCTTGCTTGTTCTTTTTCCTTTGCTAATTTTTCTGCCAACAGCATTTCTTCTTTAATTCTATTTGCAGTAGCTATAGAATCATTCACTCGTTGTTTCTCTGTTTCTTGAGCCTCTATTAAGGCTAACTTTTCTTCTCCTTTTTTAGATAAACCCTTCTCTATACCAAATTGATATACAACTCCAACAGAGTGTTGTAAATGGTTAGTTGCTTCGTTAGAACCCATAGTCCACTTTCCTGAAGAATTAAAATCTAAACCTACCTTATCAGAAAACCAGGTTCTAAAACCAACAACAGCATTATAGGTACCCCTACCAACATTATTAGCCTCTGTATATCCTATACCACCACCTACATAAGGATCAAACCAAGCTGTTTCTCCAAACAATTTATTTAAATCATAAGAAACTCGAGCATCAAAGCCTAAATAATCAGTTACATCTGTTACTTTTATCCCATCAACTACTTTACCTTCTTTATATTTGTTGTAAGTTGCTATTGCCTCTATCCCTACACCACTCTTAAAATAACGACCTATACTTAATCTATTTGGAAAAGTTAATCCATTCCACTCTTCTTTAAAATTAAAAAGACCATCTGCAACATCACCAGAATCATCTACAAAATTGTATCCTAAGCCTAGCATCCACGAACTTTTTACAATACTATCTTTCTTTGTTAATTTTAATTCTTCTTGCGCAAAAAATGGTATACTTAAAAACAGCGTAGCAATTAATATATAATGTTTAATATTTTTCATAATTAAGATTTTGGAACTTATTGTCCGTAAAATTATGAAAAGTAAAATGTTAGGTAAAATATAAACTTCTAAAAGCAAGGATATTCGGTAGAAAGATTAACGGTAATAATAATAGATAAAAAAACTACTTTTTAAAAGTTATTTCTTTATCAGAAACAGGTATTTTATAAATTTTAAACGGACTTACAATAGCTTTTTCTTTCTTTTTTTCTTTATTGTAAATTGTTTTTAATTGTATCTCTTCATCCGTTTCTAAAGTTAATTCCAAAGAAGAATTTAAAGTGTTCTTATGTTCTCCCGAACAAACAACAACTAAAGTCTCTTTTTTAAAATCTACATTCGGAACTGGAATTCCTGGTTTTCTGGTCTTATTAATTTTTGAAAAAAAGCTTTTTAAACTTTTTTGATCTTTAATAATAATATTTTCTTTTTTGGTTAATCCACTATAATTATCTTCTAATAATAAAACAATAGAACCTTTTGAGGTTATCATATTTTTCTGTCCTTTACACGATACTACAAATACTAAAATAAGTAATAATAAATTTTTCATAAGAATATTATTTATTTTCGCACCTACCATCATATGCCCTTTGGTAAATAGCTTCATAAAGCGGTAATATATTTAAAATATCAAACTCTTCAGCTACTGCAACAGCATTTTGTTTAAATGTGTTTAACTTATTATCATCACTTAACAACGTTATAGCATTCTCTGCCATTTCAGAAACGTTTCCTACATCACTTAAATAACCGGTAACACCATGTCTATTAACTTCTGGAATACCTCCTGTATTACTAGATATTACAGGGACTTTATTTATCATAGCCTCAAGTGCAGCTAAACCAAAACTTTCTGTTTCTGACGGTAATAAAAACAGATCCGAAAAACAAAGAATTTTATCAATCTCATTACTATTACCAAGAAAAATTACTTTATTAGTAATACCATATTCTTCACATAAAGCCTCTGCTTTTACTCTTTCTGGCCCTTCACCTACCATTATTAGTTTAGAAGGAACTTCTTTTTGTACTTTATTAAAAATATGAATTACATCTGGAATTCTTTTTACCTTTCTAAAATTACTAATATGAGTAATAATTTTTTCTCCTTCTTCTGCCATAGCAGTACGTTGGCAATCTGTAAAGGAGGGTTTATATTTTGTTTTGTCTATAAAATTAGGAACTACTTCTATTTCTCCTTTAATATTAAAAAGTTCTAAAGTACTCTTTTTAAGATTTTCCGAAACAGAAGTCACTACATCAGATTTATTAATACTAAAAGTAACCGCTGGCTTGTAAAAAGGGTGCTTACCAACCAATGTAATATCTGTACCATGTAAGGTTGTTATCATTGGTAAGCAAAGCCCTTCTTCTTCTAACATTTTCTTTGCCATATACCCAGCATAGGCATGCGGAATCGCATAATGCACATGTAACAACTCTATTCCAAAAAGTTTTACAGTATCTACTAATTTACTAGATAATGCTAATTCATAAGGTTGGTATTGAAATAAAGGATATTCAGGAACATTTACCTCATGAAAATGGATATTGTTACTTAAAAGCTCTAACCGAACTGGCTGTCTATAAGTTACAAAATGTATTTCGTGTCCTCTATTTGCTAACGCTATACCTAATTCTGTTGCTACAACACCACTACCACCAAAGGTTGGGTAACATACTATTGCTATCTTCATTTTACAAAGCTACCTTTTAATTTATAATAGCATCATAAATTAACTTTTGAATCCTTGTTCTTAACCCAGATTTAACTAAAAGTGTATTAGATGCTGTAGGATATGTTCTATTAGAAAGAAACACATAAACTATTTCTTCTTCGGGATCTGCCCAAGTATAAGTACCTGTAAAACCACTATGTCCAAAACTTTTACGAGATACACAACCGCAGGTAGGTCCACTCTTTTCCAATTGGGGTTTATCAAAACCCACTCCCCTTCTAACATTTTTGTCACAAAAATAACAAGTGTTAAATTTTTTCACTGTTCTAGAGTCTAAATACCTATCTCCTCCATAATAGCCATTTTGCAAATACATTTGCATAATCTTTGCTACATCATTTGCATTACTAAAAAGACCTGCATGTCCTCCTACTCCACCTTGCATAGCTGCTCCCATATCATGTACATAACCCTGCACGGTTTGGTATCTATAATACGTATCTTCTTCTGATGGTACTATTTCTTTTTTAGAATGGTTTTCTAATGGATTATAACCCGTTTGGAAAGCTCCTATGGGTTTATATATAAAATCTGATGCTAATTCATCTAAACCTTTATTATAAGTATCTTCTATATATTTTTTCATTACATAATAAGAAACATCACTATAACGGTATCTATTAGATTTTAAATCTTGTCTTCCTATTCTGTTATAAATTGAATCTTTGTATGCATCCGTTAAGTATAAATTATCGGCTACTTTTATAGAAAAACCAGGTAATTTTTGTTCTCTATAAAACTCTTTAGATGGTTTTCTTTTTTTATCTAATGTACTTACGTAAAATGCTATCCATGCTGGTAATCTTCCGTAATGCGAAAGTGCTTTTAAAACGGTTACATTTTTTATTTCTGTATCTGCGTATGCTGGTATTAATTCTTGAAAGGTATTATTCAATTTTATTTTACCCTCTTGCTCCATTTTCATTACCATAGGCAATGTTGCTAATATTTTAGTCACGGAAGCCAAATCATAAATATGATTTGGGGTAATTTTTTCGTTAGATTTATAAGTAGGTTTCCCATACCCTTTATTAAATATAACCTTCCCTTTTCTTGCAATTAAAACCTGAGCACCAGGAAACATTAAAGAATCTAAGCCATTTTGGACTAATTTATCTACTTCTGCTAATTTAGAAGAACTAAGTCCTACTCTCTCCGGAATACTATAACCCAACCTCTTTAAAGACTTTAATTCTACACTAGTATTAACTGGCAATGTAGCATTTGCAGAAACTGGTAATTTTCCTTTTGCTGCTATTGCTCCAAATATTACTTGCGCCGTTTTTTCTTGGGCAATTTTACTATTTTGGTATCCTACTATAACACCATCTATAAAACTCAAATCTATATTCAGAAGTGCATATGGTTTTGTAAATACGCTTAATATTACATTAGAACCTCTTTCTTTACTTATCTCTTGGAGAATATTCTTCTCGTTCTTATTTAGCGAATAAGCTTTCCATGGACTCTCATTACTCCTATGATGCCCTATGATTACTAAGTTATACGGTTTTAATTTCTTTTTAAATGTTGCAACATCGTTTCCTTGTATATGAGTAACTTTTGCATATTTATTAAGTTCGTTTAAAAATGGTTTATGATCTGCGTCTCCAAACTTTACATAAGCTATATTTTTATTTTCAAGTTTTTTAATACCCATTAAATAAAACTTATTCTTAACTACTGTAATGGCATTCTCAATAGCCTCTTCATAAATTAAATCGTCTTCTAATGCATTTAAGTCATTATATAAATTTTTGGTTGCTATTGGTTTGTACTTATGTAAACCAACTTTATATTTTGCCAATAAAATTTTCTTCACAGAATATGCCAATCTGTTTTCAGAAATTCTACCTTTTTTATAAGCTTTTATTAATTTTTCTTTTGCCTTTTGCACTTCAGTTGGCATTAAAAGAATATCATTCCCTGCCATAAATGCAGCCAATTCTACGTCACCATTTTTTCCTTGCGTAGAAACACCTTTCATATTTAAAGCATCCGTAAAAATTAACCCTTTAAATTTTAATTTCTCTTTTAATATTCCAGTTATAATTTGTTCTGATAAAGAAGAAGGTAGATTTTTTTTTATTTCTAATCCAGGCACATTTAAATGCGCAACCATTACACTACTTAATCCTGATTTTATAAGCTGTTTGTATGGATAAAGCTCCACACTATCTAATCTTTCTTTCGTAAAATTTATAGTAGGTAGTGTTAAATGAGAATCTACAGAGGTATCTCCGTGTCCTGGAAAATGTTTACCGCTAGAAAGAACACCAGCACTTTCCATTCCCTGCATAAAAGCAATACCTTTTGCTGCAACATTAAATTTATCTTCCCCAAAAGAACGATTTCCTATTATAGGGTTTTTAGGATTGGTATTAATATCTATATCTGGCGCAAAATTAATATGCACGCCTATACGCTTAGCGTGCTTTCCTATTTGTCTACCAACTTTTTCTACTACAGCATTATCCTTAATTGCTCCTAGTGTCATATTCCAAGGGAATGCGTAGGTAGAATCTAAACGCATTGCTAAACCCCACTCTGCATCCATACCTACTAATAATGGTAAGTCTGAATACGATTGAAATTTATTTGTAAGTTTTGCTTGTTGTACTGGTCCTCCTTTTGAAAATATTACACCTCCAATTTTTTCAGTTTTAATTAAGGTTTTTATTTTTTCTATACTTGCTTTATTTTGATTAGAAGCTATACTAACCATAAAGAGTTGCCCTAGTTTTTCTTCTAGTGACATCTTCTCGTAGGTAAGATTTACCCACCTTTGCTGTGCCATACTATCTCTAGCCACTAAAGGATTAGATTGTCCTTGTGCATTTAAGAAGTAAAAAAATAAAAGAAAAATGGTTAGATTAAAACGCATATAAAATTCGTGTATGAAAATAACTAAAAAGAATTTACATTATTGCATTTTATTCTTTTTAAAAAGTAGTTTTAAATAATAAAGCAAGTACTATACCAAAAGGATATTACATAAACCTACTATGCCAACTTTCTGATGCAGGCACTTCCCAATGTTCTAAATACTCCCCTTTATTTGTAACTAAATTATTAAACACAATTGTTTTTAAAGAAACTGCTTTCTCTTTTGCCATTTTCTTAAAATCTATAAGAGGTTTATATGCTACATATTCTCCTTGTTTATAAGATACATTCATTTTATCTAATAAAAGCACATCATACTTTTTCTCTAGTTGCATAATAAAATGCACAGAGGCATCTATAGAGCAACCTGTAGCAGCATTTAAAGATTGATCTAAAGCTAAAATTATAAATCTATTATACTTAATTTCAAACCCTGCTTTTAAATCACTTCCATGTGCTGTCCAATCTGAAATAAAAGTTTTAAAATCTTTATTTATATCTGCTAATTCTTGCTCAGAAAAAGACCTACTGCATTGGTAAATCCAAACTCTAGAGGAATTAGGTAATTCTTTAAAATCTACTAACATTTTTTAATTTAATATTATAGTTCTTCTGCAGTTGCTATAATTTCAGCAATATCCATTACTTTAACTGTGTCTTCTTTTTCTTTATTTTTTACCCCATCTGTCATCATAGTTATACAATAAGGACAGCCTGTTGCTATAATGTTTGGTTTTGTGCTAAGTGCATCTTCTGTTCTTAGTACATTAATGTCTTTATCTCCTTTTTCTGGCTCTTTAAACATTTGCGCTCCACCAGCTCCACAACATAATGCAGTTTGCTTATGCCTTTTCATTTCAACAATATCTGCATCTGTATTTTTAAGAACTTCTCTTGGTGCATTGTACTCATTATTTGCTCTTCCTAAATAACAAGGGTCATGAAATGTAATGCGTTTTCCTTTATAAAGGCTTCCGCTAACATTTAATTTTTCGGAATTTATTAAATCCTGAATAAATTGGGTATGGTGTACAACTTCATAATTACCTCCTAGGCCTGGATATTCATTCTTTAAACAATTATAAGAATGAGGGTCACAGGTTACTATTTTTTTAATTCCATATCCGTTTAAAACTTCAATATTCATTAATGCTTGCATTTGAAAAAGGAACTCGTTGCCTGCTCGTTTAGCAACATCACCAGTACAACTTTCTTCTGTTCCTAAAACAGCAAAATCTACATTGGCTTTATTTAATATCTTAACAAAAGCTCTTGTTATCTTCTTAGCTCTATCATCAAAACTACCAGCAGAACCTACCCAAAACAATATTTCAGGTTGTTTGCCCTCTGCCATACATTGCCCCATTGTAGGAACCCTTAGTTTATCATTACTCATAAAATCAATGTTTTATATAAATACTCCAGTTTTCTTTAACACTTATAAAGTACTTAAAGAAAATATGTTTTAAATTTTTACGCTACAACTACCTATTATTCCTCTACCCAATTTAACCTGTCCATCTGGTTATATGGCCAAGGTGCTCCATTATTTTCTATATTAGACATCATATTATTTAATTCTACTGGAGCGGCACTTTGTTCCATTACTAAATAACGACGCATGTCCTGGATAATTGATAATGGACTAATACTTACTGGGCATTCTTCTACACAAGCATTACAAGTAGTACATGCCCATAGCTCCTCATTAGTTATATAATCTCCCAAGAGTTGTTTTCCATCATCTACAAAAACTCCTTTATTAGCATCTATATTTTTACCTACTTCCTCTAGACGATCACGAGTATCCATCATAATTTTACGAGGAGATAATTTTTTTCCAGTTAAATTTGCAGGACAAGAAGAGGTACACCTACCACATTCTGTACAGGTATAAGCATTTAATAATTGCACCCAACTTAAATCTTTAACATCAGACGCTCCAAATTTTTCTGGAACCGAGGCATCTTCTGTTGGTGCAGCAAAAGGGTCTGCACTTGGATCCATCATTAATTTTACCTCTTTAGTTATAGCTTCTAAATTATTTAACTTCCCTTTTGGTTCAACGCTTCCGTAATACGTATTAGGAAATGCTAGTAAAATATGTAAATGCTTAGAATAGTATAAATAATTTAAGAAACATAAAATTCCGATGATGTGTAACCACCATGCGGTTCTCTCTAATATTATTAAAGATGAGATAGACATATCTGAAAATAAAGAGGCTATAAACTGGCTTGCAGGAAAAGCTCCAGCTTTTGTATAATGCGGAGCGTCTAATAATTGAAGCTGGTAGTCTGCAGCATTCATAGTCAAGAATAAAGTCATTAATACCAATTCTATGTATAGTATTATATTTCCATCATTCTTAGGCCATCCTTTCATTTCTGGGTTTATAAAACGTTTTATTCTAATAACATTTCTTCTAATCCAAAAAATAACAACAGCTACAATTACCAATACAGCTAAAATCTCAAAAGAGCCAATTAAAAGATTGTATACACTCCCTAATAATGCAAATATTCTATGGGTACCAAAAAGACCATCTATAATTATTTCTAAAACTTCAAGATTAATTATTATAAAACCTACATAAACAATAATATGAAGAAAACCAGCAACAGGCCTTACTACCATTTTAGTTTGACCAAGGGCAATTTTGGCCATATTTTTCCACCGTTGAGATTTATTATCACTTACATCTACATCTCTTCCTAGTTTTATATTTCTAGAGAGACGCAATACGTTTTTAGTAAAAAATCCAATTCCCGCAACTAAAACGATTGCGAATAAAATATTTGAAAGATATTCCATAAAAAATGTTAGTTATTCTATATTTTCCGCAGGGTCTTCCTCCGGAACGGTGTATTCTTTTTGTTTTTTTCCAAATACAGATACATTTACATATCGTTTTGGATTTAATCTAAAGTCTTGAAGTAATAAATCTAATTCTTTAGATGCACTATTGAGGTTCGTGTACAATTCCTCGTTATTCATTAATTTTCCTAAAGTCCCATCTCCCTTATCTATTTTCGCCATTAGCTTATCTAAATTAGCAACTGTAGATTCCAAATTAGAAAGAGTTCTCCCTAAGCCAGCATTATTTATAGAATCTGTAATGCTTGTTAGGTTAGAGGTTAGAGACTCAAAGTTTGTTAAAGATTCATTTAACTTATCCTCGTTATTTTTTAAAATATTATTTAAGACAGATGCACTGCCATTTAAACTAACCATAAGATCGCTTAAACCAGCGATAGCGGTTTGTAAATCTTTCTTAGTTTTTTTATCTAGAACTTTATTAACGTTTAACAAAACAGAATCTGCATCTGTTACCGCAGATTCAAATTTCTTAAATAATGGTGTTAATTTTTGCTGCGCAAGTTCTGTTAACCCTGGCCTTGTTTCTGTTGTTAAAGTATCGCCTGTTTTGGCAATAGGAGCATCATCAAAAACCGGAATTATTTGTAATCCTTTACCTCCTATTATACCCGTATCATAAAGTTCTGCTCTACTATTCCTAGAAAAACTAAAGTCTTTATTAACCGTAAAGGTTACTAATAAATTACCCATCCCGTCTTTAAATTGAATGTCATTTACTGTCCCCACTGAAAAACCGTTAATAGAAACTGGAGTTCCCGGCTGCAAACCTCCAACATGAGGGTAAATTGCATAAAGCTTATTGTTATTATCAAAAAGTGGTGTAGACTTTAAATAACTAAACCCCATTATAAATAAAAGTATACCTCCTATAACAATTATTCCTGTTTTAATTTCTCTAGATAATTTCAAACGAATGGATTTTGGGTTCCTAACAAAATTAAAAATATTTTTTTGATGTCAGCTATTTTTATTCAGATATGTAAACAAGTGCTTTTTCTAAAGGAATACGAACACCGTCTTTATAAGCCACTATATAAGAGGTTGTATACCCTTTTAAGTCTGCATTTTTCTTTAATAATTTTACTTTCTGATAAGATTCTGTATTCCCATACATATATCTAAACAAATTTTTAACTGGTTCTTTTGATAAATCATTTAAGCCGTTAAAATTTTCTGCTTCTAAAGCTATATTTTTTCCGCTAGCAAGCAGTTGTACTTTAAAAACAATATTATAATTCTTTTTAACTACTGGTTTAGGGGTTTCTATTTCTTTTTTAACCTCTGGCATTTCTTTTTCTTCTACTTGTGTTCTTACTCCAGATGATGACCTAATAACTTCTTTAGCTGGTTTAATAACCTCTTTTTCTTTTACTTCTACAACTTCGTCCTTTTTTACAAAAATAGGCTCTTTTTTAATTTCTACTTCAGGTACCTCCTTTTCTATAACTCTTTTCGGTTCCTCTTTTATTTTTTCTTCTATAACAGGTACAGGGGTGTTATCTACAGGGGAAGATATAGTTGTATTATTCTGCGAAATTTTAGAAGGCACCTCTTCCTTATACTTTATAATTGCAGAAGCTATAGCAGTTCCTATTTTAGATTGTCCTTGCTTAGAATTAAGGTAAGCCCCTTCCTCTTTATTTGTTAAAAAACCAGTTTCTACTAAAACACTTGGCATAAAAGTTTGATGTAGCACTATAAAACCAGCCTGTTTTACTTTACGATCATTTCTTTTTAATTTAACAGAGAAATTTTCTTGCATAATTTTTGCTAACGCAATACTCTGATCTAAAAATTCTTCTTGCATTATAGTTAACCCTATTACTGACTCTGGAGAATTAATATCGTAATTAGCATATCTAGTCTCGTAATTATCTTCCAAATAAATTACAGAGTTTTCCTTTTTAGCTATTTCAAAATTTTGTTTGTTAGCATGTAACCCTAAAACAAAAGTTCCAGCACCATGAGCATCAGAGGTATGAGAATCGCAATGAACCGATACAAAAAGATCTGCATTTGCCTTATTAGCAATCTCTCCACGAACAAATAAATCTATAAAAGTATCATCCTTTCTAGTGTAAATTACTTTAACATCTTTATTCTGCTCTAAAATTGCCCCTACCTTTAAAACAATATTTAATGCAATATTTTTTTCTAAATACCCATTTCCTAAATTACCAGGATCATGACCTCCATGCCCCGCATCTAAAACTACAATAAATGGGTCTTCTTGCTGTAAAACCTCAGTAGACAAGGCATAAGAAGAAAAAGAAACCCCTAAAAAAGCTATTAGTAAAAGAAAAAATAATTTAAATTTCATATTTGTATTCTAATTAATAGTTCCTAATAAGGTTAAATTTATTGTAATACCATACAAAAGGAACAAAAAATATATGTATGTTTGAACTCCAAAAGTCGAGCCAAACCTTTTACAAAAATAGGATATATAGCCTTGCAATCAAATAAACATTATTTACTTTTCTTTTTCTTGCTAGTTGCAAGCCTAATTTCTTTGCATGCGCAAGAGGATAAAGTCATTACTTTACCTATTAAAGCCGAAGCAGATTCTATTACCGCTCCACTCTTTCCTATACCAGTAGAAAGAGATAGCATTGAAAGAGACTCTATACTCCAAGACAGCCTAAATAAAAAGCCTGCTCTTTTGTTAGATAAAATTACTTACAAAGCAAAAGACTATGTAAAACTTAGCCAAAAAGACCAAAAAATATATTTATATAACGAAGCAGAAATCTATTATCAAGATACAGAACTTAAAGCTGGTGTTATAATAATGGATTATATAAAAAATGAAGTATATGCTGGTAGATTAAAAGATTCTTTAGGAAATTATACCCAAACTCCATTTTTTAAACAAGGTACTAATGAGGTGGTTCCTGACTCAATTCGGTTTAATTTTGACACTCAAAAAGCACTAATTTGGAATTCTAGAACAGAACAACAAGCTGCTGCTGGATCACTAGGTAGTGATGCTATGAAAGTTTATGCTAATATTACAAAAAAAGAAAACGATTCGGTTTATTTTCTAAGCGAAGGAAAACTAACTACTTCTGCAGATACCATTAATCCTGATTATTACATTCGTATTAGAAAAGCCAAATTTGTACCAAAGAAAAAAGTAATAGCAGGTTTTAGTAATTTATACATTGCTGATGTTCCTACCCCTATTGCATTGCCTTTTGCCTATTTCCCTTTAACTGTAGGGCGATCTGCAGGTATTATGATGCCAACTTTTGGTAACGACCCTAATACTGGTTATTTTTTACAAGATTTAGGCTATTATGTTCCTATTGGAGAAGTAGCAGATATTACTTTTAATGGTAGTTTTTACACCAATGGAAGTTATGGTGTAAGAACCCAATCTGTTTATGCAAAAAGATACAAATACCGTGGTAATGTAAATATTAGGTACGAAAACCAAGTAACTAGCCAAAAAGGGTTTGATGATTATAGTAGAAGTTCAAATTATAACATCCAAATTTCTCATTCTCAAGACACAAAATCTAGTCCAAATTCTAGGTTTTCTGCCTCTGTAAATCTTGGTAGTAGTAATTACTATAGAAATTCACTACAACAACAAAACTTACCAAACACGCAAAATAATAATTTATCATCCTCTATATCCTATTCTAAGACTTTCCCTGCATATCCTTCTGTAAATATGAGTTTATCGGCTACGCACAGTCAAAACACAAATACAGAAGTTATTAATATGACACTACCAACCTTACAAGCAAGTATGGAGCGTATTTTTCCTTTTGCAAAAAGAGATGGTATAAAAAAAGGGATTATTCAAAATATAAATTTTCAATACAATCTTAACGCAAGAAATACTATTGTTACAGATGATGATGGTTTTTTTAAAAGTGAAATGTTTGACAATGCTAAGGTTGGGGCACAACATTCTATTCCAATTAGCACAAACTTTAAAGTTGCAAAATTTTTTAGTGTAAGTCTTGGTGGTAGGTATGAAGATGTTTGGGCTCTTAAAACATTAGATAAGAGTTATGATTTTGAGAATGAAGTGGTAGTAACAGATACTATTAGTGGTTTTGATCGCTTTAATAAGTATAGTTTAAGTGCCAGCATAGGAACTACTCTTTATGGAACTTTTAACTTTGGAGAAGACAAAAAAATACAAGCCATACGCCATGTTATGCGACCATCTTTAAGCTACGGCTACGCCCCTTCTTTTGAGCAATTTTATGATGAATATATTGGCCCAGACGGTGCTGTACAGTTTACCAGATTTGAGAACTCTCAATTTGGTCGTCCTAGTTTAGGACAATCTAATAGTTTAAGTTTTTCTTTAGCAAATACCTTAGAAGCAAAAGTAACCGATAAAGATTCTACTGCAACTGAAGCTAAAAAAGTACCAATCTTAAGTAATTTTAATATATCTACAGGATATAATTTTGAGTCAGACTCCTTAAGATTAAGCCCTCTAAGTGTAAATGGGGGAACCAATATTCTAGACAACAAAATGTCTATTAACTTTTCTGCAGGTTTGGACCCTTATGCTATTGATAATGCTGGAAGACGCTTTAATAAGTTTAATATAGATAATGGAGGTAGCTTATTACGTTTAACTAGAGCTAATGTAAATGTATCCTACTCAATTGATAGTAAAACATTTGGAAAGAAAGAAGATGAAGAGGAAGAAGACGAACCAGACCCTTTTGACTATGTAGCTTCTAGTGGTGGTAGAACTGATGACCTTTTTGGAAAAGGGGATGATTTTAATGATGAAAGATACCGTGAAGATGACGATGATAAAAGAGATGGTGATGATGTTGACAACCCTATTTTTGGAACAAAAATACCATGGAACTTTCGTTTGGCTTACTCTGCCAATTACGCCAATACAGCAAGACAAAATGAATTTAGTAGCCACTCTTTAATGTTCTCTGGAGATATAGAATTATCTCCGAGATGGAAGGTTGGGGGCTCTTCTGGTTACGATTTTAAAAATAACGGATTTACCCTTACACAATTACGGTTTGAGAGAGATTTAAAAAGTTTTACCTTACGTTTTAACTGGACGCCATTTGGCCAATACAAGAGGTGGTATTTCTTCATTGGTATAAAGAGTTCTATTCTTAAAGACCTTAAATGGGAAAATAGAAGTCAACGAGTTAGGTAATAATTTTAAAAAAATAAATCATGAAAAAAATAATAACAACTGCTAAAGCTCCTGCTCCTATAGGACCATACAATCAAGCAATATTAAGCGGAAACACATTATATATTTCTGGACAAATACCAATAAACGCTTCTACAGGAAAACTAGTAGAAGGCAATATAAAAGAAGAAACTAAACAATCTATGGAAAACTTAAAAGCGATACTTGAAGAAGCAGGTATGACTTTTGAACACGTAGTTAAGTCTTCTATTTTCCTTAGCGATATGAACCAATTTACAGATGTAAATGAAGTATATGGCACTTATTTTAATCCAGAAACAGCACCAGCTAGAGAAACCGTAGAGGTTGCAAATTTACCTAAATTTGTAAATGTCGAAATTTCTATGATTGCAGTAAAATAAACTACTCTATAAAGTTTGTCTGTGAAATTCTACCAAACCATCAATTGGTTTTTGACGTATTACACCTACGATTAAATCGTTTCTTTCTAAAACAGTTTTTAATTCTTCTCTTAAAAAGTATGCAACACTACCAACAAAGTTAATTGGTACTTTTGTAGCTAACTCAAATTGCATTACGTAGTTATTTATAAATTGCTGAAAACCTTTATCTATAACTCCTTTACAATATGGATGCTCTTTATTCTCAATTAAAAAACGAGCAAATTTAGCTAAATAGGTATTTGGGTTAGGCTGTTTGTATAAATTATCCTTAATAACATCGGCCTCTAAATCATATTCTTTACTAAACTTAATTCCTAAATCTGCAGGCATTTTATGAAAATAATAATCTCTTATTAATTTTCTTCCAAAAAAGTTTCCACTACCATCATCCATAGGAATGTAACCAAGAGAGGTAACTTTTTGAAATAATTGATGCCCATCAAAATAACTACAATTAGAACCTGTACCCAGAATACAAACTATTCCTTGATCACCAATTTTTGTTGTAGCATAAATAGCAGCATAGGTATCCTCTTTAACATCTGCTTTTGCATTAGGAAAGTAATCTGCAAAAATTTCTTTTAAAAATTTACGCATACGGTCTGTACCACAACCTGCTCCATAAAAGAACAAATGAGTTACAGCTTCCTTGTTTTTTGAAAGTTCAAAGTTATTTGCTAACCTATCCTCTATAACATCTCTTGTTAAAACTTCTGGACTTAATCCTAAAGTTTGTGTAAAGAAAAGTTTTTCTCCTTTTTCATCTAAAGCTATCCAATCCGATTTTGTAGCTCCACTATCAACAATTAATATCATATTATAAACTTTTAAAAAACAATCCTAAAAACAAGATATAAACCTTGTTTTTAGGAAAAAATTGTACCAATAATTTATATACTTATAAACTAGCTACGTGTTGTGCTAAATCTACTAATTTATTAGAATAACCAGCTTCATTATCATACCAAGATATGATTTTAAAGAACGTTGAGCTTAACTCAATTCCTGCTCCAGCATCAAAAACACTTGTTTGTGCTTCTCCTACGAAATCTTGAGAAACTACATCTTCTTCAGTATATCCTAAAACACCATTTAAAGCACCTTCAGAAGCAGCTTTAAAAACCTTTTTAATTTCTTCGTAAGAAGTTTCTTTTTTAACTCTTACCGTTAAATCTACTACAGAAACATCTGGTGTTGGAACTCTAAAAGCCATACCAGTTAATTTTCCGTTTAATTCTGGAATAACTTTACCTACCGCTTTTGCTGCACCTGTAGAAGAAGGAATAATGTTTGCAATTGCAGATCTACCTAATCTATAATTTTTTCTAGAAGGAGAATCTACAACATATTGCGTTGAAGTACTTGCGTGAATAGTAGTCATTAATGCTTCTTCTATACCAAAGTTATCATTTAAAACTTTAGCAACTGGAGCTAAACAGTTCGTTGTACAAGATGCATTAGACACAATTAAATCTGACGCTTTAGCCTCAGTATGGTTAACTCCCATTACAAACATTGGAGCATCTGCAGAAGGTGCAGAAATAACCACTTTTTTAGCACCACCATCAATGTGTAATTGCGCTTTTTCTAAAGTTGTAAAAATACCAGTACACTCCGCAACAACTTCTGCACCAGCAGCGTCCCATCCAATACTCTTTGGATCTCTTTCTGCTGTAATTCTTACCGTTTTTCCGTTTACAACTAGGTTACCATCTTTTACTTCAACAGTACCATCAAATTTTCCGTGAACAGAATCATACTTTAATAAGTATGCTAAGTGTTCTACATCTAATAAATCGTTTATAGCAACTACATCTACATCTCCTCTTTTTACAGTGGTTCTGAAAACTAATCTACCTATTCTACCGAATCCGTTAATTCCTATTTTTAAATTTGACATGTTTCTACTTTATATTAATTAATTTATGTTGTCATTATATCTGATACTCTAATAAGCTCTTTATCTATTTTAGTATGGCCTTTAATTGCCATTTCTAATGGAGTAAGTATTAGTTGATTGTCTTGAATACCAACCATTAAACTAGTTTTCCCTTCTAACAAAGCTTCTACCGCCTTTACTCCCATTCTACTAGCCAACACTCTGTCATAACAAGAAGGCGAGCCTCCTCTTTGCATGTGTCCTAATACAGAAACACGTACATCATATATTGGTAAATGCTTTTCTACATATTCTTTAAGTTCAAAAACATTTTTACCTGTTTTATCCCCTTCTGCAACTATTACAATACTTGAAGATTTACCAGACTCTTTACTTCTTTTTAAAGATTCTACTAAACGTTCTAACCCTAAATCTTCTTCTGGAATTAAAATTTCTTCAGCACCTGCTCCTACTCCTGCATTTAAAGCTATATGACCAACATCTCTTCCCATTACTTCCACAAAGAATAATCGGTTGTGAGAACTTGCTGTATCTCTAATTTTATCAATAACTTCTACAACGGTATTTAAAGCGGTATCAAAACCTAAAGTAAATGTGGTTCCAAAAATATCATTATCAATAGTACCAGGAATTCCTATTACAGGAAAATCATATTCTTGGTTAAAAACCATAGCTCCTGTAAAACTACCATCACCACCAATTACAACAAAAGCATCAATTCCTTCTGCTTTTAATTGTTGATGTGCAGCACTTCTTCCTTCTTTAGTTCTAAAATCCATGCATCTAGCACTTTTAAGAACTGTACCTCCTTTATTTATAATATTGTTTACACTACGAGCATCCATAGGTTTAAAGTCTCCTTCAATCATCCCTTGATATCCTCTATAGATTCCTACGCAATTAATTTTATGATATGCGCAAGTACGAACAACTGATCGTATTGCTGCGTTCATTCCTGGAGAATCTCCTCCAGATGTAAGAACGCCTATTTTTTGAATTTTTGTGCTCATTCTAATCTTATATATGCACGAAATTAGCAAACTTAATTTAATAAATTACGGCTTGTAAGCATTAATTTTCAAGAGGATACGGGCTATAACGTTTTCGTATTGAAAATAATTTCTATTCTCAAAAAATATAACTAAAAACTGAAGTTAATTTATCGCAAAATTGGATTTTCGGGCGTCTTTTTATAGAATCTTATTAGACTATCTTTTCCCATAATTGAAGTTGGAGCTACTTCTTTTTCTTCTTTAATTTTATCTTTTCCTAAAATTTTCCGAATAAGTTCTTTAAAATTATTGAAATCTACTTCATAAGATAAACCCACCCCTTGAGTATAGCCTTGGCGATCTGCTAAAAACTCTTGAATTTCATTTTCTCTATTAAAAAACTTAACACTTAAAGTTCCTTCTTCATTAAGCAACAATTGTATTTCTACATCTCCTGCTACTACGGTTTCACTAGAACCACCTACAGGAACTCCAAACTTACCATTAATTAATACTCGGTCACTAATTTTTGTGGATACTGTTAAGCCAATTCTATCATCTGTTTCTATATCTGCGCTTTTATCTATGATGCCCTGTTCATACGATAAGCCAAGATTAAACTTATCACTATCACCGCTCAGAACCTGATTTAATAATCCTGATGCTGATTGCAACAAATTCCCAGTAACTGCTTGTTGGTTAATTCCAGATTGATCATTAACAAAAGAGCCTTGCGCTAATAAAAACAAGGCATTTTTTTCTTCTACGGTTGGATCTTGCAATCTATATTCCAATTCGGATTGGATAATAGAATTTGTACTTGGAAATTCTATTTCAAAATCTATTTTAGGACTTTCTAATTCTTCAGACAACTTAATAACTACATCTGTAGGTATTCTTCTAGTTGCTGTACCTGCATTATCTAACAAAGGCGCTGGGTTAGCAGTTAAAGAATAAACGGCTTCCATATTTAATTGTGCTGCTAAAGGATCCCTCTCCCAATTAATTGTTCCTCCTGGCTTTACAATAAATGTTTTATCTATTATACCTCCAAACTTATAATGATACTGGCCTGTAACAACAACAAAATCCCCAAACATTTCAAACTTACCTCTGGTATTAATTTGCATTAATATGGTACCTGCTCCTGTACCTTTTAAAGAACTCTTTGTTTTTTGATCGGTTACTATTTCTACTTCTGCATCTGGAGTTATATCTAAATCAAATTTTAGCTCTAATCCTTGATAATCTTTTAAAACTTTCTCATCCGCAGCATCTCTTCCTTTATTTTTACTAACAAAATTAATAAAAGAGTAATCTCCTAAGCTAGCAACATCACTTAATGGAATTTTTAACGAAGTACCCTTAGCCGTTGCACCTATTACATCAATATTTAATGCTGTAGTTGGCCCATAAATACGTCCTGTTCCATTTAAATATCCTGTCCCATAAAAGAGCTGATCTTCATCAAACTCTTTATCTAAAATTAAGAAACGGTTATTATTTGTATCCACATCTAAATCTAAAACCCAGTTATCAAAATATCTATGCGATATTGTACCATCTATTGTTGCTTGGGTTTCCGCTTTTATATCGGTTAAATTTATATTCTCAAAATCAAAAGTTTGTTCATATAAGCGCACTTTAGAGTTTGGTGCAAAAGAATAATCTACATTTAAAAAAGGAATACTTATACCAGCATCATCTAAAGACAGTAAGCCATTAATTTCTGGATTATTTGCAGGACCTGTAATACGTGCACTACCATTTAAATTTCCGCGTATGTTCCCAATAACACCTTCTCCTAAAGGGCTAAAGGGCTGTAATTTAAAATTACCAAAATTTACTAAAAGGTTTGCCTCTGGCATTTTCCCTGTATTTAGAACATTGCCAACCACTCCTAACTTTTCTATTCCATTTTCTGTAAGCTGAGAATTAACCGAAAAATCTGTTAAATCTCTATTACCAACAATACCTATAGACAGGTCTCCCAAAGGAAGCTTATTAATACTAAAATCTGAAATAGTTAAATTAGAAGATGGCAAATAAATATCATCCTTTTGTAATATATTTAAGATACCATTTACCTGTCCGTTTAATTTAAGGCTATCAATAGCTGGTGTTATTTTGTCTAATGAAACTATTTTAAACTGCAGTTCTAAGTCTTTATAAGTAGAATCTGCTAATTGCCCTTTTAAACGTATTTGCTCTTCTTTACTGTTATTCATTACAATTTCTTGAATTGTAATACTATCTAATGTTCTATTAAGAATTACTTTATTTTTAGCATCTCCAGCTTTATTCAAAACCCAAGTATTACCTTTAAAACTAATATCTGAAGTCTTTAAACCTATTACAGATTTATTTTCTTTATTAAAAGTGTGGTAAAAATTTAAATTATACGTATCGTTATACTCACTCCCTCCTTTAAATTCTGTTCTAAAGAATAAAGTATCTTTTAATGTGGTGTTTATTAAATTAAAGTCCTTAACATCATAATAGGGAGTAGACAAATCGCCTACAGAAACATAGGTATTATACAAAGGGTTTTTATTATCTATTTTTAACTCTATCCCATCTGCCTCATTACCAAAGGCTACTATACTAGGTGATTTAAAGTTTAGTTTTAAATCGCCATCATCTGCATTTATTCTCCCTCTAATAAAAGTATTAGGATCAAACTTTACTTCTGGAAAAAATACATCGACAATCTTGTTATAAATTTTAAAATTAAAGGTTAATCTTTGCCCTTTAGAAACCTTAAAAGGTTTATAATTAGTATAAATACTGCCTAAGGAATTTTGCACTACCCTCCCCAACTCTTTTACCTTAAAATTCCCTTTTAAATACCCCGTAATTATATCTGGAGAGTTTATATCAATAATACGGATGCTATCATTCTCAAAACTGGAAGATATTTTAAAATCTTCAAAATAATAGGTGTCATTTTTATTTTTAAAATTAGTTTTAGAAAACTTTATATCCCCAACTAAATTATCTAAAGTATTTCCCGTAATATCCATATTTACATTTCCTTTAAAAATAGAAATGCTATCGTTAATAAAGTTTAGCTTTTTTAAGTTTGCATAGCCCACAGATGCAATAAAGTTAAAATTGTTACGCCCTTCTTCAAAATCTGCTAGTCCCTTAAAGTTAAACTTCAAGTTTTCGTCATTACTAACCAAAGAACCATCAAAAAGTTGCTCTTTTAAAAGCCCAGACACCTTTATATCTTTATAGGTATACTTATTAAATTCTATAGAGTAAAGATCCCCTATTACTTCTGTATTTAAATGTTCTTTTACAAACCCTTTTCCCTCTATATTAAAATCTAAATTAGCTTTTCCTACAGTTTCATTTTCTATAAAACCACCTAAATCAAAATCTATTAAAGACACAAAACCTTTGTAGGTTGCATTATCAATATTATTAATATCTGTTAACACTACATCTGCATAAGAGCTACCTATATTAGTATTTAAATTTATTTTGGCTTCTATTGCAGATTTTTCTACGGTGGTATTTCCTCTAATAGTAAACTGACCCAATTTTTGAAACGAAGTTGGTAATGTTTTCCCTAGTACATTGGGCATTAAAGCTCTCATTTCATAGTAGCTAGAGGTAATATTTTTAATCTTAGCAACCATTTTAAAAGGGTCTTTTCTTGAAAAAAGATTCTTAAAATTAAAATCGCCCCTAATTCCTGTATTATTTGTAACTAAAAAAAGTTCTTCCGTATTTAAATCGTTTAAAACACCATTAAGCGTAGTAGAAAACGTAGCCACTTTACCAGATCCAAATTCATTATAAAGTTTATTTATTTCATCTAAAGAAACCTTAGAATCTGTAAAGGTTGCCTCTACTTTTACTTTGTTTAAAAAGTCTGCAAAATCTTCTCTTTCATAATTAAAAACTAATTCTCCTATTAAATTAGAAGCTTCCGTTTTTAAGTTTAAAGAATCAAAACGCATTTGTTGTTTTGTGTAGTTAAAATCGGTTTCGAGCTTATACACATCTATGCCCCTACCACTATGAAAAGAAAGGTCGTGAATTGCCGTACCTACATTGGGTCCTTCAATACTAAAATCTGATGAAGCAATATTTATTTTTTTAAAATCTAAAAGCTCTTCTTTTTCAAAATTTTCATTAATTAGCTTAAAGTCGCTATTTAAAATTTCTACTTCCGATGCTGACAAATAAAATGGTGGAGTGTTCGGGTCTTTTTCTTTAGTATCTAGTTTTTTTACAAATATATCTAGATTAGTATCTGTTTGATCTTTGTAGGTTTTTAGTTTAAAATTAAGGCTATCAATTTTTACTGTACCAAACTCAAACTTTCCGTTCACAAGGTTTTGTACACTTAAGATGGATGTATTTAAATTTGTAACATAAAAAAGAGTGTCTTTTTCATAATCTTCTACATACACCCCTTTTAAAGAAGCTTTCCAAGATATTAGAGAAATTCCTAAACGATCAATATTTATATTAGTTCCATATTTTTTATTGATAGTTTTTGTTGCGTATTCTGCAAAGCGAGTTTGTACAGACGGTAAAGCCAAAATAATGGTACCTAAAACACATGTAACTAAAAGTACAATTAGTATTCGTAATAGTATTTTTCTTAGTTTTTTGATAATTCTTTATGTTTTACCTTTGTCTTTTCAATTTTTATTCCAAAACCTGTGCAAACTAAAACTATTTATATTCTTGCTATAGAATCTTCCTGTGATGATACTTCTGCTGCTGTTTTATGCAACGATAAAGTATTAAGTAATGTAGTGGCAACCCAAAAAATTCATAAAGAATACGGGGGTGTTGTTCCAGAACTTGCATCTCGTGCACACCAACAAAATATTGTTCCAGTAGTACACCAAGCTTTAGCTAAAGCAAATATCGATAAAAAACAGTTATCCGCCATAGCTTTTACTCGCGGACCAGGATTAATGGGCTCTTTATTGGTTGGCACCTCTTTTGCTAAGTCATTAGCTCTAGGGTTACATATTCCTTTAATAGAGGTAAATCATATGCAAGCGCACTTACTGGCTCATTTTATTGCAGACAAAGACAACACAAAACCAACGTTCCCTTTTATTGGATTAACTATTAGTGGCGGGCACACTCAAATTGTTTTAGTCAAAAACTACTTTAAAATGGAAGTATTAGGCCAAACACTTGATGATGCTGTTGGTGAAGCCTTTGATAAAAGCGCAAAAATTTTGGGATTACCTTACCCTGGAGGTCCTTTAATTGACAAATATGCTTCGGAAGGAAATCCAAAAAAATATGAGTTTTCTATTCCAAAAGTAGGCGAGTTAGATTTTAGTTTTAGCGGCTTAAAAACTAATATTTTATATTTTATTCAAAAAGAAGTTAAAAAAGACCCCAAGTTTATAGCCAATAATTTAGAGGATATTTGTGCTTCTATCCAATATACCATCGTAAAAATATTACTACTAAAACTTAAAAACGCCATAAAACATACCGGTATAAAACAAATTGCAATTGGTGGTGGTGTTTCTGCAAATTCTGGTATACGCAAAGCCCTTAAAGACAAAGAAAAAACCAATCAATGGCAAACATACATTCCCAAATTTGAGTATTGTACAGATAATGCAGCAATGATTGGTATTGTAGGATATCTTAAATACCAAGAAGAACAATTTTCTAAACAAGATATTACAGCAAAAGCTAGGTATACTTTTTAAAAAAAGAACTTATGTCTTTCCAAAAAGAACTAGAAAATAGAATAGATACTTCTTTAAGCATATTTCCAGAAAACATTGCTTCTAATTTTTCTAAAAAAAGAATGTTTGGAGGTATTGCATATTTATTTCATGGAAAAATGACCGTTGGCATTATTAAAGGAAGCCTAATGGTTAGGATTATTTCCGAGAAAATAGATGCTTTTTTACAATTAGACCATGTTAAACCTATGGATTTTACTAAAAAGCCTATGAAAGAATTTGTTTATGTATTACCCGAAGGGTTTAAAACAGAAGAAGAATTACAAAATTGGATAGAATTAGGTTTGGAACATGCCCAAAGCAAACTTAAAAGTTTATAATTTAGTTTAAAATATAGCAATGCAATTATTCTACAATCCTAATTTAGATAACACTACAATAGACTTTACCTTTAGTGAAGAGGAAAGCAAGCATATTATAAGAGTTCTTAGAAAAAAAGAAGACGATATACTTACTATAACTAATGGAAAAGGGCTTTTACTAACTTCAAAAATTACCATAGCAAATCCAAAAAAATGCACCGCTGTAATACTAAACTCCAAAGAAAAAGAACCTAGCAGATCATGGATACACTTAGCAGTAGCACCAACTAAAAATAATGACCGTTTTGAATGGTTTTTAGAAAAAGCTACCGAAATTGGTATAAATGAGATTACTCCTATTGTATGCGAAAATTCTGAAAGAAAAGTAATTAAACAAGAGCGTATGGAAAAAGTAATACAATCTGCTATGAAGCAGTCTTTACAAACTTTTCTCCCAAAATTTAACCCAATAATTAGTTACAAAGAGTTTATCAAAAAAGAACATAACGGTCAATTGTTTATTGCACACTGTGAAGAAACAGAAAAAATTGATTTATCAAAAAAAGCAGAAAAGCAAAAAAACACTACAATACTTATTGGTCCTGAAGGAGATTTTTCTACTACAGAAATTAAAACTGCTTTTGAAAATAATTTTTCTCCGGTTTCATTAGGAGAAAATAGACTTAGAACAGAAACTGCTGCAGTGGTAGCTTGTACTACGCTTTCTATAATTAACCAAGTATAAAAATTGGAGTAGAAAAAGTAAACGCAATTAGAATAATCTCTTCTCAATATTTTTTAACCTTCATAATTGTTACATTTGAGATATCAAATTGTAAGGTTTTTATGAAAAAAATCACCATAACACTACTGTTTATAACGCTTATTACACCTATTTTTTCTTCTGCCCAAGAAATAGCTACTTTAAAATATAATGGCGGTGGAGATTGGTATAGCAACCCAACAGCTCTTCCAAATTTAATTAGTTATTGCAATACCAATTTAAACACTACAATAAAAGAAAAACCGCAGGTTGTAGAAGTAGGTAGCTCTTCTATATTCCAATATCCTTTTATACACATGACAGGGCACGGAAACGTATTTTTCTCTAAAAGTGATGCTCAAAACTTACAAGATTATCTAATATCAGGAGGCTTTTTACATATTGATGACAATTATGGCATGGAACCTTATTTACGAAAAGAATTAGTAAAAATTTTTCCAGATAAAGAGTTAAAAGAAATTGGAAAAAATCATGAAATATTTAAAGATAAATTTATTTTTAAAGAAGGATTACCCAAAATACACGAACACAACAGTAAAAGACCACAAGCATTTGGTTTTTTTCATGAAGGAAGGCTTGTATTACTATTTACCTATGAATCGGACTTAGGAGATGGTTGGGAAGACCCATCTGTACATAATGACCCTAAAGAAATACGCAAAAAGGCATTAAAAATGGGAGCAAACATTATAAATTATGCATTTAAACACTAGTAAAATGACATCTAAAACAATAGCTAACGGTATTTTAAGAGCAATAGGGATTATAGTTGCAATAGCCCTTCTTATGCTCTTTCTATACAAAATACAATCTGTTATAGCCTATTTAGCATTTGCTGCTGTAATTGCACTTATAGGAAGGCCTATAGTACTATTTTTAAGACGTAAACTTAAATTCCCTAACACATTAGCCGTAATAATTTCTATGCTTTTAATGGTAGGTATTATTGCTGGCATTATAGCATTATTTGTTCCCTTAATATCTGAACAAGGAAAAAACTTATCTTTATTAGATATAGATAAGTTACAAGAGAATGTAAACACTCTTTATAAAGAAATAACAAACTATTTAGGTTTTTCTACTTCAGATGTTAACGAAGCTTTAGAAGATGCTGAAATAGAAAAAAATATTTTAGACGGATTAAATATTAGCTTTATTCCAGATTTTTTGAACTCCTTCCTAAATATCTTAAGCTCTTTAAGTATTGGATTATTTTCCGTTTTATTTATTTCTTTTTTCTTTTTAAAAGATAGCAAACTTTTTCAAAATGGCTTATTAATGTTTGTACCAAAAAACAATGAAAAAAGAACCGTAAATTCTATAGAAAAAATAAACAATTTATTATCCAGATACTTTCTTGGCTTATTATTACAAATATTTATTTTGTTTGTTATCTATACCATTGTACTATTAATTGTTGGAATAGAAAATGCGATAGTAATAGCTTTTCTTTGCTCACTTTTTAACATCATACCATACGTAGGTCCATTAATTGGTGGAGTGCTAATGATAGGACTAACAATGACTAGTAATTTAGGTGCAGATTTTAGCGAGGTAATACTTCCAAAATCTGGTTATGTTTTAATTGGTTTATTAATAGGACAACTAGTAGATAATTTCTTTTCCCAACCTTTTATTTTCTCTAATAGTGTTAAATCGCATCCTCTAGAAATATTCTTGGTAATTATAATTGCCGGCTTACTTTTTGGAGTAGTAGGAATGATCGTTGCTGTACCTGGATATACTGCAATAAAGGTTATTTTAAAAGAATTTTTATCCGAAAACAAGCTAGTAAAATCTTTGACTCATAATTTATAGTAAAACTTTGAATAAAGAAATATTAAGTACTGGTGTTCAGATTTTTATAAATAATAATATTAACACTGACACCATGTCAGTGTTATTAAAAAAGTCTCCTTTTACAGGGGTTACTTCAAAAGAACTCGTAGAACAGATTGAAGCCAAAAAAAAATGTCAAAAAAAGCTTCCTAAATGGTTTAATACCCCTAATATTTATTTCCCAAACAAGTTAAATATTGAACAAACCTCATCTGAAAAGACTGCAGAATATAAGGCTAGTATTTTAACCAAAAAAACCGTCATAGACATAACAGGTGGCTTTGGAATAGATTGCTACTATTTTAGTAAAAAAATGAAAGAAGTTTTTCATTGCGAAATCAATGAAAAACTAGCAACAATTGCTGCTCATAACTTTAAAGAATTAGGTACAAAAAACATTCAAAGCTTTCCTATTGATGGCATAAAATATTTAAAAGAAAGTAACCATTTTTATGATTGGATATATATAGACCCTTCTCGTAGAAATGATGCAAAAGGAAAAGTTTTTTTATTAGCAGACTGCCTTCCTAATGTCCCAGAAAATTTAAAATTACTATTCAATAAATCTAATAATATTGCAATAAAAACCTCACCTCTTTTAGATATATCTATTGGTATTTCGGAACTAAAACAGGTTAAGGAAATACATGTAGTTTCATTAGAAAATGAAGTAAAAGAGCTTATTTGGATATTAGAAAAAGACTATAAGGACAACATAGAAATAAAAACCATAAATATTGGAAAACAAAAAACAGATACCTTTAGTTTTAATTTTTATGAAGAAAAAGAAGCCAAAACAACATACAATTTACCGAAACAATTTCTTTACGAACCTAATGCAGCTATATTAAAATCTGGAGCATTTAAAATTTTAGGAGAAAAACTTAATTTAAGTAAACTACAAGTAAACTCTCATTTATATACAAGCGAGCAAGAAGTTCTTAACTTCCCTGGGCGAATATTTAAAATTGAAAAAAGCATCCCCTATAATAAAAAATTCCTACGAGAATTAAAGATTTCTAAAGCTAATATTACCACTCGTAATTTTCCAGAAAGTGTTGCCAATCTTAGAAAAAAACTTAAAATTAAAGATGGCGGAGATGTCTATCTTTTTTTTACAACGACAATGAATAATGACTTAACTGTATTCATTTGTAGTAAACACAATTAAGGAGCATTTTACTCGATAATCGAGATTTAAATGCTCCGACGCTTGCGTCCAAATCAATGCTAATTTTCCTTCTAATGCCTCGTGGGCTTGCCCCGAGGTAGTTTACTTATCTATACAAAGTAAAATGCCCAACAAATTGTATTTTGCTTTTATCGTTAGCATTAACTACATACCAATAATCCCCTGTAGGTACTGGTGAGCCTTCATAGTTACCATCCCATTGCGTAACGTTGTTTAGTATTGCTACTACACGACCGTATCTATCATAAATTTTAACTTCTATGTTTGGGAAAAATTCTCTATTATTAGGCGACCATAAATCATTTAAGCCATCACCATCTGGCGTAAAGGCATTTGGTATATCTAACATTCCAGTAAATTCAAAAGGCACTGTAACCATTGCAGCACAACCGTTACTATCTACCACTCTAACTTCTACTACAGTACTTTCATTTGTAGTATAAATTGTTTCACTACCATAAGATTCTCCTTGAAAGAAAAATTCATAACCACCATAACCGCCTTCTGCACTAGCAGTTAACTCATTAGGGCCTGTCTTTATAGCTGTAAGTGTTAAAGGGTCATAAGCATCTATCGTAAAATCTACCATATTTGTACAACCATTTTCATGGTATATATATACTGTATGATTACCAGGTGCTAAATTACCAAAAACATAGTCTGTACCCGCCATAGCAGTCACAGGGTCTGTAGGATCTACAGGGTCTAGTGCAAATAATAAATCTGGAAGTAAACTTGTTTCCTGCATAGCTATTGTTGTTGTGCTATTAGGGAATATACCTTCACACCCGTACTCTATAATTGGTTCTGCGGTTAAATCTACCCCAATGGTAATAGATATCACTTCTGTTGTTTCACAACCATTTGCGTCTCTTATATATAAAGCATAAGATGCGCCACCTTCTAAATTTTCAATTATTTGTCCGTCATATGGAGCAAAAACACCTGTTCCTGTTTCATCTACTGGACTAATTTTTTCAAACTTAAACTCATAGTAAGGAGTTGGGTGTATTAACACATTATTAAATTGAGTACCACCAACGATATCAAAAGACAAAGTACCATCATTTGCTCCAATACATAATTCTGGGGTTGTAACTATATCTACTACCTGTAATACCTCTGGTTCAGTTACCGTTACACTAAATGTTTGCGGACAACCCTCTGCATCTTGTGCTAACACAGTATATGTCCCTGCACTCAAGTCCGTAAATGTATAAGTAGTTGGATTATCTGGATCTGTAACTAACTCACTTAAATTAGGTTCTATTGCAAATTTTACTAAACCTGAAGTTGCACTTGTTACCTCCATTGTTATTGTACCGTCAGCCTCCCCATTACATGTTACAGGAGTACTACTATCTGCTATAATCACAGGTTCTGCGGGTGCAATAGAAAAAGGTCCTTGCACTACACCACAATCTAAACGACTAATAACTGAAATCCAATAATCTCCCGCACCTAAATCCTCAAATGTCCCAGTACTTTGTACGGCTCTATTTTCATAAGTAGGCAAGAATTCTGCAGCAAAAGCATCTGTTCCTGGATCTGTATTATATATTCTAAATTCATAAATCCCTGTACCCCCATCTACATGCGCTTCTATCCTACCATCTACTTCATAAGAACAAGTAACATCAAAGGTTGGAGAATTAATATCAAGACTAAGAGGGTCTGCTCCTGTAATGGTAATACCATTGGTAGCTTTAGGTTCACAAGAACTTAAATCCCCTACTTTTCTTACCTCATATCTATACGCTAAACCAATTGTTCCTGGAATATTTTCTTCCGCCGTACCATTTTGATATGTCATAGGCAACCAAGGATCTGCTGATAAATAATTACGATATTCATAAGTAGCACCAACTTCTGCAGAACTACCTAGTTCTATCTTCATTGTAGCAATATTACCACAAGCAGGTACTGCTGTTTGTATAAGTCTAGGGTTAATTGGTAAAGGAGGTATAACCTGTATTGGGTCTGTTACAGTAGAGCAATTTAAAGTAGAAACAACTTCTATAGCATACCAACCTGCCTCAATTACCCCTGTTCCTGCACTACCAACAAATCTTGGGTCACTTTGCAAACCAGTTGAAGAAGCTACGTCTGTTCTATCATTACTATTTAAAGTTAACAAACGATACTGATATCCTGCTCCTGAGACTCCACCAATTGCTCCTTGAGTTGTTGTACCTGGCTCTACGGATTGTATCACCGCATCATTACCTTCTGGACACTCTAACTCTCTAAATATCATTGCTTCAGCCTCAATAATAGGTGTAGCACTTAATCTTTCTATAGAAGTAGTAGAACAGTCTTCTGAATCTGTTACAGTAATTCTATACAATCCTGCAGAAAGACCTGTAAAGGTATTAGAATTTCCTAATGGTGTGTGAGGCACAAAGGTTCCACTACCTACTGGGTTTTCTATTTCTAACATATATTGATAAGGTGTAGTTTCCCACCCCCCAGATGCAGTAACAACAATTTCTCCTAAATTATCACTACATCCAACAGCTTCTTGTGAAACATTTGTAATTGTCAATGGTCCGTTTGGCGAACCAATTACTGCAACATCACTAAACACACTACAACCTGCCACTGTTTTTCCTTGTTCACGGATTACAACTCTTAATGTTCCCGCTGGTAAACCTGCTATAACAAATGGGTTACCATCTACTGCAGTATCTATTGAACCTGTTGAATTCCCGCCTACAACAGACCCAAAAGCGCCTCCTGAAAAACCTGGGTCACTAGCTTCATACACCCAATAATCATAAATCCCTGTAAAATTAGTTACTTCTATATTTAAAGCTCCATCAATAGCACCAAAACAACTTATGGGTTCTGACTCACTTATTGTAACAGAAGGTAATACTGGTTGTGCAACTACATAAGGCTCTAATGGATAAATACAACCGCTAGGGTCATTTATCTGTAACCTATATTCACCTGCCATAAAAGGCAAGTCAAAGGTTACTGTGTTTCCACTTGTTTGAACAACATTAGCCACAGGTGATACTGATGAACCTTGATCTTCTATTATAAAGTTTGTAATCTCTGGTACAGTAATGGTTATACGCTCTGCATTCTCACAATCCATAGGTGTAACTTGCGCAATTGTTCCTGTAACACCAGAAGGAGGGTCAATTACTCTTGTAAAATCGTGCTCACAACCATTAGCATCTATAGCATACACTGTGATTGTTTGAGATGATCCATTATCTACAATTTCAAAATCACCACTACTTTGGTAACTATCTGTAGGATTTAATCTATAACGATATGGGGCACCATTACCAACTTCTACTATTTGAGTAGATATAGTAGCTGTACTGTACCTGTTTGCTCCTGTTTCACAAGCAAAAGTTACTGGATCCCAAGTTATTTCAAAAGCGGGTGGATTCACAATTGTAAATTCCTCTACATCTGTACACCCTTTATCTGTAACAACCTCTACTACGTATGTATTAGCTCCCAAGCCTGTAAATTCACCTGATGGCTGTGTTACTATTGGTGTTGCAGTAGGAGCAAGGGGTAAAGAACCAACATACAAATTGTATTCTTGAATACCATCACTATCCGTTCCTGTCTGTAAGGCTACACTAATACTACCATCTACAACATCATGACAACTCATATCACTTTTCCCAATATCTTGAATAACTGGAGTTACTGGAGGATCACTTACTATTCCATCAACCAGAACAGTACATTGAATACTACCATCATTAGCCAAATCATCCGTAAGAAGAACTTGATATTCCCCTGGTGGTACTCCATTAAAAATACCTGTAGAATTATTAATAATTCTTGTGCCTAAATTGTCTTGTAATTCAAAATCAAAATTACCACTACCTCCGTTAGCAGTAATTGTAATTGTGCCATCTGCATTTGCACAAGTTGGGGTATTAGCTCCAAAACCTCCAGAAGCAGAAAGTATCTCATATACCTCAGCTATAGCATCCACGTCACAACCATTAGCATCTATAACATTAACTGGGTATGTTCCTATACTACCAACCGTAAAAGTTGCTTGCGTAGGTGTTCCTGCAACATAAGCTGGTGTTTGTGTACTACCATTTAAAGTAAACGTAGGCGTATCTATATCTCCAGGTATTTCTACTGTAATTGTAAATCCACCAGGAGGAGTTACTGCGTTACATTGATTATTAACATTAATTGTCGGAGCAGGTAAAGCGGGATCAAGCTGAATAACTGCTGCATTAATCATAAAATTACAACCTCTAGAATCTTGCACCCAGATATCATAATCTGTACCAGGAGAAGAAGAACCAGGAAGTGAAACTGTTGTTGCATCTGTAAAGTTTGAAGCAACAGGAGGTACACCAGAAGGCATATATGCATAAAAATAAGGACTACCCGTACCGTAAGGAGTACCTCCACTACCTCTTACCGTTAATTGTCCTGGTGCATTACAATTTGCATTTATATTTTCTATTATGTCTACTCTTGGTAAATTTAAAGCTGCAACAGCTTCAGCACCTCCACTACAATTCCCAGCATCCACTACGGAAATTCCATAGCGACCAGAGGGAACAGCTAATGGTGTTGCAAAAGTTGCATCAGATGTAGTTTGGTTATACTCCTCAACACCTGTATCTAAATTGGTAATAACAATATCAAAAGGAGCAGTTCCTGTTGTTACAGTATAGTTTAATCCAACATTTCCATTTCTACAAGTTAAATTATCTATACTCAAAGTTACATCTACACCTGGACCATCTGGCAAGGTTATTACTTCATCATACGTACAATTTGTATTATCATCACGAACCTCTACTGTATATGAAACTCCATACAACAAGCCTGTAAAACAATGATTGGTTGGTCCATTATTAGGTCCCTCCCATGACAAAACTGGGTTTTCTACCAATCTAATACTATAATCTATAGGAAGTGTTCCTCCTGAGATTTCTACACAAACCGTAGCCCCTCCTGGCAAACATGTTGCAGGTGGTGGTGGGTATGCAGGTGTAATGTCTAAAGTTGCTGTTCCTATTGTTAATGGTTCTATATCTAAACAACCACGGGAATCTATAACTGCTACTTGGTAATTTCCTGGCACAAGACTAGAATCATTAATTGGCAATGGCAAATCTCCTGGCGCTACATTTAAACGTTCCACTAAAAGATTTCCAAATTCATCTTCAATTCTTATCGTATAATTAGGTGATCCATCTGCTACATCAATTATAACTCCACCAGAAATTTCTCCAGCTGCAGCACATGTAGCATCAACAGGTGTTACGGTTGCAGAAGGAGGCACTGTTCCATCAGGTGCTATGGTTATAGCTATAATTCCTGTAATACAATTTCTATCATCTTTTACTATATAATGGTAATCCCCTGCTGCTAAACCTGAATAAATAGTTTGCGAACTAAAATCATAAATATTAGTAACTGCTGGATCAGGATCATTAGGGTTAGCAATTAACCCATAAGAAGCTGGAGCCAAAACTGTCTGAAAAGGTGGTACTCCAGAGGATACTGTAGGGTAAATCTCTACAAAACCACTATTTAGATCTCCACAGCTTGGTCCTACTATACGTTCTGTAGCAGAAATAGTTGTTGGCTCTGTATATGTTCTTGGTACGGATATATTTGTACAAGAGTTATTATCTGTAACTTCTACCGTATAATCTCCATGCTCTCCATAAGGAACTGTATACGGAAAAGAAGCAGAAGGCAATGTATTTCCTGTATGCCCTGCTACAGGAATACCATCTTTAAAAATTGTATATGATGTTGCTGCTAAATTAGAAATATCTCCGCCATTAATATTTATTTGCATTAAACCATCTCCATCACAAGAAATTTCAGAAATTATATCTAGAGTAACTTGAATTTGTGGAGGTATTGTAACTGTTAATTCATCGGTACAATTATTACCATCTACCACTTGGACTGTATATGTTCCTGGTGATAAATTAGGAAATACTGGACTTACTTGTGTTGCCCCTGAAGTTCCTAAACGATATCTATGCGTTCCTAAAGCTGCTGTACCAGCCGTAGAAGAAACCGTAATTTCACCATCATTAGTTGGTGAAAAACAACGATCTGCATTTACTAATGAAATTACGGGAGCATCTACCTCAGAAAGTGTAAATGTATCCGTTGCTGTACAACCTTCAGAATCAATAATTGTTAGCGTATATGTACCTGTTTCCGTTAAGTTACCAAATGTTCTACCTGTTTTAGGTCCTTGAGATGTTCCTGATGGCCATTCTAATTCATATCTATATCCTCCAAAACCACTACCTGCACCAGCATTTGCCTGAACTCTACCTATATTATTGTTTTGACAACTCATAGCAGTTACATTCCCAGTAACAGAAAGCGGGGTTGTTGGTTCCTCTATCACTAAATTTGCAGTGTTTATACAATTAGTTTCATTGTCTGTTACAGATATTGTGTAAGTTCCTACCCCTAAACCACTAATTGGAATTTCTGAATTAGAGCTTGTTCCACTTAATGCAGTACTTGGCCCTGTAATAGTATAATCATAATCTATCCCAAAACCATCTATTAAAAATGCTCCAAAACCATCTGTAGCACCAGGGCAAACCCTAGTATCTCCTCCTGATTTTACACGTGCTCTAATAGTGCTAAACCCTCCTGTTGTAAAACTAGCAGAATGCACACAGCCATTTGCATCTGTTATCTCGAATTGATATGAGGTATCCAATAACAACCCAGGAAAGATATTACTTGCTTGGCTTGTAGAAGTAGGTGAGGTTATAGCGTACTGTGTAATTGCAACACCACTAGTTACATTTATGGTAACTCTACTTGTACCCGCTGCACAATTTAAATTATCTTGAACAAAATCTATTGCCGAAGGCTCTTCTGGATCTGATATTACTAAAGGTGCTAATCCTTGAGAACAACCGGCATTATCTCTTATATATGGGACATAAGTACCAGGAGCTAAACCTGTAAAACTTGTTCCTGCTTGGTAAGTAACATTATCTAAACTATACTGGTAACCAGTACCTGAACCACCTGAAGTTAACCCTGCATCAAATTCAATTATACCCCCTCCATTAGCACAAGTATAATCTTGTGTTATACTGGAAGAACCGGTTAAACCTGATTCTGACGTTACAGTCTCTGAAGGTAGCGGCAAAATACACTCAAATGCACCTTGAAAATAACGCACCTCGATAGTATTATAAGTTCCATCTGCAACTGGCAATGACATTGCGGTACTCCAAGCATCAGTATTAGCAGCTCTAAATTCTAAATTAAAACCTCTTGCATCTACAACGTTAAAATCAATTCTCCCTCCTCCGTTAGTACATGTTCCATTAAAGTTTGTCGCCGTAACAATTGGCGGATCTAGACTAGCAATATATTCAGATTTAGTTGCAGTACAACCTGCACTATCCGTTATAGTAAAAGTATAAGTACCTTCGGTTGTTACTGTATAGGTATCTGTAGAAGAAAAAGACCCTCCAGAATTACCTCCATCATCTACTGTATATGTATAAGGCCCTGAACCTCCAGTAACAGTAACATCTATGTCTACACTCGTAATTGTAGCACAACCAAAACTCCCACCGTTTGTATCCGTAATAACATTTATAGGATTTAACCCATTACCTATTGTAATTGGATCTCCATTAATATCTCTATCTTGAGTTGGAGCTGCTATTCCATTTGGAATATCTTCCTTACATTCATTGGTTTCTACTTGAACAGAATAAGTTCCTGCGCTAACTGTTGTAAAGGTATGCGTATTACTTGCTATAGTAGAGGTAAACTCAATTTCTGCTCCATTTTCATCTAACAAAGTAAACACATAAGGACCTACATTATTAGGTAATGCTTCCACGGAAATACTACCCGAATCTCCACTACAAAGTGCATCTGTAAAAGTTACATTAATGGCTATGTCTTCTTGGAAAATTTCAATTACGGGATAACGATATATACAAACATCTCCACCTATATTTAACCTAGTTTCTATTTCATATCTACCTGGATTTAAATTAGAAAAAACAGATGAAGATTGAAAAGTAGGACCAAAACTAGGGTCACTTTCTAATTTTATTCTAAATTCATAATTATTAGGCAATCCAGTTAATTCTATACGACCAGGGCTATTACAGATATAATCGTCCTTTAAATAAGATAAATCAATAGTACTTTTTGTAACTTCAATATAATATGGAGTACCATCTACTACTACTCTATACTCCGCACCTTCTGTGGCAGAAATAGTACTAGCATCAATACCTAAAGTCTGTGCCGTAGAAACCACATTATTGGTATAGCAACTTAAATTTGATGTATCTGGGCAGTCCGTATTTGTATCTGGACTACACGGCCCTCCCAACCGTTGCCATGAAACATTTGCGTATGGTCCTCCTGATAAAGAAATAGTCCTGTCATCTGCATCCCCACATAAAAAAAACTGGGCTACTGTAGATCCTGTATCATTACAAGTAACCTCAGCATCTGCTCCCTGAACTAAAGTCATAAACATAGGAGTCATACTAACTTTAGTATCCCTTTTATTTATACTCTTATAAGATGTTGTAGTATTTTTAGTGTTAACAGACTCCGTTTTGGTCACAGCCTCTTTTTTTGAAAAACTTACTTCTTTAAGTAATTCAAAAACTGTTGTATTTGCTACTGCAGTTGAATATATTGCAGAAACAAAAACCAATAGAACAGCATACAAGGTATACTTGGTTTTTTTTGGTAGCATAGGTTAAGTCGTATTTAAAAAAAACAGTTTATGATTTGGGGAACCTAAATGTTTTTTTAGTGTAATTCTTTAAACTTATAATTTCTCTTTAATTTTAAACAAAAAATTTATTGACCATTTTAATATTATTCTAACGTAAGTCCATGAAGAAAAGTATCTACTATTTTTAATTATTCGTTGTAATGCACAATTTATCGATTTTCTCAACTCAAAAAAAGTACTGTTTTTAACCAATAAAAATAGTTTTCAATCATTCTAATAGTTAAAAAACTAGAGCCACTATAGGATTTTTTTTACCAGACGGCAGTATGTAAATTACAGAGAAAAAGAAGTATTTATTTTATCTAAAAAAATAGAATATTCGTAAAATTTACATAAGAAAACACGGCAAATTATTAGACACAAAATTACCTCCAAATTTTATATAAAATGGCTGGTTTCATATGCTTTAATCCCCTTCTGATAGAAAAGAAAAAGACAGTTATACTACTTACCAAGAGCTAAGCTATAGGATACCTTTACACAATTAAGTATTAAACCTAAAAAATAGTAATCTACTACAAAAGAGATAGTACCTCATATTTTTTTTTAATAACACTAAAATCAAAATAGTTACCCAAAAAAGAGAGGTCTTTAATTATAGTGTAATCTTATTTTTGAGACGCTATTGCTAATTTAACAGATCCGTGTTCTTTTAATAATTCTTTGGCCTTTTCATAGCTAATATCTAACCCTTCCATAATATAACGCGTACCTCTATCTACTAATTTATCATTGGTTAGCTGCATGTTAACCATTTTGTTTCCTTTTACACGCCCTATACGTATCATTAAGGCAGTAGAAATCATATTTAAAGTTAATTTTTGGGAGGTTCCACTTTTCATTCTTGTACTACCAGTTACAAACTCTGGACCTACATTAATTTCAATAGGAATCTCTGAAAGTTGTGCTAATGGAGAACCTGGATTATTTGTTATTCCTGCAGTTAATAGCCCTTTTTCTTTTGCCGATTGTATACCTCCTAAAACATAAGGCGTGGTGCCAGATGCTGCAATACCTACAACAACATCAATCTTAGTAATATTATGTGCTTCTAAGTCTTTCCAGGCTTGGGTGGTAGCATCTTCTGCATTTTCTACCGCTTTACGTATGGCTTTATCTCCTCCTGCTATTAAACCAACAACTCTTTCATGTGGCATTCCAAAAGTTGGTGGTATTTCAGATGCATCTAAAATTCCTAATCTTCCACTTGTGCCAGCACCAATATAAAATAACCTTCCTCCTTTATGAAACCTTTCTTCTAATCCGTCTACTAACTTTGTTATTTGAGGTATTACCTCTGCTACTGCATCTGCAATTTTCCTATCCTCTTCATTCATTGCCTTAAGAATAGTAGTAGTGTCCATCAATTCTAAATTGTTGTGATTAGACGGAGATTCTGTAATTTTTTTGTAACTCATAATTATTAATAAGTAACGAATATCGTTATTTCTAAAAGGATACGGAAAGTTTTTTTAGATACATTCTATTAAAATAAATTTTAATCCTAAAAAGAGGTATTTTAGTAAAAAAAAGTCCTTTCTTAATATTCCTTATGTCAAAATATTTTTTAGTTTTTCTCCTTACTACTACTCTTATTTCCTGTAGCTCTTTACAGTCGTATAACAAACATCCAAAAACCGAATTTAGAGGCGTTTGGATTGCTACCGTAGTAAATATAGATTGGCCAAAAAACGGATTAGATAATATAGAAAAACAAAAAAAAGATTATCTAGAAATATTAAACTTTTATCAAGACTTAAATTTTAATGCTGTTATAGTGCAAGTTAGAGCTGCAGGAGATTCTTTCTACGCATCGGACTATGCGCCATGGTCTCGTTATTTAACTGGTGAAGAAGGAAAAGTACCGATACAAAATTTTAAAATGTTAGAATGGATGATTTCCCATACGCATTCTCGCGGGATGGAATTTCATGCATGGTTAAACCCTTATAGAGCAACATTTGATTCAAAAACAGAAGTTCTAAGTCCTACACATGATTTTAACTTACACCCAGAGTGGATGCTCAAATATGGTAAAAAATATTATTACAATCCTGGATTACCAGAAGTAAGAGAAAAATTAACTTCTATTATGAAAGAGGTGGTTTGTAAGTATGATATTGACGCTATTCATTTTGATGATTATTTTTATCCTTATAAAATTAAAAATGCAGTTTTTGATGACCAATCTTGTTTTGAATTTTACAAACAGCCCAACCAAACATTAGAAGATTGGCGTAGAAGTAATATAGATTCTTTAATAAAAAACGCGCATCAAACTATAAAAAAAGAAAAACCATGGGTACAGTTTGGCGTAAGTCCTTTTGGGGTGTGGAAAAATAATTCTACCGACCCAAAAGGTTCGGATACCAAAGCAGGAGTTACCACTTATGAAGATTTATATGCAGATCCATTATTATGGATGCAAAAAGGATGGGTAGATTATGTTATTCCACAAGTATATTGGAGCATGGATTTACCAGTTGCTTCGCATAGTAAAATAGTAAGCTGGTGGGCAAAAAATAAGAGTAATAGCAATATTTACATTGGTAATGGCGCGTATAAAGTTAGAAACAATAGTGATGCGGCCTGGGACGAGAAAAAAGAACTACCAAACCAATTAAAACTATCTAGAAACACTAAAGAAATAGGGGGAAATACATTTTTTAGTGCCAAATCTTTAATGCAAAAGAATACTGATGTTGCAAAATACATTCAAAAAAAATATTATAAAAAACCAGCCCTATCCCCTATTTCTCCTTTAAAAAAAGAATCTATAAAGGAGATTAATATTAAAGATTTAAAAATAACATTAGACACCATTTATTTTTCTATAAATACAAATCATAATATTAGATATGCGTTATGCTATAGTAGTGGTAAAAAACTAAAAGAAAGCTACCCTATAACTAAATTACGCACCAAAACCCACATTAATACAAATCATCAATTTATAATTCCTTTAAAAGAATTAAAAAGCAAAAGGCAAGTAGCGATTAGTTTTATTGACTATTACGGACAAGAAAGTAAACCAATAGTATTAAATTTAAGACCATGATAAAAAAAGATAAAGGTGCTTGGGCATGGGTTCCTGTTTTATATTTTACCCAAGGTCTCCCTTATGTAATGGTAGTTACCGTATCTGTAATTATGTATAAAAAATTAGGGATTAGTAATGCCGATATTGGACTCTATACCAGCTGGTTGTACTTACCTTGGGTTCTTAAACCACTTTGGAGTCCTTTTGTAGATTTAAAAAGCACTAAAAGAAAATGGTTTTTAGCAATGCAATTTTTTATTGCCTTAGCACTTTTAGGCGTAGGACTAACACTACCAACTAGTATCTTTTTTACAACTACACTTGCTTGTTTTTGGATGGCTGCTTTTGCATCTGCTACAAATGATATAGCCTCAGATGGGTATTATATGTTAGGATTATCCGAAAAAAAACAATCTTTCTTTGTTGGTATGCGCAGTACCTTTTACAGACTAGCAATGGTTACAGGAGAAGGTTTAATAGTTATACTTGCTGGTTATTTAGAAACCAAATACGGCGATAGCACTAAAGCATGGAGCATTACCATGATTGCTGCTGCTTCATTAATGTTGACTTTAACAATAGCCAACTTTTTTACAGCTCCTAAATATGAAAATGAAGAAAAAAATAGCATAGACAAACCTCAAAGTTTTGGGGCTATTTTAGGCTCTTTTTTTAAGAAACCTAATATTGGTATTGCACTTGCTTTTATTCTTACATACCGTTTAGGAGAATCGCAATTAGTAAAAATGGCAGCCCCTTTTATGTTAGATGAAGTGGCTGAAGGAGGTTTAGCTTTTTCTACTGAAAAACTAGGAACTCTATTTGGTACAGTCGGCGTAATAATGCTATCTATTGGTGGAATTCTTGGTGGCATATTAATCTCTAGAGACGGACTAAAAAAATGGATGTTACCCATGTTGCTGTCTTTAAATATTCCAAATATTCTATATGCAATTTTAGCTGTTACAAAAACCACTAGTATTATTGCTGTTACTGCAACAGTAGCTTTTGAAAAATTTGGTTATGGCTTTGGTTTTGCTGCCTTTCTAATGTATCTAATTTATATAGCAGAAGGAAAATCTAAAACATCGCATTACGCAATTGCCACAGGTTTTATGGCTCTAGGAATGATGCTTCCAGGCATGATAAGTGGTTATATGCAAGAATGGTTAGGTTACGGCGGATTCTTTATTTGGGTAGTTATTGCTGCTCTCCCAGCTTTAATCCTTTTAAAATATATTGAATACCCTGCAGAATACGGTAAAAAATCAAACTCAGACAATGCGTAATATCATCCCTTATAGTAAAGCATCAAAATCTCTTAGTAAAAGAGAAAAAGTTGGCCAATTTTTTATGCCTGCTGCTTTTATTAATGATACCGAAGAAGAAATCTCTGCATTAGAAAATCTAATAAAAGAACAAGGAATTGGCGGATTATGCTTTTTTCACAGTAGAGCCAGTGCAGCAACAAATTTTGAAGGAAAGAAAAAAATAATTTATAATACGGATAGTCTAAACACTTTAAAAAAGTTAATAAAAAGATACCAAAAAGCAGCAAAACACGCCCTTTTAATTAGTATTGATGCCGAATGGGGATTAGCAATGCGCATTGAGAATACGCCACAATACCCATATGCCATTTGTTTAGGAGCAATAACCAGTAATTTAGATTTAGTTGAAGCTGTTGGGAAAAATATTGCTTTAGATTGTAAAGACGCTGGTATACATTGGAATTTAGCACCTGTCGTAGATATTAATAACAATCCCAACAATCCTGTAATTGGTTATCGTTCTTTTGGGGAGGATAAAAAAAATGTTACCCAAAAAGCACTTGCATTTATAAAAGGAACCCAAGAAGCAGGAATACTAACTAGTATTAAACATTTTCCCGGACATGGCGATACTGCTACAGACTCGCACTTAGATTTACCTTTAATAGACAAAACCAAAGAAGCTTTATGGGAAAACGAGCTATATCCTTTTAGAAAAGCTATTGCCTCTGGAGTAGATTCTGTAATGGTTGGGCATTTATCGGTGCCCGCCTTAGCAAACGGAAGCACGATATCTTCCAGTATATCTAAAGACATTATTAAAGGTGTTTTACGTAAAGAAATGGGGTTTAACGGTGTTGTAATTTCCGATGCCCTAAACATGCATGCCGTTTCTAAAAACTACCCTATAAAAGGAGAATTAGAAGGTCTAGCTTTTGATGCCGGGAATGACATTTTATGTTTTGCAGAAAACACCAAAGAAGGAATAGAAACTATTCTAAAAAATGCAGATGCAAAAGCTATAGAAAAGAGTTTTAAAAGAATATGGTTGTTAAAAGAAAAAGCTATAAATCAACCTAATGATAAAGAAGGAAAAAGGATAAGCTTAAGCTCTTTAAACAGTCTTATTGCAGAAAAAAGCATCACACAACTACAAAATAACACGAAAGATTTTGATAAAAATTCTTTCGCAGGAATTAGTATAAATTTTAGCAAAGACACTACTTTTTTTAATACCATTCAAAAAGAAAAAGAATTCGATTTTTATAGTTTAACTAATTACTCTATTTCAGAAATCAAAGAAAAAATAAAAGGTGTAAAAAACATTCTTATTAGCATAGAAACCCCTAAAGTAAAGCCTCAGAATAAGTTTGATATCCCTGAAGATTACTGGACTTTTATAATTGAATTATTACAATCCAAAAACGTGATTCTGTACCTATTTGGAAATCCGTATATTCTAAATCATTTAAATTATAAAAAAGCACAATCTGTAATAATTTCTTATCAAAATTTTGAAGAATTTAAAATTGTTGCTGCACATCATTTTTTAGGAAAAGTAGAAGCCAAAGGAAAATTACCCGTTTCCATAAAATAAAACAGTATGAAAAAAACGTTTAATGTTATAGGATTAATGTCTGGCACTTCTTTAGATGGGTTAGATTTGGCTTACTGTCAAATTTCAGAAATAGACGGAGTCTATGAATACACCATTGCAGAAACAAAAAGTATAGACTACACACCAGAAATGAAAAGCAATCTTAAAAATGCTATTCATTTACCTGCTCTAGGATTGTTAGAATTAAACAATACATACGGAACTTGGCTAGGAGAACAAACTAAACTTTTTATTGAAGAAGAAAATTTAGAAGTTGATTTTATTGCTAGTCATGGGCATACCACCCACCACCAACCAAAAAAAGGAGTTACCTATCAAGTCGGGAGCGGTCAACATATAGCAAATGCATGTAACAAGATTATAATTAACGATTTTAGAACTAATGATGTTGCGCTAGGTGGTCAAGGAGCTCCGTTAGTTCCTATTGGAGATATGCTATTTTTTAAAGAATATGATTTTTGCTTAAACCTTGGCGGTATTAGTAATATTTCTTTCCAAAAAGGAAAAGATAGAATTGCTTATGATATTGGATTAGCAAATATGCTACTAAATTACATCACTCAAAAAATAGATTTAGCTTACGATAAAGATGGAAATCTTGCACGTTCAGGAAAACTAAACCAAAATTTATTAGACCGTTTAAATGCTTTAGAATTTTACAAACTACACTACCCAAAATCTATTGGATATGAATGGTTTTTACAAGAAGTTATTCCAATAGTAAACAAAACGGAGGATACTATTCCTAATCTGTTACACACCGCAGTGGTGCATATATGCAATCAAATTACACTACAAATAGAGCAAAACATTTCAAAAGAAAACAATAAGCTTTTAGTAACTGGAGGGGGTGCCCTAAACTCCTTTTTAATAGACACTTTAAAAAAGGAATTACAAAACTCAACAACAGTTGTTATACCCTCTAAAACGGTTATAGAATTTAAAGAAGCTTTAATTTTTGCTTTAATGGGTGTTTTAAAACATCAAAACAAAACAAATGTACTTAGTACTGTTACAGGAGCTATAAAAGACTCTAGCTCTGGTGTCATTTTTTATCCGCAATAACACTCTACAGTCAAATTATAGTACTTTACTGTTATTTATAGATAATATTTGCTATATAATCAAATCAATTCTTAAATTGTTACAGATTATACAATAGTACTTTTTTAATAGTATACATTTATGAATAGTAAAAAAGAGAAAGCATCTGCTTATTGGAAAGAAAATATAAAATATTTAACAATTCTACTTACCATCTGGTTTTTGGTTTCTTTCGGAGCTGGAATACTATTTAGAGAACCCCTTAATGAATTTCGCCTAGGAGGTTTTAAACTAGGTTTTTGGTTTGCACAACAGGGCTCTATATATGTTTTTGTTGTTCTAATCTTCATATATGTTAAACTAATGAATAAGCTTGACAAGAAGTACGGCTACGACGAATAAAAATCTCATCTAAAAATAAAATAATATGAGCGTTCAAGTATGGACATGGATTTTAGTTGGGGTAACTTTTTCCCTTTATTTTGGAATAGCAATTTGGGCACGAGCAGGGTCTACTAAAGAGTTTTATGTTGCAGGTGGTGGCGTTTCTCCCCTTGCAAACGGTATGGCTACAGCAGCAGATTGGATGAGCGCCGCGTCCTTTATTTCTATGGCAGGAATTATCTCTTTTGCAGGCTATGATGGCTCTGTATACCTTATGGGCTGGACGGGAGGTTACGTTCTACTTGCCTTACTCCTAGCTCCTTATTTGCGAAAATTCGGCAAATTCACAGTACCAGATTTTATTGGGGATCGCTACTATTCTAACACTGCAAGAACCGTAGCTATAATATGTGCATTAATTGTGTCTTTTACTTACGTTGCAGGACAAATGAGAGGTGTTGGTATTGTTTTTTCGCAATTTCTGCAGGTAGATATTACATTAGGGGTTGTTATTGGTATGACCGTAGTTTTAGTATTTGCTTTTTTAGGAGGAATGAAAGGGATAACCTATACCCAAGTGGCGCAATATTGCGTCTTAATTTTTGCTTTTATGGTTCCTGCTTTTTTTATCTCTATGCAAATGACAGGAAACCCAATTCCGCAATTTGGCATGGGTGGAAAAGTTGAAGGAGGCACTTTTTTATTAGACAAATTAGATACACTACACACGCAATTAGGTTTTAATGAATACACAAGTGGAACGAAATCTACTTGGGATGTTTTTGCAATTACTTTAGCTCTAATGGCCGGTACAGCAGGATTACCACATGTAATTGTACGTTTCTTTACCGTTCCTAAAGTTAAAGACGCTCGTAAGTCTGCTGGATACGCCTTATTACTAATTGCAATTTTGTACACCACAGCACCTGCAATTGCTGTATTTTCTAGAACCAATTTAATTGAAACAGTAAGTAATAAAGAATACAATACTATCCCAGAATGGTTTAAAAATTGGGAAAACACAGGTTTAATTGCTTGGTCCGATAAAAATAAAGATGGAAAAATTCAATATGTAGCAGGAAGTGCTTTATCAAGCAAAAAACCAGTTTTCACAAAGGAAAGAGGCATACATGGAGAACGCTTAATTTCTAATGCTAATACTACTGCAAATGAGCTTTATGTAGACCGCGATATTATGGTTCTTGCTAATCCAGAAATAGCAAACTTACCTAATTGGGTTATAGCTTTAGTTGCAGCTGGCGGTTTAGCAGCTGCACTATCTACAGCTGCTGGGTTATTACTTGTAATATCTACTTCTATTTCTCATGACTTAATTAAAAAGCAGTTAAAACCAAACATTTCTGAAAAAGGAGAATTATTAGCTGCACGTATTGCTATAGTAGTAGCAATACTAATTGCTGGAATTTTTGGAATATACCCGCCAGGATTTGTTGCCGCCGTTGTTGCTCTTGCATTTGGTTTAGCTGCTGCATCCTTTTTTCCTGCCATTGTATTAGGTATTTTTGATAAACGCATGAATAAAGAAGGAGCCATTGCTGGCATGGTCGTAGGAATATCTCTTATGCTATTTTATATGATTAGATACAAAACAGGATTAATCGGTGTTATGGACCCAAGACCAGTGAGCGAGTGGTGGTTTGGAACCTCTCCAGAAGGTTTTGGAACTTTTGCCATGCTTGTTAATGTTATTGTTTCTATTATTGTTTCTAGAGTTACTCCTGCCCCACCTAAAAAGGTTCAAGAAATTGTAGAAAATATTAGAATTCCAAGTGGCGCCGGTGAAGCCGTATCCCATTAATAAAATAAAAAAACACAACGCTTATATAGTTTGAATTTTTAGAAGAAATATTTACTTTAGATTCTTCTCGCATAAATCAATAAAAAACCCATGAGTAATTACCATATAAAACATTTAGAAGAATACTATCAAGTCTACAGAAAATCTGTTCGTAATCCAGAAGCTTTTTGGGAAGAAATTGCTGAAGAGCATTTTGTTTGGAGAAAAAAGTGGGACACCGTTTTAGACTGGGATTTTACCAAACCTGAAGTAAAATGGTTTGAAGGTGCACAATTAAATATCACGGAAAACTGTATGGATAGGCATTTAACTACTCGTGGAGATAAAACAGCTATTCTATTTGAACCTAATAATCCTAAAGAAGAAGCATTACATATAACTTACTCTCAGTTACATGAACGCGTTTCTAAAATGGCAAATGTTCTAAAAGAGCAAGGGGTAAAAAAAGGAGACCGTGTTTGCATTTATTTACCAATGATTCCAGAATTAGCAGTTGCGGTTTTAGCATGTGCCAGAATTGGAGCTATACATTCGGTTGTATTTGCAGGATTTTCTTCTAATGCACTTTCTACAAGAATTAACGATTCGGATTGTAAAATTGTACTAACATCAGATGGTTCTTATAGAGGCTCTAAAACTATAGACTTAAAAGGTATTGTAGATAAAGCTTTAGAAGATTCTCCAGGTGTTACCAGTGTTTTAGTGGTAAATCGTATTAACTCGGACATTACTATGAAAGAAGGAAGAGACCAATGGTTACAACCTTTATTGGATGACGCTTATGGTGATTGTGTTCCAGAAATTATGAATGCAGAAGACCCCTTATTTATTTTATATACTTCTGGCTCTACAGGAAAACCAAAAGGAATGGTACATACTACAGCTGGTTATATGGTATATACAGCGTATACGTTTAAAAACATTTTTCAGTATAAAGAAAATGATATTTATTGGTGTACTGCAGACATTGGATGGATTACTGGTCACTCCTATATCCTATACGGTCCACTAGCAAATGGTGCAACTACGGTTATGTTTGAAGGTGTGCCTTCTTACCCAGATTATGGAAGATTTTGGGAAGTTGTAGAAAAACACAAGGTTAATCAGTTTTATACTGCTCCTACTGCAATTAGGGCTTTAGCAAAGGAAAACTTAGAATATGTAGAAAAATATGACTTATCTTCTTTAAAAGTATTAGGCTCTGTAGGAGAACCTATAAATGAAGAAGCTTGGCATTGGTACAATAACAACGTTGGAAAAAAACAAAGCCCAATAGTAGATACTTGGTGGCAAACAGAAACAGGAGGAATAATGATTTCCCCTATTCCCTATGTAACCCCTACTACTCCAACCTTTGCAACACTTCCTTTTATTGGTATTCAACCAGCATTAATGGATGAAAACGGTGACGAAATTAAAGGAAATCAAGTAGATGGAAGATTATGTATTAAATTCCCTTGGCCATCCATAGCCAGAACCATTTGGGGCAATCATGAGCGTTATAGAGATACTTACTTTTCTGCCTACCAAAATAAATATTTTACTGGCGATGGCGCCCATAGAGATGCTGTTGGCTATTATAGAATTACAGGAAGAGTTGATGATGTTATTATAGTTTCAGGACATAACTTAGGAACAGCACCAATTGAAGATGCTATTAATGAACACCCTGCTATTGCAGAATCTGCAATTGTAGGTTTCCCTCATGATGTAAAAGGAAATGCGCTTTATGGCTATGTAATATTAAAAGAAACAGGAGAAAGTAGAGATAGAGAAAATCTAAAAAAAGAAATAAACCAACAAATTACGGAACATATTGGACCTATTGCAAAATTAGATAAAATTCAATTTGTTCTTGGTTTACCTAAAACGCGTAGTGGTAAAATTATGCGTCGTATTCTTAGAAAAATTGCTAGTAAAGACACCAGCAATTTAGGAGATACAAGTACTTTATTAAATCCAGAGGTAATAAAAGATATTATAGAAAATTCTTTGTAAGTAAACTACCTCGGGGGCAAGCCCACGAGGCATTAGAAGGAAAATTAGTATTGATTTCGACGCAAGCGTCGGAGCATTTAAATCTCGATTATCGAGTAATACCTAAAACTACGAATAGCCAAACATGTTTTTAAATGAAACAATGTTTGGCGTTTTTATGCTAAGGCAATTTTTTGTTTTCTTCTAATAAGAATAAAAATAAACAAAGAGAAAAAACCACAAACAGCTAAGCCAGCAAATAAAGGCCAAACGGTATTATCTACAAAACCACCAACATATGTTGCTATTGGTATAGATATTACGGTAGATATAAAACCCGTAATTGCAGCCCCTATTCCTGCTACATGACCAATAGGCTCCATTGCAATAGAACGTAAATTACCAAACAAAAACCCTAAACTAAAAAATTGAGTAGCTAAAAAAACTAATAAAACAATAACATTAGGATTTGGAGAGTTCCAAAACAAAACTACATATAACAAAGACACTCCAAAGAATAAATAAAGTGCCATAAACGCTAATTTTTGCATTCCAAATTTTAGAACTAAACTTCCATTTAAAAATGTTGCAATACCAATAGAAATAGCTAATCCTGCAAAAATATATGGAAATTCATCTGCCAAATCATATTGCGTTTCAAAAACTTGTTGTGCAGCACTTAAATACACTAAAAAAGAACCTGTAATTAAACCAGATATTATAGTAAAAGCAATAGTTTTTCTATAACGTATAAGCTCTTTTAAACCATCAAAAAAAACATGCTTAGTAAAAGGTATTTTATATTCTGGTTTTAACGTTTCTGGTTGTCTTTTCCAAAACCAAATACACACTATTAATGAGAAAAACAGTTGTATATAAAAAATAGATTGCCATCCAAAATTATCTAAAAAAGCTTTTCCCATAGCTGGCGCAATCACTGGTATTAAAATAAAAAAAGCGGTAACAAAAGACATTACCTTTGCCATATAGTCCCCTTTATAAGTATCTCTAATAATAGATATACTTATAGACCTAGCTGCAGACAATCCTATACCTTGCAAAATTCTACCAAAAATCATCCACGACATGGATGGTGCAAAAACACAGATAATACTTGCTATAAAAAACACTCCAAAACCAATGTAGATCATAGGTTTTCTACCATAACTATCCGATAAAGGGCCAAAAAATAATTGTCCAACTCCCAAACCTAAAAAAATCATGGTAATAAGTTTTTGATTTTCGGTATCGCCAAAACTATTAACCGCTATACCTATATCAGAAAGTGCTGGCAAAATTGCATCAATAGCCAAAGCCGTAATAGACATTAACGATGCCATTAAAGCAACAAACTCAAAATTTGGTTTTACATTCTCATTCCCCATGAGACAAAGGTACTTATATGCTATATAGTAAATAGATTATTTATCATTAAAAAAACATATATCATAATAGATTTTATGAATACAAAAAGTAAACTACCTCGGGGCAAGCACACGAGGTATTAGAAGGAAAATTAGCATTGATTTCGACGCAAGCGTCGGAGCATTTAAATCTCGATTATCGAGTAAAAAAATTGTGTTTTTATTAGTTGTTCATAATTTAAATAATCCCTTACTTCTTTTTTAGTTTCATTAAATAGCAAATACTTATTTTTGTATAAATTATTATACATGTTAATTATAGGTATTGCTGGAGGAACAGGTTGCGGAAAAACTACCGTTGTTAATCAGATAATGAATGAATTCCCCAAAGAAGAAGTTGGTCTTATTTCTCAAGACTCTTACTACAATGATTTATCTCATTTAACTATTGAAGAAAGAAAAAAAACAAATTTTGACCATCCATCTGCGATAGATTTTGATTTATTAGTAGAACATTTAGAATTATTAAAATCTGGCAAATCTATAGAACAGCCTGTTTATTCTTTTATGGAATGCAATAGAACAAAGGAAACTGTTGCAACACAACCAAGAAAAGTAGTATTAGTAGAAGGAATTCTAATTTTAACTAACCCTAAAATTAGAGATATGTTTGATATTAAAATATATGTGCATGCAGATTCTGACGAAAGATTAATTCGTAGATTAAAAAGAGATACCGCAGAAAGAGGTTGGAGCTTAGATGAAACTCTGGATTGTTACCAAAATACTTTAAAACCAATGCATGATCAGTTTATAGAACCTACTAAAGAATATGCAGATATTATTATTCCAAATAATAAATACAATACGGTGGCTATAGATATAGTACGCACTATAATAAATGATAAATTATCCTAAAATGGGATTAGCAGATTTAAGAAAAAAACCTTGGTTTAAAATAATTACTAACGCCTATGTGTTAGTATTAACCGTTTTTGTTATTTGGATGCTATTTATTGACACCAATTCTTTTTTAATTCATTTAGAATTAAAAAAAGAAATTAATAAACTAGAAAAACAAAAAGAGTTCCTAAAGAAAGAGATTGCAAAAGACAAAGTAATTATTGATAAGCTTTCTAACGCCAAAGAATTAGAAAAATTTGCAAGAGAAGAGTATTATTTAAAAAAGAAAAACGAGGAAATTTACTTAATAGAATATGAGGATAGCCTAAAAACTACGAATAAAGTGCCATAAATATTTTTTTGCTAAAAAAAAGCATAAAACACATCCCTATAAACTCCTATTTTATAAGACTTTAACGCTATTTAACACAATCTATTACACTTATTCACTTTGTGTTAACAAAATCGTTTCTAGAACACCACAAATAATTGTATTTTTACGTCCTAACTTACTTTACAATGGGCAAGATAATTGCTATAGCAAATCAAAAAGGTGGTGTAGGTAAAACTACAACCACAGTAAACCTTGCGGCATCGCTAGGAGTACTAGAAAAGAAAGTGTTATTAATTGATGCTGACCCCCAAGCTAATGCTACATCTGGACTAGGTATAGATGTGGAAAGTATTGAGCTAGGAACATATCAATTATTAGAACTTACAAAAACTGCGGAAGAAACCATTATTGAAACTACGTCCCCAAATGTAGATTTAATTCCGTCTCATATAGATTTAGTAGCTATTGAAATTGAGCTAGTAGATAAAGAAGAGCGAGAATACATGATGAAAAAAGCTATCACAAGACTTAAAAAAAAGTATGATTATATTTTAATTGATTGTGCTCCATCTTTAGGTTTGTTAACACTTAATGCTTTAACATCTGCAGACTCTGTCATAATACCAATTCAATGTGAATATTTTGCATTAGAAGGACTGGGTAAATTATTAAACACCATTAAGAGTGTTCAAAAAATACACAATCCAGATTTAGATATAGAAGGCATGCTGTTAACTATGTACGATTCTAGGTTACGATTATCTAACCAGGTTGTAGAAGAGGTTCGAAAACATTTTGGTGACATGGTTTTTGAAACTATCATTCAAAGAAATGTGCGCCTTAGTGAAGCCCCTAGTTACGGGGAAAGCATTATAAAATACGATGCCAGTAGTAAAGGAGCTGCCAACTATTTAAACATGGCTAACGAAGTAGTAAATAAAAATAAGGAAATTGCGTAATGGCAAAAGCAACAAAAAAACAGGCTTTAGGGAGAGGTTTATCTGCATTATTAAAAGATCCAGAAAACGACATACAATCTGCAACAGATAAAAATGCAGATAAAGTTGTTGGGAATATTGTGGAGCTAGAGCTAGAAAGTATAGAGGTTAACCCTTTTCAACCTAGATCCTATTTTAATGATGAAGCTTTAAATGAATTGGCTACTTCTATTAAAGAATTAGGAGTTATACAACCTATAACTGTTCGTAAGTTAGATTTTAATAAATATCAATTAGTATCTGGAGAAAGAAGATTTAGAGCATCTAAACTTATAAATCTTCAAACTATACCTGCATATATTCGTATTGCTAACGATCAAGAATCGTTAGAAATGGCTTTGGTAGAGAATATACAAAGACAAGATTTAGACCCTATAGAAATTGCTTTGTCTTACCAAAGACTTATTGACGAAATAGAACTTACTCAGGAAAAATTAAGTGATCGCGTTGGAAAAAAACGTTCTACAATTGCAAATTACTTAAGACTTTTAAAGTTAGATCCAATTATACAAACTGGCATGAGAGATGGTTTTTTAAGTATGGGTCATGGTAGAACTCTAGTGAACATAGAAGAAACTAAAGATCAGATAGCGCTATATGAAAAAATTGTTTCCGAAAACTTATCTGTAAGAGAAACAGAAAAAGCGGTAAAAGAGTATCATGAAGCAAAAAAACCCAAAACAGTAACAACACAGACTACTGAAACGTTAAAAACACCTGAATATATAGCAAAAGGAGTTACAAATTTATCTAACTACTTAGATGTTAAAGTAGACATTAAACCAACCTCAGGAAATAAAGGGAAAATTACGATTCCGTATACCTCCAAAGAAGATTTTAAACGAATAAAAAAAATTATCCTAGGTGAATAAATACCTAATTACAGCAATTATTCTAATCTTATCTTCTTGTTACACGTTTGCTCAAGAGAAAAACAAAGAAGTAGATAGCACAAGTACGCAGACTAATATAGATAGTGTAAAAACTAATCTTAAAGATAAAGGTGTTGTTATTGATTCAAAAAAGATTAAGAAAAGAAGAAACATAAACCCCTTAGCACCTAGCAAGGCAGCATTTTACTCTGCTGTACTTCCTGGACTTGGACAAATATACAACAAGCGCTACTGGAAAGTTCCTATTGTATATGCTGCTATAGGTACTGGAATTTATTCCTACAAATATAACAATGATCTTTATGATCGCTTTAGAGTTGCATTTAAAAGAAGACAAGCTGGTTTTTTAGATGATGAATTTTACAATCCTAATGGTGAAAACGGTAATACAAATGCAAATTTTTCTGATACTGTATTACAAAATAAACAAGAAGATTTTCAAGAAGCAAGAGACTTATCTTTAGTAATTACAATAGCTCTTTACATATTAAACATTGTAGATGCAAACGTAGATGCACATTTACAACAATTTAATGTAAGCGATGACCTTAGTGTAGATTTTAAACCTTTTTTAAATCTAGATCCTATTAATAACAATCCAAATTATGGAATGGGACTAACAATTAATTTTTAACTTATGAGAATAGCATTATTTGGATACGGTAGAATGGGAAAAATGATTGAGCAAGCTGCTTTAAATAGAAATCATACCATTGTAGCCAAAATAGATATAGACACTAAAGAAATAGATTTTTCTTCTTTTGATGTTGCCATTGATTTTAGTATGCCTACTGCCGCATATGATAATATTACTAAGTGCCTAGAAAACAATGTACCTATTATTAGTGGAACAACAGGTTGGTTAGAAAATTACGATAAAGCAGTTTCCTTATGTAAAGAAAAAGAAGGAGCCTTTATTTATGCTTCTAACTTTAGTTTAGGTGTAAATGTCTTTTTTGAGTTAAATGAATATTTAGCTAAAATGATGAAAAACCTTAAACAATATAATGTGTCTATGGAAGAAATTCACCATACACAAAAACTAGATGCTCCAAGCGGTACTGCTATTACTCTGGCGGAAGGCGTTATAAATAATTCTGATTATACAAAATGGAAGTTAGATGAGTCTGGGGACAACCAAATTCCTATTACAGCCAAAAGAATAGAAGCTGTACCTGGAACACATACTGTTGCATATAATAGTGCTATTGATAGTATAGATATTAAACACACCGCCCATAACAGGGAAGGTTTTGCCTTAGGAGCAGTTATTGCTGCTGAATGGATTCTTGGCAAAAAAGGAAATTTCACTATGAGAGATGTGTTAAACCTAGGTTAATATTTGTAACGTAATCATCTTTTAGGCACTAATACAAAATAATTAAAGACTTAAAGAGTGCATTGCACTTTTAAAATAGAAAACAAATAGCATTTATATGGATACTACACAGTGGATTATTTTTATACTTATAGTACAGGTTATTCATTTTTTAGGAACTTGGAAACTATATGTTAAAGCTGGAAGAAAAGCATGGGAAGCTGCTATACCTGTTTATAATGCAATTGTATTAATGCAAATTATAAACAGACCAAAATGGTGGACCATACTATTATTCATACCTATTATTAACTTATTAATGTTTCCTGTTATTTGGATAGAAACCATACGAAGTTTTGGAAGAAATAGTCTTATTGAATCTTGGCTAGTTGTTCTAACTCTTGGTTTTTACATATACTATGTAAATTATATGCTAGATGTAAAGTATATAGAAGATCGTAGTTTACAACCAACAACAGCTTTAGGAGAATGGGTTAGCTCTATTGTTTTTGCAATTGTAGCAGCAACATTAGTACACACTTATTTTATACAACCCTATGTAATTCCAACTGGTTCTCTAGAAAGAACGTTGCGTGTTGGAGATTTCCTTTTTGTAAGTAAGTTTCATTATGGAGCAAGAACACCAATGACTACAGTTGCAGCACCAATGGTTCATGATACGCTTCCTGTTGTTGGAACACGTTCTTATTTAAACAAACCACAACTTCCATACTTTAGACTACCAGGTTTCACAAAAGTTAAAAAAAATAATATTGTTGTATTTAGCTGGCCTGCAGATACAGTTCGTGTTTTCTTTAAGAGAGAAAAAGGGGTAAAAAAACCCATTGATAAAAAATCTAACTATGTAAAGCGTTGCGTAGGAACTCCTGGAGATTCACTAGAGATTATAGATGGTTATGTTTTTATTAATGGAAAACAATTAAAACTGTCGGATAGAGCTAAACCTCAGTATGACTATATGGTTTACAGCAAAAAAGGAGTTTCATCACGCCTACTAAAAGATATAGGGGTTGTAGATTTAACTAGAAAATATCTTTCTAACCCAATAAACCAAGAGCAAGCACAAATTTTACAAGAGTATCTTTTAGGATATAACCAAACAGAAGATGGCAAGCTAGAATTATATACAAAGCATTTAGGGATCCCAACTAAAGTTATTCAAAAAGCAAGGCTCTCTTTAAAAGAAATTACAGAAAGACAGCGTTTAGTTGCCTTAACAGATGAAATGGTTTCTAAATTAAAGGCAGACACTTCTATAGATTCTGTGGTAAGACAAGTTGAACCAAAAAATAGTAGAGGTGCAAATATTTTTCCTCAAAACCCAAACTATGCTTGGAATAACGATAATTTTGGACCTATCTACCTTCCAAAAAAGGGAGTTACTGTCCCATTAGATTTAAACATACTACCTGTTTACAAAAAAATAATTAAAGATTACGAAGGAAACAAAATAAGTGTTTCTGGAAATCAAATTAGTTTAAATGGTGAAGTTGCTACAACCTATACTTTTAAGCAAGATTATTATTGGATGATGGGAGATAATAGAGACCACTCTGAAGATAGTAGAACATGGGGGTATGTTCCAGAAAACCATATTGTTGGAACTCCAATTTTTATTTGGATGAGTTTTGATAACTTTACAGACGGATTTAAAAACTGGAAAATTAGATGGGATCGTGTATTTACAACGGTAAATGGCGATGGAGAACCAAGATCCTATTTTAAATTCTTCTTAATAGCATTAGTTGGGTGGTTTGTATTTGACTTCTTCCGTAAAAAAAGAAAAAACAAAGCCTAACTTTTGAAGTACTTACTACATCCTGCCTATATTCCTAACATAGTAACTTTTGCTGTTATTGCACAAAAAGAAGTCTATTGGGAATACATGGACAATTATCAAAAACAAACCTATAGAAACAGAGCTTATGTTTGTGCAGATCGTGGTAAGCACATATTAAATATTCCAATTGTACATTTAGGAAAAAATAAGAGAAAGCAAAAATATAAGGACATTAAAATAGACAACTCATACCCTTGGCAAAGGCAACATTGGCGAACCTTAGAAACCGCTTACAGATCCTCCCCTTTTTTTGAATTTTACGAGGATGAAATACAACCACTATACACTACAAAATTTGAAAGTCTATTAGAGTTTAATCTAAAAACTATGGAAGTTGTTTGTGATTGTCTCCAGATAGAAATACCTAAAGAAAAAACTACAGAATATAATACTAAATTAGAAGAAGTAGATGTAGTAGATGTTAGATTTTTAATAAATGCTAAAAAAGAGCCTAACTATACCGCTAAAGAATACATTCAAGTATTTAGTGACCGTAATAATTTTATCCCTAACACAAGTATTCTGGACCTTTTATTTAATGAAGGAACCAATGCCCTTAAGTATCTAAAAGATATAAAATTGGACTTCTTAGATGCTTAGATTTGTAATACATTATGGCATACATTTTATAGTACCTATTATTATTGCTTTGGTATTCTATAAAAAAGATAAAACTTTTGCTATTATTGTTCTTTTAGCAGGTATAGTAATTGATGTAGACCATTTTTTCGCAACTCCTGTATTTGATTCTATGCGTTGCAGTATTAACTTTCATCCTTTACATACCTATTGGGCAATAGCCATATATATAGCATTATTTCTTTACAAAAAAACTAGGATATTTGGACTAGCACTTCTTATTCACATTATTGCAGATATTGCAGACTGCTATATGATTACTCTAAACTAAAAGAAGCCATTACAGGAAAGTGGTCTGAGTATTTTACATCAAAATTTTTATGAGATTTCACTTTTAATTCTTCTTCTGCAAGAATAAAATCTATTCGAATAGGTAATCCATGAAAATTAAAAGTTCTACCATAACCACTACCCTTTTCCTCAAAAGTATCTTTAAGGTTCCCTCTAATTAAATTATATATTCTAGAATATTGCCCATTGTTAAAATCTCCACAGATAATTTTTTTAAAGTTAACTACTCTTGCATGTTCAGAAACTAATAAAGCTTGCTCCTCTTGTTTTTTAAATACATCCCCCAATTGTTTATATAACTTTTCTGGAGGTTTGGTAGATAAAACTCCTTTACCAGGTGTAATTCCTAAGGATTCTAAATGCAAATTATAAATTCGTAATGTATCTTTTTCGTATAAAATATCAGCATAAATGCCATTATTATGGCTTTTAGGGAAATTTAAATTCCCTTTAGAAACAATAGGAAATTTTGAATAAATAGCTTGAACAACTCTTTCTCGATACTCGCCAAACTCAAAATCGACATAACTATAGGGATAAGCATCTAATTCTCCGCTTCGTATTCTTTTATAATCGAACTCTTGAAAGCAGATAATATCGGGGTTTTGTTTTGATATAAAATGTATTATATTAATACCGTTTTCTTTTTCTTTCGCTTTATCATTTTTACCTCCTAACCCTTGAAAACCATAAGAATTAAATGTCATTATTTTTAAATCTTCTTTAGAGTCCCTCGCAGATTCTCCCCTAAATTGCACAAAAGAACCTAAAATTAAATAACCAACTACTAAAGCAAAAATTAAAAATAAACTTCTTTTAAAACTAGCGAATACCCAATAAATAGCAAAAAGAATATTTAGTACAACTAAGGCCGGAACCCCTAAACTAATAAATGAAAACAAAGGGATTAACTTTACTGGAAAATAAGGTATTACACAAGCCAACAATAACAATAAAGCCAATACTACTGTAATAAAATAAATAAGTTTTTGAAATATAGATAGCTTCTTCACTCTTTAGTTTTCTTTGCCCGCTTTAAATAAAAAATCTTTTTCTTCTTGAGATAAACTTTCATAACCAGACTTACTAATCTTATCTAAGATACCATCTACCTTACGCTGTTTACTTTCTTTTGCATAATCTGGTTTCGTTTGTTTTTTTATAGACTCTTTTCTATATACAGTTTTTAAAGGAGATTTTTTTTCTTTTTTCCTAAAGATATTTGCAATTCCATCCACTAACTTTTCAAAACCTGAACCTATATCTGTACCATTAAGAAGTTGCCTTGCATAAAAGTACCCCAAAGCAGCTCCTCCTAAATGCGCTAAATGCCCTCCTACATTCCCACTACTAGGTATCTGAATTAAATCAGTTAAAACCACAAAAGCACCTATATACCAAAGCTTAACATTAATAATAAAGAGTCTAACTTCTTGATTAGGTATATATGCACATATAAAAATTAATATAGCTGTAACACCTGCCGAGGCTCCAATAAGCGAAGTATTTGTGTGTATTAAAGTTGGAAAAACATTATAGCTCAATAAAAACGTTAATCCGCCGGCTATAACCCCTAAAAAGTATACATTAAGAAAACGTTTATTTCCAAAAAGGTTCAGAAAAATTCTTCCTGAAAAGTACAACAACATCATGTTCCAAAATACGTGCCCTAAACTACCATGAAAAAAAGAGTAGCTAACTATAGACCATGGCTGCGTTATAAATATAGAAAAATCTTTAGGCAGCTCAAACCAGGACATAATAGCAAACCCCAAAAGAGCTTTCAAAAATCCGTCTACAATAAAAACGATAACATTTACTACGATAAGTTTTTCTGCTATAGAAAGGTTAGCGTATTGGTATTTTAAATTTCCTTGTGCCATACCCTTAATTCCAACGGTTACCGTTAAATTGATTTTTTTTCCAATACCACATCATAATAAAACCAAACAACGCACCACCAACATGTGCAAAGTGTGCTATACCACCTCCTAGCAAAGAAAAACCAGTTACACCGGAGAATAAATCTAAGCCTATTAAAACAGGTATAAAATACTTTGCTTTCACAGGCACTGGTATAAACATTAAAAACAACTCACTATTAGGATAAGACATGCCAAAAGCTACCAAAACGCCATAAATAGCTCCTGATGCTCCTACAGCAGGAGTATTGTATGCACTAAGAAAATTATCTATAGTGCTTTTTCCTGCTACATTATACCAATCTGTGTTATACTGGCCATTTGCAATAATTTTTAAAATTTCTGTCTCCGATATACCAGAACCAACTAATGCGTCTAGACCTTGTGTAAAGTAAAAATAATTTACACCGGTATGAATAAGTGCAGCCCCTAAACCTGCAGAAAAGTAGAAAAAGAAAAACTTATTTCTACCCCACATTCTTTCTAAAGGTGTTCCAAAGGCCCATAATGCATACATATTAAAACCAACATGCATTAACCCACCATGCATAAACATATGAGAAACTAACTGCCATAGTTCAAAATTTTCATTCTTTGGAAACCACAAAGAAAACCACTGATACATTTGGTCTCCATATAATTCTGTTGCTACAAAAAACAATATGTTAATTATTAGCAAGTGCTTAATAGCATCTGTTAATTTAGCCATCTAAATAAATTTTTTATCAATATCGTTTTCTGTTATAGTAACATACGTTGGTTTATTAAACGGACTTAATCCTGGTTCCTTACAAGCGAACAAATCATTTACTAAAGCTTGTTGTGAAGCCGCATCTAATACCGCTCCTGTTTTTACACTTAAAGTCTTAGAAAGTGTTTTCGCAAGAATATCGGTTTGAGAAAAACTATCTCCAGAAATTTCCATTTGATAATCTAAAATTAATTGTTCTAAAACCATTTCCACTTCACTTTCTACAACCTGTAAAGGAACTCCAGTTATTTCTACAACTTCTTTTTCTATAATATTAAATGCAAAACCAATAGTTCTTAACTGCTCTTGTATTTCTTTTAATATAGTAACATCTGTAGTAGAAAAATGTAAAGAAAGAGGAAATAACAATTGCTGACTTACCGCCTCTTGAATAGTAATATTCTTTAAGAATTTTTCATAGAGCACTCTTTGGTGCGCTCTACTCTGATCTATTACAACCATGCCAGATTTAATAGTGGTTACTATATATTTTCTTCTAAGTTGAAATGTTGTAGAAACCGATTCTTCTTCAACTTTTTCTTCTTTAAATATAGACCCAGTAATAACCTCAGACTCAAACTCCATACTAGTAAAAGGAGCACTTTCTTCTTTTTTTGTTCCTAAACCTTCATACAAATTTTCCCACCCTTTAGTACTTGGTTTAGTATAATTTGTATATGAAGTTCCTGCTGCATTAGAAGTGCTTTTTGGCTTTTCTACCTCGTTAGCAAAAGGATTAAAAGTAGCATCTACTGTAACTTGCGGTATTTCTACTTGTTTATTTTTATAAGAATAAGGTGTATCTAAATTAGGATCTTGCTCAAAATCTATAGCTGGGACAACACTAAATTGCCCTAAGCTATGTTTTATTGTAGAACGCAACAAAGCGTATAATGTATGCTCATCATCAAACTTAACTTCGGTTTTTGTTGGATGAATATTGATATCTATTGTACCTGGATCCACTTCTAAACATAAAAAATAACCAGGATACGTATTTGGTTTTATTAGCCCTTCAAAAGCAGCAACCACAGCATGGTGCAGGTAGGGACTTTTTATAAACCTATCATTCACAAAAAAGAACTGTTCTCCCCTACTCTTTTTAGCAAATTCTGGTTTATTTACAAATCCAGAAATTTTCACCACTTGCGTTTCTTCATTAACAGGTACTAATTTAGAATTAGCCTTTCCTCCAAATATTTGTACGATTCTTTTTCTAAAATTTACAATAGGCAAATTAAACAACTCACTACCGTTATTATAAAAATGAAAAGCAATAGTTGGATGCGCTAATGCCACTCTATGAAACTCGTCTGTAATATGCCTAAGTTCTACTTGATTAGATTTTAAAAAATTTCTACGTGCCGGTATATTAAAAAAAAGATTCTTTACTAGCATTGAAGTTCCTTTAGGAGTAACCGCAACTTCTTGAGAAATTACTTTACTACCTTCTATTTTTAATTGAGTACCTACTTCATCTACCTCTGTTTTGGTTAAAAGCTCCACATGCGCAATTGCAGCTATAGATGCCAGAGCTTCTCCTCTAAACCCTTTTGTATTTAAATTAAATAAATCTTCGGCTTTTTGGATTTTAGATGTAGCATGCCTTTCAAAACTTAAACGAGCATCTGTAGTACTCATTCCTTTTCCGTTATCTACAACTTGGATAAGCTTTTTTCCAGCGTCTTTTACAATAAGTTTTATTGTTGTAGCACCAGCATCAATTGCATTTTCTAGAAGTTCTTTTACAACCGAAGCAGGACGTTGCACTACCTCACCCGCAGCAATTTGATTCGCTACGTGGTCTGGCAAAAGTTTTATAATATCTGCCATGCTAACTTATAAATATAGATAAATCAAAATCAATTATAAATAAAAATATTAAGATTAAAACTGCAAGAATAATTACCATTCTCTTTCTAAGATTACGGTCGCCCTCTCTTTTTACATCGTCTAAAACGTTATTAAACTTTCTTTTTAACCCTCTATTTCTTCCTACGGTAGACCTAAATTTATCAAACTTATGTTCAATTTCATAAGGATTCCCTTCCCCTTTATCGTCATAAAAACGAGGAGAATATCCAAATTTCTTGTTCTTACCTAATTTTGTGATTTTGCTAAGCATACCCATTGTATCAAAGTTACTTAAAATCAAAAAATATGCCGTAATAGGAACCTTAAAATTTGTTAACAGTTTTAAAGTTTTCTATAATAGAAGTTAAAAAAGTATAAAAAATAGAAATACTAGCCTAAAGCAGCCATTTTTATTGCAGCAATTGCGGCCTCTGTTCCTTTATTTCCGTGTTTGCCTCCACTACGATCTATAGCTTGTTGCAAAGTATTATCGGTTAACACACAAAAAATAACTGGAGTATCTGTTAATACATTTAAATCCTTAATGCCTTGAGCGGTTCCGCTACATACAAAATCAAAATGTTTTGTTTCTCCCTGAATTACACTTCCAATTGCAATAACAGCATCTACTTTTTGTGAAGCTATCATTTTTTTAGAACCATAAATAAGCTCAAAACTACCAGGAACATCCCATTTAACAATATTCTCTTCTAATGCACCACAATCTTTAAGAGCTTCTACTGCTCCTAAATAAAGGCCATTCGTTATTTCTGTATTCCATTCAGAAACAACAATCCCAAATCGAAAGTCTTTCGCATTTGGGATTGTTTCTTTATCATAAACAGATAAATTTTTATTTGCTGTAGCCATTTTTATTCACTTTTAGCCATTCCAAGAAAGGCATCAATACTACGAGCTTCATCAGAACCAGAAAATTCGTCTTTAATTCTTTGAAAGAATTTTAAAGCCTTTGCATTTTCCTTTAACTCTAATGCAGTTACTCCTGCTTTATATAAAAATTTTGGAGCTGTGTATTCATTACCACTATGTGCTATTGCACTTTCATAATATCCTAATGCATCACTTGCTTGTCCTAACTGCATAAAAGCATCTCCTAAACCACCTTTTGCTAAAGCGCCTAATATTGCATCATCAGAAGAAAAGTTTTCTAAATAGGTAATTGCCTCTTGGTATTTTTGCATATTCATATAAGACATACCAGCAGAATAATTAGCAATATTTGCTGCTTTGGTGCCATTGTATTCTTCTATTATATTTAAAAAACCATATTTACCATCTGCACCATTTAAGGCTAAAGTAAATAAAGAATCTTTTGCTGTTGTACTCACCAAAGCTTGGTCAAAATATTGTTGCGGATAATACATTTCATTAGCAGCATCTGCCTCTTTAGGGTTCTGTACAAATTGCATGTATCCTAAATACCCTAGAACCGCAACTGCTATAACACCAATAATACCTAATATGTAATTTTGATTATTAGAAACCCATTCCTCACTTTTAGAAGCACTCTCATCTAGGGTGTTAAATACTTCGGCAGTTGTGCTTTCTTGCTCCTCTACCTGTTGCTCTTCTACTTGATTTTTAGGTTTAAATCCTCGTTTTTTATATGTTGCCATCTTAAATTTTATTGATCGCGCAAAAATAAAGTTTTTATTGAAATTCAAGTGGGTATTTATTCGTTATTTTTCGATATTTTGCAGGTTTCTATGAGAATTTAGAATAAAACACCCGAAAATTAGGCATGCATCTACATAAATTATCTTTAATAAATTATAAAAATTTTAGTTCAGAAAATTTTGAGTTTGACACTAAAACCAACTGTTTTGTAGGGCATAACGGTGTTGGAAAAACAAATGTTCTAGATGCTATTTACCATTTATCTTTTGGCAAAAGTTATTTTAACCCAATAACCTCACAGAATATAAAACATAATGAAGACTTTTTTGTTATTGATGGTTTTTTTAAAAAAAATAAAAAAGAAGAACATATAGTTAGCAGCCTAAAAAAAGGAGCAAAAAAAATAATAAAACGTAATGGGAAGGCATATGAACGCTTCTCGGATCATATTGGCTTGCTGCCCTTAGTAATTATTTCTCCTTATGATAGAGATTTAATTGCAGAAGGTAGTATTACTAGAAGAAAATTTATAGATGGAGTCATTTCCCAATCGGACAAAGAATATTTACTTACCTTAATAAAATATAATAAGGTATTATCTCAAAGAAATTCTTTATTAAAATACTTTGCTATTAACCATACTTTTGATGCCACAAACCTAGATGTATATAATGAGCAATTACATGAATATGGCACATTAATATTTAACAAAAGGCAAGAATTTTTAAATACTTTTATTCCAATTTTTAAGGAACAATACAAAGCTATAACCAATAATACTGAAGAAGTAACTATATCTTTTGAAAGTAAATTAAAAGACCAAACACTTTTACAATTATTAGAAGCTACAGTAGATAAAGACCGTGCATTACAATATACTAGTAGCGGAATTCACAAAGACGATTTAAGTTTTAAAATTAATAATTACCCTGTTAAAAAATTTGGCAGTCAAGGACAGCAAAAATCTTTCTTAATTGCTTTAAAATTTGCACAATTCCACTTTATTAAAGAACAATCTAAAACCACCCCTATTTTAGTTTTAGATGATATTTTTGATAAATTAGACGAAAACAGAGTTTCTCACATTATAAGCTTGGTAGATAATGAAAGTTTTGGACAAATTTTTATTAGCGACACCCATGCCGAAAGAACAGAAAACTTAGTTAAAAACATACATCAATCTTATAAAATATTTAAATTATAAGTATGCTTAAAAATTTTGTTATTCTTATTACTTTATGCTTTATTAGCTGCACTTCTAAAATTAATAAACAGGACATAAAAAACCTAAATGGGTATTGGGAAATACAAAAAGTAACCTTTAAAGACGGCACCTCTAAAGAATATAAAATGAGTACTACCTTAGACTACATTCAAGTTTTAGATACTACTGGGTATAGAAAAAAAGTACAACCAAAATTTAACGGTACTTATGAAACCTCTAACGATGCAGAAACATTTAGGATTACAGAAGAAAACGCAACATTCTTTTTAAATTATTCTTCGGATGAAATTAGCAAAAGAAAAGAAAAATTGATTACTTTAAACAAGAACACATTTTCTGTTATAAACGAAGAAGAAGTTATGTACACCTATAAAAAATTCACTTCTATAAATAGTACTAAATAATGGCAAAACGCAAGTTTGGTAATTTACCTTTAAATGAAGCTTTACAAGAATTTATTAAAGAAAATAAATTACAAGGCGGTATGGACAAAGTTAATGTTAAGGAAGCTTGGATAAACTTAATGGGTAATGGTGTAAATAATTATACCACGGATGTAGAATTAAGAAATGAAACTTTATTTGTTTCCCTTTCTTCCTCTGTATTAAGGAATGAATTAAGCCAAGGAAAATCTAAAATTATTACAATGCTTAATGAAGAGCTAGGCAAAGAAATAATTAAAAAATTGGTTTTAAGATAAAAAAAGCTGCCTATTAATAAGCAGCTTTTAAAATAATATACTTTTATATTTAGTAAATTTCTCTTCCTGAAAAATGGAAACTTCCTTCTATAGCAGCATTTTCATCACTATCCGAACCATGAACAGCATTTTCTCCAATACTAGTTGCAAACATTTTGCGAATAGTACCTTCTGCAGCCTCAGCAGGGTTAGTAGCTCCAATTAAAGCTCTAAAATCTTCTACAGCATTTTCTTTTTCTAATATTGCAGAAACAATTGGACCTCTAGTCATGAAAGTAACTAACTCTCCAAAAAATGGACGTTCTTTATGAACAGCATAAAACGCCTCTGCATCTCTTTTACTTAACTGCGTATATTTCATTGCTACAATTTTAAAACCTGCAGCAGTGATTTTATCCAAAATACCACCAATATGCCCATTTTCTACAGCATCAGGCTTAATCATTGTAAAAGTTCTATTTGTTGTCATCTCTTATTTTTTGCGCAAAAATAAAGCTTTTAGATAAACGAACAAGAAAAATAAAAAAAAGTGTTTAGTTCTTGATTTTAAGCATACAAAAAGAAAAAATATTTGAAACAATGAACTTTATAATTTAATAAGAACAAAAACATTTAAATGTAATCTCTATAACCTAAACTATAATAAAAACTAGTATTCCTCACACAAAACATAGTAACCATAAAAATTGATTTAAAATACAGTAACAGACTCCTAAAAATTTCTCCTTTTATTTTATAAAATTGTATATTCGTCGTCATGAATTTAAAGGACATAAATGCGCTTAAAGCGCTACTTTCTACACCTCAAAAAATTGTAATTATACCGCATAAAAACCCAGATGGGGATGCTATTGGTTCTACCTTAGGTCTTTATCATTATTTACAGGACATAGGACATAAAGCAACTATTGTTTCTCCTAATGATTACCCAAAGTTTTTAAAATGGATTCCTGGAAATGATAGTATTCTAAATTTTGAAAAAGAAAACTACCAATCTAAAGATCGTATTAATGAAGCCTCAATTATTTTTACACTAGATTTTAATCACTTAGGAAGAATAGGGCAAATGCAACCTTTCTTAGAACAAGCAAATGCTACTTTTGTAATGATAGACCACCATCAAGAGCCCGCAGACTATGCAAGCGTTATGTATTCTGATGTTAACATGAGTTCTACCTGCGAAATGGTGTATAACGTAATAGAATTCCTTGGAGATGTTAGTAAGATTGATGCCAAAATAGCTAATTGTCTTTATACTGGAATAATGACCGATACTGGTTCTTTTAGATTTGCATCTACCACCAGTAGAACACACGAAGTTGTTGCAGATTTAATTAGAAAAGGTGCTAAAAACACAGATATTCACCAAAAGATTTATAATGCTAACACGCCAAGTAGATTACATTTACTTGGTTGTGCTCTTAAAAATATGGTAATTTTAAAAGAATTTAATACCGTATATATAACCTTAAGTCAAGAAGAGCTAGACACTTACAATTATCAAAAAGGGGACACCGAAGGATTTGTAAATTACGGACTAACACTAGAGGGAATAAAATTTGCTGTCATATTTATAGAAAATAAAGAAGAAGGTATTTTAAAAATATCACTACGTTCTATAGGAGATTTTTCTGTTAATGAATTTTCTAGAAAACATTTTAATGGCGGTGGCCATACGAATGCTGCAGGTGGTAAAAGTGATGATTCTATGGAGGAAACAACAAACTATTTTAAAAACCTGTTAAAAGATTACAAAGAGGAACTAACCGCATGAAAAACATCTCATTAATTTTATTCTTATTAACTATTATAGGCTGCAAAGGTCCGGAACCAAGAAGAGCTGTTAAAAAAAGTTCTGGCAACATAATTAAAGAATCGGTTGCTAGAAACAAAAGACTTTTAAAAGAAGAAGAAAAACTCTTTAAAGAGATTATTAAAAAAGATACGATTCATGAGTACTTTCATAGTGATGTAGGCTCATGGTATTATTACACAAATAAGAATAACGAAAGTAACTATACCGCTAAACCAAAAGATTTAGTTACCATGACCTATACCATTTTAAACGTAAACAATGACACTATTTATTCCTACAAGGAAATAGACACCATAAATTACAAAGTAGATTTACAAGAACTATTTCCAGGACTTAGACATAGTGTTAAACTATTAAAAGAAAATGAAACAGCAACCTTTTTATATCCTTCTTCATTAGGATATGGCTATCATGGTGATAACAGAAAAATTGGAATTAACCTTCCTCTAAAAGCAACTATATCCATTTTAAAAATTAAAAAAGAAAACCAATAGATTTAAAATTAAAATTATGATTAAAAAAGTATATGCATTTATAGTTATAACTCTTGCAATAGCAAGTTGTAAATCTGGAAAACATGCAGATTTAGGAGATGGATTATTTGCAAATATAGAAACTACAAAAGGAGATATCATTGTAAAATTAGAGCAAGAAAAAACTCCAGTTACTGTTGCAAATTTTGTTTCCTTAGCAGAAGGAACAAGTCCATTTGTTAGCGAAGAGTTTAAAGGAAAAAAATATTATGATGGTATTATTTTTCATAGAGTTATAAAAGACTTCATGATACAAGGTGGCGACCCTACTGGAACTGGCTCTGGTAGCCCCGGATACAAATTTAAAGATGAATTTAATGATTCTTTAACGCACAGTAAAAAAGGTATCTTATCTATGGCTAACTCTGGACCAACAACCAACGGAAGTCAATTTTTTATAACCCATAAAGAAACTCCTTTTTTAAACGGAAGACATACTGTTTTTGGTGAAGTAGTAGAAGGTTTGGACGTAGTAGACTCTATTGCTGTTGTTAAAACACAATCTGACAGACCTTTAGATAGTATTGTCATGAATAAAGTAAGTATTATAAGAAATGGGAAACTTGCAAAAAAGTTTGATGCCGTTGAAGTTATGAGTTCTTATTTTAAAGGTGAAGAAGAAAAAATTGCAGCCTTTGAAAAAATGAAAAGCGAATTTGCTTCTGAACTTAATGAAATGAAAGCTAAAGCAACAGAACTTCCAAGCGGATTAAAAGTATATACTATAAAAGAAGGTTCTGGTGAAAAACCAAAAGTTGGTCAAAAAGTAAAAGTTTTTTACGCTGGGTACCTATCTAATGGTAATTTATTTGACAGTAATTATGAAGAAGTTGCTAAAAAATTTAATAAATACGATGCTAGAAGAAAACAAGGTCGTGGATATGAAGCAATCCCTATGGATTATAGTCCAGATGCTACCTTAATACCAGGATTTAAAGAAGGGTTATTAAGTATGAAAGTTGGTGACAAAATTCGTGTATTTATTCCACCACATTTAGGGTACGGAGAAGCTGGTGCAGGAGCTGTGATACCTCCTAATGCAGATTTAGTTTTTGATTTAGAAATTACTGGTATTGCAGAATAAAACAAAACCACATATTAAAAAGAAAGGCTTGCATTTTGCAAGCCTTTCTTTTTGCAATTATTTTTCTGGACTATCTTTCAGAATCTCTAAAACAAACTTCCAGTATTTTTGAACAGATGAAATACTAACTCTCTCATCTGGAGAATGCGCTCCTTTAATGGTCGGGCCAAAACTTATCATATCTATTTTTGGATAATTTTGTCCTAAAATTCCACATTCTAAACCTGCATGGCAAGCTGCTACATTTGGTTTTTCTTTAAAAATTGTTTCATATTTATTTTCTAAAACTTTTAATATAGCAGAATCTGGATTGGGATTCCAACCAGGGTAATCACCAGACAAAGAAACATCCATACCTGCTATTTCAAAAGTAGCCGTTAACGCATTTGCCAAATCATCTTTAGAAGAATTAACAGAAGAACGAGTTAAACATGCTATTACAACTTCCCCTTTTTTAACGGTTACTCTAGCAATATTATTAGAAGTTTCTACTAATCCCGGCATAGAATTACTCATACTATAAACGCCATTATGTGCAGCATAAACGGCATTAAATAGTTTTTCTTGAGGACGTAACCCCATAACTTTTTTAGGCTTTCTAACAACAGCAAACGTAACATTAAGATTAGGCTCTGTTAATTTAAATTCTTGCTTTAGTATGACAGCTAAATTTACTATTTCTTTTTCAAATGCACTTGCATGAGCTTTATCTACAATTAACACTGTAGAACTTTCTCGTGGAATTGCATTACGCAAACCACCGCCATTTATTTCTGAAATTCTTATACTATAATTTCTATTACAGGTATATAAAATTCTATTCATTATTTTATTAGCGTTACCTAATCCTTTATGAATATCCATACCACTGTGCCCACCTTGCAAACCGTTTACAACAATCTTATAAGGAATTATTCCCCTTGGAAGAGACTTCTCAGAATAAGTACGCTTTGCAGTTATATCTACTCCCCCTGCACATCCTATACCTATTTCATCATCTTCTTCAGTATCTAAATTCAGTAGAATCTCTCCTTTCAAAATTCCTTCTTTAAGCCCCATTGCACCTGTCATCCCTGTTTCTTCATCAATAGTAAACAATGCTTCTAAAGCCGGGTGCTCAATATCTTTACTTTCTAATAATGCCATTATGGTTGCCACCCCTAGCCCATTATCTGCTCCTAAAGTGGTGCCTTTTGCTTTTACCCAATCTTCCTCCACAAACATTTCTATTCCCTGCTCCTCAAAATCAAAAATAGTATCGTTATTTTTTTGATGCACCATATCTAAATGGGACTGTAACGTTATCATTTTCTTATTTTCAAAACCCTTAGAAGCAGGTTTTCTAATTATAACATTACCTACCTCATCTTTTAGAGTTTCTAAATTTAAAGATTCCCCAAAAGCAAGCATAAAATTTATAACACGTTCTTCTTTTTTAGAAGGTCTTGGAACTGCATTTAAATCTGCAAATTTATTCCAGACAGCTACAGGTTCTAATTCTCTTATTTCTTCACTCATTTTTTTATTTTAATCCATCAAAAATACGGATTGATAAAGAACCTTACGAGTAAATTAGCTAATTTTGAAAAGGACGCTACTTATTCATAACTTTCTAATATCAATATATAATTTGAAATTAACTCTAAATAGAAGTATTGCCATATTATTAATACCACAAATTATTATTGTAAAATGGCTTGGAAGCTACCCTGAAGTTGTAGAAAAATATTACAGTAATTTACTATACCCAATAATAGCTTCTTTCTTTAGAACGCTTTTTGGATGGGTTCCTTTTTCTATAGGAGATATTATATACTTTTCATTAATAGTTATAGGTTTAGGATACATTTATACGAATAGAAAGTACTTACGAAAAAATCTAAAAGTATTTTTCATAAACTGTATAATGATACTCTCTATAGCTTATTTTACTTTTCATTTACTATGGGGATTAAATTATTATAGAGAACCTATTTCTAAAAAATTTAATTTAAAAGAAGAATACACACAGGAAGAACTTTTAGTTTTAACTAAAAATCTTATTGCCAAAACTAACGCCACACAATTAAAAATTACTAAAGACTCTGCTACTGCTGTAATTTTCCCTTACACAAAAGAAGAAATATTTTCTAAAACTCTAGATGGTTATACTCATTTAAATAAAAAATATCCTTTTTTATCGTATCAAAAACCAAGCATAAAAGAATCGCTCTTAAGCACAGGACTAACCTATATGGGGTATGGCGGCTACCTTAACCCATTTACTAATGAAGCACAAGTAAATGCTCTATTACCTAAATTTAGATTCCCTGTAGTTGCCGGTCATGAAATTGGACATCAAATAGGGTACTCTGCAGAAAATGAAACTAATTTTATTGGATATTTAGTTACTGTTCGCAACTCTGATATATATTTTAAATATTCTGCATATGCTTATGCTTTAGGGTATTGCCTTAATGATATAAATAAAAATAACCCAGAACTTGTAAAGCAGTTATTAGAGGAACTAAACCCAGGGGTTAAAAATAACTATAAGGAAATGAGCACTTTTTGGAATACATATGAAAATCCTTTAGAACCTATTTTTAAATCTATTTATAACAGTTTTTTAAAAGCTAACAACCAAACTAAAGGGATACAAAGTTATAATTCTGTTGTATCCCTTATTATTAGCTATCATAAAAAAAACAATTTATAAGTTTTTTTCACTTTATTCTACAGAGCCCCAGTTTTCTCCAGATTTAATTCTATACAACTGCATTTCAGATATACCAAACTGCTTTGCTAACATTTTTAATCTAGTACGCCTATTGGGGTCATTTATTTTTTTCTTTAGCAACCTTACTTTGGCCTCTGACAATTTAGAATATCGTCGTCTTTTAGAGGCTTCTTTGTATTCCGGATTACTAAATTGGTGCTTCTCTTTCTCTTCTTTAGTAGCCCATTTTAAATTTTCAAGTCTATTATCCTTCTTGTCGTAGTTTAAATGAATAACATATTGCCCATCATTTTTTTCAAGAAAATGCTCTGCAATTAACTTGTGTACATATCTACTAGTTAATTTTTTATTCACTTCCTGTTTTAACGGCAAGTTTTGATAGCCATTAATGTAGGTAACTTTTACCAGTTTTTCGGTAGCACCTTTACAATTAATGATTCTTCCAAAATTTGAAATTTTGTACTTCTCGTTTTTAGAAATTTTATCGTCAAATTTAATTTCTTTCCACTCTTCTCTTCTGTAGCTTTTTATCATCTTTAGGGGGTTCAATGATAGTTAATGGTTTCATTCTATATTTTAACAAGATATAAAATTCTTTGCAATACCAGTATTATTTGAGGTATTCCTTACAAACAACAAAAATAAATCAGCTTATTTACGTAAAAAAACGTACGTAATCTTACAAAACATAGGATTATAATTTATTTTACTTTTATGAACGGTACTAACTCTCCTATTTTATAAGCATCTTCTCTAGGGGATAAACAAACAAAACCATTAGCATTAGATAATGTTGTTAAATCTCCAGAACCATTACCATTTATGAGTTTTGCACAAAACATACCCTTCTCTAAAAAAGTAGTTACTTGAACAAATTTGGTTAATGGAGGTTTTGCTTCTATTTCTTCCTGCAGTAGCACTTGCAGATTATCTTGTGGTAAACCCAAACTCTTTTTGAACCATGGTAAAAAATACACATGGTAATTAGCAAATGTGGAAACAGGATTTCCAGGAAAAGAAAATATAATGGTATTTGTTTCTTTATGCACACCAAACCAAAAAGGTTTTCCTGGTTTTTGTGCCACTCTATGAAAAACTTTTTCTACTCCAAGTTCTTCCATAACCTCAGGGATAAAATCATATTTTCCTTTAGAAACGCCACCGCTTAACAACAGAGCATCATTTTTCTTAAGCGCTACGGAAATACTCTTTTTTATTTCTTCTTTTTTATCGGCTAAATGTAACTGTTCCGGAATAACATACTCTTTATACAAAGCAGCATCTATAGAAAGAACATTAGATTTTCTAATTTGATGAGGCAATGGCTTTTCTTCTACAGGAACAAGTTCATTTCCTGTAGAAACAACACTTATTTTAGGAAGTTTTTTAACCTTTACTACGGATTTACCGACCGTAGCCAAAATACCAACCTCAGCAGCATCAATTCTAATTCCAGGAGATAATAAAACAGCTCCTTTTTTTTCATCAGTTCCTTGTGCATGAATATTTATTCCTTGCTTTGGAATTTGATTTATGGTAACCACTTTATCCCTAATACTAACATGTTCATACATTACGATGGTATCTGCTTTTTTAGGCAACACAGCTCCTGTCATAATCTCTAGACAGTTATAATCTTCTTTTAATTCTTGTTGTGGAATTCCTGCACTACAAATACCCTCTATTTTTAATTCCGTTTTTCCTTCTAAAATAGATTTATAATTAAGTGCAATACCATCTTTAGTAGAACGATTAAAAGGCGGAAAGTCACGGTCTGCAAAAATTGTTTCGGCTAACACTCTACCAACACTGTTTTTTAAAGTCACAGTCTCTTCTCCAAAATCTTTAGCATGTTCTAAAACTTTACTAAAGGCATCTTCAAAATTTATCATTAGCAATAGTATAATTAGGCATAATTAGCAAAGGAATTTAAACTGTTCATTCCTCCATTTACATTTACACAAATAGCTTCTGGAAACTCTTTTATTACTATCTGCAATGCTTTTTTACTACGTATACCAGATTGGCAAATAAAATAAATAGGGGAATTTGTATCTAGTTCTTCCAATTGGTCATCTATTTCATCTAACGGAATGTTTATAGCCCCAATAAGATGCTCATCTTCATATTCATTCTCAGTCCTAACATCAATAAGTTGTATATTTTTATCCGCTAACAAATCTTGTAAACCAATAGCTTCAATAGACTCTAGAATTGTTTCACAACTAAAATCATAGTTAGTTTGCAATTCTTTAATTAATAGGTTTTCTTCTACAACAGGAAATTTTATTTTTTGACTTCTTTGGGCTAAAGCATCAAAAATTAATAAAGTACCGGATAATAAATCTCCAATACCTGTAATTAACTTAACCGTTTCTAAAGCTTGTAAGTTACCAATTATTCCTGGTAGTATTCCTAAAACGCCATTCTCATTACAATTCGGAATAGCATCTTCTTTTGGCATGGTTGGGAACAAACACCTATACGTTGGACCTCCATTTGCATTAAAAACACTTACTTGCCCCTCAAAATCATGCAAAGCACCATAAACAAATGGTTTATTTAGAATAACGCAAGCATCGTTTACAAGATATCTTGTTGGGAAATTATCTGAAGCATCTACAACGCAGTCGTAATTTTTAATAATTTCTAGAGCATTTTCAACATTAAGAAAAGTCGCAAAAGTTTTAATTTGTGTATTGGAATTCTGAGCTTTTAATTTCCTAGCTGCAACGGATACTTTTAGTTCATCTACATCATCCTCGTCAAATAAAACTTGTCTATGTAAATTGGTGATAGAAACCGTATCATTATCTACAATTCCAATTTCACCAACTCCCATGGCATTTAAATACGTTAAAACAGGTACACCCAAACCACCAGCGCCAATTACCAAAACTTTAGCATTTGCTAATTTGTTTTGCGCTAACTTTCCAAAACTTTTTAATTGAATTTGCCTGCTATACCTATTCTGGCTCATGAGACAGCAATTTTCTCTAATGCATCTTTATAATCTTCTACAGAGTTTGCATTAAGTAACACATGTTCATTAGAAGGAAAAACTAACTCCACTTCACTATTAATTAAATATTTACGTGGACAACTACCATTCCCAGCTTCTAAGTAAGTTACCGATTCTTTTAGTGCTTCTGGTTCCCAAATAGCACATAATGGTTCTGGTAACGGACTTTCTTTTAAAGCAAAAGCTGTAGACAAAGGGTTCTTGTTTAAATTTCTAGACGCAATTAATTCTTTTAAAGAAGAAACATCCATTAAAGGTAAATCGCAAGCTAAAACTAACCAAGCAGCCTCTGGATGCGTTTTATGAGCAGACAAGAGTCCATTATAAGGTCCTTTATATTCGTCTTTATCAATAATAACATTAAAGTCCGTACTAATTTCTGCTGCTTGTTCTTTACGAATACTCATAAAAGTTTTTTCGCAAACAGAACTTAACATTTCATATAAATGTTCTCTTTGTGGCTTCCCATGATAAGATAACAATCCTTTATCTTGTCCCATTCGGGTACTTTTACCACCAGATAGAACTAAACCGTATATTTTATCGTTCAAAATCATTTTTCCCTCCTGTTTTTTTCTCTAATTTAATTTCAGAAATAACAATATCCTGAGATAAAGCCTTACACATATCATAAATAGTTAGTGCTGCCACAGAAACACCTGTTAAAGCTTCCATTTCTACTCCTGTTTTTTCTGTACATTTTACAGTACAGTGAACCAACAACTCATTAGCTCCTGGTTCTATATCTATATGTACCTTAGTTAAATTTATTTGATGGCAAAGAGGAATTAACTCCGACGTTTTTTTTACTGCCTGTATTCCTGCTATAATTGCAGTTTGCAAAATGCTCCCTTTTTTGCCAGAAAATTGATTTTCTGACAAAGTTTTAAAAACTATTTCTGGAAAAATCACTTTTCCAGATGCAATAGCTAAACGGGGCGATGCTTCTTTATTAGAAACATCAACCATTACTGCATTACCAGCTTCATCTATATGTGTAAGTTTCGTACTCATTACCCTCCTATTGATGTCATTGAATTAGAAAAAACATTTTTGTATTTTTCTTGGGCTTCAAAACCTGTTTTAGCTCTGCTCCCAACAGCTTTTAGAATTTCGGTTTTAATCCCATTTTCAGAGTCTTCACCTCTCATAATATCTCTTAAATTAGCACTAGCTTTTGCATACAAACAAGTAATTACATCTCCTGTAGCAGAAATTCGTAATCTATTACAACTACCACAAAAAGTTCTGCTAAAAGACGGTATAACACCAAAAGAGCCTATGTAGCCAGGTATTTTGTAATTAATAGAAGTGGATGTTTTCTCGGATTCTAATTTAAAATAATCCGGAAAACCTTCTTTAATATGTTCTAAAATGTACTTATAATCCCACTTTAACTTAGAGAATGATTTTGTACCCCCATTAAATGGCATTTCTTCTAAAAAACGTACACAAACATCAAAATCCTTAGTTAACTCTAAAATTGGAAGTATATCTTGCGTATTTTGACCTTCTAATGCTATAAAATTTATACGCACATTAAAACCTTCTGTTATTAATTTAAGAATATTAGCGTGTACTGTTTCGTATTCTTTTCTTCTTGTAATACGTTCAAAAGTATCTCTATTAATAGCATCTAAACTTACATTAATATTTTTAATTCCTAATATTTTAAGCTCATTTATGTACGGTCCAATTACAGTTGCATTTGTGGTGATAGATATATCTTTTAACCCCTCTAAATTAGATAAGTGACGTAATAAAACCATTACATCTTTACGAACAAATGGCTCTCCTCCTGTAATTCTAATTTTATCTATTCCTTGACTTACAAGAATAGAACTTAACTTAGATAATTCTTCTATTGTAAATAAGGCATTGTTTGGTGCAAAATTTATACCTTCAGAAGGCATACAATAATTGCATCTTAAATTACAACGGTCTGTTACCGCTAAGCGCAAATAATTAATTGTTCTATTATGATTATCTACTAACATAAACTATGGATGGGCAGATACCCAAACTTCTTTATTTTTAAACATTTCTTTTTTCCAGATAGGAACACGTTCCTTTAAGGTATCAATTAAATAACGGCAAGCCTCAAAACATTCTGGTCTATGCGCAGAAGAAGCCCCAACAATAACTACAGGCTCTTCAACTTTTTTTGCGCCAACAGCATGTGCAATAACCACACTATTAAGGTTCCATTTTTTTACAGCCTCATCTGCAATTTTTTCCATTTCTTTTAAAGCCATTACTTTATACGTTTCAAACTCTAAGGCTATAACTTCTTCATTGGCTGTAAATTCCCTAACCGTACCTATAAAAACACAAATACCTCCACTATGTGCATGCGATAACTGCGCAAATATATTGGAAGTATCTATGGTATTTACTATTTCTATCTTTGTTTTCTTCATTAGCCTCCGCTTACAGGTGGTATAATAGCTATTTCATCATTCTGTCCTAAAGGTACATTATCTTTAGCATATTCATTGTTAACTGCTACTGCAAAGGATGTTAATTTAGAAAATTCGGAATATCTAGTCATTAAATATTCTTTTAAATCATTTACCGTAGGTTTATTTACTAAATCCGAAATTAACAATTCGGAAGTACCCACAATTTCTCTAGTTATTCCAAAAAATAAAACATTCATTTTAACACCACTTAATTACCCAATTATTTCTTTTGCCACCATATTTTTAGTAAATGGTTGCTTATATATTCTTTTCCCAGTTGCCTTAGTAATTGCTATTGAAACAGCAGCTCCTGCAGGAGGTAAAGTTGGCTCCCCTAAACCAGTAGGTGATAAATCATTTTCTACAAAGTATGTTGCTACTTTTGGCGCCTCGCTATTACGGATAAGACGATAAGCACCAAAATTACTACTATCTGGCATACCATCTTTAAATTTAAAATCGCCATACATAGCATGTCCAACACCATCTACTACACCACCTTCTATTTGATTAATTGCCCCAAGCGGATTAACCACGATACCACAATCTACAGCTACAGTAACATTTTTTACTACAGGCTTATTATTTTCTATAACCACATCGGCAACCTCAGCTACATGTGTATTATGGCAATAGTAAGCACAAAAACCTTGATAAACCCCTTCTTTTGGAGTTCTATAACCAGATTTTTCCACTACTAAATTTATCACACCTTCTAAACGTTCTGGTGAATATTGGATTTTTTCATCTTTAGTTCCTTTTACTTTTTGTAATAAATCTAATCGCATTTGTACAGGGTCTTTCTCTGCTATTTCTGCCAACTCATCAAAAAAGCTTTGTTCCGCATAGGATAAAAAGTTAGTATAAGGAGCACGCCATGCACCAGTAGTTATGTTACTTTTTAAACTTGCTACATCTACTTGATAATTTTCAATAGCGCCTGCTGGAAAAAAATTAGGTATTAAACCATACATATTCCCATTAACTGCAGCCTCTTTTAACTGGTATCCTGTTATTTCTCCATTCTTTACGCTAGCCTTAATTCTATATTTTATTGCAGGTCTATACACCCCTGTTGTCATATCATCTTCTCTAGAAGAAACCATTTTAACAGGTTTACGAATTACATCTGCTATCTCTGCAACTTCCATTGCAAAATCTCCATATAGTCTTCTTCCAAAACCACCACCTATACGTGTCATTTCTACACTAATATCTTCCAAACTTCTATCTAACATCGTAGCAACTGCAGTTGCCAAATCTTCTGGTGTTTGTATTGGCCCCACTAATCTTACTTTAGCATCATCTACACTAGCAAAGAAATTCATAGGTTCCATACAGTTATGTGGCAAAAATGGAGATTCGTAAGTTCTTTCTAAAACTTTATCTGCTTGTGCAAAAGTTTTTTTTACATCTCCGTCGGAGCGCATGGTTTTAAATTTATTCCCATCTAGCAATTTTACTAGCGCTTTATCATGAGCATCTGTACTTTCTAATGGCGAACCTTCTTTCCAAACTGCTTTTATTGCTTTTTTACCTTTCATAGCAGCCCAAGTAGAGTTTGCTATAACTACCACTTTATCACTATTACTAAGCTTAACAGACCAACCAGGCTTTTCACTGTTTAAAAGATTTCTTGCTTTTTCTCCAATAGTAATAACATCTAATACACCATTAATACTTTTTGCAGCAGTAGCATCAAAGGATTCTAATTCTTGCCCAAAAGCTGGAGGTCTTAAAACAGATGCATATACCATTCCCTCTTCTTTATAATCCATACCAAAAAGAGGTTTTCCACTAACAATTTTATCTATATCAACGTTTATAGCTTTAGTACCAATTATGGTATAATCTTTTGGCTCTTTAAGCGCTACATTTTCTGGAATTTCTAATAAAGCAGCTTCTTTAACAACATCTCCGTATCCTAGAGTTTCTCCACTTGCATTTGTAATTACTCCTTCCTTTGCAGAACATTCTGAAGCACTAACGCCCCACTTTGCCGCAGCAGCATTAATTAGCATTTGCCTAGCTGTAGCTCCTGTCTGGCGTAAGGCATCCCACCCAAAACGAATAGATTGACTACCACCAGCAACCTGTCTTGTATAATTTTCTGTATCTAAAACACCTTGCTCTACAACTACATCTTTCCAAGCTACATTTAATTCTTCTGCAATAATCATAGGCATAGAAGTTTTTACTCCCTGGCCAATTTCTGGATTAGGAGAAAAAATAGTTACCATACCATTTTCCGCAATCTTAATAAATGCATTAAAATCTGCAAAATTTAACTTCGTTATATCTATTGGCATCTCTGCCTTTTGTTTACATGCTGTAAAAAGGTTAAAACCAATTAACAATCCGCCACTTGCTAAAGAAGAAGCTTTTAAAAACCCTCTTCTACTAAAATTAGTATTATTTTCTGTACTCATTTTTTTTAGTTTTTAAGGTTATCCTATTTTCTCTGAGGCAATTGCAACTGCTTTCTGTATACGGTTATATGCAGAGCAACGGCATATATTACCATTCATTGCAATTTTAATTTCTTCTTCTGTAGGTTTAGGATTTGTTTCTAAAAATGCCGAAGCTGTCATTATTTGACCCGCCTGGCAGTAACCACATTGTGGCACATCTACTTCTTTCCAAGCTTGTTGCACTGGATGCGAACCGTTTTCTGAAAGTCCTTCTATTGTTGTTATTTCTTTATCTTCTAGTGCAGAAACAGGCAATAGGCAACTCCTTGTTGCTGTACCATTTACATGTACTGTACAAGCCCCACACTGCCCTATTCCACAACCAAATTTAGTACCTACTAAATCTAAATGATCTCTAAGCGCCCATAATAAGGGGGTATCTGACTCTGCTTCAACTACTTGTTTTTCTCCGTTAACTTTTAAATTGTATGTTGGCATAATTAGTAATGATTGGATTATTAAAAAAACTTACATAAGATAGTCTAAAAATAATTATAAAAGATACTACCTATATAGAATAAATGTATTTTTAACTTTTAATTATGTTAACACATAGGCTTATTTTTTATTTACTACCTGAGCATTATTTGGCATCTTAAAATACCCTTCTTTTATTAAATTTGAATTTAATACTACATTTTTAAACTCTAAAACATGGCCTGGTTCTATTAAATTTCTACCCTCATAGGTATACCATGAAATAGATTTTGGAAGCACTACATTATTAACAGTTTGCCAATTGTTGTAATGAATCCACTTTACATTTTCAGAAACCTCGCCAGTCCTATAGGTAACAGTATACCCCAACCATTCCATCTTATACGTTTCTGGATTATAATGTAGGTAATAATTATCTTTAGAAGAGGTTCCTACACCTGAATTAAAGTTAATTTTTATTCCAGGGAAAGACACTCCATTAAATTCTAAATCTTGGGTCTCACTATATACAATTCCATCATCCGCTAAAACAAATGGCATTGCATAAAAATAAAAATATAGATTGTGAAAAAATATTGGATCTCCTTTAAAAAGACGCTTCTCATTTAATTCCCAAATATTTTCTCCATCAAAACCAAAAGAATACCCTGGTGCATCTACCCTATCTTTTCTAGATTTTAAATCTATAGAATGTTTTTCTGAATATCCTTCTTTAGCAATTTCAAAAGTAAGCAACCTATTTTCTTTCCAAGCATTTAATCCCCCATGCGCATTAAGAACTTTCTTAAAAACATCTGGATAATTATGTAGAGCAGATGTTTCTATTTTTTCTTTCTCCTGTTTTACTGTTTCTACTTTTTTAGTATCCTCTTTACATGAAAAAAGCATAACAGATAAACACATTCCGATAATGGACTTTCTAATCATATTTCTTTAATTTTTTGATTTTTAGTATTGTCACTCTATTAAAGTTTGAATTACACTATTTTTGTAATAATGAGCAAAATTAAACATTTAAGTAGTCTTCAAAATTCTTTAATTAAGAAAGTATTGCTACTCAAAGATAAATCTAGAGAACGCAAAAAAGCAGCACTTTTTGTAGCGGAAGGTCAAAGAGAGTTAGAATTAGCCCTAAAAGGAGGATATAGTATTTCTACTTTATTTTTTGAACCTTCTTTATTTTCAGAAACATCCTTAGAAAAATACAATGCTGCCAAAGAAATAATCTCTGTAAGCAAAGAAGTTTATCAAAAAATAGCCTATAGAGGTACAACCGAAGGTATAGTCGCTCTTGTTGAAAGCAAAAACAACACTTTAGAAAACTTAAAATTTAAAAACAAAACTCCCTTAATTCTTATTGCAGAAGCCCCTGAAAAACCAGGAAATATTGGTGCTTTGTTACGAACGGCAGATGCTGCAAATTTAGATGCTGTATTAATCGCAAACCCTAAAACAGATTTGTACAACCCTAATATTATACGTTCTAGCGTAGGTTGCGTTTTTACAGTTCCTGTAGCCATGGGGAACACCAGTGAAATTATCTCTTTTTTAAAAACCAAGAACATAGCTATTTACTGTGCGGCATTAACAGCATCTGCAAACTATACGAGCATGGATTACACAAATGCAACTGCAATTGTAGTTGGCACAGAAGCTACTGGCTTAACGGACACTTGGTTAAATGCTTCTAAAAAAAACATAATTATACCTATGGAGGGTGAAATAGACTCCATGAATGTATCCGTATCAGCTTCTATAATAATCTTTGAAGCAAAAAGACAACGCCAATTTTCTTAATAGCAGAACTTTACACAATGAATAGTACTACTTTATATTATGTAATAATTGGAATTTTAGTTTTTCAGTTTATTCTTGAAACAATTTTAGATTATTTAAATGAAAAAAAATATAACGATCCTATACCAGAAGAACTACAAGATGTTTTTGATGCCAAAGCTTACAAAAAGTCGCAAGAATATAAAAAAACAAACTATCGTTTTGGGGTACTAACCTCTACATTTTCTTTAGCATTAACATTGGGGTTTTTACTATTTGGAGGATTTAACTTTGTAGACCAATTTGTACACACTAGTACCAATAATTCTATTTTACAAACCCTATTATTTTTTGGTATTATATTAATAGGTAGTGATATTATTACAACTCCTTTTTCTTATTATCAAACATTTACAATTGAAGAAAAATTTGGATTCAATACATCTACACCTGCTCTTTTTTTTAAAGATAAAATAAAAAGCTGGGTAATGATGAGTATTGTTGGCGGTAGTATTTTAGCTTTAATAGTGTGGTTTTTTCAATGGGCAAGCACTAATTTCTGGATATACACTTGGGTATTAATTTCTGTATTTACGCTATTCATGAATCTTTTTTATAGCAAATTAATAGTCCCTTTGTTTAACAAACAAAATCCTTTAGAAGAAGGAACATTAAAAAACAAGATTAAAACGTATGCACAAAAAGTGGGGTTTGCTTTAAATAATATCTATATTATAGATGGTTCTAAACGCTCTACAAAAGCTAATGCTTACTTTTCTGGATTTGGAAAAGAAAAACGAGTAACACTTTATGATACATTAGTAAATGATTTAGAAGAAGACGAAATTGTAGCTGTTCTAGCACATGAAGTTGGGCATTATAAAAGAAAACATATAATTTTTAATTTAATTTCTTCTATTGCGCTTACTGGTTTTATGCTTTTTATTCTTTCCTTATTTATTAATAACCCAGAAGTTTCCTTGGCAATTGGAGTTTTAAAACCAAGTTTCCATGCAGCATTAATTAGTTTTGGCATTTTATATAGTCCTATTTCTGAACTAACAGGATTAGTAATGAATAGTATCTCTAGAAAATTTGAATACCAAGCAGATGATTATGCTAAAAATACCTATGCGGCAGATCCACTAATTAGTGGTTTAAAAAAACTTTCAGAAAATAGCTTAAGTAATCTTACTCCACATCCAGCATATGTTTTTATGCATTACTCCCATCCACCATTAATTAAAAGAATACGCAATTTAAAGGAATAGTTTTTGTTGTATACCAATAAAGAATGTATTAATTTTAATGTAGTATGACGGATGTAGAAATAGAAAAAGAGAATAAACAAATTGCAAAGCAATACAAAGAGTTGCTTCGTATTAGCTACCAAACATTGTCTGATGATGATAAGAAGCTAATACGTTCCGCTTTTGAAATTGCTGTAGATGCCCATAAAGACCAACGTAGAAAATCTGGCGAAGCTTATATTTTTCATCCTATTGCGGTTGCAAAAATTGTAGCATCAGAAATTGGTTTAGATGCTGTTTCTATAGCATCTGCCCTATTACATGATGTGGTTGAAGACACGGAATATACGCTAGATGATATAGACCGTATGTTTGGAGAAACCGTTGCACGTATTGTAGATGGTCTTACAAAAATAGCGCATCTAAAAAAAGACATGAATATCTCCCAACAAGCGGAGAACTTTAGAAAAATGCTATTAACCCTTAATGATGATGTAAGAGTAATTATTATTAAGATTGCAGACCGTTACCACAACATGCTTACCATGGATTCCATGCCAGAGCATAAGCAAGTTAAAATAGCATCAGAAACTCTCTATATTTATGCGCCACTAGCACATAGAATTGGCCTATATAATATTAAAACAGAACTAGAAGATTTAAGTCTTAAATACACAGAACCTAATGTGTATAGAGATATAAAAAGTGAAATAGAAGACTCTAAAGAGGACAACCTAGCATACATTGATGCCTTTTCTGATGTAATTGATACTTCTTTAAAGAAAGAAGGACTAAACTACATTATAAAAGGGCGCATGAAATCTATCTTTTCTATTCGTAAGAAAATGAAGGTTCAGAATGTTGTCTTTGATGAAATATATGACAAGTTTGCAATTCGAATTATTTATAAATCGGACCGAGCAAATGAAAAGTTTTTAGCATGGAAAATATACTCCATCGTAACAGACCACTTTACTCCTAACCCAGTACGTTTACGAGACTGGATTTCTTCTCCAAAATCTACAGGCTACGAGGCGTTACACATAACCGTAATGGGACCAAAAAGACGTTGGGTAGAAGTTCAAATTAGAAGTGAGCGCATGCATGAAATTGCAGAAAAAGGATATGCTGCACACTTTAAATACAAACATGGCGACCAAAAAGAACAAGGTATAGAAGTTTGGCTAAATCGTTTACAGGAAGCTTTAGAAAATGCGAACACGAATGCTGTAGATTTTGTTGAAGAATTTAAATTAAACCTATACTCTAAAGAAATATTTGTTTTTACCCCAAAAGGAGAATTAAAGTCTTTGCCTAAAGGAGCTACTCCTTTAGATTTTGCATTTAGCATACACACCCAAGTTGGTATGCGAACTCGTGGAGCAAAAGTAAACGGAAAGCTTATACCATTAAATACGACTCTTAATAGTGGCGACCAAGTAGAAATTATTACTTCAGAACAAGCAAAACCTAATCAAAACTGGTTAGATTATGCCACAACGGCAAGAGCAAGAGCCAAAATTAAATCTTCCTTAAGAGAAGAGAAAAAAGCTATGGCTCTGGAGGGCAAGGAAATTTTGCGTAGAAAATTAAAATCGCAAAAAATTACCCTTAATGAAGATACTATTAACAAAATGGTTACTTTTTTTAAGCTAAAAACCAGTTTGGATTTATTTTATAGAATTGGTATTGGCTCTATAGATAACCAAATGCTTAAAGACTTTGCTTCTTCTTACAGCAATGCCTTTATAAGTTTCTTTAAAAATAAAATTAGAAGAAGTCCTGTTCCTGAAAATGTAGACAAAGATGAAATTACAAGTAAATATGATGTATTAGTATTTGGAAAGGAAGAAGAAAAATTAGACTATACCTTATCCCAATGTTGTAACCCAATTCCTGGAGACCCAGTTTTTGGTTTTGTTAGCGTATCTGATGGAATAAAAGTGCATAAAAAAAACTGTCCAAATGCTATTTCGCTTCAGTCTAATTATGCTTATAGAATTATTACAGCAAAATGGATAGATTCTTCTCAAGAGGAATTTAAATCCGATATTATGCTTACAGGTATAGACAATCTTGGACTTGTTAGTCAAATCACAGAAATGATATCTAAAAACATGCATGTAAATATTAAACATATAAGTTTTAACACAGATGGCGGCACATTTAAAGGAAAAATAACGGTAGTAGTAAAAAATATTGCAATCCTTAAAAAATTAATAGGGAACCTAAAACAAATTAACGGCATTGATAAAGTAACAAGACTATAGAAGAATGTATCAAAATTTAGCTGTACATTTGCACATTAATGCTGTAAAAAAGTATGGCTCAGAATAAGAATCAAGACATTGTAAAAAACGTTTTTACCACTTTCCTAGAAGAAAATGGGCATAGAAAAACACCCGAACGTTACGCTATTCTTCAAGAAATATATGAAAGTGAGGATCATTTTGATATAGAATCTCTCTATATTAATATGAAAAACAAAAACTATCGTGTAAGTAGAGCAACGCTATACAACACTATAGAACTTCTTATGGATTGTAAGTTGGTTCGTAAACACCAATTTGGAAAAAACCAGGCACAATACGAAAAATCATATTTTGACAGACAGCATGACCATGTTATTTTAACAGACACTGGTGAGGTTATGGAATTTTGTGACCCTCGTATTCAATCTATAAAAAAAACAATAGAAGAGGTTTTTGATATTAAAATTAACAACCACTCCTTATACTTTTACGGAACAAAAAATAAAACAAATAATAAAACCAATTAACTAGTTACTTAAATGGCAGTAGATTTATTGTTAGGGCTTCAATGGGGAGACGAAGGAAAAGGAAAAATCGTTGATGTACTAACCAAGGACTATGATATCATAGCAAGATTCCAAGGAGGACCAAACGCAGGACACACTTTAGAATTTGATGGAATTAAACACGTTTTACACACTATCCCCTCTGGAATATTTCACAAAACAGCCATGAATGTTGTTGGTAATGGTGTTGTTATAGACCCTGTTATTTTTAAAAAAGAATTAGATGCCCTAAGGAAGTTTAATATAGATTTTAAATCTAAACTATTAATTTCTAGAAAAGCACACCTAATTTTACCTACACATAGGTTATTAGACGCTGCTTCGGAAGCCTCTAAAGGAAAAGCAAAAATTGGTTCTACATTAAAAGGTATTGGCCCAACATATATGGACAAAACCGGTAGAAACGGAATGCGTATTGGAGACTTAGAGTTATCAGACTGGAAAGAAAAATACCGCTCATTAGCAGACAAACACGAAGCTATGATTGGTTTTTACAATGTAGACATACAATATGATTTACCAGAGTTAGAAACTGCATTTTTTGAAGCTGTTGAAGAATTAAAAGAACTTACCTTTATTGATAGTGAAGAGTATTTATACCAAGCACAAAAAGATGGTAAAAAAATACTAGCAGAAGGTGCGCAAGGCTCCTTATTAGATATAGATTTTGGAACCTACCCTTTTGTAACTTCTTCTAATACCACTGCAGCAGGTGCCTGTACTGGCCTTGGTGTTGCTCCAAACCAAATTGGTGGTGTTTTTGGAATTTTTAAAGCATACACTACTCGTGTAGGTAGCGGCCCTTTCCCTACGGAATTATTTGATGAAGACGGGGAAACCATGGGAAGAGTTGGTAATGAGTTTGGCGCTACCACAGGTAGACCAAGACGTTGCGGATGGTTAGATTTAGTTGCCCTAAAATATGCAGTACGAGTAAATGGTGTTACCGAATTAATGATGATGAAAGGAGATGTACTTAGCGGTTTCCCTAAATTAAAAGTATGTACAGCATACCAATATAAAGGAGAAACTATTACACATTTACCTTACAATATAGAACCAGAAAACGTTACCCCAATATACACAGAAATGGATGGTTGGGATAAAGATTTAACAAAAATGAGAAGCCCAGAAGAGTTTCCAGAAGCGTTAAATAACTATATAAACTATTTAGAAAAAGAATTGGAAGTGCCAATTAAAATAGTTTCTGTAGGACCAGACAGAACGCAAACAATACATAGATAAAAAAAAGAGCCATTTAAAAATGGCTTTTTTTTATACACATACTTTATTAAATGTATCCTAAAGGTGGTAACACTCTTTTAAAAAATCCTATTTTTGAAAAAAAGATTGAATTGCAACAAATATACTACACAATACTACTTCTACTAATTACTTCTATACTATGGTCGCAAGACGCCAGCACAGAAGAAAGCAACCAAATTAATATTGTTTACGGCGCTAATTTTACTAAAAATGAAGCCAAATATCCTGGAGCTTCTATTTTTAGTAAAGATGAAAAACAAGTGCAATTTGAGCACCAAGGAGCAGATTTATGGTGTGATATTGCTATTTTTTATCAACATGAAAATAGATTAAAAGCAATAGGAAACATACGCTTACAGCAAGGGGACTCTGTAAAAATGACCAGTGGAAAAATTGAGTATGATGGCAATATAAAACTTGCAAAAGCTTACGAAAGTGTGGTATTAGAAAATACTGACATGACACTAAAAACAGATACGTTACGCTTAGACCGCGAAAAGCAAGAAGCTTTTTACCAAGACTTTGGTACCGTTGTAGATTCTGCAAATACACTAACCAGTGAAATTGGAAAGTATTTTATGGAAACTAAAAAATATCAATTTTTAGATAGTGTTCATGTACAAAACCCAGAATACACTTTAGATTCTGAGCAATTAGATTATTACACGACTTCTAAAAATGCATACATGTATGGCCCATCCACCATTATAGGTAAATCCTATAAAATTTACTGCGAGAGAGGTTTTTATGACACTAAGGTAGAAAGTGGTTATGGTATAAAAAACACAAGGATAGATTATAATGACCGTATTATTGAAGGAGATAGTGTTTACTTTAATAAAGCTAAAGAATTTGCATCTGCCACCAATAATATAGTAGTAACAGACACTATAAATAATGGCTTAATAAGAGCGCATTATGCCGAAGTTTATAAAGCAAAAGATTCCTTATTTGCAACAAAAAGAGCCGTGTCTATTAGTGTCATGGAAAAAGATTCGCTATACATGCACGGAGACACTTTAATGATAACCGGCAAACCCGAAGAACGCATATTAAGAGCTTTTAGAAACGCTAAATTTTACAAGAAAGATTTAAGTGGTAAGTGTGATTCTATACATTCTGAACAAAAAACCGGAATTACGCAATTAATTAGAAATCCTATTTTATGGAATGGTGAAAACCAAATGACAGGAGATAGTATACACCTAATATCGAATCTAAAAACAGAAAAGCTAGATTCTTTAAAAGTATTAAACAATGCTTTTATTATTTCGCAAGATACGATTGGAAAAACTGGGTTTAACCAAGCTAAAGGAAAAGATTTATTTGGTCAGTTTGAAGAAAATGAACTAAAAATAATTGATTTAATTAAAAATACCGAAGTCATTTATTACATGTATAATGATGACGATGAACTTATTGGAATTAATAAAACAATTTGTAGTGAAATACGAATTACAATGGCCAATAATGATGTAGAAGATTTAGTATTTAAAACAAACCCAGATGGCACTATTTTCCCGGAAACCGAACTACCCGAAAATAGCAGAAAACTAAAAGGATTTATCTGGAGAGGAGAAGAAAGAATACGAACAAAAGACGACATCTTTGATGAAGATGACAACAATATAGAACTTGTAACTATACGTGGTATAAGCAACCCAATAGACATTGATGCCGAAGAAGAAGAACGCAGCAAAAATGAAGGAGACCCAATAAACAATCCAAATAAAGATGCTAGAAAACCAAAGGAAACTAAGGTGAAAAAATAATATTTACCCTACATTGTTTTAACAAAACATGCAATATGTATTTTTATGAAAGATGATTTTTTAAAATACCAAGCACAAACCTCTCCTCACCCACTAGCCTTACAAGTATCTCATGCTAAAGGCTCTTATATATACGATTCTGAAAATAATGCACACTTAGATTTTGTTGCAGGTGTTTCGGCTTGTACACTAGGTCATTGCCACCCTGCGGTGGTAGATGCCATACAAAAACAAGCAGAAAGCTATATGCATGTTATGGTGTACGGAGAATACATTCAAGAACCAGCAGTTAAGTACACCAAAGAACTGGCTTCTATTTTACCCGATTCTTTAAACGCAACGTATCTGGTAAATTCTGGTACCGAAGCAGTAGAAGGCGCCCTTAAATTAGCCAGAAAATTTACTGGTCGCTCCCAAATAATTGCTGCAAAAAATGCATACCATGGCAATACTATGGGAAGTTTAAGTTTAATGGGCTTAGAAGAACGTAAAGCTCCTTTTAGACCTCTTATTCCCGATGTTGCCTATATTTCTTTTAATTCTTTTCCTGAAATAGAAAAAATCACCTCCAAAACTGCAGCTGTAATATTAGAAACCATACAAGGTGGCGCTGGATTTATTGTTCCAAAACAGGAATACCTAACAAAAGTTAAAAAACGCTGTGCAGAAGTTGGAGCACTCTTAATATTAGATGAAATTCAACCAGGATTTGGAAGAACAGGAAAATGGTTTTCTTTTGAGCACTATAATTGTACTCCAGACATCTTAGTTATTGGAAAAGGCATGGCATCTGGAATGCCAGTTGGCGCTTTTGTAGCCTCTAAAAAAATAATGGACTCCTTAAAAGACAAGCCTAAATTAGGTCACATTACTACATTTGGAGGAAACCCCGTTATTGCTGCAGCAAGTTTAGCGACATTAACAGAGCTTAAAAAAACAAAACTCATACATCAAACCACAGAAAAGGAAATTTTATTTAAAAAATTACTAATACATCCACTCATAAAAGAAGTAAGAGGAAAAGGCTTAATGCTTGCTATACTTTTAGAATCTGGAGATTTAGCCACAAAAATAATAATAGAAGCAGCTAAAGAAAAACTAATACTTTTTTGGTTATTATTTGAACCAAAAGCAATTAGAATTTCTCCTCCTTTAACTATTTCAACAGCCGAAATAGAGAAAGGTTGTACTATAATTCTTACTATTCTAGACAAGCATTTACAATAATTTGTTAACTAATTTGTTAATAATATAGCTGCAACAAGGAAGATAAAGTAACAGCAATAGCGTACTTTTAATTCTATAGACCAACTAAAATGTTCCTATGGCATTAGAATCTAACGAAAGGCCAAACAGGCCTATAGCGAAGTTTGAATCCATGTTAAAGACGGATGATGTATATTTCTTTGACTCAGAAGATTTTGAAGATATTATTCATCATTACCTAAACAACGGAAAAATTTCTTTAGCTAAAAAAGCCATTAAAATAAGTTTAAAACAACACCCAGACTCTATAGAGCTAAAACTCTTAGACGTGGAAGTTATGGTGTTTGAAAATAATTTTGAAGCAGCAGAACAGCTTTTAGATAAACTTCAGCTATTAGATAATAGTAACGAAGAAATTTATATTCAAAGAGCAAATATTTTCTCTAAAAAAGATAATCATCAAGGCGCCATACAGCTTTTAAATAAAGCGCTAGAATTATCCGATAACACTTTTGATATTCACTCCCTTTTAGGAATGGAATACCTTTTTATGGATGATTTTAAAAAAGCTAGAGAAAATTTTATGAAATGCGTCTCTTTTGATGAACAAGATTATTCTTCACTTTACAATGTTATTTACTGTTTTGAATTTCTAGAAGATTATGAAGGTGCCATTCTATACTTAAATGATTATTTAGACAGAAACCCCTATTGTGAAGTTGCTTGGCATCAATTAGGAAAACAATATTATGCAGAGAAAATGTATAAAGAAGCGCTTGCTGCTTTTGATTTTGCCATAATTTCTGATGACAATTTTATTGGAGCTTATTTTGAAAAAGGAAAAGTTTTAGAAAAACTTGGAAAATATAAAGAAGCAATAGAAAATTATGAAACTACTATAAAAATAGAGGATCCAACATCTCATGCTTTTTTACGCATTGGAAAATGCTATGAAAAACTAGAAGATTATGAAATGGCTAAGTATTATTATTACCAAACCGTTCATGAAGACCCTCTTTTAGATAAAGGCTGGTTAGCAATAACCCGTTTTTATATGAATAGAAAAAACTACGACAAAGCGTTATACTATATTAACAAAGCTCTTAATATAGATGGAGAAAGCCCTATTTATTGGAAAAAATGTGCAAAGATAAATACCGAGTTACAAAATTATGATCAAGCAGATTTTGCATATAAACAAGCTGTAGATTTGGGCAACTATGAATTAGAAACATGGTTAAACTGGTCCACTATTGCTGTTCATAATGAAGATATTCCTTCCGCTTTACAAATATTAGCACAAGGAAAACAATTTTATCCAGACAGTCCTGAAATAAATTATAAAATTCCGGGTTTATATTTACTAGAACAAGATTTAATAAACGCAAGAATTACGCTTATAGATGCTCTAAAGCAAAACTTTAATGCTTTTTCCATTTTTAAAGAACAGTTTCCGCAATACAGCGAAACAGAATGGACGCAAGAAATAGTAAATTCTATGAAGAATAAAATGTAACTATTACGTACGAATGACAGAAAAAAGAACCCCAATTCAATACCTGTTTATTACACTTAAAGGAATAGCAATGGGAGCTGCAGATGTAGTCCCTGGAGTATCTGGTGGAACAATTGCCTTTATTTCTGGTATTTATGAAGAACTTATAAACTCTATAAACAATGTAAGACCATCCCTTTTTACAACCTTAAAAAATGATGGACTAAAACCTTTTTGGAAGCATGCAAATGGCAATTTTCTCGCTGCACTATTTTTAGGCATATTTATTAGCCTATTCTCATTAGCAACTATTGTAAGCTGGCTATTAGAAAACGAACCTATTTTATTATGGTCTTTCTTTTTTGGGCTAGTATCTGCCAGTATATTTTTTGTTGGCAAGGAAATAGAAAAGTGGAATGCAACCGCAGTTATTGCTCTTATATTTGGTGCCGCCATAGCTTTTTACATTACAACACTCCCTCCAAATGAAAACGTAGAAAGTTTACCATTTCTATTTTTATCAGGAGCTCTTGCAGTTTGCGCTATGATTTTACCAGGAATATCTGGGGCGTTTATACTTGTATTACTAGGGTCTTATAAAACCATACTTGAAGCGGTACATGAACGTAATATAAAAATTGTAATTACAGTAGGTCTAGGGGCTATATTTGGTTTACTAAGTTTTGCAAAGCTATTAAAATGGATGTTTGCTAATTACAAAAATATTACGCTAGCACTACTAACAGGATTCATTGTTGGTTCGTTAAATAAAATATGGCCTTGGAAAAAAGTTTTAGAAACCAAAGTTTTTGACGATAAAATAATACCTATAAATGAGCAGAGTATATCTCCTTTTTCTTTTGATGGAGATCCAAAAATTATGTTTGCCATACTACTTGCTATCCTAGGTTTTTCCCTTATTTTTATCATGGAAAAAGTAGCAAACAAAAAATAAACGCTGCTTTAGCAAACTACCTCGGGGCAAGCTCACGAGGCATTAGAAGGAAAATTAGCATTGATTTCGACGCAAGGTCGGAGCATTTAAATCTCGATTATCGAGTAAAAGCATGAGCAGCGTAAGAACTACAAAAGACCAATTACTTTTAATCCTAAAAGGGTTATTTATGGGTGCTGCAAACAAAGTACCTGGAGTATCTGGAGGAATTGTTGCCTTTGTTGGTGGTTTTTATGAAGAATTTATTTATTCGTTACAAAAAATAAATCTAAAAGCCTTTAAATTACTAATTAGCGGTAGATTAAGAAGCTTTGTTCAATACACAAACGGAAGATTTTTAGCGCTTTTAATATTGGGTATGCTAATAAGTTATTTTAGCATTTCTAAGGTATTAGATTACTTTTTAGCTCAAAAAGAACTTTACGTTTGGTCTGCTTTTTTTGGGATGATTCTTGGGTCCATATATTATATAGCCAAAGATTTTAATCATTGGAATAAAAAAACTATTAGCATTGGTTTTATCGGTTTGCTAATTGGCATTTCAATAAGTTTTTTAAACCCAGCCAAAGAAAACGACAACTTAGTATTTATTTTTATTTGTGGAATGATAAGTGTTTCTGGCATGACACTTCCAGGGCTATCTGGTTCCTTTATCTTAATGCTCCTTGGTAATTACGTATTACTCTTAGTAGACTCTGTAAATGCCTTATATGATACTTTTTCAGAAATCGTTACTGGAGATTTAAGTTTTGTAAAAAATCCTAAAAGAATTAATACTTTAAAAATACTAGCTGTCTTTACAACAGGTTCTGCAACCGGTTTGGTTACGTTATCGCATGTACTAAGTTATGTTTTAAAAAATTACAAAAACAATACTACAGTATTAATAATTGGTTTTATAACAGGTTCCTTAGGGGTTGTATGGCCATGGAAAAAAACTATTTACAAAACTAGTGCTAGCGGAAACATTCTTCTAGACAGTAATGATAAAAAAATAATTAGCAACTATGAACGGTATTTTCCCAATTTTGAAATTAGCGAAACATGGTGGGCTATACTTTTTATAGTAGTAGGAATATTTATTTTATTAGGAATTGATTGGTATGGAAAAAAAAGAAGAGAAACAATATAAGTTTGGGTTAGTAGGCAAAAATATATCCTACTCCTTTTCAAGAGGATATTTTTCAGATAAATTCAAGAATATGGGATTAGATAATTACTCCTACGTTAATTTTGATTTAGAAAACATAGAAGAGTTTTCCAAAATAATACAAAAACCTAAAGCTATACATGGCTTTAACGTAACTATCCCATATAAAGAAGCAATAATTCCTTTTCTTAATAACTTAGATGCAGACGCTAAAAAAATTGGGGCCGTAAACACTATAAAAATCACCCCAGAAGGACTAAAAGGCTTTAACACAGACACCTACGGATTTAAACACACCATTCTTCCACATTTACAAAAACACCATACAAAAGCATTAATATTAGGAACTGGTGGCGCTTCTAAAGCTGTTGCGTTTGTTTTTAAGGAGTTAGGCATTGCATACACTTTTGTTTCCAGAAATTCTGGAGAAAACAAATTATCCTACCAGGAATTAACCAAAACTGTATTGCAAGAGTATACCGTGATTGTAAATTGCACGCCACTTGGCACACATCCTAATATTACAGAAAAACCAGCACTACCCTACAACCATATAACAAAAGAGCACTTACTTTTTGATTTAATATACAATCCAGAAAAAACTGCTTTTTTACTTGCCGGAAAAGCCCAAGGCGCATCTATTTGTAATGGACAAAAAATGTTAGAATTACAGGCTGAAAAGTCGTGGGAAATATGGAATTCTTAACACCTATTTCCCAAATTAAAAGAATATGAGATTACCTTTTTAATTACAGTTTTTAGTAAACTACCTCTGGGCAAGTCCACGAGGCATTAGTAGAAAAATTAGATTGATTTCGACGCAAGCGTCAGAGCATTTAAATCTCGATTATGGAGTAAACAAGAAAACAGCATTTTTTTATTTAAATCATTGTAACAAAAAAGAAAGTCTTTTATCTTTTGCTATATGTTTTGTTGTCACTATCTTAACAGTGTACTTTTTTTAGAACAAAAAAACACAGTATAATGCAGGAAGAAAAAGACGATAATCTACAAGAAAATGTAGAAGAACAAAATAGCTCAGAAACTACCAACACTACTAGTGGGTTGGAGAAAAGCACTGAAAACTCTACTCCAGAAACAGCTGAAGACACTAATGGCGAAGAATCTATACATAAAGAAATAGATGAAGAAAACGCTGAAGATGCCGAGGATACAAACAACCAACAAAGGCATGAAATTCCTATTCTAGACTACCATTCCATGAGTATGGAAAATTTAGTTGGGGAACTGCAACGTCTTGTTCGTAATGAAAAAGTACAAGCCATAAAAAAGCATGTAGAGGGTATTAAAACAGAATTTGATTTAAAATTTCAAGAATTTTTAGATCAGAAAAAAGAAGAATTTATTGCTTCAGGCGGTAATGAAATTGATTTTAGATACAACTCTGTTACCAAAAGACAATTTAATGAAGTTTATGGGGATTACAGAGAAAAGAAAAACACTTACTATAAAAGCTTAGAAAAAAGTTTAAACGAAAACCTTAAGAACAGACTTAACCTTATCGAGAATCTTAAAGGCTTAGTTAATGTAGAAGAAGATATTAATACTACCTACAAAAACTTTAAAGACATTCAAGAACAATGGCGTAACGCAGGACCAATTCCTAGAACAAATTATAATGATGTTTGGAAAACATACCAGCATCATATTGAAATCTTTTATGACTTTTTAAATATTAATAGAGAGCTCAGAGATTTAGATTTTAAACACAATCTAGAAGAAAAACAAAAAATTGTAGAAAAAGCAGAAGAGTTAGGTAGTGAACCAGATTTAAATAAAGCTTTTAGAGAATTACAAACCCTACACAAAATCTGGAAAGAAGATATTGGACCTGTCGGCAAAGATCATAGAGAAGAAATTTGGGCTCGTTTTAGTACTGCAACAAAAGTTTTACATAATAGAAGGCAAGAATATTATATAGAACAGGACAAAATTTATGAGAAAAACTTAGAGGTTAAAAAAGGGATTATAGAAGAAATTACTGTTTTATCTAAAAATGTATCTCATAATCACAAACAGCTACAACAACAAATTAAAACACTAGAATCGCTTAGAGAATCTTTTTTTAAAGCTGGTAAAGTTCCCCAAAAAGAAAACGAAAAAACATGGGCTCTTTTTAAAGAAGCAGTAAGGGAATTTAATCGTAATAAAAACAGTTTTTACAAAAACTTAAAGAAAGAACAGCAAATAAATCTTGATAAAAAGAGAGAGTTGTTACACTTAGCTATTTCTCTTAAAGATAGTGAAGATTGGGATAGCACTACTCCCAAAATGAAACGCATACAAAGCGATTGGAAAAAAATAGGGCACGTACCAAGAAAATATTCCGACAAAATCTGGAACGAGTTTAAAACCGCTTGCAATCATTATTTTGATAGAGTTCATGCTGTTAAAAACAAGTCCAATAAAGAAGAAGAAGCTAATTATGAATTAAAAAATGCTTTTTTAGAAAAATTAAAAGCATTTACGCTTTCTGGAGAAAGAAACGAAGATTTAACTGCTATAAAATCATTCATTGCCGAATGGAAAAGCTTTGGCAGAGTTCCATTTAACAAAAAGCATATCAACCAAAAATTTAATAAAATACTGGATGCTCTTTTTAATAAATTAGATGTTAGCAGACAGGAATCTGAGCTTTTAAAATACGGTAATAAAATACAACAACTTGCTAACTCTCAAGATAATGAAAGAGCCATTTACAATGAACGCACTTTTATTCGTAAAAAAATTAAGGAGAGTAAAGATGAAATTAGGCAGCTAGAAAATAATTTACAGTTTTTCTCCAATGCATCCGAAGATAACCCTTTAGTAAAAGAAGTGATTAAGAGTGTGCAAAAACATAAAGATGATTTAGCCACATGGACAGAAAAATTGAAAAAATTAAATGTTCTAGAAAATAATCTAAATAAAGAAGAATCAGAAGCAAACGGAGCTACTTCATCTGAAGAAGAATAAATTTAATACTATAGGTGTTAAGATATACTCTAACTTTACCTTAACACCCATAGTACTTTTTCTAATGTATACCGTTTAACTGTTTATCGAATTTTATAACCAATAAACGTATTTGCAAAAGTGCATTTTATCGAAAAAATACACTTTCATAAAAACCAAAAAATACAATCAAAAAACTGCTTCCCTTGTGTTTTATTACTTGTTTGCGTACTAGCCTATTTTATTTTCAAAGATTATTAGAATCTAATTTTTATTTTTTTTTGCCAAGAGAGAAATCTGTAATTATATTTGGTCAAAAGCTTAAAAACTTTTCTCCCAAATATTCCCTACTAAGATTTAACGTATACGTTAAACCTGTGCCTATATAGAGAATGTTATAGTTTATGGTATGGATAAAATTTAAGTTACGTTTCTAAGTAGAAGAATGAGAAAATTTAAAAAATCGCATTTAATTATACCTATAACTATTATACTACATTTATGTATAATAAATGGTACACTTTTATTACTTACTCCAGAAACATATTTACCCATAAACAACATTCTGTATTATAATTTTTCATGGTTATTAATAACCTATGGTTTAAACTATTACCCTACTGGTCGTAAAGATACTTTTATGACAAATGTCACAAAAATGTTTCAACTGTATCTTATTTACGGTTTGGCATACTTGGCTCTTTTTTCCATTACCAGAACCCCTATAGAATCATTACGGCACCAACTTTTAGTATATTTATTAATTTGCTCTTCTTTAACTTGGTATCGTATCATTTTCTTCTGGGGCAGAAGAAACTATAGAATGATTGGAGGAAACTTTGTTAATGTTGTTGTATTAGGAAGAGACCCTAACTTAAAAAAAATACGTCGAATTTTTGATGACCCATATTTAGGGTATCGGTATAAAGGCTATTTTGATAATGAAAAATCGAAAAGCCCTACGTATTTGGGTAACATAGATACTAGTTTTAGGTATATTTTAGAAAATGATATTGATGAAATTTATTGTGTAGCTTCCAATTTTAATACCGAAGAGCTAAAAAATTTAGTGCATTTTGCAGATAATAACCTTATTAAATTCAAAATTATACTAGACAACAAAGAAGTCTTCTCTAAAGCTATGTCTATAGAAGCGTACCAAAATATTCCGGTACTTAACCTTAGAAAAGTTCCCTTAGATACAGAATACGCACAAATAGTGAAACGAACTTTTGATATTCTTTTCTCTCTTTTTGTAATTATTGGTATTTTATCTTGGTTAACCCCTATTCTTTATATTTTAATAAAACTAGAATCTAAAGGTCCACTATATTTTAAACAAAAAAGACATGGTTTTAAACGTAGGGTATTTTGGTGTTACAAATACCGTTCTATGACTGTTAATAGTGATTCGGACTCTAAAATGGCTACCAAGAATGATGCGAGAATTACCAAAATAGGGAAATTTATGCGTAAAACCAGTATAGATGAGTTACCACAATTTATTAATGTTCTCAAAGGAGAAATGAGTGTTGTTGGCCCAAGACCGCATATGGAAGCACATACAGAAGATTACCAAGGTTCCGTAGACAAATACTTAGTACGCCACTTTGTAAAACCAGGTATTACAGGCTTAGCACAAACCAAAGGGTATCGTGGAGAAATTGGAGCTAAATCTGATATATTAAATAGAACCCGCTTAGATATATTTTACGTAGAAAGATGGTCCTTAACTTTAGATATCAGTATTATTTATTACACCGTTGCTAATATATTTATAGGAGAAGAAAAAGCGTATTGATAATTTTAAAAGTATTATTAAAAAAATTATTTTTTTTAATAATCATAACAAAGTCGCAACTTAAAAAAAAAACAGCTATAAAGAATGAAAATTTACATTAAAAGAATATGTTAAATTCAAAAAAATACTAGTCGAAATTCCTCCAAATAACCATATAAATCTAGCTATAGATGAAGTTAAGGGTCTAACTGAACTAGGATACAATTGCAAAACCATTACATACGCAATAAATAATTACAATTTTAGATAAAACTACTTAAGAATCACAATCCAATAATTATTTAAATATGCTACAATAATTAATTTTTCTTTATTATATTTTTCTTTATTTTCTGCTTAACAAAACTAAAGATTGTCAATATCTTTTCTAACAAATTCGTATTCTTTTTAGAATATTCATTTTTATAAAACTCCTCATCATTACCATATCCATAACCGTAGTTATAATTTTTGGAATTGCCCAAATCAACATCATTAAGCACAAAAGCCATATTATGTAATTTTTTAGTGTTTTTTAAGTTTTCTGCAAAGTCAATTGCTCCTTTATCCGTGTATCCAGCTCTAATTACAAATAAGCTAACATCTGCGTATTCAGAAATTAACAATGTATCAGTCACCAGTAAGGTTGGGGAGGTATCTACCACAATATAATCAAATTCTGCTTTTGCTTCTTCAATAAATTCTCCAAAACGATTTCCTGATAATAGTTCCGCAGCATTTAAAGGAATGGAACCACCAATACACACCTTATGAAACTCCATATTTCTTTTACTATCATATACACACGACTTCCAATCCAATGTCGAATCACTTAGGTAATCACTAAGACCATGTTTCCCTTTACTATCAAAGTGATTATTTAATGCTGGACTACGTAAATCGGCACCAACAAGCAGTACTTTTTTCTTGATACTAGCATATGCTAAAGAAAGGTTAAGCGCAACTAAAGTCTTCCCTTCCCCTTTTACTCCAGAGGTTACAAATATAACTTGAGCTTGTCCTTTAGATTTTTTAGGCAACAAATAATTTACATTGGTACAACCTATACGAAACAACTCTGCTAGAATAGAATCATCATTAGGCCCATCAAAAGTCTTTTTTTCTTTTAATAAAGGAATTTCAGATACAATGGGAATATCTGATACTAATTTTTCTATATCAGATCTATCATTAACTTTAGTATCTAGAGTAAATCGTAGATATAGCAACAAAAAGGGAACTAAAAAACCAATAAATAAACAAAATAAATATATAATTTTTGTCTTAGGCGAAATTGGAATTTTACCAGTTAAAGCATAATCTATCACTTTTATAGAAGGTACAGTTGCTGCTAATGTTATAGCAGCTTCTTCACGTTTCTGCAATAATAGTAAAAATAAATTTTCTTTAATACTTTGTTGCCTTTCTATAGAACGTAACTCTTTTTCTTTTTCAGGCAGTTTTGAAAATAAATCTCCTGTTATATTCTTTTTCTTATTTAACCTATTCAGTGAATTATTTAATTGTGCTTGATAAACATTTATTGATTTGAGTATATTGACTTTACCTCTTTCTAATGCTCCTGAAAGTTCGAGCAAAGAAGGATGATTACTACTCACACTTGTATTTAGTTTCTCCCTTTTTAAAGCAAGTTTATTATAGTCTTGCACAAAGGTGTTTAAACCATCATTTTCCAAACCTATATCAGCAGGGAGTAAACTATATTCCGCCTGCCTAACTATTGTATTTTTTAGCATTTGTGCTAATGAAATCTGAGCTTCCAACTGAAAAACTTCAGATTCAGTATCTGATTTTTTCTGCAAAGCTTCTCCTGCGTCTGCTTCTATATAAGAAAGTTTATTTGCTTGTTTAAAAGCCTGTTTACCAATCTCAATGGAATCTAATTCACCAGCCAAATACACAAAACGCTTATCTATTACCTCTAACGTACGTTTAGAGACCAATTGGCGATCCAATATACCATCTTGATCAAAATTATTTATGACTGCATTAATTATTTTTTCAGACTTCTTAGGATTTTCTCCTTTAATAGAAAGTGAAATAATATCACTGTTTTTTGAAGTAACATTTGCCTCTAAACTTTTAGAAAGACCTAATACTGCGTCCTTAAAAGGAGAGATTATTAAATTATAGCATTCCCCAACATAAGCTTGTAAACTACTCTCTTCTAAAATATTAATACTAAAAGGCAAGCCTTCAACAGCCATAGTATTTTCTTTAAAATTTAATTTATAGTCTTTATCCTCTTGGTCTGTTATTAAAAAAAAGTCTTTATAAATAACAATATTATATGCTACTGTATTTTGTAAAGTATCTAAATTAGAACCTTTATTAATTGAAATTGGAAAATTCCAAATATTTTTGGTTCTAAATCTTCCTTTTTTATATAGATTAACATCTAATTTTAAATCTGAAACTACCTGACTTAGAAGGCGATAAGATTTTATAACTTCAATCTCGTTTTCTAAATTAATTGCCCCTTTTCCAATAAGTGAAAGAGCGTCTGCAGCAACATTCAATTCTTTACTATCATCTATAATTCTAATTTTTCCCGTTGTTTCATATTCTTTAGGTGTAATCTTTGCATAAAATAAACCAACAAGTAAGCATAAAAACATTGTAAGTAAAAACCATCGCCAATAAGTAAAATATTTTAACAAAGACACTTTTAAGTTAAAATCCTTAGAGGGTTCATCAAAATTTAAATTATCTACATTAAAAGGGGTCTCTTTCATTTTTCTAGGAATAGAGTATAATTGTTTTAAGGACTGCTAAAATAATAATAATAAACACATTACTATATTTTGCAATTAAAAAGTATTATTTATAAGCTGACAATAACTTAGACTGCACTATTGAGGAGGTAAATTTACTAGCAACTATATCTTGCATATCCTTAGAAAATTTTGTCCAGTCATTTTTCTCCCATATGTCAATAATTAAATTACTATACAATTTTACATCAAACTCATTTAAAATTAAACTATCAGAATTTACAATCTCACGGTTAAACCCATAATTGCTACATATAGGTATAATACCCAATGACATTGCTTCTGTTAAAGAGTTAGAATGACCTTCTCTTGGTTCTTCAGTCGGAAATATAAAAAAATGTTTACCCTTTAACCTATCTACTAAATCATCACCAAACAATGGTGGAGATAATTTTACACAATCAGATAGTTTTTCTTTATTAATTTTTTCCTTTATAAGATTTATATAATCCAAAGGTCCTTCTCCAATTAATTCTAATTTAAAAGGAATTTTTTTACTTTTCAAATCTATACAAATATCCAATGTAAATAGAACATTTTTAGTTGGAGACATTCTTCCAAAATATACCAATTCAATGAGTTCATTTTCTTCTAAAATATTTGTTTTTCTTGGTATTACATTACCTAAAATATAGTTCGGATAATGCACCACTTTTTTTGCTCCTAACCCCTCTAATAAATTTACATACCTTTCTCCTTGTACCATTACCATGTCGGAAATGATAATTGCCTTTCTAAATAAAAATCTATAAATACTTGTACGATTCTCATAAGCTTTTTTAACCCCTCCAGCTCTTAACTCATAAATACATTTTTTATTTAAAAGTTTAATAATACAAATACAAAACAGTTCTTTAAAAATAAGCTGTTCATAAAAACCAGATATATGAACAATTTTAACATCATTATTTTTTAACATCTTTACAAGAAGAAATAAGGGCATAAAACTTAAATGCAAAATATGTGTTATTTTCCCTACTATATTTTTGGAAGGATATGGTTTTCTAAATTGTAATACTGTATATCCTGACTTTTCTAAAACTGAAATAGTTTTAAGATTACCAGATTCACCACCACCAACAACTTTAGAATTCTCTCTACCTAAAGGACCATAAAATATAACTTTTTCCATTAATTATTTTTTTTAACAACTCTTGCTGGGTTACCAACAACAATTGAGTTTGGAGGAACATCTTTAATAACCACACTACCGGCTCCAACTATAGAATTTTCACCAATATTAATTTCGCCTATAATAACAGTATTTGCACCAACTACAACATTATCTCCAATAACAGGTGATTTACCTCCTGATTTAGAATTACCAATAGTAGTATTATGACGTAAAGTGACATATTTACCAATAAGGGCATTATTATTTACAACTAAACCTTGCCCATGAAGTACTTTAAAACCTTCTCCAACACAAGTTGTATCTGGAATTTCAATACCTAAAACCCATTCTACAAAAAATTTATAAAATACTCGAATTGGTAATCCAATAATCTTTAAAATTAAATTTTTTGTAAAAAACTGACTTACTCTAAACAGAATTATAAATAACAATCCCTTAGTATTTTTTTTATTCACTAAAAAATCTGCTTTCATCATTTATCTAAAAGTAAATTATACATATCAACATACTGAGTTGTCATATTGTTTAAACTAAATTTAGTTTTGATCGTACTTTTTGCAGCATGAGAAAGCTTAATTTTTAATTTTTCATTATTTAATATTTCGCAAATTCTCTCACTTAAAATCTGACTATTATGCTCTTCAATTAAAAAACCATTAACATCTGTTTCTACTATTTCTGGAGTTCCTCCATCATTTGTAGCAATTACGGGAACACCAAAAGCAAAAGATTCCATAATTGCATTAGACACCCCTTCTTTATGTTTACTAGGGTTTGTACATAAAACTGAAACATCAGTTATACTTAAGATGTTTTCCACATCAGACCGAAAGCCAAGAAAATAAATGTAAAGGCTTTCAAACTCTGTAATAAGAGTTTGTAAATATTCTAAATTTGGCCCTCCTCCAATAATAAGAAAAGTAACATCTTTTCTTTTTCTTATTATTTCTTTAGCTGCAAGTATAAATGTTTCTTGATCTTTATTAGCGTCTAAACGAGCAATCATTGATACTACATATGTAGAACTAACACCTATATCCTCTTTAAATTTAACTTTATTAAAATCATTATTAATATATCTTTCTTCATTAAATCCATTATAAATCACTTTAGCTTTTCTTCTAGGTATACTATAAGCTTTTATTCCTGCTTCAGAATTACCAATAACATAATTAGATAACAAAGAATTCAGTCGAATATTAAAATTTTCAATTGAAAACTTTTTTGGTTTATTACAGTTTGCTACATAAGACCCAATATATTTAAATCGCATAATACAACGAATTGGGTTTATAAAAAATGTAGAAAAAACACCCCAGACTTGTACAATATCTGAGTTAAATTTTCTTAATAAGTAATATAGTATTATAAATGTTTGTAAAATATTTAACCCTCTTTTTTTTCTATCAATTATATGTAACTGTGCATCAACAAGGTATAATTCTTCATATGCAACATCATTATTTACTATTATTATTTGAATATCAGTATAACCTTGCTTATTTAATCCCTGTAAAAGCTGGAGGCATCTACGTTCTTTACCTCCACCACCAAAAGTATCTAGAACAAATGTAATTTTCATTTTACCTTAGAGAATTCTTTTTTATAAAGCCGTCTGATGGCATTTTTTCTAATAATTGTTTTTTACCGTTATTATTTTTAAGATCTGTATTTAGTTGCAACATTTTTAATTTATATTCTTCTGTTGTGCAAATATACCTTGCAGGAACCCCAGCAACCACCATATTATCTGGTATACTTTTAGTAACTACGCTATTTGCTCCTATTACACAGTTTTTTCCAATATGAACTCCAGGCATTATAACGGCATTATTACCTATATAAGTATTATCATCAATAGTTATTTTCCCAAATACATCAAAACCTGGAATTTCGTCACGAAATACCCATACCCCTCCATCATGATTAATAAACTGAACATTTGTAGTAATATGCACATGGTTTCCCAACTTAATAAGATAAGGCTCTGAACCCCAATTTTTAATTGCAATTTTGCAATTTTCCCCAATGGAAACTCCTAAACTTTTAGCATAATCTATAGGGCTTTTTCTATATTTATTTATGATTGCAATTATTTTGTTCCACATTTTAAATTTCTTTTAAAAAATTATGAATTTTAAGAGATAACACTTTGTAGTCAAAATTATTTTTAGAAACTTTATAAGCTCTATCTGAAATTTCTTTTGCCTTCTCAAAAGTTATATTATTTATTTTATCTACATAGTCATTAACATTATAACTATTTATCAAAAAACAATTGTCCTTACTAAAATAATTACTCACCTCACCCCAATTATTAGAAATAAACGGTGTATTACATGCTGTATATTCTGCAATTTTATGCGGAAACCTAGCTTTATGTTGTTCTATTTCGGGTAATGGTATTAATAACAAATCCGCTCCTTTATACAGCCCAATTAATTCATTATAAGGTATTCGGCTTTTTAAATGTATATAATTACGTTTTGTAGACTTCTGTATTAATTCCTTTACTGTTTTCATTTGCACCTCACTTCCAGACACAACTAAAATAAGATTTAACTCTCTAGTTATTTTTTCAAAAACTTCAATTACAAACTTTAGAGTGTCTAAATATGCTGCAGATGCACAATAAAGCAAACTTTTTTCTCTCAAATTAACAGCATCAATTTCATCTAGTTTTGCAATATCACATATTACAGGAATTTTTAATTTAGGAATTTTCGATTTATAACTATTCATTAAACTATCACTAATTAACAATACTCCATCATATAAAAATTGACCATATTTATCAAAAAATTTATCGTTTACACTAGCATCTTTCGTAGCTCCTAAAGCTTCGTTAATATCTCCAATGTATTTATATCCTAATATATATGAAAGACCCCTATAATATAGCGTACTATAAAGACTCGTTCTTACAGTAAATAATATATTTTTAGTTTTTAACTTTCTGTTTTTAATTATATAATAGGTTTCTAAAAATGTTCCTAAAACTTTATTTCCTGAACGTAATATAAAATTAGAAGGCCTATAAGCAACAGGACTAGAACATAAATAATGTACCCCTTCTACTTTGCCTTTTCGTTTAATAATTTTTTTATTTTCTTGCACCCCAAACCTAGAAAGCACAAGACAAGTATTACCCTGCAAAACAAAGCCTTTTGCAATTAATAATTGGCGTTGTATTGTTGCCATACCAAAAGGAAAGCCATTTGCTCCTACATATATAATATTCATAATTATTTTAGATATTTTTATAATAAAATCGTTCCGTAAATTCTTCAAACGGTTTTAAAATATTCTTATTTGGCACACCAACAGCTACCGAATTATCTGGTATATCTTTATTAACTAGCGCATTAGCACCTATTACGACGTTATTACCAACATTTACTCCACCAACTATTACAACTCCTGGAGAAATCCTAACTTTATTGCCAATAGTTGGAGCTTCATTTTTTTCAGAAGCTAATGTTACACTATGCGTTAGCATTACATTATCGCCAATAATAGATTTAGAATTTACAACCAAAGCCATACCGTGGTTAATTTTTAAACCATAGCCAACTTTTACGGTTAATGGAAAGTCTATGGAATATTTTGCACTTAACCTATTAAATATTAACCTTGTAATAATGGAGAAAATGTACGTTGCTTTATTTTTATTTAAAATATTATAATGACGTGCCATTCTAAACCAAACAATAAATCGGAATAATTTATTAGTTCTATATGCTTTTAAAAAGGATTTTTTAGATATACCCATTCCTAATCTATATAAATCAGATTTGATATATGTAGTAAAATTTATGTTATCTTCAGTCATAAATTTAATTTTTCAAATCTTTAATTACTTTACAAGGATTACCGGCTGCTAGCACATTTGATGGTATGTCTTTTGTCACAACACTATTAATACCTATAATAGTGTTTTTTCCAATCGTTACTCCTTTCATCACAACAACACCATAACCTAACCATACATTATCATTAATAAAAACTGGTTTTGGACCGGAAACCCTTGGATCATCTAAATGCCAATCACTGTCGGTAATTAATACATTAGCACCAACTTTAACGTTATTCCCAATGATGATTTTTTCAAAACAACCTATAGAAACACCACTAAAACCTGATTTAGAACCAATTTCCAAAACAGCCCCATTATTCAATGTAGAAATCATACATCTATGGTTAATTCCTATTCTATTGGAAGTGGTTCTAGAATTAAAACGACAATTTTCACCTATTTTAATATTAGAATCATTTGCAAGCTCAAAAGACGGCCATCCCCTAAAACTTGTGTTTTTACCAAGATTCACACCTATCGACTTTAAATAAAAACACTCCAAAAGAGAAATTAAACTATTCTTAAAATTTGCTATTATATAATTAAGTTTGTTGAAAATTTTATTTGTTATTTTTTTCATTATTTAACAATGGTTAATTTAATTCAAATTTGATTTTTCTTCAACTGTTGTATTTTAAAATCGACCTTATACATATTTAAAGGGGATGATTTATAAAAAAAATATTTAAGCTTATCCTTCAATGTATAGTTTTTAATTTTTAAATAATGCGCTTTTGATTTTAATAAAGCTTTGTTTTTATTGTAAAAAATAATAAACTCTTGAGTATCCCATATATGACGACTAAATGACAAAGTAGCTTGTAGATTTCTATAAATTATATATTCAAAAAAAACTCTATCATCATTAGAAACATAATTATTTTTAAATTCTTCTAATGAATAAAAAATCGAAACTAAATCTTCTAGGTTTTTAATTTTAATGTTTCTCATTATAGAACCCGAACTTCTTAATAAATAATTATAGACAGGTTCTTTTAAAATATCTAATTTATTAGCACTGTATAACATTTTTGGACCAAATTCAGCATCTTCGTGCAAAACATTTGGCATAAAAAAAAGTTTGTTCTTAATTAAAAATTCTCTTTTAATAATAAAACGTTGAGCAGTACCTGATTTTAATCCTTTAAATAAATATTCTTTCCCTTTAATAACTCCATTAATATTTGGAAAATCTTCTATTTCTACATCTCCATTTAATTCATTTACTCTATTAAGTTTAGTAACAAGGACATCAACATTATTAAACTGTATTGCTTCGTAAACTAACTTTAATGCATTATTTTCAATAGTATCATCACTATCAACAAACCAAACGTATTTTCCAATTGCCATATTTAAGCCTGTATTTCTTGCAATACTTAAACCTCTATTTTTTTGTCTAATTAATTTAATATTATTAAACTTTTCTATAAAGGTATTGACTGTTCTTATACTATTATCTGGACTACCGTCATCTACAATAATAATTTCATAGTCTTCATTTATTTTTTCTTGATTCACAACACTTTCTAAGCAATTGTAAATATATTTTTCAACGTTGTAGACAGGAATAATTATGGATATAAACATATTATAATTTATTTACTTTTTTCCATTTCTCAATAATCTTGTCATAAGATCTAACTAATATATACTCCATAGTTATTATATTTTTCAAAAAGTTATATTTAGATTTTATTTTTCTTAAAAATTCTTTAATAAATTTTAATCTAAATTCAGGATTATGGATTTCTTTATAGTTCTGTATAAGATAATTTTGATCTAAAGACTTTAGAAATAATTCTTCCCATTGCAATAAAATTACTTCGAAAGAAAAATTAGACTTGATAAAAGCTAAAACATCTTTATATTCATTACTCTGTTCTATTAAAAGTTTAGTAATTTGATTTGTTAATGAGCTTGCTGATTGATACAAATTGTTTTTATTAAAAACAGTATCTAAATAACCTGGACATTTAATAGTGGTTACATTACAGCCCATTGCTTGCATTTCTATTGAAGTAAAACCAAATGTTTCACTTATTCCAGAAGGGTTTGGCACACCTACTTTACATTTAAGCAATAAGTTATTTTTTTCTTCACCTAAAACACCCATAAAATGTACAGATGGATGAATTTTATTATCTTCAACCAAAAATTTCATAAATTTATTTTCATAATCTTTTTCAGCTATTCCCCATTTACCTAATTTTAATTTTCTATCATATAATTTTCCAGAACCTAAAATAAATAATTGAGCATCTGGAACTTTTTTTAAAATATTTGGCCAAGCTTGTGCTAAAAGGTGAAACCCCTTTGACGGCACTATACTTCCCATATATATTACATTGTTCTTTCGTTTTTGAAAAGGGTATGAAGAGACATTGTATTTTTTAATTGAAGATAGTGATAAAGCGTTATAAATGTAGTCAAGTTTATAGGCTATTTTATGATCTCTGTGTAAATCTCTTTGCTCACGACCAACATTAATAATTCGAATTACATTTGCAGCGTTATAATAAAATTCAAGATCACTCTCATTCATAAAATTATGGGCCCAAATAACAAATTTAACTGTTGGATATTTTGAAATAAGTTCTTTAGGTATACGTTTATGATCCACAAGAAAATAGTCAACTTTTTTTTTTATAGAGCTTAATATTGCGTTTTCTATGGTGTTAATAATATTGCAACATATTTCCTTTGGAAATAATCCTTTCCTTTCTGTAAATAATATAACATTTAGTGCGTTTTTTCTAACTGATAGTGAATGTGCGATAGAAAGTATTGCATATTCACTGCCTCCAATGCCAGGGTTGGAATTTGCTAAGTTTCTACAATCAATGGATTCTATGCCTATATTGTTTAAATAAAAAGCGACGTTTCTCATATTTTATTCTGGTTAACATATATAAAAGTAATGCTTGTATAAGCATACTGCTTTGCTGGTAAGCTTCTGGATGCGTTATGGAAATAATTAACAAAAAGATAAACCATGCCCCTATGTATTTATAGGGCTTTGGCACCTTCATTCTAATTGCCTTTATCATATAACCTATAATACATAACACTAATGGAATACCCCCAATCCAACTCAACCCTAACAATCCCCAATCGGCTAAATTAATACCTTCATTTCTTAGATCCATTACATATTTTCCATAAGGAGAATCCCCTATAAGACCTGAACCAAAGAAATATTCTATATTACTTTTAAAATGATCGTTAAAAAAATATACTAGCTGAATTGTTCTTGCATAATCTTCATTGTCTAAGGTCTCTCCGCCACTTTGCCTTTCTAACATATGATTCAAAGCCTCTTGAACAGGCGGGATGAAATACGATGCTGCTAGAAATATTAGTATACCAAAAAACGTTGCTAAATTTTTTACAGTAAAAAGTTTTTTATTATGAGCATAAATCAAATACATACTAGACACAACCATAGAAAAAAGCATAATTCTAAAACCACGCATCAAAACGGCAATGAAACAAATTATTATTAATATTAAATATTTGTATTGTTTTGTAGTTAAAAATTTATTCAATCCATAAAAAACACCTAAGGATAAAAGAGATTGTCCATGAACTTGTATAAAACGCCATGCAGTTTTACTATTTATTATCCAATCATAACTTGATGCAATAAAATAAATTCTAGGAAACATGATTTGTTGAAAGAAATAACAAAAAGCAGCGCCTAAAGTTAAATAAAGCATAGCTTTTTCAAGCTTACTTACAGAAATATTGATGTAAGCCAAAAAATAAAAAAAGAAAATATCCAAGATATAGAAAGCTGCCTTAAAACTTGTAAATAAACCTTGTCCTCTATAGTAGAAGCTAGAAATAGCATTAAAGACTAAAGCAAATATAATCGCAACAAAATAACCTTTAAATTCTTTTTTTTTATTAAAACCTAAAATTGTTCCTAATGCGAGAATTGCTAAATGAATAGTATTCCCTAAAGGCACATTTTTAAAAGCTATAAAGCCATAAAAATATGTCAACAATAAAAATAGAGAAATAACTTTAACATTTTTACTCATAAAATATATTCACTACTATTTAAAGTTTTATTAGTTTTAATTTATTAATTAGAATTTATTCTCCTTTCTAATTGAACTTGTTTTTTAGTAATACTATTTTTTCTTCTACAAATGCTTTTTCCACTTTATTTAGACCAACAAAGTAAATCGCTAAGCTGACAGAAAACACACAACTTAAACCAACAATTACAAAAGAAAGAAAATCTTCTGTTAGATTTAAAGCAAGTATAATTGGTATTATAATAGAAATAGCTACTACCTTTAAACTAGTAATTACAACTTCATTGAAATAACTTAACAAAGAAAGGTTAATCATATTTTTAATTACAAGTAACCTTGCTATTTCAGCTATAATCGAAATTATGATTTGTACAATAAAAACATATTCTGGCACTGAATACATTTTAAGAATAAAATAAGCAATTGGTACTATGGTAATATTAATGCCTCCCACAATTAATTGAAAGTTACGTATTTTACCTTGTGATCCTGCAGCCGCGGATATTGGATTTCCCACAGCGGTCAATATTCCTATAAATATCATCAACTGTACAAATTGTATAGTATGGTCTGGGACTTCTTTTAGCCAAATAGAAAGAATATACTCGGTTTTAAGAAGTACAGGAAGGGATAAAAATAATAGAAGATAAAATGAATATTTGCAAGCAGAAAGAAGTAACTCATGCATATACTTAAGGTTTCCAGAAGCATAAGACTTATGTAATTGCGGATTTAGAGCTTGCTGAAAGCCAGATGTAAATTTTTGAAGTGCCATTTGAATTTGAACGGCTATTCCCCTCGCGGCATTAACAGCAGGATTAAAGAAAATATTTAACAGGATATTAATCCCTTCTACAGTTAATAAATTAGTTATACTGCCGCTTAAACTCCAAAATGCATAAGAAGACATTTCTTTTACAAGTTCTTTCTCTACTTTAAAACTAAATTTTACATTTGTAAAATTTTTTCTACAATAAATCTGATAAACTACTCTAGTAACTAGGTTTACTAATAACATAAAAGATGCATATGTAATTAATTTATCCCCTGAAAACTTAACTAACAGAAGAACCAAAAAAAGCTTTAAGGCAGTTTCTATTATTGATACATAAGCGTAAATATTCATTTTTTCATGAGCAATAATTAGAGCATTATAAGGTACGCTTAAAACCATTATCATGGTTGAAGCAACGGATAAATGAAAAACCCAATTTGCAGCTACAATTCTATCACTTGGGATTGTCATCTTATTGTTTAAAAACCAAAGCCCTATAATTTCTGCAAAAATGAAGATTAATATTGCAATAAAAATATGAATTAAAACACTTGTACTAAAGACAATATTTAATTTTGATTTTTTTTCATCAACTAGATAGAAAGACATAAACCTATTAGTAGCACTCCCCATCGCATAATTAATAAAAGTAAATAATACCACAACACCTCCTATGACATTATATATTCCATAATTAGTTTCTCCCAACTCTTCTAGTACTATCCGAGCAGTAAATAGGCTTACACCCATTATTACCAACATACGTATGTATAGTAAGCCAGTATTTTTTGCGATTTTTTTATTTTTTTCTCTACTCAAAATACTTACAATTCAATTTCATACTACTTCCTAGAATACTATTTTAATGAGCTTCATTATTAAAAAAAACAATCATAAAAAATTAAATATCTCTATTATATTCTTTAAACCAATTTACAAAATTAGCTACTCCTTTATCTAAATTTATCTTAGGTTTATATCCCACATTTTTTTCTAATGCAGTAGTATCTGCCCAAGTTCTTTTTACATCCCCATCTTGCATAGGCATAAAATTCTTTTCTGCTTTTTTACCTAATTCATTTTCTAAACAACTAATAAAATCCATAAGTTTTACAGGTTTAGAATTACCAATATTATAAACTACAGCTAGTTTTTTGTTTGGCAGTGCTGTAATACATCTTGCAACCCCCTCTACAATATCATCAATATAAGTGAAATCACGTTCCATATTGCCATTATTAAATACTTTAATAGCCTCCTCTTTATTAATTGCTGTAGCAAAAAGCATAGGAGCCATATCTGGGCGCCCCCATGGGCCATATACCGTAAAAAAACGTAAGCCCGTAGTAGGTAAATTATACAAATGGCTATACGTATGCGCCATTAGCTCGTTACTCTTTTTGGTTGCAGCATATAAAGAAACTGGATGATCTACCCTATCTTCTTCAGAAAAAGGAATTTTTGCATTAGCACCATATACCGAAGAGCTAGAAGCATATAAAAAATGTGCTATCTTATAATTTCTACAACATTCCAATAAATTTACAAAACCAACTACATTAGATTGTACATAAGCATGGGGGTTTTCTAAAGAATAACGAACCCCTGCCTGCGCTGCTAAATTAACAACATGCGTAAAGTTTTCCTGCTTAAAAAGTTCTTCTAATTTTGGTAAATTAGTAATATCTGTTTTAATAAAACGATAATTGCCATATATTTCACTAAAAACTAATGTCCCATCTTCTGGGATATTAGTTTGTTGTATTCCCGTTTCTGCTAATCGTGCATATTTTAAATTAACATCGTAATAGTCATTAATACTATCTAAACCAATTAACTCTACACCACCTTTAATTAATTCCATTACTAAATGAAAGCCAATAAAACCTGCTGCACCCGTAACTAATATTTTCATCTCTTCTTTTTATTTTTTAAAATTCAAAAACAATTCTTCCTAAAAACAAAGCTGTCATTATAATTTCTTCCTAAAAAATAGAGAGTTTTTTTAATTTCTTTAATTATTAGGGAACAAAACTTTTACAAATTTAGAATTGCAAGATACTGTATTATTAAAAATTCTACTTTAAGCATCTCTTATTATTCGATAAATAGCATATAAATTATGTTTAATATTAAACAAGACGAATTTGTTAAGGAAGTTGTGCCTTAGTTAAAGTACTAGAGGAGTTATCTATACTTTTCCAATCTAGCTCATGCAAATCGGAATATTCCCAATTACCAAACCTACCAAAAGGCATAATAGCATTTTGCTTTACAATTTCAATACTTTGTTGTGTTTTCACACCACTAACGGTTTCTAAAGGGTATGCCATTTCTACAAATAATTCTTTTGCAAAATGTAAGTCTATAATATTAGGTACTAATTGTTCTACACGTTTTTTAACTGTTTCTGGAGTAACTTTACCACGGCTTTGACCACCAAGTTGTGCTAATAAAAAATTATCTTTTACCGAAAATATTCGGGTAGTAGCAGAGGTATAGTCACAATCGTAAATCATTTGGTTTTCTTTAAAACCAGAATCGTAAGTAAAAAAATAAAATAAGGCACTAGCACAAGCAGTATTATGATCCTGCTCTAAACCACAATAATGTAATAAATTATGCAACGGTATCGTAGATAGTAAAGTATCATACCTAATAATACTATTATTTAAATGTACCTCCTTTTTTTCCACATCAATATGCTCTATACTATTATACAACCATTCATTTGGGTTTAATTGATCCACAGCATATTTATAAAGTGATTTTCCGTTAACATAGCCTAATCTAGTATTACCAGAAGAAGACATATAATGCTTAGCAATTTTATATTGCACCTGACTTAGAGGTTGTTGTAGCATACTTTTACCCCATTGCTTAAGCCCTAAACATAAATTACGATCTATACCTTGTTTATTAATCATAAAAGATGCTAAAGAATCTTTACTCGCTTTTATGTTGTTCAAATTAAAATTTTCTAAAGGAGAAAAGCTTACTTTAATTGGGTCTTGCTTTGGGATACTTTTAAACAAACTAGAACTATACAATGTAGATTCTTCTACAGGGTAAATAGGTAAGGGGCTAAAGTCTTCACCATTATGTTCTATGGTAAAAATAGAGGACGAAGTCTTGTTTTTAAGAATCAGAATATCCTCTTTTTTATGTGTTAATGCTAATTTATGGTAAGCAACTAAAGAAGCATAGCCATAACCAAGAAGACAATATTTTACATGCTTTGTGTTTTTTTGCATTGGATATGTTGAGTGGTGTAATCTCTATTATTAAAATACGTTAGAAAATTAATGCTTTTAGGTAATTAATAAAAACATATCGGTTTAATACCCCAAAAGGCTCTGTATAACGCTAAAAGCACTTCATTTATTTTAGATAATTTATTGAAATAAAAAACAGCTCCCAATATATTTACTAACAGTACTGTAAGTTTTTTAGGTTTATTTTAAATTTAAAATAAATAACTTTACTTGTACAAAATACAATAATTAATACCCAATTATTGTTAGCAATAAACTTTAGTAATCATGCCCATCATAATATTTATAGAGTAGTACATGAAGAAAGTTTTATTAAGTGCCTATGCTTGTTCCCCATTTAGAGGATCCGAGTGGAATGTAGGATGGTCTTGGGCAACAGGGCTTGCCCAAAAAGGGTATAAGGTATTTTGTGTTATAAACGTAGAAGATCAGGAAGATTGCGAAAAAGAAAAAAAACGGTTACAATTACACAACCTTACTTTTGTTCCAATAGGCTTATCCTATAATCTAGATAAATACCTGTTAAACAATTCTTCTAAAACTATTTACTTACACTATTACCTTTGGAAAAAAAAGGCCGCCAATAGTATACAAAAACTACATAAAAAAGAATGTTTTGCTATTGCACACCATGTTAGTTATGGCAGTTTTCAACAAGGTAGTCCGTTATATAAATTAGAAAATTGTAAAATTATTTTTGGACCAGTCGGTGGCGGACAAATGGCATTACCTATTTTTAAACCCTATTTTGGAACTTCTTGGCGTATCGAAATTATTCGTAAATATGTATCTAAATTTCATATGCGTTATAACCACTCTTTAAAGGCTACCTTAAAAAAAGCAACTATAATTTTAACCGCAAACCAAGAAACTACAGCGCTATTAAAAACTTCTAAATTTTACAAAGAAGGTAGTGATTTTTATGTAAGCGATTCTGCTTTACCCGTACGTTTTGAAAAAAATACATTTACGCCTAAACTAGCTAAAAAAGAATTTAGAATTTTATGGGTTGGTAGGTTATTAGCGCGTAGAGGTTTAGAACTTTCTCTAAAATCTTTATCGTATTTACCGGACAGTATACCTTATAGACTAATAATTGTAGGGGATGGGGAGCAAGCCAATAAAATAGACTGCTGGATAACAAAATACCAATTAGACAAAACCAAAATAGAACATTTGGGTTGGGTTGCTTATGACCAAATGCATCAAGAGTACAAAAATGCCGATATACTCCTTTTTTGTCCTCTACGAGATACGGCGGGTTTACAAGCTACCGAGGCAATGGGGTTTGGCCTACCTGTAATTACCCTAAATATTAGTGGTATGCGTACCATTGTTCCGAGCAATTGTGGTATAAAAATAGACCCTACTACTACCAATGGCACAGCAAAAGATATTGCACTTGCCATAGAACAAATGTATAAAGACGAGGATTTTAGAAAAAAAGCTAGTGAAAACGCTTTTAACGAAGCAATACAAAATACTTGGAAACGTAAGATAGACCGTATTACCCGTAAGTTTTACGAAACAAAAGATAAATAATATCTCCTACCCTATTTACTACTACTTTGTTATATCGATTTTATTTACCAAATAACTAATATAAAAAGAGGTATCGTATTTATTTAATAAATTTACAAATTGATGTAAAAACCTATTAAGTTAAATAGGTATTAGAAAAATGCTATGAAAAATTTACTTCTTATACTTCTATTTATTTATACCAATTTAGTAATTGGTCAAATTAAAATTGGAGATAATCCGGAAATACTAGACACAAACTCTTTACTAGAATTAGAAAGCGACTCTAAAGTATTAGTTATTAGCAGAATGTCTGAAGCACAAATACTTGCCTTAACTCCTTTACAAGGAGCCATGGTATACAATACAGATGCATCTTGCATTTTCTATTTTGATGGAAGTAACTGGAATAATTTGTGCGAAGGAGGAAGTACTGGCGCCATTTCATGGGGAAATATTACAGGTACCATAACCGACCAAGCAGATTTAGTTACCGAATTACAAAATTATGTAGACCTAACAACTGCGCAAAATATAGCAGGTGAAAAAACATTAACGGAAAAATTTACGGTAAACACTGGAGACACCAGTGCACAAATTGCAGAATTTTTAGGAAGAGTAAAAGGTGAAAATGCCGTAGATCCTGAAGATTTTATAACTAAATTTCAATTAGATACTTTATCTACAACGGGGAGTGCAACTACCACTTGGGCAGACATTACAGGAGATATTGTAGATAATACAGACTTAACTACAGAATTAGCAAATTATGTAAATCTAACAACTGCTCAAAATGTAGCAGGTGAAAAAACATTAACCGAAAAATTTACAGTAAACACTGGAGACACCAGTGCACAAATTGCAGAGTTTTTAGGGCGAGTAAAAGGTGAAAATGGAACAGAGGATGAAGATTTTGCAACAATGCAACAGCTAAATGCTGTTAGTGCAGGGGCACTAACTGGAACACCTGGATCTATCTTTTTTGCAGATGATTATACCGAACCTACAGTAGATAATGCCAATTTATTTTGGGATGAAGATAACAAACAACTTAGGGTTGGTGATAATTCTCCTCCTTCTGGAACAAATGAATTAACAACATTAAACTTACAAGGTTCTATTTCTACACCAATAGGTTACCCAACAACTTTAACTGAAGAACATCATACAACTATTATCGACTGGTCTACATGGGTAACACTACCCAATCCTGAAACCTGTGTAGGAAGAATATATATAATAAAAACATCTGAACTAAATAAAAACAACCCTAGTGAAACAACTAGGGTTAGAATAAGAAATAATGCTGGATATAATGCAAGCTATTATGATACAGGATCTGTAGAAAGATATGAATTTCCACCAGGTACTGTAACACAGATACAAAGTTCGGGTACTAGATGGGAGCAAATTAACTAAACCTACCTAAAGTTTGTAAACCCTAAAACTGCTCCAACATATAATTCAATAAATCTGTAGTACTAATAATACCCACTAATTTTTTATCGTCTATTACTGGAATGGCATGAAATTCTTTTTTAGATAATAACTGTGCTACTTCTCTAATAGTAGTCTTAGAAGTTACACTTACTAAATTTTTAGCCATTACCTGTTCCAAAGTAAACATATTATAAACCACAGTTTCTACAGAGTCATCATCTTCATCTACAGAATCGGCAAAACTAATACGTAATAGATCGGTATAACTTAATATACCTTTTACTTCTTCCCCATTAACAATAGGTATATGTCGTATATGATGCTTTTTAAATAAATGTTCTGCTTTATCTAAAGAATCTACAGTATTTAGAGTAATGACCTCTTTTGTCATTATTTCAGAAATTGGTGTGCTCTTTTTCATAGGATTAATTTTTGTTTCTTCCCTTAAAGTTATACACAACAAATTCTACCACACATGATAAATATCAGTCATAAAAAAAAGCTATTACAAAACATATTTACATGTTTTGCAATAGCTTTTAAAATTATCTGTTTTTTAGCGAAAATGCTTACTTAGCCACATTAACAGCTCTTGTTTCTCTAATAACTGTAACTTTTACTTGTCCAGGATAGGTCATATCCGTTTGTATTTTTTGTGAAATTTCAAAAGACAATTCAGCAGCTTTATCATCATTCACCTTTTCGCTTTCTACAATTACACGTAACTCTCTACCCGCTTGTATTGCGTATGCTTTTTGTACGCCATTGAATCCAAATGCTATTTCTTCTAAATCTTTTAAACGTTGTATATAAGAATCTAATACTTGTCTTCTTGCCCCTGGTCTTGCGCCACTAATAGCATCACAAACTTGTACTATTGGAGAAATTAACGTTTTCATTTCTATCTCGTCATGGTGCGCTCCAATAGCATTACAAACGTCTGGTTTTTCACCAAATTTTTCTGCCCATTGCATACCCAAAATAGCATGTGGTGTTTCTACTTCTGCCTCTGTATTTGGCACCTTACCAATATCATGTAACAAACCAGCTCTTTTAGCTAGCTTAGGATTCAACCCTAATTCTGCTGCCATAACACCACAAAGTTTTGCTACTTCTCTAGAGTGCTGTAATAAGTTTTGTCCGTAAGAAGAACGGTACTTCATTCTACCAACCGCTTTTATTAATTCTGGATGCAATCCATGAATTCCTAAATCTATAACCGTACGCTTTCCTATTTCTACAATTTCTTGTTCTATTTGCTTTTCGGTTTTCCTAACTACTTCTTCTATACGTGCTGGGTGTATTCTACCATCGGTAACTAATTTGTGTAACGATAAACGAGCTACCTCTCTACGAACAGAATCAAAACAAGAAAGTATAATAGCCTCTGGGGTATCATCCACAATAATTTCTACACCTGTAGCAGCTTCTATAGCTCTAATGTTTCTACCTTCTCTACCTATTATACGTCCTTTTACATCATCCGATTCTAAATTAAAAACAGACACGCAATTCTCTACAGCTTCTTCTGTCCCTATACGTTGTATACTATTTATTACAATCTTTTTAGCTTCTTGCTGTGCTGTTAATTTAGCTTCTTCGATTGTAGATTGTATGTAAGACATAGCGTCTGACTTTGCAGTTTCTTTTAATGACGCTAATAGTTGGCTTTTTGCTTCCTCTGCAGATAAGCCAGAAATAACCTCTAATTGCTGCACTTGATTTTTATGCAATTTTTCTAATTCAGATTGCTTCTTTTCTAAAAAATCTGATTTATGTTCAACGTCTTTTAGTTTACTTTCTAACTGACTGTTTATTTTTTTATTCTTAGCGAGCTCTCCACTTACTTGAGATTCTTTATCCCTTGTTCGCTTTTCTGCTTCACCAATTTTCTTATCCTTATTAATTATAACTTTTTCATGCTCCGCTTTTAGCTCTAAAAACTTTTCTTTAGCCTGAAAAATTTTATCTTTTTTAATATTCTCTCCTTCAATTTTAGCTTCCTTTAATATGCTTTGCGCATCTTTCTTTGCCGAGGCAATGGTTTTAGAAGCCTTACCCTTTTCCATAAATTTTGCTATTACAAAACCTATTGCAAGACCTACTATTCCTGCTATAATCAATATACTGTTATCCATAGTGTTAAATATTTAATATAAAAAAGCCCACATTAGCGAAGTTTTGTACAAACTCCAAAATACAGGTTTAGGGCTAACAAATAGATCAAGGATCCTTATACAAGTAAGGCTTGCTTTTACCATTTAAACTCACCCTTTTTAAACAATTTAATGTTGAGTTTGTCAAAAGATATTACCAATGTGGGCAGTAACTTTAGTTTATTTATAAGAACTTATTTTATTCCAAGTTTAGAACTCACTAATAAATCTAACGCTTTTAAACGTTCAGTAGCTTCATCAGTTCCTTCTGCTTTTTCAATGCCTTTTTGCTCTATTTTCGAAGCAAATTGCAAGGCACACATTGCCAGTACATCTTGCTTGTCTCTTACTGCATAGTTTTGCTCAAATTTCTTTGCAAGCTGCTCTATATTTTTAGCGGCTTTACGCAGTCCTTCCTCTTGACTAGGGTCTATGGTTAAAGGATATACCCTATCTGCAATAGAAAGCTTTATTTTGAGCTTTTCTGACATATGTATTATTAAAACATTATTCTGCTAGTTGTGCTATACAATAGTCCAACTCTCTAATTAATGTATTTATTTTAAGCTTAGCTTCGGTTTTATTTGTATCACTGCCCAGCATTGAATTTGCCAATTTAAGGGAATTGTATTTGTCCTTCCACTCTGTAATACTCTTACGAGTAACATCATGATCCATTTTAATAGTCACTAATTCTTTTTCTAACTTTTCATTAGCCCGCTGTTGCACTTCTAATTTATGCAATAACTTGCTAATTTTGTTTTCTAAGGAATCAACAATTTTAACCAATTCACTCATACACAAAAATCAATGCGTTTTACACAAAGTTAACATACATCTTAAGACTTAGCAATATTTTTTTAATTATTATTTATAGAATACTTTAAATCATTTAAAAACGTTGCTTATTAAACAGGAATTTTAATTAAAACACCAAGAGTTTGTTTAAGGTTTAATTCCTATTAATTACTTTCGTAGTAACTTATCTATATTTATGAAACGTGCTTTTTTATTTTTTACTTTTATTTTATTTTTTACTTTCCAAACAAACGCTCAGACCGCATACCCACAAGATACTTTTAGATCCCCAATGGACATTCCTTTAATTTTAGCAGGTACATTTGGAGAGTTACGGTCCAACCACTTTCATTCTGGAATAGATATAAAAACAAAACAAAGAGAAGGACTTCCTATTTATGGCATAGGAGATGGTACAATTACTAGAATAAAAGTTTCGCTCTGGGGATATGGAAAAGTAATTTACATTGCGCATCCTAATGGATATACCTCGGTATATGGACATCTTCAAAAATTTTCTCCAAAAATTGAAAGCTATATTAAGAAATTACAATACCAAAAAAAGTCTTATGAAGTAGAAGTTTTTCCTGACTATGGGGATTTAAAGATTGAAAAGGGAGAACTTATTGCTTATAGCGGTAATACAGGTAGTTCTGGAGGACCGCATTTACATTTTGAAATACGTAGCAGTGCTACAGAAAAACCAACCAACCCATTACTTTACGGATATAAGGTTGATGATGCTACAAACCCTACGCTATTAAAATTATTTGGATATCCTCTAAGTACAAATGCTATAGTTAACAAAAGCAACGAAAGAATACAATTGAATTTTAAGAAACAAAAAGACGGTTCTTTTTTAGCAGACAAAGTAACAGCTATAGGTACCATAGGTTTTGGTTTTGTTGGTTTTGACCGACAAGATATGGCTGCTAATAAAAACGGCATTTTTTCTCTAGAACAAATAGTAAACGGGAAGGTATATACAGAATTTGATTTTGAAAAATTTTCATTTTCGGAATCTAGATATATAAACACCCTAATTGATTATGAGTTTTATAGCAAATACAGACAACGCATTCAAAAATGTTTTAAAACACCTAGTAACAGACTTAGTATTTATAACAAAATTAAAAATAACGGTAAAATCTCTGTAGTAGAAGGACTGTCTTATACCGTAGAAATTAGATTAAAAGATGTAGAAGGGAATACAACTAAATTAATAATACCTGTTGAAGGAAAAAAAGAGGAGTTACAAAAAGTAAAAAAGGCGCTAAAAACGGACTACTATGTTGTTGCTAAAAAGCCAAATAATTTTAGCGCAGGCCCTGCCAAAATTTATTTTCCTTCTAATACTTTCTATGAGGATTTTTATATGAATTTAGAACACACAAATGATACAATAACATTTCATAATAGTAGTGTTCCTGCACATAGAAATTTCACCATTACTTTTGATGCTTCTAAATATTCTAAAGAAGAACAAAAAAAATTATTCATTGCCCGCTTAGATAGTAAACTAAAACCTAGCCATGTAACCACATACAAAAGAGGTAATACCTTTACAACAAAAACTAAATATTTAGGCACATACACTATTGCAAAAGATACTGTTGCTCCAAAGATTTCTCCTAAAAATTTTAAAGCCAAACAATGGTTAAACAATTACAAATATTTGAGTCTTAAAATAACTGATGATTTTAGTGGCATAAACACCTACTCTGCTACCATAAATGGAGAATGGGTTTTAATGGAATATGAGAGTAAAAAAAACACCATAACCTATAACTTTGAAGACAAAGTACTAAAAGAACAAAAGTGCAATCTTAAAGTTTTAGTTACAGATAATGTTGGTAATACTAAAGAATATACCACTACTTTTTACAGAAAATAATTTTGTTTGAAAAACTTTAAGTCTATACTCCTATTAATTTTCTTGTGTACCTCTTTTATTGGGTACACGCAAACAGCTACTATTACAGGAGTTATCTTAGACGAACAAAACCAACCTATTGCCAACGCTAATATAAACACAAAAAATTACGGCACTTACACAGATACTAATGGTTATTATATACTCCAAATAACAGCCGACCAAAAAACAGACATTACCTTCTCCCATATAGGTCATAAAAATGTAGTTATAACTTCATTAATCTTGACCACTAATGAAACCTATGAATTTAATCCTGTTTTAAAAACAAACACCATACAAGTAGATGAAGTTACTGTAACAGCATATGGAGAAAAGAAAGTGGATGGTATTATAAATTTATCTACCAAACAAATAAGTAAAATTCCTGGAGCAAATGCTGGTGTAGAGAATATTTTAACGTTATTACCAGGAGTAAACTCTAATAATGAACTTAGTACCCAGTATGCTGTTAGAGGCGGAAATTACGATGAAAACCTTATTTATATTAATGAGATTGAAGTGTATAAACCATTCCTTATACGTTCTGCTCAACAAGAGGGCTTAAGTAGTATAAATACTAACATGGTACAAAGTGTTAAATTTTCAGCTGGAGGTTTTCAGGCAAAATATGGCGACAAACTTTCTTCTTCCTTAAATATAACCTACAAAACGCCAGTAAAATTACAAACGCAAATAGACCTTAGCTTGTTAGGAGCTAGCGCCACCCTAGAAACTGCTTCCAAAAACAAAAAATTCACTAGTATTACAGGAGTTAGATATAGAAATAATAACATATTAGTAAATAGTACCAACACCAATGCAAACTTTAATCCGACCTTTGCAGATATACAAAGTTATTTTACGTATCAATTTTCAGAAAAATTTAGACTAAACTTTCTAGGAAATATATCTATTAACGATTACAAAAATGAACCTCTAAATAGAGAAACCAATTTTGGAACTATTAACAATCCGCAAACTTTACTAGTACACTATCAAGGACAAGAAAAAAATAGATATACTACTGCATTAGGCGCCTTAAAAGGCAACTATTATGTTAATGAAAATCTTACTTTCAAAGCTATTTCATCTATTTACCATACCACGGAAGAAGAATATTCTGATGTTATTGCCGCGTATAGATTAGGAGCATCTGGCACTGATTTAAACGATACTAATATTTCTAAAGGAATTGGCTCACAATACAATAGAGCAAGAAATGATTTAGATGCAGTACTATTTAATTTTGAAATAAAAGGGATACATCGTAAAAATAATAGTGTTTTAGAAATGGGTATAAAATATACCCATGAAGACATAAGAGACCAAATAAGAGAATCTGAATTTATAGATTCTGTTGGGTTTTCTATACGTCCTCCACAATCGCAATTTATAAATGACCAACCTAATATCCCTTTTACAGCTCCCCTAGTACCGTTTACGGGGATAAATGCTACTAATTTTGTTAAAACAAATAGGTTTTCTGGTTATCTTCAATACAGTAACACAAAAAATTGGAACCAACATAACCTATATTATAACTTAGGAATTAGAAGTCAATATTGGACCGTTAGCGGCACAGGTATTGAGAAAAAATCGCATGCCATACTTAGCCCTAGATTTCAATTTGCATGGAAGCCAAACTGGGAAAAAGACATGCTTTTTAGGCTAGCAACAGGAGTATATCAGCAACCTCCTTTTTATAGAGAACTCAGAAATCAAAATGGCATAATAAATTCCAATGTTAAAGCTCAAAAAGCAATACATTTTGTAGCTGGCAATGAATACAGTTTTCTTTTATGGGAAAGGCCATTTTCACTAATAAGTGAAGTATATTATAAAAAAATAACGAATGTAAATCCCTATACTTTAGAAGATGTTCGCATTAGATACGCTGCATTAAATAATGCAAAAGCCTATGCTTATGGTGCAGAAGTTAGATTAAATGGTGCATTTGTACCTGGAACAGAATCTTGGGTATCTCTTGGATATTTAAAAACTGAAGAAAACACTAACAATAGAGGCTATATTTTTAGACCTACAGACCAGCGTTTAAAGCTTGGAATACTTTTTCAAGATTACGTACCCAATATGCCACAATTAAAAATGTATTTAAACTTAGTTTACAATACTGGAGTACCAGGCGGTTCTCCTAGTTATGCAGATCCATATATTTTTCAGAAAAGATTAAGAGATTATAAAAGGGCAGATTTAGGAATTTCTCATATTTTTGTCGACGCTGACAAGAAGTATCCAAAAAATCATTGGTTGCATGGTTTTAAAGATCTTAGTGTAGGGATTGAAATTTTTAATCTTTTCAACAATCAAAACTCCATAACCAATACATGGGTAAGAGATGTTGACAGCAAACAACAATATGCAATTCCAAATTTCATGACCAGTCGTGTTCTTAATTTAAAATTAAGTATGCGCTTATAAACTAAAAAATGTCTAGATTAATTTTTACCGCCATAGTATTCATAACCTTCTCTTTAAATGCACAGAAAAACATTTATGAGAGTTCTAAATTTAACTCCTTAAGCAAAACTCATAAAACACTTGCTATATTACCTTTCTTAACTAATTTAGATTTAAAGGAAAAACTAAATAAACAAGATCTAAAAAGTTTGGAAGAAAAAGAGGGGTATGCTGTGCAAAACGCATTAGAAACCTATTTTTCTAAACGCAAAAAAAAGAAGAAGTTTTCCGTAGAATTTCAAAATACAAAAAACACAAAAGCAATCTTAGCTAAAAATAATATTGATTATAAAAACATAGATATTTACACGGTAAAAGAGCTAAGCTCTATACTTAATGTAGATGGTGTAATTAGCGGAAACCTAGATCTTACCATTTTATTATCTAAAGGAATACCTTCAGAATTTAATATTGCAGATTACTTTTTGGGAAATTCTAATTACGGCAGAATTGGAATGAAAATAAGTGATGGCGCCACAGGTAAACTCCTATGGAAATACGAAAAAAGAATCACTAAAAAAACAGGTAAAAATACCAACGACCTTATTGATCGTATGATGAAACTAGCAATTAGAAAATTCCCTTATGACAAAGAGAGAAAGAAAAATAAAAAGTAATTATTTTTATTTTTCTATAAACTCTTTTAAAACACTAATTGTATAATCTATTTCCTCTTTAGTATTATATTTTGAAAACGAAAATCGTATTGAAGGTTTAGCTAAATCTTCTTTAGACAAAACCTGAGTTAACACATGGGACCCCATATCACTACCAGATTGGCAAGCACTACCCTTAGAACAAGCAATACCTTTTATATCTAAATGAAATAACAGCATTAATGCTTTATCTTGAGGTACAGGCAAACAAACATTTACTAAGGTATAAGTACTCTTTTCTAAATCTCCAGAAAGGCCATTAAATTTTACATCAGGTATAGCATTAGAAATAGTATCTATAAAATATTTTTTTAGCCCTTTTACATAAAGAGTCTCTTCTTCCAAATTTTCATAAGCTTTTACAAAAGCTTCTTCTAACCCTACAATATTATGAAAAGCCTCTGTCCCTGCTCTAAAACCTCTTTCTTGTGAACCTCCAGAAATAAAAGGCTTTAAGCCAGAGTTTTTTCTAATAAACACAAAACCAATTCCTTTTGGACCATGAAATTTATGTGCCGCAGCAGTTAAGAAATCTATTTGAGTTTTTTGAACATCCCAAGAATAATGCCCTACAGATTGCACAGTATCTGAATGTATAAGTGCATCATTTTCTTTACATATAGCACAAAATGCATCAATATCAATTTTATTTCCTATCTCATTATTAATATGCATTAGACTAACGAGTTTTTTAGAAGCATCTTCTTTTAAAAGATACTCTAAATGCGATAATTCTGGACTCCCATTTTCATCTAAATCTACATACTTTACAATAATGTTATTCTCTTTTTCTAAATCCTCTACAGTATGTAACACAGCATGATGCTCAATTCTTGAAGTTATAATTGTTTCTACCCCCATATCTCTAACAGCACAACGCAAAACCATATTATCTGCCTCTGTGCCTCCAGATGTAAATATTATTTCTGAAGCCTGGGCATTTAAAGATTTAGCAATAATTTTTCTAGCACTCTCTACTGCTGTTTTTGCAGAACGCCCAAAACTATGCGTAGAAGAAGGATTGCCATAAAAATTTAATAAAGCACCTTGCATTTTCTCAATAACACTTTGCCTTACTTGTGTTGTTGCCGCATTGTCTAAATATACCTTTTCCATAAAAAATTATAACATTAAATCACTTATTTTAACAAGTGATAAGACAAAAGTAGGCATTTAAAACCAAAATTAGTTAATATAGTTAACTAATTTTTTCAATAGTTAATTTAGACTTAAATATGTTACAGCTTATGCCATAGTTTTACTTTTTTAAATTAAATTTGAAATATGAGAAACTTGTTACTTTCTATTACCGTCGCCTTCTTTTTTTCTTGTGATGATGGTGATTTGCAAATTGAAACCATAGATTTTGATAGTATAACTACCATAAGCACCTGTAATACTGTAGAGGTATCTAATGCTAGTTTATTATTTAAGATAAATACCGTTGAAGCTTTAATTTTAGAGCTCCCAGCAAATGCTTTAAAAAATGAAGTCATTACAGACGCAGTTGTAAATGCAATTACAGAAAGTGGTCCATATAAACTTACCTACAGAACATTTTCTGACAATGTTGCTAAAGATTATTTTTGTTCCTCTGTACCTTTAACATCCCCAACAGTTGTTGAAGAAATTATTGCAAAGAGTGGAAATGTACTCATTACAACAAGTGAGGAAGATAGTACTACGTACAATCATACTATTACATTAGAGAATATCACTTTTGAAACATCAGAAAATAATCGTATTACAAATTTGAGTATTAATGATTTTGGGAAAGTAGTAACAACAAAAGCTAATTAAGGGTTCTGATAAATATATACTTCTGTAGCTCCCATTCCATATTTTTGATAATCGGCATCATAATATTTTAAATTCTCATAGCGCCTAAAAAGATAACCCAACTCTTCTTTTAACACTCCCTCTCCTACTCCATGGATAAATACTACCTTTTGTATTCTTTTTCGCATAGCAAACTCCAATTGTCGTTTTGCTGTTTCAAGTTGTAAATTTAGTTTTTCATAACTACTCATATTACCAAAGTTTTTAACCAACTTATGCACGTGCAAATCTACCTCCATTTTAGGAGCGTTACGTTCTTTTGCTTTTAGAACCACATTTTTACGTTTCTTAGGGGTTTCTTTTTCCGACTTTATTTCAGCAACCTCATAATTGGTTACCCTAATATCTCCTCCAACTTTCATTAACTCTTTCTCTAAGTAGGATAGTACAAAGCCGTCTGTATCTTCTATAGTAATTTTAGAACCTTCTATTTTAAGAATGGTTCCAGAAATAATATCATCTATAGTTTCTACTTTATCTCCAATATTAAAAACACGCATTGTTTTATTTTAAATACCCAAAAATAATAGTAATTTTCAGCATCTTTCTTTAAAAAAGCCATGAAATTAGCAATTACCCTATTTTTAGTGACTCTTGAAGAGTTTATGTTACCATGTATAACCAAAAAAATTATAGGTATAGATTGCCCCGGTTGTGGACTACAGCGATCTTTTATCTCTATATTAAATGGTGATTTTGCTACGGCTTTTACTACCTATCCTCCCATATATACTATTTTACTATTATTAAGTTTTTTAATTTTTCAAAACTTCATTAAGATTAAATACGCTAATAAAATTATACTAACTTTGACTTTAACCACTGTAGTAATCATTGTAACTAACTATATTTTAAAATTCATCTAACTCAAATAATATTATGGAACAGAAACTACCAAACACAGGAGCAATAATTGGATTAAGTATAGCATCAATTTTATTATGCTGGTGCTACGGCGTGTTAGGACTTTTATTAGCAATTGTAGCTTTAGTTTTAGCTAGTAAGGCTACTAAAGTATATAATGCCAACCCAGAAAATTATTCAGATATTGGGTCCGTAAAAACAGGAAAAATATTAGCTATTATTGGGCTTGTTTTAAATATTCTTTTTATGGCTTTCATTGCATGGTTTATTATTACCGTTGTAGGCTTAGACGCTTTACAAGATGAAGAACTAATGCGAGAAAGAGTTGAAGAATACATGAGTAATCGCTAAAGAAGATTACAAAATATGATTCAAATAAAATCCCCGATTTGTAAATCGGGGATTTTTTATTCACTTAGTATATTTTAAAACTATTTTTCAAATTGTTTTAACGTCTTTGTAATAATAGAAATACAATCTAATAATTGCTCTTTATTCATTACCAAAGGAGGTGCAAAACGTATGATATTACCATGCGTTGGTTTTGCCAATAAACCATTTTCTTTCATAGCCATACAAATATCCCAAGCAGTAGAACTATCTTCTGTATCATTAATAAGAATCGCATTTAAAAGTCCTTTTCCACGAACAGCAGTAACAATATTACATGTTGGTATAAACTGGTTTAATTTATCTCTAAAAACCTGCCCAAGCGTCTCTGCGTTTTCGGCAAGTTTTTCTTCTTCAACAACTTCTAACGCTGCAATACCTACAGCTGCTGCAACAGGGTTACCACCATAAGTACTACCGTGATTTCCAGGACGTATAACCCCCATAATTGGGTCATTGGCTAAAATTCCAGAAACAGGGTAAGCACCTCCAGATAAAGCTTTCCCTAGCACTAAAATATCTGGCTTCACATTCTCATGATCTACTGCTAACATTTTACCTGTTCTAGCAACTCCCGTTTGTACTTCATCTGCAATAAACAATACATTATGCTTTTCACATAACTCTGTTGCCTTAGCTAAATAATTTTCTGATGGAACATACACACCTGCTTCCCCTTGTATAGGTTCTACTAAAAATCCTGCAATATTTTTTGTGCTAGCCAAAGTAGTTTCTAAAGCCTGTAAATTATTATATTCAATTTTTAAAAATCCATTTGTATATGGCCCAAAATTAGCTCTGGCAACTGGATCATTTGAAAAAGAAATTATTGTTGTTGTTCTTCCATGAAAATTATTTTCACAAACTATTATTTGCGCTTCATTCTCTGGGATACCTTTTACTTCATAAGCCCATTTTCTACACACTTTCAAAGCGGTTTCTACAGCCTCTGCTCCAGTATTCATTGGCAAAAACTTATCAAAACCAAAAACACTAGTTACTTTTTTTTCAAACTTACCAAGCATATCATTATAAAATGCTCTAGAAGTTAGCGTTAAAGTTTGAGATTGTTTTGTCATTGCATCCACAATTTTTGGATGACAATGCCCTTGATTTACAGCAGAATAAGCTGATAAAAAATCATAATACTTTTTTCCTTCTACGTCCCATACATATACTCCCTCTCCTCTATGCAGTACTACTGGTAAAGGGTGGTAATTATGCGCTCCGTACTTGTTTTCTAAATCTATCGCTTGTTGCGATGTTAATTGGTCTAAAACAGCCATTTTAATTTTGTTTAAATTAATAAAATAACCATTCCTTATCTACCTTTATCCTTTCGAAGATCCCGAAAACTATCGGGACGAAAATTCAGCGTGGGAAAGAAATCATCCCTAAGAGCTTGCAAATTACAATATTTTTTAAAATTTAAACTGCTTAAAAGTGACCATTTAAACTAAACAGTGTCATAAGGATAGATACACTAACCTTTTAAACATTATACAAAATGGAATTTTTAGAAAAAACCTTGAATAGTCTTGCTTCATCTACCGGAGATTTTTTACCTAGTACAATTGGCGCTTTACTTATTTTAATTATCGGCTGGTTTGTTGCCGGTTTCCTTAAAAGAATCACTACCAAATTAGTTAAAAAGACTAATATTGACTCAAAATTGAACTCTAATAAAATTACAATTTCTAAACTTATTGGTAAGTTAGTATACTTATTCGTTATGATTTTTGTTTTTATGCTTGCATTAGAAAAGCTAGGCATGAGAAGTGTTTTAGACCCAGTTAAAAACTTACTTAATGGCTTTGCAGACTTTATTCCTAATATTGTTGGTGCTGGCTTGGTTGGTTATATTGGCTACATGCTTGCAACTATTGTTGCGGAACTTGTTGGGCTTTCTGGTGATACTATTAGAAGCTTTGTGCCAAAACTTAAATTACCGGAAAACATTGATATTGTAAACATTCTTAAAAAAATAGTTTTCATATTTATATTTATTCCACTATTAATTACAGCTTTAAATATTTTAAATATGGATGCAATATCTGTTCCTGCAACAAATATGCTAGAACAATTTTTTACTGCAATTCCAAAAATATTAGTAGCGGTACTAATTCTTATTCTTTTTGTAGTAGGCGGTAAATTTGTTGCTGGTTTACTAACCGATTTATTAGAGAGTCTTAAACTAGATGGTATAGTAAGCAAAATGAATTTAGGAGAGGTTTCTTCTAATACCAATCTCCCTAAAATGATTGGAAATATTGCTTATTTCTTTATTATTCTTTTTGGGCTTACAACCGCAATAGAAAAGTTAGAGTTTACTAAACTAACAGAGGTTCTTGATACTATTGTAGGTTTATCTGGAAGTATTTTATTTGGATTAGTAATTTTAATACTTGGAAACTGGATAGCATCTATAGCTTATAAAGCAATGTCTAAAAGCAATAACAATTTATTTGTTGCCTCAATTGTTAGAATGTCTATTTTGGCAATTTTCTTAGCCATGGGACTTAAAACAATGGGAATTGGTGATGACATTATTAATATGGCATTTGGTATTACCTTAGGAACAATTGCTATTACTATAGCGCTTTCTTTTGGTTTAGGAGGTAGACCAGCAGCAGGAAAGCAAATGGAAAAAATATTAGATAAATTCAATAAATCTAAATAAGCTAAAATTAATATTTATAAAAATGGGATGTATAGCTATACATCCCATTTTTTTTATCTCTTCATTTTTAATTGATTTTGTTTTAGATAATCCAAAGATTTTCTTGTAACAATGGTTAAAGACCAACTACCAAAACTATTTTCATCTTTAAGCTTATAAACAGAATTTATAATAGCCCGCCAGCTATCTTGTGCAATATCTTTAGATGCATCTATATCTTTAGTATACCAATATGCATGCTTACAAAATTTGGCATGATATCTTTTTACTAATAAGCCTAATGCTTTTTTATCGCCACTTTTATACTGTAGCACTAACAAACCATCAAATACCTTATTTACTGCCATTAAACTGTCTTTCTATAACTAAGACTTTTATAATCTAAAAAAGTTCACTTTTATTTAACTTAATTTAATGAGATTCCTTCTTAAAGTTACTATTTTAAATGAAGTGCTATTCTTATTTTTGCACTATGCGAAAAAAGAATAAAAGAATAATTCTTGAAAATATTGAGATTATTGATGCTGGTGCAAAAGGAAAAACTATTGGCAAAGCTCCCGATGGTAGAGTAGTTTTCACTACTAATGCTGTTCCTGGAGATGTTGTAGATATACAAACAACAAAAAAGAGAAAAGCATATTTTGAAGGTACTGCAATAAATTTTCATAAACTTTCTGACAAACGTTCTGAACCTGTTTGCGAACATTTTGGTATTTGCGGCGGATGTAAATGGCAAAATATGAGTTATGAAAACCAACTTTTTTATAAAGAAAAAGAAGTCTACAATAATCTTTTACGTATTGGCCATTTAGATTTACCCGAAATTACTCCAATCTTAGGTTCTAAAGAACAGTATTTTTATCGCAATAAAATGGAGTTTTCTTTCTCTGATAGTAAATGGCTAACATTAGAACAAATACAATCTGGGATTCAAATTGAAGACAAAAATGCTCTTGGTTTTCACATTCCTGGTATGTGGGATAAAATTTTGGATGTAAAAAAATGTCATTTGCAAGCAGACCCTTCTAATGCTATTAGAACAGCTACTAAAGAGTTTGCAAAAAAAACCGAAATGTCTTTCTTTAATCCAAGACACCATACAGGTATGCTACGTACACTTATGGTTAGAACAACATCCACAGGAGAAATAATGGTTTTAATACAATTCTTTGAAGACCATAAAGAAAAAAGAGAAAACTTATTAGAATTTCTAAAAGAAAAATTTCCAGAAATTACTTCGCTACAATATGTAATAAATCAAAAGCAAAATGATACTATTTATGACCAAAATATAATATGCTATTCTGGTCGTGATCATATTATAGAAGAGATGGAAGGCTTACATTTTAAAATAAATGCCAAATCTTTTTACCAAACCAATTCTAAACAAGCGTATGAGTTATATAAAATAACTAGAGACTTTGCCGGTTTAACCGGAGAAGAGTTGGTATACGATCTATATACAGGAACAGGAACCATAGCTCAATTTGTCTCTAAAAAAGCAAAAAAAGTTATAGGAATAGAATCTGTACCAGAAGCTATAATTGATGCAAAAGAAAATGCAAAGAATAACAATTTAACGAACGCAGAGTTTTATGTAGGGGATATGAAAAATGTGTTTAATGAAACATTTATTGCAGAACACGGAAAACCAGATACTATTATTACAGACCCTCCAAGAGTAGGTATGCATAAAGATGTAGTAGACCAAATTTTAAATATTGCTCCTAAGAAAATTGTATATGTAAGTTGTAATAGCGCTACACAAGCAAGAGACCTTGCCTTAATGAAAGATTTTTACAAAGTTACTAAAGTACAGCCTGTAGATATGTTTCCACAAACGCATCATGTAGAAAATGTTGTACTTTTAGAAAAGATATAATAGTATGGTTAAATTAAAAGGCATAGGAATAGCACTTATAGGCTTAATTTTGTTTTTAGCATGTGAGAAAGATGACATTTGTGTAGATGGAGACACTCCCTTATTAGTTATAAGATTTTATGATATTAATGATACTACCGCTTTAAAAAAAGTTCCTAAACTTAGGGTATTTGGCGTAGGTAAAGACATTACTGTAAATACTTTTACAGATAGGACAGATTTAGACTCTATAAATATTCCGTTAAGAATTACAGAAAATAGCACTTCATTTAATTTTGTACTAAATTCTGCAGATACTTCTAGTACAGATACCACAGACACCGGTAATTTAGATGAAATAACTTTTAATTATGGGCTATCTGATGAATATGTATCTAGAGCTTGTGGTTTTATAGCTACCTATAATGGAGTTTCAGAAACCCTAACACCAGACACCGATAACTGGATTAAAAGAATAGAATTTATTACTACAGATATAAATCTTGAAACTATAAATACTGCGCATGTTAAAATTTATCATTAGTCTATTATTCCTAATTAGCAGTATTGGCTTTTATGGGCAAAGTAAGCCTATAGACACTAAACCCAAAGATACTGTAGTATATAAACAAGCCTATGGTTTAAGAGTTGGTGTAGATTTAAGCAAACCTATATTAAATTTCACTAATAACAATTATGAAGGATTTGAAATTGTTGGCGATTACAGACTAACACAAAAGCTTTTTTTAGCCGCAGAAATAGGAAATGAAACTAAAACAAGACAAGAAGAAATAGGACCTAATTTTACCGAAACAACCACTAACCCACTATATAATTTTACAACTAAAGGCAGCTATATTAAACTTGGGATAGACTATAACACATACGCAAATTGGTACGGAGAACAAAACTCTATTTTTATTGGTGCAAGATATGCATACGCCACTTTTTCTCAAACACTAAACAATTATCAAATATATAACAGTAATAATTACTGGAGAGAGGATAGCGCATTTATTAATGGGTCTACAACACCACAAGAATTTGGGAGTCTTTCTGCGCATTGGCTAGAGGCGGTTCTTGGTGCCAAAGTAGAAATCTTATCAAATCTATATCTTGGAGCTAGTGTTAGAATAGGTATATTAGTTGCAGATAAAGACCCCGACCCGTCAAGATTTAATAATCTTTGGATACCAGGATTCAATAACGTCACAGACAATAGTGCTTTTGGAGTAGGATATAATTACAGTATCTCCTATTTTATTCCTTTATACAAAAAAGAGAAAAAGAAAAAAACAGAAGTAGAAAAAGAAATAACAGAGTAATTTAAAATTCTTTTATTTCTTTTTTTAAAATCCATTTCATAACCATTTTTTCTTTCCCTTTGATTCTTGCTAATGCAAATTTTGGAGCAAAAACAGTTGCTGTAATAGCCGAAATTCCAGCCAATAAAAAACGATGCATTGGAACAAAATAACCTAACAAAAGTCTAACGATTATAAATATAAAAGTAAAACCAATAAAGTTAAATAAGAGCGCTTTATGTTTAAGTTTCATATTTTACTCTTCTTTATTTTGATATTTGGCTTTTTTACTACCAGAATACATTACATATTTTACCAATTTAGATTCTAAATGGCTATTAAAAACTTTAATTTTTCTAGAAGGCCTAAGCCCTACATATTTTAAAGCCTGTAAGTTTGATGTAATAAACCAAGCATCAGTACCAGGATATTTTTGTTTTAAAGTATCTCCAATAGATGCATAAAAATCTTGCATATCTATATCTAAACGTTCTCCGTAAGGAGGGTTAAAAACCATATGCAATTGGTTCTCTGTAAATTTTTCGGTGTCAAAAAAATTCTTTCTCTCAACCGTTATGTATTCAGATAAATTTGCGTTTTCTATATTATCTTGTGCCTTACGAACAGCAGATGGTGCTTTATCATAACCAACAATTTTAAAATTAAAATCTCTAGTTTTATTTAAAGAAACATCCACAATTTTATCAAAAAGAGCTTCATCAAAATCTTCCCATTTTTCAAAAGCAAATTCTTTTCTATTAATATTAGCAGGTATATTACATGCAATCATAGCTGCTTCTGTTAACATTGTTCCACTACCACACATAGGATCAAGGAAATCGCTTTGTCCTTTCCATCCACTTAACAATAATAAACCAGCTGCTAAAACTTCATTAATAGGAGCAATATTTGTTGCTGTCCTATATCCTCTATGGTGCAAAGACCGCCCGGAACTATCCAAAGAAACATTACATTGCTCATCATGTATGTGAATATTAATTCGCATATCTGGGAATTTAACATCTACATCTGGTCTTTCCCCGTCGGTATCTCTAAACTTATCTACAATAGCATCTTTAACCTTCTGCGAAACATATAAAGAATGCGTAAAATTATCAGATTTTATTGTAGTATCAATTGCAAAACTAGTATCCACAGTTAAAAACTGCTCCCAATCCATTGCATAAATTTTTCTATATAATTCATTTTCATTTCTAACAGAAAAAGAATGTATTGGCTTTATAATTTTTATCGCAGTACGTAAACAAAGGTTTGCCTTGTACATAAACCCAGTATCTCCTTCAAAAGAAACACTTCGAGTTCCTTCTACAACATTTACTGCTCCTAAATCCTTAAGTTCCTTAGCTAATATTTCCTCAAAACCAAATAAGGTTTTCGCCAACATTTTAAAATTATTGTTCATGGTATCTGTAAAAATTCACACAAAAATACACTAATTTTACCCCTTGTAAATATTTTCAGTACTTTATAAAAACTTGCAACCAATTTTCATGACCTATATATTACCAATCTTAGGTGTTTTATTAAGTTTTCTCTTTGTATATTTTGTTAAACCACAAAAAAAAGAAAACTTTAAATTACTTCTTGCTTTTAGTGGTGCTTTCTTATTAGCTCTAACGCTTTTTGAATTATTTCCGGAAGTATATGAACATACCAATTCTAAAACGGTAGGTCTTTTTGTAATGCTTGGAATATTATTGCAAATATTTTTAGAATTCTTTTCTAAAGGCGCAGAGCATGGTCATGTGCACGCAAAGAACGATACTAAAAAATTTCCTTGGCTATTATTTATAAGCTTATCCATTCATTCTATATTAGAAGGTGTTCCCATAGAACATAACCATACTATGTTATATGGGATATTAATTCATAAAATTCCTATCGCAATTATTCTCAGTATTTTTTTGCTAGGGTCTAAATTAAAACTAACAAACGCAATATTTTTTATCTCTCTTTTTGCGATAATGACACCAATAGGGAGTTATATTTCTGCTAATTTTGAGTTAGCTCCTAAATACTTTGCCATGTTAAATGCCCTAGTAATAGGTATTTTTCTTCATATTTCCACTGTTATTCTCTTTGAAAGTTCAGAAGGTCATAAATTTAATTTAAGAAAAGTAGCTGTCATAATATTGGGAATAGTAATTGCTTATATGCTATAAATGTTTAGTAAAGAAGAATCAAAACGTTTAAAACAAGACTTTTGGACAGCATTTGGAAAATCCTTTCCAAGAAAATGGACCTTATATAACACGAAAATAAAAGGTCTAATTTTTAAATTTCAGTTTGACTTAAAAACCGCAGAAGTAGCAATAATAGTTGACCACAACAATTTGGAAATTAGAATGGAGCTTTGGGAAAAACTAATTTCTTTAAAGAATATTATTAAAGAAGAATACTTACCTAATGCTACATTTAATGATTCTTACCCTATTAATAATGGTAAAGAAATTTCTAAAATTTATGTAGAAATTAAAAATGTTTCTATACATAATAAAAATACCTGGCAAGAAACCATGGTTTTTTTATCAGACAACATGAAAAAAGTGGAAGAATTTTTCCATGAATATAAAGATATAATTGAAGCATAAAAAAAGCATCAACATATAATGCTAATGCTTTTCAATAAAATTTTTAAATGTACTATTTAACTATAAATTTAGCACGCATAATTTTAGAATGCCCAGGAAAAGTACATACCATCCAATATTCCCCAGGGGTATTAGGTGCTTCAAAATATATTTTTTCTTCAGTCTCCGGCGCAACAATACCAGTATGATATAATACTAAATCTGTATTAGGAACATAATTTAAATCAGCACCATCTAATCCTAATTGTAATGCCATATCCCCTACTTCATCTACAGATTTTATACCTGTCTTAGTAATTACTAGGTTATGTAGCATATCATCGTTATTATTAAAGGTTAACTCTATTTTTGTTCCTTTTGCTACTACAACTTCAGATACATCATATTTAAGCCCTGGTTTTGTACTAATTACAAGTTTTTTCTCTGCACCATTACTCCAACTATCTGGCATCTTATTAGTACGTTTTACCTGTACAACTTTCTTTTTGGAATTACTATCTTGTTTTATTGTAGGAGACATTAAAACACCACCTGGCACCTCATTTAGGGTATAATACCCAGTATTATGCAACAATTTTTCACCTGTGGTAGATTTTAATTCAGGTATTTCTATTTGATGAATAAAACCACGACGCATTCCATGAACTGTTAACTTTGCAGATAGACCATCTTCAGAAACTTCTACTTTATGGACCATAGCTTTTTGTTGGTCTATTATTGGACTTCCATAGGTTTTATGATACAGGTAGTTAAAACTTGTAACTTTATATGTTGCAGTATTGGAGGCTACCCTCTTATTTACTGGTTTTGTAAATTCTAATGAAAACCCATCTGCTAGTGCTTTCATAGTTTTTATTTCAAAAGGCGTTTTACCTGTCCATACTAAACGTTGAAGACCAAATTCTTTTTTTCCTGTTGACGCCCAACCTCTACTAGTCATTCCCACAAACATACTATTATCGCTACCCCAAATCATACGCAGCACACCAGATGAAAATCCTTCTACAAAAGGAAAAGCAGCTCCTTGGTATACCCCATTTACTTTTTCCATATAAACCCGCATTATTTTACTATGCCCTTGGTCTCCTATGAATTGTTGACCACTAAAAGGTCCAAACTTACCTTCATTAGTATCGTAAATAATATCTGAAGTAGAAATTCCTAAAATAGTATGTGGAAACCATATAGCAGGAGCTTTAAGCTTTGGTATTTTTTTAGAATATTCATATAAGGTTAAACCTGAACTATCCTTAATATCAGTTGGTTTTAATTTAAGAGGAGACAATGCATCATCAGACCATTTTAACCCTTCAGGATGTCCTGCAAAATCACCAATTTCTAGATGTGTCATACGTCCTGAACCAACCCAATCGCCTTGATTTTCTGTATAGAAAAATTCACCTTCTGGATTAATCCCAAATCCAGCAGGAGAGCGTAAGCCAGTAGCTATTGGAGTCATTTTCCCTTCTGGAGAAATTCTTAACATCCAACCACGCCATCTTACAGTACTTTTCCCTCCTCCTATCCAAGATAAATTAAGTGTAACAATCATATCTCCATTATCTGTAAATTTTGGTCCGTAAGAATAATCGTGGTAATTCCCAGATAATGGCCATGAAAAAATAGTTTTATATATATCTGCCTCATTATCTCCATCCTTATCTTCTAACCTTGTTAATTCTCCTCTTTGGGATAAATAAAAACCTTTATTTCTATACCCAAGACCTAGTGCTTCATGTAAACCTTGTGCAAAAAGTTTATACTTTGGATTTTTACTGTAAGGCTCATCTATAAGCCACACTTCTCCACGTCTAGTAGACACACCAAGCTTATCCTCATCAGTTAGAGCCAAACCTCCTACTTCAAGTTTTATTCCTTGCGGCATAGGAACATCTACAATTTTATAAAATTCAGATTCTTTTTTTGCTTGGACTGAATTAACAACTTTGTTCTTTTGGCCAAAGCTTATTTGACTAAAACCTAGCACAAATATTAACAAGATTGTTTTATTAATAATCTTCATTCTTTTTATTTTTTTAGTTACCAAACAATATTATAATTAATGGTATTGTTCCCCTTCGGAACTTTAATTAGCAACTCATATTTACTTCCATTGTTTCTAATTATTGGCTTCAAACCTTCGTTTCCAATAAAATCTACATAATAACTTTCATCATTAACTATATATGTATTATTAGGAAGTGCTTTTATACTTTCCCCATCTGCTACTTTATGCCAAAGGGTTTTATCACTAGAAATCTTAATTAATTTATTTAATTGCCTGTTCTCTCTAGATACAGTAAATTTATTTTTAATAGTTGCTCCTTCTATTTTATAAGAGAATTCAGGATTTTTTGTAGAATCAAAAACGTATCCTAACTGTTCAACACCCTTATTTTCATCTAAAGGCATAGGCCAAGAAGATTCTTCATTAGTTAAAGAAGCAAATTCTAAATCGCCATGCATTGCAATAGAAAAACCAATAGGTTCACCTAATTGGTCTTTCCCCCTAGATAACCACATATGCGTGGTATTCAAAAATGAACCACTCCAAACTTTTAGTAAAGAACCTCTTGCTAAATCATAAGAATAATGAATACCTTTTGGCGAGCCAACAGAAATACAATGTGTACGTTTAATGTTTTTATGATTTACAAAACTACGTTGTGTAATAACCCTATCAACTGGTTCAACAGTAATTCCTTTTAAAGGATTAAAGTCATCCGCCCCTTTCTCTACTCCTTCTTGTAAAGAATATCGTTGCATTTCTGGACCCTCAACATGTAATCCAAAACCACGAGCCCATGGCGCACTTTGGTTGTAAACCAATTTAAAAGATGCATCTCCTTCTTTTAAGTCTATAATTACTTTGTGTATTTTATCCATCCCCCCTCGCATCTCTAATGCAGTTTTTCCATTAATTGTAAATTCTGCAATACCATTTGTGCGTCCTTCAAAAAGATATTCACCAGATTTTGGTATCATAAAATTACCTGAATAAGAAATAATCTTTTTTTCCTTTACACTTGTTATATCAACTAGAGAAAATACATCGGTTTTTTCTTCTTTTATAATAGGTATTGTATCTAAATTATCAATAGCAGTAGATGTAGTTTCGTATTCTAACCTTTTAAGGTTGCTTAATAACAATTTATTTTCTTCGTAAAGTTTATATTTAATATTTTTTATAGCAACAGAACCATGATCACCTTGAATCATAATTGGACCTCTAGGATTTTCATTATTAAAAGCAGCACCCCTTGTAGGACCAGTAACTTCAACATTATCATGAATCAAGACACCATTTAACCAAACTTCTTCAAACCAAGCGTTTTTAATTTTATTACCTGTTTTGTCAAACTTTGGTGCATGAAAAATAATCTTAAAATGTTGCCATAGACCTGGTGCTTTAGCCGCATTAATTCTAGGAGCATGCCCTTCATATCCTCTTTCTTTTATATCCTTAGAAGTATCCCAACGTTCGTAAATTCCTCCTAAATCTTTATGAGAAACATCAATGGTTTTCCAGCTATCAAACAATTGTATCTCATATCTTCCTTGAAAATAAATACCTGAATTAGAATTTAAAGGCATCATAATATCACATTCTAATTCAATATCACCATGTACAAAATTTGTAAAAATATTACGTTTCTCAGTTTTATTAGGAACATTTACTAAAATCCCTTTTCCTTTTGTATATTCAATACTTTTGGGTTTCGAAATATCACTATAAACACTATTTGCTAATTTCCAATTGGATGCAACATTTTTAAAACCTTCGAAATCATCTAATTTCAAGTCTGTAAAAGGAATTTCTATTACTGGTACTACATCAATATTAATTTTATCCTTCTTTTCTTCTTTTGAACAAGAAGCAAAAAGAAGTAGAATAAATAAAAAAATACAATAGTTTATTTTTTTCATCATTTTAATTTAATTGTTTTTAAGTTAATTAAATTATAACATAATAAACAACACATCATTAATTCCATTAAAACCATTTCCAAAATCGTTACAAAAAAAATAAGCAACTAACTAAAAACCAATAACTTAAAAATAAATGAGTATACGAAAAGGGTTTCACAAAAAGAAGAAAACACTAATGTTGTAGATAAAATTTAGTCTCCAAACATTTAGGCATAAAAAAAGTCCGATACGTAATGTATCGGACTTTGAAGAAGGCGGCTTCCTACTCTCCCA
>NZ_CANMBB010000009.1 GCF_947495965.1 uncultured Maribacter sp.
TTTTACATAACCAATCTTTACGGGTGTTTTCATTACACTAAAATTTTAGTGTATCGCTATTTCAGGACGGGACATTTTCTTGTAAAAAAAAGCCGATATAAAATATATCGGCTTTTAAAATTTATTTAGAATTTACATTTCTATAGATACTAAAATTATCCACCAAAATCATCAAATCTAATATTCTCATCCGCAAGACCAAAATCTTCGCCCATTTTCTGAACTGCTTTGTTCATTAATGGTGGTCCACAGAAATATAATTCTATATCTTCAGGAGACTCGTGTTTACTTAAATAATTGTCTATAACACAATTATGAATAAAACCAACAAAACCGTCTCCAGGAGCATCAATATCTTCTTTTACCTTCCAATTATCTTCTTCCATTGGTTCAGAAAGAGCTAAATAGAATTTAAAGTTTGGAAATTCTTTTTCTAAGGCATAAAAATGTTCTAAATAAAATAATTCTCTTTTAGAACGCCCACCATACCAATACGTAACTTTTCTATCTGTTTTTAATGTTTTGAATAGATGGTATAAATGTGATCGCATTGGAGCCATACCTGCACCACCACCAACATAAAGCATTTCTGCGTCAGATTCATTTATAAAGAATTCTCCATAAGGGCCAGATATAACAACATCATCTCCTTTTTTCAAATTAAAAATATACGAAGAAGCAACACCAGGATTAACATCCATCCATCCATTTTTAGAACGATCCCATGGCGGCGTAGCAATCCTAACATTAAGCATAATTTCTCTACCTTCCGCTGGGAAAGAAGCCATTGAATAAGCTCTTTCTACAGTCTCTGGGTTCTTCATAACCAAAGGCCAAAGGTTAAATTTATCCCACTCTGCTTTAAATTTATCTGGCGTTTCGTGTTCTTCAGGGTGTGCAGTAATATCTATATCAGCATATTTTACTTCACATTGAGGAATCTCAATTTGAATATACCCACCAGCTTTATAACCCATATCCTCAGGAATTTCTACAACAAATTCCTTTATAAAAGATGCTACATTGTAGTTACGAACTACTTTTGCATTCCACTTTTTAATTCCAAATACCTCTTCAGGAATCGTAATTTCCATGTCTTGCTTAACTTTAACTTGGCAAGCTAAACGAGCACCATGACTTAATTCTTTTCTAGAAAAATGAGGTGTTTCGGTTGGTAAAGCTTCCCCACCACCAGTTAGTACGTGACATTCACATTGAATACATGTTCCACCACCACCACATGCAGATGGTAAAAATACTTTATTACTTCCTAGTGTTGATAGTAAGCTTCCTCCTGAAGCAACTTCAATCTCCTTTTCACCATTGATTGTAATTTTTACTGGACCAGATGGTGATAATTTTTGTTTTACAAATAATAGTAAAGCAACTAACAAAAGCGTAATAATTAAAAAAGCTGTTACTGTTGCTATTATTGTTCCTAATGTACCTGCGGCTAAAATCATTTTACTTATTTGCTTTTATGTTGTTAGCTAACACTTCTTTATTATCTTCCGTAGTATTTTTAATGGTAACTGTTTTTTCTTCCTTAGGAGCTTCTTCATCTCCACCAGTAAGCATACCACCAAAACTCATAAATCCTATTGCCATTAACCCAGTAATTATAAAAGTTATTCCTAACCCTCTTAATGCTGGTGGCACATTAGAATATCTAATTTTTTCACGTATAGCAGCAATTGCTAAAATTGCCAAGAACCATCCAATACCAGAACCAATACCATAAGTGGTAGCTAAACCTAAAGAAGCAATTTCTCTAGATTGCATAAATAACGACCCTCCTAAAATGGCACAGTTTACAGCAATAAGTGGCAAAAATATACCCAATGAATTGTATAAAGAAGGAGAAAATTTCTCTACAACTATTTCTACTAACTGTACCATGGTTGCAATAGTTGCAATAAACATGATAAAGGACAAGAAACTTAAGTCATACTCTGCATACTCAGCACCTAGCCAAGATAGAGCTCCTGGTTGCAAAAGGTATTGATCTAACAACCAGTTTAAAGGTACTGTTATTGCCAATACAAATATTACTGCTGCTCCAAGACCTACAGCTGTTGATACTTTTTTAGATACCGCTAGATAAGAACACATTCCCAAGAAAACCGAGAATACCATATTATCTATGAATATTGATTTAAAAAATAATTCTATATGCTCCATATTTTATTATATTAAATATTGATTTTTAGTGGATAGTTTATAGCCTCTAACGCTTCAATATTTTTAATCTTCTATTAATGCTTTGTTTTTAGTACGTTGTATCCAAATAATTATACCCACAACAATTAAGGCCATTGGTGGCATAATCATAAATCCGTTATTTTCATAACCTATAGCATACAAACCTGTCTTTGCAATTGGATCCCCTAAAACAGGTATTCCAAATAACGTTCCTGAACCAAATAATTCTCTAAAAAAACCAACAATTATTAAAATAACACCATAACCCACAGCATTACCAATACCGTCTAAAAAGGATTTCCATGGCCCATTTCCTAAAGCAAAAGCTTCAAAACGCCCCATAATTATACAGTTAGTAATAATTAATCCCACAAAAACAGAAAGTGTTTTACTTAACTCATAAGCAAAAGCTTTAAGCACTAAATCTACTATAATTACCAGAGCAGCAACTACTATTAATTGTACAATAATTCTAATTTTTGACGGTATTATATTTCGCATTAAAGAAATAACTACGTTACCCAATCCTAATACAAAAAGTACTGAAATTGCCATTACTAGAGATGCTTTTAACTCTGCTGTAATTGCTAATGCAGAACATATACCTAATACTTGTATTGTTATTGGGTTATTATCTGCTAATGGGTCTGTAATTAACTGTGCGTCTTTTTTTGATAAAAGTCCCATAAATTATTAATTTTTTAAAGTTTCAAAATATGGTACATATAATTTCAACTCGCTTTTAAGCATTGCCGAAACACCATTTCCTGTTATAGTAGCACCTGCAATAGCATCTACTTCATTGTCTGATTTATCTTTATTTAATGGATCGGCATTTCCTTTAGCTACATCAATACCTTTAAAAGTTCCATTGTTCTTTAAATCTTCACCAATAAAATCATCCATAAAGAAACGCTTATTAATGTTTGCACCTAAACCAGCAGTTTCTCCTTTGTGGTCAAAGAAAACACCTTGCACTACCATGTTTTTATCCATTGCAACATATGCCCAAATAGCATCCCAAAGACCTTTACCTCTAATTGGTGCTATATAAAATGTTTTATCATCCTTTTTACCAACAAATAAAGGTAGTTTTCTTTCTTTACCTGCTTTAGCATTTGTTTGTTCTTTTTTAACATCTATTAAGTATGCTTCTTTATCTTCAACAACATCTGCTCCTTGAATAACTAATTGTTTTTCTATATACTTCTTAAACAATTCTGGAGCGTCAGCGGTAGAAACAAAATTTGCATTACTCTCATCATTTTCATTAACCCCCATTGCATACAAAATGTTTTGTTGCTTTTCTAGGCGTTTATTCTCATCTATATTTGGTTTTAAAAATGATGCTGCAAATGCTAGTAAAGCACCTACTACAAGCACCATACCTATAGCAAATAGAATTGTATATGAATTTTTATCTGTTCTATTCTCCATCGTTAGGCTGTTTTTGCTTTTAGACGTTTCATTCTTTGTTTTACATTTCCTTGAACCACATAGTGATCAATTGTTGGTGCAAATACATTCATTAATAAAATGGCAAGCATAACACCTTCTGGATAAGCTGGGTTAAATACACGTATTAGTATAGAAATAAACCCTATTAAAAAACCGTATATCCATTTACCCTTATTTGTTTGTGAAGCAGTTACTGGATCCGTTGCCATAAATACAGTACCAAAAGCAAAACCACCAATTAATAAGTGATGCCAAAATTCTGTACTCATAAGTCCATAAAATTTACTGCTTTCAGTAATCCAACCAGAACTTACTACTCCATTAAAAATTAGCCCCATTACCAATGCTCCTATTACAGAGGATAACATAATTCTCCAACTTCCAATTTTAGTGAAAATTAAAAATAAACCTCCTAGTAAAATTAACAAGGTAGATGTTTCGCCTACAGATCCTGGAATAAAACCAAAAAACATATCCATAACATCATAACCAGCTTCTTTATTTTGTGCTAAACTACCTAGTATAGTTTCTCCAGAAATAGCATCTAAATTTTCACCTGCTGCAATAAGCTGATCTTGCTTAACAGCTCCTTCTACCCAAACTTTATCTCCAGACATCCATGTTGGGTATGCAAAGAATAAAAAAGCTCTTATAGTTAAAGCAGGGTTTAGAATATTCATTCCTGTACCTCCAAAAACCTCTTTTCCTATTACAACACCAAATGCTACCGCTACTGCTAACATCCAAAGTGGAATATCTACAGGAACAATAAGCGGTACTAACATACCTGTTACCAAGTACCCTTCTTCTACTTCGTGCTTTTTAATTACCGCGAAAATAAATTCTATTAACAAACCAACCCCATAAGAAACTACTAGTATTGGTAAAATTTTCCAAGCACCAATTAATAAGTTATCCAAAGACCAGAATTCTGCACTAAATAATCCTCCTGAAATAACAGAACCTGTTCCAAAAGCTACATTATGCTGGTAACCTGCATTGAACATACCAAAAATTAAACATGGAACCATTGCCATAATTACGGTATTCATGGTACGCTTTAAATCATCGGCTGCTTTTATATGAGTACCATTATGCGTAGTCTCATTTGGCAAGTATAAAAAAGTATGGATTGCATTAAATGCAGGAGCCATTTTTGTTCCTTTATACTTTTCTTTTAAATTATGTAAATTACTCTTTAAACCCATTATCCTATCTCTTTAAGCATTAAGTCTAAACCTTCTCTTATAATTTTCTGGTGCGGTTGCTTAGACACACAAATAAATTCTGTCAATGCAAAATCTTCTGGTGCAACTTCATACATTCCTAAAGCTTCCATCTCATCTAAATCTTTATACATACAAGCTTTTAGAATTTGCATAGGAAAAATATCTAAAGGAAAAACCTCTTCATAATTTCCTGTTGTTACAAATGCACGATGTTCTCCGTTTGTATTGGTATTTAAATCGAACTTCTTGTTTGGTGTTAACCAAGAAAAAGTCATTGCTCTTGATGTAGAAACCTTATTAAAAACAGGCTTATTCCATCCAAAAAGTTCGTAATCATCTCCTTCAGGAATAACAGAAACTGTATTATTATAATACCCTAAGTTACCGTCTGGGCTACTTTTAACGCCAGTTAAAACATCCCCATTAATAACTCTAAAATTTTCTGAATTTACACCACTAGCATATAAGAAAGTAGAAACCTCTGCCCCTATTGTAGTATTGTAATATTTTGGTGCTTTAACAGAAGAACCTACTAGCGCAACTGTTCTTTCTGGATTAAACTTTCCTGTAAGTAACAAATCTCCTATTACAACTAGATCTTGAGCACTTACTGTCCAAACAACCTCCCCTTTATTAACAGGATCTATTTTATTTATCTGAGTACCTACTAAACCTGCAGGATGAGGGCCCGATACTTTATGCAACTCTATATTATCTAATCCAGATAATGGAGAATTCCCAGAAGCCCCTACAGAAACATGAACTTTTCCTAATGTTAACTTAGATAATGCTGTTAAAGCAGCTTGCAATTGTGCTTCTTTACCTTTTAAAGCATAATCCAAATCTACTGCTAATGGAGCCGTTGCGTATCCCGAAACAAAAATAGCTTTTGGCTTAGTTTCTGGATTTGCAATAACATCATAAGGCCTTTGCTTTACAAATGGCCAACAACCTCCTTTTAACAAATAACCTTTAATTTCTTCTTCGGTAGCAGATGCTAAATTTAAAGAAGAATGTTCAAGTACAGCTTGTTCTTTATCTGCCTGAATCTTTAAAGTTAGAATTCTTCTTCTTGCTCCTCTTACAATTTCCACTAACTCACCACTAACAGGAGACACAAATAACATATCTTCTATACTCTTGTTATAAAACAATGGTTCTCCTGCTTTTACATGAGCCCCTTGCTTTACCAACATTTTAGGTATTATTCCGTGAAAATCATCTAGTTGGATTGCATAAATATTACTTAATACCGCCTTAGAAGTTGTTTCTTCTGCAGCACCTACAAGTTTAATATTTAAGCCTTTTTTAATTCGAATGTCTTTAGACATATTGATGTAGACCTTTGGTTAACAAAATTTGGTGCAAAAGTAATGTTAAATAAAAATAATTCATAATTATTAGACAGAAATTTAAGTCATACATCGATGTTAATTTTTTAGGTATGCTTTTTGCTTACCTTTACCACAAAATAATTTCTTTTTAATGCGATATATAATTACAACAATTACATTATTTTTTTTTAGCACTTTCCTTACTAGTCAAGCCTTAGAAGAAGTAAGCGAACCTTACCATATTAAATCCATTATTTTTAAAGGACCAACGGAAGACCAATTTCCTATAATACAACTAGGAGATCCAATGTATCTTGAGTTTGATGACATTCTAGCAAATGAACAAGATTATTATTACAAAATAATACACTGCAACTATAATTGGGAAAAATCTGATTTATTAAAGTCTCAATATTTAAAAGGTGTAGACAACCAACGTATTACCAATTACGAGAATAGCTACTCTACCCTACAACCTTATTCTAATTATCAATTAACCATTCCTAACGAAAATGTTAAACTAAAAGTAAGCGGAAACTATATTTTAGAAATATACAACAATAGCTATGAACTTCAATTTTCAAGAAGATTTATAGTTTATCAAGATCTTGTTAAGATTGGAGCTACCGTTAAAAGATCTAGAGATTTTAATTTTCTAAATGAGAAACAAGTAGTTCAATTTACTATTAATGCAAGTAACTACCCCTTAGTAAATCCAAAAAAAGAAGTTAAAGTAGCTATACTACAAAATTACCATTGGCCAACAGCCATTAACAACGTCCCTCCTCAATTTACTTTAGGCTCAGAATTAGTATATAAATATGACAAGGAAACTAGTTTTTTTGGCGGCAATGAATTTTTTAATTTTGACACTAAAGACCTAAGAGCTCCTACATCTGCAATAGCCAAAATAGGGCTTACAGACCTATATAATCATTATTTATTTTCTAATATTTATAGGAACGAAAGACCATACACCTATTATCCAGACATTAATGGAGACTTTGTTATTAGAACCCTACAAGGAACAAATTCTTCTAGAGAAGCAGAATACACCAAAGTTCACTTTAGCCTACCTTATAAAGAAGAACTAGCACTTGACGATGTATACATTTATGGAAAACACAATAACTATGCTTTAAATGAAGATAATTTAATGACATATAATGAGGAAAATGGAATGATGGAAGCCACAATCCCACTTAAACAAGGGTTTTACAATTACAAATATGTAATTAAAAGAAAGGATGATACTATTGACCTAAACACTGTATGTGGAAATTTCCATAACACTGAAAACAACTACACAATTATTGTTTATTATCGAGTTTTTGGTGATTTATACGATAGCATCATAGGAATAGGATCCGCTAACTCAAGAAATATTAGTAATTAAAAAAACTTGTAGATCTATAGGTCTTCAAAAATCAAAAAAAACAACTTTCGTTGTTTAAAAACACACTTTAAAAAACCATTCACCGATAATAAAAGAGCTACATCAGAAAAACAAATACTTATAACGATCATACTCTTTTACTTTTTTTTTATACATTAATGTTACTTATCTTGCTCTCCCTTAATCAATTAAAATGATTAATTATTAAAAAAACAACCATAGTATTTTTTTTGTTGAAGTCATAGTATTAACTAAACCTCAACGCTTAAGTACTTAAACAAATATTTATATCTAAATTCTATTTTTTATATTTTAGCATCAAATATGCTTTTTAGACAAATTATAGAAGGTATTTTACACATTGCATGCATATGACAACACAAGTAACTAACGGCATTAAAGTTTCAGTTAACACAAATTTTGAAGGTACTTTTTTTAAAAATTACAAAATGCATTTTGCTTTTGGGTATACCATTACCATTGAAAATCAAAGTAAAGATTCTGTGCAATTAAATTCTAGACATTGGAAAATTTATGATGCATTAAATGACCTTGAATTACTAGATGGCGAAGGTGTAATAGGCAAAAAACCAGTGATTCTTCCAGGAGAATCTCACACCTATAATTCTGGATGCCTATTAGCCTCTCCTATTGGAGCTATGAAAGGACATTACAATATGATTAATTTTGGAACTTCTGAAAAAATAAGAGTATACATTCCCACTTTTAAGTTTAGCGCACCTTTTGCTCTAAACTAACCAAACTAAATATTTTACCAAAAAAAAATCCTAATCTATATAGTTATATAGATTAGGATTTTTTTATTTAATTACACAAAGTATCCTATTAATTACTAGGAATAGTATTATATATTATGTTATTCTGATTAAAATAACATAAAAATTACCATATTCTTAAATCAAATAAATATAGTTTCGAATATCCTAATTAAGTTCTCAATTTAATACCTTTGTTTAATAATTTTTAATTAAAAAAAACGAAAGTATGGGTAAAGGTTTTTTTCAAGTACCTAAAGCTATTAATGAACCTATTAAAAGCTATGCTCCAGGTTCTCCTGAAAGAGCAGAAGTACTGCAACAATATAGTACTTATTTTAACAGTACAGTAGACATTCCAATGTACATTGGTAGCAAAGAAGTAAAAACCAATAATACAAAACCATTATCTCCTCCACACGATCACAAACATATTGTTGGTCAATACCATGTTGCTGAAAAAAAACATATAGATAATGCCATAGCAAATGCTTTGGATTCTAGACAGGAATGGGCTAATTTAAGTTGGGAACAACGTGCAGCCATTTTCCTAAAAGCTGCAGATTTAATTGCTGGGCCATACAGAGCAAAAATAAATGCTGCAACAATGATTGCGCAGTCTAAAACTATACATCAAGCAGAAATTGATGCCGCTTGTGAGTTTATAGATTTTTTACGATTTAACGTAGAGTTTATGTCTCAAATATACACAGAGCAACCAGAATCTGCTGAAGGCATTTGGAATAGAGTAGAATATAGACCATTAGAAGGTTTCATATATGCAGTAACTCCGTTTAATTTTACTGCCATTGCTGGTAATTTACCTGCAAGTGCCGCTATGATGGGTAATGTTGTAGTATGGAAACCAAGTGATAGCCAAATTTTCTCTGCTAAAGTAATTGTAGATATTTTTAAAGAAGCTGGCTTACCAGATGGCGTAATTAATGTAGTATACGGAGACCCCATAATGATCACTAATACCGTATTATCTAGTCCAGACTTTGCTGGACTTCACTTTACAGGTTCTACTTTTATATTTAAGGAATTATGGAAACAAATAGGAAACAACATACACTCCTATAAAACATACCCTAAAATAGTAGGAGAAACTGGCGGTAAAGACTTTATTGTTGCACACCCTTCTGCAAAACCTGCACAAGTAGCAACAGCTATAGTAAGAGGTGCTTTTGAATTTCAAGGGCAAAAATGTAGTGCGGCTTCTAGAGTTTACCTGCCAAAATCTACTTCTAAAGAAATTTTAGATCTAGTAAAAAAGGATGTTGCTTCTTTTAACAAACCTGGTTCTCCTGAAGACATGAGTAATTTTATTACTGCTGTAATCCATGAAGGGTCTTTTGATAAGTTAGCTAAATATATAGATCAAGCTAAAGAAGATAAAGACGCTACTATCTTTACTGGCGGAAACTACGACAAATCTAAAGGATACTTTATAGAACCCACCGTTATTGTTACTACAGACCCAAAATATACCACTATGGAGACCGAATTATTTGGCCCTGTAGTTACTATATACATATACGAAGACAAAGATTGGAGTAAAACTCTAAAATTAGTTGACAATACTTCTGAATATGCACTTACTGGAGCGGTTATTTCTACAGACAGGTACGCTATTGAAGAAGCTACAAAAGCACTAGAAAATTGTGCTGGAAACTTTTATATTAATGATAAACCAACTGGTGCCGTTGTAGGACAACAACCTTTTGGTGGTGCAAGAGCTTCTGGAACTAATGATAAAGCTGGATCTCCACAAAATTTATTACGTTGGGTATCTCCTAGATTAATAAAAGAAACTTTTGTAACTCCAGAGAATTATAGATATCCCTTTTTAGGATAAAATAATTTTAATTTAAAATTTAAAACTCCCATTTTTCTATTACTGAAAAATGGGAGTTTTTATTTAATTACCAACATAGCAAATAACAATCTATCCAGTTAATCTATGTTAGTAAATAACCTCGGAGCATTTAAACGTCAATTATCGAGCAAAATTTGAAACTAACAAACTAAATACCAATGTATCTACCAAAAATGAAAACTATATGTAAAATACTTATAGCACCATTTATATGGCTACTAAATTCATGCAGTCCACTTGGAGAACCTGTAGATGCAAAAAAATCTGACAACCATTATTATAACAAATCTAAATCGGACATTCAATACAGCCCAATGGGAAATTGGTTCGAAATACAGAATACAGCTATGAATGCCGATGTTGAAAGTTTTGAAGTGCTAAGTCGCCATTTAAGCAGAGATAAAAATCATTTTTATTTTGAAGCATACCCTATTACCAACCCTAGTTTTGATATTGGTTCTGTTTACCTAAAAGAAGGGGATTATATGTCCAATACAGCATTCGATAAAAACAATGTCTACACCTTTAATAAAGACTATATTAATAATGACACTATTGGATATATTGGCATAGTTACAATAATTGAAAAAGCAAATCCTTTAAAATTTGAAAGAATAGACTCGGAATGGGCAAAAGACGGTACTTATCATTTTTATTATGACAATTACATAGAAGCAGAATATTCTAGTTTTGAAAAATTAAACTGGAATTTTGCAAAAGATAGCTCTCAAACTTTTGTTAGAATAAACGACAAATTCATTTCTTTCAAAGGGGATTCTAAAACTCTTAAAACTATAGAAGACAGCCACTACACAATAGACCAAGAAAATGTTTATTGGATATCCTATGATGACAATAATAAATCAAAACTCCACACAATTCCATTCACAGAAAAAAACAAAATACTTTACCTAAATAATTTAATGGTGATAGTTGAAAATACTGTTTATTACAATGGAACTATAATAGCAGATGCTGATGCAAAATCTTTTGAAGCTATAGGGCTACATTATAGCAAAGACGCTAAAAATGTATACTATAAAAACAACATTATAAAGAATGCCGACACTAACTCTTTTAAAAAGATAAAAGGGAGCTATGAAGACAAAAACGGAAAATATAAAAACGGAAAATTAGCAAACTAATAGCTCTTTAAATAGATAATAACATTTATAATAAATAAGCACCGTGTTTAATCAGGTGCTTATTTTATTTTACTATTTTTGATAAATACTATTAACGCATTTTTCTAACTTAAATATAACGCAAAATGAAAACATTATTTTTACTAGTGTCTATTTTTACACTAACATTTTTTAGCGCAAATGCGCAAGACAATCTAACACAAACTACCATTCAGGCAGTATTAACAGGTAACCAAGGGCAAGTTATTCAATTAGCAAATGCTTTTTCTGAAGAACAATATGATTGGAGACCTACTGAAGGTGTAGTTTCTGTAGGTGAAGCACTATTACATGTTGCAGGAGGAAACTACTACCTAGCCTCTAAAATGGGATTTGCTCCACCAGAAGATGTAGATATAATGAAGTTAAACAAAATTACTGGTAAAGAAAATATTATAGCTGCTCTAGAAAAATCTAATGCATTTGTTCTTGAAAAAATAACCATGGTTACAACAGCTTCTCTTAATGAAGAAGTTGATTTTGGATTTACAAAAATGAATAAACTTGGAGGGCTTTTAGCTATCATGGAACATAACGGAGAACACAAAGGGCAATTAATTGCCTATGCTCGTTCTAACGGTGTTGTTCCGCCTTGGAGTAAATAATATTATGTTATATAAATAAAAAAATGCACCTAATTAAGGTGCATTTTTTTATGAAACTAGCCCTTATATTTCTGAGGCAAATACACCACTTTTTTTGTTTCAAAAAAGTCTTCCTTAAACAAGGGTTCTAAATCAAAAATCTCTGTATTTCTATAGTCCTTCAACTCTTCAGACAAATCTCCTCCTTTTAGATACAGAATTCCATTCTTCCTTTCATGTAAAGATTCTTTTTTAATTTTACCTTTAACCCAATGCACAAAAGTTGGCATAGCTGCAACTGCCCTACTAACAATAAAATCAAATTTTACATCTAAATCTTCAACTCTAGTATGTATTGCTTTTACATTAGTTATACCTAAACCATCTACAACTTCCTGAACAACTTTAATTTTTTTACCTATTGCATCCACCAAAGTAAATTGCGTTTCAGGAAATAAAATTGCTAAAGGAACCCCAGGAAAACCACCCCCAGTACCAACATCCAAAACAGAACTATTGGGAAGAAATTCTTGTATTTTAGCAATCCCTAAAGAATGTAACACATGCCTAATATATAGCTCATCTATATCTTTTCTTGAAACTACATTAATTTTTTGATTCCAATCTTTGTACAAAAATTCTAGCTCAGAAAATTGTTTTTTTTGTTCTTCCGTTAAATTTGGAAAATAACTATATATTACATTTACATCCATTTATATGGCTTTTTCTGCAAAAATAAGGATTTTAACACCAATTAATTTTCTGATTTAGCAAAGTATTATAACTTCCCAACTCATAATTAAGTTACCTTTGTAAAAAAAATATATTATGGAAAAAACAACAATACGGTTTTCCAGAAAAGATTCTACTGATTTTTTTAAAACTCTTAACAAAAGAGTAAATACATACTTTAAAGAAAATAAAATAAAGAAAACAGGAAACTGGAAATTGCATTTAAAAACTGCAATTATGTTTGCTATTTTCTTAGCTCCATATTTTGCAATTTTAACCTTAGGATTACCCAATTGGGCAAATCTAATTTTAGCAGCTATAATGGGAGTTGGTATGGCTGGTGTTGGCATGAATGTTATGCATGATGGTAACCATGGTTCTTATTCTAACAAAAAATGGGTAAACAAACTTATGGGAGGAAGCATTTATATACTTGCCGGAAATGTTTATAATTGGCAAGTACAACACAATGTATTACACCACACTTATACGAATATCCAAGGCCATGATGAAGATTTAGACGCTGGAAGAATTTTACGTTTCTCTAAGCATGCAGAATGGAGAAAGTACCATAAATTTCAACACTATTATTCTATTTTCCTTTATGGTTTATTAACTTTTAACTGGGCTATTACAACAGATTTTCAGCAAATGTATAGGTATACAAAAAGAAAATTGTCTTACGGAGAATTCCCAAATCCTGTGGCAAATTGGAGCAAGCTAGTTATTTTTAAATTAATATACTTAACACTTTGGATTGTTATTCCTTTTATAATCCTAGATATTTCTTGGTGGAAATTATTACTTGGTTTCTTTGTAATGCATTATGTAGCAGGAGTAATTTTAAGTGTTGTTTTTCAATTAGCACATGTTATAGACGATGCAGAAACTCCTTTACCAGACGACAAAGGAAACATAAAAAATACTTGGGCAATACACCAGTTACTTACAACAGTTAATTTTGGTAATAAAAGTAAAATTATAAATTGGTTTACAGGCGGACTAAACCACCAAGTAGAACACCATATTTTCCCAAATATTAGTCACATACATTACACAAAAATTGGAGAAATTGTTAAACAAACCGCAAAGGAATTTAATTTACCTTATAACGAATATAAAACAACAAGAAAAGCTATAATTTCGCATTTTAAACATTTAAAAGAGTTAGGAAAAAAACCTGCTCTACAGTACTAGAAAATTTTTTATTTTATGAGTAATAATTTATCCGACAGAATTAACAGCTTAGCTCCTTCTGCAACCTTAGAAATGGCTGCAAAAGCTCGTGAATTAAGAGCAGCTGGAAAAGATATTATTGGCCTTAGTTTAGGTGAACCAGATTTTAACACCCCAGATTACATTAAAGAAGCAGCAATTAAAGCTGTTAATGATGATTATAACTCCTACACTCCCGTAGATGGTTATGTGGAGTTAAAAGATGCTATTATTACTAAATTTAAAAGAGACAATAATATTGCTTATGATTATTCTCAGATAGTTGTATCTACAGGAGCAAAACAAGCATTGTATAACGTTGCTCAAGTTTGTCTTAATAAAGGTGATGAAGTTCTTTTACCATGCCCTTACTGGGTAAGTTATAGTGATATTGTAAAGCTAGCGGATGGTGTTCCCGTAGAAATAGAAACTTCTATTGAGAATGATTTTAAAATGACGCCTGCACAATTAGAGGCTGCTATTACACCTAAAACTAAAATGCTTTGGTATAGCTCTCCTTGTAATCCAAGTGGTTCTATTTACAGTAAAGAAGAATTAAGAGCTCTTGCGGATGTTCTTAAAAAACACCCTCAAATTATTGTGGTAAGTGATGAAATTTACGAACACATTAATTACGGAGTTACTGCACATGCTTCTATGGCAGAATTTGAGGATATGTATGACCGTACAGTTACCGTAAATGGTGTAGCAAAAGCATTTGCTATGACAGGATGGAGAATTGGGTATATTGGTGCTCCTACCTATATTGCTAGAGCATGCAACAAACTACAAGGACAAGTTACAAGTGGTGCAAATTGTATAGCTCAAAGAGCTGTTATTACTGCTCTAGAAGAGCCTGTAAGCAGAATACAATACATGGTAGATAAATTTAAAGAGCGTAGAACTTTAATTTTAGGCTTACTAAATGATATAGAAGGTTTTACATGCAATGAGCCAGAAGGCGCATTTTACGTTTATCCAGATGTAACTTTCTTTTTTGGAAAAACTTTAAATGGAACAAAAATTAATAACGCATCGGACTTTTCTATGTACTTATTAGAAAATGCTAATGTTGCTACCGTTACTGGAGATGCTTTTGGCAATGGAAATTCTATAAGAATATCTTATGCCGCTAGTGAAGAACAAATCATAGAAGCTATAAAGAGAATTAAAGCTGCTATTCAGTAATCTTAAAACTCCAATCATAAAAAAAAGTCCTACTCATTGAGGAGGACTTTTTTTTATTACGTTTTTTTCCAGAAATAAGGTGTAAATAATATTAAAACCGTAAAAAGCTCTAACCTACCCACTAGCATTAAAAAACCACACCACCATTTTCCTAAAGCTGGTAGTCCATTAAAATTACTTAAAGGGCTTAAATCTCCTAGTCCAGGCCCCACATTACCTAATGATGTTGCCGCGCCACCTACTGCAGAAACAAAATCTAACCCCATTGCCCCTAACACTAATGCTCCAATAATAAAAAGCAACATATACAAAACAAAAAAGGCAATTATATTATATACAAAATGCTCTTTAATTGTTTTATCATTATAGCGAACAGGTATTATTGCATTTATATGTAGTGTTCTTTTAAACTCTAACAATCCGTTTTTTATAATTAACAAATGTCGCATTACTTTTATTCCTCCTGCCGTAGAACCTGCAGAACCACCTAAAAACATTAATCCAAAAAAGAACACTGTTAAAAAAGGTGTCCAATTAGTAAAATCTGCAGAAACAAATCCTGTAGTGGTTATAACCGCAATAACTTGGAATAAAGAGTGCCTAAAAGAACTTTCTGCTACACCTAAAACTTTTGGATGGTATTCTGAAATTGGAACATTTGCTTGGTAATAAATTACAAGCGCTGCTATGATAGAAAACACCAATATGAAAATAGAATAGAATTTAAATTCTTCATCTTTAAGAACTCGTTGAATTTTCCCTTTAAAAGCAAAATAGCTTAAAACAAAATTACTCCCTGCCAAAAACATAAAGAGAATAACTATATACTGTATTAAAGGAGAATCATTCCAGTATGCCAAACTTGCATTTTTAGTAGAAAAACCTCCTGTAGACAATGTTGATAAAGAATGATTAACAGCATCAAAGAAAGACATTCCTGCCAATTGTAACAATATAGTTTCTGCAACCGTATAACCAACATAAATATACCATAACCTTTTTGCAGTGTCTGTTATTCTAGGGTGTAATTTATCTGCATTAGGCCCAGGAGCTTCTGCAGAAAATAACTGCATACCTCCAATTCCTAATAGAGGTAGTATTGCTATTGCAAGTACTATAATCCCCATACCTCCAATCCAATGGGTTATGCTACGCCAAATTAAAATACCTTCTGGCATTGCTTCAATATCATCCAATATAGAGGCTCCTGTTGTAGTATACCCAGATATTGTTTCAAAAAAAGCATTAGTAACATCTGGAATAGCTCCAGAAAACAAATATGGTAACATACCAGAAATAGACATTACAACCCAACCAAAAGTAACTATAATGTACCCTTCTTTTCTTTTTACTTCTTTTTTATGATCTCTAGTATAGAACATAAAAAAAGTACCAATAAACATACTTGTTATAGATGCCAATGTAATACCCAAGGTGGCTCCATCTTTATATATTCCACTTACTACAGCTGCAACAAGCATAAACAAACCATTGAACAACAATAGCAAACCCATTAAATGGAATATAATTTTTGAGTTTAATTTCATGCTACAAAAACAATCTTTCTATTCTTCCTATTACTTTTGGCAAACAACATACTACTACCCTATCTCCTGCTTTAATTTCAAAACCTCCTAAAGCAATAATACCCTTGCCGTCTCTAACAACACCACCTATGGTGGCCGATTTAGGAAAATCTAATTCTCTTATTATAGTTCCTGTAACTTTAGAATCTGGCTTTACAACAAATTCCAAAATTTCTGCATTTAAATTGTTTAAACGCATCGTAGCAATTACTTCTCCTTTTCTAATATGACGGAAAATATTATTCGCCGCCAATAATTTTTTATTAATAAGTGTATCTATACCTATAGAATGTGACAATTGGAAGTAATCCATATTTTCTACAAGCGCTATAGTCTTTTTTATCTTTTTAGATTTTGCTACTAAACAAGACATTATATTGGTTTCAGAATTACCTGTAACCGCTATAAAAGCATCCATAGATTCTAAACTTTCTTCCTGCAAAACTTCTACATTTCTACCATCGCCATTAATTATAAGAGCGTTTGGTAAATCGTCCGCTAAATCAAAAGCCTTTTCTTTATTTTTCTCTACCAGTTTTACATTAAACCTACTTGCGCATAAATCTCTGGCTGTCTTAAATCCTACTTTACTACCACCAAGAATCATTACATTCTTGATTTCTTCTTTTTTCTTTCCAGTCAACTTATACAATTCATCTACACCCTCACTAGTAGTAATAAAATAAACTTGATCGCCTTCTTTAAAAACCGTATCTCCTCTTGGTATTACAGTAAATTGTGTTCCTAACCTTTTTAAAGCTATTGGCATAAAATGCAGTTCTGGAAATATCTTTGCCGCCTCTTTAACCATTTTACCAACAAATGGCGCAGTTTTTAATAGGGAAACCCCTATCATTATTAGCTTCCCATCTTCAAACTCATAGGTATCATTAAAGGCAGATTTATTAAGAAGTAATTGTATTTCCTCTGCAGCTAAAGCTTCTGGAGAAATAAGTTCATCAATCCCTAATTCAGAAAACTTTAAAATGTCTTTATTTTTAATAAACTCAGTGTTAGAGATTCTCGCAATAGTTCTTTTACAACCTAATTGCTTTGCTAATACACACAAAGTTATGTTTGTTGTTTCTGAAGAGGTTACTCCAATTACTAAATCGGAGTCCTGCACCTGTGCATCTTGCAAAAGAGAAATAGAGGTTGCATCGCCTTTAATTACACGAATATCTAAATGACTATCCGCATACGCTAAGCTATCCTTTCGGGTATCTATTAATGTAATATCTTGGGATTCGTAGGAGAATAATTTTGCCAAATGAAACCCCACTTCACCAGCTCCCGCAATTATTATTTTCATTTAGTACTTATGTAGTTTAGCATAATAAGAACATTTGTCTTTTCTAAACAATTAGAGAACAATACCTTAAATAGTATTTTTATTTCAAGAAGGTTCATTTTACTACAATTTTGCAAAAATGCATTGCAAAATTACATAATTTTATTGGTTGCTATACACTTTAACTCTTTAAAGAACATAAGATTACTTGCTTTTATTGTATAAATAAAGATGTACTTGCTTATTCCTAAATTGTATATTTGCCAAAAATTGAAAAAATGACCAAAAGGGTTACACCATACAAAGATTCAGACCTAGGAAAAAAAGAACAGGTTACTCAAATGTTTAATAACATCTCTAAAAACTATGATGGTTTAAACCGTGTAATTTCTTTTGGAATTGACATAAAATGGAGAAATAGAGTTGTTGCTATTTTAACCAAAAACAAACCAAATTCTATTTTAGATATTGCAACTGGAACCGGTGATTTAGCAATAAACATGGTAAAGACTGGCGCTTCTAAGATAGTTGGATTAGATATTTCCCCTGGAATGTTAGAAGTTGGAAAAGATAAAATTAAAGACAAAAAACTAGCTAACACTATAGAAATGGTGGTTGGTGATAGCGAAAATCTACCTTTTAAGGACAACTCTTTTGATGCTGTTACTGTTGCTTTTGGAGTTCGTAATTTTGAAACTCTAGAAAAAGGGTTAGCTGAAATTTTTAGAGTATTAAAACCTAATGGTTCTTTTGTTGTATTAGAGACTTCAGTTCCCACAAAAACCCCATACAAACAAGGCTACAGTTTTTACACAAAAAGAATATTACCACTTATTGGAAGAATCTTTTCTAAAGACCGTTCTGCTTACGCTTATTTAAGTGAATCTGCCTCTGTTTTTCCTCATGGAGAAAACTTCAACAATATTTTACGCAAAATTGGGTTTATAGATGTAGTTAATAAACCTCAAACTTTTGGTGTTGCAACAATATATGTTGCCACCAAATAGCCAAAAAGGGCAGTAAAATTATGGCAGTAAAAGTATTTTATACTACATTAAAAAATAAATTCTCCTTAAATACAAAAAGAAAGACGTTGTTCTTTTCTTTGCTTTTGGGGTTGCTTTTTATTTCTAATAATTTATCGGCTCAATTTAATGAGAAACCTGTTCTTAATTTAGAAACAGAAGATGAACCATTATTAAATTGGGGCTATTATTTAGGTCTTAATCAATATGATTTTAAGTTTAGCTATATAAACAATGCCCCAGATATTCTTGTAGAAAAAAGCATTGGCTTTAATGTTGGATTAATTGGAGAGCTACGCCTAAACAACCATTTAGACCTTAGATTTGAACCTGGGCTATCCTACACCTCTAGAAACCTTGGATTTACTGGTTTTACTGAAGAAAGAGATGCAATAAGAGAAGTAAAATCTACCTATATTAATTTTCCATTGTTACTAAAAGCTAGTACCAAAAGACTTGGAAACTGGAAACCATATTTGGTTGGTGGTGTTTCTACTTCCATGAATTTAGGAAGTAACGAAACTAGTTTAGACGATAACTCTGCCGGTACCTTTAGAATGAAAAAATCGGTATACAACTATGAAATTGGTTTTGGTATAGATTTTTATTTAGAATATTTTAAATTCTCCCCATCTATACGCGGTGTTTTTGCTTTAACAGATGAACTAGTTAAAGATATAGACCCTAATAGTCCTTGGACTGGGAATATTGACATGATGCAAACTAGAGGGCTTTTTATAAACTTTACTTTTGAATAGTTTCTTTTAAAAACTATTTCTTCGTATTTCATTTAATAAAATAGAGGTTGCAGTTGCTACATTTAAACTTTCGGTGGTAGATGTACCAAACTGCGGAATTGCAATTTTATTAGTACAAAGATTCTCTATATTTTTAGATATGCCGTTAGCTTCATTACCCATTACCAAAACACCTTTCTTAGGCAAAGCTTGGGTGTAAACCACCTCTCCACTCATAAAAGTTCCATAAATAGGCATATTACACTCTCTCAAAAAAGAAGCAATATCCATATAGGTAATATTCACTCTTGTAATAGACCCCATTGTAGCTTGCAAAACTTTAGGATTATAACAATCTACCGTAGTAGCAGAACAAATTAAGTTTTTTATCCCAAACCAATCGCATAACCTAATTATTGTACCCAAATTTCCTGGATCACGAACATCATCTAAAACAACTACCCAATCTTCCTCCTCAATTTTTAAAGATTCTGGAATGTAAAAAACTCCTAAAACAGAACTAGGGTTTTTTAAAGAGCTCATTTGACGTAACTCTTTAACACTTATTAAATCGCATATTTCCCCAATTTCTTTTTTATAACTTTCATCTACACTAAACACTTTATAAGCCCCTATTTTAGAAGCCAATAACTCGTTCACCGTTTTTTTTCCTTCTACAACAAACATTTTATGCTCAATTCGGCATTTTTTTTGCTGTAGACTTCTTATAAGTTTTATTTGGCTTTTAACAACCATACAAATAATGTATTTTTGATTTCTATGAGGATTTTGTGGCGCTTTAAAAAAAACATTGCTAAAATAAGCTTATTATTTTTTGCTATAGCAATTACTTCCTGCAATGCATTAAAAAGAGTTGGAGACAATGATTTGCTGCTTACAAAAAACAATGTTTACGCAAATAATCAAAAAATAAATGATGAAGATGTAGAAAGTCTTATTGTTCAAAAAAAGAACAGCACCATATTGGGCTACCCTCTACGTCTAAACCTATACAATCTGGCAAAAAAAAACCCAGATTCCTCTTTTCAAAGTTGGTTATATAAAAAAGAAAAAAGAGAACAAAGACTGGTTAAACTATTATCCCAAAAACAAGTTAACAGACTTGGAGAATCCTTTATAGTAAAAGGAATGAGTGTTTGGTTAAAAAATATTGGAGAAGCACCTTCTATAATTGACACTTCTAAAACAACAAAAACATTAGAAAGACTAAGCGCTTACTATGACACCAAAGGCTATTTTAACAACAACACTACTTTTGAAATAGATTCTAGCAAAAGAAAAAAAAGAGCTGCTATTAATTATAAAGTAGCTTTAGGAAAGCCTTTCAAATTAGATTCCGTTTCCAAAAAAATTTCTTCTACAGTAATAGATTCTATTTACTTAGCACATAAATCAAATTCTTTTGTCAAATCTGGTCAACAGTTTAATTTAAATAACTTTAATAACGAAAGGGAAAGACTAACCTATATTTTTAGAAATAATGGTATTTACAATTTTCAAGAAAGTTCTATTAGTTATGATATAGCCACCGATACTACCAAAACTGCTAATGACCAATTAATGAATGTAAAATTAGTTATTGCTGGTCTTAAAGTAAGAGGAGACAGTGCCATAACTACATCTAATTATAAAATTTCAAAATTTAAAAAAGTTAATATTTATACAGATTATTTATATGATGGTGAAGAAAACAACCAACAATCTATAGAATATAACAATTATACTATCTATTATAAAGACAAATTAAGATACAAACCCAAAACCCTTGTTAATGCTATTTTCTTTAAAAAAGATAGTATTTATAGAGACATAGACAAAATACGAACGTACAGACAAATTACTAGTTTAAATGTTTTTAAGTACCCAAGTATAAATTTTGACCAAGAAAATAACACCCTAGATGCTAATATATACTTAGCTAGTAGGTCTAAGTACGCTTTAGAAACAAACTTAGAAATAACAAGGTCTAATATAAGAAGATTAGGTGTTGGGTTTGGAAGCTCCTTATTAATGCGTAATATCTTTAATGGGGCAGAAACACTTAGCCTATCTGCTAAAGGAACCTTTGGGTTATTAAGTAACTCTACTCTTTTAGATAATTTTTTCTCTGAAATAGGCGGCGATATTAATCTTAATTTCCCTAGAATTTGGCTTCCGTTTATTAATACGGATAAAATAATCCCCAATTACTTTTTACCACAAACAAGAGCAACAATAGGAACAAGTTTTCAAAAAAATATAGGTTTAGACAAACAAACATTTAATACCATTCTAGGGTACAATTGGACTCCGTCAGATTTTAAACAAAATACTGTGGAACTTCTAAACATACAATATGTAAACAACAAGAATACAAATCGCTTTTTTGAAGTTTACCAAAGCTCCTATGACAACCTTGATAATATAGCTGACAATTACGAAACACTACCTGAACTAAGTAATTTTTTTAGAACTGAAGAAGGAAGCACTAATGCTACGCTAACAATACCTGAAGGTACTAATGGTTTCATAAATGCGGTCCTAAATAATGAAATTGCCACTACTACCGAAGATAAAGACGATGTTAGAAGTATTAAAGAAAGACAAGAAAGGTTAACTGAAAATAATTTAATATTTGCGAGTAATTATACATTCTCTAAAAACAATAAAAAAGGAATTACAGATAATAATTATTATCAATTTAGATTTAAACTAGAAAGTGCTGGTAATTTTTTATCTGGACTATCCTATCTTACCCCATTTAAAGAAAATGATAATAAACAACTTCTTGTTTTTAACGTACCCTACTCTCAATATATTAAAACCGAATTAGATTATATTAAGTATTGGGATCTAAACCAATCTAACGTATTAGCTTTTAGAAGCTTTACAGGAATTGCAATACCCTACGGAAACTCAGACAACATCCCTTTTGTACGCAGTTATTTTGCTGGTGGTTCCAATGACAATAGAGCTTGGTTCCCATACTCCTTGGGCCCAGGAAAAACAGATGCAATTAATGATTTTAACGAGGCTAACTTTAAAATTGCTTTAAATCTTGAATACAGATTCCCTGTATTAGGAAATTTTAACGGAGCAATTTTTGCCGACGCTGGAAACATTTGGAATGTTTTTGATAATGTAGAAGACCCCAATGCCACGTTTAATGGTATAGAATCTTTAAAAGATATTGCTTTAGGAACTGGTTTTGGAGTACGGTATGACGCTACTTATTTTATTTTTAGAGTAGACCTAGGGTTTAAAACCTATAACCCAGCCGAAATATCTTCAAAAAGATGGTTCAGAGACTATAATTTTGGCAATTCTGTACTTCAAATTGGTATTAATTACCCATTTTAAACTCTTATTTGTTTTATTATTAACAAACGCAAACGTTATAGACTATCTATATACAGTAAACTCCTTGTTTACAATCAAAAAGACAACTACCAATGAATAATTTTTAATACTTTTGTCACTCAATTTTTTTTAAACTTTTAACAAATAAAAAATGGCTCACAACATAAAACCAGGAGTTGCTACTGGAGATCAAGTTCAAGAAATTTTTAATTACGCAAAAGAAAAAGGATTTGCTTTACCAGCAGTAAACGTTATTGGATCAGACACTATTAACGGTGTATTAGAAACTGCAGCAAGTTTAAATGCTCCAGTAATTATTCAATTCTCCAATGGAGGAGCTCAATTTAATGCCGGTAAAGGTCTTTCTAACGAAGGTCAAAACGCTGCTATACAAGGAGCTATTGCAGGAGCAAAACATGTTCACCAGTTAGCTGAAGCTTATGGAGCAACAGTTATTTTACATACAGATCACTGTGCTAAAAAATTATTACCATGGATAGATGGTCTTTTAGAAGCTAGTGAAAAGCATTATGCAGAAACTGGAAAATCTCTTTTTAGTTCTCATATGATAGATCTTTCTGAAGAACCTTTAGAAGAAAATATAGAAATATGTAAAGGATATCTTGAGCGCATGAGCAAAATGGATATGACTTTAGAAATAGAATTAGGAATTACAGGTGGCGAAGAAGATGGTGTAGACAATTCTGATGTAGATGATTCTAAATTATATACACAACCAGAAGAAGTTGCTTATGCTTATGAGGAACTTTCTAAAGTAAGCCCTAGATTTACAATTGCTGCTGCATTTGGTAATGTTCATGGTGTTTATAAGCCTGGAAATGTAAAATTAACTCCAAAAATTCTTTTAAACTCTCAAGAATATATTTCTAAAAAATACAATGTAGAGCATAATCACATAGATTTTGTTTTCCATGGTGGATCAGGATCAACTGTTGAAGAAATTCGTGAAGGTATTAGCTACGGAGTAATAAAAATGAATATAGATACCGATTTACAATATGCTTTCTTAGCAGGCGTAAGAGACTATATACAAGACAATAAAGACTACCTACAAGGGCAAATTGGAAACCCAAAAGGATCCGATGAACCTAACAAAAAATTCTATGACCCAAGAGTTTGGTTACGTGAAGGAGAAAAATCTTTTGTAGAAAGATTGAAAAAAGCCTTTGAAGATTTAAACAATGTTAATACATTGTAGCCCCAAAGTAAATCTAACAACACCTAATTTGAAAATATGACGGCTTGGTTTAAAAGAACAGAAAAAGGAATACAGACCTCTACAGAAGAAAAGAAAGACACCCCTAAAGGATTGTGGTATAAATCCCCAACAGGTAAAATTGTAGAGTCTGATGAGTTAGCCAAAAACTTTTACGTGAGTCCAGAAGATGACTACCACGTAAGAATTGGCAGCAAAGAGTACTTTGAAATTCTTTTTGATGAAAACGTATTTGAAGAACTTGATAGTAAGCTTACCTCTAAAGACCCTTTAAAGTTTGAGGACACCAAAAAATATGTGGATCGCTTAAAAGATGCTCAAAAGAAAACCGGATTAAAAGATGCTGTCCGTACAGCCGTAGGTCTTTCTTCTGGTAAAAAACTTGTAATCTGCTGCATGGATTTTGGTTTTATTGGCGGCTCTATGGGTAGTGTTGTAGGAGAAAAAATAGCAAGAGGTATAGATTATTCTATAAAAAATAATATACCATTTTTAATGATATCAAAATCTGGAGGTGCTCGTATGATGGAAGCTGCTCTTTCTTTAATGCAATTAGCAAAAACATCTGCTAAACTAGCACAATTGGCAGAAGCAGGCATACCGTACATTTCTTTATGTACAGATCCAACTACTGGTGGTACCACAGCTTCTTATGCAATGCTTGGAGATATTAATATTTCTGAACCTGGTGCATTAATTGGCTTTGCAGGTCCTAGAATTGTAAAAGATTTTACAGGAAAAGACCTTCCAGAAGGTTTTCAAACCTCAGAATTTTTATTGGAACATGGCTTTTTAGATTTTATTTCGCATAGAAAAGATTTAAAAAAGAACATAAACCTATATATAGATTTAATTCAGAATAATAAAGTAAGACTTAATTAGATCAACTAAGCATTACAAGTAAAAGTGCTACACAAGTTTACACTTGTGTAGCACTTTTTTTATACTTAGTGTAATTTTAATTTAAAAAAAGTTATATTTGCGCCCAGATTGAAAATCAATCTTGTACATAAAAATCATTTAAAATAATATTGGAATGTATTTAACAAAAGAAATAAAAGCCGAAATTTTTGCAAAACACGGCGGAAAAGCAGAGAACACAGGTTCTACTGAAGGTCAAATAGCGTTGTTCACACACCGTATAAACCACCTAACAGGACACCTTAAAAAAAATCATAAAGATTTTAACACAGAGCGTTCTCTTGTAAAATTAGTTGGTAAAAGAAGAAGTCTTTTAGATTATTTAAAGAAAAAAGATATTGTAAAATATCGTGAACTAATTGTAGAATTAGGTATTAGAAAATAATTTTAAAAGGGGAAGCATTGCTTCCCCTTTTTAATATACTCTACTGTTCAAGAGGTAAAACCTAAAATATCATAGGAAGAACAAACACAAAAAGCTACGTATAGTTTTTCATTGGTCCACACAACAACACAACACACAATTTGTCTAACAAGACAAAAGACCATTGTTTAACACTCATGTAAAAAATAAACATGGGTAAAATCGAATTTATGATTCCAAAAGTATTTAAAGAGGTCATAGACCTTGGGGACGGTAGAGAAATTTCTATCGAAACCGGAAAATTGGCAAAACAGGCACACGGTTCTGTTGTTGTTCAATCTGGAAAATGTATGTTATTATGTACAGTTGTTTCCAACTACAAACAAGCAGATGTTGACTTTTTACCATTAACGGTAGATTACAGAGAAAAATTTGCTGCTGCTGGTCGTTACCCTGGCGGTTTCTTCAAAAGAGAAGCAAGACCTAGTGACGGTGAAGTATTAACAATGCGTTTAGTGGATCGTGTATTACGTCCATTATTCCCAAAAGATTACCATTCTGAAACTCAGGTAATGATACAGTTAATGTCTCATGACCCAGATGTTATGCCAGATGCTATGGCAGGTTTAGCTGCTTCTGCTGCTATTCAATTATCAGATTTCCCGTTTGAATGTGCTATCTCTGAAGCTAGAGTTGGTCGTGTAAATGGAGAATTCATTATTAACCCAACTAGAGCACAATTAGAAGAGTCTGACATTGATATGATGATCGGAGCATCTGCAGATTCTGTAATGATGGTGGAAGGTGAGATGGATGAAATTTCTGAAGAAGAAATGACAGAAGCTATTAAGTTTGCGCACGAAGCTATTAAAGTACAGTGTGCTGCCCAAGAAGCTTTAGCAAAAGCATTTGGCAAAAAAGAAACTCGTGAATATGAGCCAGAACGTGAAGATGCCGATTTAGCAAAGAAAATTCATGACATGGCATACGATAAAGTATATGCTGTTGCTCAAGCAGGTTCCGCAAAACATGAGCGTAGCGCTGCGTTTGGTGAAATTAAAGAAGAAATAATCGCTTCTTTTTCCGAAGAAGAAAGAGAAGATTTTGGCGGACTTATTTCTAAATATTACAGTAAAGCTGAAAAAGCTGCTGTACGTGATTTAACTTTAAATGAAGGCTTACGTTTAGATGGTCGTAAGACTGACGAGATTAGACCAATTTGGTGTGAGGTAGATTACTTACCATCTACGCATGGTTCATCCATATTTACACGTGGAGAAACACAAGCGTTAGCTACAGTTACTTTAGGAACATCTAGAGAAGCTAACCAAATAGATATGCCATCTTATGAAGGTGAAGAAACCTTCTATTTACACTATAACTTCCCTCCTTTTTCTACTGGAGAAGCAAGACCAATTCGCGGTACTTCACGTAGAGAAGTAGGTCATGGTAACTTAGCACAAAGAGCATTAAAAGGAATGGTTCCTGCAGATTGCCCTTATACAGTACGTGTAGTTTCTGAGATATTAGAATCTAACGGTTCTTCTTCTATGGCTACAGTATGTGCAGGTACAATGGCAATGATGGATGCTGGTGTTCAATTAAAGAAACCTGTTTCCGGTATTGCAATGGGACTTATTTCTGATGCAGATTCTGGAAAATATGCTGTATTATCTGATATTTTAGGAGATGAAGATCACTTAGGAGATATGGATTTTAAAGTAACAGGTACTGCTGATGGTATTACAGCTTGCCAAATGGATATTAAAGTAAAAGGACTTTCTTATGAAATTCTTGTAAATGCTTTAAAACAAGCTCGTGATGGACGTTTACATATCTTAGGAAAAATTACAGATACTATTTCTTCTCCTAATTCAGATGTTAAGGAGCATGCTCCTACCATGATTACAAGACGTATTCCTAATGAATTTATTGGAGCATTAATTGGTCCTGGTGGAAAAGTAATTCAAGAATTACAAAAAGAAACAGGATGTACAATTGTTATAAATGAAGACCCTGTTACAGAAGAAGGTATTGTTGAAATATTAGGAACTGGTTCTGAAGGTATTTCTGCTGTAGAAGCTAAAATAGATTCTCTACTATTTAAGCCAGAAAAAGGTAGCGTTTACGAAGTTAAAGTAATTAAAATGTTAGACTTTGGTGCTGTTGTAGAGTATACAGATGCTCCTGGAAATGAAGTTTTATTACACGTATCTGAACTAGCTTGGGAACGTACAGAAAATGTAACCGATGTGGTAAACATGGGAGATGTTTTTGATGTTAAGTACTTTGGAGTAGACCCAAGAACTCGTAAAGAAAAAGTTTCTCGTAAAGCTCTTTTACCAAAACCAGAAGGGTATGTAGAAAGACCTCCAAGAGATAACAACAGAGGCAGAGACAATCGTGGACGCGATAATCGTGGACGTGACAATCGTAGAGACGATAGAAAACCAAGAGAAAGTAAAAAAGAAGATTAATTCTTAATTTTCTTAAATTATAAAAGCTCAGTTAGTAAACTAACTGGGCTTTCTTTTTTTAAAAAAAATTCAACAAAAAAACCATCTAGTTCTTAATCCAAAAAATATCAAGAAAACTCCCCAATTATTCAATATTGAATTCTCTCTTTTTTAACAACTTTTTAGATTATAAAACTCAAATGTTAGAATATTCATAAAGTATTCATAAAACGAAAAATTAAAAAATCTAAAAGACCAAAGTCTTCGTAAAAGTAGTAGAACAAAATATATAAAAATATTTATGAAAACTAAAAACACTTTACCATTACAATCCAAAAACACTACCGATCCTTGGGGAATTACAGTATTGGCTAGTACATTCTTATTAATGCTAGGTGCTATTTATCTAGTTTATGTATTTCAAAGTGATTTTGACCAATTTAATAAGGAAAGATCAAGCTCCATCATAGGGTTAACGTTTATGACAATAGCTGGTGTATTGTTTGTACTAAAAGCTGTTTATTTTGCATATATTTTATTTAGATATTTTAAATACAAACCTGTTGCCTCTGTAACTAATGAAGAATTACCAACTTGTACAGTAATAGTACCTGCCTATAATGAAGGTAAACAAGTATATGACACTTTAATTAGTTTAGATAATAGTGATTTTCCTGACCAAAAATTACAAATTATCTCTATAGATGATGGCAGCGCAGATGACACATGGGAATGGATGAAAAAAGCCAAAAACATCTTAGGAGACCGTTTAGAAATATACCAACAACCAGAAAACAAAGGAAAACGCCATGCATTATACCGTGGATTTAACCTTGGAACTGGAGAAGTTTTTGTTACCGTAGATAGTGATTCTATTGTAGACCCAGAAACTCTTAGAAATTTAGTTAGCCCATTTGTAAATAATAAAAAATGTGGAGCCGTTGCAGGTAACATTAGAGTGTTAAACAAAGCAAAAGCATTATTACCAAAAATGTTAGATGTAAGTTTTGTTTTAAGTTTTGAATTTGTTCGTTCTGCAGAAAGTAGTCTAAATTCTGTATTATGTACTCCTGGTGCTTTAGCTGCTTATCGTAGTTCTGCAGTTTTTGCTTGTTTACCAGAATGGATTAACCAAACTTTTATGGGGCAACCATCCGATATTGGAGAAGATAGAGCAATGACAAATATGATATTAAAACAAGGGTTTCATGTTTTATTTCAAAAAAATGCAGTTGCTTATACTAATGTTCCAGAAGAATATACTGGCCTATATAAAATGTTTATTAGATGGGGAAGAAGTAATGTTCGTGAAAACATTCAAATGTCTAAATATGTATTTAAAAATTTTAGAGAAGAAACTAAAATTGGAACTAGAATATTATTTATAAATCAATCTTTAAAAATAATAATGAGTTACCCATTTTTAATTTTCATGTTATTCTTTATACTATCACACCCATTACTATATATAAGCTCTACCTTATTAAGTATACTTATACTATCTTCTTTTCCTGTTATATTCTATGCAAATAAATATGACTTTAAAGAATCTTTCTGGGCATATTCTTATAGTATTTTATATGCTTTTGGATTATTCTGGATTACACCTTATGCTATTGCAACTGCGAGTAGAAGAGGTTGGTTAACAAGAGGGTTGCCAGAAAAAAAATAATATTTTTTCAACAAAAATTGCTGGTTTTTTTATCTCTATGAGGTATTAAAGGCTAGCAATTTTACTTTATAATAAATATTTTAATGCTTCAAGCCTATTTACTTTTTAAAGTAAAATCTCATTAATTATTCCTTTTTTGAAAGCAAAATACACTTTTGCCGACTAATATTTACAGGAAGCAAAACAAAGAAAAAACCTCTTTTTCTTACCGTTTAACTAAAAAAAGCATTTTTTTTAATGCTTTTGTAACATTCGTAGCTTTTTTACGTATAAGTATATGCAGTCTATGCAAATGAACTTAATTTTATTAAATGAGACAGCTTAAGATTACAAAACAGGTTACCAATAGGGAAACCGCATCTTTGGATAAGTACTTACAAGAAATTGGAAAAGTAGACCTTATTACTGCAGATGAAGAAGTAGAATTGGCACAACGCATCAAGGCAGGCGACCAGATCGCTCTTGAAAAACTTACAAAAGCCAATCTAAGATTCGTAGTATCGGTTGCTAAACAGTACCAAAACCAGGGCCTTACTCTGCCAGACTTAATCAATGAAGGAAACTTAGGATTGATAAAAGCGGCACAACGTTTTGATGAAACTCGTGGATTCAAATTTATCTCTTATGCAGTTTGGTGGATTCGTCAATCTATCTTACAAGCATTAGCAGAACAATCTCGTATTGTTCGTTTACCATTGAACAAAATTGGTTCAATAAATAAAATAAATAAAACTTTTGCATTTTTAGAGCAAGCGCATGAGCGCCAGCCTTCACCAGAAGAAATTGCAAAAGAATTAGACATGACAGTTGATGATGTAAAGCAGTCTCTTAAAAATTCTGGTCGTCATGTATCTATGGATGCTCCATTAATTGATGGAGAAGATTCTAACCTTTACGATGTACTTCGTAGTGGAGAATCTCCAAATCCAGATAAAGAATTGTTGCATGAGTCATTACGTACGGAAATAGAACGTGCTTTGGAAACATTAACTCCAAGAGAAGCAGATGTTATCCGTTTATATTTTGGTTTAGCAGGGCAACATTCTATGACCCTAGAAGAAATTGGTGAAACTTTTGACCTTACAAGAGAAAGAGTTCGTCAAATTAAAGAAAAAGCTATTCGTAGATTAAAACATACATCTAGAAGCAAAATATTAAAAACATATCTTGGTTAAACAAGACACTTATTAAAATTATATTGCAAAATTTTAACATATTGGAAATTTGGCATATTAATTGTAATTTGTGAAACGTAACAACAGTTTATCATGACTGTTCGTTTTTTGATTGATGAATAAACTCCGGCTGATTACCGGAGTTTTTTAATTTTAGAATCTATATGGAAACACAACCCAATAATCCACTTCATGGTGTTAAACTCGCAACCATTCTAGAAGAACTAACAAACAAATACAGTTGGGAAGAATTAGCAAACCAAATAAATATAAACTGCTTTAAGAGCAATCCATCCATAAAATCTAGCCTAAAATTTTTAAGAAGAACCCCATGGGCTAGAGAGAAAGTAGAAAAATTATACCTTCATAGTCTTAAAAAATAAATATGGCATTTAATATTGTGCTTATAGAACCAGAGATACCAAACAATACGGGTAATATTGGTAGGTTAAGTTTAGGAACAGGATCTACATTACACCTTGTAAAACCATTTGGCTTTGAACTCAGTGATAAAAGAGTTAAGCGCGCAGGTTTAGATTATTGGCAACACTTAAATGTAATTATTTACGAAAGTGTAGAAGACTTTTTTTTGCAACATAAAGGTAAAGAAATGGCTTTTTTATCTAGCCATGGTGAAAAAAAACACTGGAATATTCCTTTTAAAAAAAATATGTTTCTTGTTTTTGGAAAGGAATCTGTAGGGTTATCAAAACAAATTTTAGAAAACAACAAAGAACACCTTTACAAGATACCATTATATAGTGAACATATACGAAGTTTAAATATTGCCAATGCAGTTAGTATTGTGGTTTATGAAGGTTTACGGCATTTACAGTAAATACTATTCTTAAACACACTACTAAAAAGTATACATTTCCGTATTTTTGTTATTAAACTTACAAAGGTATATTCTAATGAGCAAAACAAAAATTGCCCCTTCCCTATTGGCTGCCGATTTTGGCAACTTACAACAAGATGTTGAAATGGTTAATAACAGTAATGCAGATTGGCACCATATAGATGTTATGGATGGTGTTTTTGTTCCTAACATCTCTTATGGTATGCCTGTTTTAAAAGCTATTCAAAAACACGCTACAAAACCATTAGATGTTCATTTAATGATAGTAGACCCAGATAGATATATTAAAACTTTTGCTGAATTAGGTGCTGCAGTATTAACCGTACATTACGAAGCTTGCACACATTTACACCGTTCTTTGCAAGCAATTAAAGCAGAAGGTATGTTAGCCGGTGTGGCATTAAACCCACATACAAATGTTTCGCTTTTAGAAAATGTTATACAAGATATTGATGTAGTTTGTTTAATGAGTGTTAATCCTGGTTTTGGCGGACAATCTTTTATAGAAAACACATACAATAAAGTAAGAGCACTAAAAGAGCTAATCACCAAAAAAAATGCAAAAACTTTAATAGAGATTGATGGTGGAGTTACATCAAAAAATGCGGCTGCTCTTACAAATGCTGGTGCCGATGTATTAGTTGCTGGTAGTTTTGTTTTTAAAAGCGAAAATCCTACGCAAACAATTGAAGAACTAAAAAATATAGCCGGGTAATGCATTTTGATGTTATCATAATTGGTGGTGGCCCTATAGGGATAGCTTGCGGATTAGAAGCCCAAAAAAAAGGACTCACCTATCTTATTCTAGAAAAAGGACCCGTAGTTAATTCTATTTTTAATTACCCAACCAAAATGCAATTTTTTTCTTCATCTGAAAGATTAGAAATTGATAACATTCCTTTCATATCTACAGAAGTAAAACCAAAAAGGAACGAGGCATTAGAATATTATAGAAGAATAGTTACAAGTAATTCTCTTAACATACATTTATTTGAAGAAGTACTTAACATAGAAAAAAAAGAAAATTTCTCTATTAAAACTACTAAAAACAACTATACTTCTAGTAACATTGTAATTGCCACAGGTTTTTATGACGTTCCTAATTTATTACATATTCCTGGAGAAAACTTACCAAAAGTAACACACTATTATAAAGAACCTCATTATTATTCTAGACAAAAAGTTGCCGTTATTGGTGCTAGTAATTCTTCTGTAGATGCTGCTTTAGAATGTTGGCGTAGTGGTGCAGAGGTTACTTTAATTATTAGAGGAAGTGAAATTGGTTCTAGGGTTAAATATTGGGTACGCCCAGATATACTTAACCGTATTGAAGAAGGCAGTATTAAAGCCTATTATAATACCAATATTACTAAAATAACGGAAAACGATATAGAAATTAATACTAATGGAAAAATACAATATCTAAAGAATGATTTTGTAATTGCATTAACAGGATACAGACCCAACTTTAAGTTATTAGAGCTTTTAGGAGTAAACTTATCTAATGACGAAAAGAAAATACCACAATATAACCCAGATACCATGGAAACTAATATAAAAGGAGCCTATCTTGCTGGTGTAGTTTGTGGTGGTATGGAAACACATAAATGGTTTATAGAAAACTCTAGAATACACGCCAAACAAATAATAAGCAATATATTACAAAATAAATAGTAAATATACCTCCCTAAAAACAGGGGTATATTTTTAACTACTTAAAGCCTATTTTTTAAATAAATAATATCTCAATTTTGTAATTACCAAAAACCTTATTGTTTTAGAAAATAAAACTTAAAAAGGTCTATAGAATAAAAAATGAGGAATATAAAACTTAAAATAGGAAAACGTATATATATAAAAAGACTGCTTTTTATATGTGTATACCTATGTTTTATTACTTTAAGTGGCCAAGATAATACTACTAATAAAAACCAAATGGTTAATTTTTCTTGGTCAAAAAGAGGGCCTGAAAAATCTTTACAACCTTTTTATGAATTACTAAAAAATATAGAATATGGCGCACAACGCTTTTCTGTAATAGAACAATTAATAGAGCATCATACAAAAAAGAGTAACACAGATTCTATTTTACATTATGGAAACTTATATATAAAAGAAATTGGAAATTGGAATGAAACAGAGCATATAAAATTAAGACACTACGCTAAAGCGCATTACTACTTAGGTACTGGAAGCCTTATGAACGGTCTTATAGACAACGCTATAAAATGGCACATTCAAGGCTTACAAGAATCTGAAGAATCTAATTTTAAAGAATATAATTACAAAAATAAATTGGGCTTATCTAAAAGTTACATAAACCAATTAAAACTAGATAAAGCTATAAAAATACTTCACAAATCTTTAAAAGAATTTTCTCCAGAATTTCCTTCATTAAAAATTAGAAATTCTCTTTTACTAGGAAAAGCCTTTAGATTAAAAAAAGAATATGATAAAGCAGAATCTTATTATAAAGAAGGTTTAGAGACTGCTAATTCTTTAAACGATTTAGAAATGCAACTAACTATTAAGTTAGACATAGCTAAACTTTTAGAAGCAAAAGGCGATTTTGAAAAAGCTTTTAATGCCTATGAAAACACTAGAAATAAAGCTAAGGCGAATAATCTAGACGCTATTTATTATGAAGGTTCTTTATTACTGGCAAAATATTATTATAAACATGAGCATTATGATGCTGCTCTTATAGGTTTATCTACGGCTTATATAAATGCAATAGATAGCGAAAACCTAGAGTTTCAAAAAGACTTATTACAAATACAAGCAAGAATCTTTTCCAAACAAAAAGACTATAGTAATGCTTACGCAGTTATGACACAGTTATTTGGAGTAACTAGAAAAATAAACTCCAAACAACAACGTGAAATAATAAAAGAACTTGAAATACAGTACGAAACTTTAGAAAAAGAAAAAGAGATATCTAAACTAGAAGAAAGTCAAATTAAAAGAGAAGCTGAATTAGAAAGACAAAAAACTATTAAATATGCTTTTTTAATAGGGTTCCTAATTATATTAATTCCCGTAATTGCACTACTCTATACCTATTACCAAAAAATACAAACCCAAAGTCTTCTATCAAAAAAACAAGAAGAAATAAACCAACAAAAAGTAACAACCCTAAAGCAAGAACAAGAACTAAATCTCATTAAAGCTACCATGGAAGGACAAGATGAGGAACGTAAACGTATTGCGCAAGAATTACATGACAGTATTGGGGGTAATTTAGCAGGTATAAAACTACAGCTTTCTAGTATAGATAATAAACCCAAAGAATTAAACACCATTACAAATCAATTAGATGAAACATATCAGTTAGTAAGAGACATATCGCACACATTAATTCCAAAGAAGTTTAGACAAAATGTATTCACATCTTTAATTGAAGAATATGCTAAAACTATAACTAACACAGGAAAAATACAGGTAGAATTTTATCCGCATCCAGAAGAATTAATAAACGCAATTCCTGATGAAATTCAATCCGAATTATTTAAAATAATACAAGAGTTAATGACGAATACTTTAAAACATGCAAAAGCAGATAAAGTAGATATTCATTTAAATTATATTGAAGATAAATTATCCTTACTTTTTGAAGATAACGGACAAGGGTTTAACATAACAAAATCTTCAGAAGGAATTGGTTTTAAAAATATAAAAAATAGAATAACAGAGCTTTCGGGTAGTTTACATATAGATTCTACACCAAAAAGAGGCACCATAATAGCAATAGAAATACCTAACACTAACAATGATGAACTATAATCTTATAATTGCAGATGACCATAAAATGTTTATTGATGGTCTTTTAAGTATTCTTAAAGATGCACCAGAATTTAATGTAACTCTTACTGCAAAAAATGGAGCACAAGTTGCTAAATATTTAGATATTAATGGTGTAGACGATTTAGATTTATTAATAACAGATTTAACAATGCCAGAAATGGATGGTATTGCTCTTAACCAATTAGTGAAAGAAAAATATCCAAAACTAAAAACCCTAATTGTTAGTATGCATATTGATGGCGTAATGATTGATAAATTAATACGTAATAATGCAGATGGTTATGTTCCAAAAAATGCAGAAAAAGAAGAATTACTTACTGCAATAAAATCTATTGTTAAAGGAGAAAAATATTTCTCTCCCGAAATTAAAAGGGCATATACAGATGCCATGTTTAAAAATGAAAAAGCGAAAGAAATTAAACTTACAACAAGAGAAAAAGAAGTTTTAAAATTAATTGCGGAAGAAAATACCACTCAAGAAATTGCTGATATTTTATTTCTAAGTAAACATACTATAGAAAGTTACAGAAAAAATTTAATATCAAAATTAAATGTAAAAAACTTGGCTGGCCTAACCAAAAATGCCATTAAAATGGGGCTTTTAGATGAATAAATCTATAAACTGCATATTGCAACACCCTGAAAACAGGGAGGTATTTTTAGCCTTTTAAGGTGTGTTTTACAGCGCTTTATAGCTTGATCTTTGTAGTGTTCTAAAACATTACAATTATGAAATATCAAATATTATTTATTACCATTACCTCATTATTTATTTCTTGTAGCAATGATAAAAAAGCTACCGAAACTACCAAGCAATTTTCTAGCTTAAAATCTAATATTCTTCTAGAAAATAGTATGAATAAACCTTTTAATGCAAAGCTTCATAAGGAACACCATACGCTATTTATTTCTGGGAAAAATATTTTGGAAGGAACCGCTACTTTAAAAGTAACAAATACAAAAGGAGAAGAATTATCTTGTGCATCTTTCCCTGCAAAAAAGTTAATACATCAAGAATATAAAATGGCAAATTCTACCTTACAAGAACAACATCTAAGAGATGTTGTTAAAACCTTCTTTACCAAGGACGAAAACGACTCTATAGCAAACCTTTAAAATTGCACTAATACTACTTTTTATTCGTTAATACTATAACCATTAATATATAACCACCATGATAATATTCGGAAGCAGATCAGCATACATTGGTTCAAAAATGTCTACAAATGCAATTTGCAGTAATTGCCAAACCCAAGGAAAAATTCGTTACAGCGTTTTTAGTAGCCACGCCCATGTTTTTTGGATACCTGTATTCCCAATGGGAAAAACAGGAGTTTCTGAGTGTCAACATTGTAAAAAAACACTTAGAGTAAGAGAAATGCCTGCACAAATGCAAAAGGAATGTAATGCCGTAAAAAAAGAAATGAAAGCTCCTATTTGGCAATTTTCTGGCTTGTTTATAATTGGCGCACTAATAGTTCTTGCCGGTTTTGCAAGTAAAAACGACAAGAAAAATGAAGCCGAATATTTAATAAAGCCTTTAGTAGGAGATATTTATGATTACAAAACAAATACAGATCAATACTCTACTATGAAAGTAGCTAAAGTAACTACTGACTCCGTTTTTGTTCAATTAAATGATTATGAAATAAGCCGAAGCAGTAAAATTTATAAAATAGATAAAGAGAAAAATTATGCAGATGCTATATATGGGTATTCTATTGATGAAATAAAGAGCATGTATGATGAAAGAATAATTATAGATATTGATAGAGATTAAATATACTTTAAAGCCACTTTTTTCTTTTAAAATATAGTAGCATCCCTATAAAAATAACTACCATTACAGTTAGCAGTACAAAATATCCATTTTGATACTTAAGTTCTGGAATATTTACAAAATTCATCCCATAAATACCCGCCAAGAATGTAAGCGGAATAAATATTACAGAAATTAGTGTTAGTAGTTGCATTACTTGGTTCATTTTAAGGCTCATCTCTGAAATAAATAAATCATGAAGGCCATTTAGTATCTCTCTAGTAGCATCTACGGTATCCATTACTTGAATAGTATGCTCATACAAATCTCTAACATACAATTGACTAGAATGTTCTATAAAAGCATTGTCTGTTTTAGAAAACTTACTTATAGCCTCTCTTAATGGAGAAACAGATTTTCTCATAGACATTAGCTCTTTTTTAAGCTGATGAATTTTATTCTTATCTTGAACTTGTTGGTTCTCTATAATCCTTTTTTCTAAACCTTCTATTACTTCTTCTATTTCATCTAGAGCTATGTAATAGTTATCTACTATACTATCTATTAAAGCATAGGCAAGATAATCTGCTCCTCGTTGCCTAATTTTACCTTTACCTGTATTTATTCTTTTTCTAACATACGCAAATAAATCACTATCTGTTTCTTGCACAGTCAACATAAAGCCATTATTAAAATATACGGCTACATGTTCTTTTTTTATTTCTAAAAGCGTACTGTTAAAGCTAATAGAAGAAAGGGTAATAAAAATCCCATTTTCATATTCTTCAAACTTTGGTCTTTGATGAATATCTACTATTGCTTCCTGTATTAGTGGATGTATTTCAAATATTTGTCCTACTTGTGTAATTAAATCCGTATCATGCATTCCGCGAATGTCATACCAATCTATTTTTTCATTAGAAGGTTTTTTTAGTATTGTTTTAGAATGGCTTTCTATTATTTGATCATTACAATAAGTTTCATTATAAGCCAGGTAATGCGTATGCACATTATCTACTTTTTTATTTCCTGTAAATACTACAGAACCAGGAGGTAACCCAATTTTCTTATTGTGTTTTCGCATATATAAATATATAACTCTATTACTAGATTACATATACTATTTTAAAAAGCAATGATTTTTAAAAAGATTTATCTTTTTAGATAAAAAGTATACTAAAAAAGGCAAGCAATTACATACTTGCCTTACTGGTGACCGCGAAGGGATTCAAACCCCCAACCCTCAGAGCCGAAATCTGATGCGCTATTCAGTTGCGCCACGCGGCCTCATTTATTTTTAAGAAAGTAATTTTTTTACAATAGTAGAGATAGTTTTTCCGTCTGCTTGTCCAGATAATTCTTTAGACACCATACCCATAACTTTGCCCATATCTTTCATTCCAGAAGCTCCAGTAGCCTCAATAGTTTGCACCACAACTTTTTCTACTTCTTCCTCGGTTAATTGTTCTGGTAAAAATTGTTCTATTACAGCAACTTCTGCTAATTCTGGTTCTGCTAAATCTGCTCTACCCTGTTCTGTAAAAATAGCGGCACTATCTTTCCTTTGCTTAACAAGTTTTTGCACTAGCTTCACTTCTTCCTCTTCAGATAATACTGTTTTAGAACCACTTTCTGTTTGCGCTAATAATAATGCAGATTTTATTGCTCTTAATGATTGTAATGCAACAGAATCTTTTGCTTTCATAGCAGCTTTCATCTGCTCCATAACCCTAGATTGTAAGCTCATAACTATACATTTTTAGAAGTGCGAAGATAAAAAAATAAACCCGAAAATAGTTTCTATTTTCGGGTTTAATAAACTTGGTACTACATTCCTTAATCTACATTATCATGTAAAAAAGAATTATTAGATCGTAACTGAATTTCATCATTACTATCGGAACCTAAAGTGGTTCTAGAAATTTTTTTTTCAGCGCCACTGTTATTTAAATCAATACCCTTTCTTTTATATGCAGGTTCTTTTTCTATTTCATCTATGCTAGAGCTTCCCTGAAACTTATAATTATAATCTTTTAATTTTCTTCTGCGTTCGTCTGCTCTTTCTTTTAAAAGCTCCTCTATTGGTTTTTCTAATGGGTCTACCTCTTCTTGTATAGCTTCAGGAGAAGGGCTTACTGTTCTTTTTTGAAACACCAACTCATCTTCTACAATCTTTGGCTCAAATTCTTCTGCTTTAGATTTTGCTCCCGTGAGTTTATTCTCCAGCTCCATATAGTCATCTAAACTATATCTTTTTTCTCCATCTTTATTGTACTCTAAAACAGGAATCACTTCTATGTGCTCGTTTACATCTACATCTTTAATATCATCATCTAAACTAAACGTAATTACATTCTCTTGTTCTTCTTTAGTTTCTTTTAATGGCATATCAAAACTCATAGAAAACATATCGTCTTCTTGTTTTGGCTTAACCTCTTGATGATCTATAACGTTCATATTCTTTATAGCATCAGAAGAATCTATTATTACAAAATCATCTTCGCTAACATTTTCTGCTACTACTTCATCATAAAACACATTAAAGTTTTTAATGTAGTTGGTTGTAGGAATTAAATCTAAATCACTATCATCTTCTAAAGTATGTGCTATAGTATTAATAACTTTATCTTCAGAATCATCTATTAATTGATGTACTATATTGTTTTGCATTAAATCTTTTTCGGCTTTTTGACCATCTTCAAGTGTGTGAATAATTTTTTTAGATTCTGTATTCACAATATCATCTTGCTGGTCTACATTAAAACCCGTAGCAATAACCGTTACAGCAATTGCTTCTCCTAAATCTTCATCTTCACCAACACCCATTATTATGTTTGCTCCATAACCAGCCTCTACTTGTATATGGTCATTAATTTCTCCTATCTCGTCAATAGTAATTTCTTGAGAACCAGATACTATAAGTAGTAATACATTTTTAGCACCATTAATTTTATTATCATTTAATAATGGAGAGTCTAATGCTTTCATTATTGCTTCATTAGCTCTTGAAGATCCAGATGCAATTGCAGAACCCATAATTGCTGTTCCACTATTAGAAAGTACTGTTTTAGCATCTCTAAGGTCAATATTCTGAGTGTAGTGATGTGTAATTACTTCTGCAATACCGCGAGCAGCAGTTGCCAACACTTCATCTGCTTTAGAGAAACCAGCTTTAAAACCTAAGTTACCGTATACTTCTCTTAATTTATTATTATTTATTACAATTAAAGAATCTACATTAGCACGTAATTTTTCAATTCCTAATTGTGATTGTTGTCCTCGCATTTTACCTTCAAACTGAAAAGGCATAGTAACAATCCCTACGGTAAGAACATCCATTTCTTTTGCGATTTTGGCTATAATTGGAGCAGCACCAGTTCCTGTTCCACCACCCATACCCGCAGTAATAAAAATCATTTTTGTAGTAGTACCCAACATAGCTTTTATGTCTTCCATACTTTCAATGGCAGCTTGTTCTCCTACTTCTGGGTTAGCACCAGCCCCCAATCCTTCTGTAAGAGAAACACCTAATTGAATTTTATTTGGTACAGGGCTATTATCTAAAGCTTGCGAATCTGTGTTACAAATAATAAAATCTACACCGTTAATTCCGGCTTGGAACATGTGATTAATGGCATTACTACCGCCCCCACCGACTCCAACTACCTTAATAACGTTACTTTGATTCTTAGGTAAATCAAAAGAAATATTTTCAAATTCCGTGTTGTTACTCATGCTATTTAAATTACTGGTTAATATGTGTTCTTTATTCTAATTGTTCTACTCTGCGTTATCTAAAAAGTCTTTCAGCTTATCAGACCATTTATCTAAAACAGATTTTCTAGGGGCTTTACTTTGTTCTTGCGGTGCTTCTAAATTCCCATTTTCTACTAAAACAGGTTCTTCTTCAGTTACCGTAGTATTCTCTTCTTGCTCTAAATTATTTAACTCTTCTATTCTTTTAATTTTAGCGTCGTTCTCTATAGCATTCATTAACAAACCAACACTGGTTGCATATAATGGGCTTACTACTTCTTTATCTGAATCTCCTGCTAAATGCTCATTAGGATACCCTATTCTAGTATCCATTCCTGTAATATATTCTACTAATTGCTTTAAATGTTTTAATTGGCTGCCGCCTCCTGTTAAAACTATACCTGCAATTAATTTTTTCTTTTGCTCTTCATGACCGTAGTTTTTTATCTCTACATATACCTGCTCAATAATTTCTACAACTCTTGCATGAATAATTTTAGAAAGATTTTTAAGTGATATTTCTTTTGGCTCTCTGCCTCTTAAACCAGGTATAGATACTATTTCATTATCCTTATTTTCTCCTGGCCATGCAGAACCAAATTTTATTTTAAGAAGCTCCGCTTGTTTTTCTATAATAGAACAACCTTCTTTTATATCTTCTGTAATTACACCACCTCCAAAAGGGATAACAGCAGTATGTCTTATAATACCATCTTTAAAAATGGCTAAATCTGTAGTACCACCTCCTATATCTATTAATGCTACACCAGCTTCTTTTTCTTCTTGACTTAATACTGCATTAGACGATGCTAATGGCTCTAAAGTTATATTTCCTAGATCTAAACCTGCACTTTTAATGCATCTACCAATATTTTTTATAGAAGTTACTTGACCAACTACTACGTGAAAATTAGCCTCTAACCTACCACCATACATTCCAATAGGCTCTTTAATTTCTGCCTGCCCATCTACTTTATACTCTTGTGGTAATACATGAATAATTTCTTCTCCAGGTAGCATTATTAATTTATATACTTGGTTACAAAGCGTATCCAAATCATTATCATTAATAACCTTTTCAGAATCTTCTCTAGAAATATAATCACTGTGCTGTAAGCTACGTATGTGTTGCCCTGCTATACCAACAACAACAGAACCTATTCGTAAACCAGAATTAGCTTCTGCTTCCTCTACAGCTTGTTGTATAGATTTTATAGTTTGCGTAATATTATTTACGACACCTCTATGTACTCCCAAACTCTTAGATTTACCAATGCCAAGAATTTCGATTTTACCATATTCATTCTCCTTACCAATAATTGCTACAATTTTGGTAGTACCTATGTCTAAACCTACTGAATAATTAGCTTGTTCCATTGTTTCTATATTTTGGTGCACACTACTTGATTATTAAACTCTAGGCTAACCATTGTAAAGTTCTCCAAAGTTTTATCTTTATTAGCCTTGGTATAAAAGGCCTTAAAATTGTTAAATTTTTCTTCCAAATTATCTACTCCACCCAGACTAACAACAAATTGTTCCATTCTAAATTTTAGTTGATAGTTATTTACATCTTCAATATGAATTCCTATTACATTTTTTCTTAGGAACTCATCTTCATTTATGTATTTTAAAATTTCATACACATCTTCTAAACTATCTCCCGATATTTTACCCGTAATAATTGGTACCCTAGCCGAGTGATTTCTGGATAACGGCATGCGTTTTCCTTCATCATCTAGATAACAATTTGTATTCCCCGTAATTCTTGCGATTGGCTTTCGTTGAACAATTCTAGACGTAAGCTCCCCATCTACAGTAAGATACACTTGGGCTTTTTTCACCATGTCATTAGCTTCAATAGCCTTCTCCACAGTATTCAAAGCTAATTTTTCTTTTGAGACGTTTTCAAGGTTCCCGTAATTTTGTATTAACAATTTATTAACCATGCCTTGCGTAAGGTATAAATTGTCATTTCCAACAAATTCTATATTTACTTTTTTTATATTTTTTTCTCCATTTCTATGATTAGAAAACGCGTACAAACCTAATAAAACAAGGCTTAAACCAAAAATCTTAATATAATTCCAATTAATTTTCATAGTATAATTCTTTTTTTATTTTTTCTACCTCTAAACCAATATCTCCTGCTCCCATTGTAATTATTATTTCAGGGTTTTGTTGTTTAATTTCTGAAATAATATTTGCTTTATTAATTAATTTTTTATTAGGGTTTTTTATTTTATCCAACAGCCATTTTGAAGTAACTCCTTCTATAGGTTTTTCTCTTGCCGGATATATATCTAACAACAAAATACTATCAAACTTTGACAGACTTTCTGCAAATTCTTCAATAAAATCTTTAGTCCTTGAAAATAAATGTGGCTGAAAAATAGCTAACACTTTTTTTTCTGGATGCATTTCATAAATTGCATCGCAAACTGCATTAATTTCTGTAGGATGATGCGCATAATCATCTACATAAACTAAATTATTGGTTTTAATTTGATAAGAAAACCTACGTTGCACGCCCTTAAATGTAGCAAGCGCATTAGCAAGGCGATTGGCAGGGGAACCAGCCTGTATCGCCATTGCAAAAGCAACTAAACCATTTAACAAATTATGTCTCCCTGGTTTATTAAAAGTAACTCCCTTTACAACTTCACTAGGAGTTCCCAAATCAAAAATGTAGGCACCATGTTCTATTTTTAAATTTCGAATACAAAAATCCGAATCATCTTCTATTCCATAAGTAATACCATCTATAGGTAAACCTTTACGTACAAACAGCTTCCCATTTGGTTTTATACGTTTTGTAAATTCTTTAAATGAATTTTTTAATTCTTCTTCTGTTCCATAAATATCTAAATGATCTGCATCCATAGAGGTTATGCATGCCATACTCGGAGATAATTGTAAAAAAGAACGATCAAACTCATCGGCCTCTACAACAGAATACTCTGTTCCTTCTAAAAGAAAATTACTATTAAAATCTTCTGATATACCCCCTAAAAAAGCAGTAATGGGTGTTCCCGTTTCTTTTAACAAATGAGCCAAAATACTCGATGTTGTAGTTTTTCCATGGGTACCAGCAACTGCAAAACAAAAAGTATCCTTAGTAATAATTCCCAATACCTCTGAACGTTTTTTTATTGTAAAACCATTATTTAAAAAGTATTGATACTCCCCATGTGTAGTTGGTACAGCAGGAGTATAAACTATAAGTGTTTTTTCTACATCTAGGTATTCTGCAGCAATAGTATTTATAGCATCTTCATAATGTATTGCTATTCCAATTCCCCGAAGCTCTTGTGTTAATGGGGTCTCTGTTTTATCATACCCTGCCACATTTTTATTTATGAATTTAAAATAACGTGCTAGAGCAGACATTCCTATGCCACCTATGCCTATAAAGTAAACGTTATGTATTTGTTTTAAATTCATTTTATTTTTGCAATAATATTTCTATTTGATCCACTATATCTTTGGTAGCATTTGGCAATGCCATATTCTTTATGTTTTTAGCAATTTCTTCTTGCTTTTCTTTTGATGTAATTAACCCTGAAAAAGTAGTATCAAAATCAGCCTCTAAATCTTTTTCCTTTACTAGTACAGCAGCATTTTTATTCACCAAAGCCATTGCATTTTTTGTTTGATGGTCTTCTGCCACATTTGGCGACGGTATAAAAACCACAGGTTTACCAACAATACTTAACTCGGATACAGAACCTGCACCTGCTCTTGAGATAATAACATCTGCACTAGCATAAGCATAATCCATTTTATTTATAAAAGCCATTACTTTTATAGTGTCTGAATTGTATTTTTTAAACTCCTCATAATATAACTTACCACACTGCCATATAATTTGCAAACCTGCTTCTTTAAAAAAATCTAGTTTTTTCTCTATTAATTGGTTTATTCTACGAGCTCCTAAACTACCTCCTAAAACAACTAATGTTTGCTTACTTTCCTTTAACTCAAAAAAACTTAAAGCCTCTTTCTTATCCGTAGCAAGGGTAATTAAATCTTCACGAACAGGGTTTCCTGTTTTTACAATTTTATGTGCTGGAAAAAATTTATCCATACCATCATAAGCAACACAAATCTTAGCTACAGCATCTTTTAAAAGTTTATTTGTAACCCCTGCATAAGAATTTTGCTCCTGCAATAAACAAGGCACTTTTCTCCCTGATGCAATTTTAAGTAACGGTCCACTAGCAAAGCCCCCAGTACCAATTACGGCGTTAGGTTTAAACTGCGATACTATTTTTCTTGCTCTTAACAAACTGCTTATTAGTTTAAAAGGAAACATTAAATTCTTTATAGTCAACTTTCGTTGTAATCCTGTAATCCACAAGCCTTCAATTTTATATCCTGCTTGTGGCACTTTCTCCATCTCCATCCTATCTTTTGCCCCAACAAAAAGAAACTCTGCATTTGGGTATCTTTTCTTTAACTCATTTGCTATGGCAATAGCCGGATAAATATGCCCACCTGTACCTCCTCCAGAAAGAATAAATTTATAATTGTCCACTTAATATCTCTAAAGGGTTAGCTTCATCTATATCTGTACTTATATTCTCTTCTATTTCGGTTTCTTTATTACTAACACTTAATATTATTCCTATGGCCAAACAAATCATCCAACTAGAGGTTCCTCCCATACTAACTAATGGTAAATTTTGCCCAGTGACAGGGAATAATTCTACCGCAACAGCCATGTTAATTAATGCCTGAAAAACAATTGGCAAACCCACTCCTAAAACCAGTAATTTCCCAAATATTGTTGTGCTCCCATTTGCTACTACTATTATTCTAAAAAGCAGTAATAAATAAAAAAACATCAACACAAAACCTCCTATTAAACCATATTCTTCTACTATAATAGCAAAAATGAAATCGGAAGAACTTTGCGGTAAGAAATTTTTCTGTACGCTCTTTCCTGCTCCTTTACCAACTATACCTCCTGTTGCTATAGCTATTTTTGCTCTTTCTATTTGGTAATCTGCATCTGTATCTGCCGGATTTGCAAAGTTATCTACCCTACTCATCCAAGTATCTACTCTATTTGGAAACAAATCTGGAGCTGCCTTCGCTGTAAGAATAAAAATTGCTAAAAAGGCTATTCCTGTACCTATAATTCCTAACAAATATTTAATAGGATACCCTCCTAAAAAACAAAGCATTAAGACCATAGAAAAAATAATAGCTGCAGTAGAAAAGTTTGCCGGTAAAATTAACACAACCGTTAAAAAAACTGGAACCCATAAAGGGAGTATACTCTCTGTAAAAGTGACTACTTTATCTTTTATTTTAGTAAGGTAACGAGCTACATAAATCATTAAAACCACAGCCGCCAAATTGGATGGCTGAAACCCTAAACCTACTAACGGTAAACGAATCCATCTGCTAGCATTTGTTCCTCCACTTGTTGTTCCTTGTGCCAGTGTAAATACCAATAAAATTAAAACTACAGGCATTGCTATTAAGGACAGCCCTTTAAAAAAATGCGTTGGAATTTTATGCACTCCATAAATAATTCCGAAACCTAAAAATAAAAGCAAAGCGTGTTTTACTAAATGCCCCATAGTAGTACCATTACCAACAACATAAACCAAGTTACTACTAGAGCTATATACTGGTAAAAATGAGAATAGAGCCAAAAGAGCAACAACTGCCCAAATAGCTTTATCTCCACCAATATTTTTAAATAATTTAAGCACTTTTATAAATTTTTAATTGCTGCTTTAAATTGATTTCCTCTGTCTTCGTAATTCTTAAACAAATCGAAGCTTGCACATGCAGGAGACAATAACACTGTTTCTCCACGACCAGCTATTTTATATGCCACTTTCACCGCTTCTTCCATAGCATATGTTTCCACCAACAAATCCACAACATTACCAAAGGCATCTATAATTTTAGAATTATCCTCTCCTAAACAAATAATTGCCTTTACTTTTTCTCTTACTAAAGGCATTAGTTCTTTATAATTGTTTCCTTTATCTACACCGCCAACTATCCAAACCGTAGCCGTTTTCATACTATCCAAAGCATAGTAAGTTGCATTTACATTGGTAGCCTTAGAATCATTTATATACTGTACATGATTAATTTTTAACACCTTCTCTAAACGATGTTCTGCACCCTGAAAAGCAGCAATACTATTACGTATAGTCTCTTTTCTTATGCTTACCAATTTTGCAGCAGTAGATGCTGCCATTGTATTTTTAAGATTGTGTTTTCCTTCTAAGGCCAAGGTCTCTGTCGTCATTTCTATAGTGTTATTTTGTGTCTTTATTATTATTTTTTCGTCCTGAATAAATGCTCCTTCTTCTAATTGTTCTTTTATAGAAAAAGGAATTAATTGAGATTTAACTGGGTTATTCTGCAACCATTGTACTATTACTTCATCATCTGCATCATAAATTAAATAGTCTTCTGGTTCTTGATTTTTTGCAATACTAAATTTAGAAGCTATATAGTTTTCAAACTTATAATCATACCTATCTAAATGGTCTGGTGTTATATTCGTTAAAATAGCTATGTGTGGTTTAAAATCCACAATACCATCTAACTGAAAACTACTAATCTCTAAAACATAGTAATCATAGGAATTTTCAGAAACCATTTTGGCGTAACTATCACCAATATTACCTGCCATGCCAACATGTAAACCTGCCTCTTTAAAAATATAGTTTGTAAGCATTGTAGTTGTAGTTTTTCCATTACTACCCGTAATACCAATTATGGTTGCATTGGTATATTTTGATGCAAACTCTATTTCCGAAATAACAGGGATACCACTTGCATGTAGTTTTTGTATTAAAGCAACTTTGTCTGGTATACCAGGGCTTTTCATTACTACATTAGCATTTAATATTTTAGATTCTGTATGGACCTCTTCTTCCCAATTAATCTCAAAATGTTTAAGAACGTTTTTATATTCCTCTTTTATTTTTCCTCTATCGGATACAAAAACTTCATATCCTTCTTTTTTTCCTAGAATTGCAGTTCCAACACCACTTTCTCCTCCTCCTAGTATTACTAACCTTTGCATTATTATCTTACTTTAAGCGTAACTATAGTTATAATAGCTAGCAAGATTCCTATAATCCAAAAGCGAGTTACTATCTTACTCTCGTGATAGCCTTTCTTTTGGTAATGATGATGTAAAGGAGCCATTAAAAAAATACGTTTACCCTCTCCTGTTTTCTTCTTTGTATATTTAAAATATCCTACTTGTAATATGACTGATATATTCTCTGCAAAGAAAATTCCACATAACACTGGTATTAATAATTCTTTACGTATTACAATAGCTATTACCGCAATTACACCTCCTATAGTTAAACTCCCAGTGTCTCCCATAAATACTTGAGCAGGAAATGTATTATACCATAAAAATCCTATTAAAGCCCCCATAAAAGCGGTTACAAAAACCAATAGTTCGCCTGCTCTTGGGATAAACATTATGTCTAGGTATTCTGAAAAAATATAATTACCAGAAACCCATGTAAAAACACCTAACGCAAACACTATTATAGCAGAAGTTCCTGCCGCTAAACCATCTATACCATCCGTAAGGTTAGCACCATTAGAAACTGCTGTAACAATTAAGATTACAATAGGAATGAACAATAACCACGCATATTCTTTAGCCCCGTCTCCCATCCAAGAAATAAAACTACTATAGTCCATTTCATTATTCTTAAAAAAAGGTACTGTTGTCATGGTAGATTTTATGTCTTGCCCACGAATTTCCTCTACTGTAAAATTTTCAGTAATCATCGTTTTATTATGCTCACGCATAGTCACTTCTGGATGAAAATAAAGAGTTGCACCTACTATTAAACCCAAACCAACTTGTCCTAAAATTTTAAAACGTCCTTTTAAACCTTCTTTATCCTTTTTAAAAATCTTTATATAATCATCTATAAAACCAATAATACCCATCCAAACTGTGGTTACTAGCAATAAAATAATATAGATGTTATTTAATTTTGCAAATAACAATACAGGAATAAGAGTTGCCATAATTATTATAAGCCCTCCCATGGTTGGTGTTCCTGCTTTTTGCTTTTGCCCGTCTAAACCTAAATCTCTAACCGTTTCTCCTATTTGCTGTTTTTGCAAAAACACTATTACGCGTTTTCCGTAAACGGTAGCAATAATTAAAGAAAAAAGAATAGCCATTGCAGCACGAAACGTAGTAAACTGGAACAAACTTGCTCCAGGAAATTGGTATTGTTTCTCTAAATATTCAAATAAATAATACAGCATTGCTCTCTTTTTATCTTATTTGTTTAGGTCTGCTAAAAGCTCTTTCACTATTTTAAAATCATCAAAATCTACCCTTTTTCCATTGGTTTCCTGATATGTTTCGTGCCCCTTGCCTGCCACCAAAATAATATCATTAGCTTGTGCAAACTGGCAAGCTGTTTTTATAGCTTGTTTACGATTTTCTATAGAAAGGATTTTTCTGAAATTTTGAGGTTCCACACCTGCTTCCATTTCTTCAATTATAATACTAGCTACTTCTGTTCTAGGATTATCGGATGTAAAAATGGCTTTATTACTCATCTCGGAAGCAATATTACCCATTACCGGACGCTTAGACTTGTCTCTATCGCCACCACACCCCACAACGGTGATGACGTTTTCATTTCCAGTCCTCAATGTATTGATTGTCTCAAGTACATTTTTCAAGGCGTCCGGCGTATGGGCATAATCAACTATTGCCGTAATTTTTTCTTTAGATATATAATATTGAAACCTACCATCTACATTATCTAACTCACTCAATAAGCGTAAGGTCTCCAGATTCTCTAATCCCAACAATTCCGCCGCAGCAAATATTGCAAGCATATTATAGGCATTAAAATGACCTATTAATTTAGTCCACAACTCCTGATCATTTACCTTAAGTAACTGGCCATCAAATCTATTTTCTAATATTTGTGCCCTATAATCTGCATAAGATTTTAAGGCATACGTATATTTTTTTGCTTTGGTATTCTGGAGCATCACCTCCCCATTCTTATCATCTAGATTGGTAAGTGCAAATGCCTTTTTACTTAAGTTATCAAACAATACTTTTTTAGTATCTCTGTACTCTGCAAAAGTTTTATGATAATCTAAGTGATCATGTGAAAGATTGGTAAAAATTGCACCCTCAAAAACAAGCCCTTCTGTTCTTTTTTGATGAATACCGTGCGAACTTACTTCCATAAAACAATACTCCACCCCAGCAATATTCATTAATTTTAGATACTTATTTATAGTTAAAGCATCTGGCGTAGTATGCGTAGCAGGAAACTCTTTATTATCTACAACTATTTTTATAGTAGATATTAAACCCACCTTAAACCCTGCTTTTGTAAATAATTGATATAATAAACTACTAATAGTAGTTTTACCATTTGTTCCTGTAATACCTACTAATTTTAAGTTTTTTGATGGCGTATCATAAAAATTAGAAGCCATAATTGCCAAAGCACTATTTCCGTTACCTACTTCTACATAGGTTACTCCATTTACCAAAACTTCTGGCAATGTTTCACAAACTATAGCTTTAGCACCAGAATTAATAGCAGTTTCTATATACTTATGACCATCTGTAATGGTTCCTTTAATAGCCACAAATACATCATCTAAACTTACATTTCTAGAATCAAAACATACAGCATTAACCAAACAATTAGTGTCTCCACTAACTGCCGATAGGCTTACCCCAAATAATATGTCTTTAAGTAATTTCATGAAAGTACTAGTACTATTTTATTTTTTACTTTACTTATTTCTGTTCCTTTAGATACCGACTGCTTTTTTACTTTTCCGTTTCCTTTTACCTCTACATTAAGTCCTAGGTTTTCAAGTATAGCAATAGCATCCATACCACACATACCTTTTACATTTGGCACTGTTGTTTGTTTTTTTTGCACTTGCGCATAATATTTTTGATAAGAAGAATCTAAATTTTTATTCTTAACATCTTTCATATTAATCTCATCTACCAAAGGAGATGTAGCGTAAACTTTTTGTGCTACAGACTTAAATACTGGCCCAGAAACATCTGCACCATAATAACCTACACTTTTATCTGGTTCATGAATAACTACTATACAAGAATACTTAGGATTATCCGCAGGAAAGTAACCTGCAAAAGTGGATATATACTTTAATTTATCTGGGTCTTTAGAAACATAGTCTTTTTGACAAGTTCCTGTTTTTCCTGCCATAGAAAAATTAGGAGAATACAACCCGTGCCCTGTTCCATGCTTCTTTTCTACTGTATTTTTTAATAACTGCTTAACTTTAGATATAGTCTCTTTAGAACATATTGACGGATTAAGAACTTCTTTATCAAAAACCTCTACAGTTCTATTCCATTCTTTTACTTCTTTTATTAATCTTGGCTTCACCATTTCACCATCATTAGCAATAGCATTATAAAACGCCAAAGTTTGCATTGGTGTTACCGCAACTTCATAACCATAAGCCATTTGCGCCAAAGAAAGACCTGACCAACCTTTATCTCCTGGATAACGTATAACTGGTTTACCCTCTCCTTTTATAGGCATCCCTAATGTTTTATGTAAACCCATATTCATTAACCTATTTACATAGCGTTCTGGATTTTCTTTATAACCGTTATGAATCATTTTAGCAAATGCCGTGTTAGAAGAAACTTCAAAAGCTTTAGACATAGTAATTTTACCATAACCACCATGCTTAGAATCTCTTACTCTATGCTTATAAATTTTCCAATATCCTTTTTCTGTATCTTTTACAGTACTGGTATCTATGATACCGTCTTCTAAAGCAGCAACAATATTCATTAACTTAAAAGTAGAACCAGGTTCATGAGATTCTCCTATTGCATAATTAAGACGCTCGTAATATTTACCCTCTTTGGTTCTTCCTAAATTAGATATTGCTTTTACCTCGCCTGTTTTAGTTTCCATTACAATTACACAACCGTGATCCGCTTTATAATAATCTAGTTGTTTTAATAAAGCATGATGCGCTATATCTTGTATGTTTACATCTATAGTAGAAATAACATCGTACCCATCTTGTGGCTCTACAATATTATCTGTACCAATAGGCTTCCATTGTCCTTTTGCTATTTTTTGTTTTAAACGCTTACCTTCTACTCCTCCTAAATACTGACCAAAAGCTCCTTCTAAACCTACTCTTGTGTAATATCCATTTTCATCTACGCGTTCATAACCTACACTACGCTCTGCTATTTTACCTAAAGGATGCTCTCTAACTGTTTTTTGCTCCACAATTAACCCCCCTTTATATGGACCCATTTTTAATAAAGGAAATTCCTTTATTGCCATATAATCTGAATAATCTAGATTTCTTGCCAATAAAGTGTATCTATTTTTGTTTGCCTTAGCCTTACGGAGTAACTGTTGATAATGTGATGACGTATTTCCTAAAAGTTTTGCCAATGCATTAGATAAAGGTTTTACATTTTCATTAAATGTTTTATCCTTTACAGTAACCGCATCAAAACGAATAGTATATCTAGAAACTGATGTAGCCAATAAACTACCATCATCAGAATACAAATTACCACGATTAGGCGCTATAGTAAACATTTTAGAAGTACGCTTGTCTGCCAAGTCCTTATACTTATCTCCATGCACCATTTGTATACTCACCAGTTTAAACATAACAGCGACAGCAAAAAGGAAAAGCCCTCCTGCTACAAAGTATAATCTTGTTAATATACTTTTATCTGTTACTGGCATTATTGTATTTCTGCATTTAAAGATTTAACCATTATTTTTTTTGGAGGTGTTTCTGAAGGATACAAATCTGCTTCTGCTAACACCTCAGTTATTTTTGATTCCAACTTTAGTCTTTGCACATCAGAACGCACATCCACAAACTCACTTCTTAGCTCACGTACCTGCTCATTTAATGCTGCAATTTTATGCACCTTAGTATCTGCGCTGTGCGAACTACCAATCATTATTGTTGCCAAAAAAGAAGCAAAAATGATAAAGAGCCAATTTTTTGGAGCATCACCACTCACTAAAAACTTACCCTTTAAAATATCCAATATGCCCTTCTTTACTTTCATAGTTTTACCCCTATTCTAAGCTTAGCACTCCTTGCTCTATTATTTTCTTTTACCTCTTCCCTAGACGGAACTATAAGTCCTCCTACTTTTTTAAATGGAACATCTACATTACCGTAAAAATCTTTCTCTGGCTCCCCTTCAAATTGCCCTGCTCTTATAAATCTTTTTACCAATCTATCTTCTAGAGAATGATAACTTATTGCACTTAACCTACCTCCTGCATCTAACAAATCTGGCGTTTGCAACAAAAATTCTTCTATTACCTGCACCTCCTGATTTACCTCTATTCTAATTGCCTGGTATATTTGTGCTAATATTTTATGCTCTTTATGTTGCGGCAAAAATTGTTTTAAAACCTCTTTTAAACCTTCGGTTGTCTTTATTTTAGCCTCTTCTCTTTTTTCTATAATCTTATTTGCCATTGCATTTGCGTTACGCAAATCGCCATATTGAAACAAAACCTTTCTTAAATCATCAAAAGAATACTCATTTACTACACTGTATGCAGAAACCATATTCTTTTTACTCATACGCATATCTAAATCTGCGTTAAAACGAGTAGAAAAACCTCTTTCTGCTTTATCAAATTGATGTGACGAAACTCCAAAATCTGCCAAAATTCCATCTACCTTCCGAACGCCATAGAACTTTAAAAACTGCTTTATATATCTAAAATTCTCATTAATAAGTGTAAACCTATCATCCTCAATTACATTTGCCAAAGCATCTTCATCCTGATCAAAAGCAAACAACTTACCGTTACTTCCTAGCCTTTTTAATATTTCTCTAGAATGCCCTCCTCCTCCAAAAGTCACATCTACATAAACACCATCTTCTTTAATATCTAGCCCATCTACAGACTCTTCTAACAAAACAGGATTATGATAACTCATTATTAGATTTTCCAGTGTTTCTTACTTTTTTTGCTAGACTAACCTTCTCTTCTTTAGATGCAGATATTCTAGCATCATACAGGTCTTTATCCCAAATCTCAATACGTTTTCCTATTGGCGCTAACACAACGTTTTTTGTAATACCTACTGCCGTTATAACATCTTTAGGAATTAACAACCTACCATTAGCATCAATCTCTACTTGTCTTAAACTGGCCGTGTATTTTCTGATAAAATCTATATTTTCTTCCTCGTACCTACTTAATTCATTAAGCTCTCGCATTACTGTATTCCACTCATTCATAGGATACAACTCCAAACAATCTTCATAATAAGAGCGCTTAACTACAAACCCATTATTTAATACAGGCGCAATCTGGTTTCTAAGACTCACAGGCAACATTACCCGACCCTTAGCATCAGCTTTACAATTAAAAACCCCAAAGAAAAATATATCCAAAGCGCTGTATTTACTTTTTACAACTCAAATATATATATTTTATTACCACAATTTACCACAAAATACCACTTTGTTAATAAATTTTAGCTTTTTTGACAAAAAGAGGGTTCAAAAAATCAAAAAAGAGATGTTTTTAAAAAATTAGAGCTAATGTTTTGAAGACCAATTAGATTACAAATTCTACTCCATAACTAAAAAAGGGTGAAAAACTATTCTATATAATTCCCTATATTTGCCGACAAAGACCACAAGCATCCTTGAATGGAAGAAGAAATAATAACGGAAGGAAAATTTAAGTATATAGAGAAAGGAGAAGGTACTTCTATAATTATACTACATGGTCTAATGGGCGGTTTAAGCAATTTTCATGGCGTAACAGAACATTTTCCTAAGAAAGGATATAAAGTTCTAATCCCAGAATTGCCTATCTATGATATGCCTATGATTAAAACCACTGTAAAAAACTTTGCTAAATACCTAGATAGTTTTATAAAATTTAAAAAACTTAACAACGTTATTCTTTTAGGCAATTCTTTAGGAGGCCACATAGGACTTTTATACACAAAACTATACCCACAAAATGTTAAAGCTCTTGTAATTACTGGCAGTTCTGGGCTGTACGAAAGTGCTATGGGAGACGGCTATCCAAGAAGAGGGGATTATGAGTTTATAAAGAAAAAAGCCGAAGGCGTTTTCTATGACCCAGCTGTAGCTACTAAAGAAATAGTTGATGAAGTTTTTGAAACGGTAAACGACCGTATGAAACTTGTAAAGACGTTAGCAATTGCAAAAAGTGCTATTAGACACAACATGTCTAAAGACCTAGCCAAAATGCCTACACCTACTTGTATTATTTGGGGAGAAAACGACAACGTAACACCCCCGAATGTTGCAAATGAATTTCATGAATTGTTACCAGATTCCGATTTATTTTGGATAGAAAAATGTGGTCATGCACCAATGATGGAACATCCAGAAGAATTTAATACAATTTTAGATTCTTGGCTAGAGAAACGTAATTTCTAACACCTATTTTAATGAAAATAAAGTCGGCCGACTTTGTGATAAGCAATACCGAAGTTTCTAGATGCCCTAAAGAACCTTTACCCGAGTACGCATTTATTGGAAGGTCTAATGTTGGAAAATCTTCTTTAATAAATATGCTTACAGAGCGTAGAAGTTTAGCAAAAACATCTGGAAGACCAGGAAAAACGCAACTAATTAATCATTTTAAAATAAATGAAAATTGGTTTTTAGTTGATTTACCAGGCTATGGTTATGCTAGAGTATCTAAAAAAGATAAAAATACGTTTCAAAAATATATTACTAATTATTTTACACAAAGAGAACAACTTGTTTGTTCTTTTGTTTTAGTGGATATTCGCCATACACCACAAAAAATTGATATGGAATTTATGGAATGGATGGGCGAAAACGGAATACCTTTTTGTATCATTTTTACCAAAGCAGACAAGCTTAAACCTAAAGCTATTGAAAAACAAGTACAAGGCTATATAGATGTATTACTTGCTGATATTTGGGAAGAAGCTCCTATGCATTTTGTTACCTCTTCTAGCAAAAGATTAGGAAGGGATGAGGTTTTAAATTTTATAGAAAATATAAACCTTGATTATTTTAAAAGGCAAAAAGATTCTATTTAAAAACACCTTTAATTATTTTTATTAAATCTTGAGGGTTTTTTAACCCATTTACTTCCTCTGATTTTAAAAGCACCTCTAGTTTGTTCCCTTCACTTTTAAAAATAATTGGGAAATCATATTTTTCTTTAGGTTTATACGTTTCTAGAAACTCATTTTTATGTAAAAACTGCAGCTCTATATTTGTTTCTGTTCTAAATTTTTTCCAAACCTCCTTTTCAAAAAATACACCAAAAGTAATAGCACACAAATTACAATCATATGTTTTTGGACTCACAACCTTATGCAAACTATCTATTAAACTATTATGCCAACCAGAGTTTGCATTATACACTAAAATTAATTGCTCCATTCCTTTTATTTTACTTTCTAATTCGTCTTAGAAATAAAGTAAGGCTTACACGAAAACAAAAAAACCGCTTAAAGCGGTTTATAAGAAATAATAACTATTAGTAATTATTTATTTTTTTAATTCTAATTTCTCCGCAAAGTACGCACAAAAATCTTTCATGGTAGCTGTCATTTTTTCATCTTGTGTTGCCTTCATAAACGTATCAGACATCGCAACTAAAGTTTGATGAAAAAAGACTTTCATCTCATCAACCGGCATATCTTTTGTCCATAAATCTATTTTTAAAGATTCTTGATTTTTACTATCCCATACAGAAAGTAACATTGCTTTTATTTCTTGGTTTTCAACTCCGCCATCCTCTGCCGACCAGTTTAATTTTTCAGGTACACGATTTTCATCTAACCCTACTTTCAGTGTAATTTCTGATGTATGTAATTTTGTCATTATTTTTTTGGTTTGTAATTCGATTTTTTGAAAATTTCTTCTGCCGATACTGGCATTAATTGTACAAGAGACAAATCATTTTTCTCCATAAAAGATTTTACAATCTGCCAACCTATATAACGTCCTATACGCCCTGGAGATTCTTTATCTAACTCTAATCCAAATTTTGAAAATGGAGCTGGATCTAAAAAACGCTTCCTTAAATTATTATTTGTACTATACAAGTACTCTTGCTCAACAAAATTTCGCCATATAGGTTCTTCATTTGCTATAGCCCAATTTAACTGCTCTTCTGTATATCCTATTTTTATTGCATCTGCAACATTAGGTAGCAACCTATCTTTTAAATATAATTCTTTACCATAATATATTATTTGCGCCAAAAAAGTACGATCTCTAGGCTTTGGAACTGCTTTATTTGCAAAAGCACTTGCTATGTTACTAACTATATACTTCCTATCCATTCCCTGAGAAATATAGCGTTGAATACTACTATAAAACCTATGATCTTGTGCTAAATAATTATCCAAACCAATAAACAACAAACTATCTGCCAAAATAATTCTATTGTTATAATCCACATCATTTGTTACTGTGATAATGTGTGGGACTTTATATTTTGGAAAGTAATATTTTACATGTTTATAAAAATCTTTTAATTGTAGGGTTTCTTTACTAAAGTCTGAAAACTCAGAACTTACTTCCTGCATTAACTCTTGCTGAATAGTATCTTGCATTTTTTGTATCCAAACACTATCTGGCGCAGGAAATAAATAAGGGTATTTAACTCTTAATTTAGGTAAATCATTAGGATTTGCCTCTGAAAACTCTTTATCAAAACGAGAGATAGATACGTTCACTTCTAGTTTAGCAATCTCTTTTTCAATTTTATCTTCTTCTTTACAGCCAAAAAATAGGATAATTAATGACAATAAGGCAAAAAAGTGTTTTTGCATACAAAGTAATTTAAGATACATTTTAATATTCAAGAACTAGGTCTTAATTTTAGAGGCAAAGTTAGTAGTTTTAAATCAAATAATAATATTTCTATGCAAACAGAAAAAGTAATAGACCACATTGTAGGCTGGCTAAAAGACTACGCAACAAAAGCAAATTTAAAAGGTTTTGTAATAGGTATTTCTGGCGGTATAGATTCCGCTGTAACTTCTACTCTATGTGCCAAAACTGGACTAAAGCTTTTGTGTGTAGAAATGCCAATACACCAAGCTGAAAGCCAAGAAGATAGAGCCTCTAAGCATATAGAATGGTTGCAAAGTAATTTTCCTAATGTTAGCCGCCAACCTGTTAACCTAACCCCTGTTTTTGATAATTTACTAGAGGTACTTCCTGCTGTAGAAAGTGAAGAAGAACGTTTTATGTCTTTAGCTAATACAAGAGCTAGGTTACGCATGACAACTCTATACTATTTTGCAGCATTACATGGCTATTTAGTAGCAGGAACAGGTAATAAAGTAGAAGATTTTGGTGTTGGGTTTTACACAAAATATGGCGATGGCGGAGTAGATTTAAGCCCTATTGCAGATTTACTTAAGACTGAGGTTTATGCCATTGCAAAAGTTTTAAATATAAATAACGACATACAAATAGCCGCACCAACTGATGGTTTATGGGGTGATGATAGAACCGATGAAGATCAGATTGGGGCTTCCTATCCTGAGTTAGAATGGGCTATGAAAATGAATGATGAAGAGAAAAAAGAGTCTGATTTTTCTGGTAGAGAAAAAGAAGTGTTTAAAATATTTAAAAAACTAAATACTGCTAACCAACACAAAATGAAACCAATACCAATTTGTATAATTCCAGATGTGTTAAAATAAGTAGTTAAACTGATTTAAACACAAATAAATCGAATATTCCTACAAAAATTGCGTTACTTAATAAAAATATTTAACCTTTATCTTCATAATTAAATTTTTATGCCTTACATTGCATGTCAGACTTATTGAGCCAGATAATGCCTTGATATAGCTTAATTTAGAAAAAAAAAGAAATGATTAAAGTACTTATCGCGGACAACCACCCCATTATCCGCATGGGCGTTAAAAGTGTATTAGATTCTACTTCAGAATTTGAAGTTATTGCTGATGCATCAACTACAGCTGAGCTTTTTCAAAAGTTAGAAGAAGTTACTCCAGATGTAATTATGTTAGAAATGGATATACCCGAAATAAACGGTATAGCCACGTTAAGAAAAATTAAGAAAGAATACCCTGAAGTTAAAGTATTAATGTACAGCGGACAATCTGAAGATGTCTATGCATTAAGCTCTATTAGAGCTGGTGCATTTGGATATTTATCTAAATCTTCTGATGTAGATTATATAGTCACTGCAGTACGCAAAGTTAGTGAAGGTAGTATGTTTATTACCAATGAACTTGCGCAACGTTTAGCTTTTGATGAAGGCACACAAAAACCAAGAAGGTTCTTTAGAAAATTATCTACAAGAGAAATAGAAGTTCTTAAACTTTTAGCTAGTGGAAAAAGAAATAAAGATGTTGCAATTGGTTTAAATCTTAATGAAAAAACTGTAAGCACCTATAAAGCTCGTTTAATGAAAAAATTAAACGTAGATAATATGGTAGATTTACTACAACAGGCCAAAGCGCTAGAGTTGTATTAAAATATTTTTTTACTTAAAAAAAAGCCTGATGTTCCATCAGGCTTTTTTAATGGTCCTTTTTTAAGAAAAAACCCTATTTAATTTTCTACTTAACAACTTATTTAAATTAAGATAGTTAAGAATTTCTTCTAGAATCTCGCTATTATCCTCTGTATGATCCGCAGTTTTACCCTGCAAAGCTTCCATTCTTTTCTTTATTAAATAACAACGTAGGGTTAAAATAGTTTCACTTACTAATTGCGCTATTTCTGTTTTTTTATCTTTTGGATATATATCTTTTCGCTCCCAATTATGTAGTGTATACTTCTCCTCTTCCATTAAAATAGAAGAAATCTCTGAAACTGTATCTTGTTCTAAATTTGCTACAAAAGTATTTACCGCAAAATCTTCCTTCTCATTAAGTTCCTCGATTAATTTATAATAAATAGCCCTAAAGCCTTCATTTGCTAATTCTATTTCATCATCCTGTAGGTCTAAATATATTTTCTCGTAGACTTTAATTTCTGATAATTCTGGCTCTAATTCTAAATCTCCTGCTTCATTTTCTTTTAAGACCAAATCTTCAAAAGAATGTACTTCATTACCGTATAGCAACAGTTGTTCAATAATTTTTTTTTCAAGTACATATTGCACATCTACTTTTTCTTGTACTTCGGTATTCTTAACAACAGAAAAAGCTTTTTGTTCCTCTTTTTGTTTATTTACCGCTTCTTTCTGGTCTTTTTTTCCAATTTGAGCGAGCGTATTAAATAGTACTGCTTCGGAAACATTCATGATTTGTGCACACTCTTGAATATAAATTTCCTTTTTAATACGGTCTGGAATTTTAGCAATACTATTTATAATATCTCTTACTGTATCTGCTCTTTTTATAGGGTCATTATCTGCCTCTTTCATTAAATGAGAGGCTTTAAATTGTATAAAGTCTTGAGAGTTATCTTTTAAATAAGTAACAACTTCCTCATAAGAATTGTTTTTAGAAAAACTATCAGGATCTTCTCCTTCTGGGAATGTACATACTTTTACATTCATCCCCTGTTCTAAAATTAAATCTATACCTCTAAGAGATGCTCTTAATCCTGCTGCATCTCCATCAAACAAAACTGTAATATTTTTAGTTAATCTATTTACTAAACGTATTTGTTCTGGAGTTAAAGCCGTACCACTAGATGCTACTACATTATGTATTCCTCTTTGGTGAAATTGAATAACATCTGTATACCCTTCTACCAAATAACAATTATCTTCTTTTGCTATGGCTTGCTTTGCATAATAAATACCATAGAGTACTTTACTTTTATGATAAATATCGCTCTCTGGAGAGTTTAAATATTTGGCAGCTTTTTTATCGTTACCAAGAATACGACCACCAAACCCTAACACTCTACCACTCATAGAATGGATAGGAAACATAACTCTACCTTTGAACCTATCAAACTTTTTAGAATTTCCTGGGTTCTGCGTGTCTTCTTTTACAATAGTTAATCCTGTTTTCTCTAAATACTTAAGTTTATACCCTTTATCTAGAGCTGCAAGTGTAAAACCATCCCATTTATCTAAACAATAGCCTAGTTTAAACTTTTTTATAGTTTCCTCTGTAAATCCTCTTTCTTTAAAATAAGATAACCCAATAGCTTTACCCAACTCCGTATCCCAAGCCATTTCTGAAAAATGTTTTTGCGCAAATTCTGAAACCAAATACATACTTTCTCTCTCACTAGCTTCTTCTTTTTGCTCATCTGTACGTTCGGTTTCTTCTATTTCAATATTATACTTTTTAGCTAAGTATTTTATTGCTTCTGGATATGTAAAATGTTCATGCTCCATTAAAAAAGCAACAACATTACCTCCTTTACCACTACTAAAATCTTTCCAAATTTGCTTTACAGGAGATACCATAAAACTTGGCGTACGTTCATCACTAAATGGACTAAGACCTTTAAAGTTAGTTCCTGATTTTTTTAATTGCACAAAATCACCAATAACCTCCTCTAAACGAGCAGTCTCATATACTTTATCTATGGTTATTTTAGAAATCAATCTTAAAAAAGGTTTTATTTTTTGATATTCTGTAAAGATAATTTAAATAACTATACCTGTTTACAGGGAGTACATTTTAGCTAGAACAAGGTAAAAATAAACTTCTTAATCTCCAGATCTTTGTATCAAACAAAATAATACAATTAATAACCTTTTAAAAACAAAAAATTATGATCTGGGGAATTACACTTATTTTACTAAGCCTTATTGCAGTACCTTCTTTAATACTTGCAAAAAAACCAAATGCAAAAGAATTACTAGCAAAAGTAGAGCCATACCAAGGATGGATTGGTTTAGTATTTTGCTTTTGGGGAGTTTGGGGAATTATTACCGCTATTCTAAACTTAGGCTGGCTTACAAGTGCACCAATATGGTGGATTACTTTACTAGCAGGAAACATAGTTTCTGCAGCATTAGGATTTATGCTTGGCTCTGGTTTAATAAACAAATTATTCTTAGGTAAAAATGAAGCAGCACAGGCAAAAGCAGAAGAACTACGTCAAAAAATTGCTCCTAAACAAGGTAAATTAGGTATTCTAGGGCTAATTGTTGGTGGATGGATGATTGCAGCCTCTTTCTTATTTTCCGTTGTTTAAGAACATAAAACTAATATAAAATGAAAAAATTATTTATAGCATTACTCCTAATTATGGCAACCATAAAAGGCTATTCACAAGAAAAAAGAAATACTATTAACGTAAATGGTTTACATACCGTACTAACAAAACCTGTTTTCCATGCAAGGATGATGGTTAGTCTTAATAATGTTTATTACGATTCGCAAACTATGACGTTAGAAGAAATAAAATCTGGCTACTTTGCCAAATTAACAAAAGCCGGTATTTCTAAAACAAACCTAAAAGAAAACCATTTGCATTACGATTTAATGGGGTATGAAAAAGATGGTACTATTTTAGAATTTACCACAACATCTGAAGAAGCTATGCAAAAATTCTTAAATGTACGTTCTCTTGGTGTGTCTAAACTAGAATACACCTATAAAACAGAATTTACAGAAGAACAAGCTGCTGAGTATGCAAAAAAAGCTTTTGATAATGCTAAAGAAAAAGCAAATAAAATTGCATCTAAAATTGGTAAAAAATTAGGGGGTGTAACTTATATTAGTGACAACAATACCTTAAAAAGAAATACAACATGGTATTATACTGTTCCTACAGATTCTTTAGAATACCACATTACAGTAACTTTTGAACTTTTATAATAATACAATTACTTTGGTTGGTTAATTGTAAGAACGCCTTGTAGACTTGGTAATAGTGTCCATGTTTCTAAGAAAACGCAAGGCGTTTCTTTAATAAAACCCTAAAGCATACACTTTAGGGTTTTATTTTTTTCTATCTACAACATAATTTACCATAAGTTGTAGCGCACTTTTATATTCAGATTCTGGGTAACAATCTAATAATTCTAAAGCTTCTTCTTTAAATGCCAACATTTTAGTAACAGCATATTCTAGCCCCCCTTTACTTTTCACAAATGCAATTACTTCTTTTACTCTTTTTTTATCCTTATTATGGTTTTTAACAGAATTAATTACCCATTTTTTTTCGGCTTTAGAACAATTATTTAAAGCATAAATTAACGGAAGTGTCATTTTTTGTTCTTTAATATCTATTCCTGTAGGTTTCCCTATTGCTGTACTACCATAATCAAAAAGGTCGTCTTTTATTTGAAATGCCATACCGCATAACTCTCCAAATTTTCTGAAAATTTCTACATGTTCTGTATTTGGTTGTACCGAGCAAGCTCCTAGACTACAACAAGCCGCAATAAGCGTTGCTGTTTTTTTTCTTATAATATCATAATAGACATCTTCTGTTATATCTAATCTTCTTGCTTTTTCTATTTGGAGCAATTCTCCTTCGCTCATTTCGCGAACGGCTACAGAAATAATTTTAAGTAAATCAAAATCATCATTATCTATAGAAAGTAAAAGTCCTTTAGAAAGTAAATAATCGCCTACCAAAACTGCAATTTTATTTTTCCATAATGCATTTATAGAAAAAAAGTCACGCCTTTTATCACTCTCATCTACCACATCATCATGCACCAGAGTGGCTGTATGTATAAGCTCTATTACAGATGCACCACGGTAGGTACGTTCATTAACAGTACCGTTATTTAATAATTTTGCAGTTAAAAAAACAAACATTGGTCGCATTTGTTTTCCTTTTCTATTAACTATGTAGTATGTTATTCTATTTAGCAACGCAACCTTAGAGGTCATAGAGTCCCGAAACTTTTTTTCAAAAAGTTCCATTTCTTTATTTATTGGCTCTTTAATTTGTGCTACTATTTTCAAGTACTGCGGTTTTCTAATATATTAAATAATACGCCTCTAAATTAACGAAAAATATATGTCTAATAACGGGATAATTAGAATTACAACGAGACAAAAAGAAGTCTATAAGATATTAGCTACAAATACAACTGCTTATTTATGATTTATTTGCTAATTGCCCACAAGCAGCATCTATGTCTTTTCCTCTAGACCTACGAACTGTTACTACAATCCCATTTTTTTCTAAAGTAGATACATACATTTCTATAGCTTTATTTTCTGCTTGCTGAAAAATACCATCATCAATAGGATTATATTCTATTAAGTTCACTTTAGATGGTGCAAATTTGCAAAAAGAAACAAGAGCATCAACATCTTTTTTTGTGTCATTTATACCTTGCCAGACTACATACTCATAGGTAATTCTACTATTTGTTTTAGCATACCAATATTGTAGTGCTTCTCGTAAATCTGCTAACGTAAAAGTAGCATTAAATGGCATTATAGAGGTTCTAATTTCGTCTATAGCAGAGTGTAAAGAAACAGCAAGTTTAAATTTGACTTCTTCATCTGCCATTTTTTTAATCATCTTAGGAACACCAGATGTAGATACCGTAATTCTCTTGGGGGACATTCCTAAGCCTTCTGGAGATGTTATTTTCTGAATTGCCTTAAGAACATTATTGTAGTTCATTAGGGGCTCTCCCATACCCATAAATACAATATTACTTAAAGGCTTGTCAAAGTATAACCTACTCTCATTATCTATTGCAACAACTTGGTCGTAAATCTCATCTGGATTTAAATTTCGCATACGCTTTAACCTAGCTGTTGCACAAAATTTACAATCTAAACTGCAACCTACTTGACTAGAAACACATGCTGTTGTTCTTGTTTTTGTTGGAATAAGAACAGACTCTACTATTAAATCATCATGCAAGCGTACTGCATTTTTTATAGTACCATCGCTACTACGTTGCATTTGGTCTACTTTAATATGATTTATTACAAAGTTTGCCTCTAACATATCTCTCGTTTCTTTAGATATATTAGTCATTACTTCAAAAGAATGGGCAGATTTTTGCCACAACCACTCATAGACCTGGTTACCTCTAAAAGCTTTATCTCCGTTTTTAACAAAGAATTCTCTTAGTTGCTCTTTTGTAAGTGCTCGTATGTCTTTTTTCTTTTCCAACTTTACTAGATAAAAAATCCCTCTTTAAATGTATTTCAATGTAAAGAGGGATTCTGATTATTCCTTTTTAATAGGAATATGATTATAGTATAAGCATAGCATCACCATAAGAATAAAACTTATAGCTTTCTAAAATTGCTTCTTTATATGCTTTTTTCATTAAATCATGACCTGCAAATGCGGATACCATCATCATTAAAGTAGATTTTGGTAAGTGAAAATTAGTAATCATACAGTTTGCGATACTAAAATCATAAGGAGGAAAAATAAACTTATTTGTCCAACCTTCATAAGTATTTAATGTTTGGTTTGATGATACTGCACTTTCTAAACCACGCATTGCAGTTGTTCCTACCGCACAAACTTTTCTCTTGTTAGTTTTAGCGTTATTAACTACTTCTGTAGCTTTTTCATCTATAATTAACTCTTCGCTATCCATTTTATGTTTAGACAAATCTTCTACCTCTACTGGGTTAAAAGTTCCTAAACCAACATGTAATGTTAGTTCTGCAAAGTCTACTCCTTTTATTTCTAAACGTTTTAATAAGTGTTTAGAGAAATGCAAACCAGCTGTTGGTGCAGCAACAGCACCTTCGTGCTTAGCATATATGGTTTGGTATCTTTCTTCATCATTCTCCTCTACTTCTCTTTTAATATATTTAGGAAGTGGTGTTTCTCCTAAATCTCTAAGTTTTCTTCTAAAATCTAAATAAGAACCATCATATAAAAAACGTAATGTTCTTCCTCTAGATGTAGTATTATCTATAACTTCTGCTACTAGAGTTTCATCATCTCCAAAATACAACTTATTACCAATACGTATTTTACGAGCAGGATCTACTAAAACATCCCACAAGCGTTGCTCTTCATTGAGTTCACGTAATAAAAACACTTCTATTCTTGCTCCAGTTTTTTCTTTATTACCATATAATCTAGCAGGAAAAACTTTTGTATTATTAAGCACCATTACATCTCCCTCATCAAAATAATTAATAAGGTCCTTAAACATTTTATGCTCAATTTTACCGGTTTCTCTATGTACTACCATTAGTTTAGATTCGTCTCTATGTTCCGCAGGGTATTCTGCTAATAACTCCTCTGGTAATTCAAAATTGAAGTTTGATAATTTCATTTATAAAATTTTTAGTTGTGTTTTTTCAAGATGGCAAATATACAACCTCAAGAGAGGGGTTGTCAAGTAAAACCGTAATTAAATGGTAATTATGCTTCTTTTACTACTATTCCAAGGTTTTTAAAATCCTCCCAATAGCCTGGGTAAGACTTAGAAACCACTTCCGCATCATTTATAAATAAGCTAGTTTTTAAAGCTAAAGGACCAAATGCCATTGCCATTCTATGGTCATTATACGTATCTATAGCTACATCTGGAACTATATTTTCTGAAGGTTCTAAAGATAATGTTTCATTTGTAACCGTAATATTTGCTCCAAGCTTAGACAACTCTGTATGCAAAGCTTCTAAACGGTCTGTTTCTTTAATTTTTAAGGTATGTAAACCTGTTAAATGGCATGCAACTCCTAATCCAAAACACGTAACTGCTATAGTTTGTGCTATATCTGGTGCATTTGCTAAATCTATAGTAACTTTTGGTAATTGCTCTTTTTGTATTTTTTCTAATACAATCTGATTTTCTTTAAATGTAGTTTGCACACCAAAATCTGTATATATTTTTGCTAACACACTGTCTCCTTGCAAACTATTTTCTTTGTAGGCAGATAAGGTTATTTGCGAACCTACATCACTTAAAGCAATTAAACCATAGTAATAGGATGCCGAGCTCCAATCTGATTCTACAACCAAATTTGTTGGCGCTACTTCTTTTTTAGGCGAAACTGTAATTGTATTACCTACAAAATTACTCTCTACCCCTATTTGACTTAAAAGTGCTAATGTCATTTTTATATAAGGAACAGAAGTTATTTTACCAACTAACTCCAGCTCTATACCGTTTTCTAAACTAGGCGCCGTAAGTAATAAAGAAGAAATATACTGGCTACTAATATTTGCTGGTAAACTAACCTTATTATTTGTTATTTTTTTTCCTTTGATACGTATTGGAGGGTATCCTTCATTTTTTACATAAGAAATATCTGCTCCTAGGCTTTGTAATGCCTCTACCAAGACTTTTATAGGACGCTCCGTCATACGTTGCGAACCCGTTAAGGTAACTTCCTTGCCTTCTTGTGTAGCAAAATAACTAGTTAAAAAACGCATTGCTGTACCTGCATGGTGAATATCTACTTTTCCAGAAGTTATTTGCAATCCTTTTTCCATTACAATTGCATCATCTGAATTAGATAAATTGCTAATATTTATTGTAGAATACAATGCTTTTAATAAAAGAGAACGGTTAGACTCACTTTTAGAGCCTGTAATTTTTATGCTTTCTTTTATTAAATTAGATACTGGTTTGGAGATATGTAATTTCAAAACTAAAGTGTGTTAAAAACGAACATCAAAGATAGTACTATTTAAGCTTTTTATTGTTGTGATGACGGTCATGATCGCGCTTTGTTTTTAATTCTAACTTTTTATCAAAAGCTTGTTGTAAATCTACTCCTGTTTGGTTTGCTAAACAGAGTACTACAAACATAACATCTGCCAACTCTTCCCCTAAATCTTTATTTTTATCCGATTCTTTTTCACTTTGCTCTCCATACCTGCGAGCAATAATACGAGCAACTTCCCCTACTTCCTCCGTAAGTTGCGCCATATTCGTAAGCTCATTAAAATAACGAACACCGTGTTCTTTTATCCAAGTATCTACTTCTTTTTGGGCTGCTGCTATACTCATTTGTCCTATATTTTAGACAAAACTACTTTTTCTGTTTGTTTTTCTACTATTGCTTTATAAAAATCTTTCAACCCTTGATAATCTAAAGCAGAAATTATCGCTTTATTAATTTTTAAATCTGATTTTATTTGGAGACCAAGCGGTGTTTTTGAAATATGTAATTTAAACTGCCCTATACCATCTCCAACTATAATATTACATGGTTCTGGAACCGACTCTACTGCATACCCTTTTGGAGTGTTAATGGTTACAGAATATGTATCTTCCCAAGGATACCCATAATCTATAGGATACTCTCTATTCTCCTTTTTAAAAGGATTTTCTGTTTGTGTCAACCAAAATAATGGAGATAAATACATTTTGTTGCCAATTATTTCCGCAGTATCTTCTGAATTAAAACTAAAGCTTTCTATAACAGGTTTTCCAATTTCTTCTTTATTTTTTATAGAATAATCCGATATTTCAATTCCATTATAATTCTCTTCTAACTTTTCTAGATAATCTTCTTCACTTAAATCTGAATTAATTGCTCTAAAACTATAAGCTATATAATCTTTACATGTTCTTCTTACTTTTCCTTCTACATCACCAGTATTTGAAATGGAAGCCATCATCATAATATTCTCTGAAGATTTATAATCTGGTTGCAATGAAATAGATCCCGACAGCCCCCCTTCTTTAACAATTCTTCCTGCCCAATTAAGAGTCCTTACAGGGAGCATGTTAGGCTTACTATACTTACTTGTTGCGTCTAAAAAAATGTTTTTTCCATCAATCTTAACTAAAGCAACAACATAATTAAAACCGTATCTAGTAGGAAATAATGGGACACCGTTACTTCTTGTACTAACTAATACAGGGTTTGCATTTAATCCTACACTACGTAACATACTTACTAACATTAAATTAATATCTGCTACATTTCCTGTTTTTAAGCTATGTGCTTTTTTTACCCCTTCATCTGTGTAATAACCATAAATTCCATTCCAATTCATCCTAGATTGCACGTAACGAAATACTGCACTTGTTTTTTCTTTTTCAGATACTTTACCTAACAAAATTTTTTCTAAATCATCTTTATAATACCTTTTAAAATTTAACTGATTTCCAAAACCTTCATTTTCATAAATTTTTTTTACTACATCCTCCCAGGTACTTGTATAGCTTTCAATGGTTGAATTTGGAAATTTTACATATTGCAATTCATACTTAATAGCTGCTCTATAATTATTCATGCTATTTACAAATACTTCCTCCTTTAAAGCGGGCACATTTTTCATCTGGACTTCAGAAATATTTATTTTATATTCTAATTTAGAATTTGAAAAATTAGTCTTTGAGACATATCCGGAATTATCTCTATTCCTATTGGTAAAAGTTATGCTTCCCGTTTTACTATTCCTATCTATGTCATAAGCTAAATAACCTTTTGTCATGTTTTTAAATGAAAAATATTCTGGGATTTCAACCTTTATTTCTTGTTCTACAATAGGAATATCATATTGTAATATAATTTCATTAAACGAGGAATAAAAAGGAGAACTTACAGTATACTTATATTCTATTACACTGCCCTCGTTCAAATTTGGCATTGTAAATTTTTCTTTCTTATTATATTTTGATGCTTCTTCTGTAAAAGTGTCTGAATTCTTTAACTTAGTTTTTTCTATTTCGCTTCCTTTTAAATTATAAGTAGAAGCTTTTAAACCTGTAAGACTTTCCTTTGTACTGCTATTCTTATATAAATTTTCTACGACTGTAGCATACTTAAATCCTTTTTTATTATAAATTTTGATACGCTCATGAACTTCTCTTTCTATTACAAAACCAGATTCACTAGAGTATTTAAAAAATACTCTTATCTTCCTATATAAAACAGCAGCATCTGCTGTAGAGTCTCCCTTATATATTTTCTCTTTTAATTCTTCTTTTGAGACTTTACCAAACTTAACATCTTGCGCAAAGGAACTGGGTGTAAAAACAAGTAAAAGAACCATTACTTTTATAAATTTTTTCATGTATTATATTTAAAATATTATGCTTTATTTTTTTTAATTAGCACAACTTGTGCATTATCACTTTTAGAAACTTCTTTTCTAAAATTTCTATAATCATTATATTTTTCTTTTGTGTAAGTTCCAGATTTTAATAAAAATCGATGTTCATATTTTAATGAACCATCATCTAACTTAATTAGCTCTGCTACATATTCTCCAAATTCGGATAATATTTCTTTTTTACTAGGTAAAGACTCGACCATATAACCATTTGGAATTTTTATTTCATAAGAGTCTATATCTAAAAATCCCCGAGAAATTTCAAAAGGCATTTTTCTAGAGCGATACCTTTTAGGAATAAAATTATTCCTATTCAAAATATTTGCACAAAAAAGGATTCTCCCTCCAGAAGGTTTTGAAAAATTTTCTGCGCTAATAGTCACTTCTTCTAAAAACTTTACTTCCGATTTATTATTAGAAAATTTATAATCTTTTAAAACAAGATTATTTATAGTAGACCATTGATCTTGATAATACTCCAAAACCTCTTCTTTATCCTCATTTTCTATATTAAACCTATTATCATATTTAATTCCCGTTGTTTCTATACTAGCTTTTGCTTTTAAAGTTCCGTTATCTAACAATTCTATTTTTCCTTCAATTTTTTGAGTATTTGTATCTTCTTTATAAATAGGAGTTCTAGCTATTACGCCTCCCTCTGGCTTCATTACTAAAGCCATTCTATCGTCTGTAAAGTCTCCTACAAAACCAAAAGGATGAGTTTGCGAAGTACAATCAATCCAGATATAATCATCGCCATTTGGAATTGCTAAAATTGCATGATTCCCTTGCTCTAGTGATGGAAATTCTTCATCAAAGTCGACTTTATTTCTACCTGCTTCAATATGCACATAGTAGTTTTCTACACCAACAGCATCTAATAATGAATGTGTATAATTTGAAAGCCCTTTACAATCTCCATATTTAACCCTATCAACTTCTGAAGCTAAAATTGGTTGTATACCTCCTATTCCAACTTGTACACTTATATACCTAGTAACGCTTTGCATATATTCATAAACTATTTTAGCTTTCTCTAAATCAGTATCAGCATCTTTCACAAGTTCATTAACATGTTGCTTCACAGACTCAGGTAGCTCACCTCTTCCTTTTAGGATATTATTATACATCCAAGATCCTAATTGCTCCCAATTTTCAACATGGGCATTATACCCCTCGTAATGAAAATCGTTTAACCTTACCATTATCTTTGGAGCAAGCTCACTAGAAGGCGGACATAAATTCTCATATCTTACTGCTGGAATATTAGCTACTGAATACGAAATTGAATTTTCATTATTCTCAATTTCAACGTTTAAGTTTTTAAGATTTTTTTCCTTAATCACTGGTTTTAAACCACTAGAACCATAATTTATTGAAAACCTATTTTTCTCTACACTAGACATAAAACCATCAACAAAATACCAACTGGGTATAAATGCTGTGTTTTTTGTTTGTATTTCTTTTTCAAAGATAACTGTATAAGGATATTGGGTTGGTGTGTATTTTAAATACTTAACTCTATAATCAGAATATAAAGTACCTCCTGAAACAGCGCTAACATCAATAAAATCTTTTTCCTTTATCTTTTTTAACTCATTACCAAAAGCATCGTAAACTACAGCCTTAATAAATTTTAATTTCCTAGAATTACTATAACCTCCATAAGCATGGACATGTTTTCTTCCTTTCTTATTTAAAACAGTAACTACCCTTTTTGACTTCATAACCATATGATCTTGAGCCAAAACATCTACAACCATTTCATCTAAACGCACAACAGCGTCTGCATTTTCAGTTAGTTTCTCATCAATTAAAAGGGATTGGTATTTAAAATTTTGGGCAAAAGAAAATGTACTGTATAAAAACAGCATTGTGAATAAAAAAAAGCGCATTTAAATTAGTATAATTAGTTTGGTTTTCCAATTAACGTCAAAATACTACTTTTCTTACTAATTTGAAGGAAAAATTAATTTTTACTCTTTATTCTTTGTGTCCATGATTATAGTAATTGGACCATCATTTAGCAAATCTACTTTCATATCTGCACCAAAAACGCCTGTACCTACTTTTTTTCCTAAGTGTAATTCTATACTACTTATAAAAGCCTCATATATAGGAACCGCTACTTCTGGTTTTGCTGCTTTTATATACGATGGCCTATTTCCTTTTTTTGTTGCAGCGTATAAAGTGAACTGACTAACTACAATTACATCGCCAGATATATCTAGTAACGAATTATTCATTACTCCTACACTATCATTAAAAATTCTAAGATTTGCTATTTTTCTAGATAACCAATCTATATCTTCTTGGGTATCGGAATTCTCTATTCCTAAAAGGACTAACATTCCTTTATCTATAGATGAAATTATTTTTTTCTCTACTGTTACACTAGCCCTAGAAACTCTTTGTACTACTGCTCTCATTTTTTTACAGAATGTATATCTACTCTATAATTCTCATCTTCTCCAGAAACCATTTGCACATAACTTCTATACCTACTCCAAGCAATTTCATCTTCTTCTAACGCGTCTTTTATAGCACATTTAGGCTCATCTATATGTAAGCAATTATTAAATTTACAATTTCCTTTATTCTCAAAAATCTCTGGAAAATAGTCTCCAATTTCTTCTTTTTCCATATCTACAATTCCAAAACCTTTAATACCCGGAGTATCTATTATCTGCGCATCAAAACTTAGATCAAACATTTCTGCAAATGTTGTTGTATGTTGTCCTTGTAAATGTTGTTTAGATATTTCGGTAGTTTTTATAGCAAGGTTAGGTTCTATAACATTAACCAATGTAGATTTACCCACACCAGAATGCCCAGAAAACATAGATATTTTTCCTTGCATTAATGCCTTTACTTTATCAATGTTTTTTTCTTTTTTAGCAGATATACCAATACAAGTGTATCCTATTTTACGATATAAGGCTGCTAAATATTTTACTTCTAAAAGCTCCTCGTCATTATACGTATCTATCTTATTAAATAATAATACCGTAGGAACATCATAAGCTTCTGCAGTTACCAAAAAACGGTCTATAAATGCTGTATGCGTTGGTGGGTTATTTAACGTAATCATTAAAAAAACCTGGTCTAAATTTGCTGCAATTATATGGGTTTGCTTAGACAAATTAACAGATTTTCTGATGATATAGTTTTTACGCTCTTCTATTTCAGAAATTATGCCAATGGTTTCATCTCCTATATTTTCTATTGAAAATTCCACAGAATCGCCAACAGCAACAGGGTTGGTACTTTTTATACCCTTAATTCGGAATTTTCCTTTTATTCTACAGTCATAGAATGCACCATCTGTTGCTTTAACAGTAAACCAGCTTCCTGTAGATTTATAAACAATTCCTTTCATTAACAGTAATTAGAGCTGCAAAGAAACAATATTAGTTTTTAAATTGTTTTACATTCCTAATTTTTCTATTCCTTAAACTATACTAATTTATACAAAAAAGCGACCAATAATCGTTTAGATTATAATTGGTCGCCCTATTATTTCAATTATTAAAAGAGAAAATTACTACCCTTTGTTAGTGTTTTAATTTTCTGTACAATCAATATCATTTAGCTCCTCTTTAGCATCATCAAAGTCTCCATCAAAATCTGCAAGACCACCATAACAATCTTCCACATCTTCTAATGCATTTATATAATTATTAAGAGCGCCTTTATAGCTATTACAATTTTCCACTGTTGGGTTTTCTGCATATCTGTTTGATGCATCTGTCCAAGCTTCTAAATCTGAAGCTACGTCTTGTGCCCAACTTCCGTTTAAACATTTTATTGGGTTCTTAGAACAATTAACAAATAGCATTAAAAAAAGCATGCCTAAGATTGATTTAAAAATTAATTTACTCACAGTTTGGTTGTTTTTTGGTTTCATTTTTGGTTTTTTATTGGCCTACGCCATGTTGTTTATAGCCAACGAAAATATTTATTATAAAGTATTTAAATTCTTAGTATTGTATAACTTGTATGTTTTATTATATAATTGACTGCTTTTTAAGTTTACATTACTCAAAACATACTCCACTTTATTTAAGCACAAATAAAAAATTATTCTAAAAATGCAACCCCTTAGCATTTTATTTGTCTTTAAAATAAACAATACAATGAAAAAAATAATATTAGGTATTGCATTAGGCTTAACATGTTTTATAGAAGCTAATGCGCAGGAGTTTAAAGTAATTACAAGTGTAGAATCTATTGTTCCAAGTGGTATGGGTCGTTCTAGGATTATTGAGGCAAAAGAAGAAAAAGATTATGAAGAATATACTTCTACCCAAACAGAGGAAGATAATACTCGGAATAAATCTAAAAGAAAGGATATTAGAGTTAAGAATTTTGAAGAGACAAAATTGTTAAACTTTTACAATATTACCGGAATACGTTTTCAGAACATTGCTGCTAATGATGCTATTATATCTTCTAAACTAAACAAAATGTCTGAAGAAGGTTGGCAACTAATACATGTAGTTAGTGCTGTTGAGAGTGATGCTGGCGATAAAGATGGGCAAGGCATTTTTATTACCCGTTACATTTTTAAGAAGTAAAAAAAATCCCGACTTAATTAAGTCGGGATTTTTTTATTTAATTATTTACAATCTTCTCTTGATGATTGATAGACTCTTGGTGAATTGCTTTAAACATTCTTAAAACAAACTCTTCACTTAATCCTTTAGATTCTCCTTCTAAAATCATGGCACCTAAAATTTGGTTCCAACGGTTGCTTTGTAATACGGCAACGTTTTTCTCTTTTTTAAGTTTTCCAATACTATCAGAAATTTTCATACGCTTCCCTAAAGATTCTATTAATTGATTATCAATAACATCAATCTGTGCACGTAAGTTTGTTAATTCTTTATTATACTCTGCTTCTGGATCAGACTCTTTTCTAATTTTCAAATCTTTCATTATCTGAACCAGTTTTGTTGGTGTTACCTGCTGTGCAGCATCACTCCAAGCATTATCTGGATCAAAATGAGTTTCAATCATTAAACCATCAAAATTAAGATCCAATGCAGTCTGCGAAACATCAAAAATCATTTCTCTATTACCTGTAATATGCGATGGATCATTTATTAATGGTAAATCTGGAAATTTGTTTTTAAACTCAATAGCTAATTGCCATTCTGGAATGTTTCTATATTTAGTTTTCTCATACGTAGAAAAACCTCTATGTATTGCCCCTAAGTTTTTTATACCAGCAGTATGTAAACGCTCTATACCACCTAACCATAAAGATAAATCTGGGTTAATTGGATTTTTTACTAGAACTATTTTATCTGTACCTGCTAAAGCATCTGCAATTTCTTGCATAATAAATGGACTTACAGAAGTACGAGCACCAATCCACAATAAATCTATATCATGCTCTAAAGCTAGTTCTACGTGTGCTCTATTTGCAACTTCCGTACAGGTTTTCATACCTGTTTCCTCTTTTACTTTTTGTAGCCATTTAAGCCCTAAAATACCCACGCCTTCAAAATTCCCTGGACGAGTTCTTGGCTTCCAGATACCTGCTCTGTAATAACTTACATCGGTATCTTTTAATTCATGAGCAATTTTTAACACTTGCTCTTCTGTTTCAGCACTACATGGCCCTGCTATTACTAGTGGATGATCTAGCTGCATGTCATCCAACCATGTTCTCATTTCTTTTGAATTCTTCATTTTACTTATACTTTATTCTTTGTTTGTGGTATTCCGTTTAATATTTCTTTAATTTTATTGGTACTATTCATTTCATTATAAATGCCTTCATAATCATCTGCAAGCAGCATTTTCTTAAAGGCTGTAAGGTTGTTTATATACCCTTCTAAAGTTTCTACTACATTATCTTTATTTTGCTTAAAGATAGGTGTCCACATAGCTGGTGAGCTTTTTGCTAAACGAACTGTGCTTTCAAATCCACTCCCCGCCATGTCAAAAATATCACGTTCATTTTTTTCTTTCTCAATAACCGTCTTTCCTAACATAAAAGAGCTTATGTGTGACAAATGTGATACGTACGCTATATGCTTATCATGTGCTTCTGGATTCATGTACCTAATACGCATTCCTAAAGCCTGAAAAATTGTTAATGCTTTTTCCTGTAATTTAAATGCTGTTTTTTCTACCTCGCATATTATATTAGTTTTACCTTCATACAAGCTATTAATTGCAGCAGATGGCCCAGAAAATTCTGTTCCAGAAATAGGGTGGCAAGCTAAAAAATTTCTCCTTTTTGGGTGCTCTTCTAACACTTTACATATTTCTAATTTTGTAGAACCTGCATCAAAAACAACACAATCATCATTAACTGCATCTAATATTTTAGGCAATTCTAAGATCATTGCATCTACAGGAATACTTACAATTACTACATCTGCAATTGGCAATTGACTATAATCTGCTTGCTCTTCTATTATTCCTAAAGACAATGCCTCATCTATATGCTCCTGTTTTGCATCAATCCCATAAATAGTAACATTAGGCATTAAGCGCTTAATGTCTTTTACCATGGAACCTCCTATTAATCCTATACCAATTACAAATACATTCATTTTATTAAAATCTTGCTATTGCTTCTTTTATTTTTTCTTCTTTTACACATAATGAAAAACGTATGTACCCTTCCCCATTGCTCCCAAAAATGGTTCCTGGAGCTATAAATATGTTTTTATCATATAATACCTCATCCACAAATTCTTCAGAGATTTTAGCTCCTTCTGGTAATTTTGCCCAAACAAACATACCTACTGCATTTTTATCATATTTACAGTTTAGTTTATCTGCTAATTGAAACATTAAGTCTCTTCTTGAAGTATATACCTCATCTAAAGCATTAAACCATTCTTGTCCACTTTGTAATGCCGCAATTGCCCCTTTTTGTATGCCATAAAACATACCAGAATCCATATTACTTTTTACTTTTAAAATAGCATTTATATGAGAGGCACTCCCTAAAACCATACCTACTCGCCAACCTGCCATGTTAAAGGTTTTACTTAAAGAATTTAATTCTAAAACTACATCTTTAGCATTCTCTAAAGCTAATATACTTGTTGGGTTTTTACTTAAAACAAAACTATATGGATTATCATTAACCAATAAAATAGAATTATCCTTTGCAAAATTTATTAGTTCTTGTAATTTTTCTTTTGATGCTGTTGCTCCTGTTGGCATATGCGGGTAACTAACCCACATGATTTTTACTTTAGATAAATCTTGTTTTCCTAATTCTTCTAAATCTGGAAACCAATTATTTTCTGCCGTAAGATTATACTGCTTAGGTATAGCACCTACTAATTTAGTAACAGATGTATAGGTTGGGTATCCTGGATTTGGAATTAAAGCTTGATCTCCTGGATTTAAAAAAGCCATACTAATATGCATGATACCTTCCTTAGAACCCATTAATGGTAACACCTCATTAGTTGGATTAACAGTTACTTCAAATTTATTTTTATAAAAAGCCACAATAGCCTCTCTTAATTCTGGCAATCCTTGGTAACTTTGGTATTGATGCGCACCGTTATCATTTAAAGAAGTAGCTACTGCTTTTATAACTGCTTCTGAAGGTGCCAAATCTGGGCTACCTATACCCATATTAATAATAGGTTTACCTTCAGATATTAATCCCCGTACCTCTCTTAATTTTTTAGAAAAGTAGTATTCTTCAACTGTTTTTAATCTTTCCGCAGTAGTAATCATGCTCTTGCATTTTTATATTCTCCTAATACTTTAAAATCCTCTGCCATAATCTCTAAGAGCGATTTTGCTTTGTCAAAATTACTATAATTATCAAAAGTAATATCTACAAAAAAAGCATACTTCCATGGTGTTTCTATAATAGGGAGGGATTGTATTTTAGTTAAGTTTAAACTACAATCGCTCATTACATTTAAAACAGCTGCTAGGCTTCCTCTTTTATGGTCTGTTACAAAACGTATAGACGCTTTGTTAATTTCTTCTTTAGGTAATTCTTTATTGATTGTTTTTACTATAATAAATCTGGTAGAATTATTTTTTATAGTTTGTATTTCTGGTGCTATAATATCTAAATTATATAACTCTGCTGCAACATTAGGAGCTATAGCCGCAATATTCTTTAACTTCTTTTCTTGTATTTGTTTTGCGGTTTCTGCTGTATCCACATCTTCTACCATTTTAATATGCGGATACGCTCTAAAAAACTCCTTACATTGCAATAATGCCATAGGGTGCGATCTAACTTCTTCTATATCCTCTATTTTTTGCCCCTTTAACACCATAAGATTATGGTGAATATTAAGATAATGCTCTCCTATTATATGCAAATTATTATGATATACTAACGCATAATTAGGAATAATAGAGCCTGCAATAGAATTTTCTATAGCCATAACCCCTTTATCTGCTTTACCTTGTAATAACTGATCTACAAGAAAATCAAATGATAAACATTCTAACAAATCTACATTATCTCCAAAATAGTCTTTTGCTACTTGGTGGTGGTTAGACCCTTTTATTCCTTGTATGGCTATATTTAATTTCATTTACTCTAAATTACTACGCTTCTATGTAGCTTATTATTCACTTTTCTTCAAAAAAAAAGTTCCGATATGTATCGGAACTTTACTCTATATATGTTTTAAAATATGCTAGAACAGTCCCGTACTTCTTTTAAAAAAGAAATAGAATGTAAAACTGTTAAAGAAATATTTATTTATCATTTTCTTATAAAACTGGGGCTAATGTAATCATTATATTCAAAAACAAAAGCTTTAATCTTTATTTTTACTTATTTTTAAACATATGTAACATATAATAACAATAATTTTATATTTATCAATTATTGTTGCGAATAATTAAAACAAAAAAAGCTCTCCGTTTGGAGAGCTTTTATAGTATAGATATGTGTTTATCTTATTTTTTATTAAAATGATACTCGTATACTTCTTCTTCTCCTTCGAATGTATCTGTTTCTATAACAACTAACTTATCTGCAGAAAGCGTTATTTTTCCATCAAGAATTAAATAACCATCTTCTTCTACTCCTGATTCTATTTCTCCATTATACGTTTCTGTATATTCAAATTCTACCAATGTAAGTTTACTTTCTTCTTCATTATATGCCCAGTTACCTTTAGATGTATACGCATCATTCTCATCTTTATAAACTAACTCGCAAGATTCTCTTGATGCATCCCAATCTAAATTCCTACTTGTATCTTCATAAGTATAAGAGTATGATCCATCACTATTGAAAGTAATTACTAGACTATCTGTAGTATAACAATATTCTATTGTAATTTCTTTATTTTCTCCACTAGCACAATCTAGAGTAGTTTCATAGGTATCATTGTCACAATTTTCCTCTCCTACATTATATGTTTTCCCATCTTCTATTTCTTTTGTCATATTCCAATCTGCAACAAGGTTAGTATTACCACCCCAAGACTCTACAGTTACACAAACTTCTTCTGGCTCACTAATATTTCCTTGACCATCATATACACAAATTACATAACAAAAAGTACCGGCAGTAACTTCTGCTTCAAAATTTACATCTATAGATGTGTCTTCACCTTTTCCTGTAATATTATTTTTAGTCGACTTTTTATTAGCAAAGAAACCTCTTTTAGTGGTTTTTGCTACTTTATCATATACTCCAGAAGTAGCTCCTACAGGAATATCAAAATAAGAATCTGCCATTCCGTTTTCGTCTTTCAATTGCACATAAGCACCTGCAAAACCTTGTGGAGCTTTAAATTGTATATCAAAACCGTTTGTTTGAAAAGCAGTTTGCTTTTCATAGTCTAAACTAAATTCTATATCTCCGTTAGGAACTGGACTTCCTTGTTTCTTTGTAGCTCCTTCTATGATTACACCACTGCTTACCGCATTTACATCTAATAAAACTTCTTCTTTCTTATTAACTCCGTCTGGATCTGGGTTACTATCCAACTTGTTTTCATCATCTTTAGAACATGATAATGCAGCAATTGCTAAACAGCCCATTAAGAATACGTTTACTTTTTTCATACTTTTAATTTTTGTTTTATGGTTGATTCCTTAGCGAAAACGAAGAACCTTCTTACTTTATTGTTATAACTTACAACCTTAAAACGAAATATTATATTTCACCTATAATGAAAGAGATAACCTCATCTAAAACGTCTTGTATTTTAGGGTTGGTACCATTTATTAAAATTGAAAAAACTAACTGCTCTTTAGGGTACACATAAAAGTTAGAATACCCGCCTACTCCATTACCTACGTGTCCATAATAATCTCTACCCATGTTATCTTGGCTAACCTGCCAACCAAGTCCATAATATGTTGGCTTGTTATTTATTATTTCTGAAGTTAAGAACTGACTTAAAATCTCTTTGTTAAGACATTTATTATCTAAAAAAGTTTGTCCAAAATTTGCTATATCTACTGTGGTAGAAAGAAACCCTCCTCCCGCTAACTTATAGAAATTATTTACTGGAATAGCTTCTCTAAAACCTAATCTGTTTTTTACATAAAAAGAAGTCGCATTTGGATATACGTGTTCCTGAATTTCTGCAACCGTATTTTTCATTCTTAAAGGCTTTAACACCTTTTCTGTTACATACTCCTCAAATGGTATTCCACTAGCCTCTTGCATTGCAAGAGAAACTAAAACCCAATCAAAGCTATTATATAAATAATCTGTTCCTGGTTTAAATAGCAAAATATCCTCCTTAAAAATAGCTATACTCTCTTTTATAGTATAGGGTTTATTTAAAGCATACTCCATTCCTTCATAACTTCTTATTCCTGCAGTATGGCTTGCCAGTTGCCTTATGGTAAAATCCCATTTCTTTTTTGGGTAATACGGAACGTATGTATAAAAAGAAGTGTCTAAATCTATAATTCCGTCTGCAACCATATGTGCCAATGCTGTTGCCGCAATGGGCTTAGAAACACTTGCTATTCTAAATTGAGTTGTTATAGGGTCTACTAGAATTTTCTCTTCTAGATTAGCATACCCATATCCTTTTTGAAATTTGACTTTTCCTTTTTCTAAAACAGTAATAGCAAGGCCTGGTATTTTCTTCTCTTCAATTAAATTTTGCAAAAGAACATCTCCCTTTACTAATCCATTTAACTCTTTTTGATCCCCTATTATTCTCTTAGAAAGAAATACTTTTTTTAAATATTGTATGATAGGGTTTTTCATGGCGAATTAATTAACCTCAAAAATTAATTGCCCTGTATATAGCGTTTCTACAGAAACCATAGGCGGTTTATTAAAACTCCTAACATCTCCTGGCCCTCGTAAAACACCATTTAAAGTTTCTTGTGGAGATATAAGTAAATCATTTGAGCCTCTATGATTGAATGTTACATTTTTACTGATAAGGTTTTCTGTTTCTATCCTAGAATCTCCTGCAGCTATAACCACATTTAAATTATTTGTTGTTCCAGAAAGTTTGAAGTAAGAATTTCCATTTACCACTATAGAAATAGTATTTGAATTTAATGCTAAATTAAATTCCCCATCTGTTGTTTCTGCTTCTGGCTCTCCATAACTCTCTGATAATAATGTTAAGCCACTATAAGACAACACGCCATCACTACGAACAGGCCAACTAGTACTGCTTCGTATTTCTGTAATATTAGGTGCTGTAACATAGATTTTTGTTACACCATAGTCTCTAACAAAATTACAATTGTTATTATCTCTTAAAACCAACCTGCCATCTTCTACAATTGCAGTTACTTCTTCTCTTAAAAATTCTCCAGTTTCTATTGCTACGTTTTGCTCTCCCTCTTTAAGAATAAGCTCTATGTTTTCAAAAACTGTAATTTTATTAAAGATAGGTACTGTTACCTCCTCTATACTAATATCTCCTGATGCCTGAAAACAATCTGGAGCATTGGTACTGCTACATGCAAAGTTTATTAATAATACTAAAAAATATATGTGTTTTATTTTTTTCACTTGCTTATTTTAAAACCGAATTCCTACTCCAAATTCAATAGCTTCTGCATTTGCTGCATGAGATTTTAAAGATACTACCGCAAAAACCTTCTCTCCTAAATATCTTTTTAAGCCTAATCTATTATACATTCTCCCCTCAAAATCAAAAGGATAATAAACATAATATCCTAATTGAGTGGTAATAGATAGTTTATTTATAAATAATTCATGCCCTACAAAAATACCAACTCTCTTATAGTCTGTATCCGCAGAAATAGCATCCTCTGGAAAAGATATACTTCTATAACGTATTAACTCCTTTAAAAACCTAGAAAAGAAAATATCGGTTCCTAAATGGAAAGCACTTTTTCTTCCTATACGTTTATCTGCGTATGCAGATATAATATAAAAAGGATATTGGCCCATACCCTCAACATCACTACTATTAATTCCGCCTCGTAAAGCTAGATTATATTTTATAGGCTCTTTAAAATTTTCTTTCTCTACATTTACATTAAAAGGTATTTCTTTACCTCCATCTAAATCATAAACAAGTCCTGCATTAAAAGCTAGTGTATTGGTTGATGTATTTGGCGATTTAAAACTACCATTAGAGTAATGAATTAAAGAAAGTCCAGCTTTAAAACCTAAACCTTTATAAATATTTTCTTTATGGTAATTAAGCATAAAATATACCGATGCCATAATAGAAGTTCCATAGGCATTATTTCTAAAATTAGTTTCCTTATCGTATGGGTTTGTATTGTAAGACACCCCCTGGCCAACTCTTAATTGCAAGTTTCTTTTTAGATAATAAAAATTATAATGAAGAAAAATGCCATAATGCTCCCCAAGGGTACTATTATTCATATTCTGATATATAAAAGAATACCCAAAATCTGGAAAATTATAGGCTTGCTCCCATTCTTCTTGCCCAAAAGTTTTCTCATTTAAGCTTAAAATAAGACCTCCTGGATGTTCCGTAATTAAATGCGATATACTTGGGTTATGTTTAAGTACAGAACCATAAAATTGATTCACATCAATGGTATACTTTTTTGGAACAATATCTTCTTGCGAAAAACAAAAAGAAAACGAGAAAATAATGGCTATAAAAAAAACTAGTCTCATAAACCACAAAAGTAGGAATTTGAGACTAGTCTTATTTCTTTTATTTTTATTAAAAATACTATTCTTTAAAATAAAGCCTTTCCAATAGAAAATACATTATCAGATTTACCCATAGAATAATAATGTAATACCGGCACTCCTGCTTCTTTTAGTTCTTTAGACTGCTGTATTGCCCACTCTATACCTACTTGCCTTACCGCTTTATTATTTTCACAACCATCTACAGCATCAATTAAATCTTGTGGCAAATCTATTTTAAATACTTGTGGCAACAATTGCAAATGTCTTTTTACTGCAATTGGTTTTATTCCTGGAATAATAGGCACATTAATTCCTATTTCCTTTGCTGCTTCTACAAACTGAAAATATTTTTGATTATCAAAAAACATCTGAGTAACTATATAATCTGCACCAGCATCTACCTTTTCTTTTAATCTTTTTAGGTCTGATTGTAAAGAAGGTGCTTCTAAATGTTTTTCTGGATACCCCGCTACACCAATACAAAAATTAGCATTATTCTCCATAGGAGTATCGTCATGCAAATATTTTCCTGTATTTAAATTCTGAATTTGGGAAACTAAACTTGCTGCGTATGGATGACCACCTTTTGTTGGTGTAAAATATTGTTCTTCTCGCATAGCATCTCCACGCAAAGCCATAATATTATCTATTCCCAAATATTGGCAGTCTACTAACATGTATTCTGTTTCTTCTTTTGTAAAGCCGCCACAAAGCACATGTGGTACCGTATCTACATTATATTTATGTTTTAAAGAAGCACAAATACCTACTGTTCCAGGACGCATACGTGTTATTTGCTTATCTAAAAGACCCGATTTTTTAATATAAACATATTCTTCTCTGGAGGTTGTAACATCAATAAAAGGAGGGTTAAATTCCATTAAGGGATCTATATTATCATATAATTGCTGAATATTTTTCCCTTTTACAGGTGGTACTATTTCAAAAGAAAATAGTGTTTCTCCTTTAGCATTTTTAATGTGATCTGTTACTTTCATTACTCTAAACTTATTTCCTTTTACAGGCTATTTAATTGGCTGTTGATTAAGTTAATTTGCCCTAAATGATATACATCATGCTGCAAGACACCGTGTAGCATAAAATCATTTGTATATTCTTTACCAGCGGTTTTTTTACTTAACCAAATTTCCTTTTTTTCTTTTACTAATTTAATAAGTTCCTCTTGTGAAACTTTTAATTCTAATACTATTTTATCTCTTTCTTCTTCCGAAGATACTACTACATTTTCTCTCCAGTCTTCTTTCGTATTTAGTTCTATATCAAAAGAAGCATTTTCTTTTAATTTTTCAATTACAAAATATTTCCAATCTATTACATGACAAACGATACTTGCTATAGAACTAGAGGTGTTTTTAGGTTTTATATTCCAATTTTTAAGAGGAATGTTTTGTAAAGATCCAACTAATGAATTTCCAAACCAAGGTTCTCCATTAAAAACTTCATTAATTGTAGAACAATAATTTTCTATCTTCATAACCTACAGAATAAGACTAGTTACAAACCTAACATTAATTTCACATCATTGTATGCCTCTTTATACTCCCAATAAATCCATCTTCCATCCAAATAATCTGTCAAAATGTATTTTTCACTGACTGATTTTATACGCTCTATTGCTACAATTTTCTTAGAAAAACCTTCTACATGAAAATTTTCCATTACCTCTTTATTATCAGCATCATACCCATGACTAATACTATAACTACCTAAGGAAACTTCTATATACTTTTTCATTCTACTCGTCTGATATATTTGTTGCTAACCATTTAGTTGCTTCTTCTAAAGGCATTCCTTTTCTATTTGCAAAATCTGCAACCTGATCTTCTTTTATTTTTCCTAATCCAAAATAACGAGCTTCTTCATTGGCAAAATAGTAACCACTAACACTAGATGCTGGCCACATTGCCAAACTTTCGGTTAATTTAACTCCAATTTTTTCTTCTACTTGTAAAAGCTCCCAAATAGTTAATTTCTCTAAATGATCTGGGCAAGCAGGATATCCTGGTGCAGGACGTATTCCTTTATAGGTTTCATTTATTAAATCTTCATTTTCTAAAGATTCATTAGCTGCATACCCCCAGTGATTTATACGCACCTCTTTATGTAAATATTCTGCATAAGCCTCAGCTAAACGATCCGCTAATGCTTTTATTAAAATAGAATTATAATCGTCTAAGTCCGCCTTATAAGCATCCGCAATTTCATCTACTCCAAAACCTGTACTCACACAAAAACAACCTATATAATCTTGTTTCCCTGTATCTTTAGGGGCTATAAAATCTGCAAGTGCATAATCTGCTACTCCTTCTCTACGCTTTAATTGTTGCCTTAATGTTCTAAAAAAGTACTCTTTTCCGTTATGATGCAAAGCAATATCATCATCGGTAATTGCATTTGCAGGAAACAAACCAAAAATAGCTTTTGCCGTAAACAGTTTTTCTTTAAAAATTTTCTGAAGCATTTGTTGTGCATCATCAAATAACTCTTTTGCTTGTTTACCAACCACCTCATCTGTAAGAATATCTGGAAATTTACCATGTAATTCCCATCCTCTAAAAAACGGAGACCAATCTATATAAGGTTCTAATTTTTCTAAAGAAACATCTTCTATAACTTGCACTCCCAATTTGTTTGGTTTTACAATTTTTGATGCTTCCCAATTTATCTGAAACTTATTTTTACGCGCTTCTTCTATTGTTTTATATTCTTTCTTTTTAGTTCTGCTTAGAAACTTATCTCGGAAAGATTCATAATCTAACTTTATATTTTTCTTATAATCTAAAGAGGTTTCTTTCTGTAATAAATCGCCAACCACCGTAACTGCTCTAGAGGCGTCATTTACATGCACTACCGCATTGCTATACTGTGTATCTATCTTTACTGCTGTATGCGCTTTACTTGTTGTTGCGCCACCAATTAATAAAGGAACCTTAAAATTCTGGCGTTCCATTTCTTTTGCTAAAAAAACCATCTCATCTAAAGATGGGGTAATTAATCCGCTAAGGCCTATAATATCTACATTGTGCTCTATAGCAGCGTTAATAATTTTCTCTGGAGGAACCATTACTCCTAAATCCACAATCTCGTAATTGTTACAAGCAAGAACAACACTTACAATATTTTTACCAATATCATGAACATCGCCTTTTACAGTTGCCATTAATATTTTCCCATTGTTATCCGAATCTCCTACTTGCGGATTTTTTAGTTTTTCTTCTTCTATATATGGTAATAAATAAGCAACTGCCTTTTTCATTACTCTGGCAGATTTTACTACTTGTGGTAAAAACATTTTTCCGCTACCAAATAAATCCCCAACAACGTTCATCCCAGTCATTAAATTTCCTTCAATAACTTCTATAGGTTTTTCTGCATGTACACGAGCTTCTTCTACATCTTCTACAATATACTTATCTATTCCTTTTACTAAAGCACGAGTAATACGGTTTTGCAAAGGCTCTTCTCTCCAAGATAAATCTACCTTACTTTCTTTTGCGGTACCAACCACGGTTTCTGCAAAATCTAATAATCTTTCGGTAGCATCATCTCTCCTATTTAAAACAACATCTTCTACACGTTCTAACAAATCTTTAGGAATGTCATCATAAACACCTAAAAGACTAGGGTTTACAATTCCCATATTCATACCTGCTTGGATTGCATGGTATAAAAACACCGAGTGCATAGCCTCTCTTACTGGGTTATTTCCTCTAAAACTAAAAGAAACATTACTTACCCCACCACTAACACTACAATGTGGCAAATTGTTTCTTACCCATCTTGTTGCCTCAATAAAATCTATGGCATTAAGCTTATGCTCATCCATACCTGTAGCAACAGGAAAAATATTTAAATCAAAGATTATATCTTCTGGAGCAAAATTTACTTCATTTACCAAAACATCATAAGAACGTTTTGCTATTTCTAATCTACGCTCATAATTATCGGCCTGCCCAACCTCATCAAAAGCCATCACAATTACAGCAGCACCATATCTTTTTATAAGCTTAGCATGCTGTATAAATTGCTCTTTACCTTCCTTTAAACTAATAGAATTTACAACACATTTTCCTTGAACTACTTGTAAGCCTGCCTCAATAATATCCCACTTAGAGCTATCTATCATAATAGGAACCCTAGAAATATCTGGCTCTGCAATAACAAGATTTAAAAACTTAACCATGGCTTCCTTACCATCTATAAGTCCGTCATCCATGTTAACATCTATAATCTGAGCACCACCTTCTACTTGCTCACGAGCCACACTAAGTGCTTCTTCAAAATTTTCTTCTTTTATTAATCGAAGGAATTTTTTTGACCCTGCAACATTGGTTCTTTCGCCTACGTTAACAAAGTTGGTGTTTTCGTTAAGTACTAAAGGCTCCAGGCCACTTAGTTTTAGAAAGCGCTGTTCCTTCTTTGTTATTGGTTCTTGGTTCTTCGTCATATTCGCTTCTGGTAATTAATGAATCCATTTAACAACTTTTCCCTTTCAACTTCATTTAAAATGCTATTCAAATCTGATGAAATATACTCTAAATTGTTTGCTAAAATTAATTGAGTTTCTAACTCAAATTTTGATGCTACAGAAACAGCACATCTTCTTATTTGAGAAAAAAGCTCGTATTGCTCTTGCTTAGTAAAAAAATCTGTTATAACATAAACAGATTTTACCAATTTCCGAACCTGTAACCAAACATCTAATTCTTTATAATCCAATTTATAATTATATAATATTAACGATTAACGTTCAACGACCTTGGTTTAATATCCTTTACAACATTAGCAATTGCTGTAATGTGTTCTGGAGTAGTACCACAACAACCACCTACAATATTTACCAAACTCTTTTCTACATACTCTTTTATTTGCGATGCCATTTGCTCTGGAGTCTCATCATACTCACCAAAGGCGTTTGGTAATCCTGCATTAGGGTGTGCCGATACTGCAAAATTAGTTTTAGCAGACAATACCTCTAGATGAGGTACTAACTGGTTTGCTCCTAATGCGCAATTAAAACCTACTGATAAAATTGGAATGTGAGATACAGAAATTAAAAATGCTTCTGCTGTTTGCCCTGATAATGTTCTACCCGAGGCATCTGTAATAGTTCCGCTTACCATAATTGGAACTTCAATATTACGTTCTTCTTTAACTTCTTCTATAGCAAACAATGCAGCTTTAGCATTTAAGGTATCAAAAATTGTTTCTACTAATAGCATATCCGAACCACCATCTAACAAAGCCTCTACTTGTTGCTTGTAGGCTATACGCAACTCATCAAAAGAAACCGCTCTGTAACCAGGGTCATTTACATCTGGAGACATACTAGCAGTCTTATTGGTTGGCCCAATACTACCAACAACATAACGTGGTTTATGAGGTTCTTTTTCTGTAAACTCATCAGCAACCATTTTTGCTATTCTAGCAGATTCATAATTTAAATCATACACCAACTCTTCCATATCATAATCTGCCATGGCAATTGTTGTACTAGAAAATGTATTTGTTTCTACAATATCTGCTCCTGCAGCAAAATACTTTCTGTGTACTTCTGCAATAGCCTCTGGTTGGGTTAAAGACAATAAATCATTATTTCCTTGTACTGGAGATTTCCAATCCTTAAAGCGTTCTCCTCTAAAATCTTCTTCTGTAAATTTATAGCGTTGTAGCATAGTACCCATAGCGCCATCTAACACTAAAATACGCTCCTGTAATAAATCTTGAATATTCTTTTTCATAGCAAATAAGTCTCCCAAAGTACCTAAAAATTACTTTGCTTTTTAGGAAGTGCAAAGGTAGACTATAGGCTATTCTTTACCAAGTACAGAAACAGGATACCACAGGAATGAAAACAGATGTTAAAAAAAGAACTATAATAATCCTTTTGCCTTAATCTCTAGATATTTATTTATAGTATCTATTGTTAAATTTTGGGGTTCGGTAAGAATGGTTTGTATTCCATATTTATTTAACTCTGCCACTATCAATTTTTTATCATAGCTAAATTTTTCAGCTATAGTTTTGTCAAAAATTTCTTGTGTGTTTTTTGCTTCTTGCCCTTTTAACTGTTCTAGCTCTGTATTTTTAAAGAAAACAACTACTAGCATATGACTTTTATTAATTGCCCTTAAGTAGTTCATTTGCCTATGAACAGCATCTAAACTCCCAAAATTAGTATATAATAATAGTAAACTTCTTGTGGTTATTTTTCTTTTTATATGACCATATAAATTTCCAAAATCCGATTCGCTAAAATCTGTATTTACATTATATAGTGATTCTTGAATTAAATTCATTTGCGCATTTCTACGCTCTGCTACCACAAAATTTTCTGGCTTTTTAGAAAATGAGAACATACCAGCTTTATCATGTTTACGAACAACAACACTACTAATAACCAATGCAGCATTTATTGCATAATCTAGTAAGCTAAGGTTTTCAAAAGGCATTTTCATGACTCTACCTTTATCTATGATAGAATAAATTTGTTGTGATTTTTCGTCCTGAAACTGATTTACCATTAATTGGTTACGCTTTGCTGTTGCTTTCCAGTTAATGTCTTTTATATTATCTCCTTGTACATATTCTTTAATTTGCTCAAATTCAAAAGAATTTCCAATACGTCTTATTTTTTTTATTCCAAATTGTAAACTACTCTGGTTTAAGGAAATTAAATCGTACTTTTTTAATTGTAAAAAACTTGGATAGGTTTTAACCATTTGGGAGTCTCCAAAAGAAAACCTTCGTACAGCTAAACCTATTTTAGTTGCTGTATACACATGCAGTTTCCCAAAATTGTATTCTCCTCTTTCTGTTGGCCTAACCGTATAACTTAATTGCTCTTTTTTATTTGCATTAATACTAGTTGTAATACTAAAATCTCTTTGCTGAAATTGCATTGGAAGCTCATCCAAAATAGTGCAATACGTTTTTAAAGAGTATTTGTTAGTAATGGAAATTGGCACTTTATTCTCATCGCCATTAGAAAATTTTTCTGGTAGTTCTCGCTGCGCCTCTATACCGTTTTTATTTCCAAAAAGAATTAATATATCTACAAGAACAAGTGCTATAACAACAAAGAATAAAAGTTTCGCTAATAGCAATATACTTGGAAAAATAAAACTTACTACAAATAGAACTATGATTCCAAACATCGCATAAAAAAAACGATTGTTTAGAAACAAGTCTTTAAAAAACCGGACTATTGGCATTCTAGAAAATTCTGATGTTTTATTCTCCGACATTAACTTTCCTTATTTAGGAATATCTACACTTTGTAAAATATCATTAATAATCTGTACCGATGTTATTCCTTCCATTTCTCTTTCTGGAGTAATGATAACTCTGTGCTGTAACACAGGAATTGCAATTTGCTTAATATCTTCTGGAGTAACAAAATCCCTACCATTTATAGCTGCAAATGCTTTACTTGCCTTAAGAACAGCAATAGATGCTCTTGGTGAAGCTCCTAAATATAAAAACGGGTTATTACGGGTATTTAAAATAATTTCTGCTATATATTTTATTAAATGCGGCTCTACAATTACTTGCGATATTAAACCTTGGTATTGTACTATTTTCTCTTTACTTAAACTATTGGTTATTTGCGCAAGCTTTGTTGTTTTTAATTGATGCTCTCTGGTAATAATCTCTACCTCATCTTCTAAATTAGGATAATCTATAGTTATTTTAAACAAAAAACGGTCTAATTGCGCTTCTGGCAAACGGTAGGTTCCTTCTTGCTCAATTGGGTTTTGCGTTGCCAAAATCATATAAGGAGCTTCTAATGGATATTTTACACCATCCATTGTTACTTGCCTTTCTTCCATAACCTCAAACAAAGCGGCTTGTGTTTTTGCTGGTGCTCTGTTTATTTCATCGACCAAAATAATGTTAGAAAAAATTGGCCCTTTTTTAAATTCAAAATTGGAAGTTTTTAAATTAAATATAGAAGTTCCTAAAACATCTGACGGCATTAAATCTGGCGTAAACTGCACTCTACTAAAATCTACCTCTAAAGATTTTGCTAATAATTTAGCAGTTATTGTTTTTGCAACACCAGGAACGCCTTCTAATAAAACATGGCCTTCTGCAAGTAGTGCCGTAATTAACAAATTTGCTATATGTTTTTGACCTACAATTACTTTTGCAAGTTCTGTTTTTATCTGAGCTACACTTATTTTAAGCTCTTCTAAATTTAACCTACTACTAAATTCAATATCGTTGTTTTCTTCCATACTATATTGTTTTATCCTACTGGCGGATTATTGTTTATAGAATTTTTCTATTTCTTTATTCAATGCTTTTAATGGTTCTTTTGTACTAAATTGATGCGATTTCATCTTTATAATTAAACTCACTAACTGCTGTATTTCTTCTACAGGTTTACCCGAACGTAATGCTAATTTGGTTACAAAGTCTTCATTTAACTTATCTGTAGACAGATGATATTTACTACGCACATGCTCTAAAAAATGAACAATTACTTTTTGTATAATACCATTATAATCTTGTGCCTCATAGTGTAAATTACTAACCGTTTGCACAAACTCTGTTGTTGTATTTTTTAATGGGTCTTTTAAAGGAATAATACGCTGCCTACGTTTTGCGTTAAAAAGCATAAACAAACCTATAGTAGTTAATAACAAGTACCAACCCCATTTTAAAGGTTCTTTAGATAGTATATAACGCAACGGACTTCTGCTTATTTCTGGGTCTAGCTTAACAGCTTTATCTACTAAAATTGGCAACGTTGGTAAATAAGAAATTACACTACTAACGTACCCCGCATCTTTTGATTCTAACATTTGGTAATTCGTAAAAACCTCTGGTGTAGTATGTATATAAAACACCCCGTCTCCGTATGGGATACCTATAAAATTACAGTGTTTTTTATTTTCCAGTGATTTTACATAGCCTAGTTTTTTTCCTTTTGAAATAGAGTCGGAAAAATAACTAGCACCAAAAGGAACCTTTGGTGTATACTGTAGAGTATCTGTAACATAATTTAAAAACAGTGTCTTTTCTTCTTGTTTTATTTCTACACGATCATATTCCATTTTAAATCCTAAAGTATCTTGTATATATTGAGGAAAATAATAGGCCGATATAAAAGCTTCATTACCATACTCTACATATTCTAATAAAGAATTAAAAGAAGTTTCGTCTATATCATATCTACCAGAAATACTAACATAGTTTTTTAAAGTATCTTTTTCTTGCATTCGCAGATGCTGATCGTACTCATAGAAAGTTGTGTATACTTTTTTAGAAGATTCTCCTTTAAAATAAAATGGTATTTGATCAAAGAATACTTTAGTATCTAGAGGTTTTGTTTGGGTTTCATCAAAAGTAGGAGACCAGTCTATCTCATTACTTTGGTTTGTAACTAATAAAATAAATACTAGCAATACCCCTCCAAGAATAAGTAATTGTTTTTTACGCATTTTTAAATGATTTTAAAATTTGCGAATAAACTGTTGATGCCGTTGTATACTCTTTTTCGTCTATAGAAAACTCCCCGTACCAAATATAGGTAAAGTAATACGTAGCTTTATTAAATCCTGTGGCATAGGAAGTACCTTCTAACGCTACTTGGTAATCATAACTGGTTTTTTGAGAATCATACGTAATTATATTATTCTGGTCTAATTTTTTAAGAAGTAACAAATAATTATAACGTACCGCTAAACGATAATCTTTATTCACTAAGGCTTCTTGAATTAAAACTTCAAAATTTACTTCCTGTATATTCTCTCCTATTTCATAATTAAGCTCGCTAGCCTCTTCTTTTTTCTTTCTAAAAAACCATCGCCCTTCTTTATTTAAAATTACTCTTACAATAATATAGACAACGCCAGCTATTATTAATATAAAAAACAAAAGTTTTAAATTTTCAATTATATTCCTTGCTCCTTCATCTTTTATACTAAACCAGCTCGTAAGCAAATCTGTTAACCAGGCTTTAAACTTATCGATCCAAGAAATAGTTTCTTCATAATCATAATCTGCCCCTTTGTAATCCTCTTTAAAGGTATTGGGTAACGTACGCACCTCTTCTGGTTTGTTTGGAACAATACCTTCTTGTGCCACAACCAAAAATGTGCCTATTATAAAATAGAACACGTACGCAAAAAAGTATGGAATTCTCTTATTTTTTAACACTTCCTGGAATTGTTTTCTTATACACCTTAAAAGGATATATTAAATAGTAATAAGAGATTAAACTAAGGGTTCCTAAAATTATAAATAGCGCCAAATAATTAGGCATAATATTAGAATAGCGGGTAACAAAACCTTCTAAAAAACCTGCTGCAATTGTAAACGGAAATGTACTAATTACGATTTTAATACTATCCCTCATTCCTCTTTTAAAAGAATTTAACCTAGAGAACGTTTTAGGAAACAAAATACTAGCACCCAAAAGAAACCCTGCAGCTCCTTCTATTACAATAGCAAAAATTTCCATTGCGCCATGTATCCAAATTCCTTTAGCACTTTTCCACAAAACACCTTCTTGCTCAAAGAAGTACTGGAAAGCTCCAAGCATAATTCCGTTTTGTAAAAGCACGTATCCTGTTCCTATACCACCAGTTACGCCATAAGCAAAACTCATGAGGCCTACCCTTAAATTATTAAATGTAATTCCTATAAAACTACCCCAATTACTACCACTTTTATATATAGCTACTGGATCGCCGTTTTCTATATTTTGCAATGTTTCGTTAACATAACTGTTTCCTAAAATTAAACGCACAAAAGTGTCATCATTAGCTGCAGAAACTACACCCATTAAAACCGCAATTATGAAAAAAGAGAAAGAATACAGTATATATCTTTTATATTGATACAATAAAAGTGGAACTTCTACTTTAAAGAAATGAAGAAAAATGTTTGTCTCCTCTCTTTTAGTCTGATAAATTTTTTGATAAACCCGAACTGCAAGATTATTAAGATAGGTTACAAGTTTGCTTTTTTTGTAGTAAGTTTGGGCGTATGCTAAATCATTAATTAAATGCATGTATAAATTAGACAAATCATCAGGATTATCAATTTTTTTTTGCGCAATGGCTTTTTCAAATTGTAACCATTTTTCCTTATTTTGTCTAATGAAGGCAATTTCTCTCATGCTTAACAAATAAAATCATATAATGGCAGAAATACAAATTACTACTACTCAAAATGTAACAATAGCTTTTACTGCTGCTGAAGTAGGAGAACGTATTTTAGCTTATTTTATTGACCTGCTTATTAAAATTGCTTACATAAGTGTTGTTGTAGCTATTTTTAGAGCTGTTTCTAATACTGGAGGAATGGGTTTTGAAAATAATTTTGATACAGACCCATTGAGTGTTATGGCTATTATTATTATTTTAGGATCTCCTGTAATTTTTTATACCATAGTTTCAGAATCCTTAATGCTAGGCCAAACTATAGGTAAAAAAATAGCCAAAATTCAAGTGGTAAAAATTGATGGCTACCGTGCTACTTTTTTAGACTTTTTTATACGTTGGGCTATGCGTTTTGTAGATATTAATATTTTCTCTGGTGTAGTTGCTCTAGTGAGTATTGGAAGCTCTAAAAATCATCAAAGATTGGGTGGTATGGCATCTGGAACTGGAGTTATCACCTTAAAAAACAAAGTAAACATTAGCCATACTATACTACAAGAGGTTTCTGATGATTATAAACCCACTTATCTTTCTGTTATTAAACTCTCGGATAACGATATGCGTATTATTAAAGAAAATTTTATTCGCGCTAAAAAAGCGAATGATTTTAAAACCATTCTTATTTTAAAAGAAAAAATTATTGGAGTAATTGAAGAAGAACCACACCCAGATGTTACTGCCGAAAGTTTTATTAAGTGTGTTCTAAAAGATTACAACCATTTTACAAAAAATATGTAATACTGTTATTATTAAACTTGTGTTATACCTATATCGTTTATTTCATTATCTATAGGTTTCTTTGGGTTTAATCCGTATTGGTTAGCGTTATTTTCCCCATCTGTACACATTAAAACTAAAAACCAAATTCCACCAATAAAAGGAATACAACGCACAAAAATATACCAACCACTTTTACCTTGATCATGCAACCTTCTTACGGTTAACGCTAATGAGGGTATCACAATTGCCAACATATACAAACCTACAGGAATCATAACTACATAATCCTCTATTCCTAATGCAGCTATTACACCTACAATACTAATTATAATAATTGCATTAAAAAGATTAAACATCCAATATTCTTTTCTTCTAGATCGTCCAGAAAAATCTGCATACTGTTTCATTGCTTTTAAATACCAATTCATATCTTTTTCTTTAATTGAAACAAAAAAGAGATAAAACGTAATTTACATTTTATCTCTTTTTATACTATTACAAATAGATTTAAGCTTCTGAAACTCCTATTTCATTAAGCTCATTATCTGGATTTTTTGGATCTGGACCATACTCATTTGTTCCTTCATCTCCGTTAGTACACAACAAGTATAAATTGTAAAATGGTATTAATAAAAACCAACCACTCTTACCTACATCATGCATTCTTCTTACACCTACAGCTATTGTTGGTACGAATACTCCTAAACTATATAAAGTATTTATTCCAAAACCTTCTAAGCCTAAAACAGATGCATCAACAATACTTAAAACTACACTGATAATTGTACTAAACAAATAAAACATCCAGTATTCTTTTCTTCTAGATCTTCCTTTAAATTCTGCGTACTTTTTAAGTACCATTGTAAACCATTCCATACTTTTATATTTAGGTTATTGTTAATTATTGAATTTTTAAAACGTATTAAAAATAAAAAAATTACTCCAACTCTTACCTTTTACGAATAAAAAACCTCCCAATCTAAAAGATAAAGGAGGTTTTCCTGACTAATTAAAATAAACTTTTCTTAAGCTATACTTTGTACAACTTCTTTTTTAGCTTCTTTTTTACTTCCATCAAAACCTTCTACACCACCTACGGTAGTATACTTCATAACAAAGCGTTTATTAGGATTTATAATTTGATATGCATATTGGCACATAACTGCTGCTTCATGAAAACCAGAAAGAATAAGTTTTAATTTTCCTTCATAGGTATTAACATCTCCAATTGCAAAAACACCAGGAATGTTTGTTTGGTAATCTTTAGCATTATTTACTTTAATTGCATTTTTCTCTATTTCTAAGCCCCAATCTCCTATAGGTCCTAGTTTTGGAGATAAGCCAAATAAAGGAATAAAATTATCTACTTCTAAAATAGTATCTTCTTTATCGGCATCTTTATGCTTAATAAGAACAGATTCTAATTTATCCTCCCCATTTAATCCTTTTACCTCAGCCTCTGTAAATAATTTAATCTTACCTAATTTCGCTAATTCTGCTGCTTTTTCTACAGAATCTAATGCACCACGAAATTCGTTTCTTCTATGCACTAAAGATACTTCTGAAGCTACATCGGCAAGGAAAATAGACCAATCTAATGCAGAATCTCCTCCTCCAGCTATTACTACTTTTTTATCACGATAAACCTCTGGATCTTTAATTATGTAAGCAACTCCTTTATCTTCAAAGTTTACTATGTTTTCTAAAGGTGGTTTTCTTGGTTCAAAAGACCCCAAACCTCCTGCAATAACTACTACAGGCGCATGGTGTTTTGTTCCTTTGTTTGTTGTAACAATAAAAGAACCATCTTCTTGTTTATCTAATGTTTCTGCACGCTCTCCTAAAGTATAACCAGCTTCAAAAGGCTTTATTTGCTCCATTAAATTATCTACTAATGTTCCTGCTAAAATTTCTGGAAAAGCTGGAATATCGTAAATTGGTTTCTTTGGGTATATTTCCGAACACTGCCCTCCAGTTTGTGGAAGCGCATCTATTAAATGGCATTTTAATTTTAATAATCCCGCTTCAAATACGGTAAACAAACCTGTTGGCCCCGCGCCAATTATTAATATATCAGTTTCTATCATTTTAATCTAACTTAATTCTTTACTATACTTATTTATTGCTTCCTGTAAAGTTGCTCTATGTTTTACAACTTCTCCTATTATTATTATTGCCGGATTTGTTAATCCTTTTTCTTCTACTTGCGCTACTATTGTTTCTATAGTTGCAACTGCCACCTGTTCATTAGTACGTGTACCATTTTGTATAATTGCAATTGGCAAATTAGCTTTCTCTTCTTTCTTAAAAAGAGTAACAATTTCTGCTAATTTACTCATACCCATTAAAACAATAACCGTTGCATTAGATTTTGCCGCTAAAGCAACATCTGAAGATAATTTATGCTCTTTTGTAGTTCCTGTTATTACCCAAAAACTTTCTGCTGAACCTCTCTTAGTAACTGGAATATTTTGAGATGCTGGTACAGCTACCGATGATGATATTCCTGGAACCATTGCCACATTTATGCCATAAGCTGCTGCATATTCCATTTCTTCTGCTCCACGTCCAAAAACAAATGGGTCTCCCCCTTTTAAACGAACCACGTGTTGTGTTTTACCACGACTAACAATTAATTCATTTATTTGTTCTTGCTGATACGCATAACAGCCTTTTCTTTTACCTACAAAAATGAGCTCTGCGTTTTCTGCATAATCTAGCAACACAGGATTTACTAAAGCATCATACAAAACAACATCTGCTGCTTGTAATGCTTTAATAGCTTTTACTGTAATTAAATCTGGATCTCCAGGACCCGCTCCTATTACCGTAAGCAAACCTTCGCTATTATTTATATGTTGCTTTATGCCATTCATAAAATTATGCTTTAGCTAAATCTGCCTCTCTAAAAGCTTGCACTTTATTTAAAAATTCTTTTGTGTCTTTTAAATAGTTTTTAGCAAATTCTTCTGTAGGCTCATTTTTATTTATTTGAAGAATAAACTCTTCAAAACCAGTATTCAAAGATATTCTATTATTTGAAACAAATTTTGCATCAAAATCTTTAATAATTGCAGCGTGTGTATTTGTCTTAACATTTTCTGCCGTTAATATTGCTTTTGCCGTATTAACCATAGAAGAGTAAGAATGATAAATACTAGCAGCCCATTTACCTTCTGCAAATGTAGCTTCTGCTGTTTGTATTTTTTCTTCACTCTCAAATAATAAAGTTGCAATTAAATCTATAACTACACCTGCACATTCACCAACACCAATTGCTTTTACATATTCTTCTGAATTTCCCCAATCTATAAAATCATCTGCAGTTAAGTTATCTACCGCAGTTAAATCTTTTAAGAAATCATAAAAATAGTGTTCTCCTTTTTCTGCATAGTACTCTGGGAAAGATGCTCCATTACCATTTGCATCAAAATCATTTAAGATTAAGCGCAATGCTTCTGGTCCTCTTTTACTTGGTATTTTTACTACTTTATCTGCAAATCTACCCTCTCCATTTCCAATATTACCACCACCTAACAATACTTGTAATGCAGGTGCTACTAATTTGTCTTTTGTACGAACAGACATTCCTTGAAAACCAATATTTGCCATGTTGTGTTGTCCACAAGCATTCATACACCCACTAATTTTAATAACCACATCTGGGTTATTAATATAATCTGGATATTCAATTTTCATTATTCTTTCTAACTCTTCTGCTATACCTGTACTACTTGCTATACCTAAATTACAAGTATCTGTACCCGGACATGCAGTAATATCTATAGCCTTATCATAACCAACTTCTGTAAATCCTAGCTTACTTAACTCTGCATAAAAGAAAGGAAGTAACTCTTCTTTTACATAAGGAATTAATATATTTTGACGCAAGCTAAGTCTAATTTCATCTGCTGCATATTTTTGAACTAAATCTGCTAATGCGCGAGCTTCTTTAAGATAAAAATCTCCTAATAAAACTTTTACTCCTATTGCAACATACCCTTCTTGTTTTTGAGGAATTACATTTACAGCCTTCCAAGCATCAAAAGATTCTTGGTCTTCTATAGTTGTATTTGGCACTGCAACCTCCGCAATTTGTGGTTTTGGATACGCCTCTGCATCAATCGGAAAAGATTTTATTGGCACTGCAATTTGCTCTTCTTCTAATAAAGCTTTAAAACCGTCTAATCCTAAATCTTTTAATAAGAATTTTAAACGTGCTTTTGCTCTACTTTTACGTTCTCCGTATCTATCAAAAACACGAACAACACCTTCCATTAAAGGAATAATTTTATCTGTAGGTAAAAAAGAGTACAATTCATCTGCATGACGAGGTTGTGAACCTAAGCCACCACCAAGCATTACTTTAAAACCTCTTTCTCCGTTTTCTATTTTTGCAATAAAACCTAAATCATGCATGTAAGAAAGACCCGTATCTGCATCGCTAGAAGAAAAAGAAACTTTAAATTTTCTTCCCAATTCTTGACTAATTGGGTTTCTTAAAAAATATTGAAACAATGCATGTGCGTAAGGAGACACATCAAAAGGCTCATCCACATCTATACCCGCAGTTTCACTTGCTGTAACATTACGTACCGTATTACCACAAGCTTCACGCAAAGTAATATCAGACTTTTCTAGCTCTGCCCATAACTCTGGAGTTCTATCTAAATCTACATAGTGAATTTGAATATCTTGACGTGTAGTAATATGCAAACGACCTTTAGAATATTCTTCAGAAACATCACATATTCTTCTTAATTGTTCCGAGGAAACTTTACCATAAGGTAATTTTATACGAATCATTTGTACGCCTTCTTGACGCTGACCGTAAACCCCACGAGCTAAACGAAGACTTCTAAATTTTTCTTCATCAATTTTCCCATTGTGAAACATATCAATTTTATTTGCTAAATCGATAATATCTTTTTCTACAATTGGATTCTCTATTTCTGTTCTAAAACTTTGCATACTTTATATTTTAGTACGTTTTACTATTTACTTTTAACCTTACTACTTTTATTTACTGTATAAACCCAGCTCCTACTGTATTGTTATTCTTTGTATCTATAACTATAAAAGAACCGTTTGTTCTGTGGTTTTTAAAAGCATCAAAGAAAATTGGTTTATTTAATTTAAACGTAACCTTTGCAATATCATTCATCCCTAAACCATCTACATTTTCTTCTATACCTGAATAGTCTGGGTTAATTTTATGATGAATCTTATCTACTTTTGCTAATACTTTATTTACGCCATGCTGTATTACGTATTTAGTACCTGCTTTAAGTTGGTCTGAATCCATCCAAGCAATAGTAGCAGTAAACTGCTTATCTATTGTAGGTAAATCTCCTTCCTTAACAATCATATCTCCTCTACTTACATTAATCTCATCTTCTAAGGTAATTGTCACAGAAGAACGTCTTGATGCTGTTTGGTACTTTTTATCGTACGCATAAATTTCTTTTATCTTAGATTTTGTTTGCGATGGCAAAGCAACAACTGTATCTCCAACATTAAGCTCTCCGCCATAAACCTTACCTGCAAAACCTCTAAAATCATGAAAGTCTTCTGTCTTAGGGCGTATTACATATTGCACTGGAAAACGTGGCGTTCCTACATTGGAAACAGCCGCTAAATCTAAACGCTCTAAATGCTCTAAAATAGTTTCGCCGTTATACCAAGGCATAGCATCGGTTTTATTTACTACGTTATCTCCTTTAAGTGCACTTACAGGTATAAATGTAATGTTCTGGTTTTCATAATCTCTTTTACTCATTAATTCAGAAAAATCTGATTTAATAGCATTGTATGTTTCTTCAGAATAATCTACCAAATCCATTTTATTAATAGCTACAATCACTTCTTTTACACGAAGCAAATTATTGATAAAAAAATGACGATTAGTTTGTTCTATAACTCCTTTACGAGCGTCTATTAATATAATAGCTGCTTGCGATGTAGAAGCCCCTGTTACCATGTTACGTGTGTATTCTACGTGACCTGGAGTATCTGCTATAATGTAACTTTTTTTAGCTGTTGAAAAATATATATGCGCAACATCTATAGTAATACCTTGCTCGCGTTCTGCTACTAAACCATCTGTTGCCAAAGAAAAATCTAAATAATCATATCCTTTTTGCTTACTAGTTTTTTCTATAGCTTCTAACTTATCACTTGTAAGAGATTTTGTATCATATAGTATTCTACCAATTAAGGTACTCTTACCATCATCTACACTACCTGCTGTTGCTATTTTTAGTACTTCCATTTTTATTAGCTGTTGGCTATTTGCTCTTGGCATTTAGCCTTTTTAAATATTATTTTTAAGGTTTGCTAGTGGCTAGGTGCCAAAAGCTAAAGGCAAAATTTTCTTTAGAAAATTTTAAAAATATCCTTGTTGTTTTCTTTTCTCCATTGCTGCCTCGGAACGTTTATCATCTATACGCGCACCTCTTTCAGAAATACTAGAGTCTCTAATTTCGCTTACTACTTTATCTATACTAACTGCGTCTGAAAGAACCGCAGCCGTACAAGACATATCTCCTACGGTACGAAAACGCACTAAACGCTCTTCTACTATTTCTTCTGCATCACGGAAAACTATATCATCTTCAGCAGACCAAATCATACCATCTCTTACAAATGTTTTACGCTTGTGTGCAAAATATATAGAAGGAATCTCTATCTCTTCTTTCTGAATGTAAGACCAAACATCTAATTCTGTCCAGTTAGATATTGGGAACACACGAACATTTTGTCCTAATTCTATATCTCCATTTAGCATATCAAACAATTCTGGACGTTGGCTTTTTTCATCCCACTGACCAAAATCATCACGTACAGAAAAAATACGTTCTTTTGCTCTTGCTTTTTCCTCATCTCTACGAGCGCCTCCAATACAAGCATCAAACTTAAACTCTTCAATAGCATCTAATAATGTTGTGGTTTGCAAAGAATTTCTACTAGCATATCTACCAGATTCTTCTTTTACCTTACCAGCATCAATAGAGTCTTGTACATTACGAACAATAAGCTCTACTCCAAGTTCTTTTGCTAACCTGTCTCTAAATTCTATAGTTTCTGGGAAATTATGCCCAGTATCTATATGCATTAATGGAAAAGGAATTTTTGCAGGCCAAAATGCTTTTTGCGCCAAACGAACTAGGGTAATAGAATCTTTACCTCCCGAAAACAATAACACAGGTTTTTCAAACTGAGCAGCCACTTCTCTCATGATATAGATGGCTTCGTTTTCTAATGGATTTATATGTGATGTATTTGTACTCATCTTATTTTTTTAATTCTTTTTATTTTCTCCTTATATATTTATAAATACTATGTGTGCAACCCACATTCTCTATTTTCTAACACCTTAGTTGGGTCAAAATATTTATGCTCATTAGGTAAATTATTCTCTTGTAAATAGGTATCTAATTGCGCATCTTCCCAGTGGTAAAAAGGACTAACTTTTAAAACGCCATCTTTACTTACACTAAAAATATCTAGACTATTTCGTAATGCAGTTTGCCCCTTTCTAAGATTTGTAAACCATACTTCTGGTTTATGCTCTGCCATTGCTCTTCCAAAAGGTTCTAGTTTTACCTGTTCTGTAAAAATTGCATGATTAGGGTCCTCTATTCCTGGAATTCCCATTACCACATCTCTATGAGAAGAAGTTTGCTTAGGTACATATAAATGAATATTTAACCCCAATTTCTCAATTAATTCTTCTGCGTGTCTATATGTATTTGGTGTATTATAACCCGTATCGCACCAAATAACTTTAATGTCTTTATTTACTGCAGTAACTGCATGTAAAATATTTACTTCGTATGGTCTAAAATTAGTTGTTACAACAGCATTTGTAGTTTGTTGTAATGCCCATTTTATTATTTCAGCAGGAGAAGATTTCTCAAACTTTTTATTCCAATCTGCAATTTTTTCTTCTGTATAGTTCATCGCTCTTTATCTTATTTACCCCATTTTATACCATTCCAAATACGCTCATGGAAAAAATACAACACCATCTTAGTTAAAAAATCTACAGAGGCTATAGATGCCGCCACTGCCATTTTACCAGTTAATATATAAGACACAACTAAAGTATCTAGTGTACCTATTACTCTCCAACTTAATGCCTTTGCTACACTACGAATAGGTTTTTCAGACTTTTTGTCGTCTTCATACTTACTTTTCGTGGCTTTTTTATCTAAAATCAATTGATCAGCAATCATTTGTTATTATTTTTCTATTACCCTATAGATTTAATAGGATATTCAAAAATAGTATATTTATACCACCTAAGACGTTAAAAAATAACTAAAATTACTTTTACCCTATCGATTTAGTAGATTATTAAATATTTAGAAGTTTTATTGAGAATAATGAATCTAATAAGGTGAATTCATAAAAATTTTAAAACCATAAAAACACATAAAATGAGGTAATTGGAGCGTTAAACTAGAATATCTGCCAACGTATTGTTCCTATACACCTGCAAAGTACTGTCTCTTATTTGAAGCATTAACTTGTTTACAGAACAGGTTTTTTCATCTGGACAATCGTCACATTTTTCATAAAAATTAAGGCTCACACAAGGCACCATTGCAATAGGCCCTTCTAATACTCGCATAACATCAGTCATTAAAATATCTTTAGGTTCCTTAATGAGGTAATACCCTCCTCCTTTTCCTTTTTTTGAACCTAAAAAACCTGTTTTACGAAGCGTTAATAAAATACTTTCTAAAAACTTTTGTGATATATTTTCTTGCTTAGCAATTTCTGCTATTTGCACAGGTGCATTTTCTTTTTGTAATGCCAAAAAGGAAAGTGCTTTTAATCCGTATTTAGTTTTCTTGGATAGCATAGCACGAAGATAGGAAAATAAAAAAAACAACTATAAATATACTAATTAAAAACCTGTTTCGTTATTAACCTTCATATATTAACCGTTATTAAAAAACCATGAAAAAACTAAGCTTATTTTTATTTTTATCCGCAACAATTTTATTTACTTCTTGTGAAAAAGATAGCGATGAAAACCAATTAAAAAATTCATTAACTTCTGAATCCGATATTATCGGAGAATGGGATTTAACTGCTTATAAAGTAGAAGATGGAGAAACAGTAACTAAAGTAAATGGCGCATCTGTAACTCAAAAATACTCTTCTATTGGAAAAGATTTTGATATGCAAATAGAATTTAGCAATGACCCTAATACCGCAACTAGCAATGGCTCATTTATATCTGAAACTAGTATTTCTATTTTAGGACAAACCCAAGTAACAGAAATTCCTCTTTACACCGTATTTAACTCTAGTACCTGGGAACTTAGAGATGGTGTTATCTTTTTTATTGATGAAAACAATAAAGAAACCAAAATGACAACTATAGAATCTACAGAAAATAAGTTGGTTCTTTCTTATGACATAAATGAAACTATTGAAGTACAGGAAGGAGCAACTTCTACTACTACTGGTAAATTAACAATAACCATGGAAAGATAAAGTTCTGAAAAAGAAGATACAACAACTTCCTCTCTAATTGTTGGAATTTGGGACCTAACAGAACTAATAACAAAAGATGCCGTTTTAAAATTAAACGAAGTCAATAAAGAATATTAATTCGCTGCTAAAGCAAAGGATTTAGATGCTAGTATGGTATTTTCTAATAACCCAAATTCTTTAAAAACCGAAGGAACTTTTCATTATACTATAACTTATGAAGATGGAGATGTTATTGAAGAGATAAGAGATTTTGATTTTTTTAACAATTCAAGTGGATGGTAACTAGAAAACAATTTAACAGAATTATACAATCACGTTAAGGGGTCTTCTGAAGTAGGCAACAGAGCAACCATTTTAGAAATGACTGAAACTACCTTAAAACTTAAAATACTCTTTTCTAAATTCTACGATTCAAATGAAAATGAACGTAGAAGTTTTATTGCCTTTTTTACTAAAAAAGAATAATTTAAGGTCATTTTTTTGACAAAACCCTAAAAGCCAAATCTAATTAGATTTGGCTTTTATATTTCTGCAAAGTCCCGCTTAATTTAAAGCCTGCTTTATATCTGCAATAATATCCTCTATATGCTCTAAGCCCACAGATACACGTACAGAACCATCTGTTATGCCAGATTCTAAACGCTCTTCTACAGATAACTTACTATGTGTTGTAGATGCTGGATGCGTAACTATACTTCTAGAATCTCCAAGATTTGCAGATAAAGACAACATCTTAATACTATCAAAAAACTTTTTACCAGCTTCAATTCCCCCTTTAACCTCAAAAGCAACAATACTACCTCCTGCTTTCATTTGCTTTTTAGCAACCGCATACATTGGGTGCGATTTTAAGAACGGATATTTTACCCAACTGACTTTAGGGTGCTCTTCTAAAAACTGAGCCAACTTTAATGCATTTTCGCAATGACGATCTAAACGCACTGCCAAAGTCTCTAAACTCTTGGTTAATACCCAAGCATTAAAAGGGGATAATGCTGGGCCAGTAATTCTTGAAAAACGATATACTTTATCCATTAACTCCGTACTACCAACAGTAATACCTGCTAAAACCCTTCCTTGACCATCCATTAATTTGGTTCCAGAATGTATTACCAAATCTGCACCAAATTTAATTGGCTGTTGTATATATGGAGTTGCAAAACAGTTATCTACAATAAATATTAAATTGTGTTTTTTTGCTATTTGTCCTAATCTTTCTAAGTCTAATACATCTACCCCAGGATTTGTTGGGGATTCCGCATAAATAATTTTTGTTTGCGAGGTAATCATTGCCTCAGCAGCATCCAAATCATCAATAGGAAAATAACTAGTTGTAACCCCCCATTTTGGTAAAAATTTGGTAAACAAAGTATGCGTAGAACCAAAAATACTTCTTGCAGAAAGAATATGATCCCCAGTTTTTACCAATGCCGCCAAAGTAGAAAATACGGCTGCCATACCAGATGCAAAAGCAAACCCACTTTCTGCCCCCTCCATTTTACAAACCTTCTCTACGAATTCATTATTTGTAGGATTGGAATATCTAGAATAAATATTACGTTCTTTTTCTTCTGCAAATGAAGCTCGCATATCCTCGGCATCCTCAAATACAAAACTTGAGGTTAAGTAAATTGGTGTAGAATGTTCTAAATATTGGGTACGCTCTGACTGTGTTCTTATCGCTTCCGTTTCAAATTTTTTCATCTTTCTTTTTATTCTTTGGCTTTGAGTGTACTCAGCCAACTATGATTCTGCTCCACTCAATTAATGATAATTGAGCGTAGTTAAAATTAATTTTTTTCTACAATTCTTAATATATCTCCAAAAACACCTCTTGCCGTAACAGCTGCTCCTGCTCCCGCTCCTTGAATTACTAGTGGATTTTCCCCATAAGACTCTGTATATATTTCTATAATAGAATCTGACCCTTTTATTTGCCCTAAAGCGCTTTCTTTTGGTACGGAAACCAGTTTTACATCTAACTTTCCTTTTTCTTCTTGCAAATTTCCATGCAAATCACCTACATAACGCAAAACGTGATTTGGTTTCTGGTTTTTCTTTATCTCATTAAAAGTATCATCTAACATTCCTAAATTATCTAAGAAATGATTTGTATCTCCTTTTTCTAATAAAGCAGGAATCAAATTCTGGATTTCTACATCAGAAAATTCATTGTGCAATTCTAACTCTCTAGCTAGTATTAATAATTTTCGGCCTACATCATTCCCTGACAAATCCTCTCTTGGATCTGGCTCTGTAAAACCTTTTTGCATTGCATCTTTTAAAATAGTAGAAAAAGGCGCATTTACTTCTGAAAATGTATTAAAAATGTAACTTAAAGACCCTGAGAACACACCTTTTATCCTCGTAATATTCTCCCCTGATAAATGTAATAACTTAATAGTGTCTATTAAAGGTAAACCTGCTCCTACATTAGTTTCATATAAGTACTGTTTTTGATTTTTAACCAACTCTTCTCTTAAAAGCTGGTAATAATCAAAACCTAAAGTATTTGCTATTTTATTTGAGGATACTATATCAAAACCATTCTCTATAAAATCAAAATAATGCGCAACAAAATCTTCACTTGCTGTATTATCTACAATAATTAAATTTTCTAAATGATGTCTCTTAGCAAAATCAAAAATAGTACTCAAAGTATAAGGCTCTCCCTTTTTATCTAACAAAGACTCCCAATTCTTAGAAACTCCTTTTTTACTCAATATTACTTTTTTAGAATTTGCAACGGCAAAAACTCTTAAATCTAGACCTTTCCTTTTTTCTATGTTTTTGGCAGATTTTAATATCTGATCAATTAGTGTTCCTCCAACATTACCATGTCCAAAAACAGCTATATTAACCTTTTTACTCATTCCAAAAACTTGCCCATGCATTACATTTACAGCCTTATGTAAATCGGTCTTTTTTACTACCAAGCTCACATTTTTCCCTGTAACTGTATTATTAAAAAGTAATGGTGTTATTTGGTTCTTAATTAAAGAATTGTAAGGCTTATGAAAAGTGCTCAAATCTTGTCCTACAATAGAAATAACAGAAACATCCCCTACGACAGTAATTCTATTAACATCTTTTGATGTATAATCATGTGTAAATTCCCTATCTAAAGCTTGTTTTGCTTTCTGTGCAATATCTGCATCTACCACCAAACCAATTCCACGTTCTGAGGAACCTTGAGAAATAATACTTACACTAATATTACTATCCCCTAAGGCTTTAAAAATACGAGCATCTACCCCTACTTTTCCTAACAATCCCCTACCTTCTAAATTAATTAAAGCAACCTTTTCTATTACAGAAATAGATTTAATACCGTCTTTGCTAGTTTTTGCACTAATTAAAGTTCCTTCATTATCACTATTAAATGTATTTAAAATACGTAAAGGAATATTTTTTTCTAGTAAAGGAATAATTGTTTTGGCATGTAAAATAGTAGCGCCAAAATTTGCCAACTCATTGGCTTCACTATATGAAAGCTCAGAAATACGTTTAGCATCTGCTACAAAATCTGGATTTGCTGTATAAATACCATCTACATGTGTATAATTTTGAAGCTCTGAAGCATCTAGGAAATTAGCCAATAAAGCCGCAGAGTAATTACTCCCATTTCTTCCTAAAGTTGTAGTTTCCCCATCTAAAGTAGAAGCTATAAAACCTGTAAAAACAGGTACGGTTCCTTGCGACAACAAACCAAACTCTCTTAAAACATTTTCTTTAGATACTGTTTCTAAAACACTAGCATCTCCAAAATTATCATCGGTCTTAATAAGACTTCTAGAGTCCATTAACTTTGCCTTTACACCTTTTCCAATTAATAGTTTTGTTATTAATTTTGCAGATATTAACTCTCCATAAGCTAAAACCTGATCTTTAATCTTGGAACTGTAATCCCCTAATAAAGCAACCCCTTCATACAACTGAAACAAACTTGCAAATTCCTCTGATAAATTTACATTTTTATAAGAATGCGTCTGGTATTTTTCAAAAGCTTCAAAGTCTTTTGCATAACTTTTACCAGATGCAGCTTTTTCTAAAATAACCTCTAGTTGGTCTGTAGCTTTTTCTCTTGCAGAAAGTACCACGGCAACTTTTTCTTTAGCCTTTACTTTATCTAAAATAATATCTAAAACATGTTCTAAACCCTCTCCATTACTTAAAGATTTACCTCCAAATTTTAAGACTTTAACTTTAGTAGTCTCTTCTTCTTTATTAAAAATAGGATTCAACAAATTTTGCATTTGATCAAACTCAATCAAAAAAGCATCATGTCCATGTAAAGACTGTACTTCGCCATAGGTAACATTACTATTTGCTTGGGCTATTTGCTTAAATGTTTCTCTATTTTCTTTAGCAGTAAAAAATAAATCAGAATCTACTCCAATAATATGAATATTGGTTTCACTATTCTGCAAGTCTACAAAAGCTGATTCTCTATCTCTAGTAATATCAATAGACTTTAAAAGCTGATTCATTAGTTTATAGGCCGATAATTGAAAACGTTCTTTCAATTTATCTCCATGATGCATTAACCAACTTTCTACATTAAAAACCTGCAACTCTTCATTAGTACTGCGTTTAAAACGCTCATTAAAAGATTCTGGCGTTCTATAACACAACATTGCATGCATACGAGCATCATGTACAGGTTGCTTAGAATTAATTAAAAACTGCTCTTGTATTTGGCAGTTTCCTATTAACCAATCTGTAGACTTCCAGTCTGATGCCACAGGGATTAAATGCTCTGTTAAATTAGGGTTTAGCGCTGCCATTTCCCAAGCAATACCACCTCCCATAGAGCCCCCAATTATTGCAAATAGATTAGAGATTTTTAAATCTTTAAGACCCAATAAAAATATTCTCGCAACATCTCTTGCAATAAAATCTTTATAATTTTCTATTACAAAACTATCGTATCCATTTCCTGGAACGTTAAAAGCCAGAATAGTATACTTATCCGTATCTATACATTTTCCTTGCCCTACTATTGCAGACCACCAACCATCTTTACCAGTAACATTAGAGTTCCCAGTTAAAGCATGATTTACCAGCACTATTGGAGCACTATGCAAGGGTTTTCCAAAAAGTTGATAGGATAGCGAAATATCCTGAGATACCCCGCTATATGTTTTGTATTTATTAATTGTAAGATGATGTAACATCTGGTATTTTTTACTTTATTAAATTTTATGCTTATTGTGCAAAAGCCTGTTCTAAATCGGCTTTTAAATCTGCAATATCTTCTAAACCAACAGATAAACGTATTAAATCTGCTCCTACACCTGCATCTATTTGTTGTTGCGCTGTTAATTGTTGGTGTGTTGTACTCGCTGGGTGAATAATAAGTGATTTTGTATCTCCAATATTTGCTAAAAGAGAAAATACTTTAGTAGCATCTGTTACTTTTTTAGCAGCTTCAAATCCTCCTTTTAATCCAAATGTAACTAATCCACTTTGTCCTTTAGGTAAATATTCTTTTGCTAAATCATAGTACTTGCTACTTTTTAATCCAGGGTAATTTACCCAAGCCACTTCTTCTCTACCTTCTAACCAAGTTGCCAATTCTAATGCGTTAGCACTATGTTGTTTTATTCTTACGTTTAGAGTTTCTAAACCTTGAATAATTTGAAAAGCATTGTAAGGACTTAAAGCTCCTCCAAAATCACGCAATCCTTCTAAAATTAATTTAAAAGTAAATGCTGCAGCTCCTAAAGCTTCGCTATACACCAAACCGTGGTATCCTGCAGATGGCTCTGTAAACTCAGGAAATTTTCCGTTTGTCCAATCAAATGTACCTGCATCAATAATTGCCCCTCCTAAAGATGTTCCTTGACCGCCAATATATTTGGTAAGTGAATGTATTACAAGATTTGCTCCGTGCTCAATTGGATTTAATAATGCTGGTGAAGCAACCGTATTATCTACAATAAAAGGAACTTGTGCTGCTTTTGCTTGTGCAGAAATAGCTTTAAGGTCTAATACATCTAACTTTGGATTTCCTAAAGATTCTACAAAAAATGCTCTTGTATTATCTTGTACTGCTTTTCCAAAGCTTTCTGGGTCAGATGCATCTACAAAAGTGGTTGTAATACCTAACCTTGGTAAGGTAACATTTAACAAAGTAAATGTTCCTCCATATAAACTACTAGAGGCTACTATATGATCTCCCGCTTTTAACAAAGTCATTAATCCCGTTGCAATAGCAGAGGTTCCTGAAGCAAAAACAACAGCACCAATACCACCTTCTACAGCTGCTAAACGATCTTGTAATATTTGATTTGTTGGATTATTTAATCTTGTATAAATAAATCCTAATTCTTTTAATGCAAATAAATTTGCTGCGTGTTCTGTATCCTTAAAAACATAAGAAGAAGTTTGGTAAATAGGTACCGCTCTAGTTCCTCCTGTTTGTGTTGTGTCATGCCCTGCATGTAATGCGTTTGTTGAAAATTTTTGATCACTCATGATTTTTTGATTTTTTTTAGTTAATTGATAAAAAAATTCAAATCTTATAGTACCGACATTGTAAAATAAGTAAAATCAAAAAGTTAAAAAGAAATTGGAAAGTTGCTATGTATCATAGCTTATTTCGTTATCTGCCTTATAAATCATTCTGATTTCTCTGGTAGAATTTAGCACCTTCTTTGCATGGCAAAGGGTTGCTAAGGCTTCACAGGGTCTAATCCCTCCGCCTTTCTTGATAACAATTCAATATGTATTTGAACTTAATATGCTGCAAATATATACTCCAAAAGTTTATTTGCCTACTTTTTATAAATAAAATAACACTTTTATTTATTTATTTTAAAATAACAGCTCTGAATAAGATTCCTTTTCCAGAGCTATACTTTTATAATTTACAAGTTAAAACTAGCTTTTACTTTATCTACCATATCTAGTTTCTCCCAAGTAAATAGTTCTACTTCTTTTTCTACTTTACCATTATAAGGAGATTCAAAGACTTTAGTAATAGTTCTTGGCTCTTTTCCCATATGACCATATGCTGCTGATTCTAAATAAATAGGATTACGTAATTTTAAACGTTCTTCTATAGCAAACGGACGCATATCAAACAATTGCGCTACTTTCTCTGCAATAGCACCATCTGTTACATCTACATTTGCTGTTCCATAAGTATCTACAAAAATAGAAGTTGGTTCTACTACTCCAATCGCATAACTTACTTGTACTAATATTTCATCAGAAACACCAGCCGCCACTAAATTTTTAGCTATATGCCTTGCTGCATAAGCCGCACTACGATCCACCTTACTTGGGTCTTTTCCACTAAAAGCACCGCCACCATGTGCACCCTTACCACCGTAAGTATCTACAATTATTTTACGCCCTGTTAAACCGGTATCTCCATGAGGTCCTCCAATTACAAATTTCCCTGTTGGGTTAACATGGTACGTAATTTCATCATTAAATAAAGCTTGGATATTTTCTGGTAATTGCTCCTTAACTCTAGGTATTAATATTGCTACAATATCTTCCTTAATTTTAGCCAACATAGCTTCATCATCCGTATTAAAAGCATCATGTTGTGTAGATACGACAATAGTATCTATACGTTGTGGTACATTTTCATCGGAATATTCTATAGTTACTTGCGACTTGGCATCTGGTCTTAAATAACTAATTTCTTTATTCTCTCTTCTTAACTCTGCTAATACCTGAAGAATTTTATGAGAAATATCTAATGCCAATGGCATATAGTTTTCTGTTTCTTTAGTTGCATAACCAAACATCATTCCTTGGTCTCCTGCCCCTTGCTCTTCTTTTTCGCCTCTATCTACCCCTTGGTTTATTTCTTTAGATTGCTCGTGAATAAGAGATATAACACCACAAGAATCTCCACTAAATTGATATTCTCCCTTTGTGTAGCCTATTTTATTAATAACTTCTCTTGCTATATTTTGAACATCTAAATAGGTATTACTTTTTACCTCTCCTGCTAAAACTACTTGCCCTGTTGTAACAAGAGTTTCACAAGCAACTTTACTTTCGGGGTCAAAAGCTAAAAAACTATCTAATAATGCATCACTAATTTGATCCGCAACTTTATCTGGGTGTCCTTCACTAACAGATTCTGATGTAAATAAATAAGACATAATTCTTTTTTAAAAAGGAAAGTAGCGCGCAAAATAAAAAAGCAAATAGATAGAATACCCTATATAAGGCGTAGTAATATCTGTTTTAGCATTTTTTAGAGGTTGCAAGCAGTCAAATCTTTCCTCGTAGATTGAAAGTGTAAAAGTAGTGCTATTCAGAAATATGTCAAAATAGAATCTCTTAAAAAATTATACTTTTATCTTATTAATTATCTATCCTGAAAAAAATTCATCGGATATTTACGTAAACATTTTACCATCCTATTGTTATCTTGTATATTGTATCGCAATATTTTTTCTTATTATCATAACTATAAAAAACATCTAAAAAATGCATATTGCTGTAGCAGGAAATATTGGTGCCGGAAAAACCTCTTTAACCAAATTATTAGCCAAGCATTATAAATGGGAACCCCATTTTGAAGAAGTTGCCGATAACCCTTATCTAGATGATTTTTATAATCAAATGGAACGATGGAGTTTTAATTTACAAATCTATTTTTTGAATAATAGATATAGACAAATTCTTGAAATTAGAGAAAGTGGAAAAAGTATTATTCAGGATAGAACTATATATGAAGACGCCCATATTTTTGCACCTAACTTACACGCCATGGGCTTAATGACAAATAGAGATTTTAGCAACTATACTGGTCTCTTTGAACTAATGGAATCCTTAGTACAGCCCCCAGAATTACTTATTTATTTAAGAAGTTCTATACCAAACTTGGTGAAACAAATTCATAAACGTGGTAGAGATTATGAAAATAGTATTTCTATAGATTATTTAAGCAGGCTAAATGAACGTTATGAGGCATGGGCTCATAATTACACTAAAGGTAAATTATTAATTATTGATGTAGATCAATTAGATTTTGTTGACAAGCCCGAAGATTTAGGACAAGTTATTAATAAGATTGATGCCGAAATAAATGGTCTTTTTTAAATGACAAACTGTATTCTTGCTAGCACCTCTACTATTCACAATAGTACTTATTTAGAATATCTTTTTAATGAGTTAAAAGAATTATTCAGTGCTACTGATGAAGTTCTATTTATTCCTTACGCTAGACCAAGTGGCATTTCGCATGAAGAATATACCACGATCGCAAAAAAAGGATTTCAGAAAATAAACAAAAAACTTATAAGCATTCATACTTTTGATGAACCTATAAAAGCTATTCATAATGCTAAAGGAATTTTTACTGGAGGAGGTAATACGTTTGTCTTAGTCTCTAAGTTATACGAGTTACAACTTATAAATCCTTTAAGAAAAAAAATTCTAGAAGGTACTCCTTATTTGGGAACTAGTGCAGGAAGCAACATTGCTGGCGTTAGCATGAAAACCACTAACGACATGCCTATAATTTACCCTCCTAGCTTTTCTACATTACATATTATTCCTTTTAATATTAATGCTCATTATTTAGACCCAGACCCAACATCTACACACAAAGGAGAAACCAGAGAAACTAGGATAAAAGAGTTTCATCAGTTTAACAAAACTCCAGTTATTGGTTTACGTGAAGGCAGCTGGATTCGTCTAAAAAACAATAAATGCACACTTGAAGGAAAAGAACTTTCTGCAAGAATTTTTGAGCAAAACAAAGAACCTGTTGAAGTACCTACAAATACTTCCCTACTTTACTTAGCGTAATTACTTTTAAATAAAGCCTTTCTTTTTTGCATGACCAATTGCTTCTGTAGTATTATAAACTAATAAAACATCAACATCTTTATAGTCCTGAAACAACTTTTTTACACGTAGCATTTTCTTTTTACTTTTTACTGACCTTAAATAAATGGAAGTTATTCTGTTTGGGTTCTTTGCAACAATATCTACATAGATATCTGGATCATGCTCTCCACAATCTCCAATAAGAATAAAAGATAAATCTGGATAGGTATTTAATATATTTTGAATTTCATGATGCTTATGCGATATTTTAACTTTTGGCGTTTTATCAAATAAAAATTTTAGGTTTCGCAACAATATTGCTCCCTTTGGAAAATTATTGCCATTTAAAAAAATCTCTAAATATTTATATAAATTCCAAGGGCTATTACTCACATAAAAAACAGGATTACAATTATTTTTAGATTTCCCTTTATGTAATTGCATATAAAAATCTGCAGCACCTTCTAAAGCTTTTCTGTGTAATACATTAACAAAAAAGGTATTAAAAACTGCTTTCCATTTAAATTTAGAAGCAACACCTGTATGCAAAATAGTATCATCTATATCACTGATAATCCCATATTCAGATTCTGGCAGAACAACTAGCATTTCTCCATAAAAACGATTTTCAGAGACTATCTTTTTAGTATACTCTTCTGGTTTATCATAGGCTACTTTATAAGACACCCAACCATCTTTAGAAACAATTTCTGATAAATTCTCTACGCCCTTATTTAAGATATAGTACCCTTCAGAATCTGCTACTATTTTTTCCTGCTCATTATTCTCTATCTCAATATTTATAGAAGCAAATTTTACCTCATCTGTTTCAAACCTTTTCCATGTGCTAATAAAAACAGGCCATATTCCCTTTTTATTTATATCTATATTCTCATCTTCTAAAGCTCGTCCTCTTAAATATATATGATCTAAAGTACCATAGGTCTTAAAAGGAATAATTTGCAACTTATCTTTCTTAAACATAGCTCTAATTACACTAGAAATTAAAAGTATAAAAAAACCGCCTTACAAAGTGCAAGACGGTTAAATATAAATTAATTAAAAAAAATTATTTTTTAGTATTCTCTTCATTTTTAAATGCTGCATAAGCTACATTCATTTCTTTATTATTCTCTGTTTTTATAGTTGTTTCTATATTTACACTATTAGTATCCTGAACATGATTTGCAAGACCCTCTTCTGTAATTGCAATACTAGGGGCTATTACCAAAGCAACAACAGACATTAATTTTAACAAGATATTTAAAGAAGGCCCGGAAGTATCTTTAAAAGGATCCCCTACGGTGTCTCCTACTACGGCAGCTTTATGAACATCCGTACCTTTTCTTCCATCTTCTTCTATGGTTTTCTTTGCATTATCCCAAGCTCCTCCTGCATTGGACTGAAAAATAGCCATTAAAACTCCACAAGTAGTAACACCCGCGAGTAAACCTCCCAACATTTCAGCACCACCAATACCAACTATTTTACCTCCAAAACCAACAATTACTGGAACAGCAATTGCTAACAAACCAGGTAAAACCATTTCTCTAATGGATGCTTTTGTAGAAATATCTATACACTTACCATAATCTGCCACACCATCTGCAGCATCAAAAATTTTTCTATCTTCCTCTGAAGCTTTACTCATATCAGAATCATACTTACGCATAATACCCAGTGCTGCTTTTAATTCAGGAATATCTCTAAATTGACGACGAACTTCTTCTATCATTGCCATTGCCGCTCTACCAACAGCGTTCATAGATAAAGCAGAAAAAACAAAAGGCAACATACCTCCTATTAACAAACCTGCCATAATATCTGGTCTAGAAACATCTATAGAAGTTACATTTGCTGTTTTCATAAAAGCTGCAAATAATGCTAACGCTGTTAATGCTGCAGAGGCAATTGCAAACCCTTTTCCTATTGCAGCAGTTGTGTTACCTACAGCATCTAACTTATCTGTACGTTCACGAACTTCGCTCGGCAACTCTGCCATTTCTGCTATACCACCTGCATTATCACATATAGGACCGTAAGCATCTACCGCTAATTGAATGCCTGTATTTGCTAACATACCTACTGCCGCAATAGCAATACCGTATAAACCTGCTTGGCTATGCGAAATAATAATTGCTGCTGCAATTAAAAGTATAGGAATTGCTGTAGACATCATTCCCACACCTAATCCTGCAATTATATTTGTTGCAGCTCCTGTTTCCGATTGCTTAACTATATCCATAACAGGTTTTTTACCTGTTGCAGTATAATACTCTGTTACTTTACCCACTAAAAGACCTGCAACTAAACCTGCTATTGTAGCCCAAAAAACTCCCATAGAAGTATAAGTTACACCTGCTTCTACCCATGATTCTGGAAGCATTTTTTGAATAATAAAAAAAGATGCTACCAACATTAACCCTGCAGAACCAAATTCTCCAATATTTAATGCCGTTTGCGGGTTTCCGCCATCCTTAACACGAACAAAAAATGTCCCTAGAATAGACATAACAATACCTGTTGCCGCTAATACTAATGGAAGATATACTGCTCCTAAACCATCAAAAGATGTAGCAAACTCTGGCAAACCAACATAAACAGCGCCAAGTACCATTGTTCCTATAATAGACCCCACATAAGATTCAAACAAATCTGCTCCCATACCTGCAACATCTCCAACATTATCCCCAACATTATCTGCTATTGTAGCAGGGTTTAAAGGGTGATCCTCTGGTATACCAGCCTCAACCTTTCCTACTAAATCTGCACCAACATCTGCTGCTTTTGTATAAATCCCTCCACCAACACGTGCAAACAAAGCTATAGAAGATGCACCTAAAGAAAATCCAGAAAGAACATTTAACACCTCTCCAATACTCCAGCCTTGTCCGCTATATATCATAAAGAGTCCGCTTAAACCCAAAACTCCTAAACCAACTACACCAAGTCCCATTACAGCTCCACCTGCAAATGCAACTTCTAAAGCTTTTCCTAAAGATTTTCTTGCTGCTTGTGTTGTTCTAACATTAGCTTTAGTAGCTACCTTCATACCTATAAATCCTGCTAATGCAGAACAAATTGCCCCAACTATAAAAGATACGGCTACCATACCATTAGATCCTTCTTCTGAATTTCCTTTAAAGTAAAGTAATACCGCAACTGCTATTACAAATACAGCTAAAACTTTGTATTCTGCTTTTAAAAAAGCCATTGCCCCGTCTGAAATATTCTTGGCAATTCTTGCCATTTTTTCCTCTCCTTCGTCTTGTTTAGATACCCAAAGGTTTTTTACGAATACAAAAATTAAGGCCAGAATACCAAAGCCCCATAAATAGTTCACAAATACTTCCATAGTTTATTATTAATTTGATATTTATATGGCATTAAATATACGAAATCAATAATAATAAAAAAGCCACTCTTAAAATTAAGAGTGGCTTTTTATTCTACACTATAGATTTACTATATAGTAAAGGTACGTTTCTTTTTGTGTTCGCTTTTTTCATAACGCTCTACACATTCATGATAAATTTTAACTGCGTCTGCTGCATTTCCCCAACCACCAGTATCTACTTTCTTTTTCTCAAGATCTTTATAAACTTTAAAGAAATGCTCAATTTCTTTTAATCTATGTGGGTTTATATCTGAAATATCATGCTTATTACTCCATATAGGGTCAGATACAGGTACACAAATTACTTTTTCATCTGGTCCTTTTTCATCGGTCATATAAAATACACCTATAGGTCTAACCTCCATAACCACCATAGGGTAAGTTGGCTGGTGCCCTAAAACCAAAACATCTAATGGATCGCTATCCAAGGCTAATGTTTCTGGAATAAAACCATAGTCACCAGGGTACATCATGGAAGAAAATAACATTCTATCAAACCTAATTTTATGTAATGTAAAATCGTACTCATATTTATTTCTACTTCCTTTTGGAATCTCTATTAAAACATCAAAAGTTATGCTTTTCTTTTCTGCCATTATTGTATTTTTTTTTGTCATGTACAAAGTTAACAAATGAACGCTAGCTCATTAATGAAATTGTATTAATTCTATAATAATTTAAAAATTAAACCCAAAAGTTCCTGTTACACTAAAGGGTCTTGCTTCTGGAGTATCTAAATAATTACCTCTAAAGTTAAAATCTATTCTAAATATTTTAAAAATGTTTCCTATTCCAAAGGAGTATTCATAATACACTTTATCTGATGGTGCTATTAATGGCGTTGTACTATTTGCTGGCGCATTTAATGCAATATTTTCATCTGACAATTGCCCCCAAACTCCACGCAGTCCTACAATTTCTCTTAAATTCCATTTTCTTATTAACGGAATTCTAGAAAATAACCTGCCATTAAAATTATGTTCTAAATGCAATGACGCATAAGTATCTGTAACAAATTCGTAAAAATCTAAATTTGGAAAAGTACCATAATTAGAAAAGAAAGTTTGATTACCCGGAATAACACTTAATAACCCTAGAGGCACTTCGCCAAAAGTTTTACCAATTTCTACAGTACTATACAATCTTCCAAAACCTCCTACTTGCCATGGCTGACTATATGAAAACTGAAGTTTACTATAATTAAAATCGCTATTCATAGCGCCTTTTAACCCTTTTGTATAATTTAATAATAGTGTACTATAGTTATCATTAATATCTCTACGCTCTACACCATGGCCTATTGTTTTTTTTCCTGGTGTATATATTACTATTGTGTTTAGATTAAATTGCTTAACCTCTGATGCTATTCCTGTTACAGATTCAGGGTCTACGTAATCTAAACTAAAATCGCCAGGTAATGCAGAGCTAAGCGTCCTAAAGTTTGCTCCCAAAGAAACCCTAACATTTGTTAGTGGCTCTACCTCTACACTAAGTGCGCTTAAATTAATATTGGTAAGCCTATTATTTGCACCAACAGTTAACAAAGAGGAAGATGCTATGCTTCTTCCTAAAACATCATTGGTAGCAGTTAAACTTACTCCCAATTGTTCTATATCTCTTCTATTTCCACCAGAGATTATTAATCTACTTTTATTATCTAACAAAAACTTACCAGATATACCATGCTTAACTTTTTGATCAGCAAAACCATATGCGGCATAACCTTCTACTCTCCATGGATCGTTTGGTCCAAAATACGTTCTTGCACCTAACCTTACTCTAGCACCTTCTGCATCATTATAACCAAAAACATCGTAAACAGAACCAATATCTAAATTCCATTTGTCTATTTCTACGTAGCCAGACCCCAGAATACTAACTAAGTTATAATACGACTTAAATTTAGGAACAGTTTTTAACGTATCTATTAACTTATAAATTCCTTTTTCATCTTTATTTAAAGACTCTAATCTATTCTCCTTCCAAAATGCGTCATCTTTTACAACTACCTCTGGATCAAAAGGGTTCCCATCTTTCTTATAAAAATCTCTAGGTTTTTCTTTATCAAAATCATAAGCGTTATAAACCGTAGTTCTTTTACCGTAAACTCCTTTTGATTTTTCTTTCTTTTTAAAACTAAAATCGCTCAGCATATAGTCTCTCTTTAAAAGAAAAACGGAATCGTTCATTACATCAAAATCTTGCTCAATATAAATTTCCTTAACCCAGTTTATATTGGCACTTTTAGTAACTTCTAGATTTATATTTTTAATAGCGTATGTAGAATCATTTACCCAAAAGTCTCCTTTAAATGTTAATTCATTTTTTCTTCTTGGATAGTATACAATATTATAGCACCACTTATTATCTATAAAAGCACTATCTCTAAGCGCATAATTATAGGTATCTATTCCTGTTCTAGATAAAGGGCTAGTAAAACTTTTATCAAAAAACTTTAAGTAATTATCATAAATATCATAATCCTGATACAAATCTTCTACAAATGCTATTATTGCTTGGTTGTTATCAAAACCAGAATTTTTATTCCCTAAAATTTCTTCTTTTTCTTCTTTTATAATATTATCCCCATATACCTTAGAAAAAGTTTCGTTTAAGAAAATTGGCAAGTACGTTTTTCCCGTAATCTTTGAAGTATCTAAATCTTGAAATACAAATTCTAGCCCTTTAAATATTTTACGTTGCATTAAGGCACTATCTATAGTATTTAAATCAAACTCTACCTTTTCATATTTATCAAAAGCATATTGTTTAAACTTACGAACTCCATTCTCTCTTTTTTTAGCCCATATTTTTCGAAGAATATCTACTGCTGGGTTATTTTTTTTAGATTGCTTACCTGCTATAAGAACTACTTCATTTAATTGTTCGCTAGATTCTGCTAGCTTAATTTCCATTTCGTAATTAACCTTGGAATTAAGATTTATGGTCTGCGTTTCATACCCTATAAAAGAAACCACAAGGGTATTATAACTTGCATCTGATTCTAAATAAAACCTTCCATTATCGTTTGTAATGGTTCCTTCTGTAGAATTCTTAAAAAGTATATTAGCAAATGCAACAGGTTCTCCCAAATCATCTAATACTATTCCAGAAACTTTAGTTTGCGCATTTACTAGTAGTGCAAATAAAAAAAGGAAAAGAAAAGTTATTTTTTTCATTATTATTTTATGTTCTATTTAATGGTACTAACAAATAACGTACCAATAAAAAAGCCTCGCCGACTAATTTAAGTTGGCGAAGCTACTATTCTTTTACAAATATGTAAGTGTTTATTTACTTATATAACACTTTTTTAACGGCCGTAACCACATCCGAAGCATTTGGCAGCCACTCTTCTAATAAAACTGGAGAATATGGCGCTGGGGTATCTGCTGTATTTATTTTTATAACCGGTGCATCTAAATAATCAAATGCATTAGATTGTATGTGGTATGTAATTTCTGTTGCTACATTACCAAAAGGCCAAGCTTCTTCTAAAATTACTAGACGGTTTGTTTTCTTAACAGAATCTACAACTGCTTTATAATCTAAAGGCTTAACAGTACGTAAATCAATTATTTCACAACTAATACCTTCTTTTTCTAACTCATCTGCCGCTTTATCTGCCTCTTTAATGATTTTACCAAAAGAAACTATAGTAACATCTGAACCAGATCTACGAATATCTGCAACACCTAAAGGAATTGTAAATTCCCCTTCTGGCACCTCACCTTTATCCCCATACATTTGCTCAGATTCCATAAAAATTACAGGATCATTATCTCTAATTGCTGCTTTTAGCAAACCTTTAGCATCTTTAGGATTAGACGGTACTACTACTTTTAATCCTGGGCAATTAGCATACCAACTTTCAAAAGCTTGCGAGTGTGTTGCAGCTAATTGTCCTGCAGACGCTGTTGGCCCTCTAAATACTATTGGACATGGAAACTGACCTCCAGACATTTGTCTAATTTTAGCTGCATTATTTATAATTTGGTCAATACCAACTAAAGCAAAATTAAATGTCATAAACTCTATAATAGGTCTATTTCCTGTCATTGTAGAACCTACACCTATTCCTGCAAAACCTAATTCCGCGATTGGGGTATCTATAACTCTTTTAGGACCAAATTCATCTAACATTCCTTTAGAAGCTTTATAAGCACCATTATATTCTGCAACTTCCTCCCCCATTAAATAGATAGATTCGTCTTTTCTCATTTCTTCAGACATAGCCTCTGCTATAGCTTCTCTAAACTGTATTGTTTTCATGTTTATAACAATTGAATTCCTAAATTAAATACCTAAAAGGCAAGCAAAAATAGGGAATTATATATCAAAATAATAACCATTTTAATCAAAAAAAGTTATAAATTTACTATGCGTGCATAGTAAATTCGGAAATTATTAACTATCTTAGCCCTATTATATTTAAAAGCTTATTTAATCGATGAAAATATTAGTTTGCATAAGTAACGTACCAGACACCACTTCAAAAATTAATTTTACAGATGGTGATACAAAATTTGACACCAATGGTGTGCAATTTGTCATAAACCCAAATGATGAATTTGGCCTTACAAGAGCCATGTGGTTTAAAGAAAAACAAGGTGCAACAGTCCATGTAGTGTCTGTTGGAGGCCCAACAGTAGAGCCTACAATTAGAAAAGCCCTTGCAATTGGAGCAGATGAGGCCATACGTATTAACGCAGAACCTACTGATGGTTTTTTTGTTGCGCAACAATTAGCAGAAGTTGTTAAAAATGGAGACTATAACCTTGTTATAGCCGGTAGAGAATCTATTGATTATAACGGCGGTATGGTTCCGGGGATTCTTGCTTCTTTATTAGACATGAATTTTGTAAATACTTGTATTAGTCTAGAAATAGATGGCGAAAATGTTACCGCACAAAGAGAAATAGATGGCGGTAAAGAAACTCTAACCACTTCTTTACCACTTGTTATTGGAGGTCAAAAAGGTTTAGTACAGGAAAGCGATTTAAAAATTCCTAACATGAGAGGAATTATGATGGCCAGACAAAAAAAACTAACTGTTGTTGAACCTATAGATGCATTAAACGCTACACAGGACACTAAATTTGAGAAACCAGCAGCAAAAGGAGCCGTTAAATTAGTAGACGCTAGTAATGTGGATGAACTTATAAGTTTATTACATAATGAAGCAAAAGTAATTTAGTATTAATTCTTTATTCCTCTTAATTAGGAATATTTTAATTTAAGAAAAAAATGTCAGTTTTAGTATATACAGAATCCGAAAACGGAAAATTTAAAAAAAATGCTTTAGAGGTTGCCTCTTACGCTTCAGAAGTTGCTAAGTTATTAGGAACAAATGCCGTTGCAATATCTATTAATGCAACAGAAAATGAAACTTTAGGTACTTATGGTATTAGCAAAGTATTAAATGTTAGTAATGATAAGTTATCTGTGTTTAATGCAAAAGGGTATGCAAATACTATTGTACAAGCAGCAAAGGCAGAAAACGCAAAAGTTATTATTACTAGTTCTAGTACAGATGCTAAATATTTAGCTCCTTTAGTAAGCGCATCATTAAAAGCTGGTTACGCTCCTAATGTTGTTGCTGCTCCAGAAAGCACAAGTCCTTTTACTTTAAAAAGAACCGCTTTTAGTAATAAAGGGTTTGCCTTAACACAAATAAATACAGATATAAAAGTTGTTGGAGTATCTAATAATTCTTTTGGGATTATAGAAAATGCTACTACAGCAGCTATAGAAAATTTTGATACCTCTTTAGAGGATGGTAATTTTTCAACTAAATCCACAGAAGTAGATAAGGTTGTTGGAAAAGCTACAATAGCAGATGCAGATATTGTTGTATCTGGCGGTAGAGGATTAAAAGGTCCAGAAAATTGGGGTATGATTGAAGAACTTGCCGATGTTCTTGGCGCTGCAACAGCTTGCTCTAAGCCTGTATCCGACTTAGGTTGGAGACCGCACGGAGAACACGTAGGACAAACAGGAAAACCTGTTGCAAGTAATTTATACATTGCTATTGGTATTTCTGGAGCTATACAACACCTTGCTGGTGTAAGTGCTTCTAAGACAAAAGTTGTTATTAATACAGACCCTGAAGCTCCATTTTTTAAAGCTGCAGATTATGGTATTGTAGGTGATGCCTTTGAGGTTGTACCGCAGCTCATCGAAAAATTAAAAGAATTTAAAGCGCAAAACGCTTAATTTTTGTTAATTTGTGCCTTTCTAAAGGGTTGTTTAAATAAATGGATACTCAACTTATTTAAACAACCCTTTTTTTACAACTATTTATGAGCTTAGTAAGATTAAAAATAAAAGGGATTTCCTATAGCCAAACTCAAAATGGAGCTTATGCCCTTATTTTAAATGAAGTTGAAGGTGATCGTAAACTTCCAATTGTAATTGGCGCTTTTGAAGCACAGTCTATTGCAATAGCTTTAGAAAAAGAAATTAAACCCCCAAGACCACTAACACACGATTTATTTAAAAATTTCTCCGATAGGTTTGATATTGTTGTAAAACAAGTAATTATACACAAACTAGTAGACGGTGTTTTTTATTCTAGCATTATTTGTGAAAGAGATGGTATTGAAGAAATTATTGATGCAAGAACTAGTGATGCCATTGCATTAGCATTACGTTTTGACGCCCCTATATTCACATATAAAACTATCTTAGATAAGGCTGGTATTTTCTTAAAATTCTCTTCTAAAAACAAAGAAGAAGAGAATGATGATAGTATAATGGTTGATGAAATTTTACAAGAAGGCGGAGACCCAATAGAAATTGAATCTGGCGCAACAGATGGCTACACAGAGCTTACCACAGATGAACTTCATAAAGAACTAAATAAAGCTGTAGCAAATGAAGATTACGAAAAAGCAGCTAAGCTAAGAGACGAAATATCTAAAAGAAACTAAATTTTTTAAAATAGTTTGCATGAAAAATTTGCCATGGCTAATTTTTATTTTTTTCATTTTTGGCATTTTTTCTTATGCTCAAGACGCAACAGCGCAAGACACTATTATTAACAATACTACAATTGTTAATGACATTTCTACTACAATACCTACAATAGTTCCTAATGCAGGCTTTTCCATGCATAGTTTATGGAGAGGTATTTTAGGAATGGTAGTTATAATTGCTATCTCTTTTTTATTTAGTTCTAATAAAAAAGCAATTAACTGGAAAACTGTTGGTATAGGTTTAGGGATACAATTATTAATTGCTATTGGCGTACTAAAAGTTCCTTTTATTCAAAAAATATTTGAAGGATTAGGAAATATTTTTGTTAGTATATTAGATTTTACCAGAGCAGGAAGTCAATTTTTATTTGAAGGTTTGGTAGTAGATATGGATACCTTCGGATTTATTTTTGCATTTCAAGTACTCCCTACAATCATCTTTTTTTCTGCACTAACCTCTTTATTATTCTATTTAGGAATTATACAAAAAGTAGTAAAAGGCCTTGCCCTACTTTTATCTAAAACCTTAGGAATATCTGGTCCAGAAAGTCTTTCTGTTGCAGGTAATATTTTCTTAGGTCAAACAGAAGCTCCTTTACTTATAAAAGCTTACTTAGAGAAAATGACAAAATCCGAAATCTTATTAGTTATGATAGGTGGCATGGCAACCGTTGCTGGTGCTGTTTTAGCTGCTTATATAGGATTTTTAGGAGGGGATGACCCTGTGCTACGGTTACAATTTGCAAAACATTTACTAGCGGCATCTGTAATGGCTGCTCCTGGTGCTATTGTAGTGTCAAAAATTTTATACCCGCAAACCGAAAAAATAGATACTAATGTAACTGTATCTACAGAAAAAATAGGTTCAAATATACTAGACGCTATTTCAAACGGAACAACCGAAGGTTTAAAGTTAGCTGTAAATGTAGGCGCTATGCTTTTAGTTTTTGTTGCTTTTATTGCCATGATAAATGGTATATTAGAATGGACTGGAGACATAACCCACCTAAACAGTTGGATTGCTAATAATACTAGCTATGAAAAATTTTCTTTAGAAGCTATTTTAGGAACCATCTTTGCCCCTTTAATGTGGCTAATAGGTGTTGCCAATGAAGATATTATGCTCATGGGACAATTATTAGGTATAAAATTAGCAGCAAGTGAATTTATTGGTTACATACAACTAGCAGAACTTAAAAACATGGCTAACGCTACCCATTTTACATATAACAAATCTATAATAATGGCCACTTATATGTTATGCGGCTTTGCAAACTTTGCATCTATAGGAATACAAATAGGAGGCATTGGTTCTCTTGCTCCTGGCCAAAGAAAAACCCTATCCGAATTTGGAATGAAAGCTGTTCTTGGTGGCTCTTTAGCCTCATTATTATCAGCAACTATTGCTGGAATGATACTTGGTTAAATTTTACATGACATTAATATATAGTTAATAATTATTAATAATTATCACTCTTTCTTTTACTACTTAAGTATTTCTATTCACTAATTTTACTTTATTAAGTTAATCATCATTATGAAACAATATCACGATTTATTAAAACACGTATTAGAAACTGGTAATCAAAAAGGAGATCGTACAGGAACAGGAACCGTGAGTGTTTTTGGACATCAAATGCGTTTTGATTTAAGTGAAGGTTTTCCAATGGTGACCACTAAAAAATTACACCTAAAATCTATTATTTACGAACTTTTGTGGTTTTTAAAAGGAGATACCAATATTAAATATCTTCAAGAAAATGGTGTTAGAATATGGAATGAGTGGGCTGATGAAAACGGAGATTTAGGTCCTGTTTATGGCCACCAATGGAGAAATTGGAATAGTGACGAAATTGACCAAATAAAGGAAGTTATTCACTCTTTAAAAACAAATCCAAATAGCAGAAGAATGTTAGTTTCTGCTTGGAATCCAAGTGTTTTACCAGACACCTCTAAATCTTTTTCTGAGAATGTTGCTAACGGTAAAGCAGCTTTACCTCCTTGCCATGCATTTTTTCAGTTTTATGTTGCTGACGGAAAACTATCTTGCCAATTATACCAACGTAGTGCTGATATCTTTTTAGGTGTTCCTTTTAACATTGCTTCTTATGCTTTATTTACAATGATGATGGCACAAGTTTGTGGTTACGAGGCTGGGGAATTTATTCATACTTTTGGAGATGCTCATATATACAATAATCATATGGAGCAAGTAGAATTACAACTTAGTAGAGAGCCAAGAGCTTTACCCAAAATGATATTAAACCCAAAAATCAAAGATATTTTCGATTTTAAATTTGAAGATTTTACTTTAGAAGATTATAATCCGCACCCACACATTAAAGGGGTTGTTGCTATTTAATATTTTTTTATAAAAGTAATTTTTAAGTAATCTTCATAAGATTGCTTAAAGTTTGTGTATTCTTAATTCCTATCTTTAAAGCAAATAAGCTTGTAATGACCACTACAAAACCCTTGCTTCAATTTTTTCTTGAAACGCGAAAACATACAGAAGATATTTGCAGCCCTTTAGAGATTGAAGATTATGTTGTACAACCTATAGAAGATGTTTCTCCTCCCAAATGGCATTTAGGACATACTACTTGGTTTTTTGAAGAGTTTATTTTAAAACAGCATCTGAGCAACTATAAATTATTTGATGAAGATTTTTCCTTTGTTTTTAATAGTTATTATGAGGCTGTTGGCAAAAGAGTAATACGCTCTAACAGAGGAAATATGTCTAGACCATCTGTCCAAAAAGTATACGAATATAGAAACTATGTAACTAAAGCAATTGAAGAGTTAATTATAAAAACCAATAGCCAAGAAATAAACAGTTTACTAGAAATAGGCATTCATCACGAAAAACAACACCAAGAACTGCTCCTTACTGATATTAAATTTATCCTAGGAAATAACCCACTATTACCTTCTTACAATAATATAATTAAAGAACACGAAACACAAGATTACCAACAAGAATGGTTAAAAGTCAAAGAAGGGGTTTATGAAATTGGACATAATAATTCTTCTTTTTGTTATGATAATGAGTTAGGAAGACATAAAGTTTATCTTACTAATTACGAAATAGCAAATAAGCTTGTTACCAATAAAGAATTTATAGAGTTTATTACTGCTAATGGTTATAAATTACATAATTTTTGGCATGCAGAAGGATGGGATTGGGTGCTTAAAAATAATATTACTTCTCCTTTATATTGGCATAATATAGATGGCAAATGGCACCATTACACTTTAAATGGACTACAAGAAATAAATTTAAATTCCCCTGTTACTCATATTTCTTATTTTGAAGCTTTTGCATATGCACAGTATAAAAAATTAAGACTACCAACTGAATTTGAATGGGAAGTAGCGCAAAATAAATTTAACTGGGGAGACAGATGGGAATGGACAGAAAGCGCCTATTTGCCTTATCCTGGATACACTAAAGCAGAGGGTGCCTTAGGAGAATATAATGGCAAATTTATGGTAAACCAAAAAGTATTAAGAGGAGGCTCTATTGCCACTCCTACGCTACATACAAGACCTACTTACCGTAATTTTTTTCAAACAAATTTAAGATGGCAATATACCGGGTTAAGGTTAGCCAAATAATTACGACAAAAAGAAAATGCAAGAAAACACTACCATTATTTTCACTAACGCTTTTGAAGAAGATATTTATAATGGTTTAACTGATTACCCCAAACATTTATCTTCAAAATATTTTTACGATACTAAAGGAGATAGGCTATTCCAAGAAATAATGGCGATGCCAGAATATTACTTAACAGATAGTGAGTATGATATTCTTTCAAAATACAAAGAACAGATTTCTTCTTTATTTCAAAAAAACAGTCAATCTTTTAACTTAATTGAACTCGGAGCTGGTGACGGAAAAAAAACAAAAATTTTACTAGAACATTTATCTAATTCTAATGTAGATTTTGTGTATCAACCTATAGATATTAGTCAAAATGCTTTAGACCAATTAGGTAGTTCTATTAAAGAAGAATTTCCTAAAATAAAAGTAAACAAGGTACAAGGAACCTATTTTAATGCCCTTAAAAAAATTGAAGTCCCTAGTACTTCTAGAAAAATTATTCTTTTCTTAGGTTCTAATATTGGAAACATGGAACATAAAGAGGCTATAAAATTCTTAAGTTCCATTACCCAACATATGAACTCTGATGATTTATTATTTGTTGGATTTGATTTAAAGAAAAATCCGCAAACTATACTAGACGCTTATAATGACCAAACAGGTATAACTGCTGCTTTTAATAAAAATATTTTGACAAGAATTAACACCTCTTTAAATGCTAATTTTAATTTAGACACTTTTAAACATTGGGAAACATATAATCCAGAAACTGGAACTGCAAAAAGTTATTTAGTTTCTACAATTGCCCAAGAAGTTTTAATAGAAAAATTAGAGCTCAAAATTAATTTTGACGCATGGGAAACTATACATACTGAAATTTCTCAAAAATATGATGAACGCACAGTACAAATGCTAGCAAAAAATGCAGGCATGACTATTGAAACAGAATTTAGTGACCAAAAGAATTACTACAAAAACTATATTTTCAAGAAAAAATAAATCTTATGAAAGCAATTTGGAATAATACAATTATAGCAGAAAGTGACGATACAGTTGTTATTGAAAATAATCATTATTTTCCTTCTGAAAGTATTAAAAAAGAATACTTTAAAGAAAGTGATACACATACTACTTGCCCGTGGAAAGGAATAGCCTCCTATTACACACTAAATGTAGATGGAAAAGAGAACGTTGATGCTGCTTGGTTTTATCCGGAAGTAAGTGAATTAGCCCGAACAATTAAAGGTAGAGTTGCCTTTTGGAAAGGTGTAGAAATAACAAAATAACTTAAAAAAGAAAGCCTGAATGTAAAACATACAGGCTTTTATATTATTATAGTTCTAATATTGCATTTTCAGAACCTGCAAAATCGTTCCATTGGTAACGATCCGCTTCTGGTTCATTTACATAAGAGCCATCTATTATATACTTATATTCAAATGTATTTTCTTTAGGTAAATCAAAAGTACCTTTAAAAGTTCCATTCTTAAGTTTTTTCAAAGCTGATCCTTTAGGTTTCCAATTATTGAAATCTCCAACAACTTCTACTTTTTTTGCCTCCGCTGCTGGTACTGTAAAAGTAACCTTACAAACTGGCTTAGATTTTAAATACTTTTTTACTACTGCCATAACATATTAAATTAAAATATAGAGTAAAACTAATACAATAACTCTCTCATTAACAAGGATTAATAAATTATTATCAATTTGACAATTTACATACCCCATAACGTAATTTCTTACAAAAAAATTGTTTCTTATTTCTATTATTCTTAATTAAGAGATTTTATGATACCAATAATATCATCTATATCTTTTTCTGTATTATAAAAATGGAAACTAAGTCTAATACCATCTCCTCTTTGAGAACATATTACGCCATTATCAGTTAAATGATTAAATAGTTTACTATCCCCTTTTATATTAAATATAGTACTATGGCTTTTTCTTTGAGCAACTACCTCATCTAACAAACCTAATTTAGAAAATTCTAATGTTGCTTTAGCTGCTATAACTTTAATTTGAGTTTCTATTTTATCTATCCCAATACTCTTCATATAATTAATAGAAAAATTTAAGCTCCCAAAAGCAGAACATGATAAATGACCAGGTTCAAAATGTTTTACAAAAGAAATACTATCTTTTTTTTCTTCCTCTGCTCCTGCTGAAGAAAAGCCGACTGTAGGAATTGTAAACCTATTTTTTACAGTCTCATTAAATAGAAAAAAACCATTTCCATAACCAGACAAAAGCCATTTATAGGCACTTGCTCCTAAAATATCTATTCCTGATTCTTGAAAATTAAAATCTGAAGTTCCACAAAATTGAGTTCCATCTGCAATAATTAATAATTCTGGATTTTCTTTTTTTAGTTTTTTTATAAAATCTAAATCTATCTTAACACCATTTAACCACTGTACTATACTTAAAGCTAAAACATCAATATTTTCTTTTGCTATAAGATTTTCTATATCCTCTTCTAATTGTGCTGTTATGGAAATTTCAAAAGTTTTAAAAGAACGTGTTTCAAAAGGCCATTTTACAGAAGGATAATCACTCTCTAATAAAGCTATTTTAGAACCTTCTTTTAAGCTATTTAAAATCATATTTATTCCTAAAGAAAAATTAGAAACTAAAGCCACATCATCACTTTTACAATGAAATAAAGATGCTACAGATTCTCTAGTTTCTTCTATTATTTTAAGCCCTTCCGTTCGCATTGCGCTTCCTTTCAACAAAAAATCTAGGTCATGTTCTTGCCTCCAATCTAATAAATCATCAGAAAACAATCCAAAAGCTGCTGTATTAGCATAGATATACTGTCTTAATACCGGAAAATTGCTTCTAACCTTATTCATGTTGCAAACTTATTTAGTAATTACTTTATCTTTGAAGTAAAGATAAGTATTGCTATGTTTTCCAAGAATAAAAAAACATCTCAATTAGATACAGAACAACATGAGCTATTAGAAAATGCGCAAACCCGTATTAAGCAAAAAAAACGCTTATACGCTCACTTTGTTATTTTCTTAATTGGTAGTGTGTTTCTTATCCTAATTAATAAAATTCTTAAATATGGTGTAGAGTACAATTGGTTTATTTGGGGTATTACCTTTTGGGGCTTCTTGTTTGTAATTCATGTTTTTAATGTTCTTTTTACTCAAAAATTTATGGGAAAAGAGTGGGAACGTGAGCAAAGAGAAAAATTAGTAGCCAAACAGAAAAAAAGAATCTTAGAAATCCAGAAAGAAATTGAAACAGAGTTTCCTTTAAACAATATTAATAAAAAAAAAGAGTAGTGTACAACATAACAATGATAGCCGCTGCGGCAGAAAATAATGCGTTAGGAAAAGACAACGATTTATTATGGCACTTACCGGATGACTTTAAAAGGTTTAAAGCTTTAACCACTGGACATAAAATTATAATGGGAAGAAAAACTTTTGAAAGTTTTCCTAAACCACTACCAAATAGAACGCATATAATTATTACAAGAGACCATAACTATTTTGTAGAACACCCAAGTTGTATTGTAGTACATAGCATTGAAAATGCTCTAAAATTAGTTACTAAAGAAGATTGTTTTATTATTGGTGGCGGTGAAATTTATAAACAAGCCGAAAAGTTTTCAAATAAAATTGAACTAACAAGAGTACATGCTTCTTTTGATGCAGATACTTTTTTTCCTGAAATTAATCCTAAAAATTGGAAGCTAGACTCTAAAGAACACCACCCTGTTGATGAGAAACATAAATATGCTTTTACTTATTTAACTTATCTAAAAGTCTAAAAAAGAAATTTTTGTAGTAACTCCTTCTTTTTCTACCAGGCTCTTTAAAACACTACTATCTACATTACTATAAAGGGTATGCTCTCCTTTTTTTGTAGAAGGGTTTACTATTTTATTTTTCTCTAAAATAGCTTTTGTCTGTTTTGCTACAGCCTCACCAGAGTCTATTATTTTTATTTTTCCTGGTACTATTTCTTTTATTAAAGGGATTAAGTATGGGTAATGGGTACATCCTAAAACTAAATAATCTATACCTTCTTTTAACATAGGCTGCAAATATTCATGTAATAGATTTTTTAATTCTACACTTTGTAATTCTCCTTTTTCAATAAGTGGCACTAAACCCTCCCCTTCTCTTTCTATAATTTTTATACCACTTGCATGGTTTTCAGACGTACTATGAAATAAGCTACTAGACAAAGTGCCTTTTGTAGCCAAAATGCCAACTATTTTAGACTCTGACTGTAATGCCGCTGGTTTTATAGCTGGCTCTATTCCTATAAATGGGACATTATAATTTTCCCTTAAATAATTTATAGCGTTTGTTGTTGCTGTATTACAAGCAACCACTATTAACTTGCACCCTCTTTCTAATAAATACTCTGTATTTTTTATGCTAAGCCTTAAAATTTCTTCTTTAGACTTTTTCCCATAGGGAGCATTCTTACTATCTGCCAAATATATTATGTCTTCATTAGGAAGTAAAGATTCAATTTCTTTCCAGATAGATGTTCCCCCCACACCAGAATCAAATATACCTATAGGCATTATACTCATAATTTCTAATAGTTTAAAACAGGTACAATTGGTTTTCCTGTAGTTCCGTTTGGAAAAGCAATACCTAACAAAGTAGCAATAGTAGGTGCTATATCTGAAATTTCAGTTCTAATTACTGTATTCCCTTTCTTAATACCTTTTCCATAAAACAATAATGGCACATGGGTGTCATATATTTGTGGGGATCCGTGTGTAGAACCTGTTTTTCCATAACTTATTACTCCTGGAGCTAAAACAAACAATATATCTCCAGACCGCTTTTGATTGTATCCATTTTGTAATATATAAGGTATACCCCTAGTATATTGCTGACTCCACATTTGTTCTGCGGTATACACCCTATTTACAACATTATACTTTAGAATTTCCTTAGCTATAGATTCTTGCACAACACCAACTTCTAACTCTAAGTTTTTAATAATTTTATGGTCTAAAAAAAGCTGAAAATTAGAAAAACTCTTTACTATATCTGTTGTTCCATAAGCATACTGTAAAAACTCATTTAATTTAGATTTTAGGCTTTTAAATTCTGCATGTCCTGCCGGTATTTTATTATCTTTTAAATACCCAGGAACATGTATTGCAGCATGGTCTGCTGTTAAAAATAAAGTATATTCTCCTTTTCCTACTTTCTTATCTAATGCATTAAAAACCCTTGCTAAGTCTTGATCTAATCTTAGGTAAGTATCTTCTATTTCTTTTGAATTTACCCCAAATTTATGACCAACGTAATCTGTACTAGAAAAACTTATAGACAAAAAGTCGGTAATTTCATCTTTTCCTAAATTTTCTCCATCTAAAGCGGCAATGGCAAAATCTGCAGTTAAACTATTACCAAAAGGTGTGTGCTTTAAAATTTCATATTTATCATTAGCGTCCCACAAAATTGGAATATTATGAGGAAAAGTAGGTGTATTCTCCCCTTCAAAAAGACCTTCGTAGGAGGTGTTATCTAAACCACTTTCTAAGTATGTGTTTATATCCTTTAAAGTATTCCATTCTTTCTTATAGCTATCTACACTTCTTGAATTGTTAAAACTAACCACCCACTTTGGTAAAGAATTCCTATAAAAAGAACTTGTTATCCAGTTTCCTTCATTTTTTCCATAAAACCAATATGCGCCATTTGCTGTATGTCCTCCTGGCATAACTGCCCCTCTATCTTTTAGTGCAATTGCAATTGTTTTTCCTCTCATTTGCGTGTGTAAGCGTAACTGATCTGCTATTGTAGTTACTTCCATTCTATGCGGAGACATTTTACCTGCATCTGAAGTAGTTCCTACAGAAGCATACGTGGCATCAGATGCGCAATACACCATTTTATCTAACTCTTTATCATACCAATCATTCCCAATTATACCATGTGTTGCAGGAGTTGTTCCTGTGTAAACAGAAGCATGCCCAGGGCCTGTACTAGTAGGTGCATAATTAAAATGGTTATTTCTACAATTAAAGCCATCATGTAACAATCTTTTAAAGCCCCCTTCTTGAAATTTATTGGAAAACCGAGTTAAGTAATCATAGCGCATTTGGTCCACTACAATACCAACAACTAATTTTGGAGCACTAAACTCCTCCATAGTTTTATCTTTACTCTTCTTTTTTTGTCCATAACTAATACTAAAAATACTAGCAAAAAAAAGTAATACTAAAAAAGTTCTAATGTTTTTAAAATGCATATATAATAAATTGATTAAGTAAAAGTAAATAAAATCCCTCTCAAAAAAATTAAATGCAAGTTAAATGACAGTCATTATTGTTATTTTTACATAAAGAAATTTATATTTATTAAATGAATTATTTAGCATCAATTGGTAGCTATGCAATAATGATAAAGGAGGTTTTTAAAAAACCTACCAAATGGAGCATTATGAAGTCTTTGATTCTCAAAGAGATTGACGAACTTATATATGGCTCTCTTGGTATATTAATATTTATATCTTTCTTTATTGGAGGTGTAGTTGCCATACAAACAGCTTTAAATATCACTAGTGAATTAATTCCAAAAAATTTAGTTGGTTTTGCTACTAGACAATCTATAATATTAGAATTTGCTCCTACTTTTTGCTCTATAATTATGGCAGGTAAAGTAGGTTCTTATATAACTTCTAGTATAGGAACCATGCGAGTAACAGAACAAATTGATGCCTTAGAAGTTATGGGGGTTAATGCTTTAAACTATTTAGTATTTCCGAAGATTGTAGCATTAATGTTGTATCCCTTTATAATTGCAATTGCCATGTATGTGGGCATTTTTGGAGGTTGGTTTGCAGGAGTTTTTGGAGGCTTTAGCACTAGTGCAGATTTTATTGAAGGCATACAATTAGACTTTATTCCTTTTCATATTACCTATTCTTTTATTAAGACAATGGTCTTTGCTTTTGTATTAGCTACAATACCATCTTACCATGGTTTTTACATGAAAGGTGGTGCTTTAGAAGTTGGTAAAGCTAGTACCACCTCTTTTGTATGGACAAGTGTTGTAATTATCATTATAAATTATATATTAACACAACTTCTTTTAGGCTAATGATACACGTAGACAACATACACAAATCTTTTGATGGAACACATATTCTTAAGGGAGTAGAAACTCAATTTGAAAAAGGAAAAACAAACCTTATTATTGGGCAAAGTGGTTCTGGAAAAACTGTTTTTCTTAAATGCTTATTAGGGCTTTTTATGCCTGAAGAAGGAACAATTTCTTATGATGGAAAAATATACCGAGATTTAACTTTAGAAGAAAAACGTAATTTAAGACAAGAAATGGGTATGGTTTTTCAAGGCAGTGCTTTGTTTGATTCCATGACAGTATCTGGCAATGTTATGTTTCCCTTAGAAATGTTTACAAAACAAGCTAAATCTGAAATGCAAGACCGTGTAGACACTGTTTTAAAAAGAGTTAATCTTGTTGATGCCCATCACAAATACCCATCCGAAATTTCTGGAGGTATGCAAAAAAGAGTTGCCATTGCTCGTGCTATTGTAATGAACCCTAAATACTTATTTTGTGATGAACCAAATTCTGGTTTAGACCCAAGAACCTCTATTATTATAGACAACCTTATTAAAGAAATAACGGAAGAATTTAATATAACTACCGTAATAAATACTCATGATATGAATTCCGTTATGGAAATAGGAGAAAAAATAGTATTCCTAAAAAACGGTCATAAAGAGTGGGAAGGCACTAAACATGAGATTTTTAAAACAGATAACAAAGCGGTAACAGATTTTGTTTATTCTTCTGATTTATTTAAAAAAGTAAGACAAATGTATATTGAAGAAAGAAACTAATCTTGGATTATTTCTGTCAATAAAATTGTACTGTCTTTTAGTCTTATTTTAAGCCAATTATGTAGTTTCTTAGATTCCTTAATTATTTCAACTCTTTTAGCATTTCGTTTCCATTTTGCTTCAAAAACAGATACCGTATCTAATTTCTTAAAATCTGTTCTTATTGCGTTTGAAAAAGCTAAATACTCCAAATTATCATAGTTAGTTTCTGCTTCTGCACTAATCTCTTGAAATGGAATTTGTTTCGCATTCAATTTATTAAGTCTTTTAAGTTCAGATTCTAATAATTTAATTTTTTCATCTTTCCCTAAAAGCTCATTTTTTTGTGAAGTATATAATTCTTCTACATACTTTAATTGATCTCCTTCTTCACTTTTAGAACCTTGAATAATTTGCAATTCTGCATTTCTTAATCTTGAAAATCCTTCCGCTTCGTTCTTTTGCTTATTCCAAGTGGCAATAACATTATCAGGAATAGTTTCATTACCCATAAAAACCAACTCAATAAATGGTTCTTTTCCTCCATTAAACTCAATATCTGTAAAATCTTCCATAAACCTACCAGAGCCAGAGAATTGGTATGGCGCTACTTTTTCGGCAATAAAATTTTGTGCTTGTTTCCTAAAAAGAGACTCTTGTAATGCATCCCAAAAAGTTATACCCGCAGGTATCATTACTAAAATTGCAACTAAAGACGCTATTCTAGCAATACGCCTTCTCTTTTGAGAATTTACATAACGTACCATTGGAAAACGCAATAATTTTAATACCAAGAATGTTGCTAAAGCAATAAAAATGGTATTAATACAGAATAAATACATTGCACCAGCTGCATATTGGTAATTAGTTATTGCTAAACCAAAACCAACGGTACATAACGGTGGCATTAAGGCAGTAGCAATAGCAACACCAAAAATAACCGAAGCCATGGTTCCTTTTTTTGCGCGTGCAATTACCAATGCTAAACCTCCAAAAAAAGCGATAAGAACATCTCTAATATCTGGAGCTGTACGAGCCAATAATTCTGATGACTCATCTCTTAGCGGGAATAAAACAAAAAACAAATAGGCAGTAAGTATACTAAGAACCACCATTACAGCAAAGTTCTTTAAAGATCTTCGTAATGTGTCAATATCATTTATAGCCAATGACATTCCTATCCCTAAAATTGGCCCCATAAGTGGAGATATTAACATGGCTCCAATTACAACAGCAGTAGAGTTTGCATTTAAACCTATAGAGGCAATAAATATAGAACAAATGAGAATCCAAGAAGTATGCCCTTTAAATGGTATATCTGCAATAATAGCTTCTTTGGTGGCGTCTAAATCTGTATTCTGACGAATATCTAACAATTCTTTTAAAAACTGTTTTACACTACCTAAAAGCCCTTGAAAGTCTTTTTTTACTTCCTTACTGCTAACCTCTTCTACTGGGTTCTCTAAATTCTCTTTATCCAAATTTTCCACTCTTAATTAAGCATACTCTTCACCATAAGTATCTTTAACTTTACTTAAAACTTTCTTAATATCTTGCTCTTTAGTTTTTGGGTAAATTAAAAGAACTTCTTCTTTATCCACAATAATATAATCATTTAAACCATCAACCACAACAATTTTTCCTTTTGGAGATCGTATCATGTTGCCCTGTGCGTCTTCTAAAATTACTTTACTATTTACAATTGCATTATTTTCTGAATCTTTATCTAACTTATCATATAAAGACCCCCAAGTTCCTAAATCATTCCAATCAAAAGTAGCTGGTAAAACATAAATTGCTTTAGATTGTTCTAAAATAGCATAATCTATAGATATATTTTCTGCCTTTGGGTAATTTTCATTTATAAATTCCTGTTCTTCAGGTGTATTATAAACTGCTATACCCTTTTCAAATAAAGTATATTGACTAGGCTGAAAGTTCTTAAAAGCATTTACAATAGTAGAAACACTCCACATAAAAATTCCCGCATTCCACAAGAAATTCCCTTGTGCTAAGAAATCTTTTGCAGTTTCGTAATCTGGTTTTTCTCTAAATTGATTTACTTCTTTAATATCTGAAGTACTCTCTTTATTATACTCTATATAACCAAATCCTGTATTAGGAAAACTGGGTTTAATACCTAAAGTACAAAGAGCTTCTTCTTTTTCGCACTTTTCAAAACATGCCGTAACATCTTTTGTAAAAGCATCTTCATCTTCTATCCAGTGATCACTTGGTGCAACTATCATAACGCCATTAGGATTCATTTTCTGAATTTTTAATGAAGCATATAAAATACATGGTGCAGTATTACGCATAGCAGGCTCTAGAACCACTTGCTCTTGAGAAACCATTGGTAATTGCTCCAAAACCAAATCATTATACCTAGCATTTGTTAGAATAAGAATATTCTCTGTAGGAACAAATTTATTTAACCTCTGAAACGTTTTTTGAATTAACGTGGTTCCTGTACCCAACATATCATGAAATTGCTTAGGATATTCTGATGTGCTTATAGGCCAAAAACGAGACCCAACTCCTCCGGCCATTAACACGGCGTAATAATTCTTATTCATTATTATTAATTTTAATCTTTTATTAATTCTACTTCTGCATTGGGCTGAAAAAGAAACATTCTTCCTGTTGCAACTTCAATACATTCTATTCTTTTAACTCTCTTATTTCCTTTTTTGTATAATTTACCATTGTAAATTCTAAAAATACTTCCAATAGGTATTTCAAAAACGTAGGAATTTTCTGATTGTTGTGCGTCGTACTTCTTTAATGCTATAGACAAATTCGCATCTGTACTACTACTTGCCTTAGGATTTTTAAAATGCTTTGCAATTAATGGTAGAATTGATGACGGAAAAATCTCAGGTCTTATAAACGGTAACATTAGAAATTGAAATGTTTTTTTCCACTCTAAACCATGAGGCTTAATAGAACGTCCATATTTCTCAAAAGCTACTAAATGAGCTATCTCATGAACTAACGTAATTAAAAAACGATATTTATTTAGAGTAACATTTACGGTAATTTGATGTTGACCGTTTGCTAACCTCCTATAATCCCCATGCCTTGTAACACGCTCATTCACTATTTTTAAATGAACTTCGTTAGTTTTTATAAGTTCCGCACACAAGGTTACAGCCCTCTCCGGCAAATATTTTACGAGTGTACTTTCCATTATATCAAAAATAATATATAAAAAGATTAAAAATTAAATTATATATAATTTAAAGTAATCTAAGAAAATTATACCTAAGGCGTGCTGTTAGAGACCTGAAGCATTTTACCATTGTAAAATTTCTGTCCGTTTAAAGAAAATTCTTTAATATAGGTTGCCATTTCTATAGCTGTTGTTGGCGCTTCATATCCAGGAAATGCTTCTTCTAGCATTTCGGTCTGTACAGCTCCTAGTGCCAAAACATTAAAAGATGGACCGTTTTCTTTAAACTCTTCTGCCCATAGCTCTGTTAATGTAATTACTGCTCCTTTACTAGAACTATATGCAGATAAACCAGGAAACTTAACGCTCCCTTGTACACCTCCCATAGAACTTATAGTTAAAACATGTCCTTCTTTTTTAATAAAAGGTAATACTGTTTTGGTTATTTCTGCAACGCCAAAAACGTTTACTTTGTAAACATTAATAAACTCCTCTGTAGAAATTTCTAAAAAAGGCTTATTTAATAAAGCTCCTGCATTATTAATTAAAACATCAACAGTCTTCCAATTTTCAGTTAAGAATTCTGTTACAAGTGTATAATCCTCTTTTCTATTTAAATCAAAAGGGATAGCAGTTATTAGTTTATTATTTAAATCATTAATTGATTTACTATTTCTTGATAATGCTAAAACATTATGACCTTCTTTTGCAAAAAGTTTTGCAAGCTCAAATCCTATTCCACGACTTGTTCCTGTTATTATAACATTTGCCATTTTAATATTTTATTTCTTTAGTAGTAGAATTCGCAATAGCCTCAATCATAGGGATTGATTTATTTATAACATTCACCATATGATTAAAATCTATTAACTCAACTTCATCTCCTACTTTATGGTAGTGATTAAAGTTTGTAAAATCGAAAGTGCAAAAAGTTTGCGATGGCACATTAAATTCTTGATGAAAAGGAAAATTATCCGATCTTTTAAATAAATTAAATTCCTTTGCCTTTGGTAAAAAACCTATTAATTTCTCTTTCGCATACGTATTACCTACCTCTGCTAAATTAGAAGACTCGTAACCCGTAACATACATTAAGTAATCTTTTCCTATTAAAGGCACTCCCACCATTTCAAAGTTTAACATCGTGTATAAATTAAAAATTTCCTTTTTTAACCTTTTCGCCAAATGTTTAGATCCTAATAAACCTTTTTCTTCTGCGGTAAATAAAACAAATAATATACTACGTTTATTTTTCTTTGAATTTCCAAAATAACGAGCAATCTCTACTACTGTTGCAGTACCAGAAGCATTATCATTTGCGCCATTTGCAATTACATCTGTAGTTCCAGGTATTTGCCCTATATGGTCATAATGCGCTCCAATTATAAGAAATTCCTTTTTTAGTTCTGGGTCATTACCCTCTAGGTAACCTACAATATTATATGCAGATTTTTTAAAATTAGAAATAGTATCTCTATAGGTTAAAAAATAAGGTGCTATCCCATTTTCTTTAAATTCATTTTCTATAAAAACTGCTGCTTTTTCTATTCCTTCACTTCCAGAATCTCTCCCTTGCAAATCATCCGAAGCTAAATATGACATTATTCTAAAAACCTCTTCTGTATTAGAAGATAAAGTAGTGTCCTTAGTGTTTTCTTTTTTATTAATATTTTCAGTAACCTTAGGGTTTATGCTTTCAATATTAGAAATATTAGTTTCTTTTAATTTTGTTGCGCCACAACCATAGAAAAGAATTACACAAAATAATACAACAAGTCTATACATCATATTTTTTTAAGTTTTAAAGATAAAAAAAGCATCCAGATAAACCTGAATGCTTTTTAAGACTATTTATGTTTTAGCAGTTTTATGCTAACATAGTTACAGGATTTTCTAAATAAGACCTCAACGTCATTAAAAATTGAGCTCCTACAGCACCATCTACAGTTCTATGATCACAAGCCAAAGTAACTTTCATTGTATTTCCTACAACTATTTCTCCGTTTTTAACTACAGGCTTTTGCACAATAGCTCCTACTGATAAAATTGCCGAATTTGGTTGATTTATTATAGAAGTAAATTCTGTAATTCCAAACATACCTAAGTTAGAAACCGTAAAAGTACTTCCTTCCATTTCTGATGGAGTTAACTTTTTATTTCTTGCTTTACCAGCCAATTCTTTTACAGAAGCCCCTATCTGAGACAAACTCATTTGGTCTGTAAACTTTAAGACTGGAACCACTAGACCTTCATCTACCGCAACTGCAACACCTACACTAATATGCTTATTATACCTAGTAGTATCTCCATTCCATGAAGTATTTACTTGTGGATGCTTTTGTAAAGCCATAGCACATGCCTTTACTACTAAATCATTAAAAGATACTTTAGTATCTGGCAAACTATTTATTTGTGCTCTAGATGCTTTTGCATTATCCATATCTACTTCAATTGTTAAATAAAAGTGTGGTGCAGATGTCTTAGAATTAACTAATACTTTTGCTATAGTTTTACGCATAGAAGAATTTTTTACTTCTTCTGAGCTTTCTTCTCCTACTGGCAGTATAATTGGAGCAGCACTTGCTACAGCAACTGCGGCTGGCGCAACTGAAGTAGATTTAGAAGGAGTAAACTCTTCTACATCTTTCTTAACTATTCTTCCTTGATCTCCAGAACCTTTAACTTCACTTAAGTTAATTCCTTTATCCTTTGCAATTTTTTTAGCTAATGGCGAAGCAAAAACTCTTCCTCCATTATTTACCGTTTGCGTTTCTTTTACTGGAGCTGCTTCTTTTTTAGCAACAGGTTTTTCCTCTTTAGATTCTGCTTTTGGAGCAGCAGCTACAGGAGCACCATTTAACAAACCATCTACATTTGTCCCTGCTGGGCCAATTATAGCAAGTAAAGTATCTACAGGAGCACCTTCTCCTTCGGCAACACCAATATGTAAAAGAGTTCCTTCATTAAAAGACTCAAATTCCATAGTAGCTTTATCCGTTTCTATTTCTGCTAGGATATCTCCTTCTTCTACTTTATCTCCAACATTTTTTAACCATGAAGCAACAGTACCTTCTTCCATGGTATCACTAAGCCTTGGCATATTTACAATTACAACTCCTTCAGGAATTTCTGCAGATGCCACAGCTGGTGCTTCTTCTACAGGAGCTACCTCTGCAACAGTTTCAGCAGCAGCTTCTGTTGCTCCTCCACCGTTCAACAAACCAGAAATATCTTCTCCTTCTTCCCCTATTATAGCTAATAAAGTATCTACTGGAGCACCATCACCTTCGGCAATTCCTATATGAAGTAATGTACCTTCGTTAAAAGACTCAAACTCCATTGTAGCTTTATCCGTTTCTATTTCTGCTAGGATATCGCCTTCTTCTACTTTATCCCCTACATTCTTAAGCCATTTGGCCACTGTACCTTCCTCCATTGTATCACTGAGGCGAGGCATATTAATTACTATTGCCATTTTACTTATTTTTTATGTTCTACAAAAGGAAAATCTTCTTGCTCATAAACCATATCGTATAATTGGTTTATTGGAGGATAATCAGACTCTTCAGCAAATTTTTCACATTCAGAAACTAATGCCTTCACATCTTTAGCCACTTGCTTAATTTCTTCATCTGTAGCGTATTTATTTTCTTTTATAACGTCTAGAACTTGGGTAATAGGATCAATTTTCTTGTACTCCTCTACCTCTTCTTTTGTTCTATAATGTTGCGCATCGGACATAGAGTGTCCTCTATAGCGATATGTTTTCATTTCTAAGAAAGTTGGTCCACCACCACTTCTTGCTCTTTCTATTGCTTTACTCATTTCTTGCGCAACCGTAACTGGATTCATCCCATCTACAGGTCCACAAGGCATTTCATACCCTAATCCTAATTTCCAAATTTCTTCATGAGATGCTGTACGTGATACAGATGTACCCATAGCATACCCATTATTTTCACAAACGAAAACAACTGGTAAGTTCCATAGCATTGCTAAATTAAATGTTTCATGTAATGAACCCTGTCTAACAGCACCATCTCCCATATAACATAAAGTAACAGCGTCACTACCATGATACTTATCTCCGAAAGCCATACCAGCTCCTAATGGAATTTGACCACCTACAATACCGTGTCCTCCGTGGAATCTATGTTCTTTAGAGAAAATATGCATAGAACCACCCATACCTTTAGATGTTCCAGTAACTTTTCCATAAAGCTCTGCCATTACTCTTTTAGGGTCTACACCCATCCCTATTGGCTGCACATGATTTCTGTAAGCAGTTATCATTCTATCTTTAGTTAAATCCATAGCATGCAAAGCTCCGGCTAAAACTGCTTCTTGTCCATTATATAAATGAAGAAACCCTCTTACTTTTTGTTGTATATATACTGCTGCTAGTTTGTCTTCAAACTTTCTCCAAAACAGCATGTCTTTGTACCAATTTAGGTAGGTTTCTTTAGTAATTTTTTCCATTAATCAGGTCTTTAATTAGGATTCTATATAATTGGCCGAATAAACTAATTGGCTCTCCAGTTACAGAGAGCAAAAATACACATATTAATTAATGGATAAAAAAAAATAAACTAAAACGTACAGGTAAAAATTAACCTTTAAAATAGCTTTTGTTAAAAAATGTCTTATCCTTTTATATAATAAACTACTTAAGGATACTTTACAACAAAAAACTACTTGTAAATGCCAATGGCAAAATATCTGCTATTGCATTGCATTTTATTACTTTACCAGTTTCTCCCATCAAAAACAATTCTATAGGACTTTCTTGATTTATTTCATATTCTGAAATTGCTTGCCTACAATTACCACATGGAGCTGCTGGTGCATCTACTTTATAATTAATTGATGTTGCCGTAATTGCAATAGCTTTTATTTTAACTCCTGGATAATTAGCGCCTGCGTAAAAAACCGCAACACGTTCTGCACATAAACCAGATGGATACGCAGCATTTTCTTGATTATTACCTAATACTATTTCGCCATTTTCTAAAAGAACAGCTGCACCTACAGTAAAATTAGAATATGGGGAATACGCATTTTTTCTTGCTTCTATTGCTCGTTTCATTAATTTTTCATCTCTATCTCCCAACTCATCAATAGAAGAAAAGACAGAAATATCAAAACTCACTTTTTTCTTTATCATAAAAGAATGCCACTTATTTAAAATTTAGAATACAAGTTAGCTTATATTTTTTTCAAAATAGCAAGCTAACTTAAAATTAGCGCAAAAAAAAACCACACTATTGTGTAGTTTTTTTATAATTTATACTGTGGTTTTAATCATTATAGAACTCTTCTCCTAAATTAAAAGTTAGAGAAAAACGCAATGTATTTTCCAAAGGATTTCTTACCTGCGAAGTAGAAAATAAATACGATAAATCTATCTGAGCAGAATTAAATCTAAAACCTGCACCTAAAGTAAAAAACTTTCTAGAACCCTTTTCTTCACTCTCATTAAAGTAACCTGTTCTTATCATAAAAGAATCTTGGTACACATACTCTGCTCCTAAAGCCCATGTAAACTCTTTTAACTCTTCCCCAAAACCATCTGGCGCATCTCCAAAAGATTTAAAAACCCCTTGAAAAGCTCCTATATTTTGGTATTCATCATTATCTTCTCCATTTACCTCTCCATCATTATTAAAATCTTGCGGAGTTGGCACTAATAATTTATTAAATTCTGATGTTATTCCTATAGTATTATCTTGATCTAATATAAAATCAAAACCAACTCCAAATTTTAAATTAGTTGGCAAAAAGTTTTCTTGCCCTCCAGCGTCATATTGAATTTTACCTCCTAGATTAGAAATATTAAAACCTGCTCTCCAGCGACCGTCAAAACTCTCATAGGCCTTTTCTTTAGAACGGTAATATCCTGCTATATCTACAGCAAATGAACTAGCTGCCTGCGAATCTTCAGAACCTGATGTTTGCGGTATTTTTAAATTAGACCTTATGTATCTACCTCCAACAGCCATAGAAAACTCTTCACTTAACTTTAAAGAATAAGAACCGTCTATTGCTAATTCATTAGGCTTTGCAAGAGTCCCTGGATCGTTTGCAAATTGCCTTAACTCTATTTCACCTAAAGTAAAATAACGTAAACTAACTGCAAAAGCACTACGCTCGTTTAATTTATTATAATAACTAGCATTTAACAATGCTATGTCTGTAATTATACTTTCTAGATATGGCGTATAACTTACACCTATACCCATTTTACGTTCCGCAAATGCAAACTTTGCCGGATTCCATTGTTGTGAAAAAGCATCCGTAGATGTTGCTACACCCATATCTCCCATACCTGCTGCTCTTGCATCAGAAGCAATTGTTAAAAAAGGAACTGCTGTGGTTATTACACGGTCTGAGTCTTGCGCGTTTATTTTAATCACAAAAACTAGTAAAAAAAGTAATGAAAATATTCTCATTTTATAAAGGGGTTGATTTCTATTTAATACTGTAATACTTATAGATGAATAACATTAAAACATATGTATACAAATGGTAAACGACCATTTTAAAAATATCTTGTATAACCACTTAACATTTTATAAATAATTTTGTAAGAAAAATATCTCAAGTGTTTAAAAAGGAACATCACCCCACTATTAATAGCCCAAAACAAGTTATTATTCCTTAAACAATATTATTGAAAAAGAATACGCTTTCTAATACTAGAAAAGAAAATAAGGCGTTATAAATTCTAAACCACGTCTTTTAAGACTTATAGTTCTCAAGCATGATTTAAAAAATATTTTTATTCTATAAAATATTATACACAAATCGTCGTTTTATAAGCCGAAAGTAAGACTAAAATTAATCTAAATACAAATTTCAATACCATATATAATGTGGTAAACAATTTGAACTCAAGTCCTAATTATGAAAAAACAGTTTATTAAAGTTGTACTCTCATGTGCCGTAATAGCGGGAGGTTTTTCAGTTACCAGCTGTAAAAAATCTTCATCATCAAAGAATGTATCGAGAGCTACCGGCTGGAAAATAAATGCTAAAGAAGGAGGTTTCCAATACAACTCAGATTTTAAAGAGCAAGAAACTGCTCCTGGTCTTGTGTTTATTGAAGGTGGTACTTTTACTAAGGGTAAAGTACAAGATGATGTAATGCACGATTGGAACAACACCCCCACTTCTCAGCATGTACAATCCTTTTATATGGATGAAACAGAGGTAACCAATGTTATGTATTTAGAGTACTTAGATTACCTAAAAAGTGTATACCCACCTGAAAATCCTAAATATGCAAATATTTACAAAGGTGCTTTACCAGATACCTTAGTTTGGAGAAACCGATTAGGTTTTAATGAAACTATGACAAACAATTACTTGCGTCATCCTGCCTATGCAGAGTACCCAGTAGTTGGTGTAAACTGGATACAGGCTACTCAATTTGCGGAATGGAGAACTGACAGAGTTAATGAAGTTATGCTAGAGAGAGAAGGATATTTAGCTAAAGATGCTAAATACAAAGCATTAACTGGAGAAGATGCAGGTACTTTTAACACAGAAGCTTACTTAAATAGACCTGAGTCTGTTTATAATGGTCAAATAGATTCTCTACAAGGAAAAATGAAAAAAGATAGTACTAGCTCTTTTGCAAACAGAAGTAGTGGTGTTATTATGCCAGAGTATAGATTACCCACGGAAACAGAATGGGAATATGCTGCACAAGCACAATCTGGAACTAGAGAATATAACAACTACAGAGGTAGAAAAAAATATCCATGGGATGGTGATTATACTAGAAACGGACAACGTGTTGGTCGTGGAGATCAGTTAGCGAACTTTAAACAAGGTAAAGGTGATTACGGCGGAATTGCTGGATGGTCTGATGATGGAGCAGATATTACAGCTCAAGTAATGTCTTACAAACCAAATGATTTAGGCTTATATGATATGGCTGGTAATGTTGCCGAGTGGGTTTCTGATGTATATAGACCTATAGTAGATGACGAGGTAAGTGATTTTAACTACTACAGAGGAAATATTTACATGAAAACTGCTATTGGAAAAGACGGCAAAGTAAATGTATTAAGAGACTCTATTGTTTACGATACATTACCAAACGGAAAAATAGTTGCTTTAAATTTACCTGGAGAAATTAAAATGGTTCCTGTGGATGAAGAAGAAACTTATTTAAGAACAAACTTTTCTTCTAGTGATAATAGAGGTTATAGAGATGGTGATGCTAGTTCTTCAAGATTCTATGATAGGTTTAGTGATGATGAGGATGAAGAAAACCAAAGAAAAATGTACGATGCTCCTAAGCACTCCGTACAAAGAGATTCTGCTGGTGTAATTACAAGACAATACGACCAATCTAACAACAGAACATCATTAATTAATGATGAAGTAAGAGTCTTTAAAGGAGGTTCTTGGAGAGATAGAGCATATTGGTTAGATCCTGCGCAAAGAAGATATATGCCACAATATATGGCAACAGATTATATTGGATTTAGATGCGCAATGTCTAGAGTTGGTTCCAAATCTAAAACCAAAAACAAAACAATAAGAGGTAAGAAAGCAAAATAATACTTCTTTAAAATAAATTGATTAAAAAGCCCTTTTAAAAAAGGGCTTTTTTTATATCTTCGAATCATGACAATACAAGAACTACACCAGCACTTTTTAGACCATAAATTAGTTAGTACAGACACAAGAAAAATAAGCAAAAACAGTATTTTCTTCGCCTTAAAAGGGGATAACTTTAATGGTAACGCGTACGCAAAAGAAGCGCTTTCTAAAGGAGCATTCTTAGCTATTGTAGATGAAAAAGAATATGTCAATAATAAAGACATTATTTTAGTTAATAACGCTCTTACTACACTACAACAACTTGCCAATTATCATAGGAATTATTGTAGCGCTAAAATCATTAGCATAACTGGTAGTAATGGAAAAACCACCACAAAAGAACTTATAAATGCTGTATTATCTACACAATATAAAACCATTGCTACTAAAGGAAATTTAAATAATCATATTGGAGTTCCTTTAACTTTATTATCTATTAAAGAAGACACAGAAATTGCTGTTGTAGAAATGGGCGCTAATCATAAAAAGGAAATTGCCTTTTTATGCTCTATTGCAGAGCCTGATTATGGTTATATCACAAATTTTGGAAAAGCACATTTAGAAGGCTTTGGCAGTTTAGAAGGCGTTATTGAAGGGAAAAGTGAGTTATATGATTATTTAACCACTAACAAAAAAAAAGTATTTTTAAATGCCGATGACCCTATACAAAAAGAAAAACTAGATACTTATATACAAAAATTTGGCTTTTCTCAAGAACAAAAAGAATATTACAATATAATACTTTTAAGTGCCTCCCCATTTGTATCTATTCATGTTGAAAAAACTATTATTAACACTAAACTTATAGGGAAATATAATTTTACAAACAGCTGTGCAGCTATAGTTATTGGTAAATATTTTTCCATTGCTTTACCTGCAATCCAAAAAGCTATTGAAAGTTATACTCCTGAAAACAATCGTTCTCAAATAATAGAAAAAAAAGAGTATAAAATTATTCTAGATGCTTATAATGCCAACCCAACTAGTATGACTGCTGCATTAGAAAATTTTAGCACTCTTAAAGATAATACTAAAGTATTGTTTTTAGGCGATATGTTTGAGCTTGGAAAAACCTCTCAGGAAGAACACCAAAATATTGCTGATTTAGCACAAAAATTAAATTTTAATTCGGTGTACTTAATTGGTGAAAATTTTAATCGGACCAAAACTAATTTACAAAAATTTAATTCTTTTGAATCCCTTAAATTATATTTAAAAGAAAATAACTTACCTGAAAATTCCACTATATTAATTAAAGGCTCAAGAGGTATGGCTTTAGAAAGAATTCTTGATATTATATAACAACTTTAAAAGAATTAAACCTAAATCAATTAAACAAACTCATCTCTTTTTTAATTAGGCATTAAATTTCTCAAGGACAAGACCAAGGAGTACTCAGCAGAAAAAGATATTCAAACTTTCCCCATCGAGGCAAGTTTGGGAATATTATAGGCACAATTCAGAGGTGTTAGAAACATTGAATTCTTTCTTTTCAGACTATCTAATATTTTTGCCTAATTCTTAAATCCCACAACTTTTTGACTTGATCCCTTGATCCCTTATTTTAGGACGGGACACTAATAAAACAAAAAAAGCTTCCAAAAAAATTGGAAGCTTTTAATTACTGTGGGCCCTACTGGATTCGAACCAGTGACCCCCTGCTTGTAAGGCAGGTGCTCTGAACCAACTGAGCTAAGAGCCCTTGTTAAGGGTGTGCAAATATATAATAGTTTTTGGTTTACCCAAAGAAAAAAAGAAAAATTTTAAACTATTTCTGCAACTACAAAATTACTCCCTCCAACAAAAATAAAGTCAGATTCTTTTGCATTTTTCTTTGCTGTATTTAAAGCTTCTGAGACTGAGTTATATACACTCCCGTTTAAATCAAAAAGTTTCGCTTTACTTTTTAAATCACCCTCATTTAATCCTCTAAAAATATTTGGCATACAAAAATAATATTTTGCATTTTTTGGAAATAACGGCAATACCGTTTCTAATTTCTTATTTTTTACAAAACCTAAAACAATATGTAAATCTGTGTAATTCTGTTTTTTTATCTGATCAACAACTAATTTTAATCCCTCTTGGTTATGAGCAGTATCACAAACTAATAAAGGTTTAGAGCCTAGTACTTGCCACCTACCTAATAAACCTGTATTACCTACTACATTTTTTAAACCTTGCTCAATATTCTCTTCTGTGACTTTAAAAGTCTTTAAAACCTTTAAAAGAGTTACTACCCCTTTTATATTTTTTGTTTGATACGATCCTAATAAATCAGTTATATATTCTTTAGTATCCAAAGTAGATGCAAAAATTATTTCTGCATTATTCTTTTTAGCTATATCATTAAAAACATTAGCTGTTTCCTCTTGGTATTCACTAATAACAACTGGAATATTCTCTTTTATAATCCCTGCTTTTTCAAAAGCTATTTTTGGTAAAGTATCTCCTAACATATCAGTATGATCTAAACCTATATTTGTAATCAAAGAAGCTTCTGGCTTAATTATGTTCGTAGAATCTAACCTACCACCTAAACCAACTTCAACTATAGCTATATCTACTTTTTCTTTTTCAAAATAAGCAAAAGCCATACCTACTGTCATCTCAAAAAAAGAAAGTTTATTTTCTTCAAAAAAAGATTGATTTTCCTTTACAAAGTTTACAACATACGTTTCTGATACCGGCTCTCCATTAATACGTATACGCTCTCTAAAGTCCTTTAAGTGTGGCGATGTATATAAACCAACCTTATACTCAGCTTCTTGCAGAACAGAAGCTAACATATGACTACTAGAACCTTTACCATTAGTCCCAGCTACATGGATACTCTTAAATTTTTTATGCGGATTTTTTAAATGGAACGCTAAACTCTTAATATTATCTAACTTTCCATTAAAGGCAGATTTACCTTTTTCTTGATACATTGGAAGTTGCGTAAACATCCAATCTAGTGTTTCTAAATAGGTCACTCTCCTAGTTTAAAATTAACAACAACAAAGCCAACTTGTTTACTTGGCGCATTAGAATCTAAATTCCATTTATGCATAAATGCCGTTCTTTTTGCCGGCTCTAGTAAACAATCACTATTGTTTGTCGTGCCTTTAACACCGGGTGTTGCACTTATAACCTTACCGTTTCTATCTACAATAATTTTAACAACTACCCTACCAGACTCATTACACTCTTGTGCAACTTTACCTTTATTAACTAAAGACCTTCCATTTAACCCATAACCGCCAGTTCCAGTTCCTGAACCTGGACTACCATAATAACTAGTTGCATAAGGATCTCCATCTGGTTGCCCTTTATCCCCTGCTCTATTATCATCTCCTTCACTTCCTGATGCAGTGCCGTCAGATTTATTTAAACCACCCATCATAGCATCTAACTTTGCTTTCTTTGCCGCTTTTTCCTTTCTTATTTTTTCTTCAGCATCCCGTTTTTCTTTAGCAACTCTTGCTGCTTCTGCTTTAGCTTTTTTTGCAGCATCATCTGCTTTTTTCTTTGCTTGTTGCTGTTGCTTTATCCTTATAGACTCTTCACTCTCTTGTGTTAATACTTTTTCTGCTGGAGTTTCTTCTGCGATATGCTGCTCAGGAACCTGCTCTTGAATTTGTTCTTCCACAACTTCTTCTTGCATAGTTTCTTCTGGAGGACTATCTAAAGGTTCTGACCTAATTTTTTCTTTAGGCTGTACTTTTCCGCTACCAAAACTCGTAGTTCCAAAATTTACAGAAATTCCGTTTTCCTCAGGAGGATCCATATAGGTAAGACCTATATAAAAAAGCACAAGTAATAGCACACTTAACAAAAGTGTGGTTATTGTAAAAGAATTTTTCTTGTGTTTAGTGTCTAAAAATGCCATTAATTTGGTCGCACCGCCAAAATAACCTTATAACTATTTCTATTTGCAATATCCATAACGTTTACTGCCTCTTTAATAGCAACACTTTCTTCTGCTCTAAGAATAATAGTGGGTTTTTCTTGTCCTTCTAGTGCCTTTTTTAATTCAATTTCAATGTATTCTCCGTTAATTCTTTCATTATTAACGTAGTATTGTAAATTCTTATCTATACTAACAGATACATTCTGTGTATTAGTAGATTTCCCTTTTGCTTTAGGTAATAACAAATCTAAAGCATTAGGCGAGTTAGCAGTAAGCATAAAAAATATCAACAACAGAAACACTATATCTGTCATTGAGGACATGCTAAAGTCTGGACTTACTTTATTTCTTCCTTTTAATTTCATACTTATAAATCCTATAGAGGTTCATTTAATAAATCTAAGAACTCTACAGCATTAGCCTCCATCTTATGTACTACTTTATCTGTTCTATTCACTAAATGGTTATAACCCATATAAGCAATAATACCAACAATAAGACCTGCTACAGTGGTTGTCATAGCGGTATAAATACCAGATGCTAAAGATCCCATCTCTGCTTGCCCTCCACTACTTGCCATTTCATGGAAAGCCAAAATCATACCAATAACAGTACCTAAGAAACCAATCATAGGTGCAGCTCCAGCAACTGTAGCCAAAACACTTACATTCTTTTCTAACTTATATACTTCTAATGTACCTGCATTTTCAATTGCGGTATTAATATCATCTAAAGGTTTTCCTATTCTAGAAACCCCTTTTTCTGTTAATCTTGCTACCGGAGAATCTGTTTGCGCACATAATAATTTAGCAGCTTCTAGCTTACCATTTGTTACATAATCACGAATTTGGTTCATGAAATTTTTATCTATTTTAGAAGCTGCATTTACTGCCAACAATCTTTCAAAATAAATATATAAAGCAACTGCAAGCATAATAAACAATACAGATATAATTATTACACTACCTGTACCACCATTAAAAATTAAATCTATTACAGATAATGTTTTCTCTTCGGAGAGTACATCTCCAGCGGCAGAATCTTGCGCTAAATCTTGAAATAATAACATATAATTTCTCTTATAGGAGTTGCCTTTATAACGGTAATTTATCTATTAAATTATGCGGCTTATATAAATTGTCTTAATATAATAAATACTATTGCACCAGATAAAAACCCTACGAAAGCTAACCAAGCAATTTTCTTTAGGTACCAAAAGAAATCTATTTTCTCCATTCCCATTGCTACAACGCCAGCTGCAGAACCTATTATTAACATACTACCCCCTGTACCAGCAGCATAAGCAATAAAGTGCCACAATTGATTATCTAAACTTTCTGAAAACATTCCTAAACTAGCAGCAACTAACGGGACATTATCTATTACAGCAGAACCAACTCCTAATAGTAATACAACTAAATCTGAAACACGTGTACCTGCTAACTCTGTTCCTAACATTGGTGTAGACTCTTGTAACCAGCTAGCAAAACCAAATAACTGGCCTAAAGATTCTAATGCAGCAACTGCCATTAATATTCCTAAAAAGAACAGGATACTTGGCATTTCAATTTTAGATAATGAAGAATGAACTGGGCTATGATGAGCTGCCATATGTTCACCGCCAGTGTCATCTAAACTAGTTATATTAAATTTACTGTTACTATAAATTTCTGCAAAAGTTGCAACCACACCTAAAGAAAGCATCATTCCAACATATGGAGGTAAATGAGTTACTGTTTTAAATATTGGAACAAAAACAATAGCTCCCAAACCTAGATATAGCATTCTTGCGCTAAATTTTCCTGGCGCTTTATCTTCCTCTTCAGAAACATTTAAATCTCCTTTAAACGCTGGTAAAAAAGAAGCAATAAATGCTGGAACCAACATACAAACAAGAGAAGGCAAAAGAAGAAAACTCACTAATTTTCCTGTGGATACTTTATTTCCAATCCACAACATAGTTGTAGTTACATCTCCAATTGGAGACCAAGCACCACCAGCATTAGCAGCAATAATTATAAGACCTGCATACCATATTCTTACATCTCTTTCTTTAACTATTTTTTGTAAAATAGATATTAAAACAATAGTTGCCGTTAAATTATCTATAATAGCAGATAAAATAAATGCTAAGAAGCAAAATATCCATAAGATTTTACTCTTACTTTTTGTTTTTATAAAACTTTTTATTGTTGCAAAACCATCAAAATAATCTATAATTTCCACTATGGTCATAGCTCCAAGTAAGAAAACTAATATTTCTGATGTTTTCCCAAGATGATGTAATAAAGTCTCCTCCATTAAATGAAGCTTACTTTCGTGTTCCATGCCTCCAAAATTATCCACAAGGGCATGTGCACTAGAATCAAACCAAGTACCAAAACCATCAATACCCAAAGCTATTAATGCCCAACATACAGCCATCATTACCAAAGCTGGTATTAGTTTGTCAATTTTTAAATTGTGTTCTAATGTTATTGCTAGATATCCTAACACAAATACAAGAATAATTGCTGATTCCATTCTAGATAATTTTTAATTAAAATTGGTTGTTAAAAAAATATTTAAAAAACTCTTCTTTCCAATCTAAAAGAATTTTGGCTAAAGATATTCAAAATTGTACTCTTAACTGCATAAGTTGTAATAGAAAATAGTAACTCTATATTAATTTTTTATCAAAAAAAAGGGTACATATAAAAAGATATACCCTTTTAATATTTTTTTAAATTGACTACACCAATTGCTTCAATGCAATTTCAAATCCTGTTTTACTAATATTTAATGTAGAAGAATTTTGTTTGTATATTTTTAACAATGCTTCCTTAATTGTATTTGAAGTATCTGTAAAAATCAACTCATCATCTATACCAACTCTTTTTTCCATAAAATATGCAAACACCCTTGCCATTCCGCAGTTAGAAATAAAATCGGGAATTAAACTTACTTTACCATCGGTATATTCCATTATAGGTCCAAAAAATATTTCCTTATCGGCAAAAGGAACATTAGCCCCACAAGATATAACCTCTAAGCCAGTATCTATCATTTTAGATATTTGTTCCTTTGTAATTAATCTAGATGCTGCACACGGCACAAAAATCTCTGTAGCTAAGGTCCAGATACGTTCATTGATTTCCTCAAAAGGAATAAAGTCTGCTTTGGGAGCAACTAAAGTATTTCCGTTTTTACTTAAGAAAAGACCTTTAATCTCATCAAATGAAAAACCTTCTTCTTTAATAATTCCCCCATCACGATCTATAATACCCACTATGGTAGCACCCATTAATGCCAAATAATATGCCGCAGCACTTCCCACATTCCCAAAACCTTGAACCACAGCTCTTTTTCCTTTTACATCTCCTCCGTAAATAGTATAATAATGCTTTACTGCCTCTGCAACACCATACCCAGTAATCATATCGGCAACGGTATACTTCCTAGAAACTTCTGGAGAATAATTAGCGTTTTCTATAGCTTTTATAACTCCTAATCTAAGTTGCCCTATTCTATTTATTTTATCTGCCTCTGAGGGTTTAAAATGCCCATTAAAAACACCTTCTTGCGGGTGCCAAACTCCAGCATCTTCCGTAATAGGAATTACTTCATGAATTTCATCTACGTTTAAATCCCCTCCAGTTCCATAATAACTTTTTAATAATGGCGCAACAGCGTTATACCAACGCTTTAAAACTCCTTTTTTCCTAGGGTCATTGGGATCAAAATTAATCCCAGATTTAGCACCGCCAATAGCAGGCCCAGATACCGTAAACTTTACTTCCATAGTTTTTGCCAAAGACAAAACCTCATTAACATCTAACCCTTTTCGCATTCTGGTTCCTCCTCCGGCGGCACCACCACGTAATGAGTTAATTACAGTCCAACCCTCGGCCTCTGTCTCAGAGTCTTTCCAATTAAAAACTATTTCTGCTTGTTTATTCTCGTATGTATATAGTAATTCTTTCATAAGAATTGATTTTTTATGATATTATTAGTTTGCAATACTTGTTTTATGTACTCTCCGAAAAAAATAAATATAACTCCCCTTTCGGGGTTACTGCTGTCTCATAACTAATAATTAAACATCAATTCTATGTAATGTAGTGATGCAAATATAAAAAAATGAAATCATTTTGTTAAATTACTTTGACATTATTTAACAAAAAACAAAGATTTGAATAATACGATATTCGCATTATAACCTTATATTAGCATCATCATTTTATCATAATTTCAAACATATGGACTTTACTTTAACAGAAGAGCAAAAATTAATACAACAGGCAGCAAGAGATTTCGCGCAAACCGAACTGCTTCCAGGAGTAATAGAAAGAGACGATGCTCAAAAATTTCCCGCCGAACAAGTTAAAAAAATGGGAGAGCTTGGTTTTCTGGGAATGATGGTAAATCCTAAATATGGTGGTAGCGGTTTAGATACTGTTTCTTATGCCATTGTTATGGAAGAATTATCTAAGGTAGATGCTTCATCTTCTGTTGTCGTTTCTGTAAATAACTCTTTAGTCTGTTATGGTATTGAAGCTTATGGAACAGAGGAACAAAAAGAAAAATATTTAACCAAATTAGCCACTGGAGAAATTATAGGTGCTTTTTGTTTATCTGAACCCGAAGCTGGTAGTGATGCCACCTCTCAAAAAACAACAGCTATAGATAAAGGGGATCACTATGTAATTAATGGTACTAAAAACTGGATTACTAATGGTAGTACTGCAAGCATATATATTGTTATAGCACAAACAGATAAAGAAAGAGGACACAAAGGCATTAATGCAATAATAGTAGAAAAAGGAGCTAAAGGTTTTGAAATTGGCCCTAAAGAAAATAAACTAGGAATTCGTGGTAGTGATACACATTCTTTAATTTTTAACGATGTAAAAGTTCCTAAAGAAAATAGAATTGGTGAAGATGGCTTTGGTTTTAAATTTGCTATGAAAACGTTATCCGGAGGAAGAATTGGTATTGCTGCACAAGCTTTAGGTATAGCGGCAGGTGCGTATGAATTAGCAAAAAAATACTCCAAACAACGTAAAGCATTTGGGACAGAAATTTCTAATCACCAAGCAATTGCTTTTAAATTGGCAGACATGCATACTCAAATAGAAGCTGCAAGGCACCTAGTATATAAAGCCGCATGGGACAAAGACCAAGGGCATAATTTTGACTTATCTGGGGCAATGGCTAAACTCTACGCATCGCAAGTTGCCATGGATACTACTGTAGAAGCCGTACAAATACATGGCGGAAATGGTTTTGTTAAAGATTACCATGTAGAAAGATTAATGCGTGATGCTAAAATTACGCAAATCTATGAAGGCACTTCAGAAATTCAAAAAATAGTAATTTCTAGAAGCATTCTAAGAGACTAACCTCTTTTTTAAAAACGTTATTTACAACCTTACCCTATTATCTCATGGGTAAGGTTGTTTTATTTTTACTACAAAGCTTGTTACTGCATTAATATATTTGGGGTTATTTGTTACAAAACAAGACATACTTAAAACTACCCCCCTAAAAACCTTTCAGAACTATCTATAATGCACTACTTTTATCATTATGATAATTTTAACCTTTTAAAAATCCATTATTAGGCAATTTTTATCATTTTATCCTAATCATTGAATTTATTATGTCATTTATTCTTAATCATTGAATAAAACATAAATAAATTGATATTTTTGAAGAAATACCATAATCTATGAAGTTGAAAAAACAAGGGTTGTACCTACCAGAATTTGAACATGAAAACTGTGGAGCAGGTTTTATTTGTAACCTTAATGGGGAAAAGAATAACCAAATAATACATGATGCTTTAGAGATTTTAGTAAAACTAGAGCACCGTGGAGGGGTTAGTTCTGATGGAAAAACAGGCGATGGAGCTGGTTTACTAATAGATATTCCGCATGATTACTTTAAAAGGGTATGTGAATTTACTATTCCTGAACAAAGAAAATATGCCGTAGGTATGGTTTTTTTACCTAAAATTAAAAACCAATACAATTTCTGTAAAAAAGAATTTGAAAAAGAAATAACTGACCAGGGCTTAACTATTCTAGGATGGAGAACAGTTCCTGTAGATTCTTCTAATTTGGGAGAAATTGCCTTAGCATCTGAACCAAACATAGAACAAGTTTTTATTGGACAAGGAGATTTAGAAGAGAATATTTTTAAAGCTAAATTATATGCTGCTCGTAAAATTACGGAACATACCATTCGTAATTCTAAAACTTCGCAAGGCAACTACTTCTATGTTGCAAGTTTATCTAATACTACCTTAATATATAAGGGTATTATAATGCCTGAAGATATTGGACCATATTATACAGATTTACAACAACCAGATTTAGTTACAAGATTAGCTTTAGTACACCAACGTTTTTCTACGAATACAATGCCTACATGGGAACTGGCACAACCATTTAGATTCTTATGTCAAAATGGAGAAATAAACACCCTAAGAGGTAATGTTTCTAGAATGCGTGTACGCGAAGAAATAATGAAATCGGATATTTTTGGAGATCAGTTCGAAAAACTTTTCCCAATAATTTTACCAAACAAATCCGATTCTGCCTCTATGGATATGTCTGTTGAACTATTAACGTTAACAGGACGTTCATTACCAGAGGTTATGATGATGACTATTCCAGAAGCATGGGAAAAACATGCTACAATGTCTGAGGAAAGAAAAGCATTTTATGAGTACAATTCCTGCATAATGGAACCTTGGGACGGACCCGCTTCTGTTCCTTTTACAGATGGAGATTATATTGGAGCATTATTAGACCGTAATGGCTTAAGACCATCTAGATATACAGTCACAAAAAGCGGAAAACTTATTATGTCATCCGAAGTTGGTGTTGTAAACATAGACCCTGAAGACATTGAAAGCCATGGACGTTTAGAGCCAGGAAAAATGTTTTTAGTAGACATGAATAATGGACGTATTATTGATGACGAGGAAATAAAAAATAAAATTGTTACAGAAAGACCATATAAAAAATGGTTGAAAGAGAACAATATGCAACTAAAAGATGTTCCAAACACAAACGAAGTTTGTCCTATTGAAACATTAGACCTAAAAACAAGACAACGCCTTTACAATTACACCATAGAAGATATACAAGAAGTAATTGTTCCTATGGCACAAGCAGGTAAAGAAGCATTAGGTTCTATGGGTATAGATACCCCATTAGCTGTTTTATCTGACAACCCGCAATTAATATCAAACTACTTTAAACAACTATTTGCACAAGTTACCAATCCGCCTTTAGATGGTATTCGTGAAGAAGTAGTTACCGATATTAGTTTAGCTCTAGGTCATGACAAAAATATTTTTGACATAACACCGGAACAATGTCATAAATTAAGAATACAAAACCCAGTAATTTCTAATAATGATTTAGAAAAAATTAGAAATATTAATGTAGAAGGTTTTAAAGCAGACACTATAGAAATGCTTTATACTAAAGACCAAGGAATGAATGGTTTAGAGGATGCTCTAGATGACATCATTATCAAAATAACAAAGTCTTTAGAAAAAGGTACTAATATCATAATATTATCCGATAGAGGAGCAAAAGAAGGTCTAGCACCTATTCCTGCTTTACTAGCATGTTCTTTTGTGCATCACCAAATGAATCGTTTACGTAAGCGTTCTTATTTTGATATTGTAATAGAATCTGCAGAACCAAGAGAACCGCATCATTTTGCTACTCTATTTGGTTACGGAGCTTCTGCTATTAACCCGTACATGGTTAATGAAATTATTAGAGAGCAAGTAAAAGAAGGGTTTATAAAGTTAGATGAGCAAAAAGCTGTAGATAACTTTAATAAAGCTATTGGTAAGGGAATACTAAAAGTGATGAATAAAATTGGAATCTCTACTTTACACTCCTATAGAGGTTCTCAAATATTTGAAATAGTTGGTTTCAATTCAAATTTTGTAAATAAATACTTCCCTTATACTGCTTCTAGAATTGAAGGTATAGGCCTTTATGAAATTGAAAAAGAAATTACAAAAAGGTATAAATATGCTTACCCAGACACGTATATTGATAAGCGTCTTGGACTAAACATTGGTGGAGAATATAGATGGAGACGTAATGGAGAACGCCATTTATTTAACCCAACAACAGTTGCTAAATTACAGCAAGCTGTACGTTTAAATGATCAAAAATCTTACGATACATACAAAAATGCTATTAACGAACAGTCTAAAAATCTTTTAACTATTCGTGGATTATTTGAGTTTAACAACTTAGACCCTATTCCCCTTGATGAAGTAGAACCATGGACAGATATTGTAAAACGTTTTAAAACGGGAGCAATGTCTTACGGCTCTATTTCTCGTGAAGCTCATGAAAATTTAGCTATTGCAATGAACCGTTTAGGTGGAAAATCTAACTCTGGTGAAGGTGGTGAAGACAGAAGACGTTTTCAACCAGATGCCAATGGAGATAATAGAAACTCTGCAATTAAACAAGTTGCATCAGGGCGTTTTGGAGTAACTTCTCATTACCTAAGTTCTGCAAAAGAAATACAAATAAAAATGGCTCAAGGTGCTAAACCTGGAGAAGGTGGGCAATTGCCAGGGCATAAAGTTTTACCTTGGATTGCAGAAACTCGTAATTCTACTCCATTTGTAGGATTAATATCTCCTCCTCCGCATCATGATATATATTCTATTGAGGATTTAGCACAATTAATTTACGATTTAAAAAATGCTAATAGAGAAGCTAGAATAAATGTAAAATTAGTATCCGAAGTAGGTGTTGGTACTATTGCTGCTGGTGTATCTAAAGCAAAAGCAGATGTAGTATTAATTTCTGGTTATGATGGTGGTACTGGAGCATCTCCATTAACCTCCTTAAAACATGCAGGTTTACCTTGGGAACTTGGTTTAGCAGAAGCACAACAAACATTAGTACTTAATAACTTACGTTCTCGTATTGTTGTAGAATGTGACGGGCAATTAAAAACTGGTCGTGATGTTGCTATTGCAGCACTGTTAGGCGCTGAGGAATTCGGTTTTGCAACTGCACCTCTAGTTGCTTCAGGTTGTATTATGATGCGTAAATGCCATTTAAACACCTGCCCTGTAGGCATTGCTACTCAAGATAAAGATTTAAGAAAAAACTTTAAAGGCACTCCAGAACATGTAATTAATTTCTTCTACTATGTTGCTAATGAGCTTAGAGAAATCATGGCAGACTTAGGGTTTAGAACTGTAGACGAAATGATTGGTCAAACCCAAAAAATAGACACCAATAAAGCTATAAAGCATTATAAAGCTAAGGGATTAGATTTATCTGCTATTTTATACCAACCTGCAGAGTACAATAATTCTACTTTAAAGAATACAGAAAAGCAAGATCATAATTTAGAAAATGTAATGGATTTTCAAATACTGAAAGATGCGCACGCCGCAATTTTCAGAAAAGAGATTACAACTTTAAATTACCCTATACATAACACCGATCGCTCTTTAGGAGCAATAGTTTCTAATGAAATATCTAAAATTTATGGCCACTTAGGATTACCTGAAGACACTTTAAACCTTAATTTTAAAGGCTCAGCTGGTCAAAGTTTTGGTGTTTTTGGAGCAAGTGGAATTACATATACTGTTGAAGGTAACACTAATGATTACTTAGGAAAAGGGCTTTCTGGAGGTAAAATAATTATTAAAAAACCTGCTGAAGCAGACTTCATAGCAGAACACAATATAATAGTTGGTAATGTTTGTTTATTTGGAGCTGTAAAAGGAGAAGCATACATAAATGGTATTGCTGGGGAACGTTTTGCAGTTCGTAATTCTGGAGCTACAGCTGTAGTAGAAGGAGTAGGAGACCACTGTTGTGAATACATGACTGGTGGAAGAATTGTTGTCTTAGGAGATACTGGACGTAATTTTGCTGCAGGTATGAGTGGTGGTTATGCTTACGTATTAAACAATAACGGAAAATTTACTAACGGCCTATGCAACGAAGAAACTGTAGATTTTGACCCTATATCAGGAGAAGATGAAAAAGAATTAAAAGGTTTAATACAAAAACATGTTGCCAATACTAATAGTAATAGAGGTAAAGAAATTTTAGCTGATTGGGAAAATAGTATATCTAAATTTGTGAAAGTAATGCCTAAAGAATACAAAGTAGCTCTGGAGCGTATTGCAAATGAAGAACCAATGGTAGAAGAATTAACAATAGCATAATTATGGGAAAGACAACAGGATTCAAAGAATTCGAAAGAAAAGACGAACAATACATTGCTGTTGAAAAGCGTGTTAAAGATTATAAAGAATTTACAGTTCCTTTAAGTGATAAAGAAATTACGGAACAAGGATCACGCTGTATGGATTGTGGTATACCTTTTTGCCATAGTGGTTGTCCATTAGGGAATCTTATTCCAGATTTTAACCATATGGTTCACCAAGGAGAATGGCAAAAAGCCTCATTAATTTTGCATTCCACAAATAATTTTCCTGAATTTACAGGTCGTTTATGCCCTGCACCATGTGAACAAGCATGTGTTTTAGGTATTATTGAAGATCCAATTTCTATAGAAAATATTGAAAAAAATATTGTTGAACGTGCTTTTAAAGAAGGTTGGATAAAACCTCAAATTCCTAAAACAAGAACAGGAAAAACTGTTGCCGTTGTAGGTTCTGGGCCTGCAGGTTTAGCTACTGCACAACAACTAAATAGAGCTGGTCATTTAGTAACAGTTTATGAAAGAGATGATGAAGTTGGTGGTTTATTACGTTATGGAATACCTAATTTTAAAATGGAAAAAGGTATTATTGACCGTAGAGTTGAAATTTTAAAAGCCGAAGGAATTATTTTTAAAGTAAACTCTAATGTTGGGAAAAATGTTTCTGTAGATGAGTTAAAAGCTTTTAGCGCTATTGTTTTAGCTGGCGGAGCAACAGAAAGACGTTCTTTACCAACACCAGGTATTGATGCGGACGGTGTTGTACAAGCAATGGATTTCTTAACACAACAAACAAAAGTTGTTTTTGGTAAAGAAGTAAAAGACCAAGTACTAGCAACAGATAAAAATGTAATTGTAATTGGTGGTGGAGATACTGGTTCTGACTGTGTAGGAACATCAAATCGTCAAGGAGCAAAATCGGTAATTAATTTTGAAATTATGCCAAAACCACCTGGACACCGCTCACCTACTACACCTTGGCCTTATTGGCCATTACAATTAAAAACATCTTCTTCTCATAAAGAAGGTGTAGAACGTAACTGGTTAATTAATACTAAGGAATTTATAACCAATAAAGAGGGGAAATTAACTGCTTTAAAAACCGTAAATGTAGAATGGGAAATGGTCCAAGGTCAACGTCCAAAATTAATTGAAGTTCCTGGAACTGAAAAAACATGGCCATGTGACTTAGCTTTACTTGCACTTGGATTTACGGGACCAGAAGGGTATCTAGCAGAACAATTGGGCATTAAGAAAGATGCTCGTTCAAACTATGAAGCTAAGTACGGTAAATACCAAACTAATGTTCCAAATATATTTTCTGCTGGAGATATGCGCAGAGGACAATCCTTAATAGTTTGGGCAATATCTGAAGGAAGAGAAGCTGCAAGACAAGTAGATAAGTTTTTAATGGGTAAATCTGATTTACCATCTAAAAATATGACTGGAGATTTACCAGGAATTTAAACTATAGTTATAGCAACTACAAAAGGCTGTTTTAGTAATAAGACAGCCTTTTTTATATGCACTATATTAACAAATTAAATAGCATTTCTAGTACGTCATATTAGATACACAAATTAGAACAATCTACATTTAATACCTATACCAACATCGTAATATCAAGTAAATACAATAGTATTACGTAATTATACCACTACTTAGGTACTTATTAGACTATTAATACCTCTTAAAACTACTTATAACAATAAAACTAACATCTTAGATTATTACTACCACTTAATACTCCAAACATTTAGGCATAAAAAAAGTCCGATACGTAATGTATCGGACTTTGAAGAAGGCGGCTTCCTACTCTCCCA
>NZ_CANMBB010000010.1 GCF_947495965.1 uncultured Maribacter sp.
GTTAGCACCATCATATACATACAACTCATTGGTTGCTGTATCTAAATAAGTTACTCCTGGATTATTATTTGCTGGAGGCCCTGTTGGTGGCCCTAGATTACTTGTTGTAAGTTCATTAGTAGGATCTATATCTAAATCTAATGCATTGTTTGCTGCTAAATCTGCTATTGCTTCTTCTACTGTAGTCTCATTTACACTATCTCCATCTACATCTAAAGGGTTATTTAAATTTACCTCAGCAGCATTCTGATCTGCTAAATCTTCTAAATTTACAGAAACGGTATTTCCATTTTCTATATCTAAGGATAATAAATTTGTAGCAGAGTCAAAACTAAAATTTTGTAATTGCTGACTATCTGTAGAGGTTAACTCCCAAGTATTTCCATCCCAGAAATATATTGTACCCGTATCTGTATTTACATAAATATCCCCTAAATCTGCACCTGTAGGTGTACCAACACCTGGAGCTGTAACATCTGTACCACTTAACACTTCGCAATTACATTGATCCTCTAAAAGAACTGTTTGTTGCGAAAACGCAATTCCCGATATAAATAACAACATCGGTAATAGAAACTTTTTCATTTGTAGGTTTTTAGTTTTGGCCATTTTAGTACTATAATTTTTCTATATATTTTAAGTATATACCTGTAATCTTTCTTTTAAGAAACCATAACTTTTACACTATGATCTTACTACACTCTACAAAAATAACTTTACATCCTCCGTTGGAAAATAAATGTTGTGTAAGTGTACATTAGTATTGTATACCTCTTAAAAAGTGAGGTTTTAGTAAAATAAAACACTTAAAAAACTTTATTCCTTTTATCGATAACCTCAACAAAAACAAAAGTTTCAAGCGTTTAGTTTTTTATGCAAATCAGTTTTTCCTTACCCTATGCGTTATTCTTCTATTTGTAATTACTGTTGCAACTCTAAGGTTTAAAACTGCAGTAATAGAAGTATCCATTGTACAGACAAACATAGAATTAGAAACTAAAACTCTGTACTGATTCCCATTATCACTAGATGTTGGATTTGTTATAGATAAGGTATTGGTATTTACACCACTATGTATACCAGAATTAGGTAAATTATCCCAAGTTGTACCGTTAAATAATTGCCACTGAAATATATCTCCGTTTGTTGCAGCGACGGTCATAGTGCCACTACATCCTGGACAGATAGTTAAACTACTAGGTTCTGTGGTAATAACAGGAGCTGTACCTGCTTCTTTATAATCGAAAACTAAATTCGTATTAATATCAACTGGAGTAGTATATCCATCAGAATTACCAGTTACTAATCCATTTACAACATTATATCCAGTTCCCTCTAACTCCCCTATTTCTGTTCCGCTTTCCGTATAACCTGCTTCTTGCACATCATTACAGCCATCGCTATCCGAATCTACCTCTATAGCATCTATATTATTATCTCCATCAGAATCTGCTAATGAATAATTTACAGTCTCATTATTTGGTTCGCTTTGTACTGCATTTGGCACCCCATCTATACCTACCACTCCATTAACTACTCCGTTTGTATGGTCTTGGTTATGACCTGCTTCTACAGCATCATAGATACCATCATTATCACTATCTAAATCTATACTATCTGGAACGCCATCATTATCGGTATCTTTACAAGTAGTGATATCTTCTACCGTTACAAAATCTAATGCAGCTCCATCAGCAGTATAACTAGGAGTAGCTTCAAAAGAAATAGTTGTTTGCGCTGTTGTTGCCACAAAGGTTCTTTCATAATAAAACCACTTTTTTGGCCCCATTATTCCTGCAACAACGCCTTCTGCTTTTGTTAATAAGGTTTGATTGATAAGAGAATTACTTGAAGCATCTATAACATCTACATCTAATGTTACTTGAGCTCCAGTGGCATGACCTACATCTTCTCCCCAAAAGAAAGAAAACTTGTACGTATTCCCAACAGTAGTATTTATTACTTGGGATAAAATATTATTTATACCGCTGGTAACATTATTATTTCCCATAACGTCTAAGTACTGCGTACCATGGTATTCTTCTGCAAAAGTATTAGATGACCATGCAGGACTTTCTCCACCTACCCAACCATCAAGGTTTTGCGTATATGTCCAACCTGCTAAAGTATTGGCATTGTATGTTGCGCCTATAAAAGTTCCTGAAGCATCTGTAAATCCTCCCGGGAAAATAGCAGCATCTGTAAAATCTTGTTGCTCAAAGGATGGATTAATTATTAGGTTGCCGCAACCTTCATCTGTATCTAAAATTCCATCATTATCATCATCAAAATCTAGCGCATCTACAATAGTATCATTATCATTATCTGGTCTGTCATCTAAAGCATCTCTAAAATCTACATCGCCTCCTGTGCCTGCATCATTATCAGAATCTAGTAAAGTAAATGATGGGGTTATTGGATTATCTATGGTTCCTCCTGGATCATTATACCCTGTTACATCGGTATCTATTCCATCATCTAGACCATCATTATCTGTATCTTCTCCTGCTAAGGCTATCCCTGCTTCTGTAGTATCTCCATGACCTTCGTTATCACTATCTAAATCTAAGTAATCTGGTTCGTCTGCTCCATCTGTATTAGTTGGGGTTAATCCTCCTAAGTAAGCAGAATTAACTCCGTTATTGGTTGCATATGTTGCTGAAGAATCGTTATTGGGTGGCGTATATCCCAAAGTGGTTTGCGCTTCTACGTTATCTGGAATTCCATCGCCATCACTATCTAAATCTAAGTCATTAGTAATACCATCATTATCAGTATCTACTAAACAATTTTGAACAAGACTGGATAACCTTCCCGTCATAACAGTATTTCCGTTTTCAATTTGATCTAATATAAAATTATTGGTAACAGCATTCCATAAAAAAGGATTTACCGTTAATCCATTTACAAAAACCATAGGTTCTAATGGGCCATTCCATGTTTTAGATCCATATAACTCAACAGTTCTGTTCTTTTTAACTATAAGACGTATTAAGGGTGTGTCTGGATTTGTAGGGTTATTCCATGCAATTGACCATATATTAGACACTCCACCACCTCCGTAATATGTGCCATCTGCAAATTCAACAGTTCTAATTGGTCTGTGAAATTCTATTTCTCCTGTGGTTAACTGAACACCGTTGATATTAAAATTAAAACTGTTATCAATACTTGTAATATCTATAACAATACCATCTAAACCGTTATCCAATGAAAGAGAAACATCACTTCTATTAATTGAAAAATCAACTGACTCGGTTAAACACCCTTCATTAGTATCTAAAATTCCATCATTATCATTATCTAAATCTATATCATCTGGAACACCATCATTATCTGTATCCTCACATGTATTTACAGTACTATCCAGGTAATATATATTTGTTGCATTATAAGCAGCTGCTGTTACTTGGCCGTTGGAGTTTACGGTTGGAGTTCCAGAACCATAGGTTCCATTATCATCTGTATCCGCATTAGTTATAAGACTAAAGTATGCTTCATCTGCATCTGTACAACCATCACCATCACTGTCTAAGTCTAAATAATTAGGTGTACCATCTTTATCTGTATCTATTTGAGAAGTCCAAATAATAGCATTTACCAATAAATCTTCTCCTGCAGTATTAAACCCTGTAGTAAGTGGTATTATGGTTCGTCTTCCTGGTGCTATACCTGAGTCTAGTTCGTCACCAGGTTCCCATACCGCAAAATCTTTTTGTCCATTAGGGTGTCTTCCTAATTCTGTTCCTGAAACTACTCCGTTTACATAAAAATCAGCATCACCTACATCGTAATTACCATTAGATAATCCTGATGTAATTGGATGTGTATTATTTATAATATTTATAAAGTTTGTAGCTGTATTCCCTGTAGCACCTGTTGTTCCAATTATTTCATCATAAAGTGCATTTTCACTGGTAATAACTCCATTATTCGTGGTAGTTAAATTTGCCACATTAGCATAGGCTGTTCCACTGTTTACTCGTTCAAATAAGAAAGTTACTGCATAATCATTAGCATTTCCGCCCACATTATCATCTACTACAGTAACGTTATAGCCTAAGGCTATTAATTTATCAATTGTATTTTGTTCTTCTGTATTTGGAGAATTCTGAGTTACCCATAAAACAGTTCTTGGATTTTCTACTACATCTAAAATACCATCATTATCATCATCTACATCACATACATCATTAATTCCATCTCCATCGGTATCTGTACCTGTAGGGTCTCTACAGGGCTCTTCTATATATACCTTTGCAGTATCACTTTTCCCTAATGCCGGACATATAGATACCGTAGAATCTGTTATTGTATACTCAAAACTTGTACCTGTAAAAAAGGTTCCTGAACTATAGGTATAGGTAACCAAACCTAAATCTGCATCATCAATTACCACACTACCAATAGCAGGTTGTACAACACTATCAATAAAGAAATTTTCACCGTCGGGTTCTGTATCATTATCAAATAAATTAATTTGAATAGAAACGGTGTTTCCTTGGGGAACAACAACGATATCGTCTTCTGCATTTGGCGGATTTATATTTTCTACAATTTCTGCATCTGTTGTAGATAAATCGTAGTGATTTGTTCCGGGTATTGTACTTGGTTGTGCTATTATGGTGGATATTAATCTTGAGTACCCATTTGGATCTGAAGCATCATAAAAATTTGGATACCTTACTTCTATAATATAGGTTTCATTTTCTCCTAAAGGAAGCCCAAAATGAACTTCTTCTGGACTTTGTGTTCCATGCCCATAAACACCATTTACTTGTCGTAAACCACTAATGATATTACCTGCGCAGTCTCTAATTAAAACATTAGTACCAAGAGCCACCCTCTCTGGCAATCCTCCTGTAGAACCATTAGCGCCTCTATCCTCGGTTACATCAATCATTAAATGATTGTTTCTGTTTGCTGCTGGTAAGTCATTTATAAATAGTTGATTTGCACTACCATTAATATTCATGTAAATATCTAAATCGCCATCATCATCAATATCTATCATTGTAGTTCCTTCTCCATCTCTGGTATTAAAAGTTTCTGAGTCTAAACTAAAAGTCATTGCAGTACCACTACCAATTACTCCTGGTGCTGGTGTTGGACTATTTAATTGATTTATAAATAGGTAACTTCTATTATTAGCTCCATTACCAGGAGCATCACCCACGAATAAAATATCTATATCTCCATCATTATCTATATCTCCTCCAGTAACCGCATCTATACCATTAGATGAAGTACCGCTATCTAAATTACTTGGTTGTGGTAAACCTGGAAAAGTTGTAGCTCCTAAAGGAGTCCAAACACCTGGTCCATCATTTCTAAATATTTGCGTAAGTCCGTTTTCTGTCCATACAGCATCTAAATCGCCATCGTTATCTAAATCCCATAGCCCGTTAGCTCCTTTATTGTTATTTGCTGCTTGGGCTAAGTCTGAGCCACTAGTAAAAGTACCTCCTTGATTTAAGAAAAAATCATTTTCATTACGTTTACGCATAAAAATATCTACCCAACCGTCATCATTAACATCGGCTGCAGAACCATAGTCACCATCCGTTGCAAACTGATTCAATCCAAAATTTACAACGCCATTACCATTACCCGTAGTAATATGTGTAAAAAGTGCATTAGCTGCGGGATTAACAACCGTATGTGTAGTATGATTTATATAATTATTTCTTAGAAGTTCTATTCCGTAATTATGACTATCAAAAAAGATGTCTAAATCGCCATCTCCTTCAAAATCAAAAAAACCAGCTCCTTCACAATTTATAGCACCAATTGTTATTGTAGCATTATTATTTTCGCCAACCGTTATTGGAGTTGTGCCTCCTGCTCCATCTCCAAAGGTTCCATTTGCATTCTGTATAAATATCTGAATTGCCACTACTGATGTATTCGTACCTGAACTAGTCATCATAAAATCTGGCTTTCCATCTCCATTTAAATCACCCCATGCTGCTTGCCTTTCTGCTCTATCACCTGCTATCATTCCTGGCGCTAATGTAGTCTGTACATTGGTAAATGTACCATCTCCATTATTACGCATAAGGTAATTTCGCAGAGAGGTACTATTCTGAAGAACAAGAACATCTATATCCCCATCGCCATCAAAATCGGACCAAGCATGTCCTCCATCTTTATTTCCGCCTAAATTTAAACCGTAAGATGCTGCACTCTCTATGAAAGTGGTTTGGGCGTTAGTGTTTTTTATAAAACAAATAGATAGAATACATGTAAGTAGGTATATGTTCTTTCTAGAATTATATAATGTGCTTTTAAGCATGGTAAAGTATTCATTATAGATTTAGCGGGAACTATAACAAAAATAAATGCATACGCTTACTAACAACAATTAATGTTGTGTAGGCACTAATAAACATGGTATATATCTAAAATTTAGAGGTTAGATAAATTAAAAAAAAATCTACAAAAAATACATTTGTAATCCAAGTATTACAAAAATATTTTTATTCTTTTTTAACTCTATAAGTTATTCTTCTATTAGTAATAACAGAATAACTTTTTACTGTGCTAAAGGGAGAAAATTCAGAAGTAGAATTACTTAATGTTGCGGTTGCGGTTATTAAACTACCAATACCTACACTAGGAGGGACAGTCATTTGAAACTTAAATTCATTTGTATTATCTGTATTGCCATCATTATCCGTATAAAGTGATGTTCCATTGTCTAAATCTGCACTGCTACCCTCTATAAAACTACCTAAGTATATTTGCCCTTCTCCATAGTCTACCGATTGACCCAATTGGTTATCTCCTGCACTAGCAGTACCTTCACTTACATCTGTTACAAAAAATTCTATGGTAGTTCCAGGTGCAGACCACCCTGATATTATTATTTGAGATCCTGAAAGAAAAATATTAGACAGTAAAGGGAAGTTTATAAGTCCATTTGGCCCATTATCAACATCATTCAATTCATTTAACGTTACGCCATCTCCCACAAAATTTGATGCATCTAAATCGATTCCAAGTGCAGCTCCCGCTGTTCCGTTTGCGTAAAAAGAATTTTGTGTAATTAAATTTCCTGAAGTATTCCCTCCTGATAATACAATACCTGAACCTCCATTACTGAAAATTATGTTGTTAGAAACCAAAGAATTACTACCATCTAGTAATATCCCTGCATTCTCTACATTAGCCATACAAATTCCTCCGTTTTGTCCTGAAGTTGTTATGGTGTTTTCTATTATCGAAATACTTCCTGCACTTCCATCGCCATCTATTCCCAAACTAGCAGCACTATCAATAAGATTTTGCTCAATGACTATTCCCGAACCACTACTAATTGTAATATTATCATCACATACGCCATTACCATTAGAGGTTATATGGTTATTTTGAATGGTTACTGAGGTCCCTCCATTTATAAACACTCCCGCGTCTACATTAGTAGCTATATAATTCCCATTTACTATAGCAACGCCTCCTATAATTTCTATACCATAATCTATATTACCCGCATTATTTCCTATCGCATTAACTCCCAATAAAGATTCTAAAACACTAGTGTTTCCATTTTGAATTCGAATGCCCGCATTATTTCCTGCATATACTGATATATTACGTATAACGACATTAGTACCTTGTGTATTTAAAACATCGCCATTATTCTTATGCACTTGTATTTCTGGTCGATTAAAATCCGGAAGAGTTATCCCTGATCTACCTACTAAACTTCCCCCAGAACCTACAGTCCCCGAATTTGAATTTCCAGAATACGCTGTCTGTGTTCTTCCGTCTATAATCGTATTATCCCCAAGAATAGTAGTTAAAGGATTACCATCGGAGACTAAAATATTAAAATAGCCACTTGCATAACCTGTATCCGCGGTACGTCCCATACTATCACTAGTAGGTGGTATCATAAAAATAGAAGTATCCTCTCCTACAAGCGGGTCAAAAATACTATTGGCTTCAATATTTAAACCTGTTTCGTCTAAATTATTAGCATTAACTATAAATTGCTCTAAAGATCCTTGCCCATCTTCATTGGTATTGACAATAGTATTAAAGTTAAAGCCAAAATCCAATCCAATAACGCCTTCACTAGCAATAGAAACCGTTGAAACTGTTTGGGCATTTGTTAATATTCCTGCAGCCACATCTTCACCAGACGGATTAGCCCCTCCAACTTCATTAATAACACCACTAAAACCAACACCAGCAACATAATTTTCTCTATATGTTTGTACAGGTAAACAAGTGGTACAACTGACCCCGCCTATTCTACTAGAATTAACCGTATTATTTACCACTCTTACACTGTAACTCCCATTTTCCATACCACCCATAGAATATTCTCCGGTGGAATCGCTAAGCGTAAACTCTTGAAATACACCAGCGTTATCATACAATTCTACTCTGGCATTATTTACTCCTATTCCATTTGCAATGGTCATATCTCTACCTGAACCACCTCCATAATTAATATCTTCAAATATATTTCCTACAATTAAATTACTAGGAACCTTAACTAAAACCATGTTGGCTATAACAAAATCTTGTCCGGTATGAACATCTACCGTAATTTGTGAATCTGCAGCTGAGATATAGGATGAAATATCAAATGTATCTAAATCTAAGCCGTAGGAATCATTATAATTAATTATACCCGATGGTGTGTTATTAAAAATTGTTGAATTGTAAGCATTATTACCTGTTTGTCCGCCATCGCCAGAGAGTATTGTCGTTGTTCCACCTTGATCCGTAACGGTTAGTGCTTCTCCATTTGGATTTGTTGTACCAGAGCTACTACCATCTAAAGTACTGTCTCCTTCCCAAGATAGAACTGTTGTTTTTGCATCTGTAGATCCAATAGCATAAAACCCGTCTAAAGTATAAGATTGCGATGTATTACTTTCTCCTTTAAAACCATGATACATATTTATAGACACAGCTGGCAAAGTATCTTCTTCATAAAAAACTAACAAAGACCATCCTCCTAATACAGTTCCTGTACTACAATAATTTGCAAAAACATTTGTATTATCAACATCTAAATCCGTAAAATCGTATACATTAGTCGTTGGGTCTACTATTCCTTCAATTATTGATGTAACATCACTCATCATTCCATAAAAAAGTCTCCCACCACTCATTGAAGCTCCATAAACAAAGTCGGCATTCACTGCCTGACCTTCAAAAGTTACTTCCGTATCTGGTACTTGATTAGAATGTGACCATAATAAAAATGCTTTAGTTATTACACCTGTAGGTGGAATAACGCTTGTTAAACCATTAACGGTTGAAGTTGTTTTTATAGAGCAATATGTAGGATTATTTGCATCTCTAAGAGAACCTCCTGTTACAGAATAATCATAATACCCATTAAACTCATTAAATAGTGTAAGAGGAACTTCTGTTAAAACTACTTCATTATCATTAATTGTTCCTGTTGCCGTATCTGTTATATCAACAGAACTATCGGTTACCGATGTAAAACTTATGGTATAGGTTTCTGATGACTCATAGAAACTATCATCGGTAATTAAAACTGTTATTTGATCGGTATCACCTGCAGTACCATTAAAATTTAATGTTCCCGTATATAAGCCTGAGCCTGTGGTATAATCTATTCCTTCTGTTGCTGTTCCTGCAGTTATCAAATAATCAACAGTAAAAGCTCCAGGTCGTGATCCACCTGCATGATTAACCGTAAATGTTGCTGTCCCAGCATCTTCTTGAACAGAAATATTTGACACTTGAATTACAGCAGCCGCATCATCATTAATAATAGTTCCTGTTGCTGTATCTGTTATGTCAACCGAGGTGTCTGTTACAGAAGTAAATTGAATCGTATAGGTCTCATTTGGTTCTACATCAAAATCATCTGTAATATTAACTGTTATTTGATCAGTATCACCTGCTGTACCATTAAAATTTAAAGTACCTGTGTACAAACCTGAACTTGTTGTATAATCTGTACCTTGAGTTGCAGACCCAGCTACTATTGAATAATTAGCAGAAAAACTCCCTGAGGTATCCAAACCGTTATGAGTTGCCGTAAAAATTGCTGTACCAGCATCTTCATCCACTAGAACATCGTTTACAAGTAATTCTGGCTGAGAGATACCACCATAATATTCTACTTGTGTTGACCGTCCATTATGAGGATTACAGTTAAACCTAGTTACAATTACTCTTACTTGACCTGTAAATGTTGCCATAAAAGTAGTTTCTGAGCTAGTACCACAAAAATCATCATTATATGAAATGAAAGCAGCTGTAGATTCATTATAAACAGAAATTTGAGTATCCCAAGATGCTAGTCCACATGTACTAAGAGTATAATCCCCTCCATTAACAACATTCATTAAAAAATATTGTCCTGCTTTTATACTAGGAGTAAACTGAGATGCTGCTGTAGGGTTTACTGGAGTTATACCTGAATCATTCCACCCATAACCACACTGTCCGTTTACCTCACTAGCATAACAAATACACAATAATAAAATAATATAAATACTTTTACTAACTGTTTTCATCATTCTTCAAATTACGCAATGAAAAACCTATTTGGATAGATTTTTAGATTTAATCTCATATCAAATGTATATGAAAGCTAATATCTAATCTAAAAAATGTTGTGAAAACGCCCTATTACTACATGAATTGCGTTAACGATGGAGGTCAAAGAAATACTTTTTGCCTCATGAATAACTACAATATGCATCTTACATATTAAAACTAATACTAAAAAACTAGTCTTTTTAGACAACCTTTTTGGAAATCTATTTAAAATATTAAATTTACACTATTTTAAAATAATAAACTCCGACCTACGATTAAGCTCATGGTCCTTTCCTTTGCAACGAATACCATTAGCACAATTGTTTATAAGTTTGGTTTCACCGTATCCTTCTCCTTCTAGTCTATCTTTAGATATTCCTTTAGATATCATGTAATCTACAGTTGCCTGTGCTCTCTTTTTTGATAACCATAGGTTATAAGAATCTTTACCTCTACTATCTGTATGCGAGTTAACTTTTATTTTAAGGCTAGGATATTTCTCCATTGCGGCAATTACTTTTTGCACTTCAATTTCTGAGTCTTTACGAATGTCATATTTATCAAAGTTAAAATATATAGTACTTAGCTGCAATAATTTAGCTAAATCATCTCCATATCCTCCAGAAACCTTATCTCTTTCTAAATAAAAATCAATAATTTTAGCTTTACCATCAGATTTCCCTAAATATTCCTCTGCAGGCACATAACCTTCCATTATTGCTCTAACAAAATTACCTTGATTGCAATCTAAGTCTATAGAATATGTACCGTTAGAATCTGTTATAGCAGAAGATATTTCTGTATTATTTTCGTCAATGATTTTTATAGCTGCACCTGCCAGTACCTCGTTAGAAATTTTATCTCTTACTGTTCCAGTTACTGCCTGATGGCAATCCAAAAGTAAAGGTTCATTCTCTATAAAACTATATATATCATCTGCTCCTTTCCCTTCTTCTCTATTAGATGCAAAATAACCTTCTTTTGTATCCGAATTAAAAATAAAAGTAAAATCATCCATTTTACTATTAACAGGTTCCCCTACATTAACCACAGAACCATTTAGTTTTCCGTCCGAAACATTAGTTGCAAAAACATCTAATCCTCCTAGTCCTGGGTGCCCGTCTGATGACATGTATAAAACATCCTCAGTAGTTATAAAAGGAAATGTTTCTCTAGCCTCTGTATTTATATTACTCCCTAAATTTTCAGGGCTACCAAGAGTTCCATCTTCATTTATACGAACTCTATATATATCTGATGCACCAAATGTTCCTGGCATATCTGATGCAAAATACAAAGTACTTTCATCATTACTCAAAGCTGGGTGGGCTACAGAATAAGAATCACTATTAATAGGCAACTCTTCTATATTAGACCAAACACTGGTACTATCTATATATGTTGCTTTAAATATTTTAAGTCGAATAACTCCTTTATCGTCTTTTATATATTTACCATTTTTAAAATTATTTCTTGTGAAATAAAGTGTACTTCCGTCTTTAGTAATTGCAGATGTAGATTCATGTAAACGCGTATTTACTTCTTTCCCTAATTTAACAACAGAAGAATCATTTGTATCATACAAATCTAGAAAATCCTTAGAGTTCCATGTATGCCTATACCTTGCTAAATTTCCTGTATCTCTATCCGAAGAAAATATTAACCCCTCTTTATAAAAAGATGGAGCAAATTCTGTATATGAAGTATTGTATTCAAAAGGTTTTATAGTATACCTACCAGAGTTCTTTTTAATTTCTTTTAAATAATTTTTTTCTTCCTTAAAACCATTTGCTCTAGCATCATTATCTGTTATTTCCGAGAATTTATCCATTACTGCATTAGACCCCTCATAATCTCCTAATGATTTTAAAGTTTGTGCATATCTAAAAAAATATTCTGGACCAACATCTTTACCGTAATCGTCTATTAATCTCTTATATATATCTGAAGCTTGTTTATAATTTGCATTAAAATAGTATGAGTTTCCCAAATTTTTTAGCAAATCTGCAGAAACATATCCTTTATCTAATACTTTTTTATAAATATCTATAGCTGGGCTAAACGAATATTCTTCATATTCACTATCTGCTTTTATAACTCTTTTTTCTTGCGAAATAGAATTTACTGCAATTAGAGATGAAAAGACAAAAATGAGTATTTGTATACTTTTTTTCATTTTTTATATTTTAAAAGAATCTAGGTGAAACTAATCTTCTAAATGATTTAACTAACTCATAACGTAAAAACACCTCAAAAGAACCATCATTAAATTGTGTTCCTCCTAAATCTGTTGTTTCTCTGTCGTAAGCAAGACCTAACATAAATTGATCTGATAATTGAAACCCTACCATACCACTTACTGCTGCATCCCATCTATATGCTGCTCCAAAAGTAAAACGATCGTTATACATAAAATTCGCAGAAAAATCTACTTGCAACGGAGCTCCACCCACAACTTTGGTCAACAATGCTGGTTTAAATTTAAAATCTCCATTTAAATCAAAAACATAGCCCGTAATAAAATAAAAATTTATTCTTTCTTTAGATACAAACTGCACTGAATTTGCTTCCGTTTGAGAATTATCAAAATGCTCTGTCTGTAATAAATTAGGAGCAGATAAACCTGCGTAAAACCTATCGGTATGATAATATATTCCTAATCCAAAGTTTGGAGAAAATCTATTTTCTATATTATCTGTTCGTACTACATCATCATCAAAATTACGTAGACCATTAAAATCTAAATTAAGCATATTACCTCCTGCTTTTAAACCAAAAGATAATTTTCCCTCCAAGGATACGTCTATTGTATAGGATAAAACAGCATCAAAATAAGTTTCCTGTACTACGCCATCTCCAATTTCATCATTAACAATAGAAAAACCATATCCTAATTTACTATTTCTTATAGGTGAGTGCACATTAAGAGTTTGCGACTTTGGTGCGCCATCTAAACCTACCCATTGTGCTCTATACAGAGCAGCAACACTTAATTGCCCCCTTGAGCCCGCATATGCAGGATTAACACTCATCGTATTAAACATATATTGCGTATACTGAGCATCTTGTTGTGCCTGAACATTTTCTAAGAAAATAAAACCTAAAAGTATTAATGCTAAAAATCTTTTTTTAATAATCATGTGTTTTATAATTGATTACTTACATAAATATAACCACTATTGGTTACATGTTTAAGACTATCGTTTTGGTTATCATATTCAAATATATAAAAATATACTCCAGCTGGTAAGTATTCTCCTCCACTTACAGTTGACCTACCTTTTGATCTTCCGTCAAAAACATTATTTTGATTATTATATTCTTCTCCTTCATAAACCGCTACTCCCCAACGGTTAAATATTTTTAAAGAATTATTAACTGCATTCTCTACACCACGTATAAACAGAAAATCGTTTTTACCATCAGAGTTTGGTGATACTATTTGATTAATTTCTATTTCAACGATTTTAGGAGAATCATCAACTGGATCTAAATAATCTGTAATACCATCGCCATCGGTGTCATCATTCGTTGGGTCGCCATCACCATCTGCATCTTCATCTGGTGTATTGATTCCATCCCCATCATCATCTAAATCTCTATAATTTACATCTTCTGTACCATCAGTATCTGGTAAATCATTTGCTGGATCATTAATCTCATCATTTACATCAAAACCATCATTAACATCACTGCCTTCATAACCATCATCTAAACCATCGCCATCGGTATCTATCCCTGTATAGGTGTGGTCTGGAGCCCCATCAAAATTAAAGTCATTACCCTCGTTATTATCTGGAACACTATCATTATCACTATCTAAATCTAAGTAATCCTCATTATCTTCTCCGTCTGTATTTACAGGAGTCAGTCCTTTTGGATAAGCAGTATTTAATCCATTGTTATTTTCATATGTTGTTGCATCATCTTCATTTGGTGCTATATAACCGTCCGTAGTTTGTGCTTCTACATTATCTGGAATACCGTCATTATCTGCATCTATATCTAAATAGTTTGGAATACCGTCTTCATCTGTATCTAATGGATTAGTTAACGGATTATCATCTCCATCTAAATTTGGATCCTCATCCATATCTAAGATACCATCATTATCATCATCTAAATCTACATAATCTGGAACGCCATCACCATCCGTGTCTGGACGATCATCTGTTGGGTCTAAATAATCTGGTGTGCCATCTCCATCCGTATCATCATTAGTAGGATTACCATCGCCATCTAAATCTTCATCTGGTGTATCTATTCCATCTCCGTCGTCATCTAAATCTCTATAATTTACATCTTCTGTACCATCAGTATCTGGTAAATCATTTGCTGGATCATTAATTTCATCATTTACATCAAAACCATCATTTACATCACTTCCTTCATAACCATCATCTAATCCATCCCCATCGGTATCTACTCCTGTATAAGTCTGGTCTGGAATTCCATCAAAATTAAAGTCATTCCCTTCATTATTATCTGGAACACTATCATTATCACTATCAAGGTCTATATAATCTGGCGTGTCTTCACCATCTGTATTAACTGGTGTTAAACCATTTGGATACGCACTGTTTAATCCTTCATTAGTTGTATAAGTAGCTGCATCATCTTCATTTGGTGCTATATAACCGTCCGTAGTTTGTGCTTCTACATTATCTGGAATACCGTCATTATCTGCATCTATATCTAAATAGTTTGGAATACCGTCTTCATCTGTATCTAATGGATCTGTTGATGGATCATTATCTCCATCTAAATTTGGATCCTCATCTATATCTAAGATACCATCATTATCATCATCTAAATCTGCTACATCTGGAACACCATCTCCATCCGTATCCAGACGATTATCTGTTGCGTCCAAATAATCTGGAGTACCATCGCCATCGGTATCATCATTAGTAGGATCACCATTACCATCTGCATCTTCACCTGGTGTGTCTATTCCATCTCCATCATCATCTAAATCTCTATAATTTACATCTTCTGTACCATCAGTATCTGGTAAATCATTTGCTGGATCATTAATTTCATCATTTACATCAAAACCATCATTTACATCACTTCCTTCATAACCATCATCTAATCCATCGCCATCGGTATCTACTCCTGTATAAGTCTGGTCCGGAATTCCATCAAAGTTAAAATCGTTTCCTTCATTGTTATCTGGAACACTATCATTATCACTATCAAGGTCTATATAATCTGGTGTATCTTCTTCGTCTGTATTAACTGGTGTTAAACCATTTGGATACGCACTGTTTAATCCTTCATTAGTTGTATAAGTAGCTGCATCATCTTCATTTGGTGCTATATAACCGTCCGTAGTTTGTGCTTCTACATTATCTGGAATACCGTCATTATCTGCATCTATATCTAAATAGTTTGGAATACCGTCTTCATCTGTATCTAATGGATCTGTTGATGGATCATTATCTCCATCTAAATTTGGATCCTCATCCATATCTAAGATACCATCATTATCATCATCTAAATCTGCTACATCTGGAACACCATCTCCATCCGTATCTATACATACTATTGGAGCTACTCTAATACTAATTCCATGAGTATTTAGCGGGTTAGTATCTGTAGAATAAAATTCTACTTCATTAATATCTGTATTAGAAATCCAATCAAAACCTCCTGGATTTTTAATCGTTATTCCTCCTGAATTTTCAACATAATAATTATTTCCTTCATTATTTGCCTCAAAACCACCTACTAAATTACTAATGAATGAATAAGATGTATTTCCAGAATCCAATATACCATCTCTGGTTGATGGATATATAACATCGGAGTGGTGTAATATACCTACTACAGCCACTGTTCCTGAAAATTTAAATTTAGTGGTTTGAGTATTGTATAAAATAAACTCATTATCAGATGTAGTACTAGCTCCAATAACACTAACTATTACACTTCCTGCTGGTAAATTCCATTTATAACTTATATCAACATCTAAACTTTCTAAATCTCCGTCAACATAAGATGTAGGGTAATTAAAATCTTCCGGAAGAATGTAAACAAAATTATCAGGTAAACACTCTATATCATTTGCAAAATTTACAAATGGAAGAAACATTAATAATGTACAGATTATTCTTTTTTTAAAAAAAAGATTATTCTTAAATAAGCTCGTAAAAAGTTCCATAAGTGGTAGTAATTTTAGTTTTACTTATCACCATGGCTAGTAAGAAAATTTATAAATAGTAAGATGCTGGGAGCATTGTATATTATAACGCAAGATAAATGTAAAAATCTTTTCATCAAATTCTTTTCTCTCCATAAATTGTGTAAATTCTTTAAAAAACTAATATCCTCGTTAAAAGGTTACTCATTCTCAGTACAGAAACAGTTTGTCGATAAAATTGGATTTTTTTTAAATTTTGCAACAATGCATTTCATCGACAAAAAGTGCGTTTTGTCGATGATTGATTTAAAAAAATTAGATGATATTACTTTCTTATATTAAGAACAACTCCGTAAAATAGTTTTATATTTTACCTTACTTTTGCACCAAATTTATACCATGGATTTTAAGACCGAAATACAACGAAGGAGAACATTTGGGATAATATCTCACCCAGATGCAGGAAAAACCACTTTAACAGAAAAGTTATTATTATTTGGAGGCGCTATACAAGAAGCCGGAGCTGTAAAAAATAATAAAATAAAAAAAACTGCCACCAGTGATTTTATGGAAATTGAAAGACAAAGAGGTATTTCTGTTGCAACTTCTGTCTTAGCTTTTATATACAATGACAAAAAGATTAATATTTTAGATACTCCTGGTCACAAGGATTTTGCAGAGGACACGTTTAGAACACTAACCGCTGTTGATAGTGTTATTGTTGTTATTGATGTTGCAAAAGGTGTTGAAGAGCAAACTGTAAAATTAGTAGAAGTTTGTAGAATGCGTAACATACCAATGCTAGTTTTTATTAATAAATTAGACAGAGAGGGTAAAGATGCTTTTGATTTATTAGATGATTTAGAACAAAAACTCGGCTTAAAAGTAACTCCTCTAAGTTTTCCTATAGGTATGGGGTACGACTTTAAAGGTATTTATAATATATATGAAAAAAATGTAAACCTATTTAGTGGTGATAGTAAAAAAAACATAGAAGACACTATTGCTATTGATGATTTACAAAGCCCCGAACTAACAAAACTAATTGGAGAAAAAGCTGCAAACACATTACGAGATGATCTAGAATTAGTAAGTGGCGTTTACCCAGAATTTAACAAAGAAGCTTATTTAAAAGCAGAACAACAACCTGTTTTTTTTGGGTCTGCACTAAATAACTTTGGGGTGCGCGAACTATTAGATTGTTTTATAAATATTGCCCCACCTCCTAGACCAAAATTAGCGGAAGAAAGATTAGTAAATGCTAATGAAAAAGAGCTTTCTGGTTTTGTATTTAAAATACATGCCAATATGGATCCAAAGCATAGAGACAGATTAGCATTTGTAAAAATAGTTTCTGGAACTTTTGAAAGAAACAAACCATATTTACATGTACGTCAAGGTAAAAAATTAAAGTTTTCAAGTCCTAATGCCTTTTTTGCGGAAAAAAAAGAAATTGTTGACATCTCTTATCCTGGAGATATTGTAGGGCTTCATGATACTGGAAACTTTAAAATTGGTGACACTCTTACTGAAGGAGAACAATTAAACTATAAAGGTATTCCTAGTTTCTCTCCAGAACATTTTAGGTATATAAATAACGCTGACCCTTTAAAATCTAAACAACTTTACAAGGGAATTGACCAATTAATGGATGAAGGTGTAGCACAGCTTTTTACTTTAGAATTAAATGGCAGAAAAGTAATTGGTACAGTTGGAGCTTTACAATTTGAAGTGATTCAGTATCGTTTAGAGCATGAATATGGTGCAAAATGCAGCTATGAAAACTTCCCAGTACATAAAGCCTGTTGGGTAGACCAATCTAACAACAAAACAGATGAATTTAAAGAGTTTATCCGCGTTAAACAGAAGTTTTTAGCAAAAGATAAAAAAGGGCAACTAGTTTTCTTAGCTGATTCAAATTTCTCTCTACAAATGACACAGCAGAAATATCCTAATGTAAAATTACATTTTACTTCTGAGTTTGATTAGCAGGATTTTCTAAAATAAAAAAAGCGATGAAATTAAATTTCATCGCTTTTTTTATGCTTCACCAGTTGGTCCAAAATTCATTGGAATAGGTTGCTGCTCATAATCTTTAATAACTCCATGGGCTTTTTCAAACCGATCTACATTATCACTTAAAGCTCTTAAGAACTTTTTAGCATGCTGTGGCGTTAACACAATTCTACTTTTTACCTTCGCTTTTGGAGCGCCAGGCATCATACTTATAAAATCTACAACAAACTCAGAAACAGAATGATTAATTACTGCAAGATTGGAATAAGTTCCTTCTGCAGTTTTTTCATCTAATTCTATATTTATTTGTTGTTTTTTAGATTCTTCACTCATAATACTATTTCTAAATTAATACTCTTATAAAACTCTACTATTGTAAAGTTAGTATAGAAAATAACTATAAAAAAATAACCCTCGATTTTCATCGAGGGTTATTCTTAATTTAAAACTTTAAAGCTTCTTTACGAGCCATAATTTCATCGTACTCTTCTTTAGATCCAACAATGATATTATCATAATCTCGCATTCCTGTTCCTGCAGGTATTTTATGACCTACAATTACATTTTCTTTCAATCCTTCTAAAGTATCTACTTTACCACTTACAGCAGCTTCATTTAATACTTTAGTTGTTTCCTGGAAGGAAGCAGCCGATATAAATGATTTCGTCTGTAAAGATGCACGTGTAATACCTTGAAGTATTGGAGTTGCTGTAGCAGCTACTGCATCTCTTGCTTCAATTAAGTTTTTATCTTCTCTTCTTAAGATAGAATTTTCATCTCTAAGTTCTCTGGCAGTAATAATTTGACCCGCTTTTATAGTGTCAGACTCTCCTGCATCAGTAATAACTTTTTTACCATATATTTCATCATTCTCAACAATAAAGTCTTGCTTGTGAATTAATTGGTTTTCTAAGAAAATAGTATCCCCTGGATCAACAATACGCACTTTACGCATCATTTGTCTTACAACAACCTCAAAGTGTTTATCATTAATTTTCACCCCTTGTAAACGATATACTTCTTGTACTTCGTTAACTAAATATTGCTGTACAGCAGATGGGCCTTTAATTTTAAGAATATCTTCTGGAGTAATTGAACCATCAGAAAGTGGCATACCAGCTCTTACATAATCATTTTCCTGAACTAAGATTTGATTAGAAAGTTTTACTAAATACTTCTTAACTTCTCCTAATTTAGATTCAATAATTATCTCACGGTTACCTCTTTTAATTTTACCAAAAGAAACCACACCATCAATCTCAGATACAACTGCTGGGTTAGATGGGTTACGAGCTTCAAATAACTCAGTAACTCTTGGAAGACCACCTGTAATATCACCAGCTTTAGCAGATTTACGAGGAATCTTAACTAAAATTTGTCCTTCTTTAATCTTATCATTATCATCTACCATTAAGTGAGAACCTACTGGTAAGTTATAAGAACGTAAAACTTCATCGCCATTCTTAATTAATAATGTTGGTATTAATTTTTTGTTTCTAGATTCAGAAATTACTTTCTCTTGGAAACCTGTTTGTTCATCAATTTCAACTTGATAAGTAACCCCTTGCTCAATATTCTCGTAAGAAATTTGACCTGGGAATTCAGAAACAATTACACCATTATATGGATCCCAAGAACAAACTACATCTTCTTTCGCAATTTTAGCTCCATTCTCAATAAATAATTGAGAACCATAAGGAATGTTATTTGTACTTAAAATAATTCCAGACTTAGGCTCTACAATTTTAATTTCTGATGTTCTAGATATTACAATTGTTGCTGGGTTCCCTTCAGAATCCTCTCCAGTAACTGTTCTTAAATCTTCTATCTCTGCAACACCTCCAAATTTAGCGATAAGCTTGTTATCTTCAGAAATGTTACCTGCAATACCACCTACGTGGAAAGTACGTAGTGTTAACTGTGTACCTGGTTCTCCAATAGATTGTGCCGCAACAACACCAACAGCCTCACCTCTTTGTACCATCTTATTTGTAGATAAGTTTCTACCATAACATTTAGCACAAATACCTTTCTTAGCTTCACAAGTTAAAGCAGAACGTACTTCAACTTTTTCTATTGGTGATTCATTAATCTTCTTCGCATCAGATTCCATTATTTCCTGACCAGCAGTAAGTAATTGTTCTTCTGTTAAAGGATTATATACATCATGTAAAGAAACTCTACCTAAAATTCTAGCTCCTAAAGTTTCTACAACTTCTTCATTCTTTTTAAGTGCCTGTACTTCAACACCTCTTAATGTTCCACAATCTTCAATGTTAATAATAACATCTTGAGAAACATCAACTAAACGACGTGTTAAGTAACCTGCATCAGCAGTTTTAAGTGCTGTATCGGCAAGACCTTTACGTGCACCGTGCGTAGAGATAAAGTATTCCAAAATGGAAAGACCTTCCTTAAAGTTAGAAAGAATCGGGTTTTCAATAATCTCTCCACCACCTGCAGTAGATTTTTTAGGTTTCGCCATTAATCCACGCATACCTGTTAACTGACGGATTTGCTCTTTAGAACCCCTCGCACCAGAATCAAGCATCATATATACCGAGTTAAATCCTTGCTGATCTTCTCTAATACGCTTCATAGCTAACTCTGTTAACTGTGCATTGGTAGAAGTCCAAACATCAATAACCTGATTATAACGTTCGTTATTAGTAATAAGACCCATGTTATAATTTGCCATAATGCCGTCTACTTGACCATTAGCATCTGCAATCATTTCATGTTTCTCTTTTGGTATAATAATATCACCTAAACTAAAAGATAATCCACCTCTAAAGGCATAGTCATATCCTAAAGTCTTAATTCTATCTAAGAAATCTGCTGTTGTAGGAACATCCGTTACAGCTAAAATTCCACCAATAATATCTCTTAATGATTTCTTGTTTAAGACATCATTAATATATCCTGCTTGTTCAGGAACTCTCATATTAAACAATACTCTACCTACTGTTGTTGGTATAATCTTGTTTACTAATTCTCCTTCTTCATTAAAATCTTTAGCACGAACTTTAATTCCGGCATTAAGATTTACCATTCCTTCATTTAAAGCAATCTCTACTTCTTCATAAGAATAGAAAGTTAACCCTTCTCCCTTAATAGGAACTTCTGGTGTAGACTTTCTTTCCTTAGTCATATAGTAAAGACCTAAAACCATATCCTGAGAAGGTACAGTAATAGGAGAACCATTTGCTGGGTTCAAAATATTTTGAGAAGCTAACATTAATAGTTGTGCTTCTAAAATAGCCTCTGGCCCTAATGGTAAGTGAACCGCCATTTGATCCCCATCAAAATCGGCGTTAAATGCCGTACAAGCTAATGGGTGTAAACGTATTGCCTTACCTTCAATTAATTTAGGTTGGAAAGATTGTATACCCAAACGGTGCAATGTAGGAGCACGGTTTAGTAATACTGGATGTCCTTTAAGAACATTTTCCAAGATATCCCAAACTACAGGTTCTTTTTTATCTATTATCTTCTTAGCAGATTTAACTGTTTTTACAATACCTCTTTCAATTAACTTACGAATTACAAAAGGCTTGTAAAGTTCCGCAGCCATATCTTTAGGAAGACCACATTCGTATAATTTTAATTCTGGTCCTACAACAATTACAGAACGAGCAGAATAATCCACACGCTTACCAAGTAAGTTTTGACGGAAACGACCTTGCTTACCTTTCAATGAATCTGAAAGTGATTTTAATGGTCTGTTAGATTCTGTTTTAACTGCAGAGGCTTTACGTGTGTTATCAAATAAAGAATCAACAGATTCTTGAAGCATACGTTTCTCATTTCTAAGAATTACTTCTGGAGCTTTAATTTCCACTAAACGCTTTAAACGGTTATTACGGATAATAACTCTTCTATATAAATCATTTAAATCTGAAGTAGCAAAACGACCACCATCTAATGGTACTAATGGACGTAATTCTGGCGGAATTACAGGGATTACTTTCATAATCATCCATTCTGGCCTGTTATCTCTATTTTCTTGAGATTCTCTTAAAGCCTCAACAACCTGAAGTCTTTTTAAAGCCTCGGTCTTTCTTTGCTTAGAAGTCTCTGTATTTGCTTTATGTCTTAACTCATAAGATAATTCCGTTAAGTCAATTCTTGCTAATAAATCTATAAGACACTCCGCTCCCATTTTAGCGATAAACTTATTTGGGTCAGAATCTTCTAAATATTGATTTTCTTGCGGTAATTCCTCCGCAATATTTAAATACTCCTCTTCTGTTAAGAAATCCATTTTCTTAACTTCTTCGCCTTCTGGACCTTTAGCAATACCTGGTTGTATAACCACGTAACGCTCGTAATAGATAATCATATCTAATTTCTTAGATGGTAATCCAAGAAGGTATCCAATCTTATTAGGTAAAGAACGGAAATACCAGATATGCGCTACAGGAACCACCAAATTAATGTGCCCTACTCTATCTCTACGTACTTTTTTCTCTGTTACTTCTACCCCACAACGGTCACAAACAATACCACGATAACGGATTCTTTTATATTTACCACAAGCACACTCATAATCCTTAACAGGACCAAAAATACGCTCACAGAAAAGACCATCTCTCTCTGGTTTGTGCGTTCTATAGTTAATAGTTTCAGGCTTTAAAACCTCACCTTTAGATTCTCCTAAAATTGCTTCAGGAGATGCTAATCCGATGGAAATTTTATTAAACCTTTTTATTGGGTTATTATCTTTTATTCTAGCCATAATGTAATGGTGATACTAAATTAACAATGTGTTCTTAAATCGTTTTATCGATTTTTACTTATTCCTCTAATCTAATGTCTAAACCTAAACCTTTAAGTTCATGCATTAATACGTTAAAAGATTCTGGTAAACCAGGTTCTGGCATTGTTTCGCCTTTTACAATAGATTCATATGTTTTTGCTCTACCTATAACGTCATCAGACTTAACAGTCAATATCTCACGTAATGTTGCAGATGCTCCATATGCCTCTAGTGCCCATACTTCCATTTCTCCAAAACGCTGACCACCAAATTGTGCTTTACCACCTAATGGTTGTTGCGTAATTAAAGAGTAAGGTCCTATAGAACGAGCGTGCATTTTATCATCTACCATATGTCCTAATTTTAACATATAGATTACACCTACTGTTGCTGGTTGATCAAAACGCTGACCAGTACCACCATCATAAAGGTAAGTATGTCCAAATCTTGGAATACCTGCTTCATCAGTATATGCATTAATTTGATCTAAAGTAGCTCCATCAAAAATAGGAGTTCCAAACTTTTTACCAAGTTTAAGACCTGCCCAACCTAATACAGTCTCATAAATTTGACCAATGTTCATACGAGAAGGTACCCCTAATGGATTTAGTACAATATCTACTGGCGTTCCATCTTCTAAGAACGGCATATCTTCATGACGTACTATACGAGAAACAATACCTTTGTTTCCGTGACGACCCGCCATTTTATCACCAACTTTTAATTTACGTTTTTTAGCAACATAAACTTTAGCTAATTTGATAATACCTGCTGGCAATTCATCCCCTACAGATATAGTAAATTTATCTCTTCTTAGGTTACCCTGAAGATCGTTTAACTTAATCTTGTAGTTATGTAATAAATCTGCTAATTGTGCATTTGTATCTTTATCTGTAGTCCAACTTCCACCAACTAAGTGTGCAAAATCATCTACAGCATTTAACATCTTCATGGTGTACTTTTTACCTTTTGGTAAAACCTCTTCCCCTAAATCGTTTAATACTCCTTGTGATGTTTTTCCATTAACTATGATAAATAATTTTTCAATTAAGATATCTTTTAGTTGTTGAAACTTTACTTCGTATTCTAATTCTAATTTAGAAATTGCTTCTTTATCTTCAGATCGCTTACGCTTATCTTTTATAGATCTAGAGAATAATTTCTTTTCAATTACAACACCTCTTAAAGATGGCGAAGCTTTTAAGGAAGCATCTTTTACATCTCCAGCTTTATCACCAAAAATAGCACGTAATAATTTTTCTTCTGGAGTTGGATCAGATTCTCCTTTTGGTGTAATCTTACCAATAAGAATATCACCAGGTTTAACCTCTGCTCCAATACGAATCATCCCATTTTCATCCAAATCTTTTGTTGCTTCTTCCGAAACATTTGGAATATCATGTGTTAATTCTTCAGCCCCTAATTTTGTATCACGAACATCTAAAGAATACTCATCTACATGTATAGATGTAAATACATCTTCACGTACAACTTTTTCAGAAATTACAATTGCATCCTCAAAGTTATATCCTTTCCAAGGCATAAATGCTACCACTAAGTTTCTACCTAATGCTAATTCTCCCTTTTCAGTTGCGTATCCTTCACAAAGAACTTGTCCTTTTTTAACTCTGTCCCCTTTTTGAACAATAGGTTTAAGATTTATACTTGTTCCTTGGTTTGTTTTTCTAAACTTAACTAATTTGTACGTCTTAGAATCCTCTTCAAAACTAACTAGTCTCTCGTCATCTGTACGATCATACTTTACAGTAATTTTTTGAGAATCTACATACTCAACAACACCCTCTCCTTCAGCATTTATTAATACTCTAGAATCTGATGCAACTTGACGCTCTAAACCAGTACCTACAATCGGAGATTGTGGTTTTAATAATGGTACTGCCTGACGCATCATGTTAGATCCCATCAATGCACGGTTGGCATCATCATGCTCTAAGAATGGAATTAATGATGCAGATATAGATGCAATTTGATTTGGAGCAACATCCGTGTATTGTATTTCTGATGGATCTACAACTGGGAAATCTCCTTCTTCTCTTGCAATTACTTTTTCTGTATCTATTGTACCATCTTCTTTTAAAGGAATATTTGCTTGTGCAATTTTCATTCCTTCTTCCTCTTCTGCACTTAAGTATCTAAACTCTTCAATATCAACTTTAGAATCTGTTACCTTACGGTATGGTGTTTCTAAGAATCCCATTGGGTTAACTTTTGCAAAAACTGCTAAAGAAGATATAAGACCAATGTTTGGTCCTTCTGGTGTTTCAATAGGACATAATCTTCCGTAGTGCGTATAGTGAACATCACGCACTTCGAAACCTGCTCTTTCTCTAGATAAACCTCCAGGCCCAAGTGCAGATAATCTACGCTTGTGCGTAATCTCTGCTAATGGATTTGTTTGGTCCATAAACTGAGATAACTGGTTAGTTCCAAAGAACGAGTTAATTACAGAAGATAATGTTTTAGCATTAATTAAGTCAATTGGTGTAAAAACTTCATTATCACGAACGTTCATACGCTCACGAATAGTTCTAGCCATACGAGCTAAACCTACACCAAATTGAGAAGATAATTGTTCTCCTACTGTACGTACACGACGGTTAGATAAGTGATCAATATCATCAATCTCTGCTTTTGAGTTAATTAACTCAATTAAATATTTAATAATAGTTATTATATCTTCTTTGGTTAAGACTTGCTTATCCATTCCAATATCTAACTGTAATTTTTTATTCATTCTATAACGACCAACTTCACCTAAGTTATAACGTTGATCAGAAAAGAATAATTTATCAATTATACCTCTTGCAGTTTCTTCATCTGGCGGTTCTGCATTACGTAATTGACGGTATATATGCTCAACAGCTTCTTTTTCAGAGTTTGTTGGATCTTTCTGTAGTGTGTTATGAATAATTGCATAATCAGACTGCGCATTATTTTCTTTATGTAATAATACCGTCTTAACATCAGCATCCATAATTTCTTGAATATGATCTTTTTCAAGAATAGTGTCACGATCTAAAACAATTTCGTTTCTTTCAATAGATACAACTTCACCTGTATCTTCGTCAACAAAATCTTCATGCCAAGTGTTCAACACTCTAGCCGCAAGTTTACGACCTAATACTTTCTTTAAACCTGCTGTAGAAACTTTTACTTCCTCAGAAAGGTCAAAAATTTCTAAAATATCTTTATCTCTTTCAAAACCAATTGCTCTAAATAAAGTAGTAACAGGTAATTTTTTCTTTCTATCAATATATGCGTACATAACGCCATTGATATCTGTAGCAAATTCTATCCAAGAACCTTTAAAAGGAATTACTCTTGCAGAATAAAGCTTTGTTCCATTTGCGTGAAAAGATTGCCCAAAGAATACCCCTGGAGAACGGTGTAATTGAGATACTACAACTCTTTCTGCACCATTTATAACAAATGTACCACTAGGCGTCATATAAGGTATAGTACCTAGATAAACATCCTGTACAATTGTTTCAAAATCCTCATGTTCTGGATCTGTACAATATAATTTAAGTCTAGCCTTTAAAGGCACACTGTAAGTAAGTCCACGCTCAATACATTCTTGAATTGAATATCTAGGTGGATCTATAAAATAATCTAAAAATTCCAATACAAACTGATTTCTAGTATCAGTTATTGGAAAGTTTTCCATGAAGGTATTGTATAATCCTTCATCTCCTCTTTGATCAGATTTAGTTTCAAGTTGAAAGAAATCTTGAAATGATTTAATCTGAATATCCAAAAAATCTGGATATTCCGGAGTGTTCTTAGCGGATGCAAAATTAATTCTCTGAGTCTGATTTTTGAACATCTATGGACAGTATTTTGATCGTGAATACTAAATGGGTTGTATATTTCTTAATATACATAATATATAAAAAGGCTTAGGTCTAAGCGCAAATTTGCGAAAAGACCTAAACCATAAGTGCTATATGTTGTTGCTATTACTTAAGCTCAACTTCTGCTCCAGCTTCTTCTAATGAATTCTTAATTCCTTCAGCTTCGTCTTTAGAGATACCTTCTTTGATTGCTTTTGGTGCGCTATCAACGATGTCTTTAGCATCTTTTAACCCTAAACCAGTTAATTCTTTAACTAATTTTACAACTGCTAATTTAGAAGCACCAGCTGCTTTTAATATTACATCAAATTCTGATTTTTCTTCAGCAGCTTCTCCACCACCAGCAGCACCGCCAGCAGCAACAGCAACTGCAGCAGCTGCAGGCTCTATACCGTATTCATCTTTTAATATATCAGCTAATTCGTTTACTTCTTTTACAGTAAGATTAACTAATTGTTCTGCGAAATCTTTTAAATCTGCCATTTTTACTATCGTTTAATAAATTTTTAAAATATAATTGTTTTTAGTGCGTACTATTTCTCTGATAATGTTTTAAGGATTCCAGATAGTTTACTACCACCTGATTTAAGTCCAGAAATAACATTCTTAGCAGGAGATTGTAATAATCCAATAATTTCACCAATCATTTCTTCTTTAGACTTAATGCTAACTAAAGCATCCAAATTCTCATCACCAATATAAACTGCTTCTTCTACGAATGCTCCTTTTAATAAAGGCTTATCAGATTTTTTTCTGAAATTCTTTATTAATTTTGCAGGTGCATTTCCAACTTCAGAGAACATTAAAGAAGTATTCCCTTTAAGTACTTCAGGAAGTTCTCCAAATTCTCTATCAGAAGCCTCCATTGCTTTTGCAAGCAATGTATTTTTAACTACCGCAAGTCTAATATCTGCCTTGAAACATGCTCTTCTTAAATCCGAAGTAGTAACTGCATCAAGACCAGAGATATCTGCTAAATAAATAGTAGAACTATCTCCTAACTGCGTAGTCAAATCTTGTATAACGTTTGCTTTTTCTTCTCTTGTCATAATTAAATTTTTAAACTACCAGTTAATTAAACTGTTTTTGGATCTAATTGAACACTAGGACTCATTGTACTAGACATGAATATTGATTTAATATACACCCCTTTAGAAGCCGTTGGTTTCAATTTATTTAAAGTATCTAATAACTCTTTACAGTTTCCTGCAATTTTATCAGCAGAGAAAGACGCCTTTCCAATTGCCGTATGCACGATACCAGTCTTATCAACTTTAAAATCTATTTTACCTGCTTTTACTTCCGTAACTGCTTTAGCCACATCCATAGTAACAGTACCTGTTTTTGGGTTAGGCATTAAACCTCTTGGACCTAATACTCGTCCTAAAGGGCCTAATTTTCCCATTACGCTTGGCATTGTGATAATTACATCAACATCTGTCCAACCCGCTTTTATCTTTGTCAAATACTCATCTAATCCAACATAATCCGCACCAGCTGCTGTAGCTTCCGCTTCTTTATCCGGAGTAACCAAAGCCAAAACTTTTACATCCTTACCTGTTCCATGTGGAAGTGTAACAACCCCACGTACCATTTGATTTGCTTTTCTTGGATCTACACCCAAACGAACAGCTAAATCTATAGATGCATCAAATTTTGTATTGGTAATTTCTTTTACTAAAGCAGACGCCTCATCAACAGAATAAAGTTTATCTTTTTCTATTTTAGCACGAGCCTCCTTTTGGTTCTTTGTTAACTTTGCCATTTAAATTGCTTTTAAGATTTTAAAAAGGTCTTTTACCTGCAACTTTTAAACCCATAGATCTTGCTGTTCCTGCGATCATGCTCATTGCTGATTCTACAGTAAATGCATTTAAATCTACCATTTTGTCTTCGGCTATTGCCTTAACCTGGTCCCAAGTTACATTACCTGATTTTACTCTGTTAGGTTCGCCAGATCCTTTTTTAATCTTAGCTGCTTCCAATAGCTGAACTGCCGCTGGTGGTGTTTTTACAATAAAATCAAACGATTTATCTTTGTATACGGTGATAACAACTGGTAAAACTTTACCTGGTTTATCCTGTGTACGAGCATTAAACTGCTTACAGAATTCCATAATGTTAACACCGGCAGCACCTAAGGCGGGTCCAACCGGTGGCGATGGATTCGCTGCACCTCCCCTAACTTGTAGTTTAACTACTTTACCTACTTCTTTTGCCATTGTTTTTAATTAAATTGAAAGTGTACCAGTGGAAGCGATACAACTTTTAAATATGTAACAAATTATATTAAATTTTCTCTACTTGCATGTAACTTAGTTCTAATGGTGTTTTTCTTCCGAAAATCTTAACCATTACCTCAAGTTTACGTTTTTCCTCATTAATTTTTTCAACAGTACCGTTAAAACCATTAAAAGGACCATCTATTACTTTCACAGTTTCCCCAAAAACAAAAGGTATTGCAACGCTATCTGTATTCACAGTTAACTCATCTACTTTACCTAACATTCTATTCACTTCAGATTTTCTAAGCGGAACAGGATCCCCTCCTTTAGTTTCCCCTAAAAAACCAATAACATTTGTAATAGACCTAATAATATGAATCATCTCTCCACCTAAATTAGCTTTGATCATGATGTAACCAGGAAAATAAACTCTTTCCTTATTAATTTTTTTTCCGTTTCTAATCTGAATAACTTTCTCTGTTGGAACTAAAACATCTTCTAAATAATCAGAAAAACCTAAACGAGCAACCTCGCTTTCGATATACCCTTTTATTTTATGCTCTTGCCCACTAACAGCTCTTACCACATACCACTTCTTCTCTAAAACTTCAGACATGTTTGAGCTTAGTTTAAAACATTATTAAAATACAACTGAACCAACTTACTTAAAGCAGAGTCTACACCCCAAGTAGCTAATGCGAACAAAATTGAAAACACCGCAACTACCACCATAAGGTTTGATGACTCCGAACGCGGAGGCAGTGTGACATTATTTTTTAGCTCCTCAATAGACTCTTTTATGTATGACAACATAGCTATATTATTTTTTCAGTTTGATTAGAAAAAAAAGAAACAAATATTTCTTTTTACAATTTGCACGGCAGGAGAGACTCGAACTCCCGACACCTGGTTTTGGAGACCAGTGCTCTACCAACTGAGCTACAACCGTGTGTATTTTACACTGAAAGGTATCCGCCAATGGCGGACACCTTATAATGTAAAACTATAAATTATTTTAATCTAAAATCTTAGTAACCTGACCAGCTCCTACTGTTCTACCACCCTCACGGATTGCAAAACGTAATCCCATACTTAATGCGATTGGAGACAATAACTCAACTGTAATAGTAAGGTTATCACCAGGCATAACCATCTCAACCCCAGAAGGAAGATTAATTGTACCTGTTACATCCGTTGTTCTTACGTAGAACTGAGGACGATAGTTATTATGGAATGGTGTATGACGACCACCCTCTTCTTTTTTAAGGATATAAACCTCAGCCTCGAATTTAGCGTGTGGAGTTACAGAACCTGGCTTACAGATTACCATACCTCTACTAATTTGAGTTTTCTCAATACCTCTTAATAAGATACCAACATTATCACCAGCTTCACCTCTATCTAATATCTTACGGAACATTTCAACACCAGTAATAGTAGAAGCTAATTTCTCAGCACCCATACCAATAATATCCACTGCATCTCCTGTATTAGCAATACCAGTTTCAATACGACCTGTAGCAACAGTTCCACGACCAGTAATTGTAAATACATCTTCAATTGGCATTAAGAAATCTTTATCAACATCTCTCTTTGGTAATTCAATCCAAGCATCAACCTCTTCCATTAATTTCATCACTGTATCCACCCACTTTTGCTCACCATTAAGTGCACCTAAAGCAGAACCAGCAACAACAGGTCCATTATCACCATCATACTCATAGAAAGAAAGTAATTCTCTTACTTCCATCTCAACAAGCTCTAAAAGCTCCTCATCATCAACCATATCCACTTTATTCATGAATACAACTATTCTTGGAATACCTACCTGACGCCCTAATAAGATATGCTCACGTGTTTGTGGCATTGGACCATCTGTAGCAGCAACAACCAATATAGCACCATCCATTTGAGCAGCACCAGTTACCATGTTCTTCACATAATCGGCGTGACCAGGACAATCTACGTGTGCGTAGTGACGATTTGCAGTAGCATATTCTACGTGCGATGTATTAATTGTAATACCTCTTTCCTTTTCTTCAGGAGCGTTATCGATAGAATCGAAACTTCTTAATTCAGAAAGACCTGCATTTGCCAATACCGTAGTAATAGCAGCAGTTAATGTAGTTTTACCGTGATCTACGTGTCCAATAGTACCTATATTTAAGTGCGGTTTGGAACGATCAAAAGTTTCCTTTGCCATGTTTAATGAATTTTAATCTTTAGTTTATATTAGTGTACAAATTTTATCTTCAAAATGAGCCAATGACGAGATTTGAACTCGTGACCTCTTCCTTACCAAGGAAACGCTCTACCCCTGAGCTACACCGGCGTAAAGTGCTCAATTTAACACCTTAAACAACCAAAGCCCATTAAAGGTGTTTATTACACAAAAAACAGAAGCAACCCATGGCTGTTCTGTTTTTTATGTTTTGAGCGGGAGACCGGGTTCGAACCGGCGACATTCAGCTTGGAAGGCTGACGCTCTACCAACTGAGCTACTCCCGCTTATTTACTTCTTAAAAAATTTCAGAAAGCAAAATTACAACATTTTCAAAACTTCAAAAAACTATTTTAAAATAATCTTTCACTTAAAAGCTAATTTTGATTTTAGCTTTGCAAAAGTAACCTTTTAAAAGTACTTTCTAAAATTTTTTGTGGGGAGAGCAGGATTCGAACCTGCGAAGACGTAGTCAGCAGATTTACAGTCTGCCCTCGTTGGCCGCTTGAGTATCTCCCCAAACCATTATTTAAAGAACTTTTTAAAGAGCCGATGGAGGGACTCGAACCCACGACCTGCTGATTACAAATCAGCTGCTCTAGCCAGCTGAGCTACATCGGCTTTTTACACTTTTTTAGTTATAAAAAAGTCCGCTATTTCTAACGGACTGCAAATGTATACGTTTTTTTGTTTAAACAAAACAAAAAATGAAAAAAATTTAGTTAAGCTTGTGCTCTTATTTTTTGCTTCTTTTTTATTAGCCTTCTTTCCAGTGAATTACATGCAGAATCAACAGCTTCCTCAAAAGATTTACATTGCTTTTTTACTATAAAATTATCTTTAGGAATGTTCAATTTTATCTCTACAATCTTATTTTCTTTCAATTTATTATTATCTAATTTTAAAAATACCTCCGAACTTATAACCTTATCATAAAAAGTTTCTAGCTTATCTAACCTACTTTGTACAAAATGCAATAAAGACTTATCTGCATTAAAGTTCACGGATTGTGCATTTACTTTCATAGAATATTAATTTAAAAAGTTAAACAATTAAGTATTATTATTTTTTTCCTCTAGGATGGGCTTTAGAATGTACTTTTTTTAATTCTTCTATCCCATTGTGGGTATACACTTGGGTAGATGCCAAACTTGAGTGACCAAGTAATTCTTTTACCGCATTTAAATCAGCGCCTTTATTTAGCAAATGTGTTGCAAATGTGTGTCTTAATATATGCGGACTCTTTTTTACCTTAGAAGACACCTTACTAAAATACCCATTTATTATTCTATAAACAAAAGTTTCGTAGATTTTATTGCCCGATTTTAAAAGAAAAAGATACTCGAAATCGTTAATTTTTGTTAAAGCGTTTCTTTCTTCTATATAAGAATTAAATAACTTTATGGTTTTTGCCAACAAAGGGATTATTCTTTCTTTTTTTCTTTTTCCTAAAACCCTAAGAACACCTTGTCTTAAATCTAAATCTGAAAGCTTTAAATTTATTAACTCTGCTCTACGCATTCCCGTAGCATACAAGACGTCTATTATTAATTTATCTCTAACACCTTCAAAACCCTCATTAAAAGTAATTTGCGACAACATTTTTTCCATTTCTGTTTCTGAAAACGGAACCTCTATCTTTTTTGAAATTTTTAATGCTCTATGCTTTACTAATGGCGATATCTTTATATCCCCTACCTTTTGAAGAAATTTATAATATGCTTTTAAAGATGCTATTTTTCTGTTTATTGTTCTATTAGAAATTTTGTTTTCACTTAAAGTAACAAGCCAACTACGAACAATAGTATACTCTATATTTACTATATCTGAAATAGAATGTTCTTCTTCACAAAAAGACATAAACTCCTGAATATCTTTCTTATATGCCAAAACAGTATGGATAGAATATTTTTTTTCTAATCCTAAATAATCTAAAAAAGGAACTAACACCATACTCTCAAAGTTAGCATATAATTTAAAATTAACCCATAAAAAAATCCTGCATATAGCAGGATTTTAAATATCTAAATAGAATAACAGACCTAGATTTCTTCTTGATCTCTTAAACCTTGTATGTATTGCGCTTTTTGTATCTGTGCTCTACGAGTTACAGATGGCTTATTGAACTGCTGACGCTTTCTCAATTGACGCATTGTACCGGTTTTATCGAACTTTCGCTTAAAACGCTTTAAAGCTCTATCTATGTTTTCTCCTTCTTTAATTGGTATAATTAACATATGCTACTACCTCCTCTCTTTAGTGATTAAGGCTGCAAATATACTATTTATATTAACATAACAAACCTTAGATTCAAATATTTATACTAAACTTCTACTGCTGGTTTATATGTTTTTTTATCAATAATAATTTTAGATAAAATTTCTTTTAGAATTTCTGATGTTCCCCCACCGATTGGACCACACCTACTATCTCTAAGCAATCTAGCCATAGGATACTCCTCCATATACCCATAGCCGCCAAGCATTTGCAGGCAATCATATATTACCTCATCTGCCATTTTTGTAGATAACAATTTAGACATTGTAGCTTCTTTTACTACATATTCTCCACGACTTAACTTATAGGCTACAGAGTAATTATACTCTTTACACATCTCCATTTCAGCAGATCTTTCTACCATTTTATGCCTTAATGCTTGAAACTCATTTATTTTTTTTCCAAATGCAGTTCTTTCGGACATATAATTTATCGCATAATCTAAAGCATATTCTGCACGAGCATGCGCATTAATTCCCATAATTAAACGTTCTAAAGAAAAGTGTTGCATGATATAAGAAAAACCTTTATTCTCTTCCCCTAACAAATTAGCTGCAGGAACCTTTACATTATCAAAAGCTATTTCCCCAGTATCTGATGCTCTCCACCCTAATTTATCTAATTTAGTAGCAGAAACTCCTAGAGTATCTCGATCTACCAACAACATACTTATTCCTTTATTCCCTAGTTCTGGAGAGGTCTTAGCAGCCACGACCAAATAGTCACTATAAACACCATTAGTTATAAAAGTTTTAGAACCGTTTAATATATAGTAATCTCCTTCTTTTACTGCATTTGTCCTCATTCCAGAAACATCCGACCCTCCAAAAGGTTCTGATATACATAAACAACCTATTTTATCTCCTGCAATACTAGAAGCTAAATATTCTTGTTTTATACGCTCATCCCCTTCTTTATTTAAATGGGTCATTGCTAAATACATATGTGCCCACATTGCAGCAGCAAAACCAACAGAATTTATTTTTTGAAGCTCCTCTAAGAAAATAACCGTGTAGAATAAATCTAACTCTAAACCGCCATATTGACTAGGATAGGTTAATCCAAAATACCCCATGTCTCCAATTTTTTTCCATATAAAACGGTCAATTACACCATTTTTCTCCCATTTATCTACATGAGGAACAACTTCTTTTTTTAGAAAACTTTTTAGACTCTCACGAAACAACTCGTGTTCTTCACTAAAATATCTTTTATCCATGCCTTAATTTACAATACAAAAAATTCTTATTTGAGTTCCAAATATAACTTAATTTTACAAATCTCATAACATTAAAAAATCTTTATTCTTTGTCATATCAAAAAAAATATAATTAAAATAATAAATAATATTTAAAATATACGCTTTTAAAGGCTTTAAATTATATATATGATAATTTTTTGAACAAATACAAAGTAGGTGCCATTTTAAATTTAATTTTTAATATCCGAAGCTTTTAATACTTGGAATTTATCTAAAACTCTATTGGCAACTTCTGGATTTAAGCCATATACCTTATATATTTGATTATTATTAGAAAAACCTCCAAGTTTTTTCCTGTACTTAACTATTCTTTTAGAAAGAACTTCTCCTATTCCATATACTTTTATTAAGTCCGTAGGAGTAGCTGTATTTAAATCTCTATACTCTTTAATGTAGTTAGATTTTTCACTCTTTTTTGATACAAATGATTTCTTTGTTTTTTCCTGCTTCCATTCTGGAAATTTAAAATAAGGTTCTATTTGTTTAAGAAGTGCATCTGAAATTTTGGTTACTTGCTGAAACTCTAAAGCTGTATTTACATACTTATTCGTTTTTCTATATGTGTGTAAACGATTAATTTCATCAACAGACATTCCTAAGGTATACCCTTTATAGTCTGAAATAAAGTTGGGGTTAAAAAGATGTATTTTAGATTTTTTATAAGCTACTTCCTTCTTTAAAAGGTCCATTTTATTTTGCTCTACAAGATTTAACACAAATTTATCTTCTAAAGGTTTTGCATAATTCTTATGATACAAATAATACCCACCTTGAAGCAAAACAATAAATAATAGTAAAAAGAAAATCCCGCTTTGTTCTTGTTTAGAAAACTGCATGCGGGATTTTATATTTTTCAAAATAAGAGTCTTAGTATTACTATTTAACCTCTTTAATAGCACTCAAATATCTGCCTAGTTCTTTTTTTACAACAGGGAATAAGAAAAATAACCCTACCATGTTAGGAAATACCATTGCAAAAATCATGGCATCTGAGAATGCCCAAATAGATTTCATACTTGCTGCTGCTCCAATAATTATAAAAGTTAAGAACAGTAATTTATATACCATATCTGCTGTTTTTCCTCTTCCAAATAAAAACTTCCATGATTGTAATCCATAATAAGACCAAGATATCATTGTAGAAACGGCAAATAAAACAACTGCAACAGTTAAAAACACATTAGAGTAAGGAATATACTGCGCAAATGCCATAGAGGTTATACCTGCTCCTTCATACGCAACGCCATTAATCATAACGGAACCTTCGCCTCCATATTCAAAGAAACCTCCAAAATTAAAAATAACAATTACTAAAGCTGTCATTGTACAAATTACAACAGTATCTATAAAAGGTTCTAATAATGCCACCAAACCTTCTGATGCTGAATATTTTGTCTTAACAGCGGAATGCGCTATAGAAGCAGAACCTGCTCCAGCTTCATTAGAAAAGGCTGCTCTTTTAAACCCTACCAATAATACTCCAATTAAACTACCCACACCAATTGCAGTAGGGTTAAAAGCTTCCGATAGTATTAATCCAAAAGCATCATCTATTAAAGAGAAATTACTTAAAATTATATACAAACAAGCAATTAAATACATTACTGCCATAAAAGGCACTACTTTCTCTGTCACCTGTGCAATTCTTTTAATACCACCTATTATAATGATACCGACTAAAATTGCTAGGACAATACCAATTATTGCTCCTGCACTAGAACTTGTTAAGCCCATTAATTCCTTTATCACAATAGTAGCTTGGTTAGATTGTGCCGCATTACCACCACCAAAAGAACCTCCTATACAAAAAACAGCAAACATTGCTGCTGCTATTTTGCCTAAAACCGTATACCCTCTTTCTTTAAGTCCTTTACTTATATAATACATTGGCCCTCCATAAACAGTACCATCTTCTCCTACATCTCTATACTGAACTCCTAAAGTACATTCTACAAATTTTGAAGACATTCCTAAGAGTCCACAAATTATCATCCAAAAAGTAGCCCCAGGACCTCCCAGTGCAATTGCTAAAGCTACACCAGCAATATTACCATTACCTACTGTACCAGAAACTGCAGTTGCTAAAGCTTGAAAATGCGTTACTTCTCCCTCTCTACTTTCATCCTCTATGGTATCTACAATATCACCATCAATGATATTAACATCTGACTTTTCTACACCATGATGGTCTACTTCATCATATTTTCCTCTTACTACATTTATCGCTTTTCCAAAATACCTAATATTTGGAAAGCCAAAATATAAAGTAAAAAATAAAGCACTCATTACAAGTAATATTAAAACAAATGGAACGCCAAATACAGGAAAGAATATTACTGCGGAAAAGAAATCGGAAACTGGTTTAAAAGCTTGGTCTATTTTTTGATCCATCCCGACCTCTTGGGCCATAGATACTAATGGTGAAAAAAGGGCAAGAAATGCCAGAAGTTTATACTTCATAATATTTGAATTATTTTTAATGAATTAATTAGTCGGCAAGCAATATCCTAAAAATTATGCCCGTAATCAAATATTATACTAAAATAATGTTAGGCAATATGAAACATATCATTTAGTTTTTTTATTTGTTCTGGTCTTCCTAATACTATTACTTTACTTTTTGGCTGCAACTTCATATCTGCTTCTGGGTTTATAATATATTCCCCATCTGGCGCTATATAACCAATAATTGTACACCCAGTTTTCTTTCTTAAATCTAAGTCTCTCAATGAATTACAATCTACTTGATCTGCAAAGTCTTCAATTGCTACTTCCTCTAGATTAGTTGTATGCTCCCCTTCCACAGACAACTTATCCATAAAGGTTATTAAATCTGGCATTACCACTAAAGAAGCCATATGATCTCCTCCAATTTTATCTGGCATTATTACTTGGTTTGCTCCTGCTAGCTGTAGTTTTTTCTGAGAGTTTACCAAAGAAGCCCTACTTATTATATATAACTTTTTATTTATTTGCCTTGCCGAAAGTACTACAAATAAATTTGCAGCGTCATCCGGAAGGGTTGCTATTAAATATTGTGCTCTATCTATTCCAGCTTCAATTAATACCTCATCATCATTTGCATCTCCTTCTATAAATAAAATATCGTCTTCATATTTTTCTATGATTTCTTTATCTTTTTCTATTACCAAAAATGGCTTTTTATAAGCTCTTAATCTTTCTGCAGCTTGCATTCCGTTTCTACCATACCCACAAACTACCACATGATTAGACATTTTTTTAATAGTATTTTTCACTTTTTTCTTTTTTAAAAGTTCTTTTGAATTTCTACTTAATATATATTCCGTTATTACAGATATTGCAAAAGCAAATATAAATACACTGGAAATAATTAAAAATATTGTAAATATTTTACCATTAGCATCTAAAGGTTGTACTTCCGAAAAACCCACTGTAGTTACCGTTATTATTGTCATATAACAAGCATCTACCCATGAAAAACCAGATATATAACGGTACCCAAACACGCCAAAAACAAACACTACTAACATTAATGTTAGTGCCAAATAAAATTTAGACTTAAAAAGTTTTATCATAATTATAAATCAAAAACCGAAGTTCTTTTAGTGTACACTAAATCTTTAATTTTTAACCAAAAGGCAACAAATAAATATAACGCAAAGCCAAAGCCCAGAGTAACAAAAGTTACGTATATAAATGAAGTTCTTACTACTCTTGCTCTTATGCCTAAACGGTCTGCAATACGCCCGCATACTTCAAAACCTCGTTTCTGAAAAAAATATAAGATTTTATAAAAAAAATTCATGCCTTAAAATTAGGTATTTCCTTTTAATAAATTTACACCTATTGCACATTGCAAACATTTATTTTTGGTACAATAATTAGTATATAATTGTAACAAAGCTTGACTATCTTTTGCAGATGCTATAGATATACCTCTTTTTTTAAAGTTATTTATAATAGAATTATCTTCCGTATCTATTTTTGAAATAATATTTAAAAGCTCTTCATTTACATCTTTTCCAAGACTTTTTGCATAATAAAATTTAAAAGGGATAATAGTATTTATTACTATTAAATCTATAAATTTCTTAGTAATTTTCTTTTTACTTTTTTTACTTTCTTTTCCAAAACTATAGTGTGTATCCCAATATTCACTAGCATAAACAGTAAAAATGCTATGCAAATCTTCTAAAGATGTTTCACATATTAATTTTGAAAATAAATTTTGATGTTTCCCATACAAACTAGCAAATTGAGAAAGCCTTATTGTTGGGAAATTAGGTGGTCTAAGCTTAAAAAAGTGAGGTTTTTCTATACCTATTTCGCTAAGTTCTAACTTATTTTTAACAAACTCATATTCCTTTTTTAATTTAATATAATAAACATCTACACAGTCTTTTTTTTCTAAAAGACCTAACAAACCGTATAATACACTCTCTAGCTGAAAGTTATTATTCTTAAGTTTAGACACCGTAGATGAATTTAAACTCTTCTGTAAACTAAAAAAAGAATCCCCATTAATTTTTAGTCCAAAATTCTTTAAAAGCAGAATAAAAAGAACATACTCCCAATCATTATTAGACTGTAACAAAAGCTCTTTTATAACTTGTGTTTTTTGCTCTAAACGTTCAAAAAATAGACGTTCTAGCCAATTATTGGCTACAAAATCATCTATTTCATTAATATCTTTTTCACAATTTATAAACTTAGTATCTGTAGTAGTAAATAAATTCTCGTAATTTATTAAAAGCTTTTCTTCTATATACTTCTTTAACTCTACTGTTGGAATTTTACTATTATCCTTCCTAAAAACAGAAGCATCATCTTCCCAAACTACATGAAGTATCACAGAATTATAATTATCATCTACCTCATGATTATGAGCGTACCAGTCTGATGATTTTAGATGTATTTCTACATTACCAACCCACAACTGTTCTCCCACACGGACTTGCGCATTAAAAAAATCTGGCCCTTCTTTATAATTATGCTGTCCAATTTTTACAATGGTTACAGGTATGTTATCTGTTGTTTTTAAATTAGTTGTTGGTATTTTTTTATGTTTCCAAATAAAATGTAATAAGTCTTCTTGCATAAATTTTAAAGTAATATCTAAGTATTGGGCATAAAAAAACCCACTTAAAAGCAGGTTTAATGTACTAAATCTATTTTATTTATTCGGCAACTTCACCTTCCCAATTCATAAAACCACCAACTAGGTTATACGCATTTTCTATTCCAATACTATTTAATATAGCGCAAGCTTGCCCGCTACGGTTACCAGAACGGCAATACACATAAAAGTTCTTAGTTTTATCTAACTTTTCAACTTCTGTTAAAAAATCTTGACCTAAATATATATCTATGTTTGTAGAATTTGGAATATACCCTTCTTCTACCTCTTCTGGAGTTCTTACATCTAAGATAAAAGCGTTATCATCTTTTTCTAGTTGCTCTTCCCATTCTTGTTGTGATAAATCTGCCATTTTTTACTACTTTATTTTAATACAACAAAAATACTACATTATTTAAACATTCTCTTAAACAAGACCTAGGGTTTTAAATTTTCCACTTAGGATAGAACTAGGTTCTGTTTCCAACCATTCTTTAATAAGAGAGGCATATATGTTTCTAAAATCAACCTCGTATAGTAAATCTCCATTACTATCTAAATTTACTAAATCATCTGGTTTATTATACATTCCTGGATGCTTAAGGTTTTCTCCTAGTAAAAATACCATATTAGCAGCACCATGATCCGTGCCTTTAGCAGCGTTCTGTTTTAGTCTCCTACCAAATTCAGAAAAAGTTAAAATAATAGTATCCTTAAAAGCACCTGTTCTCTTTAAGTCTTTTACAAAAGCCGCTATACCTTTAGAGTACACCTCTAAAAGTCTTTTCTGAGAATTTAACTGGTTGGCATGTGTATCAAAACCGCCAAGGCTTGCATAATATACCTGCGTTTCTAGCCCTGAGTTAATAAATTCAAAAATAGTCTTTAATTGTTTTCCAAAAGCATTATTGGGATATTCTTGAGAAGAAGAATAGACTCTAGTTTTTTCATATATCTGAGCTGCAGAAGACTTAGCATCAACTACCGTTTTATACAAGTAACCCAAATTATGCTCGCTTAAATGGGAAGCTGTATATTTATCAAGGATTTTACCAAAATAAGCGTCCTTTGTAGTTTTATAAAAAAGAGAAGCATCTTTAGTTGCTAAACCATTAATAGAACCTCCTTTCATTAATAAAGACAGGGTATCATCTACCTCTATTGCTCCTAATGGCTTTTTACTTACTTCGGCTAAATACCTACCTACCCAACCTGTTTGTAAATATTCTCCAGAACCACTAGCAGTATGCCAAATATCGGTAGATCTAAAATGAGACCTACTTGGGTTAGGATACCCTACATTATTTATAACACTTACAAAACCTGCATCATATAAAGACTTAAAATCTGTTAGACTTTCATGAAAACCATGCGAATCATTTATTACTAATACATCTTTCTTGTTTCTAGCAATCGTATTTCTATTTTTAAAATAAATATCATTCGTATATGGCACCAACGTATTTAAACCATCATTACCACCAGATAACTGTAGGATTACTATTTTTTTATGACTAGGAATAACACCAGTAGCTCCATAAGCTTGTACAAAACTAGGCACAAATAAAGCTGTGCTTGCTAAACCACTATTTTTTAAAAAGTCTCTTCTTTTCATAGTTTCTTATTTTTTTAGCATAGTTGGTATTCTGGTAATGACATTAATTGTACACAGAACTCCTGCTTATTTGTTTTTTTTAAACTATGCAAAAATTCCTGAGTACCTTTGTTTGTTGTAGTACTTATTAAATAATGATACAACTCCTCGTAATTTAAGTGCCCATAATTTTCATGAAATACTTCCCAGTTTTTTGTTACTGTAAGTCTTCTATTAAAATTAGATTTTTTCTTATTAAAATCCTCAAAACTATCTTCAAATTCTCCTTTTACATCAAAGGCAATTGTACCATTCATAAACAAAACAGAAGGCAATTTTAACCGAACCATCATAGTATTAGAATCTATCCAATTTTTACCCTCAGACCAACCGGCTACATTTGGCGGTTCTAATAAAACTTGCCCTAATAAACGCTGTATATATAAAAACTCTTTTGGTTTTTTAAAAGAAAAAGGGATTGTCCTTTTTAATTGTACCAATAAATCTATAGGAGATTTAATTTTTTGTCCTATCATATCCTCATCATAAAACCAATTAGTCATAAAAAGGTAACGCATTACCGCATCTATACTATAGTTTTCTCTAAAAACAATTGCCAACTCCCCTATTCTATCCTCATTAGGAACATCATTAACAAAATGAAGATATATCTTCTTTGCAATAAACTGGGCGCATTCTGGTCTTTTTAATATTAAGTCTATAATATCTTCCCCGTTAAAATTACCTTTTACGCCAAAAAATTCTTTTTCTCCAAAATCATGTTGTTTCTTACGTAAAACAAACTCCCCTTTAAAAGTGTGCCCCCAGCCCGTAAAAGCTCTTGCAGACTCTTTAATATCTTTCTCTGTATATGGGCCTATACCTAATGTAAACAGCTCCATAAGTTCCCTAACAAAATTTTCATTAGGCTTATCTTTTCTATTTTGCTGGTTGTTTAAATAGCTTAACATTGCAGGTTCTTTTGCTATAGCAATTACAAAATCTCTAAAATTACCTAAAGCATATTTCCTAAGCGTTGCATTATAACGTTGGGAAAAAACTATATTATTGGTACGCACTACAAAATGATTAGCCCAAAACAAAGTCATACGTTCTCGTAACTCTTCATTAGAAGTTGCCATTTTATCTATCCAAGCTAAATTATAATCCTTTAACTTACTCCTACTTACCTTTATTAGTTCTCTAAATTTTTTAGGATTACTTTTAGGTGTATCTGTCTGTATAAATGCATCTATATCTGGAGTAGGTATATATAAATGCGTAATAGATTTAGAAGATTTAAATAGTTGTTTTACTACTTCTTTCTTTTTTAAACCAGATAATTTCTCCAATTTTTTAGGAGAAATACCAAAACCTGCTCGCTGGTACAAATGCTTTATATGCGTACTTTTCAAAATAGAATCTTTTGTAGTTAGACTCAATTTACACTTAATAGTTTAATTATTTAATCTTCCTGTGTTAAAAACAAATTCTTTTTTAACAAAAATTTAATTCTAAAAACGCGTCTATTTAAATAAATCAACATACATTTGTATATACAATTATTGTAGAGACATGAATGTTGAAGAAATTATAAAAACTGATAAAAAAATGGAATTACCAAGTAAAACGGTAATTCATTTAATGTTAGTCAGCAATAAAGTAAATGAAACAATAAATGCAACTTTAAAGCCTTTTGATGTTTCTATTCAGCAATTTAACGTATTACGTATTTTAAGAGGACAATGTGGTAAACCTGCCAACTTAAAAACCTTAAATGAACGTATGGTTACTAAAATGAGTAACACTACTAGGTTAGTAGATAAATTAATAATTAAAGGGTATGTAAAAAGAGAAACATGTGAAACTAACCGAAGAAAAATTGAGATTTACATTACCCCAAAAGGAGAAAAAGCACTTTCTAGCATGGATATTGCAATGCATAAGAATGACAAACATATTGTCCAAAATTTTTCCAAAGAAGAACTAGAGTACCTGAACGTATTGTTCAATAAATTTTAAATATAACATTAACTATTAATTACATTAAAAATGAAAAAGAAGTTATTAAGTTTAGCATTCGCAGTAGTATTTGGGTTTTCTGCTACAGCGCACTCACCTATAGATGGTGACAAAAAAACAATTAAAACTAGTGAAAGTACGGTAACTTGGAAAGGTTACAAAGTAACTGGAGAACATGCTGGCACAATAAGTTTAAAATCTGGTTCTTTAGATTTTAACGGAAGTAAACTTACTGGTGGAGAATTTGTTGTTGATATGACTACCATTAATACAACAGATTTAGATGGAGAAATGAAAGGAAAATTAGACGGGCATTTAGCTTCTGATGATTTCTTTGGCGTTAAGGCACACCCTACTGCTAAATTAGTTTTTAAAGATTTAAAGTCTTTTAATAAAGATTCTTACACTGTTACTGGAGACCTTACTATTAAAGGAATTACTAAAGAAATAACCTTTGTAGTTTCTGTATTTGAAAATAAAGCAACTGCTACTTTAAAAGTAGATAGAACAAAATACAACATTAAATATGGCTCTTCTAGTTTCTTTGATGATTTAAAAGACAAAGCTATTTATGATGAGTTTGATTTAGTGGTTGATTTAGCTTTCTAAAACAACATACATATTTTTAAAAACCCTGTTACTTATAACAAAGTAACGGGGTTTTATTATTTTTAGCACAGCCTATTGGCTGTTTTAAAAATCCTTTATATATTTGATGCATAATGAGGAATAAAAAAACAAATACTTGGTGGTGGAGTAACTTACGAAAAACAACGTGAGCAAAGCATCATTGTAGTAAAACTATATATAAGGCTTGTCATCACGACAAGCCTTTCCTTTTTTAAAAAACTTAATACTTTATCTAATGAAATATCAATTAGAGACACATTTTAAAAAAATTCTTGCAGATACCATTACTCCGGTTAGTGTGTATTTAAAAATTAGAGACCGTTTTCCTAATAGCATCCTACTAGAAAGTAGCGATTACCATGCTAATGATAATAGTTTCTCTTATATATGCTGTAACCCAATTGCATCTATTAAAGTAGAGAACGAGGTAATCTTACAGCAATTTCCAGATGGTACTTCAGAAGAAATAAAAATTAAAGAAGATACAAATGTTGTTTCTATACTAGATAATTTTAGTAGAAAGTTTAAAGGCAGTAAAAACGACTTTAAGTTTATAAACAATGGTCTTTTTGGGTATATGGCGTATGATGCTGTACGGTATTATGAAGATGTAGAACTTGCTAAAAAAGAAAATAGTGCTACTATTCCAGATATTTATTATGCCGTATATCAAAATATAATAGCTATAAACCATTTTAATAATGAAGCTTATATTTTTGCGCATTGTTACAATAGCAATGAAAATATTGCCGAAATAGAACAAATTTTAAACATCAGAAGTTTTGCTTCTTATAATTTTACTACCCAAGGAGAACCAACTTCTAACTTAAAAGATGAAGAATATAAAGAACATGTAGAACTTGCTAAAAAACACTGCCAACGTGGCGATGTTTTTCAACTGGTACTTTCTAGACGTTTCTCTCAAGAATTTAAAGGAGATGAGTTTAATGTATATAGAGCATTACGTTCTGTAAACCCATCCCCCTACCTATTTTATTTTGATTATGGCGATTTTAAAATCTTTGGTAGTTCTCCAGAGGCGCAACTAATTGTAAAAGAAGGCAAAGCAGAAATTCATCCTATTGCAGGTACTTTTAAAAGAACAGGCAATGATGAGCAAGATGCTATTCTTGCAAAAAAACTTACTAAAGACGACAAAGAAAATAGTGAGCATGTAATGCTCGTAGACCTTGCTCGTAATGACCTTAGTAGAAATGGGAATATGGTTAAAGTAGAAAACTATAGAGAAGTACAATTCTTTTCCCATGTTATACACTTAGTTTCTAAAGTTACAGGACAAAAGAAAGAAGACATACCAACCATGAAAGTAGTAGCAGATACTTTCCCTGCAGGAACTTTAAGTGGCGCACCTAAACATATGGCAATGCAACTTATAGAAAAGTATGAAAAAACAAGTAGAGGGTATTATGGTGGCGCCATTGGCTTCATGGATTTTGAAGGTAATTTTAACCATGCCATAATGATTAGAACTTTCTTAAGTAAAAACCACCAACTACACTACCAGGCAGGTGCAGGTATAGTTGCTGCCTCGAAAGCAGAAGATGAATTACAAGAAACATACAACAAATTAGGTGCTTTAACTAAAGCATTGGAAATAGCAAAATCTATCTAAATTTCCAAAATAGAGAATAAAATGAAAAAAATATTAGTCATAGATAATTACGATAGTTTTACCTATAATTTGGTACACTATTTAGAAGATTTAGATTGCGAAGTTGTTGTAAAACGTAACGACCAACTTAGTTTAGAAGAGGTTGATGCTTTTGATAAAATTGTACTTTCTCCAGGACCTGGTATTCCAGATGAGGCTGGTTTACTAAAACCAATAATAGAAAAATACGCTCCTACCAAAAGTATCTTTGGGGTGTGCTTAGGGCAACAAGCCATTGCAGAAGTTTTTGGTGGTTCTTTAATAAATATAGATCAAGTTTATCATGGTATTGCTACTAAAATAAAAATTACCAAACCAGAAGATGTTTTATTTAAAGGATTAGATACGGAGATTGAAGTGGGGCGTTACCACTCTTGGGTGGTTAATCCGGATTTACCAGAAGTTTTAGAAGCTACTTCTTTTGATGAAAACGGACAAGTAATGTCCCTTCGTCATAAACTATATGATGTTTCTGCGGTACAATACCATCCAGAATCTGTACTTACTCCTAATGGAAAAAAAATACTAGAAAACTGGGTAAAGAGTTAAAGCACTGTAAAGAGTACAAAGTATTAAGTAATAAGGCTACTCAAAACACTTAATACTAATTACTTAAGATTTAATACTAAAGAAAAATGAAACAAATATTAAACCGACTTATTAATCACGATATTCTTGAAAAAGAAGATGCCAAACAAGTATTGGTAAATATTGCTAAAGGCGATTATAATACCAGCCAAATTGCAGCTTTCTTAACTGTATACATGATGCGTAGCATTACTATAGAAGAGTTAGAAGGCTTTCGTGATGCTCTTTTAGAACTTTGCCTTGCAGTAGATTTATCTGCCTATAACCCTATTGATTTATGTGGTACTGGTGGTGATGGTAAAGATACTTTCAATATATCTACCTTATCCTCTTTTGTTACCGCTGGCGCTGGTGTTAAAGTTACCAAACATGGAAATTATGGTGTTTCTTCTGCCTGTGGTAGTAGTAATGTAATGGAATATCTTGGTATAAAATTTAGTAATGATGCTGGCTTTTTAGAAAAGTGTTTAGCAGATACAGGCATTTGTGTACTACACGCACCACTGTTTCATCCTGCCATGAAAAATGTTGCCCCTATCCGTAGAGAGCTTGCTGTAAAAACGTTTTTTAATATGTTAGGCCCAATGGTAAACCCAGCCTTTCCTAAAAACCAAATGGTAGGTGTTTTTAATCTAGAACTAGCAAGAATGTACGGGTATTTATATCAGAATACCGATAAAAACTTTACCGTATTACACGCTCTAGATGGTTATGATGAAATTTCATTAACAGGAGATACCAAAACCATATCTAACCATACCGAGGGAATTATAAAACCTTCAGATTTTGGATTACAGCCTATACAACAATCGCAAATTTATGGTGGCGATACGGTAGAATCTTCTGCAAAAATATTTATGAATGTTTTAGAAGGCAAAGGAACAGAACCGCAAAACAATGTTGTTTGTGCTAATGCTGGTGTTGCTATTGCAACTGTGAAGAACCTTACGCCAAAAGAAGGTTTTGAACTTGCTAAAGAATCCTTATTAAGTGGCAAAGGATTACAAACTCTTAAAAAATTACAAAACCTTAGCGCCTAATGAATATATTAGAAAAAATAGTTATAGATAAACGCAAGGAGGTAGCTTTACGTAAATCTTTAATTCCTGTTTCGCAATTAGAAAGTTCTGTGCTTTTCTCTAGAGAAACCGTTTCTTTAGCAACTGCATTAAAAAATAGCGCTACTGGTATTATTGCAGAACACAAAAGACGTTCTCCATCAAAATCGGTAATAAACCACACTTTAAATGTACAAGATGTGGCTACTGGTTATGAAAACGCTGGGGTTTGTGGCATGTCGGTTTTAACCGATGGCAAATATTTTGGCGGTTCTTTAGACGATTTATTAATAGCAAGAGCAGCTGTAAAAATGCCTTTGTTACGTAAAGAATTTATTATAGATACGTATCAAATTCTAGAAGCAAAAGCATATGGTGCAGATGTTATTTTACTAATTGCAGCCATACTTACTAGAGAAGAGATAAAAACCTTTTCAGAGTTTGCAAAAAGCCTAAATTTAGAGGTACTTTTAGAAGTGCATAACCAAGAAGAGTTACAAAAATCTATTATGCCAAGTTTAGATATGTTAGGGGTAAACAACCGTAACCTTAAAACTTTTGAAGTAAGCCTAGTAACCAGTAAAAAACTCTCCACCTTAATTCCGGACGATTTTGTTAAAGTTTCCGAAAGCGGTATTAGTTCTATAGAAGCGATTAAAGAATTACAGCCTTTTGGTTTTGAAGGATTTTTAATTGGAGAAAATTTTATGAAAACCAACAATCCTGGCGAAAGTGCAACCTCTTTTATTTCTAATTTAAAATAATTGAGATGAGCGATTATTATTACACACAAAAAAAAGAGTTTAAAAAAGAGGGCCCTCCAAAACTTAAAATTTGTGGTATGAATCTTAATATCTCCGAAGTTGCAAGCTTAACTCCAGATTATTTAGGATTCATCTTTTGGGAACCTTCAAAAAGATGTTTTAATAGCCAAATGCCAGAGCTACAACACAGCATTAAAAAAGTTGGCGTATTTGTTAATGAAAGTCTTCAGGAGATCTTATACAAAATACAGGAATACAATCTTTTAGGGGTACAATTACACGGAAAAGAAAGTCCAGAATTCTGTAAAGAATTACAAGAAAAAGCCAAAGGAATTGAAATTATTAAAGTGTTTTCTATAAAAAATGAATTCAATTTTGAGGTTTTAAAAGATTTTGAAAATGTGTGTAATTTCTTTTTGTTTGATACTAAAGGAAAACTTCCAGGTGGCAATGGTTATACCTTTGATTGGAGTGTGTTAGAAAATTATCCTTCAACCAAACCCTTCTTTTTAAGTGGTGGAATTGGCCTTGAAGAAGCAGCTAAAATAAATGCATTTTTACAAACCGATGCCTCTAAATATTGTTACGCATTAGATGTAAATAGCAAGTTTGAAATAGAACCAGGATTAAAAGATATTGAAAAATTAAAGCAGTTTATTAGTAGAGTACAGAGTAAATAGTATTAAGTACAAAGTAGTTAGTATAATGTATTAAGTAACACTAATAACTTAGAACTTTTAATTTAGAAAACAATTATTACCAACATGAACACTTAGGACTCATTACTTAAGACTTAGTACTAACTACTTAAGACTTGCGACCTAAAATAAATAAAATGTAAAACGGAGTACTTACTACTTTGTACTCAATACTTATAAACGATATGAATTATAACGTTGACGAAAGAGGCTATTACGGAGACTTTGGCGGGGCATTTATTCCAGAAATGCTTTATCCAAACGTAGAGAACCTTAGACAAAACTATCTAAAAATAATGGCGGAACCTTCTTTTAAAGAAGAGTTTGATCAACTATTAAAAGATTATGTGGGTAGGCCATCACCGCTTTATTTGGCAAAAAGGTTGTCTAAAAAATACAATACTAAAGTCTATCTAAAAAGAGAAGACCTAAACCATACTGGAGCACATAAGGTAAACAATACTATTGGTCAAATATTAATGGCCAAACGCCTTGGCAAAAAACGTATTATTGCCGAGACTGGCGCAGGGCAACACGGTGTTGCAACTGCTACCGTTTGCGCATTAATGGGAGTGGAATGTATTGTGTATATGGGAGAGATAGATATTGCACGCCAAGCACCGAATGTTGCTCGTATGAAAATGTTGGGTGCAGAAGTACGCCCTGCATTATCGGGCAGTAGAACTTTAAAAGATGCCACCAACGAAGCTATCCGCGATTGGATTAACAACCCTGTAGACACCCATTATATTATTGGTTCTGCTATTGGCCCTCATCCCTACCCTGACATGGTAACTCGTTTTCAGTCGGTTATTTCGGAAGAGATTAAATGGCAATTAAAAGAGAAAGAAGGAAAAGAAAATCCGGATTATGTTATTGCTTGTATTGGCGGTGGTAGTAATGCGGCAGGTACCTATTACCATTATTTAGACGAAAAAGATGTGAAAATAATTGCTGTAGAAGCAGCAGGTATGGGCGTAGATTCTGGGGAAAGTGCAGCAACCTCAGCATTAGGAAAAGAAGGCGTTATCCATGGTTGTAAAACCTTATTGATGCAAACTACTGACGGACAAATAACTGAGCCTTATTCTATTTCGGCAGGTTTAGATTACCCAGGTGTGGGCCCAATGCACGCACATTTACACAAAACAGGAAGAGCAGAATTTATCTCTGCTACAGATGATGAAGCTATGCAATCTGGACTGGAATTAACCAAATTAGAAGGTATTATTCCTGCTATTGAAAGTAGCCACGCATTGGCTGTTTTTAAACACAAAACTTTTAAACCAGAGGATGTGGTGGTAATTAGCCTTTCTGGTCGTGGAGATAAAGATTTAGATAATTATATAAAATATTTCAATTTATAAATTGACTATGAATCGTATTAAACAAAAACTACAAGAGGACAAAAAGTTACTCTCTATATATTTTAGTGCTGGTTTCCCTACTTTAAAGGATACTGTAACTATTATTCAGGATTTAGAAAAAAATGGAGTAGATTTTATTGAGATTGGCCTTCCTTTTTCGGACCCTTTGGCAGATGGCCCTACCATACAAGAGAGCTCTACTATTGCCCTTAAAAATGGGATGACTACAGAGGTTCTTTTTAATCAATTAAAAGATATACGTAAAACGGTAAGTATTCCGCTTATTATCATGGGATATTTTAACCCTATGTTACAATATGGTGTAGATGCTTTTTGTGCTACCTGTGCTGAGATTGGGATAGACGGACTTATTATACCAGACCTTCCGTTAGATGTATATGAACGTGAGTATAAAGCCACGTTTGAAAAATATGACTTATTAAATATCTTTTTAATTACACCACAGACTGGTGATGACCGTATACAACAGATTGATGCTGCTTCGGACGGATTTATATATATGGTAAGTTCTGCTGGGGTTACTGGCTCCCAATCTGGTTTTGGAAACACCCAAGAAGATTATTTTAGTAGAATAGAAAAAATGAAGCTAAAAAATCCGCAGGTAGTTGGTTTTGGTATTAAAGATGCGGAAACCTTTAAACAGGCTACAAAATCTACCAAAGGTGCTATTATTGGTTCTGCATTTATAAAACATTTACATAAAGAAGGAGTTAACGGTATTGCCAATTTTGTGAAGACTATTCGCTAAATAACATGAAAATAGTGAACAACTGGAAATTAATTATAGTGCTGTGCCTAACCTTAGGCATGGCACCTTTTTTTTTCCAGAACCTCATCTTCTTGGTAAATTAAAATGGATTGCTGGTGGTGCTATAGGTATGAAAGGTCAAGATTGGTTTGCTATTCTTTTACATGGTTTTCCTTTTATTTTATTTGGAAGACTTATTTATCTAAAAATAGTGTCGATTATAAAATAACCACTTCTAAAGTACCCAGAGAAAAAATAATCCTGTGAAAATTGTAATTACCACAACGGTAATTATAAAATCTCTTCTTTTAACTGCATCCCCTTCTTTTTTAATTCTAGCTTTTATATGCTTTAATTTTTCCGGGCTAACCGTTTTATAAGCTGGTTTTTCTTCTGTATGATTAGAAGAACTAAAACGTTTAGATTTTTTAGACCTATGTTTTTTAAGCATAGTTCTATTTTGTTTCATAGTCTTAATAGCGTGCGACGCAAAACCTCCTCCTCCCATAATTGTATTTTACTTATGAGTAGCATATTTTTACATTTTGTTACATAAAAATCAAAAAATATATAATATAAAAGAAATATTCGATACAAAAAGTGATATTAATTAAGAATATTACAAATCAGTAGATAGTTACCTAGATTACAGCTCAAATTCTGTACAAATATCAGGCGGAGAGGAATTAAAATCTATTTAGAACTAACGAATAGTTCTCGACTTCGCTCGAACTGACAATAGTACTCTTTTTAAAAGACGTAATTTCAATTCGTTAAAGGTATTTCGTGTTGTGTATTTATCTATTGGCTTCTAAAGAATATAATAATTAAAAAAACTATTACTCTTCTAACTCAAAAGGAACATTAGAAAATTTTCCGTTTGTAATTGCATACTTTTTCCCTGTTACAGAAGAGGTTCCTTTATAATTAAATTCTCCAGAAAGGAGCATTTTTTCTTTATCTATACTACTAATTTTTACATAAACTTCTTCGAGCTCTTTATTATCTCCAAAACCTTCATTTCCTTCTTCTTCACCATTGTTTTGGTTATACCACGCATAAGCACCTCTGGAAAGAAAATCTGGAGTAATTGTATTGTAAATTTCTCCATTACTTAACGTTTCATAATCGTCTCCAATAAAATAAAAAATAATGGCTTTAGGCCTTTTTAAACCTATAGTAAAATCAAAGCCCGAAATAGCTCCGAGGTAACCTCCTGTAGATACTATATTTATGGTTGCAGAAACACTTTCCCCATCGCCAATGATATACGACTCAAATGCTTCGCCATTAACCTGTGCCGTCATTGTTGCAACCCCTTCTTCCTCTTCCTCCTCTTCTTCTTTCTGTTTATCTACTTCATCTTCTATAAGACTGGTACAACTTGTATTTGCTATTAATAAAAAGAAACTAAAAAAAAGTATTCCAATAAACTTTAGCCGTTTTAATTTCATAAAATGTGTTCTAAGGGTTTGCGGTAAGATTCTTATTTACAATCAAACATAAACGAAATACTATTCTTAGAAAACAGCAATTTGGCAAAAGAGGTTATTCCCCATATAACTGTTTAGCTATTACATATAGCTGTTACCAATTATATCTATAATGCCCAATAATTTTATACTCAAAAAGGCAATCTTGTAACACTTGGCCTGCTCCTATGTTGTGTACTATTAAATTTCGCTTTCCATCTTTAGACTTTTTGTTTACCACAATTCCTATATGGGTTATTGCACCACCTAAATTCCAACAAACAACATCTCCAGGCAAATAATCTATTGCTTTCTCAGAAATCTCTTTTTCTGCTCCTTTTCTTTTAAAAAATGTCATTAAATTAGGAACTCTTCTGTGATCTATATTTTTATCTGTAGTTTTTAATCCCCAAATTTTAGGGTATTTCCCAAAATTAGCTTTCATGTCTTCATGAACTTCTTTCTGTAAGTCTACTCCTAATTTTCTATAGGCTCGTATTACAACATCTGTACAAACACCTTTATTACTTGGCACATCGCCATTTGGATAATCTATAGAAAAGTAACTTGGGTCATAGGTTACCTCTTGGTTTGTTAACTCTAAAGCAGCGGCAGACAAATTAAGTTTAGCTTCTACTTGAGAATAGCCAAGGTTCATGCATAGAAATACTAGTACTAAAAATACTTTTCTCATAAAAATATCCTGATAAAACTGTCTTAGTCTAAAGCAAAAATAGCATCGTAAGTTATGTACTCATCTCTTCCTATAGTATACAAAACTTTTCCGTTAGCATCTAGTAACACCCCTACAGACTCATCTTCTGGAAGCGGAAAATTTAGTTGGTATTTTCTACCATCTTCTAAATTTAAACCATAGGTTTCTACTCCGTTAGATATACTTACTTTGTTTTGGGTATAATTGTAATTTGTAGTTTCTCCCTTGGCATTGGTAACAACAAAACTCTTAGCCTCAAAAGTTAATTGGTATTTTTCTCCTTGGTTATTAATAGCCTTCCAATCTCCTCTATAGGTATCAGAACCACTACAGGCAGTTAAAACTACCATAACAAAAAGTACTAGAATATGTTTTATATTTTTCATTCTATAAAAATATTCAATTACGCGCACAAGAACAACCCAGTTTTAAGGGGTTTTAGAGTGTCCTAGTATTATTTCTGTGCTGCAATAATTTCTGCTACAGCATTTCTGTATTTATAAGGGTTTCCTGCTTTTTTTATTGCCTTATATACTTTTCTAGGATCATGGGTAGACTGTGCAAAAAACTCCCAAAAGCCTAACATTTTCATTTTTATAGGAGTTGGGCCAGAAAGTTTAGCATCATACTGCTGGTATATGGTATCATGAAATTCTTTAAAAATTTTCCATCTATTAGCAGGATATTCTGTGGTATCGGCCTTTATCATACTTGGTAAAAAAGGGTCTGCAATAAGACCACGGCCAATCATAAAATGCTTTATGGTAGGGAAACGTTCTCGCATTTTTTTAAACTGCGCTACCGAAGTAATATCACCATTATAATATAACGTATGTTTTGCAACATCTACACACTTTTGAAACGCCTCTAAATCTACACCGCCTTTGTACAACTGTTTTCCAAGACGAGCATGTATAGCGACATTCTTAAGCGGATATTTTTCTAATATAGGAAAAGCCTCTAATATCTCATTTGCAGTTTCATATCCTAGACGCATTTTCATAGAAATAGTAACATTGGTCTCGTTATGTGCACGCTCCAAAATATGGTCTATTTTCTCGGTATTACAAATAAGACCAGAACCCATTCCGCTATTAGTAACCATAGGATACGGACAACCTAAATTCCAATTTAATTCTTTATACCCTAAAGATTCTATATACTTTATGGTGAATATAAAAGCATCGGCATCAGCCGTCATTACTTGCGGAATTACCTCTAAAGCTGTATTTACCTCTGGGTCTAAATCTCTTTGATACGACCCTTTAATAATCATTTTTTTATTATACCGAATGTAAGGCGCATAATACGTATCTATTCCACCAAAAAAATGCTGCTGTGCATTTCTAAAATTAAAATCGGTAAAACCTTGTAAAGGAGAAGCTAATAGTTTGTAAGACATTCCTATGTTTTGAAGTGGCAAAGATAGTAGAATATCTTGTTTTTGGTTAAATAGATACACCCGTACAAACCTAAGAAAATAAAAATCTCCGATTATTGAGGAAATTGCGAATAGTATTATAAAAAGATTTCTAATTGAAAGTCACTCACCTTAAATTCATTGTTAGGAACTATAACATCCTTTAAATCTCCAAAATCGCAACAACTGCCATCTGGCTCTGTAAAATCATAGCTATAAGGAATCTCTAATTCATCCACTATTAGGGTATGCATACCATGATTACTATTAGATGCGGGAATCCAAATATTACCGTTATGAAGGCTAAAAGGAACTATTTCTTCTTCTGCGTTAAGCACCTGTATATCTTCTTCTGTATATACCTTTTCTATAATCCAATTCGCCTCAGAATCTTTGCTTATCAACTCTATACTATACCCCATTTCTAGACAGGATACAGTGGAACAATCTTCTTTAGAAGCATCCCCAATATTACAGTTTATTAAAAATAAAGAAACCAGAATTAAAATCCATTTTGCTTTCATCATAGTATTTTTCCTATAAATGTTTTATAAAACTCTTTAGAAAAAGATGCTACTAGTTTAAAATGGTTGCTTTACAATACGTGTTTCTTAATTACTCTTCTTTTAATTTTTTAAAAACCAATATATGCAAGAAAATTATGGTTGCTGGTGCAAAAGCAGGAATCCAACTAAAAGGGAAAGTCCCAAATTGCTCTACTGCTTCTGTAGTATTCCGAACAGCTTCGTTCGTTAAGACTACAGCTGTTACTAGTACTAAGATTATATCTATTAGTCCTATAATATTCCATATATAGGTTACTAGTTTTGCAAATGAATATCCTTTTTTTAATGCTATTACAACTGGAAAAACTAAGATAGCCGTAATAATATCTCCTGCGCCTCCTATAAATGCAAATTCTTTAGGTATTGCATTATAAAAATAAACTAAAAAGAAAAAGACTCCTACGAATCTAAAAATATGGATAAAAACTAACTGCTCTAATTTAATATTTTTTAAAACTATAGCAAACCATTTAGTTCTTTGCACATACCCTACGTAAAACAAAAAAAGTGGTATAACAGTCGCTATAAATATTCTTGGCGGTAACACATTTTTTGTAAAAAAGCCTGTTAATGATACCATACCTACTATTATAAGATAAAGTATATAAAACACAGTAATCTTTTTTCTTACCAAATAACTCGTATTATAATTACCGTTTTCATAAGCAGATTTTACTGCTTTGTTTATTAAAAAAACAGGTATAGTACTAAAGCTAATTATAAAAAGTATTGACAACCAAATAGGCACTTGTGTTATTGCTACATCCATCTTTTTTTTTACAAAGATGTAGAACTACAAACAATTATAAATTGCCCTATGGCAATTCTTGAATTTCTTTTCTAATTCTACTTAAAGAAAACTTAGTGATACCCAAGTAAGATGCAATAATGTGTAAGGGAACTTTTTCTATAATTTCTGGGTTCTTTTTTTCTAAATTAAGATAACGTTCTTGCGCTGTTTCTTTATAAAGAGAAATCATTTTTTGGTTTATAAAAGTATAGTTTAAAGTTAAAAGCATTCTGCCCCACTCTCTAAACTCTGGTATGGTATGAAAACAATGTTGCACGTTATCATAGCTAATACTATAAAGAGTACAGTCTGTTAGTAGTTCGTAATTTTCTTCGCTTGGTTTTTGCTCAAAAAAAGATAAATAATCATTTAAAAAATCTGGAGCAGAAAAAAACCTAGTTGTAACTTCATTCCCTTTTAAATCTATGATATAACATCTTATTATCCCCGATTCTAAAAAATAAGAGTGTTTGCTGGTCTTCCCTTCTTGTATAAGAATTGTTTCTTTTGGGAAAGATTTTTTTATAAAATAAGAAGAGATTAAGTCAGCCTTTTCGTCTGACATTGTTTTTATATTTTTTAAGTAGTCTTGAAGCTTCATTTTACCACCCTTAAGTATATAACCTCTCGTATAAATTTCATACCCTAATCTAACTTTTTATACACCTCAATATTTTTAAAAATAGTATCGTTTCTTGTATACGTATTTACTTGCTTATAGGTTTTTCCGTTATGTTCTATAGGAATAACATAGGTATTAACATCACTCTTCATAGAGGTAGACATAGATGTTAATACTTCTGTAATAGTATCATTTTTAAAAGTATAGGTTCCAAACCCATGCCATTCCGATGCATCTGGTGCTGGGTCTGTGTTCCAAATTACAAAACCATTTAAATATATTTTATGCTGTACTTTATTGGTATTGGTAATAAGCGTATCTGCGTTTGCTACCTGATAAAAATGGCTTAATTTCCAAACCCCATCCATCGTATTTTTAGCATTAGAGCTTTTTGTATTCATTTTGGGAGCACAAGAACTATACAGTAACCCAAGTATACATAGGTTTGCAAAAACAATTTTTTTAAAGGCTCTTTTTTTCATAACGCTATGTATTTTAAGCCTGTAAATTACGCCATTAAAAAGGAATAAAAGCTATCTATCTTAAATCATTTTTGGTAAAGTCCCCTTGGTTAAAAACCGCATCTTTATTTCCAATTTTAATTCCCCCTAGAAATATAGCAGCTCGTGGCACATAATTCCGTATAAATTAGGGCTTTTACTTTGCGTAACCTTACTCCTTTTCTATAGTAAAGGAGACAGTTAAACCTACACTAAAATTTCTTGGCAATTTTTCAACTCAAAAAATAGCTCTGGAATGTTTTCCTTTATCTCCTAGTACTTTTACAAATAATTCAGAAGCTCCATTCACTATAATTGGAGAATCATCCCAATCTTCTCCTGATTGAAAATAAGCATCTATATGATTTAGCCCAACAATTTTATTGAATCCTATTTTCTTATCTACTTGTGCTAAAACATTCAATGCGCATAGTTCCATTGCGTTATACCCATCTTCCGTTGAAATTTCATTTCCCAAACGCCCCTGGTATTTAAATTCGCCATTTAAAATAGGAAATTGAATAGCAATGTATGCTATATTTTCTCGGATATTTACCGATTCATAACTTCCGCCTGGAGTAGATGTCTCTGGCAATTTCAATCCTAGTTTTGCTAAATTTTCTTTTGGACTCATTCGTATTTCTATTACATATAATCCCAGATATAAGGATCTATAAACTTTCCACAAGAAAAGAAATAAATAACACCAAAACACCTAGGTTTTGGCAAATTTATTAACAGAATAAATTTAAGAAGAAAACCTTTATTTTAGTTTTTCACGACTTGATTGGAGTATATTATATTCCACAATAATTAGTATTCCAATTACTACAAATTCAAGTATAAAGTACATCCATCCTAATTCCGTTAGTTTATTGGAGTGTAAAACTATGCATGCCATGGACACCAACAAATAAATACTATTACACCCTATTATTATCTTTAGAAAAGGTTTCCAATTTAAATTAATAAGTTGATAACAACTTATTGAATAGATAAACAAGCAAAAAGCTACTCCAGAAAGTGTATATAAAACCTTGCTTGGCATTCCAAAGTATTTTTCCAGTTGTGCTAAGATTCCGAATAACAAAATAGCGGTTAGTAATGCTCCTAATGCATCTATTAAAAAAATCTTTTTAGGATTAGCCTTAAGTTTATTTAGAAATTTCATTCCGCCATTTTTTGTATGCAAACTTTTCCTATCTGGTTAATTTTAGGAGTGTTGTATTATTTAATCCACAAAAACTCTCGTTCACAAGCTATATAAGATTGGTAATAGTTTATTTTAAAATCATCATGGGTATATTTTAATCTCCAATCTATAGCGCCAAAATAAACAAAAGAAACCAGTATAGACCAGGCCATAATTAACCAACCAAATACAGGAATAATCTTTTGTGCTAATTTTCCTTTTATTTTATGTAAGCATACAACTAGTATAAAAATAAAGAGTGTCCATAAAACCAAATTACCTAAAAAACCGAATAGATAAATTTCTCCAGACATAGAAAAAATCCAACTTGTGTTAGTTTCTTGAACAAACGGAAAACCATAAAATTCTGGTCCATGTTCTGGATAATCGCATACATATTTAAAAGTGAAAAATTCATCTGTAATACACCCAAGTGCTGTTATTATAGAGAATATAATTTTTTTCATTTATGTAGTAATTTCTAAGCTTTTACCAAAGATAATTGGTAAAAACAATACGTACACCCCTGTTTAAGGGGAAATTAACTAGTACTAACTGGGACACTTTTTGTTATAAAAATCTACAATATCATACACCTCTCTTCTGTGTATTTCTTTACTATTAATTTTATCGATTAAAATAGGACAGCTCTTAAAGAACAAAAAATGTTTCTTTTTTAATTTAGGTCCTAATCTTGTGATTTTGTTTTCTACCATAAGGAAATAAATAGTTGCTGATCCACCACCCATTGTCATTCCCCCGCCTGCATAACCAGCGGGAATCGTATGTCCTGGATTATAAATTTCTGTACTGTATAAAGTAATTTTTCCTGTAATATGTTCCTTTACAATTCTTGGAGGAAAATCAATAGAGGTTTTTATATAGATATAATTTTCTCCTTTGGTATGGAAGCCTGTAATATGATTATAATCGTAAGCTGTAGGTTTATCATCCCTATTAGACTTAAATTTTATGCCTCCCAAAGGCCTCACTTTTATTAAACCTTTTAATTCTGTGGAGTCTTTTAAAAAAACTGTTCCATCATGATATTGCGCATGCATTAAAAAACAGGCTAATAAAGCTAAAAAAGTAAGTTTCGTTTTCATATTTTTTAATCGATTTAATTTTCTTTTAAGTATCTCTCTTTACTTACAAAGTACATCCATGTACTCTTTACGACACGAGAGCATGATGCAAGTGCTAGTAGAGGTCTTGCAACTATTTATTTATCTTTATTCTTTTCCTTTTCTTTTTCCTCAATGCGTTCTATTATGACATCAATAACTTTTTCTTTAGCCTTAGCAGTAATTAGATAATGTTCCTTTTTTACAGCTAATGACTTTTCTTCATCCATTTCTATAAAACCTAATTCCATTAGTTTGGGTATTCTTTTTGCTATAAATTGATAAGACAAATCAGTTAATTCTCCCAGTTTTTTGGTCGGTAATGAAACTGGTGAAAATTGCTTTAAAGCTAATAATATTCTAAACTCATCAAAATCTACTTGAAGTAAAGAAGTTCTTTCAATGTTTTTGATTTTTTCGATTAATTCTTTATTTGAAACAGTAGTTTCACACTTATTTAAAGCACCTTCTTTCATACATGTAGGACAATTCATATCATAAACTTCAAATTGCTTTTTTAGTTCAAAATCAAATTCGTGTCCTAATGAACATTTTAATACTTGAGTTGAATTGAAGTGCTCTCTTATTAAGTGATTTAAACTAAAACGAGAATCGCTATAATATTTTCTATGTTCGGAATCTTTAGGTCTTCCATAGTTTAAATTATTTTTTCTACATAAACCATAATCTAAAGCAAACAAAGTTGAAGAGATGTTACTCTTATCTTTTATTTTATTATAGGTGCTCAAATATCCATTTAATTCCAAGTTATTTAACAAATTTGAAAATTCATCATTTACAACAAAATGACTTGTTGGTTGGTCAGGAACATTAAATATTTTAGCTCTAGACTTAGCTATATTAAGTTTATTGAATTTTTGCTTATCAACAATTTTGTTCAATAAGTTCGTTTGATTAGCAATATTAATTTTGTCTTCAAATGGTCTTGTTATATAAGGGTTTGACTCAAAATAACTTTCTGTTATTTCCTCATAATATCTTTGAGCAGCATTACCAATTGCGGCTTTTGTGATTTTAGCATTATGAATTAAATGAGATTCGTAACAATATGAAAGAATATATCCTAATTTTCTAGGAATATTCATTGATACATCAAAGAGAACTTCATGTAATTCTGTTTTTTTAACATCAAAATATTCATAGAAATTTGAATTAGTAAAAAACAATTTAGACCTATTTTCTATAAGACGTCTATTGTAATCTAAAGCTAATTCTTCCATACGGGAAATGGATTTATAAATATTGTAGGCTTCAAAAAAGTCTAAGTGAATAAAATCAATTTTGGAAATATCAATTTTACCTAAATATAAACGTCCTCTATATGATGCTATCTTAAATTTGACAAAATTTTCTGACAAGTTATTTAAAGGTGCAATAAACCAATCAACAAATATTTTCTGAGCTTCTAGGTCAATTTCCGAAAAATCATCAAGATATAAGTAGAGATGTCGTAATCCAATGATTTCTTTTATTTTTAAAAAATTATCAATTAATAAACTTTTTATATCGAGGAAATTTAAAAAAATAGAATTAAACTCATTTCTTACTTTTTGTTCCTTTCCTGATTTTACTCCTCCATTAAGTTTTGGTGTTTTACTTAATTCAATATCTAAATTTTTTTCACTTGTATTGATAAATTCTAGTTCTTTACCAATGTTTGTAAAAAGCCCTATATCAATTTTTTTAAAAACTGCGTCTAATTCATTTTCAATATTATTCAGTTCGATCTGAATGGATTGTATTTTATCATAATCTAAACCAAAAGCCCTTTCGTAGAGGTTAAATTTCAAATGTTTTTCTATTCTTTTTTTTATCTCTAGAATTATTTCTTTAATGAAATTTTTGTATAATAAATATTTGGTTAATTCATCTTTAGAAATATAAGTTTCATTTTCATATTTTAGAATTGGAGTTGCTCTATCGTAAATGGTTTTAACATCTAAATATAAAGGCAAAACACTTGAATGATTGATTTGCTCAATCATTGATTTCTGAAAAATAGTTGACTTTCCAGTTCCTTTTCGACCAATTAGAATAGTTGTGTTACTTAAATTGACTTTATCTTTTACTGCGCTGTTTGGAAATAGGTCAGTATAAAAATCATTAATTAAATTTTCTCCACCTTCATTTATAAGTTCCGCTTTTTGATTTAATTTAAGTGACTCCGAAAATCGTGAAAATTCTTTTATATCTATCATTCTTGTTTTTTCTAGGTGTTGTGATAATTATTGCCAACTAAGATACATAAGCCACTCCCCCACCAGAAAACAACCCCTATCTTTTATTTACAGTAAAAATCTTAATAAAAAAGTAATCTAAAAAACAGAAAAGCGTAATGCCGCTACATACTTATTAACTAAAAAAGTTAAAAACTACGGTAAGCATATAAAAAATATGTTTTTTGAGGGTAAAACCATCATTTTAAGAGGTTTTTAGGCGTATAGGTTAAAGCTATTTTTTCTACAAAAAAGGAAATTACTGGAAGGGTTGGGTAAGAATAAAAAAAGCTACAATATCCTTTTTTATTTTCTAAGCTTTTTTTGCACTAAAATTTCAACATACTTATAAGTTAAATACGATGAGCTAATAATTACTGCAAATAATAGTACCAACCAAAAAATTCTATAGGATACCCCAAGTATAATCTCTGGGTTTTTAGGTATAAAATAAACATCTAACCACATAACCCATAGGTATATCCAAAATAAATGTATTAAATATATAGAGTAAGATATATTACCTAGAAATAGTAATGGTTTAGAATTTAATAGTTTAAACGGCAAACCTTTATTAAGAGAAGCGCAAAGAATAAAAGCTGCAAAAAACGGTATTACAATTACGTCATATACATTAAAATGCATTACAGCTAAAGAACACAGTACCATTTTATAAAACAACCAATCTTTACTCCATATTGTTTCTTTATTCTTTAGCGCTTTATATGCTTGGTAAACGCCAATACCAATTGTAAAACCAAATACACAACGAAGAGTTCCTAAGCCATAAAATTCATCGAGTTTAAATTTTGGATTTTGACTGGTAATAAAAACAAAGCCCGCTAAAGCTAATAGTACAGAAATAACACTCCTTATATTTTTTCCTTTATTTAGTAAAGGAATAAGTGCTATAGCAAAAATATAGGTCCACCATTCTGCAGCAATAGACCATGACCCAACATTCCAAACAGGGCGGTCAATAATACCTGTGGTTTGTAAAAAGAATAGATGAATAAAAAAATCTGGGGAGGTTCTTGTCCATTGCCATTTTACTTCTGCATACTCTGGGAATAAGCTAAATAGCACTATAGTTTGCAGTAAAAAAAGTACCATTATAAAAACATGTAAAGGGTAAAGCCGTGTAAATCTTGCCCATAAATATTTTTTTATAACTGTTCTTGTTCGGTTTTCTAATTTCTTACCGTACACATGGCAAATTACAAACCCACTTAGTATAAAAAAAAAGTCTACCCATAAATATCCGTTTGCTATAATAGAGGAATATTTTGTATTTATTAACCTAGGAAAGCCACGTAACATTAACCAAATATCATAATGAAATAGCACAACTAACAACGACGCAATTCCTCTTAATGGCGTAAGAGAACAAATGTAATTCACAGATTTTTGCTCCATATTTTAGTTGGTATATGCAGGTAATTAAAATACCGTATAACGCTACTCTGTAAATTAATGGATTAAAAATGAAAAAAATGTTGAACTAATTCAACTAGAAAAATTGATTTTGATTTTTAAGATTTGGGTAAAAGCCACAAGACTATTATGTTGGAGATTGTTTTACTATTTTTTTGATTTATTGATAAAGGACACACCTTGGGGGTTTTAACTTATTTAGTCGCATATACACAAGCATTTGCCCTCTGTGGTGTGTTATATGGTCTGCAAGTAATAATAGAATTTGTCTTTTAGTTCTATTGGCTCCAAAATAATCTAACCTTTGTTCCAGTTTATTTACATCAAATTTTGATATAAATTCTATGTTTTTATCAAAATTTTTGGCTACCGCAGCAATCATTTCCTTTTTAGATTTTGTAGCAACTTTTAGTTCTGTATCCGTATTCCAATCTCTTGCTTTACGTTCTCCCATTAAAGATTGGCTATGCCAATCCATTGCCCAAGCAATATGCATTAAATTTTCTGCAAAACTCATAGATTCTGGCGTAGCTTTAAAAGTATATTTGTCTTCTGGCATTGTTTCGGCCACCAGAATTAAGTATTCCTTAGATTTTTCTAAGCGCTCTAAATATTCTTTAATAAATACATTTTGTTGCGCTAAAAGAGGTGTAGCAAATACCGAGGATACTAGTAGTACTGTTACTGTTATTAGTTTATGCATCGTAGTAGCTATTTTTATTTAAATATAGCCCTATCTAAGCTTATTTTGTAATTTCTTAATAAAGAATAATCTCCAAAAGTTTAAGGATTAAAACTTATGCGTAAACTGGAGACCACCATAATAAAAAAGTTGCACCCAATATATAAGCTGAAAGGGTAACGAAATAAAAAAATGCTTCCACACTATTTCTTGTTTTTGGAGTAATACCATACCAGCCACAAGCGCTACTAATTGTAGAACACAAAAAATAGGAAACAAAACTGCTTCCTGTTCCTTTAAAGTAAATGGAGAACAAATAGTAACACCTATAAAAAGTAATACCATAATTGCAGAAGGCCATAAAATAGCAACATTTACATTAAAAACATATTTTACAAGTACCCCAACTATAAGCAACGGCAGCACAAAATAAATTATATTTAAAAAGACTGTATCCATACTAAAGAAGCTATATTAAGTTAAAAAGTTCATTTGTGTTTTTACATCTTTTGTAAAAACAATATTGCTTTACAAATCTCCAAAGAATATAAACTAAACACTACCCTGTTTATGGGGAAAACCTATTACTTATGCTCCTAATGCAGTTATAAAGAAAATAACGGTTACATATAACCAAAAGATACTAAATACCACATGTACGGTAGTTTCAAAGGTTTTGCCTTTCCAAAGTTTTGGAGAGTAGCCTACAAACTGAATAATTAGGCGCAATAACCAAAAAATACCTAAGCCTAAGGCTATTTTTTTACCTAAGGAAGTTTCTACTATTTCTGCGGCAGATGACACACAGAGTAGCCCCATAAGAAATACGGTTACTGCAATAAAAAGTGTATGTATTTCCATCATTTGTTTGTTTACAAGACTCAAGGAACGTAACTCTTTTTTCCAATGAAAGTATTTTGGAAAAACAACATGTACCAATGCCAAAGCCATACATAAAACTCCAATAATTTTTAAATGAATTTGCATACTACTTTTTTAAGAACTACAACAAAAGATAGACATAAATGGGGTAAACTTGGTTTCTTTAAAAGTAGCAAAACCTGCTTCTTTAAAAGCCTTTTTCCATGTTTTTCGTGAAAAAAAGTGGGTAAAACCAATAGAAAAGGCTAAAAAGTTGGGAATATCTCGTAAATGCTCTACGGTAATAATTTTACCGTTTGGAGCACATATTCTTTTACATTCTTTTAAAAACAGCACCTTTTCTGCATGCGACCTAATTTCATGAACGGCAGAAAGAAGAAATACTATAGCAACAGAATTATCTTCTAAAGGTATATAGTTGGTTTGTATTTTTTGGGTGTTTGGGTACACTAAACTTACTTTACGCGCTCTTACTATAGCAGGCTCTGTATGTTGTTTGGCATTATAAAAATCGAACACTTGAATATTGGCTTTTGGGAAATGACTTTCTAGGATAAAACTAGTCTCATCAAAACCTGCATTTATATTTACTATTTGTTGCGGATTTTCTTTTTTTAATCCTAATTCTTCTACCCACGCAAAATCATAATAACCAGAAAAATCATATACATAGGCAGATACTAACAACGGCATTAAAAAGCCATAAAGAAATACCCCAAGAATTATCCCTGTGATTACTGTTGGAATTTTAAAAATAATTAATGCTACTATAAGTATTACCAACACCAACAACCCAATTACATAAAAATGCCTATTAAAGCTTAGAATATTTAATACCCCTTGAAACTTTTTTCTTTTTTTTACCATGCTTCTATTCTGCCTTTTTTCCAGTAGTAAGGAATGTCTTTAATTTCAAAAACATTTGCTAATACTGCATTTTCTAATTGCTGGTCTTTTAAGAATTTAAAATTAAAATCTATAGCTTCTACCGCTTGTGGTTTCCAGTTTTGACGCACACCTTCTATGATTAAAACTTCTTTTTTTTCTTTAGAATACGTAAAAGTAAACGGTAACGGGCCTGCATATCTGCGTGCTTCTTTAAAATCTTTAAAAGGGGAATGTTTAGGTAGAGGTACTTCTGCCCTATTATTCTTCTTTACGGTTACCAAAAAGTCTGATTTTAGAGAAGAAATGCTACTGGTAGTTGCTGTTTCTTCTTGTTTAATATCTGTAGTAGTGTATTGGTAATGGGTAAATATATTTCCCATGAATTCCATTTTCTTGGTATCGGTCTCGGACTTTAAAATATAGAGTCCTCGCAAATTTTTGCCTTCTTTAGTGGTGTACCGTACAAAAACACGATACCCAATTAAAAAAAAGTTATTCCCCATAAATTTAGGAAAACCCTTAGGGCGCAAATCTTGGGTTTGCACCATAGCAACTGCTACAAAGGCATATTTGTCTTGAAAAGTGTCTAAGGTTAAACACTCTGGTATCTTATCTTGTAGTTGTTCTTTAGGTACTGCAAAAGTAAACACCAAAGAACTTTTAAAATGTGCTTCTACAGCAAAAGGGTGGTCTTTGAGTGTCCTAAACATAGTTTTGCTAATTTTCTTGTTTTCGTAAATGAAATTCATTTACATAAATAAGCACGATAAATAAAAATGCAAAAAGGGAGTTATATTTTCCCCACAACAATAAATCTGGTACTAAAAAGTATTCTAGAATATTCATGCTGCTAATTATAACTATTTGCATTATAGCATTTATACGTGTTTTTATTCTAGAAAATACCCAAATACTCATAGCAATCTCTGCCACACCAATAGCCACTGTAAAAAAAGAACCATATTCTTCTCCTAAAATGCGACTTACAATTTCTTGGTGTCTTGGTACTTGGTTTAAGACTTTACAGTAGAGCCCATTTACCAACCAAACCATTCCAATTATATAGGTTATTATTTTAGATAGCATTAGCACAAGGTACCAATTTGAAATAAGTTTTTAAAACAAAACACCCTCTTTAGTTTAAAACTAAAAAGGGTGCTCTTATAGTACATTATATTCTCTTATGCCGAGTTACGACTGGCATTAATATTCCCATAAAGAGAACGTGTTACAATCTTCTCATACAATTCTTTAAAAGAAGAATCTGCTCCTATTTTCTGTAAAGCATATTGTTGTATTACCAATAATGGCAATACTATGTTTTCTCTAATTTTAATAGACTCTCTAGAAACTGCTTCTTTCTCCATTAAAATTTTAGAGTCTGATACTAGCAACAACATTTCTTTAGATAAATTATACTCGTTTAAAAGAATCATCCAGAAATCTCCATATTCCTTATCTTCTTTCATGTAGCTAGTAAGCTCAAAGTAACATTTAGAAAGCGACATCATACTATTAGACATTAATGCTCTAAATACAGGAACATCTCTATACAATGCTTTAACCTCTTCTATTCTACCTTGGTCTTTCATAGCTTTTATTGCTGTTCCTAAACCAAAATATCCTGGTACGTTTTGCTTTAATTGGCTCCAAGAACCTACAAAGGAAATGGCACGTAGATCAGATAATTCTAATTTTGCTTTATTTCCTCTTTTTCCAGGACGGCTACCAATATTAGCTTTGGTATAATATTTAAGCGTACTTCTATTTTCTAAATACGGCATAAATTTATCATGGTGCTTTAATGCATCATACTTAGAGAAACTAAGTTCTGATAGTTCTTCTATTAAATCTCTTTGCTCTTTAGAAATTACATTCTTATCTCCAAAGAAATTATTAGACAAGCCTGCTGTTAATAATTGCTCGCAGTTATACATAAACTGTTCTTTAGTACCATAGGTACTGGTAATGGTTTGCCCTTGAATAGTTAATTGTATTTCGTTATTTGCAATATCTTTGGTTTGCGATGCATAGAAACGGTGTGTTTTTCCGCCTCCACGAGCTGGTGGGCCACCACGACCGTCAAAAAATATGGCTTTTACATTGTGTTTGGCACAAACTCCAGAAAGACTTTCTTTAGTTTTTATAATAGACCAGTTTGCTTTTAAGTAACCACCATCTTTTGTACCATCAGAGAAACCAAGCATTATAGTATGCTTTTGGCTTCTTTTATTTACATGTGCCATATATTCTGGTATGCTAAATAACTTTTGCATCGTATCTTCTGAAGTATCCATACCATTCATGGTTTCAAAAAGTGGCACTATATCAAAAGTAATTTCTTTAGAATCCCAACCGCACCATCTAAATAAACCAAATACAAAAAGAACAGAGAATATATCTTCAGAATTACTAATAATATATCTTGTACACCCTTCTTGACCGTTTTTCTCTTGTATTGCTTTTAATTGGCCAATATTCTTGATGGTATCTTGTACAATACCTTCTTCAAAATCTTCCGCTTTTAATTGTAAATCTTTATGTAATAATACATCTACCAATTCATCTTCTGAAAGCTCTGAAAGGTCTTCTTTTATTAAACCATTTTGTTTTAATATTGTTTCTACTACTTTGGTATGTATGCTATGGTCTTGCCTAACATCTAAGGTTGCAAAGTGGGTTTTAAAGATTTTTACTTTATCCATAAAGTAATCTAAATCTTCTAAATACAACCCATGGAATTTTTCTATTAAAATGGTTCTTATTTTTTCTAAAGGACCAATAATATCTTTGTAACCAACATGTTTTTTAGGGTTAAACATAGCTGTATACAAGTTTTCTCTTAATGTAACAAGAGAATCTTGTACTGCTCCAAAGGTTAGCTTTTTTTGTAGTTTCTTTAAATCATTATAATAACATTTCATTAAAGTTACTCGTAACTCATCTGCAACATCACTAGTAATATCTGCCGTTACAAAAGGGTTACCATCACGGTCTCCTCCAGGCCAAAACCCTAATTTTATAATATCGTAGTTTTCAAACTCGGCATTCTTAATATTCTTTCTTAAGTATGCATATAACTCCCCAACAGCATCATAATACACATTTCTAAGAATGTAAATAATATTCTTAGCCTCATCTAAAGGGGTTGGTTTTTTAGAATTTATAAGCGATGTAAGTCCTAATTGCTGTAAGGTAACATCAATATCATCTATATTATCTTCTAAAATTAATGTTCTTAATTCTGATATAATATCTAATACCGCTGGCGTATAAAATTGTGTTGGGTGTGCTGTTAAAACTAATCTAGAACTAAAGGTTGATAATTGTTCTGCTATTTTATCCCAACTCTTATTCTTGTCTACCAGCTCAAAGTAATCTTTAATAGTAAGGTTACTGCTGTGTTCAAATAATTTTGGAAATGCTGCATCTTCTACACTATCATACAACACCACTTGGCGCTCTACGTACTGGATGATACGAAACATAAAATCTATCCTATCTTTTTCGGATTTTAGATCCACATAATTCTCAAAAAAACCTTCCAAAATCTCTTTTGGGTTTTTCCCTGATTTAAGTCCTTCTTGACACTGGTCTAACATTAAAGGAATTATCATTCCTACATTCTCTATGTTGCGGTAAGGTAAATTTAAAAACAGGCTATTATAGACATTAAATCTATTGGTAACCGATTTTTTAAATTCTTCTAGCCTTGGTGTTTGTTTCATACTTTTCTATTTCTTGCCAATGTTAATATAGGTTTTGAAAAAGTAAAAATACCAAAGCTTTTTGGACAAAAAAAACCCTTTTGTATTAGTAACAAAAGGGGTTTAATTCCTTATTTTTATTACATTTTATTTAAGAACTACCACCAAATCTTCAGAATTTACTAAGGAACCACCACTTAAAATGATTCTATCTACCACACCATCTGCTGTTGCTGTAACCGAAGTTTCCATTTTCATGGCTTCTATAATAAATAAAGGCTGGTTTCTTTTTACCGCTTCTCCCTTTTTTACTAATACACTAGATAATAATCCTTGTAATGGTGCTCCTATTTCTTTTGCATTAGAAATATCGGCTTTTTTATTCTCTATTTTTTTAACCTTTACCGATGTGTTTTTTACTAACACATTACGTAACTGCCCATTTATCTTAAAGAAAATGCTAACATTACCAGCCTCATCTGGTTCTCCTTTTAGCATTAGAGAAATAAGCACTTTTTTTCCTTGATCTAGCTCTACCATTATTTCTTCTCCTACTTCCATGCCATAGAAAAAGTTTTTGGTAGGTATGTTTACAACATTACCGTATTTAACATGATTATTATACGCATCTGTAAATACTTTTGGATATAACTTATAGGATAAGAAATCGGTCATTTCTAAATCTCTACCCATTCCTTTTTTAAATTTTCGTTTAAAGGCTTTAAATTCTTTTTCAAAATCTACAGGTTCTAAATGCGCATTTGGCCTTTCGGTATATGGTTTTTCATCTTTAAGAACTATTTTCTGAAGTTTTTCTGGAAAACCACCAACGGGTTGCCCTAAATCTCCTCTAAAGAAATTCTTTACCGATTCTGGAAAAGAAATATCTTCCCCCCTATCTAAAACATCTTGTACTGTTAGGCTATTGCTTATCATATATTGCGCCATATCGCCAACCACCTTTGAACTTGGGGTTACTTTTACAATATCGCCAAACATAGTATTTACCTCGCCATACATTTTAGTTACCTCTGGAAATTTATCTTCTAAACCTAATGCAATTGCTTGTCCTTTTAGATTAGAATATTGCCCGCCAGGAATTTCATGCTTATACACTTCTCCTGTCCCAGATTTTAATCCAGATTCAAAAGTATAATAGTAATTACGTACCGTTTCCCAGTAATTAGAGTATTCTGCAAGTTTTTCTGCATTTAATATATTTTCTCTTTCATGAAAACGCAACATCTCCATTACCGAGTTAAAGTTTGGCTGCGACGTTAACCCAGATAAACCTCCTAGAGCAACATCGACAACATCTACACCTGCTTCTATAGCTTTTAAATACATTGCTGCTTGCGTAGACGAAGTATCATGTGTATGTAAGTGAATAGGAATATTAATTTCGGATTTTAAAGTTCCTATTAGCTCATAAGCAGCATTTGGTTTAAGCAAACCTGCCATATCTTTTACTCCTAAAATATGTGCTCCAGCATTTTCTATATCTTTTGCTAGTTGCACATAATATTTAAGGTCATATTTTGTTTTGGATGGGTCTAAAATATCTCCAGTATAACAAATAGAACCTTCTGCTAAGCCACCAGTTCTTTTGCGTACATGCTCTATACATGGTGCTAAAGATTGCATCCAGTTTAGAGAATCAAAAATACGGAAAACATCTACCCCAGTTTCCCAAGATTTCTCTACAAATTCTCCAATTAAATTATCTGGGTATGCTTTATAACCAACACCATTAGAGCCCCTAATTAGCATTTGTAACAAAAGATTTGGCATTGCTTTACGTAATAATGCCAAACGTTCCCAAGGGTTTTCTTGTAAGAAACGCAAACAAACATCAAAGGTAGCACCTCCCCAAACTTCCATACTAAAAATTTCTGGATGGTTCTTTGCAAAACCTTCCGCAACTTTAAGCATATCTATAGTACGCATTCTGGTTGCTAATAAACTCTGGTGTGCATCTCTCATCGTGGTATCGGTAAAATGCACTTTCTTTTCTTTTTTTAACCACTGCGAAAATTTCTCTGGCCCTAATTCTGTCAATAGATCTTTTGTTCCCTTTGCATAACCTTCATTTTTAGGAAATGAAGGTACTATTGGTTTAGAAAACACATGATTAGGATTATATTTTTTAACATCAGGATTACCATTTACAATAGTATCTCCTAAAAATTGAATTAATTTATTTACACGATTTTTTGGTTCTATAAACTCAAATAACTTTGGCTCGTTCTGAATAAAATTAACCGTAACATCTCCATTTCTAAAAGTAGGATGTTTAAGAATGTTATTTAGAAAAGCAATATTTGTTTTTACACCACGAATTCTAAACTCTGCTAATGCTCGTATCATTTTACGGCAAGAGCCATCTAAAGTTCTACTCCTTGCCGATGCCTTTACCAACATAGAATCAAAGAAAGGAGAAATAGCTACTCCTTGATATACACTACCAGCATCTAAACGAATACCAAAACCTGATGCACTACGGTAGGTAGTTACTACACCATAATCTGGTTTAAAATCATTTGCTGGGTCTTCTGTTGTAATTCTACATTGTAATGCATAGCCAGATATAGTTACCGATTCTTGACTTTCTATTTTTATCTGTTTGTCGGCCAATTTATAACCGCCAGCAATAAAAATTTGCGTTTTTATAAGGTCTATATTCGTAACCATTTCGGTTACAGTATGCTCTACTTGTACTCTTGGGTTTACTTCTATGAAATAGATACTACCATCATCATCTACCAAAAACTCTACCGTACCAATATTATTATAGTTTACTGCTTTACAAATATCTTGTGCATAGGTATATAAACTATCTTTTGTTTCTTGTGGCAATCCTAAAGAAGGTGCAAACTCTATAACTTTTTGATACCTTCTTTGTACCGAGCAATCGCGCTCAAACAAATGCACCATATTGCCATGTTCATCTGCTACAATTTGAATCTCAATATGCTTTGGATTTTCTACAAATTTTTCTAGAAAAACCGTGTCATCTCCAAAAGCATTGAGCGATTCTCTACGCGCTTCTGGAAAAGCTTTTCTTAAATCTGTTTCGGTACGTATTACACGCATACCACGACCACCACCACCAGAGGCAGCTTTTAACATTATTGGGTATCCTATTCTTTCTGCTTCTGAAAGGGCAATTTCTACTGTTTTCAAATCCTTATTACTACTTTGAATAATAGGAATATTATTAGCAACTGCTACTTCTTTTGCCGTAATTTTATCTCCTAAAGCTTTTAATACAGATACCTTAGGTCCTATAAATTTTATACCGTTATCTTCACATTTTTGAGCAAATTCTGCATTTTCGGAAAGAAAACCATATCCTGGATGAATAGCATCTACACCATTTTCTTTAGCTACTTTTATAATAGCCTCTATATCTAAATATGGCTTAAGAGGTTCGTTATCTTCTCCTATTTGGTAACATTCATCTGCTTTATATCTATGCAAGGAATAACGATCTTCATAGGTATAAATACCAACAGTTTTTATGCCTATTTCTACACAGGCTCTAAAAATACGTATTGCTATTTCTCCCCTATTTGCAACTAAAACGGTATTGATTTTCACAGTAATTATGATTTTAATTAATAGTTAGTTCGTACTAAAATCAAAATTACTGTTTTTTAAGATGGTATAATAATATGATATATCTAAAATTCTTAACAATTTTATTGCAATTTCTAAGTAATTATAGATTTTTTAGAGAAAAATAAAATTTAACGTGTTCTTTATTAGAAATTTGTTAATTCGCCTTTAAGTTTAAAACTACGTTTCCTGTTGCATCAATACCCAATTCATAAGTATAAAATCCTACCGCTAAAGGGGTTTCTCCAACAAAATCTATGGGCTGTAAAGTATAGGTTTCTCCATCAGCTAAAATTTGTATGTAGGCATAGGAATATAGCTCATCAAACTCTAAATAATCTGAATATGCATCTACAGATATATTACTATACACATTTTCACTAGACACAACCGTAACCTCATCAAAATTTACAGTACTTGCATTTTTAATTCTAAGATTTACTTTTGATATTTTATCGTCCCTATCTGTACAACCTACTATTGCTATAAAAACTAAAACCAGAAATACTATTTGCTTTTTCATACGTATAAATTTATCCTATACATAGGAAAACGACAGAAGAAAAAATATATTTTATCGTATAAAAACTGGCTCGTTCTCTTTTAGAGTATGCTCCTTACTAAATTGGTAATCGTCTAAATTAAAACCTTTTATATCTTCTAAAGTAGTTGCATTAGAATCTACAATATAGCGAACCATAGAACCTCTTGCTTTTTTTGCAAAGAAGCTAATTATCTTAAGTTTATCATTTTTCCAATCTTTAAAAATTGGGGTTATTACTGGAGCTTTTAAAGCTTTAGTATCTATTGCAGAAAAATACTCGTTACTTGCTAAATTCACAAAAAGTTCTCCTTCTTCTAGCTCAGAATTAAGATGGTTGGTAAGTTCTTTTTTCCAAAATTCATACAAATTAGCTTTACGCCCTATTTTTAACTTAGTCCCCATTTCTAAACGGTAAGCCTGCATTAAATCTAACGGTTTAAGAATGCCATATTGTCCAGATAATATTCTTAGAGAATTTTGAAGTACCTCTAACTTATCTTCTTTTAGAGAATAAACATCTAAGCCTTGGTATACATCGCCACTAAAAGCATATACTGCAGGCCTTGCATTATTTACTGTAAATGGAGTAGTAAAATCCTGATTTCTTTGCCAATTTAATTGCGCCAATTTATCTGAAATATGCATTAATTCGGATAAATCTTTAGGCTTTTTCTTAGCTAAAATAGCATTTAGCTTTACTGCCTGTTCTATAAACTTTGGCTGTGTAAATTTTTCTGTTGGTAACTTACTCTCAAAATCTAAAGACTTTGCCGGAGAGATAACTATTTTCATTTTCTTGCAATTAGTGGACAAAAATAATAAGGATTTACTGGATTTACAATTCCATTTAAAAAGACTTATCAATACCAGTATTAAAGAAATTTATACTATTGGCTATGCTTAGTATATTGCCTCCATTTTTCTATACAATTTGCAATATCTTCAGGAATTTCAGAATCAAAATTCATCTTTTCTCCTGTAACCGGATGTACAAATCCTAAAGTTTTTGCGTGTAATGCCTGCCTTGGCAAGATTTTAAAAGCATTTTCTACAAATTGTTTGTATTTAGTAAAGGTGGTTCCTTTTAATATTTTTTCGCCACCATAACGTTCATCATTAAAAAGGGTATGCCCAATATGCTTCATATGCACCCTAATTTGGTGTGTTCTTCCTGTTTCTAACTTACAAGAAACTAAAGTAACATAGCCCAAACGTTCTATAACTTTATAATGTGTAACAGCTTCTTTCCCTTGTTCCCCATCAGGGAAAACGTGCATTTGTAACCTGTTCTTAGGATGCCTTCCTACGTGCCCTTCTATAGTACCTTCCTCTTCTTCTATATTACCCCAAACTAAAGCAACATATTCTCTTTCTGAGGTTTTATTAAAAAATTGCTTGGACAAATGCGTCATTGCAGCTTCAGTCTTTGCAATAACCAAAAGACCAGAGGTATCTTTATCTATCCTATGTACTAAACCAGGACGTTCATTACTATTTGCAGGTAAATTATCTACATGATAAATAAGTGCATTTATTAGAGTGCCCGAGTAGTTTCCGTGACCTGGGTGTACTACCATTCCTGCTGGTTTATTTACCACCATAAGAACATCATCCTCATACACTATATTTAAAGGGATATTCTCAGGGACTAATAAAAACTCATGCGGCGGATGCTCAAAAAGAACCTTTACCTCATCCTCTGCTTTTACTTTGTAATTTTGCTTAACTACCTTACCATTTACCCAAATATGGCCTCCTTTTGCAGCTTGTTGGATTTTATTACGTGTAGCGTTTTCAATAAAATTCATCAAAAACTTATCTACACGTAAAGGTATTTGCCCCTTAGATGCTACTACTTTATGGTGTTCATAAAGTTCTTCTTCATTTGGCTCTGGCCCCTCTTCTAATGGTAACATATATTTTATTCTGAATCTGCCTTAATTTGTGCTCTATCGGATATTTTTCCGTTACCACAAATTAGTTCTATTTTAGAAGTCTTTGGTAGTTTATCTCCCGGATGAATTACTTTTCCTTTATATTTTATAGAATACACCATATCCTTACCAAGTTCATCTATATAAATTACACGCTGCACATCTAACCCTACTGCTCTAAGCATAGACTTAGCATTTCTTTGCGTAACCTGTATAATTTTTGGAATGGTCACTTTTTTGTAACCAGATGGGTTTACCGTAAAATAAATTTTTCTATTTTCTTTTACTTTATTTCCCGCTTGCGGATTTTGTTCTATGATAGAAAACCTTGGATAATCTGGATTATAATTTGCAGAATCTAATACCTCATAACGTAAACTAGCATCTTCTACAGCTTTACGCATATCCATAACAGACATTTTAGAAAAATCTGGTACTTCTACAAATTCGCCATGGTTGGTGGTACTATTTAACCAATTTAACATTACAAATATTAAAACTACTGAAACAACTAAAGCCAATCCTATTTGGATTAAAAAAGATTTGCTTCTTAAAAAATTAAAGAAATTTCTCATGGAGTATAATTGACCCGACAAATATAGGAAACGGATTGCTTTTTTCTTTACTTTGATACCTTGTTATTTATTTTTAAAAAAAGTAAAACCATACTATGAAGAAAAAAGTAGCCATAATTATGGGAGGTTACTCTAGTGAGTACAAAATATCTTTAACCAGTGGCAATGTTGTTTACAACTATTTAGACAATACTTTATTTGACGCCTACCGCATACATATATTTAAAGACAAGTGGGTATATGTAGATTCTAATAACACAGAACATCCTATAAACAAAGATGATTTTTCTATTACCGTAGAAAACCAACACATTACTTTTGACTGTGTTTTTAATGCCATACATGGTTCCCCTGGAGAAGATGGTCTTATGCAAGCTTATTTTAAATTACTAAACATTCCGCAAACTTCTTGTGACTATTACCAATCTTCTTTAACTTTTAATAAAAGAGATTTACTAAGTGTTTTAAAACCATACGGAATTAAATCTGCAGAATCTTATTACTTAAATTTTGGAGATGTTATTGATGAAGATGCTATAATTAATAAGGTAAAACTACCATGTTTTGTAAAAGCCAACAAAGCTGGTAGCAGCTTTGGTATTTCTAAAGTGCATAAAAAAGAAGATTTACAAGCAGCAATAGAAAATGCGTATAAAGAAGATGATGAAATCTTAATAGAGAGTTTCTTAGACGGTACAGAGGTTTCTGTGGGTGTTATAAAATATAACGGAGAAACTATAGTATTACCAATTACAGAGATTGTAACTGAAAATGATTTTTTTGACTACCAAGCAAAATATGAAGGAAAATCTACCGAGATAACTCCTGCTAGAATAAATGACATGCAGCTTAAAAATGTAACTACTGCTGCAAAAAAAGCTTATGATATTTTAAAAATGACTGGGTACTCTAGAAGTGAGTTTATTTTTATTGGTGATGAACCTTATATGTTAGAAATGAACACCACCCCAGGTTTAACTACAGAAAGTATTTTACCGCAGCAAGCCCAAAAAGCTGGAATATCTTTAGCAGAGCTATTTAAAAGTGCTATAGAAGAAGCTTTAAAATAAAACATGTAACTTTACTAGTATGAGACGAGCAATATTCCCTGGGTCTTTTGACCCACTTACCTTGGGACACCACGACATTATCACTAGAGGGTTGCCTCTTTTTGATGAATTAATAATTGCAATAGGAATAAATGCAGATAAAAAATACATGTTTAGCCTAGAAGAAAGAATACGTTTTATTTCTGAGGCATTTAAAAATGAACCAAAAATAAAAGTAAACACCTATAAAGGCTTAACTGTTGACTATTGCAAAAAAGTAGAGGCAGACTTTATTTTAAGAGGATTACGTAATCCTGCAGATTTTGAGTTCGAGAAAGCTATAGCACATACCAATAGGAAGCTTTCTGAAATAGAAACTGTTTTTCTTCTTACATCTTCGGGGAAATCTTACATAAGTTCTTCAATTGTAAGAGATGTAATTCGTAATGGCGGAAACTATTCTGTACTAGTTCCAGACACTGTAAAAGTCAATTAAAAAATTACAAAATAAGACTATTCTTACAATACAAATGAAAACCTCTTAAAAATTGAGGTTTTCATTTGTGTGATATATATTATTTAGTAAGAAAATACTCTCATTTTAATAAAATTTATTATCTTTACCTATAGTAATTGATTAAAACACAACGTCTTTTTGCGAGTTCACAACAAACCTTTATTTATATGGCATGATCCAACTACATTAGTAGGAAAATACGACAACATGCTTAAGAAGGACTTAAAACTTGCTAATAATTATTTAATAAAACAGCTGCCAAAAGCTACTGCTTTTATTAATAGTAAGTTCGAAGTAATCCATGCCTCTAACCAATGGATTAAAGAATTTAATTTTGAAACTAGAAACGTTTTTGGAAAATCTGTTTTCAGCTTATTTAAAGATGGAGAGAAAAATGAAGAATGGAAATTAATTCTTGATAAATGTTTAAAAGGCCAACCAAGCGACCTTTTTAATATAGAATTTAAAGACCCTAACGGCAATACACAATGGTTTGAGTGGTCTAATATACCATGGTATGATAGTGAAGAAAATATTGTTGGTGTTATTATTCAAGCAGAAAATATAACCTCTAGAGTAATAAATGAAATACAGATAGAAAAGTTAGAAGCCCTACTTTTAGAAAAATCTGAAATTACTAAAATTGGAACTTGGGATTATAACATAAAAACAAACAAATTAAATTGGTGCGACATTACGAAAACCATACATGAGGTGCCATTAGACTTTATTCCAAATGTAGATACGGCTATAAATTTTTATAAAGATGGTATTAGCAGAAATACTATTTCTATGGCTTTTCATAATGCCATGATAAATAACAAACCTTGGAGCGAAAAATCGCAAATAATTTCTGCTAATGGAATAGAAAAATGGGTGATAGCTACAGGCCAGCCAGTATTTAAAAATAATGAACTAATTGGTTTAATAGGAACTTTTCAAGATATTTCTGACCAAGTAGAAGGCGACAATAAAATAAAAGAGAACGAGCATTTATTAAAAACACTAATAGACAACCTACCTTTAAATGTATATATAAAGGATAGAGAATCTAGAAAAATTTTAGCAAACAAATCAGAATGCGAATATATGGGTGTTAGTGGCCCAAGTGAATTATTAGGTAAAAATGATTACGATTTCTTTACTAAAGAAGTTGCTGCAGAGAATATAAAAGACGATGTGAGTGTCATAAAATCACTCCGTCCTATTTTAAATAAAGAAACTGTTAGCATAAAAAAAGATGGCAACGCCACAACGTTTCTTATTTCTAAAATACCCCTTACTAATGATAAAGGAGAGGCGTATGGCATTGTAGGTATAAGTACAGATATTACGCATTTAAAACAAAAAGAAGAAGAATTAAGACATCTAATAAATGTAACTTCATTACAGAATAAAAAATTAATAAATTTTGCGCATATTGTTTCGCATAATTTAAGGTCTCATACTGCCAATTTCTCAATGCTTCTAGACTTTTTATCTCATGAAAAAGAAGAAACAGAAAAGGAGAACATCTTACAAATGCTTAGGAATGCTTCTGATAATTTATTAGAAACCTTAGACAACCTTAATGAAGTAGTAGCAATTAGCACTAACATTAATATAGAAAAAACTCCTGTTAAATTAAATAACAAAATAGAAGATGTTAAGCAAAACTTATCTTCCTATATCGTTCAAAACAAAGCAACAATAGTAAATGAAATTCCTATTAATGCAGAAATAAAAGTAATTCCAGCATATATAGATAGCATATTAATGAACTTTATTACTAATGGAGTAAAGTATAAAAATCCAGACAAAGACCCTATTGTAAAAATTAGTTATAAGAAAGAAAATAATTATTCTGTTGTTAGTATTTCAGACAATGGGCTAGGTATTGACTTAAAAAAGTACGGTTCTAAATTGTTTGGCATGTATAAAACTTTTCATAATCATAAAGATTCTAGGGGTATTGGTCTATACATTACAAAAAACCAAATTGAAGCCATGAATGGCAAAGTAACCGTAACCAGCAAAGTGGGAGAAGGAACCAAATTTAACATATTTTTCAATGACAAAGATTAATTCTATCTGTATAATAGACGATGACCCTATAACCGTATTTGGCATTCAAAAAATGCTAGGATTAGTCACGGAATATGAACAACTTTACAAATTTGTTAACGGAAAAGCTGCTATAGATGGGATTATAGATATGCTAAACAATAACACCCCATTACCGCAAGTAATTTTTCTTGACATAAATATGCCAATAATGGATGGATGGCAATTTCTTGAAGAATTTATTAAACTTAAAATAAAAGAAACTGTTCGTATTAATATTGTTACCTCTTCTATAGATGATTTTGACCGTAACAATTGGAACCACTACAAAGAACAAACGCACCATTTAATTACTTTTAACAATAAACCAATTAAAAAAGAAGAAATGAAACAAATTACAAAAGTTGCATAAAACACAATTATAAGATTTTACCTATTTTTGTGATAATAAAATACAATACATTTTACATGTAAACGTATTTTAAACAAATGATAATGAGAATCTTATTAAGCATACTAAGTTTAGTTTTACTTTTTTCTTGTGAAACTACTGAGGAAGAAAAAAAAGCAGAATTTTCTACCCCTTTTGAAAAATCTTCTGGATCACAAACTGCCACTTATGAAGAAGTTATTTCTTTTTACTTAAAACTAGCTAAAGAGTATTCTTCCATTAATGTACAAACTATTGGAGAAACAGATAGCGGACACCCATTACATTTAGTAACATATAATCCTGAAGGCGAATTTAATTTTAAGAAAATAGACCCAAAAAAAGTTACCATACTCATAAACAATGGCATTCACCCAGGAGAATCGGACGGTATAGATGCCACTATGTTACTATTTAGAGACTTAGCAAATAAAGAAACAGAAACCCCAAAAAACACAATTTTAACCACTATTCCAGTATACAATATAGGTGGTATTTTAAACCGAAATTCCACTTCAAGAGCCAATCAAAACGGACCTGAATCTTATGGGTTTAGAGGCAATGCTTTAAATTATGATTTAAATAGAGATTTTATTAAATCAGACACCAAAAACTCTAAAACTTTTACCCAAATTTTTCATCTTGTAAAACCCGATATTTTTATAGACAATCATGTAAGTAATGGTGCAGATTACCAATATACACTTACACACTTATTTACCCAACACAATAAACTTGGAGGTAAATTAGGCAACTATTTACATAAAGAACTCATGCCTAACTTAGAAATTGAGTTAGAAAAAAAGAATTGGGACATAACACCTTTTGTAAATGTATACAACCAAGCTCCAGAAATTGGTTTTTCTCAATTTATGGATAACCCCAGATACTCTACAGGATACACTACATTATGGAACACGCTAGGCTTAATGGTAGAAACACATATGTTAAAACCTTACAAAAAAAGGGTTTTAGGCACGTATAGTTTATTACAATCTATGATTACCATAAGTGAGAAAAACTATAAGGAAATAAAAGAAATAAGAAAAGAATCTATAAAAAATTTTAGCACCTTAAAGCATTATCCTATAGGATGGGAAATAGATACTGTAAAAAATACAAAACTAAGTTTTAAAGGTTTTAAAGCAGATACTCTTATTAGCGAAATAACAGGCCTACCTAGATTAAAATATGATAGAGCAAAGCCTTTTACAAAAGAAGTTACCTATCAAAATTATTATAAAGCAACAGATTCTATTACTGTACCCAAAGCTTATATCCTAAAAAAAGAATGGACTAAAGTTATTGATCTTTTATCTCTTAACCATATAGAATATTCTTTAGTAGAAACGGATACTGTAGTTACTTTAGAAAACTATAGGATAAAAAGTTTTGAAACAAATACATTCGCCTATGAAGGGCATTATAACCACTATAACACAACCATAGAAAAATCTTTTAACAAAACAACATTACATAAAGGAGACTACATAATACCTACAAACCAAACTGGCATAAGATACATCATAGAAACTCTTGAACCTGCCTGTGTAGATTCTTTTTTCAACTGGAATTTCTTTGACACTATTCTTCAACAAAAAGAACATTTTTCTCCTTATATTTTTGAAGATACAGCTCTAAGAATACTTCAAAAAGACTCTATATTAAGAAACAACTTTTTAGAAAAAAAGACGAAAGATTCAATTTTTGCAGATAATTGGGAAATGCAATTAAACTGGCTTTACAAAAATTCTAAATATTACGAAAAAGAGCACTTAAGCTATCCAGTTTATAGAGTTCCTAAATAGGAATAACGGTCTTTTGTGTAAACATAGATAATAAAGGCGCTGCTCTAGAAACAAGCACGGAGGATAATTTTATTTTATCATTTAAAAACCAAATTAAAAAATTTGTTGGGTTTTGGTAATACACATAAGCCTACAAGAAATGGCTATGTTTATAAACGTTATTGTGAAATTTTTTTTAATTAGTTATGTTTTACAGCTAGGTCAAATTTTAATCTGATTTTTATGCTCTAAAATTCAAAATCCTTTATTGGGGAAGAAACATCCACTAAAGTTCCGTTCGGGTCTTTCAATAATAATCTTCTTTGTCCGTAAAATGTATCTTTCGGTTCGCTTAAAATTTCAAATTTTTCAGATTCTGCTATTTTAAATATTTCGTCCACATTTTCAACTACGAACGTCACATAAAACCCTTGCGGATTGTTTTGAGAATCTTTCGGTACAATTTCATTTGTTCGGTCAATTAATCCCAATTCCAATTTTTGATCCTTTGAAATTAGATGAACAAACCAATCGCTATCATAATTCACATTAAAGTCAAACAATTTGGTATAAAAATAGCTGCTTTCCGTTAAATTGACTGAGCAAATATTTGTCATCATTCGATTAATTGTCTTCATTTTTCCTGTTTTTAATTCCAATAATGCGTCTATTTTTTCAAATGTGCACAACGCCTTTTATTCGTCAAAAAGAATTTTAATATTAACATAAGAGTTACGCAAAAGCTCTTTAATTTTTTTAGGCCCTCGCCATTTTACTTTCCCAATGCCTTCACTTTTTTGTCCTTTTAGCTCGCCATCAAAACTAGTTTTCATAGCAAACCAATGCACTTCTTTCAGCTTATAAATATTATTCCTTTTAAAAATATGATAGGTTGTTTTTAAAAAATTCTGAATTTCTAGACCTCTAACCCCAGTCTCCTCTTCTACTTCACGTATAGCACATTCCTCAATAGTTTCTCCTGGGTCTAATTTCCCTTTTGGTAAATCCCATTTATCATTCCTATAAATAAAAAGTACTTTTCCTTTATCATTAGTTACTACCCCTCCTGCTGCTGCAACTAAAGGAATTTTTTCTGTAAATTTTATTAATATCTCCTCCGCAACGGGATGATATATGTAGGCTTTAAAAAACTTTTTCTTATTTAACGCACTAATTGCTTCATCTATAGCATCTTCGTTGTTTAATAAAAAAACATTGTTACTACTTGTCTCTGGCATTTTATTTGTTAAAATAAGAGGCAATTCATTCACAAAAACTTTATACATTTGCGTTATGGTTTTAGATAAAGATACAGCTAAAAAAACAGCAGAACTACTATTGCAAATTAATGCAATAAAGTTGAAACCAGAAAATCCTTTTACATGGGCTTCTGGATGGAAATCTCCAATATATTGTGATAATAGAATTATACTCTCTTATCCTACAATACGCAACTATATTAAAGAAGAAATAGCAAAACAAGTAGAAAAACTTTACGGCAAACCAGATGTTATTGCTGGTGTTGCTACAGGAGCTATTGGAATGGGAGCTTTAGTAGCAGATTATCTAGGTTTACCTTTCATTTATGTTCGTCCAGAACCAAAATCTCATGGAAGAAAAAACCAAATAGAAGGTTATTTAGAAGCTAACCAAACTGTAGTAGTTATAGAAGATTTAATAAGTACTGGTATGAGTAGCCTAAATGCTGTAGATGCCCTAAGAGAGCAAAATGCTAATGTAAAAGGAATGATAGCAGTTTTTACCTATGGTTTTGATGTAGCTGAAAAGAATTTTGCAGATAAAGATGTAGACCTTCACACTTTAGGAGATTATGCCTATTTAATGGAGCAAGCATCTAACACAGGATACATAAAAGAAGAACAATTAAACACCTTAATGGAGTGGCGTAAAAATCCATCCCAATGGAACCAATAATATATTTATGTTTTTAGAAACACCAAAAAAGAAAATTGCGAAAGGAGATAAAGCAACCTTTGAATTTTTAACTAACCTTGAAAATTTTGAGCAATTAATGCCAGAAAATATCGCAAAGTTTGAGGTCCTGTCTGAAGATAGATTCTTATTTGCGTTAAAAGGAATGCCAGAAATTGTACTAGAAAGAAAATCGCAAACACCTTATAGCAAATTAGTTCTAGGAGCTGCTAGTGAAAAATTACCATTTACTTTAACAGCAGACATTACTGCTGTAAATACTAATGAAAGTGAAGTAGTATTAAGTTTTTCAGGAGAATTTAATGCTATGATGGCAATGATGATAAAATCTCCTATTACAAATTTCATGGGAACACTATCTGAAAATCTTACAAAAATTTAGTATTTAAGATTTAGTTCTTTTAATCCATATTCTTTTAAAATAGAATCTTCTAACTCCACAAGGAGCTTTCCCTGTGGAGAAACACCTCTAATAAAACCCATTATTAAATTACCATTACTATCTTCAAAAGTAGATGGTTTATTAATTCTAAACATATTAGCCTCATAAACAGACCACAATACTTCTTTATCCATATTTTGAAAAGAAGATAAGTGATCTTTCAAATCTTTAAGTATTAATTGCAATAACTCATCTAAATTAATACTTTTACCCAACAACAATTTTAGAGAAGAGACGTTTAATAAGTTATTAAAAACTATTTGGTTAACATTTAACCCTATTCCAATTATTGAAGTTTGTATTTTACTTCCAGAAAGTGAATTTTCTATGAGTATTCCGCAAATTTTTGAAGTACCTGACAGAATGTCGTTTGGCCACTTTATAGTTAAATTAGGGACTTTTAAATTATGTAATGTCTCATAGATAGATAAAGAAATACAAATACTTAATAAAAATTGATTATCGATAGAAAAATTATTAAACTTTTTTAACACACTAAAAGTCAGATTTTTACCTTCTTCAGAGTTCCAAGAAGTTCCCATTTGTCCTCTACCAAATGTTTGCTTTTTTGCGGTAACAACTGTAAAATCCTTAACAGAAGAAGACAACATTAAATCTTTCAAATACACATTTGTAGAGCTCGTGGCATTAAGTTTGATTATCTCCATTGATATTCTTTTTGACAAACTTATAATGTATTGTTAAAAACAAGAGGTAAAAGAACAAAAAAATAATAACTTTGTATAAACTAAAAATTTTGAATGCAGAAAGGGAAAGTTAGTCCAGATGAGTTAATTGCATTAATTTTACAAGGAATTGAAGAAGTAAAAGGAGTTGATATAAACTTACTTGATTTAAGAGAAATTGAAAATACAGTATGCGACTATTTTATAATCTGTAACGGTACATCAAATACACACGTAAAAGCAATAGTCGGCTCTATCCAAAAAACAGTTAGTAAAGCTATTAAAGATAAACCTTGGCATGTAGAAGGCGAGGATAACGCGGAGTGGGTTTTAATGGATTATGTAAATGTAGTGGTACATGTTTTTCAAAAACAAGTACGCGAATTTTACGACATAGAAGGTCTATGGGGTGACGCAAAATTTTCTACCATAGAAACTAGCATAAATAATTAATAAAAGAATGGCAAAAGATAACAATACAAATTCAAAAAAACCTAAATTTAATTCTTGGTGGATCTATGGCTTAATAGCGGTTCTACTTATAGGTTTTCAATATTTTAGTAGTGAAAATTTTTCAAGTGCTAAAAAAACTACAACATCAGAATTACAAGATTACTTACGTAACGGTGATGTAGATAAAATATTAATTATTACCAATACAAACCAAGCTAAGGTTTTTCTTACCAAAGAAGCTTTAGAAAAAGATGTACATAAAGACATTGTTTCTAAACCAATAATACCTTCTTCTGGTACTGTAGCACAATACAGTTTGGATTATGGAGATTTAGCAATATTCCAAAATGAAATTACAGCAATAAAAAAGGAAAATAATTTAGATACAGTTGTAGAGTTTGGAAAAGAATCTAACGTTATTGCGGATATTTTAATATCTCTACTCCCATTTGTAATAATAATAGGTATTTGGATATACTTAATGCGAAGAATGTCTGGCGGCGGCGGCGGCGGCGCTGGTGGCCAAATATTTAATATTGGAAAATCTAAAGCAAAACTTTTTGATGAAAAAACAGACACAAGAACTTCTTTTAAAGACGTTGCAGGCTTAGAAGGTGCAAAAGAAGAAGTAGAAGAGATTGTAGAGTTTTTAAGAAACCCAGATAAATACACCTCATTAGGTGGTAAAATTCCAAAAGGAGCATTATTAGTAGGCCCTCCTGGAACAGGTAAAACATTATTAGCTAAAGCTGTAGCTGGGGAAGCTAAAGTTCCTTTCTTCTCTTTATCAGGTTCAGACTTTGTAGAAATGTTTGTTGGTGTAGGTGCATCTAGAGTTAGAGATTTATTTAAACAAGCTAAAGACAAATCGCCTGCCATAATATTTATTGATGAAATTGATGCTATTGGTAGAGCAAGAGGTAAAAATAATTTTACAGGATCTAATGACGAGCGTGAGAATACCTTAAACCAACTTTTAACAGAAATGGATGGTTTTGGCACTAATACCAATGTTATTGTACTTGCTGCAACTAACAGAGCAGATGTATTAGATAAAGCTTTAATGCGTGCTGGTAGATTTGACCGACAAATATATGTAGACCTACCAGATATTAGAGAACGTAAAGAAATTTTTGAAGTTCACTTAAGACCAATTAAAACATTAGAAACTTTAGATTTAGAGTTCTTAGCTAGACAAACTCCTGGATTCTCTGGAGCAGATATTGCTAACGTTTGTAATGAAGCTGCTTTAATTGCTGCAAGAAATGAAAAGAAAGCTGTAGACAAGCAAGATTTCTTAGATGCAGTGGATAGAATTGTTGGTGGTCTTGAGAAAAAGAATAAAATAATTACTCCTGGAGAAAAGAAAACAATAGCATACCACGAAGCTGGACACGCAACAACCAGCTGGATGTTAGAACATGCTGCTCCATTAGTAAAAGTAACCATAGTTCCAAGAGGGCAATCTTTAGGAGCTGCTTGGTACTTACCAGAAGAAAGGTTAATAGTACGCCCAGAGCAAATGTTAGATGAGATGTGTGCTACCTTAGGTGGTAGAGCCGCAGAAAAAGTAATTTTCAATAAAATATCTACCGGCGCTTTAAGTGATTTAGAAAAAGTAACCAAACAAGCAAGAGCAATGGTTACCGTGTACGGACTTAATGATGAAATTGGAAACTTAACTTATTATGATTCTTCAGGACAAGATTCTTATGGTTTTTCTAAACCTTATAGTGAAGAAACTGCAAGAAAAATAGACGAAGAAATTTCTAAAATCATTGAAGAGCAGTACAAAAGGGCGATAGAAGTTTTAACAGAACACAAAGACAAACTAACTATTTTGGCAGAACGCCTTTTAGAGAAAGAAGTTATTTTCAAAGAAGATTTAGAAAAAATATTTGGAGAAAGGTTATTTACTGATGTAGATAAAAAACTTGAAAGCACCATTATTGAAGATGCTACAGTTAATAACACACAAGAAGAGACGGATAAATAATAAATATTAAATATATTCGTTGTCCAAGTATACTACGAAGTAATAAAACAGAAGTTTAGAAAATTAAATGGGGCTATTTGATATCCTTTTTGGCGGTGGCAAAAAGAAAATTTCCAAAGAAACTGCGGAAACAAGAGGGGTTCATATGCCAGATTTAAATCTACCTGTAGATGAAAAATTTACCATACATTTTAAAAAAAATGGTGGTAAATTTTTGTATTGCGACTCTTTTAACGAAATATCTTTAGCATTAAAAAGTATTGTTCAAGAAAACAATTGGGAAAACTCTCCTTTTTTTGTAATGAACAAACAGCTAAAGACTAAATTTTCTAAGGAAGGTATAAAATTTACAGCACAGGCAAATGAAAGCGAAGTTTTTTTTACCACCTGTGAGCACTTAATAGCTCAAAACGGTTCTATTTTAGTTTGTTCTAACCAACTAAATGAAAAAAAATTAAATGAACTTCCAGACAATGTTATAGTATTTGCCACAACTAGCCAGTTAGTTGAAAACATTGGTGAAGGCTTAAAAACAATAAAGAAAAAATACGGCCATAGTATTCCTGCAAATATTACTACTCTAAAACACTTTCATGCCACAAAAGAAAATGCAGATGATTTTTTAACTTACGGTAGTACAACAAAAAATTTATACTTGCTATTCTTGGAAGATTTATAGTATGAAAGAAATTTTAAGAAGGGCATTAACAGGAGCCGTATACATAATATTACTACTGTCTGCCGTCTTTTTAAACTCTGATGCGTTTGACTTTTTGTTTATGGCCTTTGGCCTTGCTTGCTTATATGAGTACAAAAAATTAGTTCACCTTAAAGGCTACTATATATTCATGGCCTATTTAGCCCTATGGTGGCTGTTTATATATTTTATTAACGATAAAATTCTTATTAACCTTTTACTAAGCATAACTTTAGTAGTAGATTTTGCTCTTTTATATTTCTTATTTTCAAAAAAAAACAAACCATTTAATACCACCAAAAAGTTTGTTATTGGTCTATTTTATGTAGGAGGCGGGTGCATTTTTTTAACAATGATTCCTTACCAAGAAAATGAATTTGCAAAAATTCTAATCATGGGAATTTTTATTTTAATATGGGTAAATGACACTTTTGCCTATCTGGTAGGTCGTAGTTTAGGAAGAACAAAACTTTATTCCGCAGTTTCTCCTAAAAAAACCATAGAAGGTTCCATTGGAGGGTTTATATTTGCACTAATAGCAGCGTACATTATTAGTGAATTTGAAACACTAATTAGTCCAATGCAATGGATTATTTTATCTACTATAATTGTAATTACAGGTAGCCTTGGAGATTTAATAGAATCTAAATTAAAAAGAGTTGCTGGTGTTAAAGATAGTGGTGCAATACTTCCTGGTCATGGCGGTATGTTAGATAGATTAGACAGTTTAATATTTGCGGCACCTTTTGCCTATTTAATTTTATATATATTCAATTATGTTTCATAAAGAGGGACAAACCATAATTCTAACAACTTTTTTCATTGTTAGTATACTTATTCTTTCAGCACAATTTTATGTTACTCCTCTTTGGTTACGCTGGGGTATACAAGTTGTTGCTATTGCAATACTTATATTAATTCTCCAATTTTTTAGAAACCCAAAAAGGGTTGCTGTAAAAAGTTTTGATGAAATTTTAGCCCCTGTAGATGGTAAAGTAGTAGTAATTGAAGAAGTAGAAGAAAATGAATACTTTAAAGGGAAAAGAAAACAAGTTTCTATTTTCATGTCTCCTTTAAATGTTCACGTTACAAGGTACGCTGCAAGCGGAAGTATTAAATTTTCTAAATACCATCCTGGTAAATATTTAGTAGCATGGCACCCTAAAGCTAGTGAAGAAAACGAGCGCACTACCATTGTAATAAACACTCCAAAATTTGGTGATATTTTATATAGACAAATTGCTGGGGCTCTAGCAAGACGTATTGTAAATTATGCCGAGAAAGGTGATAGTGTACAACAAGGAGATGATGCTGGGTTTATTAAATTTGGCTCAAGGGTAGACTTATTCTTACCTTTAGACTGTGCTATTACAGTGAAGTTAAACCAAAAAGTAAAAGGAGCTAAAACATGTATTGCTAGTTTTGTAGACACAAATGAAAAACAAAAAACTATATAATGAATATCTTAAAACTGTAGATTATATTAATAGTTATAATGATCCTATTCCCCCAGATATTTTATTAAAACTATATGCCTACTACAGAATTGCTAATAAAAATCATAGCTCTCCAGGAAGTAAAACCCCTTTAATTAATGCTTTTAAAGCTAATGCATTAATACAAGCGAAAAAATACTCTGTAGAAGATGCCATGAGGGAATATATTCTATTAGTTGAAAAAGAACTTAAATAAAAAAGTCCTTAGTTAAATAACTAGGGACTTTTTTATTAATATATACTAGTGTACTTATTTAACCTTAGTACTAAACATTTGTTTTCCTTCTAGATAACCAACCATATGGTCTCCAGAATTCACTTTATTAGCTCCTGTAGCAGGGGTTCCTGATAATAAAATATCTCCAGGATTTAACGTCATTATTCCTGATACATACGTTATTAATTCTGCCAATGTAGTAATCATTAAACTACTATTACCTTTTTGCGTTTCTTCTCCATTTACTGTCATAGAGAAATTTATATTGGTAACATCTGAAAAATCTGAAATAGGCAAAAAAGAAGATATTGGAGTAGCCCCATCAAAACCTTTTGCTAAAGCCCAAGGACCTTTATTTGGCTCTCTGCTTTTTGTTAATACATCTTTTGCGGTTAAATCATTTGCTAAAGCAATAGCATCCACAAAACTTAAAGCATTTTCTAAGGTAGCATTTTTACACTTTTCCCCTATTCTAAAAGCTAATTCTACTTCATACCAAACATCATTAGAAAAAGAAGGTAACTCTAAATCCGCATCATTTTCTAGTAATGAACTGTCTGGTTTTGTAAAAATTAAAGGAACAACTTCTCCTTTTGGCATTTCACTTAAATTATTCACATAATTTTTACCTATTCCAATTACTTTCATCTTATTATTTATTATATAATTATTTTAAACTTGCTAAACTTTTTTCTAAGGTTTCAATTTTAGCTTCTGCATCACTCTGTTTTTGCCTTTCAATTGTAATAACTTTTTCTGGAGCATTATTTACAAAACGCTCATTAGAAAGTTTCTTCTGAACTGAAATTAAAAATCCTTTAGTATACTTTAATTCTTCTTCAATTTTCAAAATTTCGGCTTCAACATCTATAGCTCCCTCCATAGGAATAAAGTATTCATTACTTTTTACTCTAAATGTTAATGCGCCTTCTACAGCAGCATCTACATAGGTTATAGATTCTACATTAGTTAGTTTACGAATAACAGAGTCCCATGCATTGTCATTTTTCTCGGTATTTAAAACGGATAATGAGAGTGCTTCTTTCATAGGAATATTCTTCTCTTTACGAATAGTTCTTATGCCAGAAATAACATCTGACGCAAAATTAAATTCCGAAATTATATCTTTATTTACTTCCTTAGAAACTGGCCATTGGGATACCATAAGTGCTTCTTCTGATGTTCTTTTGGTTATATGCTGCCATACCTCTTCGGTTAAAAACGGCATAAAAGGATGCAATAATTTTAAGTTTTGCTCAAACAAATTAATTACGGCATTAAAAGTAGTTTTATCTATTGGTTTTTGATAAGCAGGTTTAATTATCTCTAATAGCCAAGAACTATAATCGTCCCACACTAATTTATAAATTGCCATTAATGCGTCTGAAATTCTATACTTACTAAAATGGTCTTCAATCTCTAATAAAGTTTCATTAAATTTAGCTGTATACCACTCTACACCTAATTTAGAAGCTTCAGGCTGTGGTAAATCTTCTACTTCCCATCCTTTTACCAATCTAAAGCCATTCCAGATTTTATTTGCAAAATTCTTTCCTTGTTGGCATAGCGCTTCATCAAACATTAAATCATTACCCGCAGCTGCACTTAACAATAAACCTACACGCACACCATCTGCGCCATAATCCTCTATTAATTTTAATGCATCTGGAGAATTCCCTAAAGATTTAGACATTTTACGGCGTTGCTTGTCTCTTACCAATCCTGTAAAATAAACATTTTCAAAAGGTCTTGCATCTCTATACTCATAACCAGAAACAATCATACGTGCTACCCAGAAGAATAAGATATCTGGTCCAGTCACCAAATCATTTGTAGGGTAATAATATTGAATTTCTTCATTCTCTGGCTCTAAAATTCCACCAAAAACACTTATTGGCCATAACCAAGAAGAAAACCAAGTATCTAATACATCTTCATCTTGTCTTAAATCTGCAGAGGTTAAACTCTCTTTTCCGGATTTAGTCTTAGCTAAATCTAATGCTTCTTCTATAGTTTCTGCAACCACAAATTCATCTTGCCCGTCACCAAAATAAAAAGCAGGTATTTGCTGTCCCCACCATAATTGTCTAGAAATATTCCAATCGCGAATATTTTCCATCCAATGTCGATAGGTATTTTCAAATTTCTTAGGAAATAATTTTACTTCATTATTTTTTAAAACGGCATCTAAAGCTGGCTTTGCCAACTCTTCCATTTTAAGAAACCATTGGTCCGAAAGTCTAGGTTCTATAACTGCCTTGGTTCTTTCTGATGTTCCTACTTTATTAATATGTTGCTCGGTTTTTACCAAAAAGCCTTTTTCCTCTAACTCTTTTGATATTTCTTTACGAACTACAAAACGGTCTTTGCCTTCATAATGTAAACCAAAGCTGTTTAACGAAGCATCTTCATTAAAAATATCTATTATTTCTAAATCATGTTTCTCCCCTAATGCTTTATCATTAATATCGTGTGCTGGTGTAACTTTTAAACAACCAGTACCAAACTCCATATCTACATAAGTATCTTCAATTATTGGAATTACTCTTCCAGATAATGGCACAATTGCTTTTTTTCCTTTTAAATGCGTAAAACGGTCATCATTTGGATTTATACAAATAGCACTATCTCCTAAAATAGTTTCTGGTCTTGTGGTAGCAATAGTAACTTTTTCATCTGAACCTTCAATGGCATAAGACAAGTAGTATAGTAGACCTTGCTTCTCTTCATAAATTACTTCTTCATCAGATAGTGTTGTTTTTGCTTCAGGATCCCAATTTACCATTCGGTTTCCTTTATAAATTTTCCCTTTATTAAATAAGTCTACAAAAACTTTTATTACAGAGGCAGACATATCGTCATCCATAGTAAATTTAGTACGCTCCCAATCACAGGAACAACCAAGTTTTTTTAGCTGCTCTAGGATTACTCCACCATACTCTTCTGTCCAATCCCAAGCATGTTTTAAGAAATCTTCTCTACTAAGGTCTTTTTTATTTATTCCTTGTTCTTTTAATTTTGCCACAACTTTAGCTTCTGTAGCAATAGAGGCATGGTCTGTACCAGGTACCCAACAAGCATTTTTACCCATTAACCTTGCTCTTCTTACCAAAACATCTTGTATGGTATTATTAAGCATATGCCCCATATGAAGCACTCCTGTAACATTTGGCGGAGGTATTACTATAGTATAAGGTTCTCTATTGTCGGGGGTAGAATGAAAAAAGTTGTTTTTCATCCAATAATCATACCAGTGACTCTCTACTGATTGGGGGTTATATTTTGATGGCATTTCCATTTTGGAACAGTTTTTGAATAATATTTTTTACGTTACTAAATATTTAAATTAAAAGATATGTTAAAATATCTAAATTGCATCTAATTTTAAATACGAAACAAAAATAAGTAACGTTACAGTATAACAAAAGAATTTTGGAGGTTCATCTTAAAAGATTTATTTTTGAAATTCACCCAAAACTAAAAATGATGAAAAAAATAGTACTTGTATTATTTGTAGGTTTATTAGGATTTAGCCTTACTGCACAGGAAACTGCTGCAAAAATTGAATTTAAATCAGAAACCGTAGATTACGGTGAAGTTGCTAAAGGCGCTAATGGTGTACGTGTATTTGAATTTACAAATACTGGTAATGCCCCATTAATTATAAGTAAAGTTAGCTCTAGCTGTGGATGTACCATCCCAAAAAAGCCAGAAGACCCAATTTTACCAGGGAAAACTGGAGAAATTTCTGTTAAATATGATACTAACAGAGTTGGGCCTATTAGAAAGGCAATAACTGTTATTTCTAATGCAGACACTCCAACAAAAGTTTTAAAAATAAAAGGAGAAGTAAAAGATTCCGGAGCAGGAAAATAATTTTACTATAACTAATATAGAAAAGCTCGGTTATACCGAGCTTTTTTATTTAAACAAATTTTTAAGAACAAAACTAAAAAGTACATCTTGATTGTATCTTTCTATGAGTACTTCAATTCTTTTTCCTTCTTTATCGTTTAGCATTTGTAATACTTCTTGAATTTTGTATTTATGTATACGCTTACCATTTACAGCTAATATTACATCTCCTTGTTGCAATCCTGCGGCTTCCGCTGGGCTTCCCATTCTTATCCCAGATACCACAATCTCTGGCACCAAACTTAATCTGGTAGTATTCTCTAAAAGAATTTGAACATTCCCAAAATATTTATCGTTTTTCTTTACTAGACCATTTGTATTAGCAATACGCTCAGAAACATACCGTACTCCATCATGTTGCAAATCTATTCCGCTTAAATTATATTGAAAAGCTTTATTGAAATTCCCATTCTTACGAATCGTCATTTTTTTATTTCTATAATCAAAAACAATATTAAAACGTTTTAATATTTCTCCGCCAACACTTCCATTTCTATTTCCCAATCTTTTAATAGAATTAAAGGTTTCTATATCTGGAAAAGCAGTTTTCGCATCTTTTACAGAAAAAGTGCCTAATCTAATACTGTTAATTTTAGTACGTCTACCAAAAATATCCCCCCCTAAACCTTTCCCTAAAAAATCTTCATAATTGTCTTGAGGCACATTAATATTTTCGTCTTCAAATAACCATACAGCATCACTACTACCAGTATCTACCAACATCTTAACTGGTAAATTTTCTTTTCCATTTATATAAACATTAGCACCAACATACACTTTCTTTTTAATAATATTTATAGGCAAGATTTCACTTTTCTTGCTCTCTTTATATACATAATTCTCTGGAGAATAAAACTTAATCACTTTTCTTGAATAATTTATATCTACAATAAAGTCTTTAAACAAATCATATCCTATAATTCCGTGAATTGGAATTCCAATACTAGAGGAAAGATTTAAATCTTTATCCAAAACAACATATAAATGTTGATTACTATTTTTAATATCACCTAGTTTAAAAGTGTTACCTATAGAGCTAAGTCCTTTTATTGGCTCCCCCTTTCCTAAACCTCTAATACTTATTTCTGATACGTTATTAATTTGAACCGAATCTCGGTCTGATAAGTTAAATAATATAGGTTTCTGAACCCCAGAATCTAAAATAAAAGATAACTCTGTGCCATTAACCTCAATTGGCATTATAATTAAGTTATTTATTAGTTGAAATTTTACTTTTTGACTCTTTTTTGAAGTAGGTAACGAAAACGTTTGCGAAAATCCTTTACTAAAAAAGAACGCAATAAGTAGCATACAAAAAGAGAAACTATACCTCAAACCTTTTATTTTTAACACATTACGTTGTAAAAATTATAAAAAATAGGGTAAATTTCCTAGATATTTAACAAAAAAAGCCTCCTAAATAAACCTTTGTATTTATTGTTTGTCTTGTTAGGTTTCCTCATTTTTGTATAAAATTTGTTATATGCCTAAAATTTCTAATAAAGGGATTAATATGCCCGAGTCTCCAATACGTAAATTGGTTCCTTTTGCAGAACAAGCAAAAAAGAATGGTGCTAAGGTAATACACTTAAACATAGGGCAACCAGATATAAAAACACCACAAATAGCTCTAGACGCTGTTAAAAATAATACATTAAGTGTTATTGCCTACAGTAGAACAGAAGGCTCCGATATTTTTAGAGAAAAGATTGCTGCTTATTATTTAAAAAATAATATTGTAGTTAATTCTTCGGATATTATTGTAACTACTGGCGGTTCTGAAGCACTTTCTTTTGCAATGGGTAGTATTGCAGATCATGAGGATGAAATTATAATTCCGGAACCTTTTTACGCTAATTATAATGGGTTTGCTACTGCAACCGGAGTTAAAGTAGTACCAGTTGTATCTACAATAGAAAATAATTTTGCACTACCTCCTATTGATGATTTTGAAAAACTAATTACCCCTAAAACAAAAGCAATATTAATATGTAATCCAGGCAACCCAACTGGATACTTATATAGCAAAGAAGAAATTAAAAAGCTTACTGAAATTGTAAAAAAACACGATTTGTTTTTAATTGCAGATGAAGTTTATAGAGAGTTTACCTATGACAACAAAGAACATTACTCTATTTTACAAGAAGAAGGTCTTGAAGATAATGCTATTGTAATAGATTCTGTTTCTAAAAGATATAGTATGTGTGGCGCAAGAATAGGGTATTTAGTTTCTAAAAACAAAGAATTTATTAAAACAGCTATAAAGTTTGCACAAGCAAGACTGTCCCCACCTACCTATGCACAAATAGCAAGTGAAGCTGCATTAGATACACCGCAAAGTTATTTTGATGATGTAAAAAAAGAATATGTAGAAAGAAGAAACACGCTAACAACTGAATTAAAAAAAATAGATGGTGTAAAAGTTGCAATGCCTAATGGTGCTTTTTACTGTATTGCAGAATTACCTATAAAAAGTGCCGATGATTTTGCACAATGGCTATTAGAAGATTTTAGATATAAAGGAGAAACAGTAATGGTAGCCCCTGCAGCTGGTTTTTATGCAACTAAAGGTTTAGGGCTAAACCAAATAAGAATTGCATACGTTTTAGACCAAGAAAGTTTAAAAAGAGCTGTTACTATACTAAAAGAAGCACTTAAGAGTTATATAGGGTAATGCAGATATTACAAGATATACCTTTAAAAAATTACAATACTTTTGGTATTGCTGTTACAGCAAAATACTTTTGTGAGGTTACTACTTTAAAAGAACTAAAAGAAGCTCTTTCTTTAAAAGACTACCCTTCTAAATTTATTTTAAGTGGCGGAAGCAATATGCTACTTACTAAAAATATAAATGCACTTGTAATTTACATTAACCTTAAAGGAATTACAGTTGTTAAAGAAGACGAAAAACATGTAACCTTAAAAATAATGGCTGGAGAAAACTGGCATAACATGGTTTTGTGGACGCTAAAAAACAACTACGGAGGCATAGAAAACATGTCTTTAATTCCTGGTAAAGTTGGCACAGCCCCAATTCAAAACATAGGTGCTTATGGGGTAGAATTAAAAGACCATTTTGTAAAATGCCAAACCATAAATACCGAAACTTTAGAGGAACATTCTTTTACTAAAGAAGACTGCAAATTTGGATATAGAGACTCTTTTTTTAAACAAGAAGGAAAAGGTAAGCATATAATAACAGCTGTTTTTCTAGAGCTTACCAAAAAAAATCATATCTTAAATACATCTTATGGCTCTATAGAAGAAGAATTGAAAAAGGAAAATATTACAAATCCTACCATTCAAGATGTTTCTAATGCTGTCATAGCCATAAGACAAAGTAAATTACCAGACCCAAAAAAAATAGGAAATAGTGGTAGTTTTTTTAAGAACCCAATTATTTCTGAAAAAGATTTTAAAGAATTTAGTTTAAAAAACCCAGAGGCTCCATTCTACAAAATAACAGAAAAAGAATATAAAATACCCGCAGGTTGGCTTATAGAACAAAGTGGTTTTAAAGGAAAACGATATGGAGATGCAGGCGTACATACTAAACAAGCATTAGTTTTAGTAAATTATGCAAATGCTACTGGAGAAGAAATAGTACAATTAGCATCTAAAATTATAAAAGAGGTACAAATAAAATTTAATATTACCATTGTACCAGAAGTAAACATAATAAAATAACCCCCGTATAACATACGAGGGTTACATCAAACCAACCAAAAATAAATGTACAATAACCAGTTGTACATTTACAACTTTAATATTTTTTTATATACGCTAAGTATAACAATCAATTTAATAATTTAGCGTTTACAAATATATACGGTAAAAAAGAAGCTATTGGATGCCGAGAACTCCATATTTATAAAGCTTTATAATATTATATGAGCGCACTACTTGAAAAACATATTGTAGAACTTTTGCAAGAGAGGAATGAAAAAGCAATTTCTCTTCTCTATGAACATTATGGAGATACTTTATATGGTGTAGCCCATAAAGTTGTAAGAAACAATGATTTAGCTCAAGACGTTTTACAAGAAAGCTTTGTTAAAATCTGGAAAAAATCGGATTCTTATGACCCTTCTAAAGCTAAATTATTTACTTGGTTATTTAGAATAACTAGGAATACTGCTATAGATAAATTAAGAAGTGTTAATACAAAAACAGATAAGGAAATCCAAATGGATGTTTCTGACGTATATAATTTAGGCGTAGAAAGTATTAGACCTGATTTAATTGACGTCCGAGAAAATTTAGATAAAATAGAAAGTAAATATCAAATTGTTTTAGAAGCCTTGTTTTTTCAAGGAATGACACAACAAGAAGCTAGCGATGAGTTAGATATTCCTTTAGGAACTATTAAATCTAGATTAAAAATAGGTTTACGTGAATTAAAAAAGATATACAATCCAGCTATATTACTTGCGCTTCTATTAAATATATAATTATGAAAGAAAAGATAAAAATATTTTTAGATTCTGATCTTCTAGAAAAATATCTATTAGGTTCTACTAATGATATGGAATCTATGCAAGTAGAGCGTTATATAGCAATGTATCCGGAGGTAAAAAAAACCTATGATGAGTTACAAGACAACTTAGAGACTTATGCTAAATTACATGCCATAAAAACTCCCGAAGGTCTTAAAGAAAAAATACATGCTAGAATAAAATCAGAACGTTCTGGTCGTAAGCAATTTTTTAGATATGCAATTGCCGCAAGTATTGTTGCTTGTATGTTTGCTAGTGCTTCTTATTTTTTCTGGAATCAAAACCAGAATTTACAGCAAGAAAACACTATTGTTACTAATAAAATAAAAACATTAGAAGCAGATATGAGACAACAATTGGAAGACGTAAGAAACCAATTTATTGTTCTTAACAATCCGCAGACTAAAAAATACAATGTAAGAGGTAATAAAATGGCTAGAGATTTAAAAGCCGTTGCTTACATAAACCCTGTAAAGAAATTATCTTACATAAACGTTAGTAAATTACCTGAATTACCTGAAGACCAATGTTACCAAATGTGGGCAGAGGTAAATGGAGAAATGTTAAATTTAGGAATAATACAAGAAGCTGCTAGTAAAGATAAATTAACAGCACTACCCTATTCCGACAACGCAGTTAGTTATATAACAATAGAACCAAAAGGTGGTAATATAAGTCCAACTACAAACAAAATAGTTGCTAATATCGCGTATTAACCATCCCCTTCATAAAGTATTCATAAAGCCCCATTTTGGGGCTTTATTTTTATATCTTTGTAAAAAATTTATTTATGAAGTTGATACTACTTACTATAGGTCTTCTTTCCATTGCTTTTGCAGGAATTGCTATTAAAATATGGGCTAAAAAAGATGGTAAATTTGCTGGCACTTGTGCTAGTCAAAGTCCATTTTTAAATAAAGAAGGGGAAGCTTGCGGAATGTGCGGAAAATTACCAAGCGAACAAGATTGCAAAAAAGATGCTACTCCAGAATTACAGTAGTTAAAAGTTATAAAATAAACTGTCATTATCTAAACCCCCTGTTTTGGACAGCAAACAAACCATTAATAATACTATAGAAAAAGCTAAATTAGGCAATCAAATTGCTTATAGTAAATTACTACATATCTTTTGGAATGATGTTTATGGTTTTCAATTAAAAAGAACCGAAAACGAAAGTGATGCAGAAGATATAACCATACAAACTTTCTCTAAAGCTTTTGACAAATTAAGCACTTATGATTCTTCTTATAAGTTTAAGACATGGTTAATTACCATTTCTAAAAACATACATGTAGACCTTTTAAGAAAAAGAAAAAAAGATATCATAAACGTAAAGGATAATAACGAAGACTACAAAAAAGTTCTAGATGATGCTCCTTCTGCAGAAGACCAACTTATAACAGAACAGAATTTAGCAACGCTTTTACAGCATATAAAAAAATTAAAACCGCACTACCAAGAAGTTATTAATCTTAGATATTTTAATGAACTTTCTTATGCTGCAATAGCTACCCAATTAAATGAGCCAATTAATAATGTGAAAGTAAAACTCTTAAGAGCAAAAAAATTATTGGCCGAAGTTATTACCCGAAACAAATAAAATATACTTTCATGTAATAAGTTTACCAAGCTTGTTTATAAGTATAACACCTTAATTTAGTTTGTATATTTGTATAAAATTTACCTATGAGCACAGATTCTATAAATCATGTTAAGCCACCAAAAGGAAAACCAAAATGGTTACGTGTAAAATTACCAACAGGTAAAAAATACACGCAGTTAAGGGGCTTAGTAGACAAGTATGACCTACATACTATTTGCACCTCTGGTAGTTGTCCAAATATGGGCGAATGTTGGGGAGAAGGCACTGCCACTTTCATGATTTTAGGAAATGTTTGCACAAGATCTTGTGGTTTTTGTGGTGTAAAAACCGGCAGACCAGAAACTGTAGATTGGTCCGAGCCTGAGAAAGTTGCTCGTTCTATAAAAATAATGAGCATTAAACATGCCGTTATTACATCTGTAGATAGAGATGACCTAAAGGATATGGGCTCAATAATATGGGCAGAAACGGTGAAAGCTATTCGTAGAATGAACCCTACCACAACCTTAGAAACCTTAATTCCAGATTTTCAAGGTATTGAAAGACATTTAGATCGTATTATAGAAGTTTCTCCAGAAGTTGTTTCTCATAACATGGAAACTGTAAAAAGACTAACTAGAGAGGTAAGAATACAAGCTAAATACGAAAGGAGTCTTGAAGTATTAAGATACTTAAGAGAAAATGGCATAAACAGAACAAAATCTGGTATTATGTTAGGTTTAGGAGAGTTAGAAGAAGAAGTAATCCAAACAATGGAGGACTTAAGAAATGCTAAAGTAGATGTTGTTACTATTGGGCAATATTTACAACCTACTAAAAAACACCTACCTGTTCAACAATTTATACTCCCAGAACAATTTAAGAAGTATGAAGAAATTGGTTTAAAAATGGGTTTTAGACATGTAGAAAGTGGCGCATTAGTAAGGTCTTCTTACAAGGCTCACAAACACATAAACTAACTTTCTTTAAGAGTTTATTTTTTCCATGAAAAAAATAAAAATTGGCATTAATGGTTTTGGAAGAATTGGAAGAACCGTTTGTAGATTATTAAACCAACATAACCATTTAGAGGTAGTTGCTATTAATGACCTTGCAGATGCAAGAACACTAGCACATCTTTTAAAATATGATAGTATTCATGGTGTATTTCATGAAAATATAAGCCATAACCAAGATCATATTATTATTGGAGAACAATATATAAAGCTCTTTAATAACAACCATCCAAAAGATATTAACTGGAAAGACCAAGCTGTTGATCTTGTTATAGAATCTACGGGGAAATTTAAATCCAAAAAAGATTTAGATTTTCATATATCTAATGGTGCTAAAAAAGTAATTTTATCTGTACCCCCAGAAGAAGATTCTATTAAAATGATTGTTTGCGGCATTAATGAAAGTTCGCTTACTAATAACGACCATATCATATCTAACGCATCTTGTACTACAAATAATGCTGCTCCAATGATAAAGGTTATAGAGGAACTTTGTGGTATAGAACAAGCATATATTACTACGATACATTCTTATACCTCGGACCAAAGTTTACATGACCAACCCCATAACGATTTAAGAAGAGCAAGAGCTGCCGGACAATCTATTGTTCCAACAACAACCGGTGCTGCAAAAGCCTTAACAAAGATTTTTCCAAAACTAGAAAATGTCATCGGTGGTTGTGGCATTCGAGTTCCCGTCCCAAATGGCTCTCTTACAGATATCACATTTAATGTAAAAAGGCTTACAAATATTAAAGAAATTAATGATACTTTTGAAAAAGTATCGAACAGCACGTTAAAAAACATAGTTTATTATACTGAAGACCCCATAGTATCTATAGATATAAACAATAGTTCGTATTCTTGTACGTTTGATTCTCAGATGACGTCAGTTATCGGAAAAATGGTTAAAATTATTGGTTGGTATGATAACGAAACTGGTTATAGCTCGAGAATAATAGACCTAATTAATATAATGATTCGTAAAAATTACATTTGAATATTCTATCTACATATAGAAACCTTAAAAAAATATCTTTATTAATAGGATTGCTATTAGTATACTCGTATTCTTTTTCGCAAGATTCTATACAAGAAAAGGATGCTGTTTCTTATTTCAATTTAGCCAGAACATTAAAAAATCAAAATAAAATAGATTTGGCTTTAGAAGCATTAAATAAAGCTTCTGAAGAAGCAGAAAAAAATGAAGATGTAAAATCTTTAATAGATAGTTACCACGAATTTTCTCAATTATACTTAAAATTAGACAACGAAGAAACTACTCTTTTCTATTGGGACAGAGCCGAAGTTTTGTTAAAAGATATAGAATATCCATACGGAGATGCCATTCATAAATTTATTGAAGCTTTAGTGCTATACAGAAACAATAAAAATTTTCAAGCAATTTTTATGTTAAATGAAGCAAAGCAGTTAAATAACGATCGTAATTTCTTTAATCATATCTTATTAGCAGAAGGAGACATTTATCTAAATTTAGAAAAATATGAAAATGCCTCTAAAAACTTTAACTCTTTAGTTATAAATACCGATGTTTTTGAAAAAGAATATTTAGCTACAAAAGCACATATTGGGCTAACTAAACTTTATATTAAAACTCAAAAATTTGAAGAAAGTATAACAAACGGAGAAGCTGCTTTAAAACTTGCTGAGAAACAAGAATTTAGTAAAGAAGTTTTTGAAGCCAGAGAGCTATTAACCACTGCGTATGAAAAGAAAAATGAATTTAGTTTAGCATTAGAACAAAGTCAAAAACTTGTAGTACTAAAAGATTCTGTTTTTAATATTGACAAATTAAAAATAGAACAAAAAACTGCCGATAAAATTAGAGACGATTTTAAAACGTCTGAAATTAATAGGTTAGAAAAATTAAATGAAGAGCTAAATGAATCTGCTAATAGGTCAGAAATTACTGCAGTTTTAACTTCTGCCTTTTTAATCATAATTTCTCTTTTAGCTGTTTCTCTTTATAGAAATAATCAAATCAAATTAAAAACAAACGACTTACTACAGACTAAAAACAAAGAATTACAAGCCGCAAGAGATGGTGCCGTACAAGCTATGGAAGCTAAAACTAATTTTCTTTCCACAGTTAGTCATGAGCTCCGGACACCCCTATATGCTGTAACAGGGCTCACCCATTTACTTTTAGAGGAAAATCCTAGTGAGAACCAAAAAGAACACCTAAAAGCACTAAAATTCTCTGGTGACTATCTTTTAAATTTTATTAATGACATTTTGCAAATTAATAAAATTGATGCCGATAAATTAGAGCCTTTAAATATGGAGTTTAACCTTAAAAAGGTTTTAAAAGAAGTTATTGACTCCTTACAGCAAAGTGCCAAAGAAAATAGCACAAAAATTATTTTACAATACGATGAAGATATTCCTGGACATTTAATGAGTGATCCTCTTAAGCTCTCTCAAATTTTCATGAATCTTGTTGGTAATGCCCTTAAATTCACTAAAAATGGAGAGGTAAAAGTAATTGCAAAATTACTTAAAAAAATGGAGGATGATGTTACCTTATATTTTGAAGTAGAAGATAATGGTATTGGTATTTCTAAAGAAATGCAGGAAAGTATTTTTGAAGGTTTTGAGCAAGGTTCTATCCAAATTAATAGAGAATATGGTGGTACAGGACTAGGACTAACTATTGTAAAAAGTTTACTAGGTTTATTTGATAGTAAAATACAATTAGAAAGCGAATTAGGTAATGGTAGTTCTTTCTTTTTTGAAGTTACTGTAAAAAGTAAAGATGCCATCGTAGACGATATTCCTTTTGAAATTACAGAAAAAGAATATGAGTTTAAAGGCTTGCATTTAATGATCGTAGAGGATAATAAAATAAACCAAGTAATTACCAAAAAAATGCTTACCAAAAAAGAGATTACTAGTGATATTGCTAGTAATGGTATGGAAGCTATAGATTTGGCTAAAAATAATACGTATGATGCCATTTTAATGGATATTCATATGCCTGGTATTAGTGGAGAAGAAGCTACCATTAAAATTAGGAAATTTAATAAACACACCCCTATAATTGCACTTACAGCAATATCTTTAGATGATAGTTTAGAGAGTTTTTATGCTGCTGGTTGTAATGATGTTGTTACAAAACCATTTAAACCCGAAGTATTTTACCAGAAAATAGGAGAGAATATTTTTGATAAAAAAATTAGCGATTCCTAGACAAATAAAGTTCTATTTGTTTCATTAATTCATCTTCCCCTCTGTTTAAAAAAAGATGAGATACTTCAATATAACTAAGATTACTTACTTTATCTTTTAACCTAACATAATCTTTTTCTGTAGTAATAATACATTCTTTAGATTGTAGTAACTTAATCTCAGAGTCTGTAAAAAAATGATGGTCTGTATATTTTAAATGCTCAAATTGTATCTCTTGTTTACTTAAATATTTTTCCAAAGGTTTTGGGTTTGCAATACCTGTAACTAAGGTTATCTTTTTACTCTTTAACGCTTCTAAAGAAGCTGTATTAAAATTTCCTTTTAGAATAGAGTTATAACCAAAGTAAGCAAATAAAACTTCTTGATTTGGATACCTCTGCAACCTTTTTTTAATCTTATGCTGCTCATTATTAGATAAATCATCTGGGCACTTTGTAACAATAATAATAGATGCTCGTTTTGCTTCTTTTTTACTATCTCTTAAGTTTCCAGTAGGCAAATACCAATCATCTACAAATAATTTATCATAAGTAGTTAGGAGAATAGAAAAACCTGGTGTAACTTTTCTATGTTGAAAACCATCATCTAGCAAAATAAAATCTGAAGTATTTTTAGACTCCATAGTAACAATACCATTTTGCCTATCGGCATCTACCACCATTGTAATTTCTGGAAATTTAGAATATATCTGGTAGGGCTCATCCCCTAGTTCTTCTACTGTAGAATTCTTAGTAGCCAATAAATAACCTTTAGATTTACGCCCATAACCCCTACTTAGTACTCCTATTTTATAGGTTTGCGTAAACAAACGCAATAAAGCCTCAATCATAGGAGTTTTTCCAGTCCCCCCTGTACTTAAGTTTCCAATACAAATAATGGGTGTTTTATACGATTCAGACTTAAAAATACCGATATCATAAAACCAATTACGCGTATATACTGCTAAAGCATATAGTAAAGAAACAGGAAAAAGTAATTTTCTGAGTAGTTGCATTAGAACGAAAATATAATATTTTATCTTTGATAACCTTATAATCCCAATTAAAAATGATTGTTAAAGAAATAACTACTATATTAGAAGAATTTGCACCACTAAATTATGCAGAAAGTTTTGACAATGTAGGTTTATTAGTTGGAGACAAAAATACTAATGTAACAGGAATACTTGTTACTTTAGATACTCTGGAAGATGTTGTAGAAGAAGCGATTACTAAAAAATGTAACCTAATAGTAAGTTTTCATCCCATAATCTTTAAGGGTTTAAAAAAAATAACTGGAGCTAATTACGTAGAAAGAGTAGTTATAAAAGCAATACAACATAACATTGCTATATATAGTATGCATACCGCACTAGATAATAACCAAGCTGGTGTAAATGCAAAAATTTGCGAAGTTTTAGGATTAAAAAATACTAAAATTTTAATTCCACAAAAAGACACTATAAAAAAGCTAACCACCTATGCACCTATTAATACCATAGATACTATAAAAGAAGCCCTATATAATGCGGGGGCTGGTTCTATAGGCAACTATAGCAACTGTAGTTTTACAACAGAAGGTACTGGAAGTTATAAAGCTAATGAAAATGCGAATCCTGTTTTAGGAGAAGTTGGTAAAACTCATTATGAAAAAGAAGCACAAATAAACATTACATTTTCTAAATCTAAAGAAGAAAAAGTTCTAAATGCGTTGTTTAAAACCCACCCTTATGAAGAGGTTGCCTATGAAATTACCACTTTAGAAAATAAAAATCAGAATATAGGAATGGGAATGGTAGGAGAGTTAAAGGCTCCTGCTAAAGAAAAAGACTTCTTAAATTTTGTAAAAAAACAAATGTCGGCTTCCGGAATTAGGCATTCTAAATTTTTAGGCAATAATATCTCTAAAGTTGCTGTTTTAGGGGGTAGCGGTGCATTTGCCATTAATGCGGCAAAGCAATCTGGAGCGCAAATTTTTATTTCATCTGATATAAAATACCATGAATTTTATCAGGCAGAAAGTAAAATTGTGATTGCAGACATTGGACACTATGAAACTGAGCAGTTTACAAAAAACCTTTTAGTTGATTATCTTACAAAAAAAATCCCTAATTTTGCAATCCATTTATCGGAAAGTATAACAAATCCAATCAAGTATTTATAAATATGGCAAAAAAAGCAGAAGCTACGGTAGAAGATAAGTTAAGAGCATTGTATGATTTGCAATTAATTGATTCTAGAGTTGACGAGATTCGTAATGTTCGAGGAGAGTTACCATTAGAGGTAGAAGATTTGGAAGATGACGTACTAGGCCTTAAAACAAGACTGGACAAGTTAAAAACAGATGTTGAAACTGTCAATTTTGAAATTGGTGCAAAAAAGAATTTAATTGAAGAAGCAAAAACTTTAATTAAAAAGTACGCTGAGCAACAAAAAAATGTTCGTAATAGTAGAGAATTTAACTCTATTAGTAAGGAATTAGAATTTCAAGAATTAGAAATTCAACTTGCAGAAAAGAACATCAAAGAATTTAAAGCTCAAATAGAGCAAAAGAAACTGGTTATTTCTGAAACTAAAGAGCGTTTATCTCAAAGAGATGCACACCTTAAGCATAAGAAAAGTGAATTAAATGCAATTTTAGCGGAAACTGAGAAAGAAGAAAAAGCGCTTTTAGAAGAATCTGAAAAATACCAAGGAAAAATTGAAGACCGTTTGGTAAAAGCATACGCTCGTATTAGAACTAATGTAAAAAATGGTTTAGCAGTAGTGCCTATTGAAAGAGGTGCATCTGGAGGTTCTTTCTTTACTATTCCTCCACAGGTACAGGTAGAGATTGCTTCTCGTAAAAAAATTATTACAGATGAGCACAGTGGTAGAATATTAGTAGACCCAGTTTTAGCAGAAGAAGAAGCTGTAAAAATGGGAAAATTATTTGCTAAACTTTAATTAGCAAACACCAATAAAAAGAAAAGCCGTCTTTCATAGATGGCTTTTCTTTTTTACAATATCTTCTCATTATTAAGAAAGAAGCTCTAAAATTCTATTTTCAACCATTGCGCTATCCCAAATAGTCTCAATATTAGGTATTTTCATTACTTCTTGCATTATAGTTTCTTGCTTATCTCCATAAGCTAAAGCATCTGCATAAGGTTTATCAGAAAAAGTTACTCTAGAATATACTGGAATCCACTTTTCAGGATGCAGACTTGCAAAATGTTTTTCAATCTTCTTTTGTAACAGGAACATTGAATCTGCTGTTTTATGACTCATTTCCATAAAATTACGATAGCTAAGTTCTGCTATTGCATCGGCATTTGGTTTTCTAGTTTCTTGATATTTTTTAAATATCGTTCCCCAATTGTCTTTATTCTCTTGTATGAGCTTATTTAAAACAAAAATATCTTCAAAACCTGCATTCATACCCTGACCGTAAAAGGGGACAATAGCATGCGCAGAATCTCCCACTAAAGCTACTTTATCCCAATACGTCCAAGGGTAACATTTCATAGTTACCATTGCACTTGTTGGGTTATTAAAAAAGTCTTGTGTTAAATTTTCAATGTCATGCATTACATTAGGAAAATAAGTAGTAAAAAAGTCTTTTGCTTCTTTTTTTGTTTTAATCTTTTCAAAAGATACTTCTCCTTCAAAAGGCATAAAAAGAGTACATGTAAAACTACCGTCTAAATTAGGCATGGCAATAAACATAAAATTGCCTCTAGGCCAAATATGAAAAGAATTTTTATCAAGCTTATGCGTTCCGTCAGCATTTGGTAATATGGTAAGTTCTTTATAACCAACATCTATAAAATCTTGAGAATAATCAAACCTACTTCTTCGTTGCATTTTATGCCTAACACGAGAGAAAGCGCCATCACAACCAAAAATTAAGTCATATTTATAAGACTTCCACTCCCCTTTTTCTGTAGCACCAGTAAATAGTTCTGCAGAAGGTAAGTCTACATCCCACACTTTCTCTTCAAACTTAAAAACTACTCCGGAGGCTTCAGCCAAATCAATCATTCTTCTATTTAAAACCCCTCTAGAAATTGACCAAATAGCTTCATTTTCTTTACCATAATTCTGAAAATAAAGAGGCTTTCCTATAACATGCATAGCTCTTTTATTAAGAGGTATTGCAATTTTTTTTATTTCTTCATCTATACCAACTTCATGTAAGGCCTTCCAACCTCTATTACTCATTGCAAGATTTATAGAACGCCCAGAAAATTTTACGTTTCTAATATCTGGTCGTCTATCAAAAACCGTAATATCATGCCCGTATTTTCTTAAATAAATAGCTAACAAAGAACCTACTAAACCGGATCCAATTATCGCGATTTTTTTCTTAGAATGAGACATAAATGTTTTTATGTTAATTTTTAAGTTGTCTACAAAAATAGCAAATAATAAATTGCTTCTTTTAATATAAATGAATAGGATACATTAGCACTAGATTAAAAACTAAACTCTAAAACATTACCGCTATTTTGTTTTATTTACAACATTTAATTAATGATATAAATCAAAAATTAAAGTAATTACTTACATTATTTATTGTTTTAAAGCACAAAATATATAAGTTAAATAATATTTTTTGTAATTTTTTATCTTGATAATTCGCTTAAAACATTCTTTTTTTATCGTTTAAAACCTTCCATTTAAAGAACCTTTTTAACCCTTCATCGACGAACAGCATTTCCAATTTTAAAGTAGTCATCCGAAAAAAATATCGGTTAATCGGCAATTTTGTTCATCATCGATTAATGTTAAGGCTTAAACAATTATATCTGCAATATAGACAAGCGAATAGCGTTCTTTGACTTCGCTTTAATGAATGCTGTTTTTAAAGTTAACTAAAGTGTTGTAAAAAATATTTAATCATTAAAAATACTTTTTTACTATCAACATAACCAAATCATATGGAAATCTTTACTCCTACTAAACAAAACTCTAAATTATTTTTAACATCCTTATTAGTCATTATATTCTTTTGTTTTAGTGCAAGTAGTTTTGCGCAAGGGATAAAAACTGGAGTTACATTTAATTGGAAGGATACACAAACAACTAATAGCGATCCAGCAACTTTAGATTACATTACAATAAATGGTATTGTATACAGCACATTTGTTGTTCCTAGCTCTTATGAATTAAATATTGTAGGTCCTGGAGGCCATTCCATAAATAATATATTTAGAGATGGTACTAATGTAGTCTCTGGAAGTAATAGTGCTAATTGGAATTCAGAAGCTATTCTTGCATACCAATCTTTAAACTTAAATTATTATTTTCAGGCTGATAATAATGGAGAAGATTTTTGTAATGACCCAAGCCAAGTTGCTACAACAAACGCACAAGTACAAACAATTAATTATAGTCCAGGTATACCATCAAATCCAGATGGAATTTTAGCTGTTACTGAAAGAGCTGGTAATAACTGTTTGTATATTGAAATGTATGGAATTCCTGCTGGCGGTGGATCAGAGCAATTATTAGGCTCAACATTTATAAATAATGGAAATCACCTTGGAGGTCCAGGACCTCAATCACCACCTAACACAGCAACTTCTGATTATTGGCATAGTGGTAGAGTTACACATATTGGTTCTCCTATTGGAGTTGCTTTATATGAATTGTCAAGTATAGCTCCAGTTGGATCAACGATTACATCTATAAAATACCTTGGTGCTACTACAGATCATGGCGACGGTAAATTTTTTTTAATGCAAACCTATGCCGTTGATGATACTTTTAATCCTGATTTTGAAACAATTTTTCATGGAGATGTAGGTGCTAATGACAATGTTCCTGCTGGTTCTAATTATAGTTACCACTCAAGTGTACCTCCTTTTAATGGTACTTTAGTTGTAAATTCTGATGGAACTTTTTCTTATACTCCAGATCCAGGTTTTACCGGTACTGATGTTTTTGAAGTTCAAGTTTGTTTGCCTGCTCCTAACAGTTCTGTTTGTAACACTTCTACTGTTACACTAAATATTAAACCTGGTGTTACTATAGACAATGCATCTGCAGAGGAAGGAAATAACATGACTTTCACAATTTCTATTAACGACCCTTCAGATACGGATATTAATTTTAACTTATCCTATACAAATAATACAACAACTAATGCAGATTATACTGGGCCGTCTACAATAACCTTACCTGCAAATGCTAGTAGTGTAACTTTTGATGTTGCTGCGTTAGATGATGACTGGTTTGAAAATAACCAAACTTTTAATGTTACATTTACAGATCCTAATAATAGTACTACTGCCATTAATAATACAGGAGTTGGTACTATAATAGATACTGACAAAGCAACCGTTTCTACAGGAAATTATGATATTATTGAAGATGCAGGTACTATTCAATTAAGGGTATTTTTATCTCCTCATGAGGGCGCTGTTGGTGTAGAAGAAGAGTTTACAGTAGATTTTTCTACAATTGGTGATGAAAGGCCAATAACATGGGGTGGTACCGCTACTAAAGGAAGCGATTATATAGAAACTATAACAACAATTACTTTCCCTGCAAACTCTCCAGTAAATACTGAGTTTTTTGTTCCTCTTCAAATTATTGATGATGATATTACTGAACCATCTGAGCAAATAAGACAAAACGTAAATAATAGTTCTATTTCTGGTGTTGGCATTGCAGGTTCTGGCATGGTTCGTATTCATGATAATGATACTGCCACAATTATACTAGAAGACAGAACAGTAAACGAAGCCGTTGGCACTTTTAACTATACTTTTATATTAGATGGTGAAGTTCAATATCCTTTTGATATTACCTATAATACATCGGATAACACCGCTACTTCTCCTAATGATTTTAATGCTGTTGGCACAACAACACTTAATTTTACTGGTACTGATGGAGAAACGGAGACAGTATCCCTTACTATTACTAATGATACTTCACTTGAAAACTCTGAAAACTTTCATGTAAACCCCTCTTATACTGGTGTTTTACCAACTACACCAACAACAAATGCAGTAGCTGCTAACATTATATTTTCAAGAGACCCAGCTGTAATAACAATTACCGATGATGAAAATGCAACTATAGCGCTTTCTGCAACCAATTCAACTGAAGGTAATGCTGTAATATTTACCGCAACGCTCTCTACAGTAAACAATACTGGTACTGCTATTACTGTAGACTTTGCCGACCTAACTACTGGTTCTGCAACTTCTGGAACAGATTATACCGCTGTACCTGTTAATGCAACAATTACTATTGCTAATGGAGCCACAACTGGTACTATTAATATACCAACAACTCAAGATAGCGTAATTGAAGGCAATGAAACTATAATTGCTCAAATTAGTAATGTATCTTATTCTGGAGTTACAATTAGCTCCAACTCTGCTACTGCAATTATTAATGATGATGACAATGCTGCTCCTGGAGATGGTATCGCTTTTTCTAATGTTACTATTTCTGAAGATGAAGGAAATGTTGCTGCGGATAATGTAACGCTTACTTTTAATGTTACCTATTCTGGTACTATTCCTGCGGGAGAAACAGTTTCTGTAGATTATTCTACCGTAGACGGAACTGCGCTTGATGCTTCTGATTATGAAAGTAATTCTGGTACCCTACAATTTACATCTGGAAACCAAGCTACAACCATAGTGGTACAAGTAACAGAAGACACTAACATTGAAGCGGATGAGAACTTTACCGTGCTTTTAAATAATATTACTACCGCAAACGGTTTTACTACCGGATTTGTAGATAGAAACTCTTCTAACTCTGCTACTGGTAATATCAATAATGATGATAATGCTGGTGCTGGTGATGGTATCGCTTTTTCTCAAGCTATAGTTAATACTTTAGAAGGAAATGTTGCTGCGGATAATGTAACACTTACTTTTAATGTTACTTATTCTGGTACTATTCCTGCGGGAGAAACAGTTTCTGTAGATTATACTACCGTAGACGGAACTGCGCTTGATACTTCTGATTATGAAAGTAATTCTGGTACCCTACAATTTACGTCTGGAAACCAAGCTTCAACCATAGTGGTACAAGTAACAGAAGACACTAACATTGAGTCTGACGAGAACTTTACTGTGCTTTTAAACAATATTACTACCGCAAACGGTTTTACTACAGGTTTTGTAGATGGGAACTCTTCTAATTCTGCTACTGGTAACATCAATAATGATGATAATGCTGGAGCTGGAGATGGTATCGCTTTTTCTAGTGTTACTATTTCTGAAGATGAAGGAAATGTTGCTGCAGATAATGTATCACTTACTTTTAATGTTACCTATTCTGGTACTATTCCTGCGGGAGAAACAGTTTCTGTAGATTATACTACCGTTGACGGAACTGCAATTGATGCTTCCGATTATGAAAGTAATTCTGGTACCCTACAATTTACGTCTGGAAACCAAGTTACAACCATAGTGGTACAAGTAACAGAAGACACTAACATTGAGTCTGACGAGAACTTTACTGTTCTTTTAAATAATATTACTACTGCAAACGGTTTTACTACCGGGTTTGTAGATGGAAACTCTTCTAATTCTGCTACTGGTAATATCAATAATGATGATAATGCTGGAGCTGGTGATGGTATCGCTTTTTCTAGTGTTACTATTTCTGAAGATGAAGGAAATGTTGCTGCGGATAATGTATCTCTTACTTTTAATGTTACTTATTCAGGTACTATTCCTGCTGGAGAAACAGTTTCTGTAGATTATTCTACCGTAGACGGAACTGCGCTTGATGCTTCTGATTATGAAAGTAATTCTGGTACCCTACAATTTACGTCTGGAAACCAAGCTACAACCATAGTGGTACAAGTAACAGAAGACACTAACATTGAGTCTGATGAAAACTTTACTGTTCTTTTAAATAATATTACTACTGCAAACGGTTTTACTACTGGATTTGTAGATGGAAACTCTTCTAACTCTGCTACTGGTAATATCAATAATGATGATAATGCTGGAGCTGGGGATGGTATCGCTTTTTCTAATGTTACTATTTCTGAAGATGAAGGAAATGTTGCTGCGGATAATGTATCTCTTACTTTTAATGTTACTTATTCTGGTACTATTCCTGCGGGAGAAACAGTTTCTGTAGATTATTCTACCGTAGACGGAACTGCACTTGATGCTTCTGATTATGAAAGTAATTCTGGTACCCTACAATTTACGTCTGGAAATCAAGCTACAACCATAGTAGTACAAGTAACAGAAGACACTAACATTGAAGCGGATGAGAACTTTACTGTTCTTTTAAACAATATTACTACTGCAAACGGTTTTACTACCGGATTTGTAGATGGAAACTCTTCTAACTCTGCTACTGGTAATATCAATAATGATGATTCTAACGCAGGCGACGGAATCCAATTTACGCAAACAGAAGTAATTGTTACTGAGGGTACAGATGATTATGCGATTTTCAATGTTACCTTAACAGGAAATATTGGAGAGAACGTAACTGTGGATTATACTACCGCTGTTGGAACAGCTATAAGTCCTAATGATTTTACAGAAACATCTGGAACAATAACTTTTGAACCAACGGTTAAATCGTTTAATATTCAAGTACCAATAATAGATGATATTTTAGTAGAAAATCAAGAACAATTTACAGTGGTACTTTCTAATATTGTTTCTAACATTGGAATTGAATTTGTAAACGGACAACCAACAAACACAGCAACTGGTACTATTAATGATAATGATAGTGACGCAGATTTCCCGAATGACGAAACAGTTAGTTGCGATACTATCCCAGCAATTGAGACAATTGTATTGAATGCAAAAGATTGTGCGTACACCGTAGATGTTGTAGAAAATATAACTGGTCAGGACGATTCTTGTCCATCAGAATATACAATTACAAGAACTTGGACTGTAACAGACTGTGTAGGTAATATTCGTACACATACACAAACTATTACTGTAGAAGATACTACAGCACCAACTTTTGTAGAAATATTACCGCAAAACATTACAGTTACTTGTAATGCAGTTCCTGATGCAGAAGCCTTAACAATTGCAGATAATTGTGATGCTAATGCTACAGTAACTTATAATGAAACTGCTACAAATGATAGAAACTGCTCTACAGGTTATATTATAACTAGAACTTGGACCGCACAGGATTGTGCAGGTAATGAAAATACACATACGCAAACTATTACTATAGAACCTACAGGTCCTATTACAGCAAGTAACTATGATCAAGAAATTACAATTACTTGTGGTGAGGATATTCCTGAAGTTCCTGCTCTTGAATTTATGGGTGGTTGTGGAGATTTTAATGTAGTATTTACAGAAGAAGAGCAATTCTCTACAGATACAGATGACTATATGATTGTAAGAACTTGGAATGTTACCGATTCTTGTGATAACATGGAAACATTTGAACAAATAATATTTGTAATGCAGCCACAAGAAGAATTAATAACTATTGATATTTGTATTGAAGATTCAGAAATAGATTTAATAAACTATTTACCAGAGAGCTTTGACATTAATGGATTTTTTGAAGTAATAAGTAGAAACGCAACTTTAAATGGAAGTTATTTTGACCCAATTAATTTTGAAGTAGGAGAATATATTATTTCTTACTCATCTATAGATACTTCTTGTAAATTCTATGCAGAATATACTATAAACGTTAATGCAGACTGTGTTCCTTGTGGGGTAAAAGATATTGCTGTTTCTAAAGCAGTAACTGTTAACGGAGATGGTATTAATGACTTATTTACCATAACCGGGGTAGAAAATTGTGATTTTGAATTCCATGTATTGCTATTTAATAGATGGGGTAAAAAAGTCTTTGAATCTGAAAATTATGAGAATGACTGGGGTGGTTTTGCTCCAAACGGTTCTTTTGGAAAATCAGGAGTATTACCAGCTGGTACCTACTATTACATTATTAATATAACTAATAGAGAATTAAAACCAATTAATGGTTACATATATTTAGGAACAGAATAATCAATAATAATAAAAACTAAAAAAGGAGGAACTTAGTCCTCCTTTTTTAGTTAAAAACATTTACCAAACCCCGATAAAAAAAGGGTTAAATCGATAAATGTTATTTTATATACATAACCCTAATCTTTAAAAAAAGCAGTTAAACGGAATTTTAACATTCCATCGAATTTTGGATTTGGTTAATCGGCTTTAATACTAATTAATACTACAATTTTGTTGCTTTGTAATGTATAAATGTAAAACCAATCTTACAATTTTTTAACAATCACTAACCTTTCTTATATGAAACTATCTAAAATATTATTTTTTGGATGTATTTTTTTAACAAGTCTTTTATCAAAGGCGCAACAACTGCCTCAGTTTACACAATATATGTATAATACTATTTCTGTAAACCCTGCTTACGCGGGAAGTAGAGAAACTTTAAATGTAACTGCTCTTCACAGGAACCAATGGGCTGGTTTAGAAGGTAACCCCAGAACAAATACTTTATCTATCCATACACCTTTACGTGATGAAAGAATAGGCTTAGGTCTTTCGTATATTAATGATCGTTTAGGAGATGAAAGTACAAACTATATTTATGGAGATTTTTCTTATTCTGTTTATTTAAATAGAGAAGTAAAAATGTCTTTTGGATTAAAAGCTGGTTTTTCAAACTACACACTATCTAATCCTGACATTACAGACCCATTTTTTAATGATAATTTTAATAGTTGGAACCCTAATTTTGGAGCAGGTGTTTTTGTAGGTAGTAACCGTTGGTATGCTGGTTTTTCTTCTCCAAGAATATTAAATACCGATTTAAATGAAGGTGAATTTAAAGCTATAGAACGTAACAGTTATTATGCCATAGGTGGTTTGGTTTTAGATATGTCTGAGACACTTAAATTTAAACCTACTGTTATTTCTAAATTTACGAATGGGGCACCAGCTACATATGATATTACTGCAAATTTTTTATTTAATGAAAAATTTTGGATTGGTGCTTCATACCGTTTTAATGATGCTTCTAATTTTGGCGCCATGATGGATTATCAGATTTCAAAAGATATACGAATAGGGTACGCCTATGATTTACCAACCTCAACTATAAAACCTTATACAGGAGGAACTCATGAAATAATTCTTATTTATGAACTTGTTAAAAAAGTAATGGGACCAATAAAATCCCCTAGATATTTCTAATCCGATAAAAGAAAAGATTATGAAAAACTTAAAAATTTGGAACATATTTGTATTCCTATTTATAGCAATACAAATTGCTTCTGCACAATACGGAGCGCAAAAAAAGGGAGATTATTATTTTGGTCAATTTTCATATATCAAGGCCATAAAGGAATATGAAAAAATGGTTAAAGGAAACCTTAATACTAGTTATGCACACCAACAACTAGCAGAATGTTACCTTTTAATTAGAAATTACAAAAAAGCTATTCCGCATTTTGAAGCAATAATTAATGATGCTATGCTTCCTACAGATTATTACTTTAAATATGCAATGGCACTTTACAGTAATGGACAGCGAAAAGAATCCGAAAAATATTTAAAAAAATATAAAAAGTATAACAAGAACGATTCTAGAGTTAAACGTTTTTTAAAGGATGGAAATTTAGCTTCTGTAGTATTTAATAGTAGACAACGTTATGATGTAGAACCAGTTTCTTTTAACTCTCCAGAAAGTGATTTTGGTACATACTTACATCAAGGGAATTTATATTTTGCTTCTTCCAGAAAAACAGATGCAGAAAACAAAATTTATGGATGGAATGAAGAACCATGGTTAGACATTTTTCAAGTACAGGAAAACAATCCAATGTCTACTCCAAAAAAATTAAAGGGAACTATAAACACCAAGTTTCATGAAAGTTCTATTGCTTTTTCAACAGATTATAAGAATGATACTATTATTTACTTTACCCGTAATAATTATTACGAAAAGAAAGAAGGTTATGGCGCTCTGAACGAAATAAACTTAAAAATCTATAGTGCTATTCAAGAAGATGGTGTTTGGAACGAAAATAGAAGTCTACGTATAAATAGTGATTACTATTCTACTGGACACCCAACGGTTTCTCCAGATAGAAAGAGAATTTATTACACCTCTGATAAACCTGGAGGTTTTGGAGGCACAGATATTTATTATTCTATTATTCATGAACGTGGTGGTGTTGGTTCTCCAATTAACGCGGGTCCAATTGTAAATACAGAAGGCAATGAAATGTTTCCTTTTATAAATAAAGAAGGTAAATTATTTTTCTCTTCTGATGGGCATGTTGGTTTTGGACAATTAGATGTTTTTTCTACAATAACGGATGAGGATGGTAAAATTGTAGACGTTATAAACCTAGGTACCCCAATGAATAGTTCTGCAGATGATTTTGGTTATTTTGGAGAAACAAATGGTATAACAGGATATGTAAGTTCTAACCGCGAAGGTGGTAAAGGTAGCGATGATATTTACAAATTTAAATTTACTCCTGCTTTAGATATTGAAGGGGTGGTTACAGATGGTATAAATTTAAAACCTTTAGACAGCGTAAAAATTAGACTTTTTGACCAAAAGACAAGTACACTTGCAGCAGAAACAACTACAGACAAAAATGGATATTATAGATTACCTATAAACAGGAATACTAGTTATATGATTGAGGCTGTTCGTAGAACACACCCACATGAAAATGTATTTTTAAATACGCATACTGTAAGCCATAGTACAAAAATGATTCGTCAAGATATTGTTTTAGAGCCTGTATTAGATTTAAAGTTGTTAGCCAATTTAAATAAAATATATTTTGATTTTAACAAGAGTGATATAAGGCCTGATGCTGCCAAAGAACTAGATAAAGTGGTGAATGTAATGACCAATATGTATCCAGATATGATTATTAGACTAGAAGCGCATACAGACCCTGTTGGTAGTAATAGTTATAATGACCGCTTATCTGAAAGTAGAGCAAAATCTACTTATGAATACCTCATAGCAAATGGTGTCCCTGAAGAGCATATTTTATCTTACAAAGGCTATGGAAAACGAAAATTAATAAACCATTGTACTAGTAAAAAAGATTGTTCTCCGGAAGAATTAGAGCTTAATAGAAGAACAGAGTTCCCTATTATTCAAATAAGAAAAGGAATACTTGTTGCTAAATAAAAAATAACCTCACCAATTAACCAACCAAAAAAGGTTCATCATTTCTGATGAACCTTTTTAAATTATACTATTTTTTAGTTCTTATTCTAAAATACCATCTACAATACCGTAAGCAATAGATTCTTCTGCTCCCATCCAGTAATCTCTATCAAAATCTTTCATTACTCTATCATAATCTTGACCACAATTATCTGCTAAAATTTGAGCACTTAATTCTTTTGTCTTAATTATTTCTTTAGCTTGTATTTCTATATTAGAAGCTTGTCCTCTTGCTCCACCACTTGGTTGGTGTATCATAACTTGCGCATGAGGCTGTATAAAACGTCTTCCTTTTTTTCCTACAGAAAGTAAGATAGACCCCATAGATGCTGCTAAACCTGTACATATGGTAGAAACTGGACTCTTTAAAGATTTAATTGTATCATACATTGCAAAACCAGAAGTTACATAACCTCCTGGGCTATTTATATACAATTGTATTTCTTTGCTATTCTGCATATCTAAATACAATAACCTATCTATAACATGTTTTGCAGAATCATCATCAACCATACCCCATAGGAATACTTTGCGTTCTTCTAACATTTTTTCGTCTATAGCTTCTTGTATTTTTCCTTTTTTTGAACTCATCTTCTATTTAATTTATGCATAACAAAATTAATCAATTTATTGGGAATTTTATAGTTCCCGTAACATTGTTATAACTTTACCTAAGTCTATAGGTGTAACGGCCTTTTTTGGAGAATAATATATTAGTTTAAAACTAATCTTCAACTTCAACAGTACTTTCTACAACTTTACGAATAGGTACTACTGTTTTTCCTTTTTTAGTTTTTAATACCATAGAAACATTATCTATTGCCTCTACGGTGCCTTCTATATCTTTAAACTTTATTTTATCGCCAACTTCATAAATTCTACGACTGTAAAAAGTGCGTAACAAATCTCCTACCACTTCTCTAGAACCTAACCCTAAGGCTATAGCCACTGTAAGTAAAAAAGCGCCTAAAACAATAGTAAAATTACTTGTTACAATTGTTGTATCTATACCCGCTTGGTTTAAAGATGTTACTAAAACAAAAATTAATATTATGTAGTATATTATATTACTAATTACTTTAGACCCTCCTACTCCCATTGAGTCAAAAACACTGGTAATAGCTTTTTTTATAATTTTTGCGGCAAACATACCAATCATAAAAATTACTACTGCACTTAAAAGTATTGGCAAGTAATGTAAAAGGTTTGCTATTTCTATAGAAATAACACTAAGTCCTAAAACATCTGCAGCTACTATTATAAATACTAAAAGTAAAATTCCTTTTACAAAACCTAATATTACTTTCCCTAAATCAACTTCTACCTTACTATCATCTCCAAATAGTTTAGCATCATTAACTTTTTTAGAAAGGGCATCTATATTGGCTATTTTTAATACCTTCTTTAAAACAAACTTTACTATTTTAATACATAACCAACCAATTATTAAAACTATAATAGCACCAATAATTCCTGGCAAGGCAGATACTATATCTTTAACTATAGAGCTTAAAGAATCTGACATTAAATTTTCAAAAGTTTCCATACTGTATTTCTTAAAAGTATTCTTGTTTAGTTTTTATTCTTACTATTTGTTTTTAAAAGCCCTTCTAACAAGGAAGAATAATTCCCTGTAAAGAGTGTTGCCAAGTCCATTAATAACTTTGCTCTAGCAACATCTGACATTACTTTTTGTCGTAACTCAGGAGGCACTTCTTTTAGTTCTCCTTGTATTTTTATAAATGGATTATCTTGTTCTTTCATCTATGGTAATGTTTTATAGATTTCCACAATTTTTGCTTTTGCTCTTTTGAGGCGCATCTTAACTGCACTACTACTTAATTCTAGTAATTCCTCTAGTTCTTTTATAGACACATTATCTTGGTATTTTAATAACAAGATAGATTTATCTTCTGGAGAAATTAACTCTAATGCCTTTTTTAATTTAACCACTTGTAAATCATACAAACTTTCATCAGTAACTTCTACAGAAATTTCATTTTCATTGTCTTCTATAGTTCCTGCATTATCACTAATTTTTCTTCCTCTATCTCGGTTTACATAATTTACACAAAAGTTATAGGTAAAGGAATATAGCCAGGTCGAAAATTTAGATTTCCCTTTAAAAGAACTCAGCTTTACAAATAACATTAAAAAAACGTCTTGCGTTAGATCATTTGCTTCATCTTGAGACTTAGCAAAGCCATAACATTTATTATACACTAATTTGGCGTACCTATCATACAAAGCTCCAAATAGCATAGAATCTTTATGACGTACAATTTTTGCCACAAGTTCCTCATCTGAAATGTCTTTATACGGATCATTTTCTGCCAATTTTGGGTTGAATTGGTTACTTATGATTATAAGACACAGTTTTCTTAAGAAGGTCACTATAGTATCGTTTTAATAAAACAAAAATAGGTGAAACATATCTTTATTAATACCTTTATTTCAAAATGTAAAAAAAATGAAAGCAATTATCTATTATATGCCCCTATTTTTTATTCTTTTAACCGCCTGTAAAACTGACAAAAAAACCAAGTTATCTACAAATAAAAAAGAACAAACTATTCCCGAAAAGATAGCTCACGCTCATGGCTTTAAAAATTGGAAGAAAGTAAAGGAAATTCAATTCTCTTTTAATGTAGATAGAGATACCTCGCATTTTGAACGTAAATGGATTTGGAATACCCAAAAAAGCCAAATTACTCGTATATTAAAAAAAGATACTATTACCTATAACCGCAATACTTTAGATAGTATTACTACAAAGATTAATGGCGGGTTTATTAATGACAAATTTTGGTTATTAGCACCTTATAATCTTATCTGGGATTCTAAAAACTACACTTTTAATCATGCTGTTAATATAGAGGCTCCTATTTCTAAAAAAGCATGTCAAAAACTTACTATTATTTATGGCAATAAAGGTGGTTATACTCCCGGAGATGCTTATGATTTTTATTTTGGAGAAGACTACATAATAACAGAATGGGTTTTTAGAAAAGGAAACCAAGAAGATGCCTCTATGGTAACCACATGGGAAGATTATTCTAAAGAGAGTGGTTTACAAATTTCTAAAATGCATAAAAAAGTAGACAGCGACTTTAAACTTTACTTTACAAATTTAGAAGTTTACACTTATTAAGTACTAAGTTGTAAAATTCCCTTTTTTAATATCTGTCCAAAATTATATACATCTTCAAAAGAACAATATAATGGCGCTGGGGCAACACGTATTACATTAGGTTCTCTCCAATCTAGTATTACTCCGCTTTTCATTAAATAATCAAACAAGGGTCTTCCTTGTCCGTGTAATAAGACCGAAAGTTGTGTTCCCCTCTCTTTTGGTGTTATAATTTCAAAAGAACTTGTAACCTCTTTACCTATTTCTTGTAAAACAAACTCTAAATAAGAAACTATAAGATTTCTTTTTGCTACAATTTTCTCCATACCTACAGCATTAAACAATTGTAAAGATGCTAAATAAGGTGCTACAGATAATACTGGAGGGTTGCTTAACTGCCAAGCATCGGCATTTTCCATAGGTTCAAACTCTGGTTTCATAAGAAAACGAGTTTCTTTTTTGGTTCCCCACCAACCTTCAAAACGAGGAATATCTGGATTATTTAAATGCTTTTCATTTATAAAAACCCCTGAAGCATTTCCAGGACCACTATTCATATATTTATAACTACACCAAGCAGCAAAATCTACATTCCAATTATGCAGTTCTAACGCTACATTCCCTGCGGCATGTGCTAAATCCCATCCAACATTAGCGCCCACATCTTTACCTGCTTTGGTAATTTTCTGCATATCAAAAACTTGTCCGTTATAATAGTTAACACCTCCTATAAGTACTAACGCAAGTTCATTGCCTACTTCATTAATTTTTTTAACAATATCTTCTGTTCTCCAAAAATTTTCGCCTTCTCTTTTCTTTACCTCTATTAATGCATCTTCTTCTGAAAAACCATGAAAACGAACCTGACTTTGTAACATATATTGATCCGATGGAAATGCTTTTTCTTCACAAATAATTTTATAACGTTTCTTAGTAGGGGTATAAAAAGAAACCATTAGTAAATGTAAGTTTACTGTTAGGGTATTCATCACAGAAACTTCATTAGTTTTTGCACCTACAATCTTTGCTAAGGGCTCTGCTAAACGTTCATGATAGTCCCACCAAGGTTTTTCTGCATAAAAATGTCCTTCTACAGCTAATGAAGCCCAATCTTGCATTACATCATCCACATAGCCTTTAGTTTGCTTTGGTTGCAAGCCTAAAGAATTTCCACATAAATAAATACTCTTTTTTCCATTAACCTCTGGAAAATGAAAATCGTCTTGGTAGACATGTAAAGTATCTTCTTTATCTAATTGCTTCGCAAATTGTAATGTGTTCTGAAACTTCATTCTTATGTTTTTCTCAAAAATACAACTTCAAAAAAGATATTTTAATTCCCAATTAAAATTCTCTTTCTTTTTGCAAAAATTCATCCATTTTAAATACATATTTTTGTAAAAAAGTAAGCATGCATTTTTTATCTCCATTATTAGAGGAATACATAAAAAACAACTCGGAAAACGAGCCAGATATTTTACAAAAACTTACTAGAGAAACCCATTTAAAAGTTATACAACCAAGAATGATTACCGGTCATTTTCAAGGTAGAGTTCTTAGTATGCTTTCTAAAATAATGTATCCCAAAAATATTTTAGAAATTGGTACCTACACAGGATATTCTGCCTTGTGTTTAGCCGAAGGTCTTTCTAAAAATGGAGTGCTACATACCATAGAAATTAATGATGAGTTAGAAGAAATGCAACGCAGGTATTTTAACGAAAGTGGTTATGGCGAACAAATTAAGCAACATATAGGAAATGCACTTGAAGTTATTCCTAATTTAGATGTTATTTTTGATTTGGTTTTTATTGATGCAAAAAAAACAGATTATCCACAGTATTTTGAAGCGGTATTAAAAAAGACAAAACCTGGCAGCGTAATTTTAACTGATAATGTTTTATGGTCTGGAAAAGTTGTAGAACCGCTAGATCCAAAAGATAAGGCTACAAAAATACTACTAGATTTTAATATGCAACTAAAAAAAGACCCAAGAGTAGAAACCGTTCTTTTACCTATTAGGGACGGCTTAACTGTAAGTAGGGTACTATAATTTTTATATAAATTTTATAAAATATAAACGCACATATAACACCTACAATTGTGCCAACAATTATATCTAAAGGGTAATGCACACCAACATATATTCTACTATACGCAAAAAGTAGTGGCCAAATAAAAAATAGTATAGCACCTTTAAATCTTTTTCTTAAGAATAAATATAACAAAGTTGCTATTGAAGAAGAACTAGAGGAATGGCCAGAGAAAAAGCTATAGCTTCCTGGATTTTTTAATATTCTAATATATTCTTTAATTTCTGGAGTATTATTAGGTCGCAATCTTTCTACAGCATGTTTAACAACATCTGTAAACTGAGTTATGAAGATTGCCAATGCTACAACTGTTAAAACAACAAATAAAGCTTCTTTTTTAGGATATTTTAAAGCTATAATCACAAAGAAAAGAATGAAAATTGGAATCCAATTTTGAATGGTAGTAACAGTAATCCAAAAAAAATCGTAAGGTGTAGAACCTAAACTATTAAGGTAAACAAAAAGTTCTTGATCCCATTGTAATAGTTGTTCTAGCATAGAAACTACTGCCTTTTAATAGTCCCTGTAACATCACTTACATTTTTCTTTACCTCGTCTATTTCTTTTTTAATATCGTCGGTAAAACTTGTGTCTATACCTTGTTTGTCGGCACTATTTTTAATTTCTCTTTTAATATCGTCTGTAGCGTCTCTTAATTGGCGCATGCCTTTCCCTAATCCCTTAGCTATACCAGGAACTTTATCTGCACCAAACACCATTACTACTATAAATAGTATAAAAAATATTTCGGCGCCACTAATAAATAAAAAATATAATGCTAGCATACCGCAAATATAATAAAGTTTATATAGCTACATAAAAAAAGCCCTGCTATTAACAGGGCTTTAGTAAAGGAATAATTTATGCTATCCTTTTGTTTTATTTTTAAAGTTGTCAAAATCAGAGTTTTCTTCTTTTTTAGGCCAAGAATTATTGCTTGTATCAATATCCGCAGTCTCTAATTTAGGATCTACAACAATACCTTTTAACTCTGTCATAGAAGATATAACTAATTTTACTTCTTTATCATTTTTTCTCCAAACTTCTGGAGGGTAGGTAATATTTTTTACACTACCATCTGCATAGGTATATTCTACAATTAATGGCATTGGTATACCTCCTGGTTTATTAAAAGTAACTTCGTAAAAATACTTTGGCTCTTTAACTGCTGTACGTTCTGCTGCTGTTAAATTATCCATCATAAATTCTTTTAAACTTTTAGAATTTTCTGTTGGTGCTTTTCCTTTTAAAGTTGCATCAAAATCTTCTGCATCTTCATCTGCTAAATATACTAATGGTGGCAAATCTGCTTCGCTAATATTACGTGCTGCCATATATTCAAGCATTTGCTTGCTTGGCTTATTACTAACGTAATATTTTTTAATTCCTTTTACGCCTATATCTACATAATCTGTAGTATAAAACCATCCTCTCCAATACCAGTCTAAATCTACAGCAGATGCATCTTCCATTGTTCTAAAGAAATCTTCTGGTGTTGGGTGCTTAAATTTCCATCTTTCTGAATAGGTTTTAAAAGCATGATCAAAAAGCTCTTTTCCCATTACTGTTTCACGTAAAATATTTAGAGCAGTTGCTGGTTTTGCATAGGCATTTGGTCCTAGTTGGTAAACATTTTCAGGATTACTCATTATAGGAGCTATTTTACTTTGATCTCCGCTCATATAAGGAATAATTTTAGATGGCTCTCCTCTTCTAGAAGGGTATTTTTTATTAGGAGCTATTGCTTCTGGATATAACTCTCCAAACTCTTGTTCTGCCATATATTGTAAAAAGGTATCTAAACCTTCATCCATCCATCCCCATTGGCGTTCATCAGAATTAACAATCATTGGAAAAAAGTTATGCCCAACTTCATGAATAATTACACTTATCATTCCAAATTTTACTTGATCCGCATACGTACCATCTTCATTAGGTCTACCATAGTTCCAACAAATCATTGGATACTCCATTCCTTGCTGTTTTGCATGTACCGATATTGCTTTTGGATAAGGGTACTCTAAGGAATGTTCTGAATAAGATTTTAGTGCATGTGCAACCGCCTTTGTAGAATACTCTTCCCATAAAGGATTCCCTTCTTTAGGATACATAGAAACCGCCATTACATCTTTAGACCCAACTTTTACAGCCTGCATATCCCATATAAACTTACGAGAAGTTGCAAAACCATAATCACGTACATTTTTTGCTTTAAATTTCCATGTTTTTGTTGCTGTAGATTTTGTTTTTTCTGCTGCTTCTGCTTCTGCTTGCGTTACAATAATTACAGGTTTATTATAAGATTTTTTTGCTTTTTCATAACGCTTCATCATCTCTTTAGAGAATACATCTTTTCTGTTCTGAAGAGTTCCTGTAGCATCTAAAATGTGGTCCGCAGGCACTGTAATATTTACTTCATAATCTCCAAATGGTAATGCAAACTCTCCACTACCCCAGAATTGATGATTTTGCCATCCCTCTACATCATTATAAACTGCCATTCTTGGGAAAAACTGTGCGATTACATAAGCTCTATTATCGTCTTTTGCAAAGTATTCAAAACCAGAACGTGCTCTGTTTATGGTATGATCAGGTATATTATAATTCCACTTAATAGAAAATTCTATTTGGTCTTTACTTTTTAATGGCGTAGGTATGTTTATACGCATCATGGTTTGGTTAATAGTGTAAGAAAGTGCCTTACCAGATGCATCTTTTACATGTTCTATATTAAAACCGCCATCAAAAGGTTGTGTTAAATACTTTCCTGCAAAAGATCCAGGCTGCTCTGCTAAAGGTACTCCGCCCCCATCACGTAAAGGAGACTTAGAATCTTTTGCTCTTACATTCTGATCTAACTGAACCCATAAATACTCTAGGTTGTCTGGAGAATTATTTATATAAGTAATAGTTTCTTCGCCATAAATTTTAGCATTAGTATCATCTAATGTAATATGCATTACATAATTTGCCTGCTGCTGGTAATAATCTGGTCCTGGAGCTCCAGATGCAGATCGGTAAGTGTTTGGAGTAGAAAACTCCTCATACAATTGTTTAAATTTATTCTGGTTAGTATGTCCAGATTCTCTATCTTTAGTTCCTGTTTCTTGAGCAAAGCCAACTGCAACAAACAAGAAAAAAAGCGTTGCAAAGCAATACTTAATTCTATTCATAATTGTTAATCTATTTTATTTAGTCGCTGAAAATTAAAGTTTTTTTAACTATTTATTATGAAATGTTAAAAGTTTAACATTCCTTTATTATTTTCTCTGGTAAGAATTACTGTTTTTTTATTGCTATTGATTTTAACGTGTACTATATTTTGTTGTTCTTCATACAAGTCTATTAAAACTTCATTTTGTATTTCAATGGATTGTAGTTCTTTATTATTTACGTTTGGTATTTCTATATAACACAACATTAAATCGTCCTCATACTTTTTTCCTAAGAACTTAGAGGAAGTTTTTTTTCCATTAACAGTTACTCCAAATTTTAGATTAAAATATTTTTCTAGATACATATCTGCCATATCAGATTCTTTATCTGTAGCTAGGTTTGCCTGCAAACCATATCTTTCTTTTAAAAGCAACTCCATATCATCTACAAAAACTCTACTAATAATTTGTAGTGCTTGGTCTTTTTTAGAGTAGGTTACATTTGTAACACTTATATAGTATTTATGTACCATTGTAAATGCAAATACAGGCAGTATAAATAGCAGTAATACTTTTTTATAAATAGTTCTCATTATTTTTTTTGTATTATTATAGTTAGCAAGGGTTGTGCCAAAAGTAGAACTTTAATCTAAGTAATTATTTTTTCTATACGCTATACTCTTTTTACGTAAAAACTCCCATATTTTAAGACGATCATGGGTGTCTATTATGGAAGAAAAAGTGGTATCTACTTCACAAAAATACATGAAATCAGAAATTTTTAGCTGGGGTATTTTTAAGTCCGATGCAATAAGAGAATCTGCATAAAACGCTCTTACTCTTTGGGTTCGTTCATACTTTTCATTTCTTTTTATCCTGTTTTTAAGCATTTTTGTTCGCCCAGAAATGCCATTAATAATAGGGTTTAAAGGAATACCGCCACCTGTAGTAGCCTCAAACAACTCGCGGTCTGCTTTAGAGATTGGTATAACATACGCATTAGGCAGTCCTAAGGTAGATGCAGTGACTACTTCTTCTGTTTTTAAGGTACTTAAATCTTTAGAAATATCTCCAGATAAATTATACGGCATAACTACTACTTCATCTAACTCGGTTAAAGACTCTTCTAAAGGTATTTGTAGTAAAGAACTTTGCAGCATATCTGTACTAACTACAATTTCTTTTCTTTTAAATTGTACTGCAGAAATTACCAAAGTATCATTTACTGTGGCTTTAATGGTAAAATAACCGTTAAGGTCTGTTATGGTAGCTCTTTTAGTACTAATATTTTGCACGTGTACTGCAGCTACATCTTCATTTTTAGCTACAACTTTGCCTTGTATTTCTTTAGAAAAAGGGGTTTGCGCTTCTGCCATAGAAGCCATACAAACTACTAGAATAAAAAGTAGTTTACTCTTTTGCATTAATTTCTGTTAGAAATGTTTTGCTATGGTTTACTAAAGCATCAATAAGCTGAAACTCATTTTCTTTTTTAAGTAAAGATTTTGCAGGCATACGCGCATCACAATAAAATAAAAACGCATTTATTTTATCTTGCGGTATTTGTAAATCAGAAACAAAAAATTGATCGTCATATACTTGCCTTAAAACTTGACTTACTTTTAATTTAGGAGCTTCTTCTTCCTTATTTTCGTCGGAAGATTTAAACATAGCTCTAAATATATTTACAAAATTAAGTCCGTCCTTTAAACCTCTTTCACTTTGCGATATTGCTATATTTTCTACCTCTGTAGTACGATCCGTTTCGTATTCTATTTCTTTAAATTTTTCGTTCTTTATAGCCAAAAAACGCTCTTGGTCTTCTGGGGTAACTACTACCTCTTCTAACTCGGTTACTTTTTCTTTTACCTCTACTACCAGCCTATTATTTTTTAATATTTCTGCTGTAATATAAACTACTCTTAATTGGTAGTTAACTGCTGTAAAAACTAATTCGTCGCCTTCTTTTACTAGTATAGCAAACTCTCCGTTGCTATTGGTTATAGTTGCTCTTTCTGAAGTAGAATTTATAACATTCTCATTTGGCACACTAATATCTCTATACAATACCTTTCCTCTTAATAGGCTTCTATCTTCTTGAGCATAAGATACTATAGAAATAAAAAAAGCCAGTAGCATTAAATTTTTCATATGGTTATTTTAAGATTTATAAAGAAACTACTTGTTCTTGGTTAAAAAAAACTAGAGTAACTAAACTTTTGTTAATTTCAAGCCGCCTTCTAAATACCGTTTATCGTATATGTTCTTCACTTCATCTTAAAGCTATAAAATTTTACTATTTATTAGTGCACTAATACTTATATAATTTTATTTTTGTTGGCTACTCTATTTGCAATAGCGTATAAATGAGAATCTTATGAAATTAATAATTACTACATTATTTTTTAGCTTCTGTTTTTGCCTTTCTTCTTATGGCCAAATAAAAATTGGCGATAATCCACAGACTATAGATGCCTCTTCTGTATTAGAGTTAGAAAGTACATCGCATGTTTTAGTAATAACTAGAGTTACTACTACCCAAATGGAAGCCATTACACCTAGTCCTGGGGGTATGGTATATAATATTGATGAAGAATGTATACACTACTATACAGGAACCGCATGGATTAACCTTTGTGAAGCTGGCGGTATTAGTAACCTTACCACAGATCCACTTGTAAATGACTTTAGAACCATTGTTATTACCCCGCAAGGCGATATAAACCACATAGAAGTTGGTATTATAAGAGGAGAACAAATTGCAGACAATTCTATAGACACTAGTAAATTAGGAGAAAACTCTGTTACTGCTAACGAACTTAGCGATAATTCTGTTGGTACCAATGAACTACAAGATAATTCTATAGAACCTGTAGATTTTGCAAATACTGATCCTGACCAAGTACTTACTACAGATACTAACGGTATTGTAGTATGGGCAAATGCAACGAGTTTAACCAATGTTAACACCGATGCTTCTATTACTGGAAATGGCTCTATTGCTAACCCATTAGAAATTTCTGCTACAATTTTAGATGCTATACAAGCAAATACTACTGCAAATACTAATGAGACAAACAGGGCTACTGCTGCCGAAGCCTTAAAAGAAGACCTCATAAACAAATCTGACGATCCTACTTTAGGAAATTCTACTACTTTATACCCTACACAAAACGCCGTAAAATTGTATGTAGATAATACTGTAGGTGGTGCTGTACAAACCATTGTTAGCGGAGACGCAAACAACGCTATAACAGCAAGTACCTTAGATGGTGGTGCATATTATAATGATGGAGATTCTGAGGACACAAACGAACTACAAAACATATCTTTTAACCCCAACACTAATGAACTTACTATTAGTAAACCTTTTAGTGGCACAGGTGTAATTAGTTTAAATACAACTACTGGAGTTGGCACTACTGAATTTGCAGATGGAATAACAATTACTGGTAGCGGAACTACAGGAGATAGATTTAAAATTGAACCAGCTGCGTTACCTTTAACGGTAAACCAAGTTCTTATCACTGATACTACTGGAAACATAGACTGGATAGATATACCTACTGGAGCAACAAATAGTTCTATTATAGTAGATCCAACAAAAATTGGAGGAGCAGGTGTTAGTTTAGACCCTTATACAATTGCCCTAAATGCAATAACTTCTGCTGAAATACTAAATGAATCCATTCTTTCTGAAGATATTTTAGACGGCACTATTACAAGTAATGATATTTCTGATGGAAATGTTACTCCTATAAAAATACAACCTGCAACTCTACCATTAACAGAAAATAAAATGCTTATTACAGATTTCACTAGTGGTGCGGTAGCTTGGGCAAATATCCCTTCTGGTGGCACATCTGAAGATAATCAAACAGATGAGGAAGTTCTTCTTGCTACTCCTTCGGATTATGATAATGATCCAACAACACCTGAAAATAATGTACAACAGGCTCTAAATGCTATTGCTGCTGCTAGTACTGATGACCAAACGGATGAGGAAGTTCTTCTTGC
>NZ_CANMBB010000011.1 GCF_947495965.1 uncultured Maribacter sp.
CGATGCTAGCATCGTTGAACTTTAAGTAATAAATTTAATCCTTTAATAATCTGTATCGGTTATTTAGGACTGGACAAAAGTATTTAACTTAATGAAAGAAATGCTTTTCAAACTCAGAAAAGGTGGACTTTATGTCATTTTTTGTGCATTTCATCGATCATTTTGCATTTCATCGATCTTTTAACAATATCTGCTCTTACAAAATTTATACAGGCATAAGAATTTATATATTTGTGGTACACTGTTTGTATACCATTACTTATGAAGCACTTTTACCTACTAATTTTCTTTTTATTCTTTTCTTTTAGCTATGCACAAAGCGCTAATAGCAAAGGAGAAATTAATGGGTTTAAATTATATCCTAACCCTGTTACAAACAGTAAAGTTTTTATTAGTACTTCTGAAAATGGCCCAAAGAAAATATTAATTTTTGATGTCTTTGGTTCTCAAATTCTTAAAACCACCATATTAGGAAAAGAGCTAGGGCTAAATAATATAGATGCAGGGGTTTATGTTCTACGCGTTTATGAAAAAGATAAAGTTGCTACTAGAAAACTTATTATTAAGTAAATAACCTCGGGGCAAGCCCGCGAGGCATTAGAAGGAAAATTAGTATTGATTTCGACGCAAGCGTCGGAGCATTTAAATCTCGATTATCGAGTAACAAAGCTTATTTTACTTTCGTTGTTTTACCAACTTTATCGATGAAATACACTTCATAATTCATTGACATACAATTTATTGTAATTCACAACATTTTAGAATTTTACATAAAACTATAACATACCTTTACAGTATTGATCCCAAATCAATACTTATGAAAAAAATCTACTTGCTCCTACTAATAGTAGTTACCTACACTGTATCTGCACAAGAAGATAAAAATTCTTTTAATTACACTAGCAGTGAAATTGCAGAATTTAAGTTGTACCCTAATCCGGTATCTAACGGATTGGTTTATATTACTACAAAAAATAATTACGAAAAAGAAGTTATAATTTATGACGTCTTTGGTGAAATTGTTTTAACAAATAGGATTAATAATAAAAACTTAGATGTGTCTAGATTAGTTTCTGGAGTATATGTGGTTACTGTTATTGAAAACGAAAAATCTACTAGTAGAAAATTGGTGGTTAAATAAATATATTTAGACTACATACTAACTTATATATAAATTACCTCTTGACATTTTTGGCTATTTTTGCAATCGCGAATGATAGACATAAAAGACATCTTTACCATAAATTCTAAAGCAGACTTTAATGCTTTAACACTACAAGTTTTTAAACATCAATTTAAAACAAATTTGGTGTACCAAGAATTTTGTAATCATTTAGGAAAAGATAGTTCCAATGTGTCCCAAATCCAAGATATTCCTTTTATTCCTATAGATTTTTTTAAATCTAAAACAATACTTTCTGGAAAAGAAAAAGCAAGTACAATATTTACGAGTAGTGGTACTACTGGATCTATTACCAGTAAACATTATGTTACAAACACCAAACTATATGAAGAAAGCTATTTAAAAGCTTTTAAGCATTTTTATGGCTCTGTAAAGGATTATTGTGTTTTAGCATTATTACCTTCTTATTTAGAGCGTAAAGGCTCTTCTTTAATTTATATGGTAGACGATTTGATAAAAAAAAGTGAACACCCAAAAAGTGGCTTTTTTTTAAATAATACGGATACTTTACTAGAAACTTTAAAAACACTACAAAATACCAAAACAAAAATACTTTTAATAGGGGTTTCTTTTGCTTTATTAGACTTGGTTGAAGCCAACCAATTACATATAAAAAACACTGTTGTAATGGAAACTGGTGGAATGAAAGGTAGACGTAAAGAAATGATTAGAGAAGAACTACATGAAACTTTAAAAAAAGGTTTTGGGCTTTCTAAAATTCATTCTGAATATGGTATGACGGAGCTCTTGTCTCAAGGGTATTCTAAAGGCGATGGTATTTTTAATTGCCCACCCTGGATGAAAATACTAACCAGAGACACGGAAGACCCATTAACATTACAAGACTATGGAAAAACTGGTGGTGTTAATGTAATAGATTTAGCCAATATAAACTCTTGTTCTTTTATTGCAACTCAAGACCTTGGTAAGGTCTATGAAAATGGTAGTTTTGAAATTTTAGGGCGTTTTGACCATTCAGATATTAGAGGTTGCAATTTAATGGTGCTTTAATTTACTTTTTTAGCTGTTTATATTCTAAGCTTGGACCATCACAAGCATCCCAGCTACCTCTTAAAACATCTCCTTTTTTATAAAAAAGTTGTTCTTTATTGTTGCTTGTACAGCCAGCTACAAGTTCTGTTCCTTTAGAATAAGTAAGTTCTAAATACTCTTGAGTATCAAAATTTTCTCTTGTGTAAGTTCCAGAAGATTCTTTTACCTCACCTGCTATATCTTTAGATTTAATAAAAGTAGCATTAGAATTAAAAATATAGTATTCTTGCCACTCCATATCCTCCCCTGTAGTTTCTATACCTTTACTACTAGATATCATTTTTACAAGCTCCCATTTTTCAGAATTAACATCTAAAGTAGGTTCCTTTACCTCATCCTTAGAGCTACAAGAAATAGCTAATACCATTAATAAAACACAATGTAAAACTATAGCTCTCATAACTATTTATTTTAAGATGTCTGTACCTTTATATAGTTACTTTAATTTACAACTAACACAAAATAGTTCTTTTTACCACGTTGTAACAAAACAAACTTTTCATTAATTAAATCTACCTTTGTAATCTTAAAGTCTTCTTTTACTTTTTCTTTGTTTACAGAGATAGAGTTCTGTTTTAATTCTCTACGTGCTTCCCCATTAGACCCTAAAAATCCTGTTTTTGCAGCTAATGCACCAATCATATCTAAGCCTTCCTCTATTTCAGATGCAGAAATTTCTGCTTGTGGCACTCCTTCAAAAACATCTAAAAAAGTTTTTTCATCCAACTTTTTTAAATCCTCAGAAGTAGATTTTCCAAATAATATTGCACTTGCTTGCAACGCATTATCTAAGTCTTCTTTAGAGTGTACCGCTACCGTAATTTCTTCGGCTAATCTTTTTTGTAATAAACGCATATGTGGCGCTTCTTGGTGTTCTTTTACCAAAGCTTCTATCTCTTCTCTAGAAATAAAAGTGAATATTTTTATATATTTCTCTGCATCTGCATCCGAAGTATTTAACCAATATTGATAAAATTTATAAGGTGACGTTCTATTTGCATCTAACCAAACGTTACCACCTTCGGTTTTTCCAAACTTAGTACCGTCTGCTTTTGTAATTAATGGGCATGTTAATGCATAACCTTTACCACCACCTATTCTTCTTATAAGTTCTGTTCCTGTAGTAATATTTCCCCATTGGTCGCTACCGCCCATTTGTAGGGTACAATTATGTTCTCTAAAAAGGTGTAAAAAATCATAGCCTTGCACCATTTGGTAGGTAAACTCTGTAAATGACATTCCTTCTTTAGCTTCGGAAGAAAGACGCTTTTTTACAGAATCTTTTGCCATCATATAATTTACCGTAATATGCTTACCCACATCACGAATAAATTCTAGGAATGAAAAATCTTTCATCCAATCATAATTATTTACAAGAACAGCAGCATTTTTAGCATCACTCTTAAAATCTAAAAAACGAGATAATTGTTCTTGTAATCCTGCTTGGTTATGACGCAACGTTTTTTCATCTAATAAATTACGTTCTGCAGATTTTCCAGAAGGATCCCCAATCATACCTGTAGCACCACCAATTAAAGCATACGGTTTATGGCCTGCTAATTGAAAGTGTTTTAACATCATTACTCCTACTAAATGACCAATATGTAAAGAATCAGCAGTTGGATCAATTCCTACATAAGCAGATTGCATTCCAGATAATAAATGTTCTTCTGTTCCTGGCATTGCATCATGCAACATTCCACGCCATTTTAACTCTTCTACAAAATTGGTAGCCATTATAATTCTATTTTCAATAAGTAAGATGCAAATATAAAAGTTATTAATACATTCTCCCATCTACATAGCTAATCTTATTACTGCTAGATTCTAAAAAAATCTATTTCTAAAAATTATAAATAACATTATGCGAACTCTCCTTGCTTTTGCTACATTTGAAGTATGATTCTTGTTACTGGTGGTACTGGTTTAGTGGGCTCGCATCTTCTTCTGCAATTGGTACAGAACAAAGAACGTATTAGAGCAATTTATAGAGAAGGTAGCAATCTAAAACGTGTTGCTACTATTTTTTCTTATTATGTTGAAAACCCTCAAGAGTTATTTGATAAAATAGAATGGGTAAAAGCAGATTTATTAGATATACCGGCTCTAGAAGCTGCCTTTTTAGATATTGAATATGTTTACCATGCTGCTGCATTTATTTCTTTTAACCCCAAAAAATACCATCAATTAAAAAAAGTTAATGTCCTAGGAACCGCTAATATTGTAAACCTTTGTATTGCGCATAGCATTAAAAAATTAGCGTATGTTAGCACCATTGGCACCATTGGCAGAAGCCTTAAAAACCAAAAAGCAACTGAAGAAAATGAATGGAAAGAAGACCATACCAATGTATATGCTTTAACAAAATACAAAGCAGAGATGGAGGTATGGCGAGCATCTCAAGAAAATGTTCCTGTTGTTATTATAAATCCTGGGGTAATTATTGGCCCTGGTTTTTGGGAAAGTGGTAGTGGAGCCTTTTTTACAACTGCAAACAAAGGTTATTCTTATTATCCTCCTGGGGGAACAGGTTTTATATCTGTTATGGATGTTGTTAAAATTCTTGAGCAATTAATGATTCTCCCAATACAAAATGAACGCTTTATTACAGTATCTAACAATCTAAGTTTTAAAGAAATTCTAAGTTTTATTGCCACTAATTTAGATAGAAATATCCCCAAAAAAGAACTTAAAATTTGGCAACTGCAACTTGGACGTTATGTAGATTGGCTTATTTGTTTATTAACTAAAAAAGAAAGACGCATTACAAAAAACTCTATTTTTTCTTTAAAAAACAGAGAAATATATTCTAGCGAAAAAATATTAAAAAGAATGCCTTTTAAGTTTGAAAACATTAAAAAAACCATAGATTTTTGTTCCTCTCTTTATAAGAAAGAACGTTAATTATTGGTCTTTTTTAACTATCCTTTTTCTTTTTTAATGCCTGTTTTTCAATCCTCTTTAAACTATCCTTTTCTTTTTTTAGATTTTGCAACCTTACTTTATCAATATTAAGTAAGGTATCTACCTCTTTATATATAGACTCATACTCTAAAGGTATTGCTGCGTAATACTTATCGCTTAAAACAAATTGAGCACTATCTATCTTAAATTTATTAAAAACATAGGTTGTAGGGTCTATTTTATTATCCCTTAACAAATCTATATTCGTGTTTTTTGAAGCATTAATAATGGCCATTTCTTTAAGAATCATAACCATTTTATCTCTAGGAATAAGATTTTCCGGTTTTTCTACTAGTTTTTCATTACATGCAAAAAAAGTAACTAGTAAAATAAAAGCTCCAATTTTTTTCATGTTTACCTATTAAAAGTTAGCCTTTTTCCGTTTCGCTTATCCGAAAATTTTCCGTTTTCATAAGCCAAATGTCCATTAACGAAAGTATGTGTAATTTTAGAGTTAAAGGTTTGCTCTTCAAAAGGAGACCAACCACATTTATACGCAATATTTTCTTTAGTTACTTTCCAAGCATCATTTGTATTTACAACAACTAAATCTGCAAAATAGCCTTCTTTTACAAATCCCCTTTTTTCTATTTCAAATAAAATAGCTGGGTTATGGCACATTTTCTGCGCTATTTTTTCTAAAGAAATAACACCCTCTTTATATTTTTGTAAGAGTGCAGGTAGCGCATGTTGTACCAAAGGCCCTCCGGAAGGTGCTTTTGTATACACATTCTTTTTTTCTTCTAAAGTATGTGGTGCATGATCTGTTGCAATAACATCTATACGATCATCTAAAAGTGCTTTCCACAATGCATCTCTATCTGTAGCTTTTTTTACTGCCGGATTCCATTTTATAAAGGTTCCTTTGGTTGCATAATCTTCTTCTGAAAACCATAAATGATGCACACAAACCTCTGCAGTAATTTTTTTCTGTTCTAAAGGAATATCATTTTGAAACAAATCCATCTCCTTAGCAGTAGTTAAATGAAAAACATGAAACCTTGCTCCTGTTTTCTTAGCAAGTGCTATTGCTTTAGATGATGAAATGTAGCAAGCCTCTGCACTTCTAATTTCTGGATGGCACTTAATAGGAATGTCATCTCCATACTTGGCTTTATATGTATCCATGTTTTCTCTTATAGTAGTTTCATCTTCACAATGAGCAGAAATTACCATTTGCGTACTATTAAAAATACTTTCTATTACTTGCTCATTGTCTACTAACATGTTTCCAGTAGAGGAACCTAAAAATAACTTTACACCAGAACATGCATTTTTATCTAAACGCTTTATTTCTTCTAAATTATCATTTGTACCACCAAACAAAAAAGAATAATTAGCATAAGAAACCTCTTTTGCCAATGCAAATTTAGCTTCTAATTTTTCTATAGTAGTTGTTTGCGGATTAGTATTAGGCTGCTCCATATACGTAGTAATACCACCAGCTACGGCAGCCCTACTCTCCGATGCTATATCTCCTTTATGTGTTAGTCCTGGCTCACGAAAATGTACTTGATCATCTATTACTCCAGGAAAAACATAATTACCTTCTACATCTATAATTTTAGCAGTAGCATCACTAATATTCTTTTCTATTTTTAGAATTATGTCATCCTGTATTAAAATGTCATTTTCAGAAATAGTATTTTCATTAACTATTTTTGCATTCTTAATAATAATTTTACCCATACTTAAAACTTATTTTTTTGAAAAAGACTTCTTAGTTTCATAACTAAAACACCCCAAATAGCTTCTTTTATAATTGACCCACTCATTTTAGATTTTCCTCGTACACGATCCCTAAAAACGATAGAAACTTCTTCTATACTATAATTCTGTACATAAGCTCTAAACTTCATTTCTATTTGAAAAGCGTACCCAATAAAACGAACTGAATCTAAGTTTACATTCTCTAAAACATACCTTCTATAACATACAAAACCCGCTGTAGGATCATGTACCCGCATCCCTGTCACCATTTTTACATAAAAAGAAGCTCCATAGGATAATAAAACCCTATATAAAGGCCAGTCTACTACATTTACTCCTTTTTTGTATCTAGAACCAACAGATACATCTGCGCCATTTAAACAAGCCCTATGCAATCTTATTAAGTCCGACGGTGTATGAGAAAAATCGGCATCCATTTCAAAAATGTAATCGTACTTTTTTTCTATTGCCCATTTAAATCCATGGATATATGCAGTACCTAATCCAGATTTCTCTTTCCTAACTTCTATAAAAAGACGATCTGGAAATTTTTTCTGTAATGCATATACAGCTTCAGGAGTACCATCTGGTGAGTTATCATCTACAATTAAAACATGATAATCTTTCTTTAACTCAAAAACAGCATGAATTATAGCCTCAACATTTTCTATTTCGTTATATGTTGGGATTATTACTAAACTATCGGACATGGAATTCTTTTGAATTTTAACAAAAATAGTGTTTTAATGTCTCTAGAAAAATGAGATTTTAGTATTTATACTTTTTTTAAATAGAAACATAAGAAGTAGAATTCGTAATTTTGGCTTAAATTAATTTTTAAAATGCTAAAAAAGCTTCCTAAATTACTAGTTATTTTATTAGCTAGCCTTCTTATTTTAAACTTATTACAGGCATATTTTACGGAGCTTATTTATGACGAAGCTTATTATTGGCACTATGCACAAGATATGGCTTGGGGTTACTTTGATCACCCTCCAATGGTAGCTTTTCTTATTAAAATTAGTAGTTTTTTCTTTGATGGTGAGCTTGGGGTTCGTTTTATGAGTTGTATTCTCTCTATTGGTTCTATAATTATATTATGGCTTTTAATAGATAACCCTAAAAAAAGAGAGCATATACTTCCTTTTTTCACCTTTGCCTTTTCCCTAACACTATTAAACGCATATGGTTTTTTTACATTACCAGATACGCCACTTGTATTTTTTACTTGTGTTTTTCTTTTAGTTTACAAACACTTTATAAAAAATCCTAACTACTACAAAGCCATGATTTTAGGGGTTATTATTGCCGCTTTAATGTATAGTAAATACCATGCTTTCTTGGTTATTTTCTTTATAATTTTATCTAATTTAAAATTAGCTTTAAATAAATACGCATGGATTGCCGTAGGTATAGCTTTAGTATGTTACACACCACATTTTATATGGCTATATGAACACGAATTTGTTTCTATAAAATATCATTTGTATGAACGCCCAAATGGCGCTTATAATTTTGAAAAATATACTGTTGGCTTCTTCATTAATTTAGTAGCCGTATTGGGCTTTACTTTCCCGTGGGTATACAAAGCCTTGTATAAAACCAAAGCAACAGACCTTTTTATAAAGGCTTTACTATACCTAACTTATGGCTTTATTATATTTTTCTTTATTTCTAGTTTTAATAGAAGAATACAAACCCAATGGGTTATAATAATATCTATACCATTATTTATACTAGCATATAATTATATGCTAACTAACAAAAATGCATTAAAATGGATTTATAGAACAGCTATCATAAATACCATTGTTTTAGTTATTCTAAGAATAGGTTTAATTTACAAGCCACTTTTTCCTATCTATTATGAAACTCATGGAAATAAGTTATGGGTTAACAACTTACATTCTCAAATAGGCGATACTCCTGTAGTTTTTGAAAATTCTTACAGAACCACGCCTATGTATGCTTTTTACACTGGAGGTAATACCTATTCTTTAAATAATATATATTATCGACAAAACCAATACACTATTGATAAGACAGAAGAAACGGTTCAAAACAAGAAAGTACTTTACGTTACTAATTACCATAAAAAAGGGGACATAAAATACAAGCGCATAGATGGTACCTTTTTGTACGGTAATTTTATCGAAAATTTTGAATCTTATAGAAAACTTAAGTGCAGTATAAAAGAAGACATAGAAACACTTAATACTACCAAAGAATACACCCTACAAGTATACAACCCATATGATAAAGCAGTACCTCTTAAAAAATTAAAATTTTCTGTAGTATACTTAGATAAATACAAAAAAGTAAAAGATTTAATTTCTATTACACCAACTACATTAAAAGAAAATATTTTAACTTTAAATGCCAAAGACACTACCAACTTTAAGATAAAACTACCTAAATCTAAAATGGAAAAGCCAAGTTACTTTAAAATAAGTATCTCAGAAAATGGTTTTATTCCTGGATTAAATGGCTCAAATATAAAATTACACTAATGGAGCCTATTTTTAGAACAACTGGAACTTTAGACTGGATTACTATTCTACTTTTTAGTAGTTTACTATTTATTATTATAGCTAAAAGTCTGTTTTATACTAGATTTTTAAATTATATAATTCTTCCTTTTAATAACAAATACATTTTCATGTATAATAAAAAGGAAAAATTAATGAACTGGTTTAATGTCTTTTTTACATTATTTCAAATTATAAATTTTTCACTTTTTTTGTTTTTTGCATGGTGTATTATATCGCAACCGCATCCGGACCAAAAAATATTTGGCTATTTTATAATACTAGGAACAGTAGTATTATTTCAAATTATAAAATTTATCTTACAAATTGGAAATGGCTTTATATTTAGTAATATTAAACTCTTTTCTGAATTAGTTTTTAAGAAAATTTCTTACTTAAATTATAGCGCAATACTTATGTTTATTGCTAACATAATCCTTTGTTATATTCTAAAAGAATCTAAAACAGTAGTATATATAACTGTAGTTTTAATACTAATAATTAATGGTATTGGCTGGATTACAGTACTAAAGAACCATCAAAAATTTATTACCCACAATTTTTTCTATTTTATTTTGTACCTTTGCGCACTCGAAATTGCACCCTTCGTGATTATGGGAAGCCTACTATAAAATAGTATAATGTATGAAAGTAAAAACGATTTTGGTATCTCAGCCAGAACCAAAAATGGAAAACTCTCCATATTCTAGACTTATCGACAAAGAAAAGGTTAAAGTTGACTTTAGACCTTTTATTCATGTAGAAGGAGTAAACGCCAAAAATGTACGTCAACAAAAAATAGACTTACACAAGTATTCTGCTATTATTCTTACAAGTAGAAATGCTGTAGATCATTTTTTTAGAATTGCAGAAGAAATGCGTTTTAAAGTACCAGACAGCATGAAATATTTTTGCCAGTCTGAAGCTGTTGCTTATTATTTGCAAAAATATGTAGTTTATAGAAAACGTAAAATATATGTAGGTAAAAGAAATTTTGATGAATTAGTTACTTTATTTAAAAAATATAAAGACGAGAAATTTTTATTACCATCGTCAGACGTTTTAAAGCCTATTGTTCCTGAAACATTAGATAAACTAGGTATACAGTGGACACGTGGTATATTTTATAAGACTGTAATTAGTGATTTATCAGATTTAAGAAATGTTTACTATGACATTCTGGTCTTTTTTAGTCCGTCTGGAATAGAGTCTTTATTACAGAATTTTCCTGACTTTGAGCAAAATGAAACGCGTATAGCTGTTTTTGGTAATTCTACCGTAACTGCTGCTAACGGCGCTGGTTTACGTATAGACATTAAAGCACCAACACCAGATACACCGTCTATGACAATGGCATTGCAGAAGTATATTAATGATGTTAATAAAAAATAAATTAGTTCCTATTTTATTTTTTAGGAAACTGGAAACTATAAATAACAAAAAAACCCTGAGAAAATTCTCAGGGTTTTTTACTTTTCTAAAATGCATATCGTTGTGGTCCACCACGCCTTATCTCTTCACTTGCATAAGATTCAAACTTTTCAAAATTCTTTCTAAATGCATTAGATAATTTAAATGCCGTTTTATAATATTTATCATCATCATTCCATGTAGTTCTTGGGCTTAACACTTCTGTTGGGACCCCAGGACAAAACCTTGGTTGTGCCACCCCAAAAACAGAATGTATATGGTACGTATCATACGAATAGGAACCTAAATCTCCATTTAGAGCAGCATGTATCATAGCACGTGTATATTTTAATTTCATACGTGTACCAACACCGTAAGGACCTCCTGTCCAACCTGTATTTACTAACCAAACATTTACTCCAGCATCTTTCATTTTTTTACTTAACATCTCTGCATATTCTGTAGGGTGCAATGGCATGAATGGCGCTCCAAAACAAGCCGAAAAAGATGGTTGTGGTTCTACAACGCCAGCCTCTGTACCTGCTACTTTAGCAGTATAACCAGAAATAAAATGATATGCAGCTTGGTTAGGTGTAAGTTTAGATATTGGAGGTAAAACTCCAAACGCATCTGCTGTTAAAAAGAAAATGTTTTTAGGATTATGTCCAATAGAAGGTTGCCTTACATTTTCTATATGATATAATGGGTAACTAACTCTAGTATTTTGTGTAATACTAATATCAGAGAAATCTACTTCTCCTTCATCGTCCATTATAACATTCTCTAGAATTGCTCCTTTTTTTATAGCTCCAAAAATCTCTGGTTCATTTTCGCCAGATAGGTTAATTACTTTAGCATAGCAACCTCCTTCAAAATTAAAAACTGCATTTTCATTATTCCAACCATGCTCATCGTCTCCAATTAATTTTCTAGTAGGATCTGTAGATAATGTTGTTTTGCCTGTTCCAGATAAACCAAAGAATATAGCAGTATCGCCGTCTTTTCCAACATTAGAAGAGCAATGCATTGGTAACGTATTTTTTTGTACAGGTAAAATAAAATTTAATGCAGAAAAAATTCCTTTTTTAATTTCTCCAGTATATCCTGTTCCTCCAATTAAAGCTATTTTTTTTGTAAAATTTAAAATAGCAAAATTATGCTGTCTTGTTCCATCTACATTTGCTACTGCCATAAAACCAGGCGCATTAATAACAGTCCACTCAGGGTCAAAATTCTTAAGCTCTTCAGAGGTAGGTCTAATAAACATATTATATGCAAACATGTTAGACCACGGGTACTCATTAATAACCCTTATATTCATTCTATAATTAATATCTGCACAAGCATAACAATCACGAACATAAAGCTCTTTTTCATTTAAATAGGAAATAACTTTATCATGTAATTTATCAAAAGCATCTGGTTCAAATGGGATGTTTATATCTCCCCACCAAATTTTATCTTTTGTAATAGCATCCTTTACAATAAAACGATCTTTTGGAGACCTTCCTGTAAACTCGCCAGTATTAATTGCCAAAGCTCCGCTAGAAGCTTCTACTCCTAATCCTTTCTCTAAAGTAATGGCATGTAATTCATCCGCAGAAAGTTGATAGTTAAAATTGTCATGATTGATTCCATATTTTTTCAACGAAATCGTTTTCGTAAACTGCCTAATTTTATCCATGTAAATTTTAATTTAGGGTACAAACATATATAAATTTTACGCCCTCCCCAATATAAAAGCTAATTAATTAGACAAATTACTTAAATGTTCGATAGCCTAATACTACCCATCCCAAAATTAAAATTGTACCGCCAATAGGGGTTAAAAGGGCAATAGTTTTAAAATTAAAACCTGTAAGGCTATTTGTAGCTAGTAAATAAATAGAAAAAGAGAAAAAAATAATTCCTACAGTTAATAGATAATAAACTAGCTTTTTTCTTTCTTCTTTAATCTGAGAACTAGTGCTCAAAAATAATAACAGTAAAGCATGATACATTTGATAACGAACCCCTGTCTCAAAACTTTGTAAACTATCTACACTTAATACTTTTTCTAAAGCATGTGCTCCAAAGGCTCCTAATATAACAGCAAGAACTCCTAATAGAATCCCAGTACCAAAAATTGTTTTGTTCATAACTTATTTTATTGTTATTTTCACATTTGTAACAATTATATATTATAATATTTGTCTACTTAGACACAAAAGTACAAAAACCATGTTGCGAAAAATACTTATTGTAGGTGCTGGTAAATCTACATCCTACTTAATAAACTACTTTTTAGAAAAATCCGAATCCGAAAAATTACATATTACCATTGGGGACATTAACCCTAAAGCAATTTCTGAAAAATTCGCTACGCATGCTGCTTGTACTATTTTAAAGTTAGATGTTTTTAATGATGAGGAAAGGCAAAAAGCTATTAACAATAGTACTATAGTTGTGTCCATGCTACCTGCACGTTTTCATATACTAGTTGCTCAAGATTGCATTACCTATTCTAAACACTTAATTACTGCATCTTATGTAAGTGACGAAATAAAGTCCTTAGATAAACAAGCCAAAGAAAAAGGCCTTGTTTTTATGAATGAAATTGGCTTAGACCCAGGTATAGATCATATGAGTGCTATGCAATTGTTAGACTCTATTAGGAATAAAGGTGGCAAAATTTTACTTTTTGAATCTTTTACAGGTGGCTTAGTAGCCGCAGAAAGTGATACTAATTTATGGAACTATAAATTTACTTGGAACCCTAGAAATGTTGTACTAGCAGGACAAGGCGGTGCAGCACAATTTATTCAAGAAGGAACGTATAAATATATTCCCTATCAAAAATTATTTAGAAGAACAGAATTTTTTAATATTCCTGGATACGGACAGTTTGAAGGATATGCCAATAGAGATTCTTTAAACTATAGAGAAGCATATGGTTTACATGATGTATTAACATTATATAGAGGAACATTACGTAAAGTAGGCTTTTCTAAAGCTTGGGATATCTTTGTACAACTGGGAATGACAGATGATAGTTATACCATTGAAAATTCTTTAGGTATGCGCTATAGAGAATTTGTAAATTTATTTTTACCATACTCCCCAACAGACTCTGTAGAACTAAAATTACGTCATTATTTAAATATTGATCAAGATGATATTATTTGGAGTAAGCTTATTGAATTAGACTTATTTAATGCCAACAAAAAAATAGCTCTTGAAAATGCAACTCCTGCCCAAATACTACAAGAAATATTAGAAGCAAGTTGGTCTTTAAATGAAGACGATAAAGATATGATTATCATGTATCATAAAATTGGATATGAGCAAGATGGTAAAAAATATCAAATTGATGCAAATATGGTGGTAATAGGGGAAAATAGAACTTATACTGCCATGGCAAAAACTGTTGGATTGCCAGCTGCTATAGCAACCTTATTAGTTTTAAATGAAAAAATAACCACTCCAGGAGTTCAAATACCGCTTACCAAAGAGGTGTATACTCCTATTTTAAAAGAATTAGAAAACTACGGAATATTATTTACAGAACAACAAGTTCCTTACGTTGGCTACAATGTATAAAGCCAAAAGTTATTATGTGTTAGCTTTTCTTTACTTTTACTAGATATTTGAAACTACTTTTATGAAATCTACTGATAAAAATGTTAAAATAGATGGAATAGACAAGAAAATTCTAAGATTTTTAATGTCTGATGCAAGAAAACCTGTCTTAGAAATTGCAAGAAGCATAGGCATTTCTGGTGCTGCTATTCATCAACGTTTACGAAAATTAGAGTCCTCAGGACTTTTAGCCGGTTCTAAATTTATTATAAACCCAAAAGTAATGGGCTATACCACTATGGCTTATATTGGTATTTACTTAGATAAAGCAATGAGCAACCCTATTGCTGTAAAACAGCTAGAGAAAATTCCAGAAGTTTTAGAATGCCATTACACTACAGGAAACTGGTCTATCTTAATTAAGATACTTTGCAGAGATAATGAACATTTAATGAATGTATTAAACAAAGATATACAGCAAATAGAAGGTGTCTCTAGAACAGAAACATTTATCTCATTAAATCAACAAATAGACAGACAAATTACCATATAAAAAAGCCTCCAAACTGGAGGCTCATATTTTTTATTACATCAAGCTTTATTAATCTCTACTTGCTACTCGCATAGCAAAATATAACAAAGTTGCCAACGCTCCAATAGCTGCAACTAAATAGGTTCTAGCTGCCCATTTAAGTGCATCCTCTGCTCCAGCATATTCTTCTTGACTTACCATATTTTTATTCTTTAACCAGGCCAACGCACGGTTACTAGCATCATACTCTACAGGAAGGGTTACAAAGCTAAATAATGTTCCTATTCCATATAATGCAACACCAACCCATGCTATAGTACCCCCAATAGCTGTAGTACTCATAAGAGCCATTCCTCCAAAAATTACCCACATAGAAAATCTAGAAGTAATATTTAAAACTGGAACTAATTTAGAGCGCATTTGTAACCAACTATAAGCTGTTGCATGTTGTACAGCATGCCCAACTTCATGTGCTGCTACAGCAGCCGCAGATGCATTACGTTGTGCATACACTCCTTCACTTAAATTAACTGTTTTATTTGCTGGGTTATAGTGATCTGTTAACATCCCTGGAGTAGAAATAACTTTTACGTCTGTAATACCGTGATCAGCAAGCATTTTTTCTGCAATTTCTGCACCGCTTAAACCATTACGTAAATATACTTGAGAATACTTTTTAAATTTACTTTTAAGACGGTTACTAACAAACATACTAAAAAGCCCAAAAGCTCCAGCAATTATTATATAACCTATATCAAATCCAAACATAACTTTCTATTTTTAATTTTAAATAAATATACTAAAGAATTATTCTTACAAACAAATTCTTTTAGTAATAGAAAGCAAAAACCCCGCCAATATTCCTGAATTAGCCAAAAAGGAAAATTGACGAGGTCTCTAAAACTAACTTAATCTTAATTTATACCATAGAAGATTGCCAACCAAAGGCTTCTATAATTTCTTTATATACTACTCCTCCATTTACAATATTTAGCCCTTTTTGTAGCGCTGCATTTTTAGAACTAGCCACTTCCCAGCCATCTTTTGCTAATGCTAAAACATAAGGCAAAGTAACATTGGTAAGGGCCATTGTAGAGGTATATGGCACTGCTCCTGGCATATTTGCTACAGTATAATGCACAACGTCTTCTATTATATAAGTAGGGTCTTCATGAGTTGTAGGCCTTGTAGTTTCTACACACCCGCCTTGATCCACTGCAACATCTACAATTACAGTTCCTGGATGCATTTCTTTTAACATATCTCTAGTTATTAGATTTGGCGCCTTAGCTCCTTTAAGCAAAACTCCTCCAATAATTAAGTCATGTGTTTTTATATGTTTTCTTATATTAAATTCATTAGAAAATTCCGTTACAACATGTGGCGGCATTACATCATTTACATAACGCAAACGTTTCATGTCTATATCTAAAATAGTGACATGCGCTCCTAAACCTGCTGCCATTTTAGCAGCTTGTATACCTACTACACCTGCTCCAAGTACCAAAACTTTGCCAGGTGCCACTCCGGGAACACCTCCTAAAAGTACTCCTTTACCCTTTACAGGTTTTTCTAAATATTTTGCTCCTTGTTGTATTGCCATTCTACCAGCAACCTCAGACATTGGTGTTAATAATGGTAAGGTACCATCTTCATCCTCTACTGTTTCATAAGCAATACAAATGGCCTTACTTTTTATCATAGCCTTAGTTAAGGCTTCACTAGATGCAAAATGAAAATAGGTAAATATAATTTGTCCCTCTTGTACCAATGTATATTCTTCCTCTATAGGTTCTTTTACTTTTACTATCATTTCACTCATAGCATAAACCTGACCTATAGTATCTAAAATAATAGCACCAACTTGTTGGTAATCTTCGTTCGTAAAACCACTTCCTATTCCAGCATTAGATTGTACATAAACTGTATGGTTAGAACGAACAAGCTCAAAAACCCCTGCTGGAGTCATTCCTACACGACTCTCATTATTCTTAATTTCCTTTGGGACACCAACTATCATTTGTTACGATTTTAGTAATACTGAAGCAAATTTGTGATAAACTTTTGAAATAAAAAAATTTTTACAACAAAATATTAGGGGTCAAAGACAAAATATATCAAATATGAAATAACAACCCCCTAATTTTTTAGGGTCAAAAATAAAAATAATATTATTTTATGAAAAAATATTGTCAATTTATAGGGGTGATGCAAAAATAAGTAAGAAATTATAATAAATGAATTGTCGAATGAGAATACTATAAAAAGGGAGTAAAAAAGTTAAAAAAGAAGAAAAAACGGAGCGCTTTTTTTATGAAAAAAGGAATAGCACACTTGAAAAAGCAAAAGTACAAGTTGTTTTTATTCAATAATGAGAGTTTAAATACTCTGAAACTTGTCTTAAATTTTAGAAGTTATCTTTTTAACTAGAATCCGTGGTCTTGGCTCGAAACTTTTTTTCTATTTGTATTTAAACTTTAATACAATAACAATTAGCACCAATACTAAAGTTACTGTATTGGCAATTACCATAGATATACTATTAATATAATACCCATAAATTAACCAAAGTATTATGCCTATTAAAAAAGCAATGTACATGGTTAATGATATATCTTTAGTAGATTTTTCTTTCCAAGCTTTATATACTTGAGGAAAAAAAGAGGAAGTAGTAAACACTGCTGCTACTAACCCTAAAATTTCTATATTTTTCATAGTCTATATTATTTAGAGTAGTAGAACCCTCTCCTAAAAAAGGAGAGGAATCCTTTTTTTTATCCTACTATATTCACAATTTTACCAGGAACTATTATCACCTTCTTAGGGGTCCTTCCTTGTAATTGCTGTTGTGTTTTTTCATGTGCCATTACCACTTCTTCAATCTGGTCTTTACTCATATCTAGCGGTAATTCTAATTTAAAACGCATTTTACCATTAAAAGAAATTGGATACTCTTTACTGCTTTCTACTAAATGACTAGCATCAAAAGTTGGGAAAGGCGCGGTAGAGATAGACGCTGTATTCCCTAACTGGCTCCATAATTCTTCTGCAATATGTGGCGCATAAGGGGATACCAAAATAGCCAAGGCTTCTAATACAGATTTACTAGTACACTTTTGCGTAGAAAGTTCATTAACACAAATCATAAAAGTAGATACCGAGGTATTGAAAGAGAAATTAGCAATATCTTCTTCTACCTTTTTAATGGTTTTATGCAAGGTTTTAAGGTTGTCTTTAGTTGGCTCCGTATCCGTAAACTTTGCGCCGTTATCATCAAAATACAAACGCCATAATTTTTTTAAGAAACTGTGTGTTCCGGTAATACCTGCCGTATTCCAAGGTTTAGATTGCTCCAATGGCCCTAAAAACATCTCGTACAAACGTAAAGAATCTGCACCGTATTCTGCACAAATTTCATCTGGGTTTACCACATTGTATTTGGACTTAGACATTTTTTCTACCTCGCGACCAACGATAAAAGAACCTCTCCATTTATCCTCTGGAAAAGATTTTGAATCATATACATTTCCATCTTCTAAAATAAACACAGCATTTTTATATTCTTCTCGCCAATTTTTAAATGCTTCAATATCTAATTGGTCTGTAACACTAACCAAAGAAACATCTGCATGAATTGGGTTTAAATGTTGAAACTTTAAGTATACTTGATCCTCACTTATTTCAAATTTATTTAAAACATAATCAGACCATTCCTTAGCAATTTGATTATTAAATAATGAATTATTTAATATTTTTTCTAAATCCCCGTATTCTTTATCCACATAAGATTTAGGTACAAATAAACTTCCTATTTTGCTTGTTAGATTCTTTTCAAATTCAGAAAACAATCTTATATCATCATCATTCATATCTGAATCATGCTCAGGATTAAATGCAGATTCAATACTAAATTCAACCCTATAAACAAAAGCACTCGTCCCCGTAATCATCCCCTGATTAATAAGTTTTTTTGCAAACTCATCTTTAGGAACAAAACCTCTATCGAACATAAATTTTTGCCAAAAACGGCTGTATAACAAATGGCCTGTTGCATGCTCGCTACCACCAATATATAAATCTACATCTTGCCAATAATTCATGGCTTCTTTAGAGAAAATTTCATTGTTGTTCGTAGGATCCATATACCTATTAAAGTATTGGGAACTTCCTGCCCAACCTGGCATGGTATTCAACTCCAACGGCCACACCGTGGCATTATTTATTTCACTGTTATGCACTACTTTATTCTCTTTAGTACACCAAGCCCATACCTCAGCATTCCCTAATGGTGGCTCACCGGTTTCTGTTGGTAAATACTTTTCTACTTCTGGTAATGCAATTGGTAAATGCTCCGCTGCTATCATCTGCGGCATACCATCTACATAATATACAGGGAATGGTTCTCCCCAATAACGCTGTCTGCTAAAAACAGCATCGCGCAGCCTATAATTTATTTTTCCCTCACCTTGCCCCAATTTCTCTAACTCATAAATCGCCAATTTCATGGCTTTCTTATATGGTAATCCGTTTAAGAAATCGGAATTTGCAATCACGGTTTTACTCTTATCTGCAAAAGCCTCTTCCGAAATATCTACGCCTTCAAAAATATTAGGGATTGGAATATTAAAATGTTTTGCAAAATCATAATCGCGCTGATCCCCACAAGGAACAGACATTACAGCTCCTGTACCATACCCAGCCAACACATAATCTCCTATCCAAATAGGAATAGGTTCTTTGGAAAACGGGTGTTCTGCATACGCACCTGTAAAAGCACCAGAAATGGTTTTAACATCGGCCATACGATCACGCTCGGATCGTTTTGCTGTCGCTTCAATATAAGCTTCTACCTCCGCTTTTTGTTCTGGTGTGGTTATTTGCAATACCAACTCATGTTCTGGAGCCAAAGTCATAAAACTAACGCCAAAAATAGTATCGGGTCTAGTGGTAAATACCTCTATAACCGCATTATGATCATTCACTTTAAAAGTTGCCGAAGCACCTTGACTCCTTCCTATCCAATTGGTTTGTGAATCTTTTAAAGGCTGTGGCCAATCTATCTTTTCTAAACCATCTAATAAACGCTGTGCATATGCAGAAATACGCATACTCCACTGTGTCATTTTTTTACGAACTACAGGATGACCTCCACGCTCAGATACGCCGTTTACAATCTCATCATTAGCTAAAACCGTTCCTAATGCTGGGCACCAGTTAACTTCAGTTTCCGCCAAATAGGTTAATCTATATTGTAATAAAATCTCTTGTTGTTTTTTACTATCAAAAGACTTCCATTCCTCACTACTAAAAATCGCTATATCTTCATCACAAACGGCATTAATACTAGCATTTCCTTCTTTTTCAAAAACGGCAACTAAGCTAGAAATATCTTCTGCCTTATCGGTATCTTTATTATACCAAGAATTAAATATTTGAATAAAAATCCACTGTGTCCATTTATAGTATTTTGGATCCGATGTTCTTACCTCACGACTCCAATCAAAAGAGAAACCAATTTGATCTAACTGCCTTCTATAGGTTGTAATATTTTCGGCTGTAGTTATTGCCGGGTGCTGCCCAGTTTGTATAGCATATTGTTCTGCTGGAAGTCCAAAAGAATCGTACCCCTGCGGATGCATTACATTAAAACCTTTATGCCTTTTGTAACGTGCATAAATATCACTGGCAATATACCCTAACGGATGTCCAACATGCAACCCTGCTCCAGAAGGATACGGAAACATATCTAGAACATAGAATTTTTCTTTGTCCGAATTGTTTTCTGCTTTAAATGTTTGGTTTTCTGCCCAATATTTTTGCCACTTGGCTTCAATTTCATTGAAATTGTACTGCATAATAGGATTACTTTTATTCCCGGCAAAAATAAGTTTAATAAAGGAAAGAGGAAAGCTAAAGCAAAAGCTTGTTTATGGCATTAGTAATTTTCCACTATACAACACCCAAAACATAGATAATATGGCAGAAATATTAATTGCATAACCAAATAATTTCATTTGAGATAAAGTATATGGCTTGTCTTTAAAGAAAATTAAAACATCTAGTAATAACCAAATACTAAAAAATGCTAGAAAAAGAGCCAAAACAATATCTTGAAACCAAAACCAGACTAAAAAAGCTTCTAGCAATACAATAGCGGTCATGAGCATTTTAGATTTTTTTCTGCCTAAAATTCCTGCGGTGGTTTTTTTACCCGCCAATACATCGGGCTCAATATCCATTATTTCTCCTGCAATATGTGCCTGAAAAGCGAAAAGGGCCAAATATACTAACGTTTGCCAAGGTAGTTCTGGTAGATTATTTAATTGAATACTAAAAAGAGCTGTAGTTACATAACCAACTTGAATAAAAATCTCAAACGGAGGTCTTTCTTTTATTCTAAAGGGTTCAAAATTATAAGCCATATTAATGAGCACCATAAAGACCAACAACAATAACATGTAAAATCCAGATGTCACAGAAAACCAAACTATAAATGGTAAAATAACAGCACCTATTTTCTGCAAAAGACCCTTTAACTCTTCTTTAGAAGCACTAGCACCAAACAGGAAATTTCCTTTTCGTTTATTAACTGCATCTGCCTTAACATCATTATAATCATTTAGTCCATAAACTAGATAATTTAATGGAAATGTCACAAAGAAAAGCCCAACCCAAAAAGGAATGGTATTCCAAAAAGTAGTTTTTCCACTAAATGGCACTAGATATATCCAAATAGTAGGAAACCACAATCCTGGCCTAGAAATTTTTATATGAAAAAGTACGTTGTTTAAAAAATTGGACACTCTGTTTTATCTTTAAGCTTGCTTAAAATGTTTATCTTAACGCAAGCTTAATCACTATATTTTACAATTGAAAACTTATACCACTTTTTCTCTCCTTCTATTTCTGTTTTTTTGCCTTATATCTACCCAAATTCTTTTTGGACAGTTAGGTTTTTGCGGAGGAAATTCTGGCGACCCTATTTTTACAGAAACTTTTGGAACTGGAACAGATAGAGGGCCTGCGCTACCAACAGGGATTACCTCTTACTTCTACACTACGGGTGTACCGGCGGATGGAGATTATACTATAAGCAGCAACACCAATTTTTACGATTGGCATAATACTACAGACCATACTCCCGGGGATACAAATGGAAAATCTTTTATTGTAAATGCTCATTTTACAGCAGGTGAATTTTACAGAAGAACTGTAAGTGGTTTATGCGAGAATACTTCTTACGAATTTTCCTCATGGCTAATTAATTTGCAAAGTCCTAATGGTTTTTGTGAGAATGGTGGACTGCCCATAAACGTACGTTTTCAAATATGGGATAGCACAGACACAACCCTTTTAGCATCTGGAGATACTGGAAACATTATGAGCCAAGCCAATCCTGTTTGGGAACAATATGGCTTAGTTTTTAAAACTGAAGTAGGGCAAACTTCGGTAATTTTAAAAATGATAAATAATGGTAACGGTGGTTGTGGTAACGACCTAGCTATAGACGATATTGTTTTTAAATCCTGTGGAGATTTTATAACTGTTCGTAATAATACCAATGAAAATAGCATTTCTAGTTGCGCAGACCAAGGGCCTATTTCTACAACTTTAACTGCCACTCCAGATTTTTCAATTTTTAATACCCATGCATACCAATGGCAAGAAAGCGTAGATCAAATTATTTGGACAGACATTCTGGGTGAAACAAATCCTAACTTTACAACTCCCTTAGTGAATACAACTACACATTATCGTGTAAAAGTTTCCGAAGATCCAATAAACATTTCTAATGACCAATGTAATGTGTTATCAGAAACTTTTAGTGTATACATAATCCCTATTCCAGAGGAACCTATAAATAATGGTGATAACAATAACTGTCAAGGAGAAATTAGTGGCTTAAGTGTTACTGTTCCAGAAGGTGTTTTAGTAAATTGGTATGATGCTGCATCTGGAGGAAATTTATTAGAATCTAACACTTCCTTAATACAAGTAACAACAGCTGGAACTTACTACGCCGAAGCTGTTTCTGAAATAGGCGGATGCATATCTACCTCTAGAGTAGGTGTAACAGCTAATTATTACCCAACGCCAATAGTAGTAGATGAAAATTTAATTTTCTGTGAAGGAGAATACATTACATTCTCTGCAGATATTCCCAATGAAACTTACTTGTGGAGTACTGGTGAAACTACTTTTTCAATTTCAACTAATACGCCAGGAACATATACTGTAGAAGTTACAGATACAAATGGTTGCTCCGCTACAAAAACAATTATTCTGGAACAAATTGATGCCCCAATATTAAAATCCATTACTTCAGACGGTCCTTCTATTATAATTAAAACAAAAAACACTGGAGAATTTGAATACGCTCTAAATTTTGGAATTTTCCAAACTAACCCTGTATTTGAAGCTGTCTCTGGAGGCCAATATTTTATTACAATAAGAGAACGCAACTTTTGCGGAGAAATCTATGTTCCCTATTTTCATTTAGTAATACCAAAGTTTTTTACTCCAAATAATGATGGTTTTCATGATAATTTTATCCCAGAAGGGATTCCTCCTGGTGTTTCTTATTCTTTAAGTATTTATGACCGCTATGGAAAGTTATTATTTAATTCTTTAGACAACCAATTAGGTTGGGATGGCACTTTTAATAATTCTAAACTTCCTGCAGCAGATTATTGGTACTCCATTACAATAGAAAATTTTATACGCAAAGGACATTTTTCTTTAAAAAGATGATTCCCAATTTATGCTATATACTGTTCTTTTAAAATTACTTTCCTATTTTTACAACTCGGAATACCAATTATGAGCAAATCTTTTGAAAATTATCAAAAAAGAAAATTAATTTCTTCTTACTTCTCTGTAGTACTTAGCATAGCTTTAGTATTATTTTTATTAGGTATTTTAGGTCTATTGGTATTAAATACCAAAAAAATGGGAGACCATTTTAAAGAACAAATTACTATTTCGGTGTTTTTAAAAGACAGTGCTAAAGAGGTAGAAATAGATCAGATGCAAAAAAGCCTTTCTATGGCAGAATATACCAAAAAGGCTATATATGTTTCTAAAGAAGAAGCTGCAAAACAACATACTGAGGAATTAGGAGAAAACTTTCAAGATTTTTTAGGTTACAATCCTTTAAAAAATTCTATTGATGTACAATTAAATGCCGATTTTGTTTCTCCGGAACAAATTGCAACTATTGCCGAAGAAATTTCTGGTAAAGGATATGTAGACGAAGTTAGTTATGACAAACCCCTTGTTGGTTTATTAACTGAAAATATTAAAAAAATTGGTTTGTGGATTTTAATAGCAAGTGGCATTTTTACCTTTATTGCTGTTTTACTAATTAACAGCTCTATTCGTTTATCTATCTACTCTAAACGTTTTATTATAAAGACCATGCAAATGGTAGGTGCAACAAAAACATTTATAAGACGTCCATTTATTATAAATAATATAAAGCTTGGCATACTAGGTGCTGTTTTAGCATTAATAGCCCTTGGTGGAGTTCTTTTATACATAAATGAGCATTTTAAAGAGCTTGGTCTTTTTGAAGATGCAACCATTTTAGTAGTCCTATTAGTATCTGTTTTTGTCTTAGGTGTACTTATTTCGTTTATTAGCACCTATTTTGCTACACAACGCTTCTTAAATCTTAGAACCGACGAATTATATTATTAAATTTGCCCTATGAGTAAAAAACAAAATTCTAATATAGGTAACTCAGAAAAACAAGAGTTTATTTTTCAAAAGAAAAACTACCTATTCATGTTCATAGGATTAGCCTGTATTGCCTTAGGTTTTATTTTAATGAGCGGTGGTGGCAGTGATGACCCCAATGTTTTTAGTGATGACATCTATAATTTTAGAAGAATACGTTTAGCACCAACACTTGTATTAATAGGGCTTGGCATAGAAATTTATGCTATTTTGTTAAATCCACATAAGAAAAAATAATTTGGAAACTTTAGATGCTATTATCCTTGGAATAATACAAGGTTTAACCGAATTTTTACCTGTTTCTTCTAGTGGCCATTTAGAACTTGGTAAAGCTATTTTAGGAGACAATTCTGTTCCAGAAGAAAGCTTGTTATTTACAGTAATACTACACTTTGCAACTGCATTAAGTACTATTGTTGTCTTTAGAAAAGATATATGGGAGATTCTTAGTGGCTTATTACAATTTAAATGGAATGAACAAACACAATTCTCTCTAAAAATTATTCTTTCTATGCTCCCTGCTGTTATTGTAGGATTACTTTTTGAAGAGCAATTAGAAAGTTTTTTTGGAGGTAATATTCGCTTTGTAGGCTTCATGTTACTTATAACTGCTGCTTTACTTTATTTTGCTGATAAAGCAAAAGATACCGATAAAAAAGTAAGCTTTGGCAATGCTGTTATTGTAGGTATTTCGCAAGCCATTGCAATGCTTCCCGGAATTTCTAGAAGTGGGGCTACTATTTCTACATCTGTTTTACTTGGGGTAGATAAAACGAAAGCTGCTCGTTTTTCTTTCTTAATGGTTATTCCTTTAATTTTTGGAAAAATTGCTAAAGATTTATTTAGTGGCGATTTAACGTTTACTGGCGAAAATAATTTTGCGATGGGAGCAGGCTTTATTGCTGCTTTTTTAGCTGGTTTAGTTGCCTGTACCTGGATGATTCAATTAGTAAAGAAAAGCAAACTTTCTTACTTTGCTATTTACTGTTTAATAGTTGGTATTATTGCTGTTACCTACGGATATATAGGATAAACCCTAATATATAAACCTATTGAAAACTAAAGAAGATTTTTTAGAAGGACAATTATTACTGGTTGACAAACCATTAAACTGGACCTCTTTCCAAGCGGTAAACAAAATAAAATGGGGAATTCGTAAAGCTTTTAATTTAAAAAAAATTAAAGTTGGCCATGCTGGCACTCTAGATCCTTTAGCTACAGGGTTGCTAATTATTTGCACAGGTAAATTCACTAAAAAGATTACCGAAATTCAAGGACAAACTAAAGAATATACCGGTACAATAACGGTTGGTGGCACAACGCCTTCTTTTGATTTAGAAACCGAGGTAAACAAAACTTTTGCAACGGAACATATAACTCCAGAACTTATTACTACTACTATTCCTAAATTTTTAGGAGAAATAGAACAAGTGCCTCCTGTATTTTCTGCTTTAAAGAAAGATGGAAAACGTTTGTATGAATATGCAAGAGAAGGTAAAGAAGTAGAAGTTAAAAAAAGGCAAATTACCATTTCTGAATTTGAAGTTACAGCTATAAATTTACCAGAAATAGAATTTAGAATTGTATGCAGCAAAGGAACTTATATTAGGTCTATTGCAAACGATTTTGGAAAAGCACTTAACTCGGGAGGGTATTTATCTGCCTTACGAAGAACCAAAATTGGGGATTACAACGTAAATATAGCAATAGACCCAACAACGTTTGAAAAAACATTACCAAAAAGAGAAAATATATAAAACTATTTTTCTCATTTTTAAGGTCTTGTAAAATATTTTAGCAAAAAAGAGGTTATAATCCTATGCAATTAAATCGTAAACATTTATCCTTTTTAATTACTTTTTTCTCCCTGTCTATCATGGTGTTAGCATTATACAATATACACTTAGGCAAAGAGGAAGATAAAGAGGAATATGTTGTAGAAATGGTTATGCTAGATGAGGAACTTGAAGAGCTTATTGAAGAGAAAGAAAAACTTGAAGAGCAAGCTAATGCAGACCCAATAAAGAGTCATTTAGCATTTAATGAAACTGCTAAACCTAGTTACGGTAATCCAGAACCCTTAAAAACATTAGATGAAATTTTAGAAGAAAGAGAACTTACTAGCAATAGTGATTCCCCTTCAGATAATTCTAATTCTGAATATAATGCTCGTGTAAAAGAATTAGCTAAAAAAAGAGAAGAAAAAAAGCAACTTTTAGGAGAAAGAGACGCACAAAAAGAAGAGTTTACAAACAATTTAGCGGCACGTAAAACATCTGTTTCTTATTCTTTAGTTAATAGAAATAACTACAAATTACCCCCACCTATTTATACTTGTATAGAAGGTGGTAAAGTGGTTATTAATATTCAAGTAAATGCGGTTGGCAATGTTACCGATGCTTCTTTTAATGCAAAAAGCTCCACTACAACAAATGGTTGCTTAGTAGATAATGCTATTACATATGCACACAAAGCCAAGTTTAATTCTTCAGACAAAGCTTCTCAAAAAGGAACAATTACTTACATTTTTCAAGGTAAATAAAAAATTTTACTCGATAATCGAGATTTAAATGCTCCGACACTTGCGTCGAAATCAATGCTAATTTTCCTTCTAATGCCTCTTGGGCTTGCCCCGAGGTAGTTTATTGCTATTCTAAGTTTTCTACCTCTAACACTATAAACTGATTTAGTTGTGGTGCAAAAGAACTAAAATTATCATCTGCTATAACAACCAAAGAGCGGTTACCGTTTTTAAAATCTGGTCCAAAAGTTACACCTTCTATATTATCTACTACACCATTTGTTAACTTACTTCTAATAGATTCAAAATCGAATAGTAATTTTTTAGTAGAAGCCGTATAAACTGCTCCTTTTAAACTTGCAACATTACTTACATTTGTTGCATTAGAAATATCTACATTATAAATTTTTACGGTATTACCTCCATTTGCATAACCAGAAGAAAAAGAGCGTTCTATCGCTAAAAATTTATTAGCTTCATATGCTAAAAGCTCTACAAGACCATTTACCTCTAAATTTGTATCATTAATAGCAGGTTTAGGAACAGAATTGAGCTCATACACAAATTCTTTTCCAAAATTTCCTTCTTCATCAATATTAATTATTCTTACGGGAGTTACTGCTTCTGTTGTTGTAGGTACTGCCCCATCTTGTTTTAGTGGTAGCTCAGTAGCTGTCCAATATTCTCTGGCATTAACATCTAAAGAAAGTGCTTCAAAAACACCATTATTTCTAGGACCTATATTCTCTTCTGAAGAAACTTTAAACTTATCTGCTATATTAAAAGAACTTATATAATCCCCAGTTAAAGAAGCTTCTCTAATAAAGGGGTTAATTCCATTATTTATGCCCCCTTCACTACTCCAAACTATTGTATTATTTTTAGTAATACGTATAGATTCTGGGTCCGCAACGCCACTTGGTAAAGGCTCTCCATTTTCTCCTTTAAATGCTACAACATCAATTAAATTTAAAGTGTTAAACCCTTCTAAATCATAATCTATTTCAGCAGTGTAAAATCTAACAGGCGCTTTAGAATCATCACAAATAAAATACCATTTTCCATTATGATAATCTATTCCTGAGAGTCCGCCTACTAAAGTATTCTTAAAAAGTTCTTTTTCTGGAAATACGTATTCATCAATAAAATTTATTGAAGTTTCTTTAGTTTCCAATTTTGGTTTTTCTACTTTTCCACTAGAAGAGCTACAAGTAATAAAAACAAGAGAGAAAGCACTAAATACTATAGATAATAATCGCATAACATTTTAAATAAATACTATTCAAATATCTTAATTATAACCCATAAAACTTAAAAACAAGATAAAAAATTATCTTAAACATAACCATAATTCTCCATAAAAAGGAATAATCACTTTCATAGCATATTTTTTTATAATTAAACACCAAGCAGTTTTACTAAATCTTGGATTGTATTTTGTCCTTTATCTTTATTATACCAAACCTGTAAATCTTGTTTAAACTCTGGAGTTAGGGTTCCATGCTCTTTTTTATAATCCTCTACCATTTTTGTAGCTATCGTAGGTCTAGAACCCCATTCTCCAAGAACTTCTAAAGTGTCATTATCTATCATGATTAATTTAGGAATAGAGAGTGTTCCATGTACCAAAAACCTATTCATTAATTGTAGATTCTGGTCTCTTTGTATAATTCGAAAATTTATATTCGGGTTTAATATTGCCAATTTATTCATTATTGGCATTGTTTGGGCAGCATCTCCACACCAACTTTCTGTTAAAACTAACCAAGTAACTTTTTTAGAATAAGCCTTTACTTTTTCTATTACAGCTTCATTTACTTTTATAGTTTTATCTAAACGTTTCATACGTCTATTATTTAAAACAGTATAATTAGCTAAAGATTCCGTTTGATTTTCCCCTGTAGATTTTTCTTTTTCAGCTAAAAATCCAACTAAAGCTCTATATTCTTCATAAGAAATAGCTATATCTAGGGCTTCTTTAATTAGAGTTGTCGTTTCTTTTTCTATTGTATTATTGCCTAATGTTTCCATTCAAAATAATTTTATCTCCAAATTTACTTTAGTCTGCTTTTAGAAAAGCTGATATTGATCATATTGGTAGGATAAATTTTATAAAACTTACATATCTTTAGTTTTTAGAAAATAAACTATGGAAAAACATAAATGTGGTTGGTGTTTAGGAGATAACCTTTATGAACAATACCATGACCAAGAATGGGGTGTTCCTGAGAAAGAAGATGCTGCGTTGTTTGAGTTTTTAGTGTTAGAAACGTTCCAAGCAGGTTTAAGTTGGATTACCATCTTAAAAAAACGAGAAAATTTTAGGAAAGCTTTTAACAATTTTGAGTACCAAAAAATTGCGAAATATGAGCAACCAAAAATAGACTCCTTATTACAAGATGCTGGAATAATTAGAAATAAATTAAAAGTTAATGCTACCGTTACTAATGCAAAAGCTTTTATGAAAGTACAAGAAGAATTTGGTAGTTTTAGCAAATACATTTGGGACTATGTAGACCATAAACCAATAAAAAACAAAGTTGTTAATTACAAAGAAGCCCCTGCTAACACCCCACTTTCTGATACTATTAGCAAAGATTTAAAAAAAAGAGGTTTTAAATTTGTAGGCAGTACTGTAGTGTATGCTTTTATGCAAGCAACAGGTATGGTAAATGATCATGAAATAAATTGTTTTAGGTATAATGAAGTATAAATTCCTATTAGTAATAGTCTTTTTTAGCGCTTTTAAAATACAGGCGCAGTTAAAGTATGAAAGAGAATTTAGAATTAAAAAATCTCAATTTCCTACTAGTGCTTTGCAATTAGTTGAAGAAAAACTTACTGGGGCAAAAAACATTAAATTTTATAAAGAAATAGATAGCTCAGTAGCCATATATAACGTTAAATTTAAAAAAGAACGGTTATGGTATAGTCTAGAATTTACTAAAGAAGGAATCCTTAAGGATATTGAGGTGAAAATTAAAAATATTGATATTCCCGAAGAAAGTTATGAACGTATTCTTCAATTTTTAAAACAAAGTTTTACTTCCTATAAAATAAAAGAAATACAACAACAATATGTGGTACTTAACAATGAGAAAGAAATATTAAAAATTGGTTTTCAAAACTTAATTACTCCCGATATTAATTACAAGTTATTGGTAAAAGGAAAAAAAGAAACCCGTGGTAAAAAACAATATAAAGTACTCTATAATTCCGAAGGAAAAAATATATCTATTAAAGAAACCTTACCACCTAACTACGACCACACTTTATACTAAAGCTAAGTACGTTACTTTTCTTTTAGAACAGAAATAAAGTCATCTCTTGGTATTTCTCTTGCTCCTAAGCTCTCTAAATGTGGTGTGTACATTTGGCAATCTATAAGTTTGTATCCTTTTTCTTCTAGTTCCTGTGCCATTTTTATAAATGCAAATTTAGAAGCGTTACTACGCGTACTAAACATGCTTTCTCCACAAAAAACAGTTCCTAAATCTATACCATACAACCCACCAACAAGCTCTTTATTTTCCCAAACCTCATAAGAAACCGCTTTACCCAATTTGTGTAGTTTTACGTAAGCATTTATCATTGCAGTAGTTATCCAAGTACCTTCTTGTCCTTCTCTTTTTGCAGTAGCACAATTAATTAAAACATCTCTAAAACATTGGTTTTTTGTTATAGAAAAAGAGTTCCCTTTTAGCACCTTACGCATACTTTTAGAAATCTTAACTTCCTCAGGAATAAGAACCATTCTAGGGTTTGGGCTCCACCAAAGAATTTGTGACCCCTCATTAAACCAAGGAAAAATTCCAGACTCATACGCTAAAAGTAAGCGTTCTGGAGACAAATCTCCACCAATTGCCAACAAGCCATCTTCATGAGCATTTATAACAGGCGGAAAAAATAATTCTTTGTTTAAAAAATATAAAGACACTTTTATTTAATTTATCTTATTTATAAATACTAAAAAGCCTTCCTAAATTAAACTAGGAAGGCTTTAATATTATTTACATTTATCTTTAATTAAAAAGGTAAATCGTCGTGATCTTCTTCATTTAAATTATCTGCAGGCTCAAAAGCATCCATTGGAGGTACAGGAGGAATATTCGCATTTGGAGCTTCAGATTGTAAACTTTCTATTCTCCAACCTTGTATAGAGTTAAAGTACTTAACTTCTCCTTGTGGGTTTGTCCACTCTCTACCTCTTAAATTAATACTTACTTTTACATCTTGCCCTACAGTATGTTTATTAAGTAAATCGCACTTATCCTGCACAAACTCAATCATTATACTTTGCGGATATTGCTCATCTGTTGTAACTACTAACTCTCTTTTTCTAAACCCATTGTTTCCAAAAGTTTGTTCTTGGTTAATTAGCTTAATTTTTCCTTGTACTTCCATATTCTCTTAATTTACTGTACTTACTTTTTTCTTTTAAAAGTGATTGTTATTTTTCTATTCCTAAATTAAGTTTAGTTTTATATAATCTTAATTATATAGAATTACAAATGTATGAAAATTGTAATCTATTTAAAACTCTAGATCACTACCTAAAAGCAATATTATTGCATTTTAATGTATCTTTATTACCAGAAATCATGTTCCATGAATTTTAATTCTCGTAGAAAAACGTATAACCTCGTTTTATTAGCAATAGCTTTTGGTATTGTAAGTCTTATTTTATGGAATACTAATAGTTTTTTTAAAAAGTTTAAAGAGGAAGAACGCTTAAAAATGGAGATTTGGGCAACTGCACAATCTGAGCTTTTACAATCTTCAGAAAACATGGATTTGGGAAACCTTACCATAAAAGTTCTTCAAAACAATTCTTCCTCGCCCATGATTTTAGAAAATAAAGACGGTTCTATTAGGGTAAATAATATGCCCCATAAAAAAATAGAAGACAGCCTATATATTAGAGAAAAAATACTTCAATTTCAGAATGAAAATACCCCTATTTCTATAGATCAACAAGGAGAACATTTAGCAACTTTATATTATGGTAATTCTGATGTTTTGAATAAACTTAAATATTATCCTGTTGCATTACTCTTAATAATAATTCTTTTTGGCGCCGTTATATTTTTCTTTTTTAAGACCAATAAAGCATCGGAACAAAACAAATTATGGGCAGGGATGGCAAAAGAAACTGCGCACCAAATTGGAACACCACTTTCTTCTTTATTAGGTTGGAATGAGTTACTTAAAATGGAAAATATTAACCAAGATATTACCCAAGAAATAGAAAAAGATATTGCCAGATTAGAAACTATTACAGAACGTTTTTCTAAAATTGGCTCTTTACCTACCCTTAAAGAAGCAGATATTGTAAAGGAAACACGAGAAGCTTATGAATACCTTAGAAGAAGAAGCTCTAAGCTTATTCATTTTTCTTTTGTTTCTAAAGTAGAAACTTTGCCTGTACTTATTAATAGTTCTTTATACAATTGGACTATAGAAAATTTAGTAAAAAATGGCATAGACGCTATGAAGGGCAAAGGAAGTATTGCAATTGAAATAGTCCAAAACGGTAAATATGTAAATATTTTAATTGCAGATACTGGATCTGGAATTGCTAAAAATAATTTTCAAACTATCTTTAATCCTGGAGTTACTTCTAAAAAAAGAGGATGGGGATTAGGCCTTTCTTTAGTAAAAAGAATAGTTGAAGAATACCATAATGGAAAAATTAAAGTACTTTCGTCTGGTAAAGAGGGTACCATAATGCAAATATCCTTAAAAGTAAAAAGTACGTAATGGCTGAAGTAAAATTAGTAGTTATAAAAGAAGCCGATATAACTAACAACTGTCCAGAATGTTTTAATCAAGATTTAAAACTTTCTTTTTATCAAAAACACAGTTATGGAAAATTTGTGCACAAAACAACTAATGTGGTTACACATAGGCTTACTTGTAACACCTGCAAATCTGATATTTATCCTGTAAACTGGACAGATGATATTGAACGTATTTTTAAATATTACCAGAAAATGGCAATTCCAGAAAAAAAATCTATAAAATATACTACTCTATTTTACATTTTATTATTATCCACATTTACTCTAATAGGTGTTGGAATATATTTATTTACTTCTGGAATTATTAAATTTTAGCACGTATTTTAGTCGCAATAGCTTCAAATTCTTCTGTAGTTAATTTTACTTTATTTTGAAAAGTTGCTTCTTTCATTTCATTAAGAGGAATAAGATGTACATGGGCATGAGGAACTTCCAAGCCTATAACAGTTATACCAACACGTTTACAATCTAATGCAGCTTCTATTGCCTTACCCACTTTCCTAGAAAAAGCCATTAAACCCATATACGTTTCTTCATCTAAATCCATTATTTTATCTACCTCTTTCTTTGGAATACATAATGTGTGCCCTTTCGCATTTGGGTTTATATCTAGAAAAGCAAAAAAGTTATCATCCTCTGCTATTTTATAACAAGGAATTTCTTTATTAATAATTTTGGTAAAAATGGTTGGCATATTGTTGATTTTTAGGTTTTTCAAAGGTACAAAAGTAGTCTTAGAGAGATGTAATTTGAGGTAAAAATAAATAGTAGAAAGAAAATTCTTTAAAATTTGTTTACAATTAATTTACATTATAGAAACATTTTAGTAACTTTGTGATTCACATATTCATTAACCTAAAAAGAGAAAATGTCGAAAAAAAGTAAAAAAAAGGCTAGTAAAAAAGTTGATAAAAAGAAACTTAAGAAAAAATTAGCTAAAAAAATTGCTGCTAAAAAAGCAAAGAAAGCTGCAAAGAAAAAGAAAGCTAAAAAAGCCTTAAAAAAGAAACTTGCTAAGAAAGTTGCCGCTAAAAAGGTAGCAAAGAAAAAAGCGAAGAAAGCAAAATTAAAAGTGGTTAAAAAAATTAGAAAAGCTAGTTAATTTTATCCCTTTTTTGTAATTATAAAAATTACATTAAAAACAAAAACCCGGAAATATCCGGGTTTTTTTATATCTAGAATTAAGTATTTTAAGCTCTAGTAATTTCTAAAATATCAAATTTTAAGGTACCATTAGGAACTGTAATTTCTGCAACATCTCCTACTTCTTTTCCTAATAATCCTTTTCCTATAGGAGAGTTAACTGATATTTTACCAGTTTTTAGATCGGCTTCACTTTCTGCTACAAGAGTGTACTTCATCTCCATACCATTGGTTTGGTTCTTTAATTTTACGGTAGATAAAACTAAAACCTTAGAAGTATCAAGCTGAGATTCATCAATTAACCTTGCATTTGCTACAATCGCTTCCATTTTAGAAATTTTCATTTCTAATAACCCTTGTGCCTCTTTTGCAGCATCATATTCTGCATTTTCAGATAAATCTCCTTTATCTCTTGCTTCTGCAATTGCTTGCGATGCTTTTGGCCTTTCTATATCTCTTAATTGGTTTAACTCTTCTTTTAAGTTTTTTAACCCTTCTGCTGTATAATAGGATACGTTGCTCATTACTCTAAATTTAATAAATCAGAAAATCCTCTACTTATACCACATTATAAGGGTTTTTTAGTGAGGATTTAACGCAAATATACATATTTTTTGTTCATTTTTGTAAAACATATCTTAAGCTTATCTTAATTATGAAATATATCTTTTCCTTTTTTATACTTAGTATTTTATTTTCTTGTAGCTCTGATAGAGGTAATAGAAACCCATATTTACAAGATATAGGATTTCGTTTTGATATTAACTTAAACTTACCAAAGTACAGTCCTTTAACTAATGTGAGCAATGCTGTTTTTGTAGATGCAAATGGTGTTGGTACTAAAGGAGCTTTTGTAATTAATACAGGTAGTACCTATAGAGCTTTTGAAGCTAGTTGTCCTAACCATGCTCCAAGTGAATGTTCTACTATGACCTTAAATAATTTAGTAGTTACATGCCCTTGCGACGACTATGAATATCATTTACTTACAGGACAACTCTTAAACACTCCTAAGGATGGGAATCGTTATTATAACCTTTTAGAATATAGAGCTACAAGGAGTGGCAATATTGTAACTATATCTAACTAAATTTATATATTTCCTAAAATTTTATCCATAACCCAACTACAATGTAAGCCAGAATTCCCTAAAGATGGATGCTCTTTATTTTCTAATAGATGTTTTTGAATGTTCTTTACATGAAATTCTTGCACATGTTTAGGGTTTTCAATAAATAATTTTTCTGTCTCTTGCGCTGTAATTAATTCTATTTCTTCTTCTTTAAATACTGAAAAAACTATTTTCCCTTTACTTCCTATAACTTCAACTTTGTCTTCTCTAGAAAAACTTCCAAAATTCCAGCTTCCTTCTCCCGTAACTCCACTTTCATGAACCCAAGAAGCTGTTATAGCGTCCTTTGCTGAATATAATTTTTGCTGGTTTGTTGCTATTCCTTTTACTTCTTTAAAATCTCCTAATAAAAAAGAAAAAAGGTCTAATCCATGACTTGCCAAATCATCAAAATAACCTCCTGGAGCAATGATAGCGTCTGTACGCCAATTATAAACTCCACTTATATCTATGTCTGACGGGGTTTTGCTTAAATACCAGCGAATATGACGAATATCCCCAATTTGGTTACTATCTATCCATTCTTTTACTTTTAAAAAACGTGGTAATGAACGCCTGTAATAGGCAATAAATAATGGAATGTTCTTTTCTTTAAATGCTTCATAAATTTCCAAACTATCCGCATAGCTAGGTGCCATTGGTTTTTCTATACAGCAAGCTTTACCAGCAGCAGCAACTTTTAAACCATAAAACTTATGCGTATCTGGGGGTGTTGCTATATAAATAGCATCTACTTCCTTATCTAAAATTAAATCTTCTGCATTGTTGTAAAATTTAGCAACATTATGCCTTTTGGCATAGTCTTTAGCCTTTTTGGCATCTCTTCGCATTACTGCAACAAGCTCAAAACCATCAGTATTTTGGTATGGCGGGCCACTTTTTACTTCGGTCACTGCACCGCAACCAATAATTCCCCATCTAATTTTATTTTTCATACTAGATTTATATAAATGCTCCCTAACAAAAATAGAAAAAGGGAGTTTCTCTTTTAAAAAAATCTCCCTTTTAAATAAATAAACACTTAATGTTTAAAAGTTAATGGTTGCTCCTAATAAAAAATTAGTTCCTGCTTGAGGGTAATAACCAGCACCCTCTATTGTTGTTGTTACCCCTGGGTTAGACCAGGTATCGTCAAACGTAAAAAAATATCCATTTGAAATATATTTTTCATTAAATATATTATTTACCAATCCAGATAAAACAATACTCTTTATAAATGAATTTGTATTAATCTCATATTGTACATTAAAATCAAACTGCGAATAGCTATCTAATTTAGACCCTTCTGCATCTATATTTCCCATATATTGCTCCCCAACAAATTTACCTAACAAGGCTAATTGTAAATTATCTTTTGGCATATAGGCAAAAGCACCACCTGCAACTACACTTGGAGAAAAAGATATTTCTGTATCACCTAAATTCTGTACCACACCATCTCTTTGAAAGAGAAAATCTTTATTTTTATTCTGACTTAGTGTAATATTTGGTCGTATAGCAAAATGTTCTCCTAAACTAATATTAGCATCTATCTCTAATCCTAACCTATAGCTATCTCCAACGTTTGCTCTTAAAGGTGCACCAACATCATTAAGCTCTCCTGTAAGTACTAACTGATCTTTATACTTCATATAGTATATGTTCGTATTTAATTGCACTTTTGGAGACACATAACGCCAACCCAATTCTAAATCGCCAAGACGTTCTGGTTTTGGGTTTCCATTCTCATAATCATTTCTATTTGGTTCTCTATTTGCAATCGCATAAGAAAGATAAAAGTTATTATTCTTATTTAAATCAAAAGTTACTCCTGCCTTAGGATTAAAAAAAGTAAAGGTATCATCCACAATTCCAGTATCCTCTCCATTTGCTTTATAACCAACAGTACGTAATTGTAAATCTCCGTATACACTCCATTGCTGGTTTAATTTATAATTTGCTTTTGTGTAAATACTAAAATCTGTTTTTATAGAATCGTCATCATAATACAGGTCCCCATAATTAATGTTATTTGCAAATTCTGCCCAAATAACTTCTCCATAATGAGCTCCTTCATATTTATTCCATGCACCACCAATTATTAAATTAATTTTATCATTACTATAATTTGCGGAGAATGTTGTTCCATAAAAATGATTATCTAACCAACGTCTTCTAATAATATCGGTAGTATTTACATCTTCTCCATCAACATTGATAGGGGTTATCCCATAGGTTTCAAAATCTTCACCTACTTTAAATTGCTCAAAATATCCTCTTCCTCTTGTATAATGAAAAGCTAAATTAGAGCTCCAATTCTTGTTTAAATTTTGGTTCCAAAGTAGTTGTGCATGATTTTGCTTGTAATTATCTACTTCATTTTCATAGGTATAATAGTTATATCTACGATCTGAGTTTCTTAAATTTTCTGCTTCTGCGTCTGAAAGTCCATTATTAACAATAAATTCTTCTACTCCAGCAGCATCATTATTAATTCTTGCTAATGGTGTTCCATACCAAGCCTGATAAGTTACTTCATGACCACCAAAAATTAAAGCTTTTAATAAGGTTTTATCACTCTTATAGGTTCCTTGTAAAAAATAAGAGTCTAAATCTGACGATGCTCTATCTATATAACCGTCCGAAGTAATTCTAGATAAACGCCCTGCAATTTCTACATGATCATTTAATAATCCAGTGCTAAATTTTACCGAATTTTTTAACGTATTAAAACTACCTATAGAAGATGCTATTTGTGCAAAAGCTTCTTCAGAAAAACCATCGGTAAGGACATTTAAACTTGCTCCAAATGCTCCTGCTCCATTTGTTGATGTACCAACACCACGTTGCAATTGTAAGCTTTGTGTAGAAGATGAAAAATCTGGCATATTTACCCAAAAAGTACCTTGAGATTCTGGGTCATTATATGGTATACCGTTAATAGTTACATTAACTCTTGTTGCATCACTACCACGCACTCTAATACTAGTATAACCAATACCTGCTCCTGCATCTGATGTTGTTACTACAGATGGTAAAAAGTTCATTAAAATAGGAATGTCTTGTCCTAAATTTCTAGGTGCAATCTCATCTTTAGTTAAATTAGAAAAGGTTACTGGAGATTCTTTTGTTACTCTTATTGCAGATACAAAAACCTCGTCTAAGACTACTTTATTTCCTTCTAAGGAATCTATTGGTTGCTCTTGTGCAAAAATACTCCCGGTTAAGATAAAAACTGTAATTGTTATGAAAATAGATTTCATTCGTACTACTTTAGCTACGAATAAAAGGGGCAATTATTCTAATTGTTATTTTGATTTTTTGGCCTATTATTTGCCTTCTGGAAAAAATTCAACGTATCCCTTAACAGCATTACCCGCCCAGGTTCATTGGGTATAATCTCAGCCTACTTTTGTAAGCACCCCTTTGAGATGCAGCAAATGTAATACTGCTTTTCATTTTATCATAATAAAAAGTTAAAAAAAGCTTAAAACAAAAAAGGAGCTGCCGAAGCAACCCCTAACAACCAACCAAAAATAAGTATAACTTTTATTTGCAACTAACTCAAAAAACCCTTTACTTATTAAATAACCTTACTTAAGAAGAAATACGACTTTAAAAAAGGGGGAACTTTGCCTAAAAATTAAATTTAATTGATTATATCCTTATAGCTCATGGTTAGTGTTTCTAAAAAGGACTCTTTGTATATCTTCATTGTTCTCTACAACAACTGTTTTTATATTTTTTTCTTTACTCTCTATAGAATGCAATTCTGTACTAGCAAATAACCAAACTAGAATAGTTATTATTCCTAAAATTAAAGATGTCATAATATGCTTCATTTTTTATTTATGTTATATAATAACCTTTAACCTTAATCATTCTCCCAACAAATTGCTGCAATTACGCAAAGAGAAACTATAAAAGTGACACATCCGACTATTGCAAAAACTGTAGAAATCATTTTTTTTTAGTATTTAAAAAAGGTTATTATTATTTGCCTTACATATATTAAGACACAGGTGTTTTTAAAAAGTCACATTTTTAAGCAAAAAAAAAGCTGCGAATGCAGCTTTTTCTTTTTTAAGTAGTAATTTTTATACCTGATGTGATGGTTTTAAAAGGTCATTTACCGTTTTTACAGGATTAAAGGTTTCTAGCGGAACCTCAACAAATATAGTATTCCAGAAGGCCATTGCTCCATTCCACAAGCCAGGTAGTTCTAATGCTTTTAATTCTCTTCCTTCTTTTGTTTTTCCTGTGATAAAACCTTGTTTAATATCTACAAAATTTAATAAATTATATTTTTCACCTTTATAATTTTTAACTCCGCACACTAAATCTACAGGATTAAAGTGTGTTGCATTCTTTACTATTGCTGCTTGGCTTTCTATAGACATATCTATTTGCGCAGATTCTATTATTTGCAAAGATGTTCTTCCAGAAGAATCCTTAACCCAGAATGGCCCTCCTCCAGGTTCCCCTTCATTTTTTACCATTCCGCAAACGCGTATAGGCCTATTTAATTTATCTTTTAGAACACTTATTTTTTCTTGAATAGTATAAGAATTAAAATTCTCTATAAATCTTACGTTTAACCTGTCTTCTAAAAATTTTTTGATTTTTTGTAATTCTTCTTCAGAAGCAGCGCTATCCTCTAAAAATTCTATAAACTTAAATGCTTTTTGTTGTACTTGAAGTAGTACTCCTGCTAATATTTTTTTGCTATTGGCAAGTATTTCTATTTGTTTAGGAACTACAACATTATCAATGTTTTTTATAAAAATTACATCTGCATCTTGTTCATTTAAATTTTCTATTAAAGCTCCGTGCCCTCCAGGTCTAAATAATATAGATCCATCAGAATTTCTAAATGGCTTATTATCCATATCTACTGCAATAGTATCTGTAGCGCTTTTTTGGAAAGAATATGATATGTTATATTCCATACCTGTTTTCTTAACTACTCTATCCTTTATAGCTGCATATTCCTTTAAAAACATTTCTTTATGTTGTTCGGAAATAGTAAAATGTAAATTTGCCTTTGCTCCAGATTTAGCATAAACAGCACTTTCTAATAAATGTTCTTCAAAAGGAGTTGCGGTATACTCTGTATAATCATGAAATGGAAGAAGTCCTTTAGGGAAAAAACCATAGTTTAACCCTTTTTCTGAAAGTAGTTTCTCTACAAACAAGAAAATCACTTCATTCTCATCTGATGTTTTACCAGCAATTAATTCTTTTACTTTATTATAAAATGGAAAAGCTTCAATCTTATTTACAAAAGCCTCCATATTTTTATCATTAGTTCTGGCTAAGTATTCTTTAAAAGTTTCTTGTTTATAATTGTAAGAATCTAAAAAATTAAAAAGAGCTTTAAACATTCTTGATGCAGCTCCAGATGCAGGAACAAATTTTAATATAGAAAGATTTTCTGGAAAAGAATTGTAGTATTTAATTAACATTTTTTCATCATTATCAGAGAATTTATATATTCCTTCTCCAACGATTGCGGCTTTTTCTAAGTTAACAAATGGTATACCTTCCGAAAAAGTTTCTATTTGATTTCTAACTTTTTCTGCAGATATTCCTTTTTTCTCTAATTGAACTTTATCATTATCAGTTAGTTGCATCATTTTTTTAATAATTTATCTATATGATTAATTGCGATTGTAAGGCGTTCTTTTTTATCTCCTTTTAAGGTAATAAAATTCTTGTTATATTTTTCTAGAGTTTCTTTAAAATATAAAAACATTTTCTCTCTCTCATTTGGCTTATCTCTAAGGTCATCTTTTTCCCAAGGAATGTCTATGTATGTTAATAAATATAAATCATAGGAATTTTCAAGAGCATATTTTTCCAAAATAGGGTCACAATAACCCACATAATAAGCTTCGGAATATACTTTTGTTTCTAATAAGTCTGTATCACAAATTAACAAATTTGTAGCATTTTTAGAAAGCGCATTTTCTAACTTCATTTGCCCTTCTGCAATTGGAAGCAAATCTGATGGTTCACAGGTTTTTTTTTCTTTATCCCATTTAGCCTGTAAATACTCTCTTGCATATTCTGCAACCCAAGTGGTATTGTAATACTTAGCCAATTGCTCTGATAATGTTGTTTTCCCTGTTGATTCTGGTCCAAACAAAACTACTTTTACAATATTTGTGGGCTCTTGCTTATACTTTTCTTCCATGCTTTATATCCATAAACAGCAATTATAGTAAATAATAAATATTGTATTGCTGTAAAAACTAATCCTTTATATAAATATAATGGGACTGAAATAACATCTCCAACAATCCAAAAAATCCAATTGGCTAGTTTTTTCTTTGCCATTAACCACATTCCCACAAAAAATATTGCTGTAGTAAAACTATCTACATATGCCGTCCAACTATCAAATTTATTAAATACAAAATATACTAAACATACAAATAGGATAGTACTAATAAACATAATTATACTGTACTTCTTATCTATGTTTGTCATTTTAGTAATAGGCGTATACCTATCCTTATCTACTTTTCTTGTCCAAAAGTACCAGCCATAAATACTCATTATAAAATAGAAAGCATTTATTAACATATCTCCTAAAAGTCCAAAAACTAGTAAGATATATACAAAAATAGCCGTGCTTATTATACCCGTTGGAAAAACTAAAATATTTTCTTTTTTAGAATACCATACACTTAAAAACCCAAAAAATACACCCACAAACTCTAATACTATTAAATGGGTTGCAGTGCCTTGATATTGAGCAAAAATCCAATCAAAAATGAGGCTCATATTCGCTACGGTCTGTTTTTACTATTTTCATAAACAATAAACCTTTGTCCATCATTTCAAAAGCTTCTTTTATATCTAAAAAAAGAACTTTCATTACTTTATCATAATCTCCATAGACCTGGGTACTTAATGGATTTTCTAACACCGTTAAACCTGAGCTTCTTATTTTTTTAATAAAATTAATTATATGCTTTTCAAAATCGTCCTGTAAAGGAGAAAAAGTTAATTCAATAGATACATTCATAATAATAGTTAAAGTAAATTATTCTCTTATAGCGTAAACACATGTAAAATTTTCAAACTCTAAGAAGTTTATTTTATAATATGTATGCTGCCTATTATAAATAATTTCGCCTGTAGTTTTTCCATCTATCATATCAAAATCATTCACAATAATATCTTTTAAGAAACTAAGCCCTTCTTGCTCGTAAATTTTATACAAAGATTCTTTACAACCCCACACTATAGTAAGTTTTCTAATTAATGCAGCTGTATTTGCAATAGTTCTATATTCCTTTATTGGCGTAAATTTATAGGCTATTCTTAATATTTTCTCGCGTTGTCTTTCTATGTCTATACCAACATGATCTGTAGCACTAATTATAATTCCTGTGAAATGATTTGAATGTGTTATCGAAATTTTTTTGCCATCTTTTAAATGGGGTTTCCCAATTTGATCATAATACATATCGGCATCTTTATAACCAGCTAAAGCCATTAAATGCCGTATACTTAAAAAACCTTTTCTATGCAATTCAGATTTCATTCTTTTAAGTCTATCTAAACTATGCTTAGTTAAACTAATATTTTTAGAAAGTTTCTCTTCCGTTTCTTCAATTTTCCAAATGTAAATTGCGGTAGATGTATTTACCTCTAATGTCTTATAAAGTGGCATTCTTTTATTTAAGTTATTTGTACCTTTGTATTTGGTAAAAGGCTATTATTAGCCTTAATAACGAAAGTAAAAAATAAAAAACAATATGAGCACCAAAACTACTTCTTATGTGCCTTATAAGGTAAAAGATATTTCCCTAGCTGATTGGGGTAGAAAAGAAATTAATCTTGCAGAAGCAGAAATGCCTGGTTTAATGGCTCTCCGTGAAGAATATAAAGATAAGCAACCTTTAAAAGGAGCAAGAATTGCTGGTTGTTTACATATGACTATACAAACTGCTGTACTTATAGAAACTTTGGTTGCCTTAGGTGCAGATGTTACTTGGAGTTCTTGTAACATATTTTCTACACAAGACCAAGCAGCAGCAGCAATTGCAGCAGCTGGAATTCCTGTATATGCATGGAAAGGCATGACAGAGGAAGAGTTTGAATGGTGTATAGAACAAACGTTATTTTTTGGTGAAGAGAAAAAACCTCTAAACCTTATTTTAGATGATGGTGGCGATTTAACGAATATGGTTTTAGACCAATTTCCAGAACTAGCAGCTGGCATTAACGGTTTAAGTGAAGAAACTACTACTGGTGTTCACCGTTTATATGAAAGAATGAAAAATGGCACATTACCAATGCCTGCTATTAATATTAATGACTCCGTTACTAAATCTAAATTCGATAATAAATATGGTTGTCGTGAAAGTGCTGTTGATGCTATAAGAAGAGCTACAGATTTAATGCTTGCTGGTAAGCGCGTAGTTGTTTGTGGCTATGGTGATGTTGGTAAGGGTTCTGCTGCTTCCTTTAAAGGTGCTGGTGCAATTGTTACAGTAACAGAAATTGACCCAATTTGTGCTTTGCAAGCAGCAATGGATGGTTTTGAAGTAAAACGTTTAGAAACTGTTGTTGGTAATGCAGATATTATTATAACTACAACAGGAAATAAAGACATAGTTCAAGGGAAGCATTTTGAAGCTATGAAAGACAAAACTGTTGTTTGTAATATTGGTCATTTTGATAATGAAATTGACATGGCTTGGTTAAATAAAAACCATGGTGCTAGCAAAGTAGAAATTAAACCACAAGTAGATAAATACACCATTGATGGAAAAGATATTATTTTACTTGCCGAAGGACGTTTAGTAAACCTTGGCTGTGCTACTGGACACCCAAGTTTTGTAATGAGTAACTCTTTTACCAACCAAACTTTAGCACAACTAGAGCTTTGGACTAATAGAGATGCTTATGAGAATAAAGTATATATGCTTCCTAAGCATTTAGATGAAAAAGTAGCAAAACTTCATTTAGCAAAAATTGGTGTAGAACTTACAGAATTAAGAGAAGACCAAGCAGAATATATTGGTGTAACTGTAAAAGGACCTTTTAAACCTGAATATTACAGGTACTAAAAAGCTATTCTTCTTAATAAGCATAACAAAAGCCCTTATTAAAATTTAATAAGGGCTTTTTATATACCTATTGAGTAAACTTCAGGTATAAAAAAACCCTCTCAATAAAATTGAGAGGGTTTTTTACTTTATTATTATAGGTTTATTAAGCCTCAAAAGGCTCAATGGAAACATAAGATTTTCCTCCTACTTTTTTCTGGAACTTAACAATACCATCTACACGTGCGTGTAATGTATGGTCTTTACCTAAGTATACATTTTCACCTGGATTATGTACTGTTCCTCTTTGTCTTACGATAATGTTTCCGGCAATTGCTGCTTGCCCGCCAAAAATCTTAACACCTAAACGTTTCGATTCTGACTCTCTACCGTTTTTAGAACTACCTACACCTTTTTTATGTGCCATTTTGTTACGGTTTTATATTGTTACTACTTATGCTGGTTTCCCACCATCTAATTCGTCTTGCCATTTTTTTAACTCGTCCCATTTGCCTTCAGCTGCTAATTTAGCTTGAGCTGGCCAAGTATCTGTTACGTGATTTCCACGAACATCTGAAATAACTTCAGAAATTTTCTCTGCTTTTGTTTTTGCTAAATCAGCAAAAGTTGCAATTCCTGCAGCGGTTAAAGTTTCAGCGATTTTTGGACCAATACCTTCAATCTTCTTTAAATCATCTGCTTTAGCACTTGCTGCCTTCTTTGGAGCTGCTTTTTTAGCCGCTACTTTAGGAGCTGCTTCTTTTTTAGGAGCGGCCTCTTTCTTTGGAGCTGCTTTTTTAGCACCAGAAGACACTATGCTCTCAATTACGATTTCAGTTAAAGACTGGCGGTGACCATTCTTTTTTCTATAACCTTTACGTCTTTTCTTATGAAAAACGATTACTTTATCACCTCTTAGGTGCTTAATGACTTTAGCCTCAACAGCGGCTCCGTCTATAGCTGGGGCGCCAATAGTAACATTCTTACCGTCATCTAAAAGAAGTACATTGTCAAAAGTTACCTTTTTTCCTTCTTCCGTTTGTAAACGGTGAACATACACTTTTTGGTCTTTTGCAACTTTAAATTGCTGCCCTGCCATCTCTACAATTGCGTACATAGCGTGTATTAATTTAATATTAAAACCTATTTATTTTTTAAATAGGCGGGTGCAAATATACTTCTAATTATATAATTCACAAGGTTTTTAGTGCTTTTTTTACGTAAATTTTAATGCTTTTTAGTAGGGTGCTTTTTTTTATTTACTAGCCAAACTCCAAAAAGAATTATTACACCTCCAACTATTTGGTATAAATTTATTGTTTCGCCATCTAAAATACCCCATAAAATTGCAACCAAAGGAATTATATATGTTACAGATGCCGAAAATACAGGGCTAGATATATGAATTAGTTTATTAAAAAGAATATTTGCTACTGCAGTTCCCAAAATAGCTAAAACAAGTATGTAACCCAATGCCTTTTGTATTTCTATACTTTTATAATTTACTTCTAAAATCCCACCATATGCTAACATAATAATCGCAGGTATAATTACTACTCCAAAACTACCAGTAGTAACCTGCAATGGTGTTAAATGCGCTAAGTGCCTCTTAATAATATTTATGTTAAAAGCATACCCCAAAGCAGATAAAAAGATAAAAATAGAATACCAATAATTTTGGTTAGGACTAAATTCCAAACCAACAACTACCAAAGCTATTGTTCCTAAAAGACCAATAAACACCCCTAAAATTTGCCTTTTATTTATAGCTAAACCAAATAACCAAACCCCTACCAAAGTAGTTGCTAACGGAACTATAGAGTTCAAAATAGAGGTTATTCCACTGTCAATTTCTGTTTGCGCAATAGCAAAAAAGAATGGTGGAAAAAAAGAACTTAAAAAACCTGCTATAGAAATCCATTTCCAATCTCTTAAGCTTATATTTTTTAAACTTTTTATTCCAAATACAAATAAAAATAGAGAGGCAAAAATAATTCGTAGACCACCTACTTGCAAAGAACTAAACCCTACTAGACCCTTTTTTATTAAAATAAAGGAAGACCCCCATATAAAGGATAATAGTGCCAGATAAAGCCATTTCTTTTTAAAATTATTCACTCCAAAACATTTCGTACAAATTTGACTCAATTTTTAATATTACGTAATATAAAACCTTATTTTTTTTATCAATAATTGTGTCCTACTTTTACAAAAATTAAATTTCTAACATTTTATATTGAAACTTTATTTTTCCTATTTTCTTGTATTACTTTATTTACTTGCTATGACAAGGCCTGTTCTGCCTTTATTAGAATATATTTCTAATAAAGATTATATAGCAGAGGTTCTTTGCATCAATAAAGAAAAAACAGAACTTAATTGCCAAGGAAAATGCTATTTAATGCAACAATTAAAAGCGCAAGAAAAAAACAAAACACCTAATGTTCCTAAAGTTTCCTTGGAAGAATACCCAATAGGTTTTGTTTATTTAGCAAAACTTGAATTGCCCTACAGAGAAAACTTATCTTCTAAAATTTATATAAAACATACCGAAAATTATCACTTTCTCTTCTACAAGAGCTCATTAAAACCACCTATTTATTTAAGCTAAAATAAATACATTCTAGGTTTTACAATTCTATTTTAAAAATTTGAGTGAGAGCAAAACAGCTGTCACTTAAACTTTAACAATCTCACAAATGAAAAAAATTAGTACATTATTGCTTGTTTTAGCAATAAGCTCATTAACATATGCTCAAAATACATATAAAGGAAAAGTAGTAGGCGAAAATAATGAAGCGTTATATGGAGCAACAATAATCTCCACAACAAAAAAAGGAACATCAACAAATAAAAAAGGAGATTTTTCAATTACATTAAAAGACAACTCCGAGGTTACTGTTAGTTATATTGGATATAAAGATGCTTCTATAATTCTTACTTCTGAATTAAATGTAATACAACTTCAAACATCAGAAGAATCACTAGAAGAAGTTGTAATATCTGCCAGCAGAGAACAACAAAAAAGAAAGGAAGTACCAGCAGCTATTTCGGTTATTAGTGCTCAGAATATAAAAGAAACAAAACCCTTTGGTATTGAGCAAATTGTTAACCAAGTTCCTGGGGTTTTTATGGCTACCTCTAAGGCGTCTAGTAATGAGGTTCACTTTATGTCTGTTCGCTCTCCTATTTCTACAAAATCTTTATTCTTATATGTAGAAGACGGCCTTCCTATTAGGCCAACAGCTGTGTTTAATCACAATGCCTTATTAGAAATGAATAACACTTCTTTTGAAAGGGTTGAAGTTTTAAAAGGGCCCGCATCAAGCATATACGGAAGCGAATCTATTGGTGGTAGTTTTAACTTTTTAACCAAAAATCCTAAACCCGGATTACATGGTAGTATTGGCTTCCAAGCAAATGATATGGGCGTTAAAAAATACGAAGCTGAAATATCTAACCATAACTCCAAAAATTTTGGCTTTTATGTTGGTACACACTATATTTTTAGAGAAAATGGACCAATTGAACATAGCGATTATGAAAAGTTTGCGATTACTTTTAAAACTATTAATGATTTTTCTGAAACTCTAAAATGGACAAATGCCATTACTTTAGTAGATTTCAGGACAGATATGACGGGTTCTTTAAGTGAATCTGATTATCTGGGTGGTAATTATGAAAGTGACCAAACTTTTACAGAAAGGGTTGCTCTTGCTTTTAGATATAGAAGCACTTTGGATAAATATTGGAATGATAACAACAAAACATCATTCAACTTTATATACAGAGACAATAGGATGGACCAAATACCATCTTACAGAGTTCGTCAATTTAGAGATGATAACAGACAATTAACTGGTTTTGCTTCCGGAGAGACAAACTCGGATCAATTTGTTAGTTATGTAGGATTAATACAACATAAAATAGATTTTAATTTTCTTAATTCTTCATTAATTGTTGGTGGTTTTGCAGATTTATCTCCTCAAGACTATGTAGCCGAAAACATAAGTATTACGGTAGACCCTACTACAGGGCAAAACCTTAGCTACTCCAAAAATTCTAACGATTATATTTTAAACTACGAAGCAGATATTTTAAACTACGCTGGTTATTTCCAATATGAAATTTCACCTATTAAAGATTTAAAAATCACTGCTGCTTTACGTTATGACAAATTTACGTATGATTATAATAACCGTATAGACGGGCAAGCTGGAGCTCAGGACACAAAATCGGAATACAATAACATTTCCCCTAAATTAGGCGCAAACTTTAACTTTTCTAACACTGGGGGTATTTATGCAAACTATTCTAATGGTTTTACTCCGCCCCAAACTTCTGATTTATACAGAAACAGCCTTGTAGATATTGGCGGAGAAATTTTTGATTTAAAACCAAGCGATTATAACAACTATGAAGTTGGTGGTTACTTTAAAAATAATACTTGGAAGTTAGATGCAGCTTTGTATATATTAAAAGGAAAAAATACATTAATAACACTTAGAGACCCTAATGATCTTTTCTACAATGCCAATGCAGGAAAAACACGATCCATGGGAATAGAATATGGAATAACATTTAATGCCACAAAAGAAATTACATTAAGCTATAATGGTAGTTATACCAACCATAAATATATTAGCTTTTTTGAAAGGGGAACAGATTATTCTAACACACCTATGGAGACTGCACCAAAACTATTAGGCATGTCTACAATAACCTACAAACCATCATACTTTAAAAATTTTAAAATAGCTGCCGAACATGAATTAGTTGGCAAATACAATACTAGTTTTGAAGGCCAAATTGATAATCAAGATGGAACTTTTAGTACTGCCACCTATGATGGACACAACATCATAAACCTAAAAGCAACGTATGGCTACAAAAAATTTGAAATCTGGGCACATGCCCTAAACATCTTTGATGATTTATACTCTGTTAGAGCTTCTTACAATAGATTTAGAGGTGAGAACAGTTATATAATTGGAAATCCAAGAGCTTTCCACGGAGGAATAAAATACTCCTTTTAATTTATCTATGGGGCGTTAGTTTTAACACCCCATTTTTTAAAATCAAAGAAATGAAAAAAAATGATTTATTAAATAAGTGGCTTTGGAAGTGGCATGTAATTGCGGGATTAATTTCTGCCCCTTTTGTTATAATACTAGCTATTACTGGTTTTATATATTTATTAAAAGCAAATTATGAAATTCCAAGACAAAAGAATATTACACAGGTAGAAGTAAAAGGCTCTCCAATAAATTTTCAGGAACAATTAGAGATTGCAAATAAAAAAGCAATAAAAAAACCAAACGCTATGGTTATTCCACAATACAAAAACCAAGCAACAGAATTTGTGTCTGGTAAATTTGGAGGAAAAACCACACTTTATGTTAACCCATACCAAGGAAATGTTTCGGGTGAAATTGTACCTAAAAACACTTTAATGTATAAAATAAGAAAAATACATGGCGAGTTATTATTAGGTAAATGGGGCACTAAAATTGTAGAACTCATTGCCAGTTGGATGGTTGTTCTTATTATTACTGGTCTTTATGTTTGGTGGCCTTCTAGAGATTGGAGCTTAAAAGGCTTTTTTATTCCTAGAATTAACCAAGGAAAACAAATTCTCTTTAGAGATTTACATGTAATTTTTAGCTTCTGGGTATCTGGTCTTTTACTACTTACTTTAGCTGGTGGTTTTCCATGGACTGATGTTTTTGGTGCTAATTTTAAATGGCTACAAGAAGTAACTAATACCGGATACCCTGCAACATGGCAAGGGCGTAGCTTTAAATCTAGCGTTACTGGAGGAGCTCCGCTTAGCCTTGATGCTATGGTAATTAGAGCAAAAGCACTACAATTAGAAGGCAAAGTATCAATAGAACTTCCTCAAGGTAAAGAAGGAGTCTATAGTGTATCCAATGAATTATTTTCTAATTTAAGCGCACAAAAAAAATTACATTTTGACCAGTATAGCGGAAAACTAATTCACGAAAACACTTGGAAAGATGTTGGTATTCTTATGCGAGGAAGAATGTGGCTTATGGCTTTTCATCAAGGGCAATTTGGCGCTTGGAACTGGTGGCTCATGCTGTTTACTGCTTTCGCATTATTTACAGCCAGCACTTCTGCTGTAGTTTCTTATATAAAAAGGAAAAGAAAAGGCAGTTGGAGTATTCCTAAAGTGCCTAAAAAATTTAATGTTGGTTATGGCATTATTACAGTATTAATCATATTATCTATAGTATTCCCCTTATTTGGTATTAGTCTAATTTTAATTTCTATTGTAGGATTTTTTAGAAAAAGAAAAGTAGCTTTAAGCTTATCATAAAAAATGAATTTTAAAATTTCTATGAATGCTTTACAATTCATAAAGAAAGGAATAAAGCTGTTTTGTATCTTTGAAACAGCTTTATTATGTTATACAAAATAACTATCCTAACCATGAAAAAATATATACTTGTTCTAATTGCAATTGCAACGTACACTCTTACCTCTTGTAAAGAAGAAAAAAAGGCGGCTGCCCAACCAACTCAAATGCAGCAAGTAATGGCCATTCATGATGAGGTTATGCCTAAAATGGGTGAACTAGGAAAACTAGTTAGTACTTTAAAACCTATGATAGATTCTACCGAAACAGGTATGCAATATGAAAAGGCTATGATAGATTTGCAAAATGCCAATAAATCTATGATGGATTGGATGCAAGGTTTTGGTTCTAAATTTGATTCTGACGAAATTCTTAATGGAAAAGAGTTAACTGCCGAAAAACAAAACTTATTAAATGAAGAAGAAGAGAGTGTTAAAGAAGTTGCAAATTTAATACATACTAGTATTGCTAATGCAGAGGCCTTACTTAAAAAATAAGAACTTCAATCTTTCCATTTTAGGCTTTCCATTATTTTTCCTATATCTTCCTTTAAATATGCTGCTGCAGGATAAATAGAATCATAATTTGGTTTTGTATAAAAATATAAAGAACCCGTAATAAAATGTTTTGTACTATCAGTAGCAAAAAACTGAGATTGTGATGCTGCATTACCAACAACCTCAAACAAAACACCATGTACCTTTTTTTCTGGGTTACTAAATACTTGCGGATGAATACCATCTGCCTTTACTGCATGCTCATAACTAAGCCTTTCCGCATCCGTAATTAATTTACTTAAATTGTTATCTACTTTTTTATAGCTAATAAAAATTGCTCCTTTCATCTCAGGATAAGAAATAACAAAAGAATTATCTTTCTTTTTATCTATTAACGCATTATCATTATAAAGAAATTCAAAATTACTAGTCTCTACCTTTTTATTATTACCTAAAACATACTCTAAACGCAATTGCGCTTTAGGTTTAGGCAGAGGTTCTTTTTCTTGACAACTTACCAAACAAATTAGCAATATTAATACACTAAAGCTATATTTAAGAATCATGTGGCAGGGTTACTTTTATTTGTTTTAATCTTTTTTTATCTAAACTTTCTACAACAAATTTATAGTCCTTAAATTTTACTAGCTCTCCTTTTTTAGGAAAATTACCTGCTATTTCTAAAACAAAACCTGCTATAGTTTCCGATTCTCCTTTTTCTTCTTCAAAGAAGTCTTCATCTTCAAGTTTTATAACTCTATAAAAATCTTTTAAGGCCGTTTTGCCATCAAAAACATAATTATACTCATCTAACTTAGAATAAATTAAATCTTCATCATCAAACTCATCACTAATATCCCCTACAATTTCTTCTATTATATCTTCTAATGTAACTATACCAGAAGTTCCCCCATACTCATCTACCACAACTGCTAAATGATTTTTCTTTTCTTGAAACTCCAATAACAAATCGTCTAATTTTTTATTTTCAGGAACAAAAAAAGGATCTCGCATTAAGGATAACCAATTAAAAGTTTTACGGTCTAAATATGGTAATAAGTCTTTTACATATAGCACCCCTAGCACATTATCCATGTTTTCCGAAAAAACAGGAATTCTAGAATACCCATGTGTTTTAATTTCTTCTAAAACTTCTAGAAATTTCATTTTCTCATCTAAAGCAAAAATATCTATCCTTGGGCACATAACTTGTTTAGTATCTGTATTACCAAAAGATACTATTCCTTCTAAAATTTTTTGCTCTTCTTTTGTTGTATCACCGTCTGATGTAAGCTCTAATGCTTGGGATAAATGATCTACACTTAAACTAGATTTTTCTTTGCCAAGTTTATTATATAAAAATACAGTGCCATAACGCATGGGTAAACTTAAAGGAGAAAATAACACATCTAAAACCTTTAAAGGATAAACCATAAATTCCGAGAAGCTTTTTTTATTCCTGTTGGCATAGACCTTTGGCAAAATTTCTCCAAACATTAAAATTAAAAATGTAGCTACAACTACCTCTAATAAAAAACGAACAGAAACAATTCCAAAAATTACCGTAGTAATATTTGCAAATAAATTATCACCAAGAACATTAAATAATAAAACTACTCCTATATTTATAGCATTATTGGCTATTAGTATGGTAGCTAATAATTTTTTTGGTTTACTAAGTAGTTTTACAACCAAATTACCTTTGTTTGTTTTTTCTTCTTCAATGTCCTTTACATCTGTTTGAGAAAGTCCAAAAAAAGCTACTTCTGCTCCAGAAATAAGGGCAGAACAAACTAATAAAAGTATAAGAATAGCTACTTTAATAATAAAAGCACTATCCATTATAACAAAACTTAGTACTAAACTAAGGGGGTCAGGATCCAATTGTTACTATTTAGAGTTTAAAAAGGTAAATCATCGTCTTCTTGGGGAGCAGCAGACTGCGCTGGTTGTTGCGGCGTTGGCTTAGAGGGTTGTGCAGCTTGTTGCTGTGGTTGGCTCTTAGCATTTGCCATACTTTCTTTCTTGGTAGACAAAAAAGTAAAATCTTGTACATGAACTTCCGTAGTATATCTAGTATTGCCATCTTCTCCTTGCCACTGACGGTTTTTTAAACGGCCTTCTACATATACCTTATCTCCTTTACTTAAATACTTTTCGCATATTTCTGCAGCTTTATTACGAACAACAACATTGTGCCAATCTGTATTTGTAACTTTTTCTCCAGTTTGCTTATTCGTATAGGTTTCATTTGTTGCAATAGGAAAACGCCCTATACTGTTTCCACCTTCAAAATAGTGCATTTTTACCTCATCTCCTAAATGCCCAATTAGCATTACTTTATTTAATGTTCCGCTCATAATTTTTATCTAATAATCAAAAGTACTAAAATTTATAGGTTTTAATAAAATCTGCAATTAAAACTGGTACAGGATATTTTTCTAGTTCTTCTATTGTAACCATATTATCTATCTCCTGCGTTGTTTCTAAAATCCAAAATTTTGTATATAAATGTTGGTGAGATAATTTATGCACTACTGCAACATCCTTATAAACATGCAAAGATGCATTTATATTTAATAAGGTAGTTGCTTCCTTTTCTACCTCATTTAAACTAGCTTCTTTTGGCAGCTCTATTAATGGAAATTCCCATAAACCCTGCCAAATTCCTTTTCCTGTTCTTTGGTTAAGTACTGTAAAACTATCTTTAATGATAGGAATAATATAATTAAAGTATCGTTTTTTTATTTTAGTCTTTTTTATTTTAATAGGCAAACCACTTATCAAGTCTTTTTCCAAAGCAACACAACCATCTTTTAAAGGACAAGAAATACAATCCGGGTTTTTAGGAGTACACTGTATAGCTCCAAATTCCATAATTCCTTGATTATAATCTCTAGTATTTTCCTTATCTAACAGTTCTACTGCTAATTTTTTAAAATATTTAATTCCCTCTGTACTATTAATAGGAATATCTATACCAAAATATCTAGAAAGAACTCTATATACATTACCATCTACAACTGCTTCTTGCGCATTAAAACAGATAGATGCAATTGCACTTGCAGTATAATCTCCAATTCCTTTTAATTTAATTAATTCCTTATAGCTCTCCGGAAATTTTCCATCCAAATTAGAAACAATAAATTTAGCTGCTTCATGTAAATTTCTTGCTCTAGAATAATAGCCTAAACCTTGCCAAAGTTTTAAAACTTTCTCTTGCGGCACATTCGCCAAATCCTGTATTGTAGGAAAAGTATCTGTAAATTTTAAATAATACGGCGTTCCTTGTGCTACTTTTGTTTGTTGTAAGATAACTTCAGACAACCAAATTTTATACGGATCTCTTGTGGTACGCCATGGTAAAGTCCTTTTATTTTGGGCATACCAGTGTAAAATTTTATGCGAAAACAACATGTTCAATTAGAGTTAAATATAAAAGTAGTAGTTTAAATACTTAAAATTAGTTCTTTAGGGTGAAAGATTCAATTTAATTTATATATTTGCATCCCGAAAAAACATACAGAAAATCTAAAATTCAAGATGACGAAAGCGGAAATTGTATCGAAAATCTCAGATAAACTGGGAATTGAAAAAGGAGATGTACAGGCAACAGTTGAATCTTTTATGGAAGAAGTAAAGACTTCTTTAGAAAGTGGAGATAATGTTTACTTAAGAGGTTTTGGAAGTTTTATTATTAAAACTAGAGCTGAAAAAACTGGAAGAAATATATCTAAGAACACAACAATAAAAATACCTGCTCATAATATCCCTGCATTTAAACCTGCAAAGGTTTTTGTAGAAGGTGTTAAGAGTAATGTACAAGTTAAATAGAAAAATAACCTAAAAGTAGAATTTTATGCCGAGCGGTAAGAAAAGAAAAAGACATAAGGTAGCTACTCACAAACGCAAAAAGCGTAGGAGAGCTAACAGACACAAGAAAAAGTAGTTTTAAAAACTACTTTTTCTTTTTAAATACGTTCATTGACATAGAAGTCAGATGATTTCGGCGGGTTATATATAACCTGTTTTTGGTATTATATAAACTATTAATCTGTATATTACAGATTAACCTTAAATAAATTCAGGTGAATAGAGAATTAATCGTAAGATCAAGTTCTGATTCCGTTGACTTTGCTTTACTTAAGGATGGAAAACTTACAGAATTACACAAAGAAGAAGATAATAACGATTTTTCTGTTGGCGATATTTTTATTGCCAAAATTAGAAAACCAGTTACTGGTCTTAATGCTGCATTTGTAAATGTAGGGTATGAAAAAGATGCTTTTTTGCATTATCATGACCTTGGACCGCAGTTAGCTTCTATGCTTAAATTCACAAAACAAGTAAGCACAGGGAAACTTCAAGATTATTCCCTTAAAAATTTTCCAACCGAAAAAGATATTGATAAAAATGGAGCAATAACAGATGTTATTAAAGCCAACCAATCAATATTAGTACAAATTGTAAAGGAACCAATATCCACTAAAGGACCAAGAATAAGTTCAGAGCTATCAATTGCTGGGCGATATTTAGTAATGGTACCTTTTTCTGATCGTGTATCTGTATCACAGAAAATTGCGAGTTCAGAAGAAAAAGACAGACTTAAAAGGCTAGTACGAAGTATTAAGCCTAAAGGATTTGGAGTAATTATCCGTACAGTTGCCGAAGGCAAAAAAGTAGCAGAATTAGACAAAGATTTAGAAAACTTGCTGAACAAATGGTCAGCAATGTGTAAAAAATTATATAAAGCACCAACACCATCCAAAGTATTAGTAGAGCTTACTAGAGCATCTTCTATACTTAGAGACATATTTAACGATTCCTTTACAGGTATTCATGTTGATGATGAAACGCTTTATGAACAAATTAAAGATTACGTTCAAGAAATTGCACCTGCTAAAGAATCTATTGTAAAACAGCATGCATCTAGTGTACCTATTTTTGAAAAGTTTGGTATTGAAAGGCAAATAAAAACGTCTTTTGGCCGAACTGCTTCTATGAGTAAAGGAGCCTATTTAATTATAGAACATACAGAGGCACTACACGTTGTAGATGTTAACAGTGGCAATAGATCTAATAAAGCTAAAAATCAAGAAGACACAGCTTTAGAAGTAAATCTTTTAGCAGCATCAGAAATTGCAAGACAATTACGCTTGCGAGACATGGGAGGTATTATTGTGGTAGATTTTATTGATATGGTTAAAGCGCCACATCGTAAAAAACTTTTTGATCACCTTAGAGACGAAATGAAGGATGATCGTGCAAAACATAAAATTTTGCCACCAAGTAAATTTGGTCTTATCCAAATTACCAGACAAAGAGTACGCCCAGAAATGAACATTAAAACAACAGAGGAAGATCCTAACCAATCTGGAAAGGAAGTAGAAGCTCCAATTGTTTTAATAGACAAAATAAACTTTGCTTTAGAGAAACTCTTAAAAGGCCCTGCAAAAAATAATAGTATAACACTAAATATACACCCTTTTATAGCAGCATACCTTACACAAGGTTTCCCATCTATACGTTTTAAGTGGTTTTTAGAACACAAAAGATGGATTAAAATACAACCTCGAGATGCGTATACGTATTTAGAGTACCGTTTTAAAAATAAAGACGGCAAAACCATATATTAAGTCATAATGGCTATTTAAAATTTAAGCGACCTTCAGCAATGTGGGTCGCTTTTTTTATACAAAAAACTTAATATTAATTATTCTTCGCAATTAAAAAGCCCTCTTTATTCACCTTTAAAATGTATAAACCAGTCGCCAATTTTGGAAGCAGAAGTGTAGTTACGCTTGAAGATTCATTAAAAAATTTATCTCTAATTATAATTTTACGTCCTATAGCGTCAAACAATACAAAGTTGTCTGTTGCCTCTGTATTTATTATATTAATTTCATCATTAATTATTGGGTTAGGATATAGAATATACTCTTTTGAATTCGTTGGGTTTATTGGATTTTTTCCAGAAAAATAAGGCAACGCAAAATTATAGGCATCCACTCCCACCTTTTCTCCTATTATTCTTCCCAAGATATCATCAGCCGGAGGGTGTATTCCACCCCAAATTCGAGACAAACTTGTTTGATCAGAAGCATCTCTGTATGTAGCCCATTGTAAGGTTACATCAACCGAAGGTCCGTTTTCAAATACCAAAAACTCATCTTTCTTTGCTACAAATTCTCCCAATCCTCCAGGGAAATATTCGTCTCCCGTAATTAAGGTCATTACTTCGGCTGCAGCTCTAGAATAGGTAGAATGACCCGATAAATACCCTGCAAATGGCGGAGTTACAAAAGAGGGCCTTTGGTATGGAAACCAGTTTTTAGCCAAAATCCAACCTACACCAGCAACATCTGAGCTAATATTATCAATAAAATTATGTCCACGCCAGGCAAAAACTTTTATTTCACCAACGTTTTCGTTATTAGAACCACTTAATTCATCTCCTATTTCTACCACTTCTATATAACCTTCTTTTAAAGGTATCCCGCCCACGTGGTAATTGGGTAAATTTTGATCCGTACTTTGCCCTAAGGAACTCATATACCTAATCGCCGAAATTGGCCTTATATAATCATACCATCCTTTAATACCCCATGCAGTTATTGCTGCATCATGCATAGCTCCAGCTAAAATAAAATAGGCTTTAACATCCCATTCTAAAGGATTTAATTCCTCTCCTTGTCCATTAAACTTACGCTCAAATAACTCATGATCATTTACATAATTAAGTATCGTGAACCAATGTCCCGGTGGTGTTTCAGAATCTGGACCGTCTGCCCAAAACTCTGCAAGTACTCTAGCGTAATCTGCTCTCGGTACAATTTGCTCTTCATAAGCCTCTCCTGTTTTTGGGTTCACTGAACGACCTATACTAACGTCACCACCATCAATTTCTTTATAAAAATTAGGATATTCATCAAAAGAGCTAGGAAACATACTAATGTTTATGTTACCTATACTCTTGGGAGATATATCCCATAAAACACCATCTGTTGGATCTAAATGAGAACTCCATATAGATACTAAAGAGAAATTCCATTTGTACAAATCACTTGATGCAGTTGCATTTTGGGTGTCTAATAATGGAGGAGCCCCCGGATCATGATACACCGTATAATTATTACCATTTCTATTGAAAACCGTTTTATCATCATCAGATAATGCAAAGGAATGTATTTGCCCCCATTCTGGACTTAAAAATTCTGGAGTTTCTCCCCGAATTAAGTTTCCACTTTGATCAATAAATGCGTTAAAAGATAAAGGCTGCCAGCGGTTTGCATCTGTAATAGTATTATTTTCTTCAGAGACACTTAACGTCAAAGGCATATTTACAGGTTGATAAAATGCATTATCATAGGCAGTTGCTTCTCGCGACCCATCGGTATTTCCGTAGTCAATAATTACTTCCGCTACATAATTTCCCAAAGCCGCTGCTTCTCCTGAGGTATATTCTGTACTAGTGTTATTAACATCATACCCCAAATCATTCATCACAAAATCAAATAGTGCTAAACTTTCTTCCTTATTTGGTGAGTTTTTAAACCTATGACTAAGTATACGATAGGCAGCATAACTCATTGCTTTTTCCTGGGCTTCTTTTTTTTCTTCAACAGATTCAAATATTTCTAAATCACTACTAAAATCATTAACCGTATTGCCGATCAAATAAGGTCGAGCCATTTCATCGTAAATTGCCCAACAATCATATAGAGCAACTGAAGTATGAAACAAATTTCTAGCATGTACTGTGGGTCTAGCAAAATCGTTTCTAATAGCAGCAAGTAATGCTTCATTCCAAATTCTTGCTACGGATACATTCATAGAAATATTAGAAATAGAAAGATTTACGTTTAATTCTCTAGGCTCGCTTGCACATATATTGGACTGTTCTATAGCTATTACTCTACCAACTGCACCTAAACCCCATTTTACAGTAATGGCATTAGTTCCTTGCCCACTTATAAGTTCCCCACCTTCGACCTGCCAATTTGCCTTCACATTTGCATCCGAACTAAATGTATAAGTCTCCAGAGCATTAAAACCAGATGATGCGGATCCTGCTACATTATTCTCAGATGCGTAATACTCACAGCTACCATCACTACTTACTGCTAAGGGATTATAATTACACGCATTAGGATCGGTACAACCTGTTAGTTTTACACTTGGAGAAATATTTAAGACTTCCAAACCTTGTCCTTCTGTTGCTCTTACAAACCTATTGACTTCAATATTTTGATGTCGTTCTATCAAACCTGAAGGCCAATTAATAATTAACTCATTAATTATACTACTTTCATTTAAACCAAAATGAAGAGGCTTTAAGCTTTGAGATAAAAAACCAACCCCATTATAATATCTAACAATACTACCCTCATCTGTAACTACAGTTACTTTTGTACCCAATGCATCTCTATTTGATGTAGTTCCTTGAAGTTGTAATTGAAACCATTTTAAATTGGATGCATTATTTTCCGCTATTTTATTTTCATAAAAGAAAGGCTCTCGGTCTGAATTGGTTATAAAAAGATCTAAATCTCCATCCAAATCAAAATCAAAATCTATCACCTCAACGCTAATACTATTTTCGTTTAAACCCAATTCTGCAGAAAAATTTCGAAAGCTACTTCCATTTTCTTTTAACAGGTTCTTAAAATAAAAATTAGGTTGTGGTCCTGTATTTATGAATCCGTTTACAACCATTAAATCTTCGTCTCCATCCAAATCAAAATCCCCAAATGTGGTTCCCCATGCCCAATCAGTGTCTCCTACACCAAAAACACTAGCTTGTTCAATAAAGTTATTAGTACCTTGATTTACAAAAAAATGATTCTCGCTAATACCAGTAGTAAAAAAATCAAAATTACCATCGTTATTTACATCTCCAATAGCTATACCCATATTATCTAGCATGCTATCTAAGTTATACGTACTAGCTTGTTCCGAAAAATTAACCCCTCCATTACTAATGAATAATCTATTACCTTGATCAAGGTCATTAGCAATATAAAAATCTTGCCAACCATCATTATTAAAATCAAAAGGAGACAATGTAAAGCTTTCTAAGCTGGGGAGATTGGCTATACCAGTAACATTTGTAACGTTAGTAAAAGTTTCATCTCCGTTGTTTTTATAAAGGGTATTTCCTTCACACTTATTCCAATCTGCAATGAACAAGTCCAAAAACCCGTCGTTATCATAATCAACCCATGTTGCCCCAGTATTATTACACCCATTAGTAAACGTAATTCCAGACTCATTAGTAACTTCAGAAAAAGTACCATTACCCTGGTTTCTAAAAAGCTGTACTATGTTTAGGTGCGTTAAAAATAAATCTGGAAAACCATCATTATTATAATCTCCCCAAGAAGCACCAAATTTAAACCCTTTTAAGCCTACAAAAAATTCGCCCGTTCGTTCAAACACTAATACATTACTTAGTCCAGCCCCAGTAGTAACATTAGTAAAAGTTCCATCATTATTATTTCTATAAAGTTTACTCAAGGTACTTGTATTCCCTGCCTCGTCCTCATCACTTGCTACTACAAAAATGTCTAAATCTAAATCTCCATCATAATCTGCTACGGCTGCACCGTTATTCTTGCTTAAAAGCTCAAAACCAGCTATGCTTTCGACGCGTTTGAAAGTTTGAGATTGAATATTACTAGTTACATAAAAAATAACTATAGTAAGAAGGCCTCTTAAATGTTTATTAAAAACAATCTTAAACATAAATTATATATAAAAATTCTACCTTTATGGATAAGTAACAATGTAAAACTAATTTTTAACATCTTTAGCTTTTTTTTACTCTACAATACATGAACAACAGTACTAAATTTTATACTCTTACGGAGGCCACAAAAAAATTAGAGAGTTTTTGTGCTTACCAAGATCGTTGCCACAGAGAAGTAGAAACTAAATTAAGGGATATGGGAATGATTCCAGAAGCTACCAATCAAATCATCGGACATCTTATTCAAGAGAATTATCTTAACGAAGAACGCTTTGCCAAAAGCTTTGCTCGTGGAAAATTTCGCATTAAAAAATGGGGGAAAAATAGAATAGTAAATGAGCTTAAGCAAAGACAGATAACGAAATACAATATAACCATTGCCCTTAAAGAAATTGAACAAGAAGACTATATAGAAACCTTCGATATTTTAGCCAAAAAAAGACTCTCTCAAATTAGAGAAACTAACATTCAACAAAGGAAAAAGAAGCTTGCAGACTACTTGCTTTACCGCGGTTGGGAAAGCCATTTAGTTTATGAAAAACTTAAAGAACTTATTTAAAAGAAATAGGAGTATGCTTCCAATAAATACATTTTGTATTTAGAGTAGCGTACGCCTTGAAAATAAACTCTTAATAAAAGATTAAGCCTTTGCTTTTGCCTTAGCAGCTTCGTTACGTTCTATTTTATGTTCTGGTCTAGTCCATTTTGGTTTTTCTCCTAAACCACATAATTTAGAATCTTCTGCTTCTACCGTTTTTGGTTGCGCAGATTTTTTAAATGGTTGCTGTGGATTTAAACCTAATGTTTTAAACATTTCCATGTCTTCATTAACATCAGGATTAGGTGTAGTTAATAATTTATCTCCAGCAAAAATAGAATTTGCTCCTGCAAAGAAACACATAGCCTGCCCTTCTCTACTCATTTGAGTTCTTCCTGCAGAAAGCCTAACTTGGGTTTCTGGTAAAACAATTCTTGTAGTAGCTACCATACGTATCATTTCCCATATTTCAATAGGCTTAATATCTTCCATTGGTGTACCTTCTACAGCTACTAAAGCATTAATAGGAGTAGATTCTGGTTGCGGATTTAAAGAAGAAAGTGCTACTAACATTCCTGCTCTATCTTCTAACTTTTCGCCCATGCCTATAATACCACCACTACAAACGGTTACATTGGTTTTACGAACATTTTCTATAGTATCTATTCTATCTTCAAAAGCACGGGTAGAAATTACATCTTTATAATAATCTTCTGAAGTATCTAAGTTATGGTTGTAAGCGTATAAACCAGCTTCTGATAATCGTTTAGCTTGGTTTTCTGTTACCATACCTAAAGTACAGCAAACTTCCATATCTAATTTATTTATGGTACGTACCATTTCTAACACTTGGTCAAATTCTGGCCCGTCTTTAACATTACGCCAAGCGGCACCCATACAAACTCTTGAGCTACCAGAGGATTTTGCACGTAATGCTTGTGCCTTAACTTGCGAAACAGACATTAAGTCGTTCCCATCAATATCTGTATGGTATCTAGCAGCTTGCGGACAATACCCACAATCTTCTGAACAACCTCCTGTTTTTATAGAAAGTAATGTTGAAACTTGAATTTCATTAGGGTTATGTTGCTTACGGTGTATTGTAGCAGCATCATACAACAGCTCCATTAAAGGTCTGTTATAAATTTCTAAAATCTCTTCCTTAGTCCAATCATGTCTCACTTTACTCATACCAATAGACGTTTTTATAATACTAATCAAAAATAATCTATTTAAGGTTCATATCCCAAGAAAGGAATTTCAAAAAAAAAGAAAGACCCATTATACTTTTACATATAACAGGTCTTTCTTATTAAAAAAAGAAGAAAAAAATTACTTTTCTTTACTATCTCCTTTAATTTCTTCCGTATTATCTTCAAAATCTACAGCATCTTTGCCTTTTAAATATTCTGGCAATTGCATACCAGCCATATTAAACATTTCTTGAAGTGGTGGTACTGATTTGTACATTCCTGAAATAAAGTTCGCCGTAGACCCTTTACCATCTGCAGATTTTGCTCCAGAATCCCAAACCGTAACTTTATCAATCTTAATATTCTTAATTGCTTCTGCTTGTGTTTTTACTAGCTCAGGTAATTTATCTGCCACTAATAATAAAACTGCATCTTTAGGATTATCTCCAGCAGCCTTTACAATCTGATCTAAACCGGCAGCTTGCTTTGTTAATACTTCATACAAACCTTTTGCTTCTGCTTGTGCTTTAAAAAGTATAGCATCTGCCTCTCCTTTTGCTCTTCTACGTATTCTCTCTGCATCTGCTTCTGCATCAATCTCTACTTTTCTTTTATCAATTTCTGCAGGCACTACAATATCTGCCATTTGCGAGCTTCTTTCTCTTTCTGCTCTTGCAATTTCAGCATCTTTTTCTGCAGCATAAGATTCTTCTAAAGCTTTTGCAGACTGTACTTTTTCTGCTGCAATTGCTGTTCTTTCTGCTTCTGCCTCTCGTTGTCTACGTAAAGAATCGGAATTTGCTACATTAATTTTCGCAAGGTTTTCCCCTTCTACCGCTTGCGCATTTGCTGCTGCTACTTGTGTTCTTTCATCCTGTACCGCATTTGCCTCCCCAATAGAACCATCTCTTGTTTTCTCTGCAACAGATTTACGCGCTGCATTTATTGCATGCGCTGCAGCTTCCTTACCAAGAGCCTCAATGTAACCAGACTCATCTACAATATCTGTAATGTTTACGTTGATTAATTTAAGACCCACTTTCTTTAATTCGGACTCTACACTTTTAGATATATTGGTTAAGAACTTATCTCTATCCGAATTAATTTCTTCAATATCCATAGAAGCAACCACCAAACGTAACTGACCAAAAATAATTTCTTGCGCTAAATCTTGAATATTATCTTGATTTAATCCTAACAAACGCTCTGCAGCATTTTGCATAATTCCTGGTTCTGTAGAAACCCCAATGGTAAATCTTGAAGGTACGTTTACCCTAATATTTTGCTTACTCAGAGCATTTACCAAATTAACTTCTATAGAAATAGGTGTTAAATCTAAAAATTCATAGTCCTGAATTACGGGCCAAATAAATGCTGCACCACCATGCACACATTTTGCAGAACTCCCAGAGCCTACTTTCCCGTAGACAACTAAAATTCTATCGGATGGACAACGCTTATATCTGCGTATAAAAGAAATAATAATGATAAAGAAAAAAAGCACTGCAAAACCTATGGTAATTAAGGCTGGGCTTCCTCCTAATTGTAATGGTACTAATAGCATATGGTTATTTATTTAATAGTTCAACAATTAATATTCCGTTTTTGGTAACTTCTTTTACTTTAACAACATCTCCCTGTACTAGGTCTCTATCTTCTTCTGTTAAAGCTTCTAGTTCTCTTAAAGAACCCTGTACTGTAATACTTACTTTTCCTATTTTAGAGCGTTTGCTCCCTACTGTTAAATACACTTCTCCTATTTGATTTAGTGCATTTTTAAGTTGTAAAGTACCGCTACTCTGCAACTTTCCTAAATAATAAAATATAGACGCCATGGCAAACATCATTAGTAAACCACAAAAAATAGATACAGTTATGGTAAGAGGCTTAGACAAACCAGCATCTAAACAAGATATTCCTGACCACCCAAAAATGGTAAGAAATCCCATTAAGTTTTTAAAACTTAAAAATTGAAACCCTATTCCAGTATCCCCATCAATATCTGCATCTACATCGCCATCTATTCCTTCCGTATCTCCACCTACTATAGTCATTATAAGTAGTATGATAAAAATTACCGATGATATTCCTGCAATAACCCAATAAACTTTTTCAAAAAGTGTAAGCGCAACAAACCATTCTTCCATAAATTTTAGTGTTTAGGTTAAAAATCCAAGATAGACTATTTTTTAAAAAAAGGATAAGAAAAATCCCTCTTATTTAGAAAGTAAAACAGAAACCGCATTACCACCAAAACCAACAGCGTTTACCATTATTTTTTTAATTTTTGATGGGGTGTAACTTTCTACAAATGGGACACCTATAAACTCTTGATTTAGTAACATTAAGACTGCAAATTCTAGACTTAAAGCTCCTGATGCTCCAAAAGTATGCCCTACTTTCCACTTATTAGTAGTCAACGAAGGGGTTTTGTTACAAAAAACTTTTTCTATGGCTTTAAATTCTGATAAATCTCCTTTTATAGTTCCAGGTGCATGCATAACAATTACATCTACATCCTCTGGGTTACTACCTCCTAATGCCATTTTCATGGAACGCTGAAAACATTCCGCATCGGATGATATAGAAATATTATGTTTTAAAATCTCTGTGGCATAACCAACTCCTAATATAGTTGCTAATGAATTTTCTTTTATTCCTTCTTCCAAACAAGCAACAGAAGCGCCTTCGCCCAAAATCATAGTATTTCTAGATTTTTGTAAATCTAGAGCTAAACACGGATACTCTTCTTTACTATTAGAGTATATTTTTAAGGCTTTCATTTGAGCAATAGTAAAAGGAGTTAGTGGCGCCTCACTACCACCAACCATAAATTTATTTACCATACCACTTTGTATCCAAGCCACTCCATTAAGAAGTGCATGTAACGCTGTGGAACAAGTTATAGAATGCGATATTTCTGGCCCTTGGGTTTGCAAATCATGTGCTAACCATGAAGAAATATTACCTAAAGTTGTTGTTGGAGAACTTAAAGTTGATGCTTTGCTTTCTTCTAAAAACTCTTGATGGTATTTCTCAAATAAAGCAGTTGCTCCTCTGGAAGAACCCATATTTATCCCAAAGTTATCTTGTGCATTCCATTGTGCCATTTTTATGGCTTTTCTAGATGCCAACAAAGCAAAAAGTACGGTGTTATCTAAGTTTTTATATTTAGAATCGGACTGCTTTAATGTTTCTATTTCAGCAATACTTTTTTTAGATAAACTTGCTACCCATTCTTCGCAACTATCAAAACTCTTCTTTTGAAAAAAATGCTGCTGCTTTTTATAATTTGCCCAGACTTCTTCTAAAGAATCTCCAAGTGGAGAAATAGAGCCAATTGCGGTTATGGAAATAGGTTTTATCAAAACTAATACGTATCAAACAATTTCTAAAGTACTTTTAATAGTACTATATATTTTCTGCATTTGTGCCTCAGAAACTACATAAGGTGCTAATATATAAATAGTATTCCCTAGAGGTCGTAAAAACACCCCATTATCCATAAAATGTTTAAATAATTTATCTCTTAAGTTACCGTAACGCTCCATTTTAATAGCTAAGTCTAATGCAAAAATAATTCCACATTGTCTGGTATTAGCAACTTTTGGATGGTCTTTTATTTCCTCATTAAACTTTTGATGCGATGCAATTATGCGATTTATGTTTTTTTGCATTTTATCTGATTGCAACAATTCTATCCCTGCTAAAGCAGCTGTACATGCTATTGGGTTTGCTGTATAGGTATGCCCATGAAACAATCCTTTTGCAATGTCATCACTATAAAAAGCATCATATACCTTTTGCGTACAACTAGTAATTGCCATAGGAACTAAACCAGCAGTAAGTGCTTTAGACATGCATATAACATCTGGTTTTACAGATATATAATCCGATGCAAAGTTCTTACCTGTTTTACCAAAACCTGTCATTACCTCATCTGCAATGGTAATTACATTATGCTGTTTTAAGACGGTTAATATTTTATTTAACCCGTCTGCATCATGCATTTTCATTGCTGCAGCTCCTTGTACTAATGGCTCATAAATAAAACCTGCTATATCTGCTTTTTTTAATCTAGCTTGTAAATTTAAAATAATGGTATCTATATTTTCTACTGTTGGTACTGGAATACGCTCTACCTCAATAAAAAAATCTTCGAATGGACCATTATAAACAGAAAGACTAGAAACCGACATGGAGCCAAAAGTATCTCCATGAAATCCGTCTTCAAAAGCAAGCATTACTGGACGTTTATTCCCCTGATTAAAATGGTATTGCAAAGCCATTTTAATCCCTATTTCTGTAGAAGTAGAACCATTATCAGACAAAAATAATTTTTCCTGATTCTCTGGCAATATCTTTATTAATGCTTCTGATAAAAGCACCGCTGGTTCATGGGTAAAACCACTAAAAACCACCTGGTCTAATGTTTGCATTTGCTTGTATGCCTTTTCTACAATGTAATCATTACAGTGCCCATACATACAGGTGTACCATGAAGCTATACCGTCTATATATTCTTTTCCTTCCTCATCATACAATAAAGCGTCTTTTGCTTTTGTTATTGCTAACATACTGGAATGCAATTTGTGTTGCGTTAGCGGGTGCCACAAATGCTTTTTATCTCTTTCTGATAGATTTTTCGCCTTCATTATTTTATCTATCTTGCAAAGATGAATAAAAACATTTTTTTTAAGGTTATAAATTCGGATAAATTATACTTAAAGCTATCTCTGTGTCTTTTTGTTTTGTATACCTTTTCTATATTTCTAAATCTAAATTATGTTCCGCTAATTTTAGAAGAACCTAGAAGAATTTTAGTTGCCTTAGAAATGCTTTTTCATAATAATTTTATGGTAACTACCATTTTTAATGAAACCTGGTATGACCATCCTCCTTTATGGAATATTGTTTTAGCAGCAAGTGCTAAAGTATTTGGCTCAGAATCTGAATTTGCTTTTCGTTTTCCATGTGCTTTATCCTTACTACTAACAGGAATTTTAATTTTTTTTAATGGAAAAAAGTACGTTTCTATTAAATTTGGAATACTTAGTGCTTTCTTTTATCTAATTTCTGCAGACTTATATTTTTTCTTTTCTACTATTGCAGAGATAGATATTTTCTTTTCCTTACTAATTTTACTTAGTATTCTTAGTGTTTTTTATTTTTATGAAAAAGAAAATATGTACTTGCTTTTTTTAAGTACGTATTTTTTTGGCACCCTAGGTTTTTTTACAAAAGGAGTGGTAGCATTAGTTTTTGTTGGCATTACGTTACTTACCTATTTTATCTATAAACGTAAATTTATAAAGCTATTTTCTTTTGCTCACATTCTTTCTTTTTGTTTGTCTATTGGAGCTATAGTCACTTATTTTTATTTCTATAGTTTACAAGAAGATGTATATACTTATATCTTAGATATGTGGAGTTTAACTCAAAACAAAACAAGTGCATCTGGAAACAATCCTATTTTAGGTTTAATAAAACACCTTTTTACATTCCCCTTAAATTTAGTAGGCAACCTTTTTCCTGCTACTTTATTATTATTATTTATTTTTAATAAAAAGGCTATAGCAAAAATTAAAAATCACAAATACATCTATTTTTTAGTATTGGCTTTCTTTTTTAATTTTATTATATATTGGATATCTGCAGGGGCTCGTATGCGTTACACCTATATGTTTTACCCAATGGTTATTAGTGTTTTGGTTTATATTTTTACTTTTCATTTTTCAAAAAAAAGTACTCTTCTTACTACCTATTATACAATACTAAAAGTAATCATGATTATTATTTGCGTAGCTATATTTGTATTGCCTTTTATTTCCTATTTAAAAGTTAACCCTAATTTAACTAGCTTATCTATTGGTTTTGGATTGCTTCTTTTTACCTGCCTAATAATTGCTATAAAAACTACCAATCCGTGGAATAAAAACCTTTTCATTATTAGTTTTTTTATGGTTACTAGACTCGCCTATTCTTCTATAGTTTTTCCTATAAAGGCAGTAAAATCTTCCAGTGGTCTCTACAAAAAACAAGCTAAAGAAATTGCCTTAATTACTAAACAAAATCCTATTTATCTGCTTTCACAAGAAACTATTAAAGAACATAAAGAAATTCCATTTGATTTTTATAAAACTGCAGCATATTTAGAAATGCAAGGTACTAGAGTAAATAAAATAAAAAGTATAGACAAAAAAGGGTTTTATATACTTAGAACTATTGATTTAGAGAAAAACTTACTCCCTATTTATACTTTTACAATAAAGAAAGAAGAATTAAATTTAATAAAACTAGAGTAGCTCTTTTCTTAAAATACTAAATTAGCTTTAAATAAATTAGCATATTTTTTAATTACTTCTTTAGTAAACTTATCCTCTTCATTAATTCTACCAATTACTGGTATTCCAGTTTTTCTTAAGATTATTTCTTCAGTGGTTTTAAGTTCATTTCCACTAAAAACCAAAGCAATATTCTTAATACCTTTACTTTGCAAAGCCTGTAAGGTTAATAAAGTATGGTTTATACTTCCTAGATAATGTCTTGAAACTACAATAATCTTATAATCTGGTTTTATAATATCTAGTATTGTGTCCGTATCATTTAAAGGAACTAATAGTCCTCCAGCGCCTTCAATAACTAAATGATTACTTGTTTTTGGCTCTTTTATCTCTTTTAAATTAATCAAAACACCATCTATTTCTGCCGCTGCATGCGGACTCATAGGAGTTTTAAGTGCGTAACTATTAGGGAAAATCTTTGTTTTAGAATTAGATATAAATTTTTTTATTTTATGACTATCAGAATCTTCTAATTCTCCTGCTTGTACAGGTTTCCAATAATCTGCCTCTAAGGCTTCTACACAAATTGCAGAAGCTACGGTTTTACCTACTTCTGTAGAAATTCCTGTTACAAATATTTTTTGCATACTATTCTGGCTTTGTTATTATACCACAATTAAGGCATTTGTATTTTCTTTTTTCAAAAAAGGGAAACAACTTATAAAGTATAGAATCTCTCTTATAAAAAACCTCAGACTTTTTTGCTTTGCAGTTTGGACACTCTATAGGGTTTCCGTTTACATCTATAGCATATGCTCTTATCTCGTTATATACTTTTAAGGCGCGTTCTTTATCTTTTGTATATACTTGTAGCTTTACCCCCCCTATGGCATTACTTATTAAAGGGTCTGAATTTAAGGTGTTTTCATCTCTTAAAAACACTGGAATACCTTCGGATTCTAATTTTCCTTTAATTATTTGCACATCTGCGGCAAACTCAAAAGAGCCTAGAATATAAAATTTATCTTCCATGTTATTTAATAAAGCTTGCCAAAATTTGAAGAACTAGTCCAATCTCTTCTTTAGAGTTATGCGAATGTATACAAAAACGAAGTCTTTCTTGGCCTTCTTGAACTGTAGGTGCTAAAATAGCTTTTACATTAAACCCTTTTTCTTGTAATTTTTCTGCTACTTTTTTAACCTTTCCGTTTCCTGGAATAAGACAAGATTGTATTGCCGAATTACTAGGTATAAATAAATCTTGAAGTTTTAAATCTTTAACCTTCTTATTAAATAATTCTATCTTTTCTATTAAATCCTTTCTCGCCTTTTCACCGTCTTCATTGGTTACAAATTTAACCGCAGCTGTAATTGTCGCTACAGTATGGGGAGGCAATGCAGTAGTATAAATAAAACTTCTAGAAAAATTTACTAGATATTCTTTTAAATGTTCGCTTCCTAAAACAGCAGCACCATGACTACCAAAGGCTTTTCCAAAAGTTACTATCCTAGCAAAAACATCTTTATATGCTTTATTCTGCTGTACTAACCCTTCTCCTTGAGCTCCAAAAATACCAACAGCATGAGCTTCATCTATTATTAAATGAAAACCATTTTTTTTTGAAAATTTAATTAGTGTATCTATATCCGGAGAGTCTCCATCCATAGAAAAAATAGATTCGGTTACAATATAAATTTCTCCATTAAAATCTTTTTGAGTAGCCTGATTAATTTTCTCCTCTAAATCTACTATACTATTATGATTAAACTTATAACTCTTGGCATTACTTAATAAAATACCGTCGCGAATACTGGCATGTATTAAAGCGTCAAACAAAATAATATCTCCTCTTTGTGGAATAGCGCTAAAAAAACCCAAATTAGCGTCGTAACCAGAATTAAAAACTAAGGCACTATCCGATTTAAAGAACAAAGCTAAATCGGTCTCTAAATCTAGATACAGATTATGATTTCCTGAAATTAATCTAGAACCTGTTGCTCCATTATGAGAAACTCCCTTATTCAATAAAAGTTGAAATGTATTTGCGTATAACGTTTCGTTTGTTGCAAAACCCAAATAATCATTAGAAGAAAAATCTACCAAATTACTAGAAACAGGCAAACTCCGAAGAGCTCCTTCTTGCTTCCTTTTTTTTAGTTTTTTACTTAAAATAGAGGGGAAATTACGCATACCCCAAATTTAATATCTTTTACCTTTACAAAACACATTTTAAAACACTGAAATTGTATTTTTTTTATTTAGATACTGTAAAGTTTAATACCAGTGGTTGGTCTTCTGTAATAATATGTTCTATCCCTATAGAAGGTTTATCAGGGTTATAATCGCTATACAAAGTTAAATAACTAAAATCTAATTGATACTCCCCTTCTTCCACTAAAATAATTCCTATTCTAGATTCATACATATTTGTATCAGAATTTAATATTGTAAATACTTGACCAGCGTAATTAACACTTCCTTTTTCTGACAATAAGTACTTTTCATCAATACTAACGCTTTGATAACTATCTGAAAATGAAGAGTATTTTAACATTCCAAATCCGTATGTAAATTTATTTACTCCTGAAGTTTCATATACATCCAAATCTGTAGATTGCCCTTCTTCTGGTAAATATCTACTAAAATTTAGCGCAAAGAAAAGAGTGTCTCCTACAATGTAATTTTCTTTATTTTCTATTTTTAAAGCATTTTTTACCTCTAATTCTATAGTGCTCCAGTTTATATAATCATCATCTGGAGGAGAACATTGTGTCCAAAATAAACCACCTAGACCAACCCCTAATAATGCAATATATTTTTTCATAGCGTTATTCTTTTAAAAACGATATCCGGCTTTAATTCCTGTTCTTACCAAGCCAATATCATAAATCCATATCTCTTTTAAATTTGTACGTACGCCAAATTGCGCTTCTAAAACTAATCTATTTTTAAGTAGTAAAAACCTATAACCAACTCCTGTTCCTAATCCTATATTTTCAATTTTTTTAGAACCATATTCATAAGTGTAAACACCGTACCCTAAATTATTTACTGATCTAGAAATACGTCTTCCTGTATTCACTTCTGCTTCATTATAAGAACCTAAAACCTCTACGAAAAGACTCCTTTTTTGTGTACTATGAACATATAATCTTACAAAAGGATTTATTTCTAGATTTACATTATAATCACTATATCCATCGTATTTTTCTAAATTTAAATCATTATGACTATTACTATAACTGGTAACTCCTACCCCTCCAGTAAAATACTTACTAATAGTTCTTTCATAACTAATATCTAAACTACCTAAAGTTGCATAACTAATATTAGTAGAAAATTGATTATAATATTGTAATGCTATTTCTTCTTGTGCGTAATTACTATAAGCAATAGATAACACAAAAAATATAGTTAAAAATGGTTTGGTCATTATTAGCGCTTTAAACATAGATAACAAAAACTAATTTGGTTGCTTTTATCAAGGTTATTGTAATGTTAAGGAATATTATATTTGTATCCTATAATCTATTTTTTTAATATTTTATCAATGATGGGCGAGAATATATTATACTGTAAAACAAAAACTAAAAATGAAATACAACAAATACTAGGTCTTCAAAAACTAAACTTGCCTAATAATTTATCTACAGAAGAAAAAATAAAAGAAGGTTTTGTATCCGTATCTCATACCTTAGACCTTCTAGAGGAAATGAATACTATTTGCGCACATACAATTGCAAAACATAATGGAAAAATAATTGGCTATGCCCTCTCCATGCATCCCATATTTGCTGATAAAATAGAATTATTAAAACCTATGTTTAGCCAAATTAATGAGATACTTCCTGAACAAAAAAATTATATAGTAATGGGGCAAATATGCATTGCTAAAAATTACAGAAAAAAGGGAGTTTTTAGAAACTTATACAAAGAAATGGAGCGCACATTAATCCCAAAATATAATTATATTATTACAGAAGTTGACTCTAAAAATAAAAGGTCATTAAATGCGCATATCGCAATTGGCTTTAAAATTTTAGGCAACTATATTTCAGCAAACCAAGAATGGGTACTATTAATACTTGGTTAAAAAATAAAAATTAATCTACTACAAAAACAATTTTTCTAGTTTTATCTTTAGGCTTTAAAGTATTTACCTTAGATGCTATTAATTTAGAATATGCTAATTGATTAGCCGCAATCTGCTTTAAATCATCGGACAAAGGTTCTAATTTTTTTTTAGGTTCTATTTTTTTTAAACTTTTACTTTTTTTAGAGTCTTTAAAAAAAGAAATACTTAATTCTGCCAATATCCTATCTAAACTACTTGACGTATTTTTTTTAATAACTCTTAACTCTTGTTTGAAAGTACTTTTAAACTTCTTTTTAAATAAGATATAAAACATAAATAATAAAATTTGAGTTGCCTATACAAAACGCCAAATCTTATTTAATAGTGTAAAAAAATAAGGAATTTTCCTACATTATAATATTTTATCAATAAAATAAATAATAATTTAATTTTAGTGGTAATATTTTGAGAGTATTGTGGTTATCTATATATTTCAATCCTATTTATATATAAAAATGTTATATGAAATGGTATGTATTATATGTACAGTCTAAAAAAGAAAAAAAAGTAGCAGAAATCTTGCGTCAAATGCAGGTAGAAGTATATTGCCCACTTATTAAAGAAGTTAAACAATGGAGCGATAGAAAGAAAACCATACAAAGCCCATTATTTAAATCTTATGTTTTTGTGAGACTTACAGATAAAGAACGATCTAAAGTTTATACTGTAGCTGGAGTAGTACGCTATTTATTTTGGTTAGGGAAACCAGCTATAGTAAGAGATGAAGAAATAGAAACTATAAAAAATTGGTTGGAAGATGATGCTGTAGAAGAAATTACCCTTTGTAAATATAATCCAGGAGATAAACTTTTAATTAAAAATGGGATTCTAAAAAACCAAAATGCTATTATACAAAAAGTAGGTAAAAAAAGAATACGATTAGCTATTCCAGGATTAGGTATTATGTTAAATGCAAAGATTAAAGATATTTTATAACTAATTATAATATAACCATTCAACGGCATTTTTTGTAATACATCTAACTAAATATTAATTGTAAAAAGAAGCTCTTAAACATATCTTAAATTGTATACCTACAAACATATAGTATCTTCACAAATACCTGTTATTCATTATTAATTTGATAAAACTTACAAGTCTTTTAAGATAACCCTTGTAGCATAAGAATCACGTATTTAAGTTTACACTTTAATTTTAGTTTTTTAATTCCTACAAAAAAATAAAAATTAAATTATAGCTGCTAATTTATAGCTATAATTAATTAGCGAACCGTAACCAAAAAATGTGGCTTACGGCGCGGAGCGGTAAAAAAAACTCAACTATAAAATTAAATTTCTACTAAAATAACATATAACACAATAACGTAAGTATCGAGCAAACAAAATCACACGCAAAGTTCGATAACATAACCTCTAATTTAATCATAATATGAAAGTAGCATTTATCACAGGAGTAACCGGACAAGATGGCGCTTACTTAAGTGAATTTTTATTAAAAAAAGGATACCAAGTACATGGGCTAAAAAGAAGATCTTCTATCTTTAACACTGATAGAATTGATCATTTATATCAAGATCCTCATATTGAAAATAGAAACTTTATTTTACACTATGGCGATATGACGGATAGTACTAACCTTATTAGGCTAATACAAGAAATTCAGCCAGATGAAATTTACAACTTGGCAGCAATGAGCCATGTACATGTATCTTTTGAAGTACCAGAATATACCGGTAATGCAGATGGTTTAGGTACTCTTAGAATTTTAGACGCTGTTCGTTTATTAGGTTTAGAAAAGAAAACACGTATTTACCAAGCATCCACTTCAGAGTTATATGGTAAAGTACAAGAAGTTCCACAAAGCGAAACTACACCATTTTACCCTCGTAGCCCCTATGCAGTTGCAAAAATGTATGCTTACTGGATTACTGTAAACTATAGAGAAGCTTATGGTATGTATGCTTGTAATGGTATCTTATTTAATCATGAGTCCCCTATTAGAGGAGAAACTTTTGTAACTCGTAAAATTACAAGAGCTACTTCTAGAATTGCATTAGGGTTACAAGATAAAATATACCTAGGAAATTTAGATGCTCAAAGAGATTGGGGACATGCTAAAGATTATGTTCGTATGATGTGGATGATTTTACAAGCTGATGAAGCTGAAGATTGGGTAATTGCTACTGGAAAAACTACGCCTGTTAGAGATTTTGTACGTATGTCTTTTGCAGAAGTAGGTATAGAATTAGAATTTAAAGGAGAAGGGGTTAATGAAAAAGGATACATTAAAGCTTGTAACAACCCTGAATATCAATTAGAAATAGGCAAAGAAGTTTTAGCTGTAGATCCTAAATACTTTAGACCAACTGAGGTTGACCTATTAATTGGTGATGCTTCTAAAGCAAATAACAAATTAGGATGGACTCCTGAATTTGAACTTAAAGATCTTGTAAAAGATATGATGCAAAGTGATGTAACTCTAATGAAAAAAGATCAGTATTTACAATCTGGTGGTTACAGAACTTTAAACTATTTTGAGTAATTTTTTAGCATAAAATTAAAGCCAATACTTTCACATTTAAATAATAGTGTTGGCTTTTAAAAAAAATTATAATTATTGATGAAAAAAAACGCAAAAATATACATAGCAGGTCATAGAGGCTTAGTTGGTAGTGCAATTTTAAAAAATTTAGAAGCAAGAGGATATACTAATTTTATTACGCGTACACACAAAGAGTTAGATCTTACAAATAGTACAGCCGTACAGGACTTTTTTGCTAAAGAAAAGCCAGAATATGTGTTTTTAGCAGCAGCTAAAGTTGGTGGAATAGTAGCGAATAATACCTATAGAGCAGATTTTATTTATGCTAACTTAATGATTCAGAATAACGTAATTCATGAAAGTTATGTACATGGGGTAAAAAAATTATTATTTCTTGGAAGTACTTGTATTTACCCAAAAACTTGCCCACAACCAATGAAAGAAGAATATCTTTTAACAGATACTCTAGAATATACTAATGAGCCCTATGCAATTGCTAAAATAGCTGGTATTAAAATGTGTGAAAGTTATAATTTACAATATAACACCAATTTTATATCTGTAATGCCAACCAACTTGTATGGTCCTAACGATAATTTTGATTTAGAAAAATCTCATGTATTACCTGCGCTTATTAGAAAAATGCATTTAGGTAAGGCATTAGAAAATCAAGATTGGGAAACCATTAGAAAAGATCTTAACAATTTACCTATAGAAGGGTTTGATGGAAATGTAAAAGAGGAAGATATTTACTCTATATTAGACAAATACGGTATTCAGAAAAAAGAAGATAGTGTTCACCTAGAAATTTGGGGTTCTGGTAAGCCAATGCGTGAATTCTTATGGAGTGAAGACATGGCTGACGCTTGTGTTTTTCTTATGGAAGAACGTGAGTTTAAAGATTGTTACGATACAAAATCTAAAGAAATAAGAAATACACATATAAATATTGGAACTGGTGTAGATATTTCTATTAAAGATTTAGCAGAGCTAATTAAAGAATCTATTGGGTTCAAAGGAAAACTATATTTTAATACAGACAAACCAGATGGAACCATCAAAAAACTTACAGATCCTTCTAAATTACATCACCTAGGTTGGAAACACAAAATAGAATTAAAAGAGGGTATTCAAAAAGTATATGATTGGTACATTAAGTAAACTTTTGTAAAAAATCCCTACCTTAAGCTTACAATTTTTTATTAAAAATGAAAAAGTCCTATTTCGTTATTCCAATATCTTTTATATTTCATATAATAATAATAAACACCATTTTATATTTATTAATACCTAAAACATATAATCATGGATATAGTGTACTTTATTATAATATAACTTGGGTTATTATTACGTATCTAACAAATTTTTATCTTATAGCAAGAAAAGGTGGATTTCTTACAAACTTTCGAAATTTTTTTACTCTTTTCCTAATTTATGGTTTAGCATATTTCACCTCATTTACTTTTTTAGGAATACGTCCATATCAACTTGGGTATTTAATTTTGGTGTATTTACTCATATGCCTATTAATAACATTATTTAGAATTCTCTTTTATTTTGCAAGAAACATATACCGAAGAAATGAGCTAAGCAAACCAGTTAGAGTGGTTGTAATTGGACGTGATAAAAATTTAAAGAAAATACGTCAAATTTTTGACGAAACGATTCATGGATATCGTTATATGGGTTTTTTTGATAATTCCAACTCCATAAGTCCAACTTACTTAGGGCCAATTAAAGATTCTTACTCTTATATATTCGAAAATAATGTAGATGAAGTATATTGTATTGCCTCTAGGTTATCTAAAAAAGAAATCCAAGAGCTAATGAGAATTGCAGACAATAGCTTAAAAAAAATTAAAATTGTTCCGGATAATAAAGAGCTATTTACAAGAGCTATGTCTATAGAATTGTATGGATCTGTTCCCGTATTAAACTTACGTGCCTCTCCATTAGAACTAGAATACGCTAATATTGTTAAACGTACATTCGATATTATTTTTTCTAGTTTTGCTATAGTATTTGTACTCTCTTGGTTGACTCTATTAATATGGATTTTAATGAAGTTTGACTCTAAAGGACCTGTCTTTTTTTCACAAAAAAGACATGGAGTAAATAAAAAAACATTTAACTGTTATAAATTTAGGTCTATGACGAAGAGTAAAGAAAGTGACACTCTAATGGCTACTAAAAATGATATGCGTATAACTAAACTAGGCCGTATTTTAAGAAAAACTAGTATAGATGAGCTACCACAATTTTTCAATGTTTTAAAAGGAGATATGAGTGTAGTAGGCCCTAGACCTCATATGCATTTACATACAGAACAATACGAAACTTCAGTAGATAAGTACTTAGTACGCCACTTTTTAAAACCTGGTATTACTGGATTAGCTCAAATTAAAGGATACCGTGGAGAAATAATAAATAAATCAGATATAGTTAATAGGGTTCGTTACGATATATTTTATATGGAAAAATGGTCTATATCATTAGATATAAAAATTATTTTTAACACTGTAACTAATGCTATTCGTGGAGAAGAAAGAGCCTATTAAATAATTTTAAGTGTAAAAATAAACTAAGGAATATCTTCCTATGTAAAAGTGTAAAAATTCTTTAATATTAAAAATACAGTAAGACCCAAATTATTATCTACAACACATTATGTTTTTATTAAAAAAATAATGTTTTAAGCATCAATTAATACAACAATTATTTTATTACATAACCTACACTTTACCTTGTTTTTATGTACTTCATCGACAAAAAACAATATATTTTATTTCTAAAACTATTTTAGTTTAACGAAAAAAATTATGTTTATAGCTATTTGCTTTTTAAGCAAGTTAAAACCCTTCATTGTAAAAATATAGAATGGTTCTCCCCTAGTATCATATCGACATTTCGTTAAAATATCAAAAATCAAACCACATTATGAAAACATCTTTATTTAGGGGAAAGAAAACATGGTCACTGTTTCTCTTACCACTCGCATTTTTAAGTTTTAAAGTAGTTATTTTATTTCAACCAGGTATAGATTCTATAGAAGCTATTGACCCTTTCATGAACAATAATCTTCCAACAATAAAACCTACTCAAGATATTGATTTGGTAGAGATTTATACTGATATCGAATGGGAATCACCGCAGGCTCTTCTACCATTTCCTGGTTCAAGTAACCTCTTAGTAGTAGAAATGGACGGTAGATTTTATACCATACCCGATAATGAAAATGCAACAGAATCAGAACGAAATCTAGTAATGGACATTCAAGACCGTTGCTGGTATTATTCTTATTCTGGTGATACAGGGCAAAAACATGGTGGATTTCAAAATGTAGTTTTTCATCCTAATTTTGGCCAAGGTCTAGGAAAAGATTATATCTATGTTTATTATGTACACAAAACCGAGAATGAAGACTCGGATTGGACAGAACCTTATTATGATAGATTAAGTAGATTTACATGGACTGGCAATAGCTTTGATCCAGATAGCGAGCTCATTATGATTAATCAATATGACACGCATAAAGGTCATGATGGTAGCGGACTAACCTTTGGAGGGGATGGTTTTTTATATGTTTCTGTAGGAGATGAAGGATCTTTTGGCGAAGATGCTACTCTCCATACTCAAATACTTAACGATCGTTTTAGAAGTGGTGTTTGGCGAATCGATGTTGATATGAGAGGAGGCTCTATAAGTCACCCTATTGAAAGACAACCAAGTAATACTAATACCCCTACCAATGTAGATCAATCCTATACACAAGGCTATTATATTCCTAATGATAACCCATGGGTTACTGGAACAGGTGAATTTTTAGAAGAATTTTATGCTATAGGTCTTCGACAGCCTTTTCGTATGTCATATGACGCTCCTACCAACAATTTTTGGATAGGGGATGTTGGGTCATCTATATGGGAAGAAATAAACATTATGGATGCGCCAGGGCTTAACTTTCAATGGAATTTTAAAGAAGGTCTTGATGAAGGTTATCGTAATTTTACGAATTATCCTAATCCAATATATGGAGAAGAGAGAGAGCCACTTTATGCTTATGATGGATCTGTTGGTAGTGCTGTCATTGGTGGCTATATTTATCGTGGGTCAGAGATACCAGAATTATACGGAAAATATATATTTGGCGATAATGCTAATGGATTAGTCTATGCATTGACGCACACTGGAGGTAATTCCAATGGTGGTGTAGAAGCTATTGGTAATATAGGTGGATCTGTTTTTAATGGTATTTCTTCATTAGGGTATAATCATGATAATGAGATTATGATTCTTAAATTATCAAATGGTGTTGCCGGTGGAGGAAAGATTTTTAAAATAGTAAATACTGGAGACAATAGTAATGAGACTCTACCTTTACTTTTATCAGAAACAGGTATTTTTTCAGACTTGTTAAATATGACCCCAACTCCAGGTGTAATCCCTTACGATGTTAACAATCCTCTCTGGTCTTCTGGGACAGATAAGTACCGTTGGGTTTCTATCCCACAAGATGGTGTAGTGGATTCTGGAGAGGAGCAAATTGGGTATACTGAAGAAGGTAGTTGGACTTTCCCAATAGGGACAACTTTTATTAAACAATTTAATAATCCAAATGGCACAAAATTAGAAACTAGACTTTGGGTTTTAGGTACGGATGGAGAATGGTTTGGAAGCACCTATAAATGGCGTTCAAATGGTTTGGAGGCAGATTTATTGCTTCTTGGAGATAATGAAAATATTACAATTGATGGAGACACATTTGGTTATGAATACCCCGCTTCAAATACCTGTGTACAATGTCATAATTCCTCTGCAGGTTGGGTGTTAGGTTTTAATACTAGACAATTGAATAAAGAATTTCTTTACCCATATACAGGTATAAAAGCTAATCAATTAGAGACATTAGCGCATTTAGGATTTATCCCTGAGGTGAATACTGATAATGTATCGACATTAGTTAGTATAGATGATAATAGTAAGCCATTGGAAACTAGAGTAAGGTCGTATTTTGATTCTAATTGCGCATATTGTCACTTACCAGGTAATACAAGAGCAGGTTTTGATATGCGTTTTAGCACAATACTTTCAGAACAAGAGCTAATTAATGGCGCTATTATTGAAGATTTAACCGGAGGTGGAGTTGCGATAGCCCCAGGAGATGTATCAAAATCCAATGTTCATCATAGATTAAATTCTTTAAACCCCTCTAACATGATGCCGCCCCTCGCTAAAGGTAGAGTAGATAAAGAGGCAGTACAGCTTTTAGAAGCTTGGATTAATAGTTTAGATGGTAATTGTGAAAATGGAAACCCAAATTTATTAGGTTTTAGTAATTTAGCTAACGGTGATTTTCTTGATGCTCATAGCCCAATTATCAATGTTAATAGAACAGGTTCTTATACAAATAATAGTGAGGAAGCAATAAGTATTTGTCTTGAAGATTTCTCTTTTTATATAAATAGGTTAGGAAACCCCGTAACTCCATTTGTTGTTAAAGTTCAAGGAGAAAATGACTTTAAGGTGATTGCTATTGGTCAAACAAGAACTTCCTTAGAGTATGCAACAGGTACTAATACTTTTAATTTTAGTAACCACTCTAATGACGCTGTAGTTTTGCAGCCTGGAGAGAGCATTGCTCCAGGATTTATGGATAGTTACCCTGATGGTTCCGGGTCAGTTGCTGGCAATAGTGTAATACCTGCTATAACAACTGGAATTACAGATGATATATGGCAATCTTTCAAAGCCAATGTTGATTCAAATCCTCATTTGGTAATGGGTTTTATTCCTCAGGGAAATACAATTGTTGAACATTTAGAAAGAAGTTATCAGTTCAATATTGGAATAAATGTCTCTGCTATTGAAGGTGAAATAATTATTGATCCTGTTTTAACACTTTTTCAGCATGGTGGATACGATGGGTTTTCTTGGGAGGTATTTGTTGGCGACTATCCAGATATTACCTTAGAAAGAATTACTGAGAATGATATCTCTTCGTTACAGATAGAACCAGGATATGTAGTAGAATTATATTCGGAAAAGAATTTTGAAGGAGAAATGATTGTGTTGAAAGACAATTCTTCCTTTTTAGGTACATCTAATTTTAATGACAAGCTATCTTCTGTAAAAGTATATGAGATTATTGTTCCAACAGTAGCAACATTTTTCCAAAATGGTTCTTATGAAGGTACCTCATGGGAGTTTGGTATTGGGAATTATATAGACATTACTCTGGAAGGAATGTTAGATAATGATGCTTCTTCTTTAC
>NZ_CANMBB010000012.1 GCF_947495965.1 uncultured Maribacter sp.
CTTTTTACATAACCAATCTTTACGGGTGTTTTCATTACACTAAAATTTTAGTGTATCGCTATTTCAGGACGGGACATCTTAAAGAAACAAAAAACCCTTACATTTCTGTAAGGGTTTTGTTTTACTTGTGGTCCCACATGGGCTCGAACCATGGACCCCCTGATTATGAGTCAGGTGCTCTAACCAGCTGAGCTATAGGACCCGCAAAATGCGGTTGCAATATTACTACTTATTTTATTATGGTGCAAGGAAATTCGGCGCTTCTATACTATTTCTTGACACAATTCTATTAATACACCATTTGTAGTTTTAGGATGTACAAAGGCAACTAGTTTATTATCAGCTCCTTTTTTAGGAATTTCGTTTAAAATAGTAAAGCCTTCTTCCTTTAAACGTGCTATTTCTGCAACAATATCTTGTACCTCAAAAGCAATATGGTGTATGCCTTCCCCTTTTTTGGCTAAAAATTTTGCTATAGGGCTATCTTCCTTTGTTGCCTCTAACAATTCAATCTTATTTGGCCCTGTCATAAAAAAAGAAGTTTTAACTCCCTCAGATGCTACTTCTTCTTCCTTATAACAAGGGGTTCCCAATAGTTTTTCAAACAAAATATTAGATGTTTCTATACTATTTACAGCTATACCAATATGTTCTATTTTCTTCAAAATGTTACTATTTTTAGATATGAATATACGTAAAAACTAAATTACTCAATATTCTGCGTACTTTTGTGGTATGGAAACGCAAAGACAGAAAAAAATAGCCGGAGTAATACAAAAAGATATTGTAGATATTTTACAGCGTGCTGCAATAGATGGCGGACTTAAAGGCACCTTAATCTCTGTGTCTAAAGTTAACATAACTACAGATTTATCTATTGCTAAAGTATACGTTAGTATTTTTCCTAATAAAGGTGCAGAAGAACTTTTAAAAGGAATACAGTCTAACCAACCACTTATAAAACATGAGCTTTCGCAACGAACTAAAAATCAATTGCGTAGAGTTCCTGAACTGTTATTTTATTTAGATGATTCTTTAGATTATATAGAAAAAATAGAAGATTCTCTAAAAGGAGAAGAAAATCCTATTGAGAATAGAGACCTTTTAGACAAAAGAAAAAAATACTAAACATTGGGCTTTCCTCTATACATTGCAAAAAGATACCTGTTTTCTAAAAGCAGTCAAAATGCAGTGAATATTATAAATTTCATTACTTTTTTTGTAATTGTTGTTGGTTCTGCAGCCCTTTTTATTGTTTTATCTGGTTTTGCTGGTTTAAAAGAGTTTAGTCTTTCGTATACTAACACTATTGATCCAGACTTAAAAGCCTTACCGCAAACGGGAAAATTCTTTTCTATTACCCCAGAACAAGAGGAGCAACTTTTAAAAATTAAAGGAATAACATCTTATTCTAAAGAAATAGAAGAGAAAGTTTATTTATCGCACCGACAAAAAAACCATATTGCTTATATAAAAGGGGTAGATTCTAATTACATTAAAGTAACAGGTATTGATAGTACTGTACAATACGGAGATTGGGCTATTAACTTTAAACAGGGTGTTACTGGTATTGGTATTGCAAATTTATTAGGGCTTACCATTAACCAATATAGAAACCCTTTGGTTATTCTAGCTCCAAAGCCTGGAAAAGGAAATACATCGCAACTAACGCTTAAGGCTAAACCTTATAATGAGCTTGCTTTAATCATGAGTGGCGTATATGTTATTGAAGAAAATATTGACAAAAAGTATGTTTTTGCAGATTTACCATTAGTACAAACCTTACTAGAAAAAGAAAATACGCAAGTATCTGGCATAAATTTTAAAATTTCGGACGCTGCTACTTTAAATGATTTAAAAAAGAAAATAGCCGTTGTCTTACCAGCAGTTAATATTAAAAACAGAAAAGAATTAAACAGTACGCTTTACAGAATGCTAAATACCGAAAACTTAGCTACCTACCTTATTTTTACATTGGTTTTAATTATTGCTCTTTTTAATGTTGTTGGTGCTATAATAATGATGATTCTTGATAAACAACAAAACTCTAAAACTCTTTATAATTTAGGAACCACCATAAGCGAGCTTAGAGAAATTTACTTTTTACAAGGTGTTTTAGTAACTAGTTTAGGTGGTTTTATTGGTGTTCTTTTAGGCTCTTTATTAATTGGTTCGCAGTTAGCTTTTGGATGGTTAAAAATTACCCCAACCTTATCGTATCCCGTTCAATATAACTTTAGTAACGTACTAATAGTTTTAGCAACAATTATTGTGTTAGGAGTATTGGCTTCTTTAGTTGCCAGTAGAAGAATTTCTAAAAAATTAATTACTGCTTAAAATGAGTAACGAGTAAATTAAAAAAAACTTGATACTCCGTACTTACAACTTAATACGTTAGACTTTTGCATACAACACCTAAAAGCCAATAGCCAATAGCCAATAGCCAATAATCTATCTACGAAACTGATAATTTCCAAATTTTTCTAGAACGGCATCAAAAGTAGCAAAGACATCTTTAGAAGCATCACTAGTAACCATTTTCATTCTATATTCTTTAAAGTCTGGAATGCCCTTAAAGTAATTTGTGTAGTGTCTTCTGGTTTCAAAAACACCCAATTTTTCGCCCTTCCAATCTATAGACATTTGTAAATGCCTACGTGCGGCTGTAACACGTTCTTCCATAGTTGGTGGTTCTAAATGCGTTCCTGTATTTATAAAGTGTTTTACTTCTTTAAAAAACCAAGGATACCCAATGCTTGCTCGCCCAATCATTGCCCCATCTAAACCATATTCATCACGCATTTTTACAGCAGCTTCTGGGGTGTTTACATCACCATTTCCAAATACAGGAATATGCATTCTTTGGTTATTTTTTACCTCGGCAATAGGTTTCCAATCCGCATCTCCTTTATACAACTGCGCTCTAGTTCTACCATGAATGGCTATAGCTTTACAGCCAACATCTTGTATGCGTTCTGCAACCTCAACAATTTTAATAGAACTCTCATCCCACCCTAATCTGGTTTTTACCGTAATAGGCAGCTTGGTATGTTCTACCATTGCTTTGGTTAAAGACACCATTAAATCTATGTCTTTTAAAATTCCTGCTCCAGCTCCTTTACTAACTACTTTTTTTACAGGACAACCAAAGTTAATATCTATAATATCTGGGTTAGATTTTTCTACTATCTCTACAGAGCGTAGCATAGTATCTAAATTAGCGCCAAATATTTGAATCCCTACTGGGCGTTCTTTTTCATAAATATCTAACTTCATTACACTTTTTGCAGCATCACGAATTAGTCCTTCCGAAGAAATAAACTCGGTATAAACCACATCTGCTCCTTGTTCCTTACACAAAGCTCTAAAAGGTGGGTCACTTACATCTTCCATAGGTGCAAGTAATAACGGGAAATCTGGTAATTGTATGTCTCCAATTTTTGGCATGGTACAAATTTACTACTATTCCAGTAGCTGTAAAAACAGAAAATGCTACTATCTTAGATTTATGTTTTTAAGCTTTTCTATTCCGTATGAACCTATTCTCTTTGGAATAAAGATTAATGTGCACCTAATCTTAGAGTATTTAGCTTTTTTTATTGGCTTTCAATACTACCGTTTTTTACGCAAAAAAAACTCCGATTTAATATCGTCTACAAACCGCTTATCAATAATTATTGGTGCTATTTTTGGAGCTTTATTCTTATCTAGGTTTGTTGCTTTTTTTGAAAACCCTGTACTACATTATAACCAAGGGTGGCTTTCTATTCTAAACAATAAAACAATTATGGGTGGCCTATTTGGTGGCCTTTTAGGGGTAGAGTTGATTAAAAAATATATAGGCGAAAAAACCTCTTCTGGAGACCTTTTTACATTACCCATTATTGTAGGGCTTATCATTGGTCGTTTAGGTTGTTTTTTAGCAGGCACCAATGAATTTACTTATGGTATTGTTACTAATAGTTTTCTTGGAATGTATTTGGGTGATGAATATTTAAGACACCCCATAGCGTTATATGAAATAGTATTTCTAATTTTCCTATTGGCCTTTTTAAAAAACCTTATTAAAAAGAATACGTTAGAAAATGGAATGCTTTTCAAAATCTTTATGATTAGCTATTTTATTTTTAGGTTCTGCATAGAATTTCTAAAACCAAACTCTTTTTTAGTACTAGGCCTAAGTACCATTCAATATTTATGCATAATTTGTATGTTCTATTACGCTAAGACTATAAAGCGCATACTCTCTTTTAAATAACTATTTTATGCCTACAAGAAATTATACCTATTACGATTTTACTTTAAGTCTTTGCCCAGAATGTTTACGAAGAGTAGATGCCAAAATTGTTTTTGAAAACGATAAGGTATATATGCTTAAAAACTGCAAGGAGCACGGTAATTCCAAAGTTTTAATAGCAGATGATATAGAGTACTATAAAAACATAAGAAACTATAACAAGGTTTCAGAATATCCAAAAACTTTTAATACCAAAACACATTATGGCTGCCCTTATGATTGTGGTCTTTGCCCAGATCATGAGCAACACTCATGCCTTACCGTTGTAGAACTTACGGATCGTTGTAATTTAACCTGCCCCACTTGTTATGCTTCTTCATCTCCAAGTTATGGTAGACATAGAACTTTGGAAGAAGTAAAAAAAATGCTCGATGTTATTGTAAAAAATGAAGGAGAACCAGATGTAGTACAACTTAGTGGTGGGGAGCCTACGATACATCCTCAATTTTTTGAAATTTTAGAGTATGCAAAAACACTTCCTATAAGGCATTTAATGCTAAACACCAATGGAATTAAAATTGCCAAAGATTTTAAATTTGCAAAGCGCTTAGCGACCTATATGCCAGATTTTGAAATTTACCTTCAGTTTGATTCTTTAGAGAATACCGTTTTACAAACCTTACGTGGTGCAGACTTAGCAGAAACAAGATTAAAAGCCTTAGAACACTTAAATAAATTAAACCTCTCTACAACACTTGTAGTTACCTTGCAGAAAGGACTTAACGACCATGAAATGGGTAAAACAATTGATTTTGCTCTGCAACAAAAATGTGTGCGTGGGGTTACTTTTCAGCCCATACAAATAGCTGGTAGGTTAGATAATTTTGAAGCAGATGAAAATAGAATAACCCTAACCGAAGTTCGAAGAAAAATTTTAGAGCAATCCCCAATTTTTGAACCAGATGATTTAATACCTGTACCTTGCAATCCAGATGCGTTAGTAATGGCATATGCCTTAAAAGTTGGTAATGAGGTAAGTCCTTTAACAAGGTATATAAACCCCGAAGATTTGTTAAATGAAGGTAAAAACACCATAATTTATGAGCAAGACCCTGAGCTACATGGTAAAATGATAGACCTTTTTAGTACTGGAAATTCTGTAGAAAAAGCAGAAGAAAATTTAAAAAGCATTATGTGTTGTTTACCAGAAATAGATGCTCCTAATTTAGGCTATGATAATCTTTTTAGAATTATAATTATGCAGTTTATTGATGCACATAATTTTGATGTTCGTGCCATTAAAAAATCTTGTGTTCATATTGTTAATAAAGACTATAAAATTATACCGTTTGAAACTATGAACCTTTTTTATAGAGATGATAAATTAAAACGCTTAAAAGAACTACAAAACGAAATATTATGAATTTAATTCTACCCTTAGAAGTTGGTAATTTAGATGGATTAGTTACATTTCTTTTTGCCTTAATGTTTGGGCCAGCAATCTTATTATTAATAATAGGGTTTATTTTAAGAGGTAATGGAAAGCTAAAAGCTGGTAAAGTATTTTTTATCTTGGCAGGTGTTTACTTATTAGTAAGTTTAGGTGTTTGTGGTGGATTAATGGGAGGATTTTAGTATTATATTCTTCCTCGCTCTGCATTACGTTTAGTCTTTTTATTACTTTTAATTTTTTCATTACCAAACTTATATCTAAAAGAAAATTTAAAAAGCCTATTCTCTCTTCTTGTATAGGTAGTATTATTTTGGTCTGCATAGATTCTAGAGCTAAAATCATTACTTTGTCTAAAAATGTCTGAAACTCCTAAGGAAATACTAGCTTTTTTATTCCATAGTGTTTTTCGTAAATCTATATCTAGACTATTTATAGATGAATACCTATTATTACCCAAAATTAATGGGGAATAATACCTAAAATTAACGTCGGCCATTAAGCTTTTATCTGTTAAAAGGGTAAAACTGTTTCTAAACCTTGCAACATAATACGGCAAACTATTTTCTATTAATTCATTAGAACCAAAATCTATAAATTCATTTTCTTTATTCATAACAGAAAACAATACATAAGTATCCCAATAAGATGTAATGTTTTTATTAAAAGATACATCTATCCCATAAGAAATATTACTATTAATATTATAACTTAAATAGCGTAATAAATTAGAGTCATTGTCCTGGAAAACTTGCTCTCTGTATTGGTTTTTTTCATTTCTGTAAAAAACCTCAACGGCATATGTTTTATCATAAACATATTCTAAAGCCAAATAGTTTCTTGTTGCAGGTAGTAAATTTGGATTCCCTTCTATTACAGAATTATTATTTTGAAAATATTGAAAAGGGTTAATTTTATTATACCTGGGTCTATTAATTCTTCTGTAGTAATAAAGTCTTAAATTATTCTTTTTACTAAGCAAATAATTTAAAGAAAAGGAAGGGAATAGTTCTAAATAACTTTTCTTGTTTTTAATACCAGTGGTATTTAAAAAGCCTATAGTTTCGGTATATTCTGCACGCAAACCGGTATTTAATTTAAAGTTACTCCATTTTGTATTAAAACTAGAATATGCAGCAAAAATATCTTCATCATAACTAAAGGTACCATCTTCTGTAGGGTTTATTCCTGGTTGGTTTCTATCAAAACCCTCTTGTTTAATGGTGTTTTTAGATTCTATTCCTGCATAGCGTATACCTGCTTCTATGCCTGCTTTTTTTCCTATTGGAGTTATGTAATCTATTTGTGCATTGTATAAATTTATTTTTTGAAAAAAGTCTGTATTAAAATTGTTTTCTCCTATTAGTTCTTCTTCAGAATTAAAAAAAATTGTGCTTAAGTTTTGGTTTATAGTTGCATCATAAAATGTATAATGAGAACCAAAAGAAATTTCTTCTCCTTTTTTTCTTAATTTATGTATCCAATCTAAATAATAAGAGGTATTTAGCTTATTCTGATTACCGGGTATAAAAGTGTTAAAACTAGAATTATCACCCTCTTCTTCTATTCTCGTTTTAGAGGCAACAAATCTGTCCTCTTTTGGTGTTATAGTATTAAGGCTATAAAGACTTATATGGTTTTTATCATTTAAATAATAATCAAAATATAGGCTTATTAAATGCTTGTTTTGTTTGTGAATACTTTCTTGGTTAGCAGTCCAAATAGAATTCGGGATATCATTCTCAAAAAAATTAGTAATATCTGTGAATTTGGTTGTTTTTTTATCTTTAGTAAGGGCATAGTTTATAGAAAAATCTGTTTTATTTCCCTTAAAATAATGGTCTGTACCTAAAGTGTTTTTGGCAAAAACTCCTTGTTTATAAGTCCCGTATATTGCACCATTATACCCTTCAGATAATTTTTTTCGCATTACAATATTAATAAGCATTCCTCCCTCTGCACTATATTTTAATGGCGGATTGGTAATTACCTCTATAGATTCTACATTACTTGCACTAGTTCCAGATAAAAAATTAAAAATATCTTCTTTTGGTAAATTAATTTTACGACCATTAATCATTACCCCTATTTTATCTTCTCCCTTAATTTGTATTTTATCCCCAGAAATAAGTACCGACGGTGTTTTCTTAAGAACATCCCAAACATCTGAATCTGTTAAAGCAGTATTAGCAATGTTATAAACCAATCTATCTGCTTGTCTTTCCAATCTAGGTTTTTGTAGTGTAACAATAACCTCATCTAGATTTTGTTCTATTAGAGGTATTATAATTGGATCAATAACAATATTAGAATCCATGTTAATCGCAATAAAGGACGAATAATTTCCTATATAACTTGCAGAGATGTAATACTTTCCTTTTTTTAATTTTTCTATTGTAAAACTTCCGTCTTCATTAGTAGAAGTGCCTTTTAAAAGTACCGAATCTAATGATCTTACTACAACGGTAGCATAAGAAATTGGATTCTGAACACCATCAACAATCTTTCCTGAAACAGAAAATTCCTGAGCGGAAACAATAAAAGAAATAAAAAAAGACCATAAAAAGAGTAGGTAATTTTTATTCATATAAGATTTAGCTATGCAGTAAATATATTAAATATAAATAAGAATAAACTTACGATTTGTGTGGCTTTGTAAAAACAATAATATAAAATAAGAAAAAGAGGGTTTTTCCATAATAAATCTTAAACCCAGTTTCTATTTTCTATAAAATGCATATATATCAGTACTTAAATTAAGCTATATTTGCAATTGCTTTTAAATACCGTATACTACGGTAATAAAGAAATATAATTGCTCATTTTGTTCCTATGAAAAATATTAGAAATTTCTGTATCATTGCTCATATTGATCACGGTAAAAGTACTTTGGCAGATCGGTTATTAGATTTTACGGGGTCTGTCACTGATCGAGAAAAAAAAGAGCAATTACTTGACAGCATGGATTTGGAAAGAGAACGTGGTATTACTATTAAAAGTCATGCCATACAAATGGAGTACACTTATAAAGGAGAGGAATATATTCTTAATTTAATTGATACTCCTGGTCACGTAGATTTTTCATATGAAGTTTCTAGATCTATTGCTGCTTGTGAGGGAGCTCTTTTAGTGGTAGACGCTGCGCAAAGTATACAAGCACAGACTATTTCCAATTTATATTTAGCATTAGAGAACGATTTAGAAATTATACCGGTACTTAATAAAGTAGATTTACCAAGTGCAAACCCAGAAGAAGTAACCGATGATATTGTAGACCTTTTAGGTTGTGATGGAGAAGAGGTTATTCCTGCAAGTGCAAAAACTGGTATTGGTATAGAAGAAATTTTAACCGCAATTATAGAGCGTATTCCTGCGCCAAAAGGAAATCCAGACGAACCATTACAAGCTTTAGTTTTTGACTCTGTTTACAATCCTTTTAGAGGAGTAGAAACTTATTTTAGAGTTATTAATGGCGAAATTAAAAAAGGGCAAAAAATTAAGTTTGTTGCTACTAATAAAGATTATTTTGCAGATGAGGTAGGCACATTAAAACTTACGCAAGAAATTAAAAAAACCATTAAAGCCGGTGATGTTGGGTACTTAATTACTGGAATAAAAGATGCTCGCGAAGTAAAAGTAGGAGATACTATTACCGATGCTGCAAACCCAACAAAAAATGCAATTGATGGTTTTGAAGATGTAAAACCAATGGTATTTGCTGGTATTTACCCTGTAGATACTGATGAATTTGAAGAACTACGTGCATCTATGGAAAAATTGCAGCTTAATGATGCTTCCTTGGTTTTTGCACCGGAAAGTAGTGCTGCTCTTGGTTTTGGTTTTCGTTGTGGGTTCTTAGGAATGCTACATATGGAGATTATTCAAGAACGTTTAGAGCGTGAGTTTAATATGACCGTTATTACCACAGTACCAAACGTTAGTTACCATGCATATACACGTAAAGATCCAGAAGAAGCTTTAATTGTAAATAACCCTACAGATTTACCTGACCCTTCAAGTATTGATCGTGTAGAAGAACCATATATTAAAGCTACAATAATTACAAAGTCTGATTTTGTTGGTAATGTAATGTCTCTTTGTATTGAAAAAAGAGGGCAAATTACGAACCAAACCTATTTAACAACAGAAAGAGTAGAGCTTAATTTTGATATGCCTTTAGCCGAAATTGTTTTTGATTTTTATGACCGTTTAAAAACAGTTTCTAAAGGGTACGCTTCTTTTGATTACGCTCCTATAGGCATGCGTACTTCTAAATTAGTACGTGTAGATATTTTATTAAACGCACAACCTGTAGATGCTTTATCTGCCCTTATACACGCAGATAATGCGGTTACTATTGGTAAAAAAATGTGTGAAAAACTAAAAGAGCTTATACCAAGACAACAGTTTGATATTCCAATACAGGCTGCTATTGGAGCCAAAATAATATCTAGAGAAACTACAAAAGCATTACGTAAAGATGTTACTGCAAAATGTTATGGTGGTGATATTTCTCGTAAACGTAAACTTTTAGAGAAGCAGAAAAAAGGTAAAAAACGTATGCGCCAAGTAGGTAATGTAGAAGTGCCCCAAGAAGCATTTATGGCTGTATTAAAGCTAAATGATTAAACAAATAAGGTCTTAGAGTTTCTAAGGCCTTTTTTATTAAGCTATAGTTTCATAAAAGAAGTAATATTTCTCCTAAATCGTATTATTAAAAATAATTTAGGAACACCTATAAAAAATACTAGTAATTCTTCCTATTTTTGTTTTCCAAAATTTCCCCAATAAATGACATTATATATTGCACTATATACTGCTAAACACAGCATTATTCAAGTAGAGGAAAACTCTATTTTTACTTGGAGACAAGAAAGTGGAGACATAGATGAGTCTATGTTAATCAAAAAAATAAAAAGAGAATCTTCTGTTCATTTTTTTGAAATGATAGCTGGAGAAAACTATCCTATTAAAGAAGAAGACATTACCGTTACTATAAATAAAGCAAAACCTTTTTCTTAGACTTATAAAGAAATTTGTTTCCCTAGATATACTAATTTATAGCCTTTTGTAATTGCTTCTTTTTCTTTGCCATAAAAGGATATAATCTCAATAGTATCCTCTAAATTTTTTATAAAAATGGGCACTATATGCTCGTCTATTTTCGTAATCTCTATTAGTTTTATATAATGCTCAGGACTTTCTATTTCTATTTCATTTATATTAGGATATTTTCTTGCTGCTTCTGTTAATTTAATAAAATCATCGGAATGGGAAAAAAGGCCTTCTCTAGGGTTATTTTCTGCTTCATTCATTTCCTCTGTGTTTACAATTCTAAAAGCACCATTCTCTCCAAATTGGTCTTTAAACTTATCTATAGCAACTTTATTAATTTCAGAATTACCTGTAAGAGCCATTAAATACCCCATATCATTTAACTCTATATTATCTTCTAATGTATCCGAAAAAATATTAGCTTCTATTGCTTCTAAACCTAGTTTTCTTGCTTTATCTACATTGGTCTTGTTATTATCTATAAGTACCACATGTCTATTGTTTTTAGCTAAATATTGTCCTATTAATCTAGAAACCTTAGAAGCTCCTATAATTAATATTCCTTCAGACTTTACTAAAAACACACCTATTAATTTTGCAAATAACCTAGCAGTAGTAGCGTTAAGTAAAACCGTACCTAAAACAATCATAAAAACAAGTGGTGTAATGTATTCTGCTCCAGGCTCTCCTCTTGCTATTAATTTAGACCCAAATAATGAAGCTATACCAGCTGCCACAATTCCCCTTGGTCCTACCCAACCAATAAATAGCTTTTCATTCATTTTTAAATTAGAACCTTGCGTGCTTAAAAAAACTCCTATTGGCCTTATAAGAAATACTATTACAGCAAAAAGTGCAAGTGTTTTCCAGTTTAAAATTAATTCCATATCCGAGATATTAATATTCGCAGCTAATAGAATAAATAATATAGATATTAAAATTACACTTAAAGACTCTTTAAAATATAACAGCTCTTTAAGGTTTGGTAAGTTGTTATTGCCTATTACCATTCCCATAACAACTACCGCAAGTAAACCAGATTCATGAGCAAAAATATCGGAAACAACAAAAACCAAAAGCACCGTTGATAAAGACACTACATTAAGAAGATAATGAGGAATAAATTTTTGCTTAATAGAAACAACTAAGCCATGAGCAAAAGTGAAACCAAAGGTTGCTCCAAATAACAATATTTTTCCAAACTCTATTAATGCTGTTTGCGTAAAAGCTTGTCCTTCTCCTACTACTATAAACTCATAAACTAAAACAGCTACTAAAGCTCCAATAGGGTCTATTAATATTCCTTCCCATTTAAGAACTGCCGACACGTCTTTCTTTAAAGGAATATTTCTAAGTATTGGTGTAATTACTGTAGGTCCTGTAACAATAATAAGTCCAGAAAAAAGAAATGATACTTGCCAACTTAGATTAAAAATATAATGAGCTGCTAAACCTGCTCCAAAAAAAGTAACTACAGAACCAAGCGTAATTAGCTTTGTTATAACAGGGCCTACGTTTTTAATTTCGGACCTTTTTAAGGTTAACCCCCCTTCAAAAAGAATAATACTAATAGCTAAGGAAACAAAATAATATAAACTCTCTCCAGGGAAAAGACCTTTTGTACCATTCCAAATAGGTTCTATTAACTTTAACCCGTCTTCTGTATATAATGTGGAAACAGGGCCAACTAGTAGTCCTATAAGTATTAACGGTAAAATAGCTGGTAATTTTAGCCTCCAAGCAACCCACTGCGCTAATATTCCCAAAATAACAATACCCGCTAATTCTACCATAAATTAAATTTTTAGAAATTTAGTTTTTTTATTTTAATTATGTGTTTTTACAGGACTTTAATTCCTAAATAATGTATTATTTTACTTGTTCTAAACATTTAAGCGTGTAAAACAAATATATTTATTTAACACTATATTTTCTATATGCTTTTATCCATTAATTGGTTGGGGGTTTTTACAAAACAATAAGTGTTACCTATTATTTAACTGCCAAAAATAATTTTACTTTCTGTTAGTAAAAAAGAGTGTAAAATTAAGGAATACTTTCCAAAACAAAGAACCATAAAATACAATGAAAACAAGCAATCATATTTTAAATAATGCTATTGCTTATAGTAAACTACCTCGGGGCAAGCCCACGAGGTATTAAGAAAAATTAGTATTGGTTTCGACGCAAGCGTCGGAGCATTTAAATCTTGATTATCGAGTAAATAACCTTAAGCTGTTAAAAAACACCCAATAAAACCTTCTAATTCTTAATTTACTTTCTATATTTCTTATTTTGCAAAAATTCATTTTTTTATGAAACTACACCCTATAGAAACTGGTAATTTTAAATTAGATGGTGGTGCAATGTTTGGCGTTGTTCCCAAAACAATCTGGCAAAGAACAAATCCTGCAGATGCTAATAATATGATAGATATAGCTGCCAGATGTTTATTAATTGAAGATGGAGAAAAATTAATATTGATTGATACCGGAATGGGCAACAAACAGTCCGAAAAATTTTTTAATTACTATTACCAATGGGGAGACTATACCTTAGATAATTCTCTAAAAAAAGCTGGTTTTCATAGAGATGATATTACCGATGTTTTTATGACCCATTTACATTTTGACCATTGTGGCGGAAGTGTGCAATGGAACAAAGACCATACAGGTTATGAGCCCGCATTTAAAAATGCGACCTTCTGGACAAATGAAGAACATTGGAAATGGGCCACCCAACCTAACGTGAGGGAAAAAGCATCTTTCTTAAAAGAAAACTTATTGCCAATGCAAGAAAGTGGCCAATTAAAATTTATAGAACGTGGAGAAACTTCTTTCCTAAAAGAATCTGAATTAGGTTTTGGAATACTGTTTGTTGATGGTCATACTGAAAAACAAATGCTTCCACACATAAATTATCAAGGAAAAACTCTTGTATTTACGGCAGATTTAATCGCTACAGTTGGTCATTTGCCTTTGCCATACGTAATGGGTTATGACACTAGACCACTAGTAACTTTAACAGAAAAAGAAGTATTTTTGAAGAATGCAGTAGATAAAGAGTATCTCTTGTTTTTTGAACATGATGCACATAACCAAATGTGCTCTTTAAAAACTACAGAAAAAGGAGTGAGATTAGAAAACACCTTTACGTTTAATGATTATTTTAATTAAGCTTAAAACATTTTAAATTATAACTAATAAATTTTATATGACTATTAAAATTTCTAAACCATTTGCAGGATTAGCTTCTGCACTTTTATTAATGAGTTGCGGTGCAACCAACCTTGTAACTACTCCTGTAGAAAACATAGATAAAACACCACTTAAAATAGCAGACCTTACTGAAAAAGAAAAACAAAATTGGGGTCATTTAGATTTAGTTACAGATACTATTCCTGGAATGAGTGTAGATAAAGCCTATAAAGAGCTTATTCATAACAAAAAAGGAAAAAAAGTTATTGTTGCTGTTTTAGATTCTGGAATGGATTTAAAACATGAAGATTTAGATGGTGTGCTTTGGACCAACACTAAAGAAAAAGCGGGTAATGGAAAAGATGATGATAATAATGGTTATGTAGATGATATACATGGGTATAATTTTTTAGGAGAGTCTTATAATGAACAATTAGAATTTGCACGTATGTTACGCTTAAACATAGGAACACCTACTATGCTTGCAAAAGCTAAAGCGGAACTAGACAAAAAATACCCAGAAGCTTTACAAAATAAGCAGCAATACGAACAAATTTTACAACAAGTAAAAACATCGGACGCCGCAGTAAAAAAACTTTTAGGAAAAGACACATACACTAAAAAAGATTTAATAGGTATAAAATCTGAAGACCAGGCTATGCAACAAAATGTTGCAGTGTTAATGCAAATGCTTAATTATGCTGATACAATTCCTGAAGTTCTAGAAGAACTTAATGGTGGAATAACACACTTTACAGAAAGTGCTAATTATAACCTAAATAAAGACTTTAATGGTCGTAAAGAGGTTGGCGACAATCCTTATGATATTAAAGATTTAGGTTACGGAAACGGAAATCCTCAAAATAGAGTAGATGATGAAAGCCACGGTACGCATGTAGCTGGTATAATTGGTGCAGAACGTAACAATGGTAAAGGAGCAAATGGTGTAGCAAACAATGTTGCAATTATGAGTATAAGAGCCGTACCTAATGGCGATGAATATGATAAAGATATTGCATTAGGAATACGTTATGCGGTAGACAATGGTGCAAAAATTATTAACTGTAGTTTTGGAAAATCTTTCTCTCCAAAAGCAGAATGGGTATACGATGCTATTAAATATGCTGCATCTAAAAATGTTTTAATTGTACACGCAGCTGGTAATGATGGTCATAATATAGACGATGCCAACAATCCTAATTTCCCTAATGATCATAATAACTATTCTGGTACAGAAATAGCTAATAATGTAATTACTGTTGGTGCTTTAACAGAAAAATATGGCTCAGAAATGGTAGCGTCTTTTTCTAACTATGGTTTACAAAATGTAGATGTATTTGCTCCTGGTGCTGCAATTTATTCTACAATACCTGGTAATAAATATAAATCTATGGGAGGAACTTCTATGGCTGCCCCTGCTGTGGCAGGTGTTGCGGCACTTATTATGTCACAATATCCAACCTTAAAAGCTACACAAGTAAAACAAATAATTATGCAGTCTGGTTTAGCACCACATGCTAAAATTATACTTGGTGGCGATACTACTAACAGTAGTACTTTAGATAAAGTTTCTAAATCTGGGAAAATTGTAAACGCCTATAATGCTTTATTAATGGCTAAAAACGTTTCTGCAGGAAAAACACAGTTATAAATTCATAATACACGCCTTAACTCCTTAAATTTTTAGGGAGTTAAGGCATTTTTTTTACGACTAAAAAAAATAAAAACGATGAAAAAACTTCTCCCTTTTTGTGCTTTATTAGTGCTTGGTATTACAAGTTCTCTTTTTGCACAAAACAATACAGGCTATTGGCAACAACATGTAGATTATACTATGGATGTTTCTGTAGATGTAAAAACATATCTATTTTCTGGAACACAATCTTTAGTTTATACCAATAACTCACCAGACGAAATTTCTAAAGTTTATTACCACTTATATTTTAATGCTTTTCAACCAGGTAGTGAAATGGATGCAAGGCTTCAAAGCATTAAGGATCCTGATGGAAGAATGGTTACCGAAGAGAAAACAAGTAGAATAGCTCCATTATCAGATTCTGAAATAGGTTTTTTACATGCCACTTCATTAAAACAAGATGGAAAAAAAGTTACTTTTTCTGAAGCAGGTACCGTTTTAGAGGTACAATTAGCAAAACCTATTGCTTCTGGAGAAAAAACTACCTTAGAAATGGTTTTTAAAGGGCAAGTTCCTGTTCAAATTCGTCGTTCTGGGCGTAATAGTAAAGATGGTATTGCGCTTTCTATGAGCCAATGGTATCCTAAACTAGCAGAGTACGATTTTGAAGGTTGGCATGCAGACCCATATATAGCAAGAGAATTTCAGGGGGTTTGGGGAAATTTTGATGTAAAACTTACTATAGATAAAAATTATACGGTAGGCGGTACAGGATATTTGCAAAACCCAAACGAAATTGGTCATGGTTATGAAAGTCCTGGAACTAAAGTTAAAAAGCATAAAGGAAAAACATTAACCTGGCATTTTAAAGCTCCTAAAGTACACGATTTTATGTGGGCTGCAGATCCAGATTATATTCATGATACGTTACAAGTAGAAAATGGTCCAATGCTTCATTTTCTTTACCAGGGAAAAGACGCAGAGATTAAAGAAAACTGGGAGAAAGTTCAGCCTAAAGCAGCAGAAATGATGCAGTATTTTAGCAAAAATATTGGCAAATACCCTTATGACCAATACTCTATTATTCAAGGTGGTGATGGTGGTATGGAGTATGCTATGAGTACTTTAATTGCTGGCGGCAAAAAATTTGGAAGCCTAGCGGGTACTACTGCTCATGAAATGGCGCATGCATGGTTTCAACATATTCTAGCCACTAATGAAGCTAAACACGCTTGGATGGATGAAGGTTTTACAACTTACATATCTACTTTATGTATGAATGAGGTAATGCAGCAGAATAAAAGCTTTCCTCTAGAAAGGTCTTATAAAGGGTATTATTATTTAGTAAAATCTGGACTAGAACAACCACAAACAACCCATGCAGATAGGTTTGATTCTAACATGCCATATAGTATAGCGGCCTACAGTAAAGGGTCTATCTTTTTAGCACAATTAGGCTATATCATTGGAGAAGAAAAATTACAAGAAACTATTAAAAAATACTATTCCGATTTTAAATTTAAACACCCAGTTCCTAATGACATAAAACGTACTGCAGAAAAAGTAACTGGCTTAGAATTAGATTGGTATTTAACCGATTGGACACAAACAACCAATACTATAGATTACGGAATTAAAGAAGTAATAGCAGAAGGAGAGAAAACAAAAATAACCCTAGAACGTATTGGGTTAATGCCTATGCCTCAAGAAATTCTAGTAACTTATACAGATGGTACAAAAGAAACTTTTTATACAGCTCTACGAATGATGCGTAGTGAAAAAGAAGGAATACAAGCTACTGTATTACCAGATTGGCCTTGGGCTTTTTCTACCTATGACTTTACAATAGAAAAGCCTATTGGTAAAATACAGTCTATTGTCTTAGATCATACTAACTTAATGGCTGATGTGGACCGTTCTAATAACGTATGGGAATTATCAGCCAAATAATAGCCAATTATTAATCATTAGGGTAAATAACTTTAATATAAAAAACAGTACTTTATTTATGACTTTGTCTTACCCTAAAAAAGAAAAACTAAAAAGCAAAAAGCGCATAGAACAGTTGTTCTTAGAAGGCAAAAATGTTACTAGTTTTCCTTTAAAACTAATCTATTTAGAAACTGCTCTTCCAGACCAAATAAAGGTACAAACGGGGGTGGCAGTTTCTAAAAAAAGATTTAAAAGTGCTGTAAAAAGAAACCGCGTAAAACGTTTACTTAGAGAAGCTTATAGACTTAATAAAACCATAGTTACGGACAATACCGAAAGGAGCTATGCGTTTTTAATTTTATACATTGGTAAAGAAATGCCAACCTATTCTGTAATTGAAAAACAATTGCAACATTTATTTAAAAAATTTAATGCCAAAACAAATGCACAAATTGGTTAAAAAAAAGGTTTTAATCCCTTTCATTGCAATAGCTATTTTAGTTACTGGTTCTAGTTTTAAAAGTGATTTCTTTGAAATAGCGAAACAAATAGAAATATTTACAACGCTTTTTAAAGAGCTAAACATGAATTATGTAGATGAAACCAACCCTGCAGAATTAATGGATACTGCTATTAAAAATATGCTGGAAGATTTAGACCCGTATACCAAATTTTTAAATGAACAGGATGTTGAAGCATATAAAATTAACAATGCCGGCGAATACTCTGGAATAGGTTCTTTAGTGCGCTCTTATAAAGATAAATTACTAATCGTAGAACCATACAAAGACTATCCTGCAGATAAGGCTGGTTTAAAAGCTGGTGACGAAATAATAAAAATAGGAGATATTAATGTTGCCGATTTTGACGATAATGCCAGTGAGCTTTTAAAGGGTGCTAACGGTACTTATGTAACGGTAACATACAAAAGACAAGGAGAAACCAAAACAACTACAATTAAAAGAGAAGGAATTGAAGTAGATGCCGTTCCTTTTTACAAAATGGTAGATGGTAAAACCGGATATATTGTTCTTTCTAAATTTAATGCTAAAGCATCAGACCAAACAAAAGAGGCTTTAAAAGATTTAAAAGGAAAAGGAGCAGAAAAAATAATTTTAGATTTAAGGGGTAATCCAGGCGGATTGCTTTCAGAGGCTATAAATGTTACCAATCTTTTTGTTCCTAAGGGAGAACTTATAGTTACGACAAAATCTAAAGTAAAAAAGTTTAATAGGGAGTATAAAACTAAAAACAAAGCAGTAGATACAGAAATACCTTTAGTAGTTCTTGTAAATGGTAGAAGTGCTTCTGCTAGCGAAATTGTTTCTGGTAGTTTACAAGATTTAGATAGAGCCGTTATTATGGGAGCCAGAAGCTTTGGAAAAGGCTTGGTACAACGCCCAATGAAACTTACATACGGCACACAGCTTAAAGTTACCATATCTCGTTATTACACAGCCTCTGGAAGGTGTATACAAGCATTAGACTATTGGAATAGAGATGATAGCGGAAACGCCGTTAGAAACACAGAATTTAATGATTTTAAAACCCGAAACGGTCGTAAAGTACAAGATGGTGGTGGAGTTTTACCAGATATAGAAATTGAAGCGGCAAAAACTAATAACTTAACAAAAGCCCTATTAGCTAGCCATACTATTTTTGATTATGCTACAACATATAGTTATAAAAATAAAGTAGAAGATGTATCAAAATTTTCTTTTACAAGTAATGATTTTGAAGGTTTTAAAACCTTTGTTTCTAATAGCGATTTTTCTTTTGAAACTAAATCCCAAAAAGCCTTAAGGGAGGCTTTATCTGGTGATGATAAAGAAATTTATGGTTCTAATGTACAAGACGGGTATAAAAATTTATTAGCCGAAATGGAAAAAAGTAAATTAAACGCTTTAGATACCTTCCAAAAAGAAATACAAAAGAACTTAGAGGACGAAATTGTAAAACGTTATTTCTATAGAGAAGGTCTTTATAATTACTATTTGCTAAAAGACGAAGCTATTCTTGCTGCTACAGAGTTATTAAATGCCAATGAAAAATATACTTCTATTTTAAAGTAATTGTTTAAAATTCACAAGAAGCTTCATCCGATTTAATATAATGTTTTCTATAGTTTTTGGCTTTAGGGTTCATACATCCTTTTAGATTTTTTATCCGTACATTTTTAAAATCTAACGGCTGGCCTTCACTTTGTAGAGCAATAAAACCCTCTGTTAAAGGTTGTCCATCTTTTTTTACCTTAGGATTATGTCCTTCTATTGGGCCTCCTCCAATTGATGGTTTTGTATAGGTTAATACCAGTTCACCATTAATAATATGTTTTACAATAGAGTCTCCTAAAACTATTAATTCTGCTTTTACCCACTGCCCTTTAGGGTATGTTTTAGAAGAAGATTTTATACAATGTTTTGTAGCTTTTACTCCATTATATACAATATCTGTACCTGGAGAACACATATTTCCTGTTGGTCTTTCTGTTCCTTTCTCTATTTCTGCCAAAAATTGCATTTCTACAGAAATAGGCCAATTCTGGTCTTTTAGCATTGTTTTAGGGTCTTGAGAATGAAACATAACCCCACTATTTAAATTTGTGTGTTTTGGTGCTCCCAAATACCAATCACCAACAAACCTATAATCCATTTCTAAATGAAAATAAGAATAAGGCGTATCATAATACAAATGACCAAAACGGTCATTAAAATCTCCCTCATACTTATCATATCTAACTTCTAAAATACTGTCATTTACTCTAAACGTTTCTCCAAAATTATCGCCAGTTTCATAGTGTTGTATTTTGGTTGTCCACCCGCTTAAATCTTTACCATTAAATAAATTTTTCCATTCTTTATCATCTTCCTGAGCTGTTGTAAATCCAGAAATAAGACAACAGAGCAATACCATTATTACCTGTAAAAATGAACTCGCGTTTTTTAAGTTTTTGTTAAATGACATAAAGCTATTTTTTGTAATTTTTTATAAGTTAGTCCCTATTTTATAAACTGCTAGAATTATTTTAACAAACTAACAAGTTGGTGCTTTCTTTTTATACTTCTGTTTTTTAATTAAAATAAGGCGTTCCGCTAAATAATGCGTCTTTTACTCTAGTATTTATCTCTTTTTTAGAAAGCATTCCATGAGTAAAACAAACCCATAAGTTTGTTTCTTCTTTTTTAGAATAATAAAATCAATCCTTAAAAATAGGGGTATTTACCAAATTTACTAAAGCCACATCCTCTTGTTTTAACAAGCGTTTGGAGCGTAAATATCTATCTACATTATAGGCATCATAATTAGCAGCACTACTATCTGTACTCCCAATTTGTACACGACCTGTACCAGAAGCATGTATAAACTCTTTATTGCCAATCCACATACCCACATGTACTACTCTCTCTTTGGTAGAGTCTGTTTTTTTTCTTCCGAAAAAGAGCAAATCTCCTTTTTGAAGAGTATTAAAATTACGAACAGAGTCTATTTCTTTGCCTGTATGTACTTGTTGTGAAGCGTCTCTAGGAATTACCATCCCATTTAAGAAATAAATGCTTTTTGTAAAACCGCTACAATCTACTCCTTTAGTAGAAGTGCCTCCCCATAAATAAGGCAATCCCATAAATTTTTTAGAAGTAGTTACTAAATTTTCTCCCGTAGGATTAACAGTAGAAATCCAATTATCATAATCCATTGCTTGGGTCTTTAAAACAAATCCTTTTCTACCATCAGGAAAACCAACTTTATAAAATTCTTTTTCTTCTCCTAAAAACTCCATAATACCTCCAGCAACAACATCCGATAGTATTTGCGATTCTTTATTCGCTATGGAATAAACATATCCCGTAGTATTGGTAAATATTATTTTTGGCACCTTTTTCCATTGTAAATAGGCTTCATGATTTAAGACCGTAATTGCACCAAAATCTACCCAAGAAATATATTTATCTGGTGTTTGTATTAAAAACCAATCCTCTTCTCTTTTTAAAACGTTAACAGGTGTTCCTAATGTTGCCTGTGTGGCCAATTCTGCAGAATGTTTTGCATTACTCCTAATATTTGCTACAGAAATGGTAACAATGCCTTTTGTTTTTCCTTCCAAATCTGCATTTGGTAACATAGTAATACTGTCTACAAAAGTTAGGTTCTTTTCCTTTAAGTTTTTCTTTAAGGCTTCTACTGCGTTTGGTACATTACTTTCTCCGTTTAAAATATAGGTATCCTTCTGTTTTGTTGCCGCAATAGAAAACAAAGCAACACGCTTATCTGGAGCATATTCTTCTCGTATTTCATCTATTTCTGCCATTAATGGTATTTTTTCTAATTTAGTTTCGTCTATACAAGAAGAAACTAAAGTTCCAGTAAAAAGCAGCAATAACAAGAACCTATAAAGCAAATTCATTTCTATTTTTTTCTGAAAATTAAAACTTTTTAAGGACTTACCTCCTTAATCTTTAAAACTATCTTCTTCATTTTGACTAATTTTAACGCCTAACGTATGAAAAAACTAAAAGTAATAGAACTTTTTGCGGGTGTTGGCGGATTTAGACTAGGGCTCGAAAAAACAAATAAATACGAGGTTGTTTGGTCTAACCAATGGGAACCAAGTACAAAAACACAACATGCCTCCTTGGTGTATGAAGCTCGTTTTGGTTCTGAAAATCATAGTAATGAAGATGTTGCAAGTGTGTTAACTTCTAATATACCAGATGCCGATGTTTTAGTGGGTGGGTTTCCTTGTCAAGATTATTCCGTTGCTACTACCTCTCAAAATTCTAAAGGTCTTATTGGTAAAAAGGGAGTTTTATGGTGGTCTATACATCGTATTTTATCAGAAAAAAAGAATGCACCTAAATATCTCTTTTTAGAAAATGTAGACCGTTTGTTAAAATCTCCCACTTCACAGAGGGGACGAGATTTTGCTATTATGTTACAAAGTTTAAATGCTTTAGGCTACGCGGTAGAATGGCGCGTAATAAATGCTGCAGATTATGGAATGCCACAAAGAAGACGGCGTATTTTTTTCTTGGCTTACCATAAATCTACAACTGCTTATAAAAATCTAAAAAAAGCAAATAAATTAAATTGGATTAGTACTAAAGGCACTATAGCTAAAGCTTTTCCTATTTTACCCCAATTAAAAATAGACGCCACCTTTTCTTTAGAAGAAGATTTAGTAACACTTTCTAATGCCTTTAATAAAGAAGGAAAACTATCTCCTTTTTTAAATACAGGTGTTTTTTGTGATGGAACCGTTTATACTTCTAAAACCCAGCCCAAACAGGAAACCAAGAAAACTGTTTTAAAAGATATTTTACAAAATGGAGAAGTAACTCCAGAATTTTATATTGATAAAAAAGACCTTCCTAAATGGGAATATTTAAAAGGTTCTAAAAAAGAAGTTAGAACTGCAAAAAGCGGATTTACCTATAATTATAGTGAAGGTTCTATGGTTTTTCCCGATGCTTTAGATAATGCATCTAGAACTATTATTACTGGTGAAGGGGGCAAAAGTGCCTCTAGGTTTAAACATGTTGTTGCTACTCCAAAAGGGTTGCGAAGATTAACTCCTATAGAACTGGAGCGTTTAAATATGTTTCCAGATAACCACACCAAACTAGATGGAATATCGGACACTAAAAGGGCATTTTTTATGGGAAACGCTTTAGTTGTTGGCGTAGTAGAGCGTATTGCTAAAGAATTATTTACTACTATTAATTCTTAAAAATGGGAGTCCAAAGTAATTTTACAACGGACTTACAAAAAGAAAAAGACCTTGCTGTTTTTTTAGATACGCTTTACCATAAGCATTTAAAAAAGTATTCTACAAAACGTATACAAGATATTAAACAGCAATTCCTGGGGGTTGATGTTTTATTTACGAATAAAGAAACTCAAGAAGTTTTTAAAATAGATGAAAAAGCCCAACTAGATTATATTGGAGATGATTTACCAACTTTTGCATTTGAAATTAGCTATTTAAAAAAAGGTTCTCTTAAAAAAGGATGGCTTTTTGATACTACCAAAACCACAGATTTTTACGCGCTTATTACAGCTATTTATAAAGATGAACCCAATGCTTTTACCTCTTGTAAAATAACCTTTGTTAATAGAGAAAAATTAATTGCGCTACTACATTCTAAAAATATTACCCAAAAAACACTTTCTAATTATATAGCGTTGGATTCTAAAATTCAAGGCAAAATAAAAATTAAAGAACTACATAGTTATAAAGAAGGATACCTTTATTTATCGTCTACAAATAAGCCCGAAAAACCATTAAATTTGATATTAAAACTAGATTATTTAATAGAAAAAGGGGCTGCAAAAAGGCTAATATAATTTTTAATACAAACTATTGGGTTGGTTTGCTATTTGTAACAACTTTAATTAGTATAAAAATTGACTAATCATCTTAAGAAAAGTGTATATAATCCTATTAGAACAACTTTTGTTGCTATAGTACTAATTAAATAAACCAACCTTTAAGTCGGTTTTATAAAATTTAAGGAATTACGTTCTAATCATTCCAACATGCGGAATACCATCTTCTAAATACCCTTCTCCTACTTGTTTAAATCCTAAGGAACTATAAAATTTTATTAAATATTCTTGAGCAGAAATATGAATTTTTGTCTCTTTTAAATTTTCTTCAACAGCTTTAATAGAGGCTTCCATAATAACTTTTCCATAACCATATTTTCTTTCAGACTCTTTTACTACTACCCTACCAATGCTAGCATCTTTAAAGTAGTCGCCAGATCTAAAAATACGTGTATAAGCTACAACCTCATCCTTTTTAAAACCAATAACATGTAATGCTTTTTGGTCTTTACTATCTACATCTTGATACACACAATCTTGTTCTACTACAAAAACCTCGGAACGTAATTGTAGAATTTTATAAAGCTCCTCTGTGTTTAAATCCTTAAAAGTTTTTATTTCTATATGTAACATTTAGTCTTGTACTATTATATTTTTACTATCACATTTACCATATTCTGGTTGAATATTAACATGATTTATTCCAAAATTATGGTATAAGATTTCTTCAATATTTTCTAAAATTGCATCAAATTCTGATACTTTAATATCTACATTAAAATCTATATGCGCTTCTAGATGAAATTCATCATCATTTAATTGCCAAATATGTACATGATGTATGTTTTTAACAACATCTATCTTACAAATTTCATCTACTATTTTTTGAACTTCAATGCTACCAGGAGTAAATAACATAAGTACTCTGGTAGACTCTACTAAAAGATGGTATCCCATATAAATAAGATAAAGTGCAATTGCAATGGTTAGCGTAGGATCTACCCAATACATTTTAAAAAATTTCATTAATAAGCCTCCTATTAACACTGCAAAAGATGCCAACATATCTGTTAACAAGTGCAAATATGCAGATTTCATATTCATATTACCCTTAGCGTCATTCTTTAGTAATAAAACACTAAAACCATTTGCAAATATGGCAACTAAAGACAACCAAATAACTAAATTAGATTCTATTTCTTGCGGGTTTTTAAAACGCTCTATGCCCTCCAGTATTAAAATAACAGCTACAATTATTAAGGCTGCAGCATTTACAAAAGCAGCTATAATTTCTGCTCTTTTATAGCCAAAGGTTTTATTTGTTGATGCTTTTTTCTTTGCTAATACACTTGCTATGTAACTAACAATTAAAGAAATAACATCACTAAAATTATGTAAAGCATCTGATAAAAGAGAAAGGCTCCCAGAAAGTAGTCCGCCAATTACTTGTACAACCGTAATTACAATGTTTAAAAAAATAGATATTATTAAATTTCTACCTTTTTCTTTGTGATGATGAGAATGATTGTGCGTATGAGACATAAAGCCCTTTTTTCAACATAAAGTAGCTCTAAGATACTGTAAATTATATTTATTATCTATTCTAATTCTTTACAGTAAAGATTATTGTTTTCTAACAATTTTATAACTGTTTCTTGTATATAATATTCACTTTCTACTCGTAAAATATTATCACAATCTTCTAAATCAAAATTCCAATGTGTTTCTGAAAACAAACTATCCAATTCAAGTTTTAAACTTTGAATTTGATTTTTAGTTTGCACATTTGTTTTAAAAATGAATACCATTACTTATAAATAGTTTTTATTTTACTAAATAACCTAGCGTTTAAATACTCTAATGCTTATTTTGAGGGTATTTACTCAAAATATTTTTGTCAATATAAAAAGTGCCAAAAGGAATAAAACAAGCCAAAATAACTTTCCATGTAATAGTTTTAAATTTCCAATTTTGTTCTACTCCCACACTTAATGTATTTATTATAAAGAGTAAGAATAATGCTCCATGTATTGGTCCTAAAAATTTTGTTACGCTTGGATTTTGAAAATAATATTTCATAGGCACCGCAATAAAAAAAAGTACTAAAAGTGAAATACCTTCTAAAAAACCAATAATACGAAGACGGCCAATTTTTGTTTTAAATAATTTTTTCATGTTTATCTTATATATGGTCTATTTGCAAGGGGAGAAAATGGCCAAGGAATTGCAATAAAAATGATTAATAATGCTATGGAAAACCAAATTGCTATTGTTTTATATTTCTCTTTATCCTTTAATTTTCTTTTTGCTAATGCAGAACCAATGGTTATAACTACAATTGCTATTACCATTAATAGTATATGTATTAAACCAAAAAATGTTGTGTTTATATTAGAAATAGAAGCATTAAAGTTTTTAAAAAAATAGGTTACTATCGGACTCTGAGTATATAATAAAATGCCTATTAAAAGCTGAATATGTGCAACAGTAGCTGTCCAATGCCTAATTAAGTTATCTAATTTAGAAAATGTTGTGTTTTTAAAATAACCTTTAAGCGCTCTATAAATGGAGAAAAATAAAGTTATTAGTACCAACCATCTAACAATAGAATGAAAAGATAATAACGAGTTATACATTAGCTTTCTTTGTAAAATACTAATGCAAAGGTAATAAAAACATACTACTTAGTATGTTTTATATAAAAACAAATTATTTCAAAGTATTTAAATATACCTTAAGTTCCTCTAAATAAGAATGGTAACAGTCATTACTATGATGTATTTTACCAAAATTTCTTATTCCCCAATAACTAGATATAATAAATAAAACTACCTGTTTTGGTTGTATTGTTTTACGAAATGTACCATTAGTAATACCTTTTTTAACACTAGTTTCTAAAGCTGCTTGCCACTCAATAATTAACTCATTTAAGGCTTCAGAAAATTTACTATTCCAAGGAGTCATTTCTTGAATAAAATTACTTGTAGGACACCCAAATTCTAATTTTAAAAAAGGAGTATCTAATAACAAAGATTTAGTCATTAAATAAATATCTTCAATAGGATTGTTAGCTTTCTCTAGCGGAAGAATAAAAGCGTTGTGCATTGCAGGTTTTATTATTTCATTTATAATAGCAACTCCCATTTGATCCTTTGTCTTAAAATGGTAGTAAAAAGCTCCTTTGGTTACTTTTGTTGTTGCTATTATTTCATCAATACTAGTAGTTTGATACCCTTTTTTATAAATAAGGCTAAAAGCACTATTAAGAATTGTTAGTCGGGTGTTGGATGCCTTTGTCATAAAATACTAATTAGTAGGTTTTACAAAGTAGGTAAAATATTAAAAAGATAGCTTTATTTTGAAATAAGCTTATTTAGACACGCCACAAATTTATTGAATAATAAAACTTTCTTCTATTTCTTTAAAACCAATACTATTTTTAGCTTTATCTTCAATAGCTTCTTGTTTAAAAATAATATATGTTCTTCCATTTTTAATAAAAGAAAATAAAATACCTTCATGATCTAAACTAAGAAGTGAAAATTTAAACCTAGAAGAATAAGATTCTATCTTATTATATTCACTTTTAACAATAGGCTCAAAGGTTAAGTTAGAATTTTTATATACTATATTGTCCTTAAGTTCATCTTTATAATTTTCAATATAATCTTTTACATTTAAACTTTCATTTACCCATGAAAAAGAAATTACTGCACTAGAATCAAATCCGTCTTTTTCAATACATAAATAATATCCACTACCAAAATCTTCTTTATCAACTACAGACCATCCTTTAGGACTAGTAAGTAATACACCGCTTTCATTAAATTTATATTCCGGATTTTCCTCACAAGAATAAAAAATTAATGTAGAAAATAATATTAGTAAAAATATACGCTGCATTAATTTAGTATTAAAACTATTACTTACAAGGTATTTTTTCTATTCTACGTTCGTGTCTACCGCCTTCAAAATTAGTATTTAAAAAAGTTTTTACCATTTCTAAAGCTTGTGGTAAAGAAATAAAACGTGCTGGTAAACTTAAAATATTAGCATCATTATGTTCTCTAGCTAAAGCAACAATTTCTTTAGTCCAACATAATGCACAACGTACTTTTTGGTGTTTGTTAGCAGTCATAGATGCACCGTTTCCACTACCACATATTATTATTCCTAAATCTACGCTACTATTTTCAACATCCTTTGCAACTGGATGTACAAAATCTGCATAATCTACACTGTCTGTACCATCTGTACCGTAGTTATTAACATCAATATTTAACGATTTTAATAAACCTACTATTGCAAGTTTATATTCTGTTCCGGCATGATCATTACCAATAGCTATTTTCATATGTTTAGGTATACTAATTTACAGTACAAATGTACAATACATAAGTGTATACCACAATAAATAGCTGTTTCACAACATATATTAATGTTAATAAAATATAAGTTGTTAATTACACTCGCAAATAATTGTATTAGTTGTTAATAAACTTACCAAAGAAAATAACTTTTAAATTTTGATTTCTAATTTAGAATTTGCCTTATAAAAGAAATCCAAAAAAACTAATTAACTTCTTAGAATATAACAGAAAGATATTAAGTCTACTTTTATAGAAGTTAACACTAAATTAATATTTAGTTATTATTAATTTCATGTTAACAGAGGTTATTAATATATGTTAATAAAATACGTAACATATTGATAACTATAAATTACAGACTTGTATAAATTGTCAATAAAAATATTAAACGGTTCAATACAAATTATTCTTCATTTTTTTATCCCCATTATTAACAAGCTATAATAACCACCATTGTTTTTTTAAATTTAATAAAAGAAAAATATAATATAATATATATGTTAATAACGTTAAATTAATTTTACTGTAATGGATAAAATAAAAAGTACTGAATTATAATTCGTAATTTTCCAATAAATTAGAAAGAAAGATTAATGTCAAAGAGAAATAAGAAAGCAAAGAATCATAGAAAGAACGAAATTACTAAAGGAATTTTTACAGTTTTAGAAAAAGACCCTAAAAAAAGCTTCACATATAAACAAATAGCATCTAGAATACATATTACAGATGCGCATGATAGAAACCAATTAATAAAAAGATTGGTACAGTTAAAAGAGAAAAAAAGAATTTTAGAAGAAACTAGAGGGCATTATAAAGCAATTGCCTCAACCAAAACATACCAAACTGGTACTGTAGATCTTACTAGTAGAGGCAATGCATATATTGTTATTGAAGGAATGGATGATGATGTTTTTATTCCTAACAATAAAGTAAATAAAGCATTTCATAAAGATACCGTTGAAGTATATGTTTTTCCACAACGAAAAGGAAAAAAATTAGAAGGAGAAATAACCAAAATTGTAGAACGATATAAAACAGAGTTTGTTGGTATTGTAGATATGCAAAAAGATTTTGCTTTTATAAGACCTACAGATCCAAGAATGTATACCGATATTTTTGTATCTAAAGATAAAGTTGGTAAAGCAGAAGATGGCGATAAAGTAATTGTAGAAATTACAGAATGGCCAGATCGTACAGATTCTCCTTTTGGAGAAATAAAAGAAGTTTTAGGAAAACCAGGAGAACATAATACTGAGATACATTCTATCTTAGCGGAATATGGTTTACCTCATGAATTTCCTTTAGAAGTAGAACGTTATGCACAACAATTAGACACTTCTATAAAAGAAGAAGAAATTGCAAAACGTAGAGATATGCGTAATGTATTAACTTGTACTATAGATCCAAAAGATGCAAAAGATTTTGATGATGCACTTTCTTTTCAGGTTTTAGAAAATGGAAATTATGAAATAGGAGTTCATATTGCAGATGTTTCTCATTATTTACAAGAAGATACTATTTTAGATGATGAGGCTTATGAAAGAGCAACATCGGTTTATTTAGTAGATAGAGTGGTACCAATGTTACCAGAAATTTTATCTAATAATGCTTGTTCTTTACGTCCTAATGAAGAAAAATATACATTTTCTGCAGTTTTTGAAATAGATAAAAAAGCAAATGTTATTAACGAATGGTTTGGTAGAACCGTTATAAACTCTAACGAGCGTTTTGCTTATGAAGAAGCACAACATATTATAGAAACTAAACAAGGAGATATTCCTAAAGAAATTTCTATACGTAATTCTTCTTATATAGTTTCAGATGAAGTAGTTAAAGCTACTTTAGTTATGGATGAGTTGGCAAAAATTATGCGGGCTAAGCGTATGCAAAGTGGTGCTATTTCTTTTGATAAAGTAGAAGTTCGCTTTAATTTAAATGAAGAAAGCGAACCAACAAGTGTATATTTTAAAGAAGCAAAAGATGCTAACAAACTTATAGAAGAGTTTATGTTATTAGCTAATAGAAAAGTTGCTGCTTTTATTGGAAAACAAAAACCAGAAAAAACATTTGTATATAGAATACATGATGATCCTAATGAAGAGAAGTTATTAGCTCTTAATGGCATAATTTCTCGTTTTGGACATAAGTTAAACTTTAAAGATAAAAAATCTATTAGCGCGTCTTTAAATAAGCTTCTGGAAGATGTTAAAGGTCAAAAAGAACAGAATTTAGTAGATACGCTTGCTATACGTACTATGAGTAAAGCAACGTATACTACTAAAAATATTGGCCACTATGGTTTAGCGTTTGATTATTACTCACATTTTACATCGCCAATACGTAGGTATCCAGATGTTATGGTACACCGTTTATTACAACATTATTTAGATGGTGGTAAAACTGCTAATGCAGAAGCTTATGAAGAAAAATGTAAACATTCTTCTGAAATGGAAATTTTAGCTTCCAGAGCAGAAAGAGATTCTATTAAGTACATGCAGATTAAGTTTATGCAAGATCACCAAGATAAAGAGTTTGTTGGTGTTATTAGTGGCGTAACAGAATGGGGTATTTATGTAGAAATTATAGAAAATAAATGTGAAGGAATGGTAAGTATTAGAGATATAAAAGGAGATTATTATATCTTTGATGAAAAGGAGTATGCCATTGTAGGTGAGCGTACTAATAAAACCTACCAATTAGGAGATGAAGTTATTGTAATGGTAAAAAACACCGATTTAATAAAACGACATTTAGATTTTTCTCTTATAGGAATAAATGAAAAGGTTTCTATTTTGGAATAACTTTTGTTTTAGTACGTATATACATACTTAAAAACGAATATGAAAAAAACAGTTTTATTTTTTATTTTCATCGTAATTAGTCTACAGACTATATGCGCTCAAAATGAAAAAATAACCGTAGGATTATCAGAATTTTCAGAACTTAAAGGTTTTGATGGTCTCTCTATTAATCTAATTAAAAGTACAGAAAATAAAGCAGTAATATCTGGTGATAATATTGATGAGGTTGTTTTTGTTAATAAAGAAGGTGTTCTTAAAATACGAATGGAAATCAATAAGATATTTAGTGGTTATAAAACTTTTATAGATTTATATTATACAAAATCTTTAATAATTATTGATGTTAATGAGGATGCAAGAATTGTTTCTAAGAAAATAATTCAGCAAGATGTATTAGAACTAAAAGCCCAAGAAGGAGGTGAACTTGTTATAGCAGCTGAAGTAGAACAACTTTTAATAAAAACAGTTACTGGTGGTGTTATAGAAACATCAGGAACAGCAGATTTACAAGATGTAGCTATTAATACAGGAGGTATTTATGAAGGTAAAAGTTTAATTACTAAATTTTCTACTGTAAATGTAAATGCAGGTTCTAGAGCAGAAATATATGCATCAGATTATGTAAAAGCTTCTGTAAAAGCTGGTGGCGAAGTATTAGTATATGGTAACCCTGCTAAATTTGAAGAAAAAACCGTTTTTGGTGGTAAAATAACTAAAATGTAATTTACCCCAATATGTTAGAAGATATACAGGCAGCTATTCCTCTCGGATTTTTACTAAGTTTTATGATTGGCCCTGTTTTTTTTGTTCTTTTAGAAACTAGTGCTATAAAAGGATTTAGAGCAGCAATTGTTTTTAATCTTGGGGTAATTATTGCCGATATACTTTTTATAACCATAGCTTATTTTAGTAGTTTTCAATTATTAGAAAATCTAAGCAATGAACCTGGATTGTATGTTTTTGGAGGTGTAATATTAGTAATATATGGTATAACTAGTATTGTAAAGAAAGAAGCCAAAAAAGAAGAAACGATAAAAGTTACCTCAGGACATTATATTAGTTTATTTGTAAAAGGCTTTTTACTAAACTTTATAAATATTGGAGTTTTAGTTTTTTGGCTTGGAATAATAATAGTAGTAGGTCCTAGTCTAGAAAATGACTCTAATAGAATTATACTATTCTTTGCTGCAGTATTAATTACGTATTTTACTATAGATATTTTTAAAATCTTATTGGCTAAACAATTAAAAAGAAAATTAACTTTTGATAGAATAAGGTTAGTAAAAAAGTTTCTGGGAGTTGTTTTAGTTATTTGCGGATTAGTACTTATTATAAAAGGATTTCTGCCAAAAGATAAATTTACTATCGAAGAAGGTATAGAAAAAATGGAACAAATAAGAGAGTAATAATGTGCTAATAAACAGTATATTAAATAAAAAAACCCTCTATTAAGAGGGTTTTTTTGGAGGCATCGAGCGGATTCGAACCGCTGTACAAGCTTTTGCAGAGCTGTGCCTAGCCACTCGGCCACGATGCCATTTTAGTGGTGCAAATGTAATGCCTTATTTTTAGCTTTCAAAAATATATAATCAGGATCTTTTAGATTTTAATGTAATAGTTACTTTTTCTACATCGCCACCTATAGGAGGGTTTATTTTAGAAACAGCTACAGATACTTCCATAACTATATTGATTTCTAGTAAAATACGTTTAATTATACGATCTGCAACATGTTCTAAAAGTTTAGCAGCAATTGCCATTTCTTCTTTTACAATATGATTTATATGAACATAATCTACCGTATCTTTTAAATTATCAGATGCTGCTGCATTAGCTAAATCTGCTTTTACAGATACATTTACAAGATAATCGCTACCTATTTTAGTTTCTTCTGCTAAGCAACCATGATAGGCATAAACCTTAATATTAGTAACTTCTATTATTCCCATGAGTATCTTTAATTTTTAGCAAAATTAAAGCAAACATTTGGTTTTTAGTAGGTACATCTACAATTACTAACACCTTGGAATAAATCTAAACCTAATGTTACTACATGTGTTCCTGTACTATATCCTAAAATTTCATTAAGAATTACTTGGTAAGAATATCCAAAATAAAAATTGCTCTTTTTTAAACCAATAATTGGAGCTATATATAGTGGGTCACCAATTTGATCATTTAAAAAACGGTAGGTAACACCAGCATAGTAATAGTCTTCAAAATCGTACCATCTAAATTTTACATTTAAATCGGTAACAGATCTACCATCACTTTCAAATAATTGAAAGAAAACAGAAGGCTCTATTTCTAAATTACTGTTTTTACTTCTTTTATATCTATATCCCGTATAAGCGTAATAGTTTCTTAGTCTATTAGGTTCAAAAATTGGATTAAATTTTGATAAATCTTTATCAATTATGTTAGATGCATTTGCACTTATATAAAACTTATCTTTTCTATATAATAAACCTACATCAAAGTTATGATTGGTTGTTGCTCTATCATCTGTTACACTTGGATCAATAATGCTAAAGTTTTCAATATCTATTCTAAACTGGTTAAAATTATACGATAAACCAAAGGATAAAAACTCATCATCATACCTATCTATGGTTAAATGGTGGGCAAAAGATAATCTAGCTCCTCTTTGCTTAGTTTCTCCATTACTATCATTATATAATAAAATACCTACACCAGATTTTTCTCCTAATCGCATATCTGCAGCTAAAGATTGCGTGTCTGGCGCATCTTTAATTCCTACCCATTGTGTTAATCCATTAATCCTAATTTTTACATGATCACCGATACCTGCATAGGTAGGCGACATTACAAAAGGATTATCTGCTAAATACTGCGAGAGTTGTGGTAATGTTAACTCTTGCGCTTTAGCACCAAAGACACTTAGTAGTAGGAGGACTAAGGTTAATAATTTATTATACATAGTAGTTTAGGTTAAGTTTTTATCTGTATAAAGTAAAGTGGCCAACAAATTCACGATCGTCTTCTTCTCCACGTAATTTTATTACATACCAATAATCTCCTGTTGGTAGTTCTGTTTGTCGGTAAAGACCATCCCATGGATTATCATTAATACCCATTCTATAAACTTCTCTACCATAACGATCAAAAATGATAGTTAGTATTTCTGGGAAGGCTTCTTGGTTTTTTGGGAACCAAGTATCATTAAGACCATCGCCATCTGGGGTAAATACATTTGGTATATCAAGATCTATAAATTCCATATAAATACTTGCTACAGATTCGCAACCATTTTCATCTATAACGGTTACAGTATAGGTATCTGTACGGTTAATTCTAAAAGTATTATCCGTACCATTATTTCTATCGCCCATGATAAAGGTGTACTCTTCTTTACCTCCAGTTACTACAGCTGTAATTTCATTAAGGTTACGTTGCTCAAGAGATAGAACAAGAGGTTCAAAATCTTCTATTACAAAATCAAAGGTTTGTACGCATCCATTTGCGTGTGCTATTGCTATGTAATGTGTTCCTGGAGTAGAATTTCTAAAATCAGGATTTAATTGCATATCATTAGGATCCGTAGAGTCTATAGCATATAATACATCTCCTAAAACACTAGAATCTTCTAAGGTTATGTTTACATAATTGGTAGGCACATCTCCACTACACTCATAAACAGGAGTAATAGTTGCATTAAGGTTAACACCAGGTTCTACATCTACAACAATATTAGTTTCACAGTTATTAACATCTCTAACAAATATTAGGTAGTTCCCTGCAGCAAGATTTGTAAAGTCTAAACGATCTTGTATAAAATCTACTTCGGAATTAGAATTAATAGCTGTTCTATATGGTGCTGTTCCTCCTTGAATGTTAATAGTAATAGCACCATCTTCATCGCCAATACATGTTTCTGGGGTTATTACGTTTGGATCTACTGTTAAAAGGTCTGGAGCAGTAATAGTATAATTTAATTCTTCAAAACATCCGTTTTGATCTTGTGCAATAATAGTATAGTCACCAGGAGCTAAATCTGTAAATGTATTAATAGTATCAAATTGGTTTAAGTTTGGAGAAATAGCATATTGATACCCTCCAGAACCTCCAGAAAGAGTTACTGTTATACTACCATTTTCTTCACCATTACATAAAACATTTATAACTTCTTCAGTGTAAGTTAAAGGCGTTGGTTCTGTTATAATTACTTCTTCTGCAGGAGCTGTACAATCTTCGCTGATTACATTTACATAATATGTACCTGCTGGTAGATTACCAAACTCACCTTGTGATTGTGGTCCTGCTATTCTTGATCCTATTGTTAAAGCAGCATCCGTAAATAATTCATATTGATAGTTACCTAATCCACCATCTGCACTTGCATATATAGTTGCTGTAGATTCTCCATTACAACTAATGATAGCAGCGGAAGTATCAACCGTTAAAGTAAGAGGAACTATAGCATTTTCTGTAATAGCATTTGAAGCTACAGAAGCACATGCGCCACCTAAATCTCTTACAAAATATTGATGTTCCCCTGCACCTAATATACCTGTTTCAGGTAATGGCATTGGATTACTAGTCATAGGTAGAAAAGTAATATTATCTATACTGTATTCGTAAGTACCACTACCGCCTGTTGCACTTAGTTCAAACTCTACTCCTGTTGCACAAGTTAATGGGTCTGTACGTAGTAAAGTTGCTTCTATTCTAGTTGGTTCTGTAATAGTTACCTGATTAGTTTCCACATCACAATTCCATCCATCAGAAACAGTAATACTATATATGCCAGGACCAAGATTTGTAAAATCAGGACTTGTTTGTTGTCCAGAGGTAAATGTAATAGAAGTACCCGTAGTATCGTAATAATTAATTTGATACTCATAACTACCACTACCATTTATAACATTTGTAGCAGATACTGTTGCTGTTTTATCACCAAAACAAGCTAAAGTAGTGTTTAATGGAATTGCATTTGCAGTTACTGCAAGTGGCATTACCAATAAGTTAGGGTAGTTATTTGTAATAGAACATCCACCAGCATCTACAACGGTAACGCTATAGTCTCCTGCAGATAATCCTGTAAATAAAATTGTGGTTACATCAAAAGCAGTATCGAAAACTTCAGCTGTTGTTGTATTAGTAACGGTAATATCATAAGGAGCAAAACCACCTGTTGGGGATATACTTATTTCTCCCTGATCATTAGTACATTCAACATTTGTTAAAACAGTAGTTATTTCGGTTAAGTCCATATCTGGAGATACTATAGTTACCATATTAGTATCATCGTCACAGAAAGGCTCCGTAGTTTCTGTTATTCTTACGTAGTAATTACCACCGTTAAGACCTGTAATTAATCTTGGATTAACACTTGTATCTGTATTAACTTGCGCTCCAATTGGGTTATCTGAATCATCAAATACTTGATAATCATATGTACCACTATAACCAGTAATATTAATTTCAATTGAACCATTACCATCATTGAAACAAATTACTGGGTCAATAGCGGTTGCAGTTACCTCTATTAAATCATATGGAGCAATTTCATACGGAGCTGTAAGCACATAACATCCTGTGTTTGTGTCTGTAATTCTAAAAGTATAGCTACCCACTTGCGTTAAGTTAAATTCAGCTGTAACATTAGTAGGAGTTGCTGTTAAAGTACCGTTTGTGTTACCTAATGGTAATAATTCGTATGTATATGAATTAGTTGGGTTTCCATTATCAGTAACGGTAATTAATACTTGTTCAGGATTAGCAATATCACAAGTAATAGCATCTACTTGAGAAAC
>NZ_CANMBB010000013.1 GCF_947495965.1 uncultured Maribacter sp.
CAAAATTAAATTTGAAAAAATATTTTTTTCTTTTTAAATCCATCTCAAAACAGCTTATCAAGGAACGTACAACTCTTTACTCTTTCCCAACTCTCAACCAATCTCTCAGCGATTGCGGGCTGCAAATGTACACCTCTTTTTCCTTTTCACAACTAATTTTTAAACTTTATTTTACTTTTTTTTTGCACCCACACAAACAACCCTTAAAACCAACTACTTACAACATCAAAAAAAATGAGAAAATGTGGAATTTTATGCTGTCTTACTTTTATACAATAACAAAAGTCATTTTATACTGTATTAAAGGATATTAAAAAACTCTTAACACAGAGCCTACATTTGTTATTTTCTTAAGAGAAAAAGTTCCAAACCAACCCAAATCTTATTACAAAATCTCTATAAGGATAGTTTGGAGCGGCATAATGACTATTCGTTTTACCAAAAGAAGAATTAAAATGTTCCGCTTTTAAGTAAATTCTTGTTTGTTGCACTTTGGCATTTATAAAGAAGTCTAATAAAGGATAGCCTCCTAAGCTTTCCGTGTTTTGAATATAGAACTCTCCAAGTAAAGGGTTATAAGCATCTATACTATAGGAAGAAAAATACTTGAATGTAATTCCTGTTTGAATATACATTGCTTTCTTAAATACATCTGATGAGAAATAGAGTGTGTTTCTTGTTACTAGTTCTGGAACATTTAATACTTGATTAGTTTGCGCTACGTTTTGATACATTATAGTATTGTTAAGAGCAAACTTTCCTAGCCGTATTTCTTTTTGATATTTTACTTTGATATGATTTACACTATTCCCTTCTTGAAAAGGTTTTACTGCGATGCTCTCTACACCATCTTCTAATATAACCTCTGGATCTATTTTAAAGTAGGTATACTTATTTAGTGTTGTTAGGTTTCCTTCTAAAAGTCCCCATTTTTTAGATTTCAATTCAAAATTGAGATTATTAACTTTTTCTTTTTCAAATTCTGTATTATACCAGTTATAATTAAGATGTTCGCTTTGATATAATATTTGGTTAAAATCTGGCATTCTAGAAGAAGAATGTATACCGAACTTTATACTGGTATCTGGGTTAAAAGAATATCTAGCAGAACCATTAAATATATTACCTGTAAGATTACCAGATATTGTGTACTTAATATCTGCAGTAACATTAAACCCGCCTATTTGTTTTTTATAATTACCTCCTAAGCTAATTTCTTCTCCTTTTAATTGGCTTGGTATAATCTTATCCTCTTTTACAAGCACACTATTAAAGTTGTAATTATAGTTATACAAACTTATGTTCCCTTCTAACTTACCTAAAGTAGCATTGTAAAATTGTGCCCCTACTTGATTGTACATTGTTTTTAACACTGCTTTATCATTAACCTCTTCTAAAAATGCCTCTCCAAAATAACTATTATCTTCATCTTGCATGTATTGATAATATTTTGTTTCATAGTTAAAGGTATGTGCTAATGCTAAGGAGGTTTTTTCTACCCTACTAGAATCTTTACTTTTTCTGAGCAACTTATAGTTATGTTCTAAAAAATACCTTTTGCCTAATACTTTGTTCTTTGCATCTACAAATAAAACATCTAATCTTCCTCGATCACTAAAATCTGGATCACCAGAAGCAAATTGCAGCTCCGCATCTGCTAATCCCCCATTTTCCTCGGTTACTATATCTTGTGCTGCAATATGCGCAATTAAATTATATCTATTATTTCTAGAAAGATAATTGGTAGTTGCTTTAAAATTTCCTGATTCTGCTTGGTTAATCTGATATTTTCCTAAAGAACGAAACCCTTTAAACCCTAACGAAAAATTTAGCCTCCTAGAGGTGTTAAAAGTTAGCATAGCATCTAATAACTGTCCTTGTTCAAAAGTGGTTTTAAAAAACAAATCGGTCATTGGGGTAGCTACATTATAGTATTTAATGTCTTCTACTTCTGCATAATTAAAATGCTTTGCTTTTGCTCCTAACCTTGGATACAGTGTAGCTCTATTAAAATTTACTCCTAGTTTAGTATATGGTTGCCCTACATTTGCAAAAGGCATTAACTCAAAATCGTCCTTTCTTAAATAGTTATACTTAAACTCTTTCTGTATGGTTAATGTAGTATCTAAATAGGTAGTATCTCTTGCGTAGGTTATAATTTTATAATCCTTGATTGTGATTCCTAAAGTATCCCCTTCTTTTACAGAGAGTTTATTTTTAGGTCTTGGTTTTGTTTTTTTAAAAACCGTATCTATTTTTTTTGCGGATATAATAGAATCTGTTTGCGCAGAAACCATAGTTGCAAAACAAATTAAAAAGAAAGAAAAATAATATTTCATAGTATAACTTACAAAAGCAAAGTTAATTTTTTTGTTCCTAATGAAATGTGAAAGTTTTCATGTAAATCAAAATTAATGAACTTTAAATCTTAAAATTCGTCTCTTGTTAGTACTTTAGTATGCTATAATCTTATATTTTATATATTCTTTTGCTTACCAATATTTTTAAATTTCATGATGAAATAGGAACCGATGAAGCCGGAAGAGGTTGCCTTGCTGGACCAGTTACTGCTGCAGCCATCGTATTACCTGATGGTTTTTCTAATAGAATTCTAAACGATTCTAAACAATTATCAGAAAAAAAGAGAGTAGAATTACGTCCAATTATAGAAGCAACTGCTATTTCTTTTGGTGTTGCGCATATACATCCTACCAAAATTGATGAAATAAATATTTTAAATGCCTCTATCCTCGCCATGCATGAATCTATTAACCAATTACAAACCTTATCGGAATTTATTATTGTAGATGGAAATAAATTTAAGCCCTACAAACATTTTAACCACGAATGCATTATTAAAGGAGATAGTAAGTATATGCGCATTGCTGCTGCATCTGTTCTAGCGAAAACCTATAGAGATGATTATATGGATAAAATTCATGAAGAGTTCCCGATGTATAATTGGAAAAAAAACAAAGGCTACCCTACAAAAGAGCATAGAGAAGCAATTAGAAAGTATGGCATCACAAAATACCATAGAAAAAGTTTTAGACAATTACCAGAGCAGGCAGTTGTAAAACCTTAAAAATTATAACTTTGTTATAAAGTAACCTTACATGAGATTTAAGATTTTTACTATTCTAACTTTTATACTACTTCTTGGTTGTTCTCAAGAAACCACTACTACACATTCTTTACTGAATTATGTGCCTGATAATACAGCTATCATAATTAAAATAAACAGCTTAGATTCTTTAAAAAATCAGATAAACACTAACGATTTTATTTCAAAAATGAAATCATGGAAAGCATTCTCAAAGACAAAAAACAAAGTAACTCCTTTAAAATATATAACAAGTAATACTAAAGGAATTTTAAGTTTTACAGAATTAGGGAAAGAAAATTATGAGTTCTTTTATATAACAGAGCAGATGGATAGTCTTAGTATAGATACTACCACAAGAGACTCTATAAGTTCTATTTCTTATGAAAATAAAATAATAGAAAAGCATGTATATGCTGATGCTTCTTTTTTTACGCTTACTATTGCTAATGCTTCTATTATAAGTTCTTCAGAAGTTTTATTGGAAAACCTATTAAGAAAGCAACATAATTTAAGTGTAAATCCTGTTCTTGAAAAATTACAGAGTGTTCCCAACCAGAATAAATCGGCTGTTATAATAGCTAATTTAAATAGTGCAAATTCTATACTTACTCCCCTACTTAAAGACCCTTCTTCTTTTTCCATTTCTAATTATGCAGATTGGCTATCTGTAGATGTAACCTTACACCCAAAAAGTATACATATAAGTGGTATAAGTATTGCAAATGATTCTATTCCTAATTTTTTAAACCTATTTAAAAATACAAACGCGTTAAAAAATACAATTGCATCTTTTGCTCCTAGTAGTGCAAATGCAATAGAGTCTTACACTTTTGATGCTTACACTACATTTTCTAAAAATCAGCAATTATTTTTAGACCGTTCTACGCCTCTAGATTCTTTGTTTAATACGGTAGAAGAAATAGGATACATACACCTTAACGGAGAAAAGGCTATTGTGCTTAATACCTATGGTTCTGAAAACATTTATGATTATTTAAATGCCAATAAAAAAGAATCTATAGATTATCAGGGGAACGAAATTTTAGCACTTAAAAACAATACCTTATTAAATAATTGCCTTAATCCTATCATTAAAAATTATAAGGCTTCTTATTGTACCGTATTAGAAAATTCTTTTGTCTTCTCTTCCAATAAAAATACACTTCAAACTATCATTAATAGTTATAAAAATAATGCAACGTATACTACTAATACTATTTACACTTCTGTAAATAATACTCTAGCTGAAGAAGCTACTTCTTTGTTTATATCGGATGAAAAAAATATAAAAAACAGTATCGCTAAATATTGCACCCCTTCTTTTTATAACGATTTTAAAAAGGCAAAGTTTTCTGATTACGCATTTGGAATACAGACTGTAGCAGATAAGAAGTTTTACCATACAAATATTTCTATAACACCTATTGTTGAAGGGAATACTCGTACTACTGTTTCGCCTCTTTTCTCTTTACAATTAGAAAGTGATATTTCTATGGCTCCGCAATTTGTAACCAATCATAATACTAAAAAGAAAGAAATAATTGTTCAGGATATTAATAATATACTATACCTTATATCTAACACTGGGCAAATTCTCTGGAAAAAACAATTAAATAGTCCTATCCAAGGAAAAGTGCATCAAGTAGACCTATATAAAAATAAGCGTTTGCAATTGGCTTTTACAACAGTAGACCAATTTCTAATTTTAGACCGCAATGGTAAAGAGGTTGCTCCTTTTACTATGGACTTTAAAGATGGTAGTTTAAACCCATTGGCTGTTTTTGACTATGAGAACAAAAAAGAATACCGTTTTGTAGTTACACAAGGAAAAAGGGTTTTTATGTACAACTCTAAAGGTAAGATTGTAAAAGGCTTTAAATTTACCAAAGCTTCTAATAATATCCTTAACGCCCCAAAACATTTTACTATTAAAAACAAAGATTATTTAGTTTTTAAATTAGATGGAGGAAAACTTAAAATAGTAAACCGAGTTGGAAAAGACCGTGTAAAAGTAAAAGGTAAAATTGATTTTTCTGAAAACGAAGTTTATGTTTATAAAGATAGATTTAATACTACAGATATTGATGGTACGCTACACCAAATTGATGTTAACGGAAAAGATACAAAAACCCAGCTAGAGCTTGTAAAAGACCACGGCTTAGTAACCACTTCTAGGTCTTTGGTATATATGAATGATAATATGCTAAGCATTAAAGGAAAGAAAGTAACCCTAGATTTAGGGGTTTATAATAAACCTCAAATATTCTTAGTAAACAACAAAATGTATATTAGTATAACGGACATACAAAACCAAAATATTTACTTGTTTGATAGCCAAGCTAGATCCATTCCTAACTTTCCTATTTTTGGTACCAGTGCTATTGACCTTACAGATATGGATGGGAACAAAAAACCTGAGTTAGTTACCAAAGACCAAGATAACTCTATTGTAGTGTATCAAATTCAATAATCCTTATTTACCAAGTATACTTATTATACTACCATAAATACAGCCTTATAATACGTACGTAAAAAAATTAAACTTTTAAGATGTTAACCTTTGTATTTTGTTTCCATAAATAGGCAAACAACTATAATGAAAACGTCATCAAAAAAATTAAAATTCATTTTTACACTTCTTTGCATATGTTTATTTTCTACAAATGCAAATAGTCAATTTCTAAAAAATTTAGGAAAAAGAGCAGAAAAAGCTGCTGAACGAGCTGTAGAAAAAAGAATAGAAAAAGAAACCGAACAAAAAACAGACCAAGCATTAGATAGTATTTTTGAACCTGGAACTAAGAAAAAGAAAGCTCCAAAGAAGAAAAAACAAACCAAAAAAAACCAAGATACCTCCTCTGAAAATTCTTCTGAAATTAGCATCCAAAATTCTTCTTCTGACCCAACCATAGAGGTATATAGAAAGTTTGATTTTGTCCCAGGAGACAAGGTGCTTTTGTACGATGATTTAGCCAATGATTTTCCTGGTGATTTTCCTGCAAAGTGGAATAGTAATGGTAGCGGAGAAGTGGTTACTATGGGAGAAAATCGTGATAAATGGATGGAACTAAAATCTGGGCGCGGCACATACTATATTCCAGATACTCCAGATTTACCCGAAGAATTTACTATTGAATTTGATTTTTTAACAACGGGATTAGATAACAAAACATCTTCTACCACTACTTTTGGCATTTATTTAGATGATAATAACGGTTTTACCACTAAAAAAAATACGGCTATAATAGAAATTCCAATGTGCCAGTTTATAGATATAGGAATGGTTATAGAATCCTGGAGCAATGGAAAAAGAACCATGCGAAATTCATTAGATATGGATATTCGTAAAACCATACAAAAGGAGTCTCATATTTCTATGGCAATTAATAAACAGCGTGTTCGCTTATGGATTAATGAAACTAAGTATGTAGATATTCCAAGATTACTACCAAATACAAATATTACATCTGTTAAGTTTTCTCCTTTTAATTTCAGAGATGGTGTGGATAAAGTTTTTATTAGAAACTTAAAAATTGCAGAAGGTGGTGTAGATTTACGAAGAAAACTAATTGCAGAAGGAAAAATATCAACCAATGGTATTTTGTTTGATAGTGGCTCTGCTACTATACAACCACAGTCTATGGGGATAATTCGTCAAATATATCAGGTAATGGCACAAGAAAACAATTTAAATTTAAAAATTGTTGGTCATACCGATTCTGATGGAAATGCGGAAAACAATTTAAAACTATCTAAAAAACGAGCAGAAGCCATAAAAAATGCTCTAGTGAATATTTACAGAATTACACCTAATAGGTTAACTACTGCAGGAAAAGGAGCTTCTGAACCAGTAGGTGACAATGCAACTAATGCCGGCAAAGCCCAAAACAGAAGAGTAGAATTTATAAAACAATAATAAACAACTAAACGTACCAAAATGAAAAATATAGTAACCCTTTTAATTTGTTCTCTTTTTAGTATAGGATTATGCGCCCAAGATGGCTGCAGTAAATATTACCCCATGAAAGAGGGCTCTTCTTTTGAGTATACTAATTATAACAAAAAAGGAAAAGTAGAAGGAATTACCACCTACAATATCTCCTCTGTATCCTCGGAAGGTGCTGCTACAAAAGCAACTTTAAATTTAACTTTAAGCGATAAAAAAGGAAAAGAAAATTATAACACAAGCTACACCTATACTTGCGAGAATAATATGGTAAGCATTGACTATAAGTCTTTATTCCCTGCGGCTATGATGAAACAGTATGAAAGCATGGGAATGAAAATGGAAATATCAGGAAATGATATTGAAGTTCCTAATACTCTAGAAGTTGGCAAAGAACTTAAAGACGCTAATGTTACTATTAATATGAATATGAGTGGCATGAACATGTCTGTATCTGTGGATATGACGAACCGTAAGGTTCTAGCGAAAGAAAGTATAACCACCGTTGCGGGCACGTATTCTTGCTATGTGGTTTCTGAAAACACTACTTCTAAAACCATGGGAGCTACTATAGAAATGTCTTCTAAATTATGGTTAGCAGAAGGTGTTGGTATGGTAAAAAATGAGACTTACAAAAAGAATGGCGATTTAATGAGTAGAACTGAGCTTACTAAATTTAACAACTAGGTTTGTTAACCTTTATAAAAAACACCACATTAAATAAAAAACAATACAAAACCAAAACATGAAAAAAGGTATTCTATTTTTAATGATCGTCTCATTTCTTCTTGTATTACAATCTTGTAATAATGATGATACTCCAGAAGAACCCCAAATGGAAAATCATGAACCAACTATAACAGTTTCTCCGGATCAAATGATTGTGAGGTTTGCTGCTTCCCTATCCGAGGATGATCGCATTGCTATTAGAAACGAATCTAATGTTACTAATTTTAAAAAATGCGATTGCGGTAATGAGAATATAGAATTGTGGGGTATAGACCCTAGTGTATTAGCTGTAGAAAGTACGGTTAGAGGCTTAAGAGAAAGGCATCGAGGAGAAGCAGAAGGCGATTACCAATTTTCTTTTACCTTACCAAACATAACCAACTTTGAAGTTCCGGATGCTATTATACCGTCTGATATTATACAGTTTACATCCAATACATTAGACCCAGAAACGGTTACTATTGCAGTTATAGATACAGGGCTAGATTATCGTAAATATTTTGATGCTGGCGGCCTTCTATACCAAGACCCTGGCGCCCCAGATTGCGAACCCGAAGATCCAGAACAGACCCACACGTCTGGGTGGAATTTTATAGACAATACAGGCACTTCATTAGACTTAAATGGTCATGGCACCTATGTTACCAAACTAATTACCTCCAGCTTAGAAGATAAAGGTATTGACTACCGTATAATGCCTATACAAGCATTTAATGAAAATGGAGAAGGCTCTCTATGGGATATTGTTTGCGCCATAGGATATTTACAACGTGTTAAAGCAGAAGGTGGTTCTATAGATATTGTAAATGCCAGTTTTGGTGGCACCATAGAAAAAGAACTCTTTGAAAATAATGGTCTTTTAAGTACTATGATTGGAGAATTGCAAAATGATATGCTATTTGTTGCTTCTGCTGGTAACGAGGGTATTGATACGGATAGGAGTAATCTACGTCATTTTCCTTCTGGTTTTACTGCCGAAAATATAATAGGCGTTGGTGGTTATATAGAAAACGGGAGTACTATCAACATGCATCCAGAATCTAACTACGGAAATCTTAGTATAGATATTGCGGTTCCGTTTGATGGCTATTCCATTCCTCTTGATGATTCTGCAAATATTGATTTAAGAGGAACTTCCTATTCTGCTGCCCGTATATCTGCATTGGTGTCCGAATATTATATTAATAATGGTAAACCGAACCCTATAAACCTTAAAAATCAATTTTTGAGTACTGCAACTTCTACCCCTGCGTTACAGGATTCTATACATTCTGGTAGGGTACTCAGATAAAAAACTGGTAATATACTTTTCAAAACCCCGCATGTATTTGCGGGGTTTTATATTTTTCATCCTCTAATGAACCTTTCCTTTAAATCCGCAAGTTCTCGATACAAAATTCTTTCAGAATTTTACTCGAACGGACGAATTGACAAACTATAAGAAAAGTTTAAAACGTTCCTTCCGTGTTTTTTGAATACTAAAATGAATCCAAAAATGTCACGTAATTTTTGTTTAAAATTACAGAAATCAGCAGATAAATACACAACAGTAAATACCTTCAACGGATGGTATTATATCTTTAAAAAAGATTCCCATTGTCAGTTCGAGGGGAGTCGAGAACTATCCGTTAGTTCTAAATAGACTTTAATTTTGCTCCCCCTGACATTTGCACAAAATTTGAGCTGTAATCTAAGTAACTCTCTACTGACCTCTATAAAATTATATGGATACTCATTTTAAAACTAATTTTTCGTCCTTCAAGTGATTTTCCTTAGAAAATAGTATTGAGAATAGAAAAATTAACTAAAAATTTTCTATATTTAACAATACATATACTACATCTTTATTAATTAAAAACACTAGTACCATGAAGAAAATATTCCTTTTAATGTCTGCCTCTATTTTTTTTACACTACAATCCTGTGAAAAAAATGATATCGAGACCGATACGATAAGTATTTTAGAAACGCTTGAAGAGCAGGAACAAGCTAGAGCTATTCGAGGATTAAAAGATAGAGAACGAGGGCAAGCTGAATAAAACCTTCCCGATATTAATTGTAAATTCTTATACTTTAGAAATTAGTATAAAACCCTACTTTTATAAGTGGGGTTTATTTTTTAGATATCAGATGGATATACATTTTAATCCGTAGGTTCTCGATACAAAATTCTTCCAAAATTTCACTCGAACGAACGGATTAATAAACTATAAGAAAAGTTTAAAACGTTCCTTCGTGTGTTTTTTTAATACTAAAATGAATCCAAAAATGTCACGTAATTTTCGTATAATATTACAGAGATTAGCAGATAAATACGCAACAGTAAATACCTTCAACGTATGGTAATTATATCTTTTAAAAAGATTCCCATTGTCAGTTCGAGCGGAGTCGAGAACTATTCGTTAGTTTTAAATAGACTTCGATTTTGCTCCCCCTGATATTTGTACAAAATTTGAGCTGTAATCTAGGTAACTCTCTACCGACCTCTATAAAATTATATGGATACTCATTTTAAAACTAATTTTTTGCCCCTTCAAGTGACTTTCCATTGAAAATGATATTAAGAACAGAAAAATGAACTGCGCCTAAAAGCATCCCTAAATACTTCCTTATCTTTAGAAGATGAAATATCATTTTCTTATTGCCTTCTTATTTACCATCTTCTGCTCTGCGCAAGATGCCGCTTTATTGCATATTTTGGATAGCGATATTTCTAAAGAAAAGAAGGAACTAAAAATAGACTCTCTTTTAAGTCTTCAAAATAAAGAACAACCTACCGAAGTATTAGCCGACTTTTACCACAATCTAGCCAGTAAATGGTTTTTAGAAAATTGGTGGGATTCTGAAAATAAAAAGGATATAGACAAAGCATTAATATTTGCTCATAAAGCGTATGAAATAAAAAAAGGATTATCTAATTTAAAAGGAAGCTCCTTAGAAAAAACGGTATTTAATTTGGGGCATTTTAACTACTTAAATAATGATGTATATGAAGCTATAGACTACTTTTTATTACTCATAAATACAGGAAAACACAATCGATTGGTTCATAAAGCCAATAGGCATCTAGGTGAAGTTTATATGCATCTAGGTGATTTCTATAAATCCATAGACAGGTTTAAAGCCTATACAGCACATTATAATTCCATTGGCTCTTTCACAGAACAAGAAAAAACAGATTTAGCTAATGTATATATTTTAAAAGCAAACACTTTTTCACAAATGGGAATACAACAATATGCTACTGAGATTCAATTAAACTTAGATATTGCAGATTCCATACTTAAAAAAACAAAAAACAATAATTCCTTCTATTCAAACAAAATAAACCAACTAAAAGGTAATTTATTATTAAAACTAGGAGATTATACTAATGCCATTACCTACCATAAAAAAGTCATAAAAGATTCCACAAATCTATATCCAGAGGAAATAGCATTTGTCTACAATAGTATTGCTTCATCCCAAATAGAAATTGAAGAATATACTAATGCGTTCTCCAGCTTAGAAAAAGCAATTTTTTATGACAAAAATTATACGGATTCTTATGAGAGTTTAGGGGATCTCTATTTAAAACAGCACCAATATAAAAAGGGGCTTTTTTTCTACCAAAAAGCCATGGTACTGGCAACCCATAAAAAAGAAATTGTCTATGATGCACTGCTTACCACACAAAATTTAGAATTGGCTGCCGAAAAGGTTTTTTTACTAAATTATATAACTTCTAAAGCTAATGGTTGGTTGGCCTATTATAAATATGACAAACAAAAATCGCATCTTATAAATGCCCTAAAAACGTTTACCCTGGCGGATCAGTTGGTAGATATTATCCGCACGGAAAGTACCGAACACCAATCTAAATTGTTTTGGAGAGAAAAAGGGGCTTCCTTATACATGAAAGCTGTGGAAGTTTGCCATTTATTAGAGAAGCCCAAAGAAGCTTTTCGCTTTATGGAACGCAACAAAGCATTATTACTATTAGAAGATGTATCTAAGGAACAAGCCAAAGAAATAGCGCAACTTCCTAAAACTGTACTCCAAAAAGAATATCAGCTAAAACAAGGCATCTATTTAGCGGAAAATGAATTACAACTTACAAAAGAAGCTACAGACAGTATATGGAGCGGGCTTAAAGAAAACATCTATAAACATAAGCAAGCCTATGAAGTATTTATGGACTCTATTTCTACTGCTTTTCCTAAATACGCAAGTATTCATAAAAAGTCTGGTGTGCTATCTTTTCAAGAATTTAAAAAAACAAGCATTTCCAACAATGCTGTTGTACTACAATACATATTAAACAAAGAACAAGGGTATGGCCTTTTAACCTCTTCTGATAAAACTATATTATTTAAAATTGAAAACGTAAAAAATTTAAATACCAAAATAATTGAACTCTACGGTCTCCTTACGGATGTAACCGCGAATAGAAAAAAAATTACGTATTACAACTCGCTATCCCATGCTATTTTTAAAATGCTTATTCCTGCTTCTGTTTATGAAAGTATAAAAGGAAAAAGAATGACTGTAATTTCGGATTATAGTTTACAACAAATTCCAATAGAAGCATTGGTAACTAATGTAGATAAAAGCGCCTATTTAATAGAAGATGTAGAAATACAATACGCCTACTCTATGTCTTATTTAAACGCTAAAAAGAAAATTACGACTAATGCCAAAAAACAATTATTGGGGATTGCACCTGTAGATTTTAGTACTTTAAAATTACCCAAACTAGCGTTTAGTAATGCCGAAGTAAATGGAGCCAACACAATATACCCTGGGGACATTTTACACCACACCACTGCAACTAAATCTAAACTATTAGAAATACTTAATGACTATAAAATAGTACACTTATCTACCCACGCAGATGTAGGCGAAGGCGGAAATCCTTGGATAGCCTTTAGTGATGAAAAATTATTTTTGAAAGAAATTTACGCTACAAAAAACCAAGCAGATATGGTTGTTTTAAGTGCTTGTAATACCTCTATTGGGGAACTTAAAAAAGGAGAAGGCGTTATGAGTCTTGCTAGAGGTTTTTTTCATTCCGGTGCTAAAAGTGTCGTATCTTCTTTATGGACTATTAATGATAAATCTAGCAAGGATATAATGTTAGAATTTTATAAAGGTCTAGATAAAGGGCTCACCAAATCGTCTGCCATGCAAAAAGCCAAAATTAAATACATTAACCAATATAGAAACACGCTAACACCATCTTATTGGGCAGGTTTAATTGTTATTGGGGATAATGCACCACTGGAATACTCTAACTTTAATTGGGTATGGATTTTAGTTTCCATTATTGGAATACTAGTACTCACTTTCTCTTTCTACAAGTTTAAAAAGTAATGGTATTATTCTAGCTCTTGTAAAAGTACCTCAGCCTCTGCCTTTTTATACTTGCCATCTGCTATTACATCTTTAAGACTTTGCTTCGCTTTTTTCTCTTCTTTCAATTTTAAATGCGCCAAGGCTATGTACCACTTTGCTTCCGAAGCAAACTCTCCTTTTTCTCGAACTACATTTTTATAAAAAACTATTGCTTTTTTTGGTTCGTTATTATTTAAATACGCATGCGCTAAATAAAAATCTACATAAATAGCATCTTCTTTTGCGTTAAGTGCTTTTAGTAATTCTATTGCAGAGATAGTATCATTAGTTTCATACGCCACAAAGGCTTTTCTTTCTAGAGAATTATCCTCTTCCCCGCTTCTTGTAATGGCAAAAACTGTATTGGGGTATTGCTGAAAATTAGCATCATACAAACTATCGTAATTTGCTCCCATATTGTTATAAGACAACCAACCAATACCCACTAGTAATGCTATAGATGCTGCCATTGCCCATTTTCTAAAGTTTAGTTTTACAACGGGTGTCGTATCTTTTTTAATGTTGGCTTCAAAATCTTTTAATTTTCCTTTAAGGGCTTTTCCTTCTTTATCTTGAATAACTTTTTGTAAATCTTTTTCAAAATTAAATTGCTCCTTAAACTCTTTATCGGAAGATAACAAAGCGTTAAATTCTGCTTCCTGCTCTGGAGTTAACGAATTTGAAAAATACTGGTATAGTAACTGTTCTTTATCCATGATACTACCTATTTTCTTTTATACGTTCTTTCAAGGTTTTCATACAACGAGATTTTGCCGCTTTTACAACATTCTCACTATTATACTCCCCTTCCACTACAATTTCTTGTATGGTATACCCTCTGTAATAAAACAATTTTAAAAGCTCTTGGCATTTTTTCCCTAGTTCGCCAAAGTGTTTTTCAAGTAATGCTTGCTCGGTTGTTAATTCCGGTTGTTCTACCTCAATGGTATTTACTAAGGCATCTTCATTGCCAACGACAGACATATCAAAGTCTCCTTTTACTTTTAGTTTGTTCTTTCTCATAATATCAAAAATTAAATATTTTCCGATACTGAACAGATAGGTAGATATGCTACTTGTAAAACTTTCTATCTTTCCACTCATCACATTATTATAAAAAATTACATAGGCATCTTGGTACACATCTATATTTTCATCCTCAGACAAATTATAGCGTCTTGCATAATTTAAAAACTTATCTCTATTTTCCTCGTATACTTTTTTAAGTACCGTATCGGAACCTTTTTTTAAGTCTTCTAATGTAATATTTGCCTCTGTATTTTTCACTTTAATGTAATAGGAAACAAAAGGTTAACAGTCTTCATGGTTAAATTTACTCTTTTTCCAATTTTTACCAATTTAATATGGAGAAAAAAGTAGTTAAAACAAACGTAACGTAGTATTTAACCTACTTATAACGAGCAAAACATTCCATATAAAAAATATCAAAAAAATTCTTTTGCGTGTTAACCTTTTGTTTTTACATCCATAAAGTGGGAAACAAAATATTTTATTATGAAAACAAAAGATACATTTTTTAAAGGCCTATTTTTATTTATTCTGGCCATAACTATTACAAGTTGCAATAAAGACGATAATTCTCCAGAACCAATACAAGCTAAAACTATTTATGGCAAATGGGAAGTAACCAGTGGAGAAATGGCAATAAACGATTCTAAGTATGTATACATTAATGAAGATAATACTATACACATATTAAGTGAAGACAACCGTGGTTTTAGAGATAGTTACACTACAAATATTACAATATCTGAAAATCAAATTATTTTAAGCGGCGGCGGCCAAGGTGGTTCTTCCATTAATAATTATACCCTAGAAGAGAACAAACTAACTATAGTACTTCCTTATGATGCTCCTCCAGCAATTTTAGAACGAAGAACTATGGATAACGAAGCTTCTAATTGGGTTACATCTCTTAACATTTTAGAACAAGGAAATGCTCCTTGGGGTAGAGATAATGATATTACTTTTGATGGCGAATTTATTCTAGGATATTACAGTGACGAAAGTAGTATCTTAAAGATAGACCCTTCTAATTTTTCAATAGCAAGTAGCATACCTACCACAAACCACCCTAGAGCAATAGATGTGGAAAAATCTAATTCTCCTCACCGTCAATTATTTCAAGGAGATAGCGGCAACGGTACTTTTGACTCTTATATTTATTCCAGTAATTCAAAATATTATACCTCTATTCCCTTAGGTCCATGGATTAAAGGAATAGCATCTATAGAACCAGAACTTTTATGGGTAAATAGTCATAATGAAGAAAAATTATATAAATACAAATCCAATGGCTCTTTATCTCCTGGTGAAATTGTACAGACTATAGATTTAGATTTTCAACCAAGAGGAATGGATTATAGAGATGGTTATTTGTATATGGTTAAATACGATAAAATATATAAATGTACCATATCTCCGGACCTTAAAGCAGTAGAAACCTATTCCTTAAAAAGACATGACATAGATGGAATTACATTTGATGGTACAAACTTTTGGCTAAACGCAGAATCTTATGATGAAGATGGTTATAAACTAATAAAAGTAGACTTAACCTTATAAGCTTAACAATTAAAACATTTAAAAACCTGCCCTTCTTTTATCGTTGGGCAGGTTTTTCTTTTAAAAAAAATCTCTTACCTGTTAACCTTTTAAAATAGAAAACATAAAAGGGAAATAACATTTAAAAACTACAATTATGAAAACTTTAAAAATAGTATATCTAGCACTTTTAACATTAGTAATTATTTCTTGTGATAAAGACGATATAACAGAAGAAAAAGGAATTCCTAAAGGGGGAGAAACAATAGAATTAAAATTTGAAGTAAAAACTGAGCAAGACCAAATGGGGGACTTTGCAGAAAATGCAATGATAGAATTTAATGACAAAATTTGGTCTTACGGAGGTGTAAATGATTATGGTGCTACTGGGGGACATTTTGGTTGGTCTAGCGATAATGGAATTAACTGGGTTTCTTTAAGCATTACACCAAACTCGCTTACTTCATTTAGAAGAAACCATACTGTAACCCTTTTTAACAATGAACTTTATATCATTGGTGGCGAAAATGCTTCTGAAGATGCTTACGGAGACATTTGGAAATCTTCTGACGGTACAAACTGGACAAACGTGCACGCCCTTGCTCCTTTTGGATTAATTCCAGAACATGAAACTCTAGTCTACGATAACAAAATGTTTGTAATTGCCGGTAATAGAACTTCTGAAAATACCGAAGTATGGTCCACTGTAAATGGCACAGATTGGGTGCAAGAAACCACAAATGCTTTTTCAGGAAGAGCTGGCCAAAAAGGAATTGTTTTTAACAATGCCATGTACATTATTGGTGGAGAAGATATTGCTGGTCGTAAACTAAATGAAATTTGGACAAGCACTAATGGTTCTTCTTGGACACAAGTAAATTTTATTCATTTTCCAGGAAGAAATGCACATACTGTAAATGTTTATGACAACAAAGTTTGGGTTATTGGTGGTAAAGATGCTTCTATAGATTACAACAGTGAAATTTGGTATTCCGAAAATATGAACGATTGGACAATATATACCGGAACAAGACCAAGTGATGAAGGTATTAACTCGCATACCATACTCAATTATTCGGATAAACTATGGCTATTTGGCGGGTACCAAAATGATGGTACTGGCAGTGCAGAACGTAGAGGAGAAATTACTACAATAGAAATAGATTAATCCTTTAAAAAAAATAAAATCATGAAAGCAATTACAACATTAGGTGCAATTTTACTATTAGGTTTATTTACAGGTTGTTATGGGCAAAATACCACTACACAAGACACCACAAAACAAACAAACTTATTAGATGAGCAGGTTAAAGTTTATGGTTCTGTTTTTAGTCTTGGTGGGGCAACAGAAGAAGAAAACCCAGCAAAAGATGCTACAAACTATTTAGACTTATTAGATAAGCTAAATATTTCTCCAGAACTAAAAAAACAAGTAGAAGAAATATACCAGTTGTACGATACCAGTTTAGACCCCAAGAAAAAAGAAGAATTAAAAATAAGAGCTAATAAAATGATACAAGATGCCATCACCAAAAGACAAAACGAACAATAAAAACGCACTATGAAAAATAATTTACTACTATTCTTTTTACTCAGTGCTTTTATATGCTTTAGCCAAGTAGAACATAGAAAAAAGAAACTAAGTTTAAGTCTAAACATTATGGGGCAAAATGTTACGGATAATTCTATAGAAAGGGAACCAGTATTTTATAATCACAAACCTATTAATTATGATGTACAATTTAAAATAGGAAGAATATTTTACAAAGAAAAAATTACTGCTGGCTTAGCTCTTAACTTTGGTTCTGTAAATTATTATGACAATGCATCTGCCCGACAAGATATTGAAGAAAACAGGGCTGACTATTATAAATCTACTATAGAATTGCAATTTGGTTTTTTTGCCAGATATAAAGTCTATGATGAATTTTTTGTAGACGCATATGTTGGTTTACTTGGGATATTCCCAGACGGAGGATTTTTTCCTCGTGTAGATGACTCCCATAACATAACCAAATATAATTTTAGTATTGGCTACAGTATTCACTTATGGCATTTTGTTGCATTAGAGCCACACGTAAGTATTCGTAATTCTAGAAATATGTATATGGGAAGGGTAGATAATTATGACAAAATAAGCCCGCTTTCCTTTGGTTTAGGACTAGCATTTAAACTGTAATGTAATGGTACAACTATTCATTTTTTGTAAAAGTCGAGATAAAAATCTCGACTTTTTTTATTTCCAATGTTAACCTTTTAAAAAAAGAAACATAAAAGAGAAACAATCTTTAAAAATTACAATTATGAAAACTACAAATTATTTTAAAACATTAGCATTAATAGCTATAACATTTTTCTTTGCAAATTGTACAAACCCAGATCATGATGATGTATATGATGAATCTGTAACTATAGATTTAACAGCAGAGAAAATTACTTTTTCTATTAACAAAACAACGCAATGGGAAGGTACTGCAACCATTACAGGAACAGTTAAAAACATTGGTGACCATTTTTCTTCCGGTACAGGGCAGCAAGCCATTTATTTATATGAAAGAAGTCTTGGAACACCAACTACACAGCAAGGGAATTTAGTTGCTACAAAATCATTTTCTGAACTAGCTAGTAATGGTACATTAGAAGTTTCTTTTACCAGACCTTGGAACTCCTCATCTCCAGCAGAGGGAGAGTTTGCTCCAGAATACATCCTTGTATTAAGCTATGACCCAGACCTTTTTATAGATGGCAACAAAAATAACGATGACACCAACCATGAAAATGACCAAATTATGGAAAGTGGCATAGAAATAAATAATTTATTTAGAAACTAAAAAACACTTTCTCCTCTATATTTTTAGACATTAATTTTACGGTATTTCTATAAAAAATTCATTTTTATTTATGCAGTTAGTTTGTTTTTTTTAAAAGCCGAGATAAAAATCTCGGCTTTTTTTTATTTCTAGATGTTAACCTTTTAAAAAGTAAAACATTAAAGAGAAATAGTATAAACTTTTTAAATTTTTAATTATGAAAAAAACAATGAAATTATTAGGATTAGCTTTTATGACATTAAGCTTAACATTTACCTCTTGTGGTAAAGATGGGGATGATGGATTAGATGGTGCTATGGGTCCTGCAGGTGCGCAAGGTATTGCAGGACAAGATGGAACTAATGGGGAAGATGGTGAAGACGGAAATGCAAACGTAAAAACAATTAAAATTGATGCTACTGCTTGGGATGGTAATTTTGAATCTGTTGATGTGCCAGAAATTACACAAACGGTATTAGATAATGATGTTATTTTAGCATACATGCTCTCACAAAATACTTTTTATTACGCTATGCCTGGTACAGTAGATGGGGGTGTTTATAATACTAGACCTTATTACAAGGTTGGAAAATTCTTTGTAAATTTTAACAATTTAGATGGTACAAGCTATTCTATTTCGGCTGGAGATATTGTAGAATTAAAATTAATTATTATTGAATCTACAGAAAGTTCAACTTCTAGTAAATCTGGAAAGCGAGATATTCATGAAGAACTAAAATCTGCAGGTATTGATCGTAACGATTACAGGGCAGTTGCTAATTATCTTGGAATAACAGATTAAAAAACTTTTTAATTAATTTAAAAACCGAGGTTATGAGCCTCGGTTTTTTTTTAATTAATTTCCGCCCTAAACAAGACCTTAAAATGTTTTAGGAGTTTTTCTTTTACCTCTTCCATAGAAACTTCTTTTTGTCCTAATTCTACATTTAAAGAAGTAACTGCTTTATCTTTTATTCCGCAAGGAATCATTAAATCAAAATAACCTAAATCTGTATTAACATTTAAAGCAAAACCATGCATAGTTACCCAACGACTAGCACGTACGCCCATTGCACATATTTTACGCGCAAAAGGTGTTCCTACATCTAACCAAACTCCAGTTTCTCCCTTAGAACGTTCTGCTTTTAACCCATATTCTTGCAAGGTTAAAATTACCATTTCCTCTAATAAACGCAGATATTTATGTATGTCTGTAAAAAAATTATCTAAATCTAAAATGGGGTAGCCCACTATTTGTCCTGGGCCATGGTAGGTTATATCTCCACCTCTATTAATTTTATAAAAAGTAGCATTTTTTTCTTTAAGTTGCTTTTCATCTACAAGCAAGTTTTGCATATCTCCGCTTTTACCTAAAGTATATACATGCGGGTGTTCTACAAAAAGAAAATGATTAGGGGTTACCAATTGGGCATCCTCTCTCCTATTCTTAATTTTAATATCTAAAGTTTCTTTAAAAATTTGCTCTTGGTACTCCCAAGTCTCTTTATAATCCTTTAGCCCTAAATCTTGTAAAATAACCTCTTTATTCATTACTACAAAGATACAAAGCTGCTAAGAAACAATTATTAATACTAGTTTCTAAGTTTAGTTAGGATTATTTAAAATTACCAAAGCAGCAATTACTCCTGGCACCCAACCACAAAAGGTAAGCAGTAAAACAATAATAAAAGAGCCACATCCTCTTCCAATTACCGAAAGTGGCGGAAAAATAATGGCTAATAATACTCGAAAAAAACTCATTCTAATTTTGATTTAATTGGATTGATGTACTTATTTGACGAATATTTTTCCATTTTGTTACAATAAGTTGTAAACAAACAAGATTCTCGTTTTGCAAAATTGATAGATTAGCCTAGACTACCTATATTTGCAGCCTTAATTAATTAGATATGCAACTTTCGGAACAAGAAGTAATAAGACGCGACAAATTGGCTCGCTTAAGAGACTTAGGAATAGACCCTTACCCAGCAGCATTATACCCAGTAAATGCTACATCAAAAAGTAGTAAGGAAAAATATGAAGAAGGAAAAAAGGTTGTTATTTCTGGTAGATTAATGTCTAGAAGAATACAAGGTAAAGCCTCTTTTGCAGAATTACAAGATAGCGAAGGCCGTATACAGGTGTATTTTAATCGTGATGAAATTTGTACTGGAGAAGATAAAACCCACTATAACGAAGTTTACAAAAAGCTATTAGATATAGGAGATATTATTGGTATTGAAGGGGAGCTTTTTACCACACAGGTTGGTGAAAAAACCGTGATGGTAAAAAACTTTACTATTCTTTGTAAAACCTTAAGACCATTACCATTACCTAAAAAAGATGCAGAAGGGAATATTTATGATGAGTTTAATGACCCAGAATTACGTTACAGACAACGTTATGTAGATTTAATTGTAAATCCGTCTGTAAAAGAAACTTTTGTAAAGCGTACCAAAATAACAAACACCATTCGTCAGTTCTATAATGACCGTGGATATTTAGAGGTAGAAACACCAATATTACAACCTATTCCAGGTGGTGCATCTGCGCGTCCGTTTTTAACACACCACAACGCTTTAAACATTCCTTTATATTTAAGAATTGCCAATGAGTTGTATTTAAAAAGACTTATTGTTGGTGGTTTTGATGGTGTCTATGAGTTTTCTAAAGATTTTAGAAACGAAGGAATGGATCGTACCCACAATCCAGAATTTACAGTTATGGAATTGTATGTTGCCTACAAAGATTACCATTGGATGATGAATACTACGGAAGAACTATTAGAAAAAATTGCAATAGACTCTAATGGAACAAGTAAAGTCACTGTTGGCGAGAATGAAATAGAATTTAAAGCACCTTATGCTAGAGTTCCAATTTTAGAAGGTATAAAAACACATACTGGTTTTGATGTAGCGGGTATGGATCAAAAACAATTAATAGAAGTTGCCAGAAAGTTAGATCTAGAGGTAGACGACTCTATGGGAGTTGGAAAATTAATTGATGAAATTTTTGGTGAAAAATGTGAACATCACTACATACAACCCACTTTTATTACAGACTATCCTAAAGAGATGAGTCCGTTAACTAAAGAGCATAGAGACAACCCTGCATTAACAGAACGTTTTGAGCTTATGGTAAATGGTAAAGAACTAGCCAATTGCTATTCAGAGTTAAACGACCCTATAGATCAACGCGAACGTTTTGAAGAACAATTAAGGTTATCCGAAAAAGGAGACGACGAGGCTATGTTTATAGACCAAGATTTTTTACGTGCTTTAGAATATGGCATGCCTCCTACCTCTGGTATTGGTATTGGTATAGATCGTTTGGTGATGTTAATGACCAATAATTCTTCAATACAAGAAGTATTATTCTTCCCGCAAATGCGTCCGGAGAAAAAAGCGGTAGAATTAAATGATAACGAAAAAATTATTTTCGAGATTCTTAAAAAAGAAAAACAAATGCCGCTTGCAAATTTAAAATCTGCAGCAGATTTAAGTAATAAAGCTTGGGACAAAGGTATTAAAGGACTTACCAAACATGGGTTGGTGAAAGTTGTTAAAGAAGGAGAATCTCTTCTTTGCCTATTACAAGAGTAAAATAAAAACATTTTTATAAAGAGATTAAGGAGTCCAGTATAGGGCTCCTTTTTTTTATCCAACAAAAATCATAGCTTAGAGGCAATAAACCAACCAAATGAGCCTCAGTAAAAAAATAGGCCTTTTTCTAGGACCTATAGTATTTTGTATTGGTATTAATTTACCTTTTTATTTAATCTCTGATAAAGGAGATGCAGTACTAGCTGTAGCACTTTGGATGATTGTTTGGTGGATTACAGAAGCGGTTTCTATCTCTGTTACTGCGCTGTTACCATTAATTTTATTCCCTCTCTTAAAAATAATGCCCATTGCAGAGGTTGGTGCCAACTATGGTAGCCCAATTGTATTTTTATTTTTTGGTGGTTTTGTAATGGCTCTTGCCCTAGAGAAAGTAAACCTACACAAACGCATTGCACTTAACATTATAAAAATAACAGGCACTACTCCCAATAAAGTAGTTCTTGGTTTTATGATTGCAACCGCAACTTTGAGTATGTGGATTAGCAATACAGCAAGTACGGTAGTTATGTTACCTATAGCCATGTCTGTAATAGGATTATTAATTAATGATGCCGATGGTTTTACTAAAGAAGACCAAAATTTTGCCCTGAGCGTAATGTTAGGAATAGCTTTCTCTGCCAATGCTGGTGGTATAGCAACGGTAATTGGAACACCTCCAAATTCTGTCATGATAGGCTTATTAGAAAGTGAATATAATATTCAAATTTCATTCTTAAAATGGATGGTCATTGGAGTTCCTTTTTCCTTTACAATGATTACTATAAGTTATCTTGTTTTAGTTAAATGGATGTTCCCCAATAAAAATTTAAAATTTAATGCCTCTAAAGGTGTTATTGAAGAGGAGCTAAAAAAGTTAGGACCAACTAGTGGGAAAGAAAAAATGGTATTAATCATTTTTGGAATCACTGTTTTTCTTTGGGTGTTTAGAACTCTAATAAATACTATTTTTCCTGAATTAGGACTATCCGATACCATTATAAGTATTATGGCAGCAATAGCTTTATTTACAATTCCGTATAATTTAAAAAAAGAAGATTCTATTATTAAATGGCAAGACACCAGTAAATTAGCTTGGGGAATTTTAGTCCTCTTTGGAGGGGGTTTGGCATTAGCTAAAGGCATGTCTGTTAGCGGTATTGTAGATTTAGTTGCCAACACTATTGCTGCAAGTAATATCCCTATTTTTACTACTGCAGCACTGCTTATTTTTTTAATGTTGTTTATGACAGAACTTATGAGCAATGTAGCACTTGTTGCCCTTTTAGCACCTGTAGTAGCTGGTATTGCTATTGGTTTAGAAATACCTATTCTATATCTATTAATTCCTGTAACTATGGCTAGTAGTTGTGCTTTTATGTTACCTATGGCTACACCACCAAACGCAATAGTATTTGCAAGTGGTTATATAAAAGTACATCAAATGGCTCGTGTTGGTGTTATACTAAATCTTATTGCAGTAGCATTATTAATCATACTGTTTCAGTTTATATTACCCTTATTATTTTAAATAAGAAAACCCCTGTCTCCACAGGGGTCTAAACTAACTAACTCAAAAAATAACTAACTTAATTTTTAGTTTACCGCAAACGCATTAAAGCTTGCTGGTAAAAATATATTTGTATCTAAATCTACTGTAATAGTATCATTAGCATCAATGTAATTAATACTTTGTACGTCTTTAGCATAACTGTAAGCATCAAAACCAGAAGGTAAGTACTTTGTAAAATCTTCTTCTTCTATTAAAGAATCCTCTACATAAACCACACTATTTACATTAAAATAAAAAGTATTTGGATCAAAGCTTTCTGGCAAATAATCTGCTGTATTAAATCCTAAATCTATTTCTACTTCTTCTTCTATGTATTCAATAGAATTAATATCAAAATCTTCAACGTTCTTAGCAGGAGTATTGTTTGCAAAAACTCCTTGGCATATTGCCAATCCTAAGATAATAGATAAACTCATTCTTTTGTAATTCATAACTTTCAGGTTAAATTCTGTGCAAAGGTAAAACCCTATTTTTATGTTATTATTGCGTTTAATGATTTCTTAACATTGGGGAACACAAGCCCAAAAATACACTTTAGCAATACCCCTCTATAAAAATTATGAATATGGTAATATGCTGTTTATAATGTTATCACTTACACATTTTTTATAGGGTATTTTTACGACAAAAAAATATGCACTTTTTATGTTTATTTTTTTATAACGGTTAGCATAGATGCATTTCATCGAGGAATTTTGGTTTTAAACTACAAATTAGTCTTAAAGGTAAAGCCCAAAGAAAACTTTGGGCTTTACACATAGCTAATTCAAAGAATTTAAAAATGACAACTCTTTATATATAAGACGCAACATAATTTTAAATGTTACACTTAATCGAAAAAAAATAAGCTTTCGATAAACGGTATAATAGTATTATACTAAAAGCCGTTATTACCACATTATAATAGTCTTTTACAATGAATGAGGAGCAGTTAACAACATAACTGATTTTAATTTAATTAATGAAAGAAATTAAATGTCCCCAAATTATGACCTACAAAACAAAGAGTTTCATTTATTTTAGTGTATTTATTGCTACAGCATTAGTATATTACATCTCAGATTCTTCAATAGAAGCTGAGGCAGAAATCTATGCTGCAAAAGAAAAAATAATAATAGAATCTACAGATACTACAACAACCACTGCAGAAATAAAGTTAGAAGATAAAGAATAGCACCAAGCTTATTTTTATAAAGAAAAGGCACAACATGCATGTTGTGCCTTTTCTTTATAAAAAACCTATACCTTAATATATAGGTACAAATTTTAAGTAATTATGAGCAGGTAAAAAACATCGATAAAATACATATTCCTTATGCAAATAGATGAACTGCAAAATTCATCGATTAAAAAAACGCTTTTACCACACTTTTAGGACTTTTCACATCTAAATAATAGCATTTGGCAACAATGCACTTTTTAGTACTAAGATGCAGCCTACCTTTGGAGAAGAAATTAAAAAACCCCGAATCATGACTTATAAAATAAAAAGTTTAGCGTATTTAGTAGCATTTGTAGCAATAGCATTTACATACCATATTACAGACTCACAAACAGAAAACAAAACGTATACAGAAACTGCAGAGTTACTACAAACCAATACGAACAATACCATTTCTACTACTGCGGTAGAAATACAAGAAATAAAATAACCCCCCAAATTAACCTACTTAAAAAAAGGCGCAGAGGCTACTCTGTGCCTTTTTTGTTTTTTACCCTAAAGCTGTTAAAAAATTCACAAAGTAGTGCATACTATTAAACCTTAATACAAAATAACAGTCTTAGGAGTATAATCTTTAAAAAATAAAAACATGAAAAAGATATTTGTAACATTATTAGTTTTAGTTGGCATAACCGCCATAGCACAAAGACCAGAAGGAAAAAAGCAAGATTCTAAAATGGAAGATTTTACTCCAGAACAGATAGCTACATTGCACACCAAGAAAATGACCCTAGCCTTAGACCTTACAACTGCCCAACAAAGCAAAGTAAAAGCCTTAACTCTAGAAAATGCTAAAGAACGAAAAGAAAAAATGGAAGAGCGCAAAGCCAAGCGCAAAGATAAAGAAGGAGTAAGACCTACAAAAGAAGAACGTTTTGCTATGCAAAATGCTATGTTAGACCATAAAATTGCTCAAAAAGCTAAGATGAAACAAATACTTTCTGATGAGCAATATACGAAATGGGAAAAAATGCAGGCGCATAGGTCTAAAAGAATGGGAAAGCATAAAAAATATGTTAAAAAAAGAAAAGGACCTAAAAAAGAAGAAAAATAAGAGTTTTTTATTACGTTTTTTATTGTTGAATGTTAAGCCGTATTTGTAAAGAATGCGGCTTTTTATATATTTATTAATGGGTTAAGTAAATTTTAAAAATCCTATTCTCTTTTTTTATTCCTACAAATTAAAATGTTTTTTTATTTACAAATATTATATTTGATGTAAACGAGAACAAAATGTCCTGTTATCCGGAAATGTATAGGGGATATGTTGGAATATTGTTCTCGATATAACAAGTTACCTGCAAGCTAAAAAAAAGCCGCCACACGGTCAAGCACATTTCATTTTGTTCGTGCCTCACAAAATAAAAAGAGCTTGCCCTTCCCCACCGCCACCCGATTGAAAATAACTTATGAAATGTAAATATTATTAGCAATAAGTTAATATATTTGCGTAAAACACAAATTAATTGGCAAAAGTGGAAATAAATAGAATCAAAGTCGCACTCGCAGAAACTAGAAGAAAAAATAAATGGTTAGCGGAGAAACTTGACAAAGACGAATCTACAATATCGCAATGGTGCACTAATGCTAGACAACCATCTTTGGAAAATTTACTAAATATTGCTAATGCATTAGATATTGACATTAGAGAACTATTATACTCAACCAAAGAAAGTGCTTAAATGAATAATTCTAAAAAATATATAGACCTATTCTCAGGTTGCGGAGGACTTTCTCTAGGATTGCATAATGCTGGATGGAAAGGTGCTTTTGCAATTGAAAAAAGTGAGGATGCTTTTAAAACTCTTGAACATAATCTAATAAAAAAGAAAAAGCACTTTGATTGGCCAAATTGGTTAGAACAAAAACATCACGATATAAATGAAATTCTCGAAAATAATTCTGAGAACTTAATTAAGTTGAGAGGCAAAATTGATTTGGTAGCAGGTGGTCCGCCTTGTCAAGGTTTTTCAATGGCTGGAAGAAGAATTGAAAATGACTCTAGAAATGACTTAATTAACTCCTATATTAAATTTATTGACTATGTCAAACCAAAATTGATATTCTTTGAAAATGTCAAAGGTTTTACTCTTGGCTTCAAAAACAATGACAAAAAAGGAAGAGCATACTCGACTTATGTTGTCGAGCAATTAGAAAATTTAGGATATTCTGTAAAAGGCCAATTAATAGATTTCTCAAAATATGGAATTCCTCAAAAACGTACAAGGTTTATTTTAGTTGGTATTCAAAATGATTTCATCAAAGAAAATCCTTCTATAAATAAAGAAAGTTTTTTTAATGGAATTCAAGATAACAAAGAAGCCTTTTTAGTTAGTAAGAATCTTACTATGAATCCAACTTTGGAAAATGCAATTTCTGACTTATTACAGTCTAATGGAGTGATAGAATCTGAAACACCAAAATTTAAAGAAGGTGTTTATGGTGAAGCTTTATCAGAATATCAAAAATTTGTTAGAAAGTATAAAAGAAAAAACAGTAAAGTTGATAGTCACAGATTTGCAAAACATACTGAACCAATAAAAGCTAGGTTCAAAATTGCATTAGATGAAAAACTAACAAGTTCAGCTTATAGAGAAAGATTTCAGCTTAAAAAAAGTAGCACAAAGATTCTTGAAGCGAACAAACCTACCCCAACAATTACAACATTACCAGATGACTATATTCACTATTGTGAACCGAGAATAATGACCGTTCGTGAATATGCGAGAATACAATCTTTTCCAGACAACTATGAGTTCAAAGGAAAATATACTACAGGAGGAAAAAGAAGAACTCAAGAAGTTCCTAGATATTCACAAATTGGAAACGCAATTCCGCCATTATTTGGAGAACAAGCTGGTGTAATTCTAAAACAGCTTATATCCTAATGCAGAAAACACCTTTACAATTTAAAATTAGTTCTGCATTAAAGAATATCATAGGAAGTGACTTAATTAGTGATGATTTCATTGCTGTTTTCGAACTTGTCAAGAATTCTTATGATGCTCACGCAACAAAAGTTGAAATCACATTCGAAAATATTTATTCCGAAAATGCTAAAATCATAATAAAAGATAATGGTAAAGGAATGAATTATGATGACTTAATTAATAAATGGCTTTTTGTTGCCTATTCTGCTAAAAAAGAAGGTACAGAAGAAGATAGTTATGATTATCGCGATAAAATAAAAATAAAAAGAGCTTACGCAGGAGCAAAAGGTATTGGACGTTTTTCTTGTGATAGACTTGGTGGTGAACTATACCTGGAAACAATAAAAGATGAATTAAATTCTAAAGTTGAAACATTACTTACAGAATGGGACAAGTTTGAAGGCAACTTAAAAGAAGAATTTGTAAATATTAGCGTTATTCACGAGACTATCGCTAAAAGTAACTACAATATTGAACACGGTACAGTATTAGAAATAACTAATCTAAAAAGTGATTGGAATAAAGACAAGTTTCTCGATTTAAAAGATGCATTAGCTAAGCTTATTAACCCCAATACACAAATTGAAGGTGACCAGTTTAAAATAGAACTGATTGTTCCTGATGAAATTGAAAATGACAAGAATGAAAGTGAATATCAAAATACTGTAAATGGAGAAATTCAAAACTTAATTTTCGAAACATTAGAAATTAAGACCACAAAAATTATCAGTACAATAGACAATGGTAAAATAACAACTAGTCTAACTGAAGGAGGAAAATTAGTTTATAAAATAATTGAATCAAATTCATATAATTTTTTAAATAATGTAGACGTTCACATATATCACTTAAATCAGTCTGCAAAGTCAACTTTTACTAGACGAATGGGAACACAACCCATTCAATATGGACACGTATTTGTTTACAAAAATGGATTACGTATTTATCCTTATGGAGAAAGAGGTGAAGACCCTTTTAAAATGGATAATCGAAAAACTCAAGGTTATAGTAGATATTTAGGGACTAGAGATGTACTAGGTTATATTTCGATTGCTGAACCAAATGAACTTCTAAAAGAAACATCTAGTAGAGGTGATGGCTTAATTAAAACAAAAGCATATTTCGAACTTGTAGATTGGTTCTATTCATCAATCAAAAAATTAGAAAAATATATCATTGATATAACTGATTGGGGAAACGAATTATCTAATGAAGATTACATAAAATTAGATAATCAAAGCCAACAAGAGGCTATTGAAAAACTGGTTACTAATCTTACAAAATCGAAAGAATTAATTTCTTTTGAGGTTTCCCCAGAAATTTTTGAAATAGTAGACAAAAAACAAGAGAAATCAACTAAAAACACTCTAACTAAAATTAAAAAACAGTTAGAAAGTGATGATTATGATAAAGACGAAATTGTTAATAGTATTTCTAAAATTGAAAAAAACCTTGATGATTTAAAAAAGTCAACTGAAGAAGCTTCAGATGAAGCTTTAGATAGCTTAATCAAAAATGAGGAGTTAGAAACTAATCTAGAAACTGAAAAGAAAAAAGGTGCGTTTCAAGGTTCTTTGATTGGAACTGATAAGGAAAGAATAGTTGGGCTTCAGCATCAAATCTATCATTCGTCAAGTCGTGTATCAAGAAACTTAAAACTCTTAATTAAACACCTTGGTCCAGATAATATTGATGATAAAACACAAAAGTACATCAAGACAATTTCATTAGAAGCATCCAAGATAAACTCTATTGCAAATTTCGTAACGAAAGCTAATTTTAATCTTAAAGCTTCTGAAGTTAAAATGGATTTAGTTGACTTTATTAAGGATTATATTAATGAACTTTATTTATTAGAAGACAAAGTTATTGATACTAAAATGAGTATGATAATTTCTGGTCTTGAAAACAAAGAGTTTGTAAAAGAGTTTAGACCTCTTGAAATCACGACAATAATTGATAATATAATTTCTAACGCAGAAAAAGCTGAAGCAAATTCTTTAAAGATAAATTTTGCGGAGCAAAAGAATAACCTTGTTATTTCTTTTAAAGATGATGGAAAAGGAATTCCTGAAAAGAATCTTGTTAAAATCTATGACCTTGGTTTTACAACTACTAATGGCTCTGGAATTGGATTATTTCAAGTGAATGACATAGTAAAAAATAGCCTAAAAGGTGATATAGATATAGAATCAAAGATAAAGGAAGGTACAACCATTAAAATAACTATCAAATGAAATTAGATTACAAAATATTATGGTTGGATGACCAAATCAAAGACTTTATCGAAGACGAGATTATAGAAGAAGTTGAGGAATATTTGTCTCTACAAGGTTTTAAACCAGAAATTATCACAACCTCGAAGTCAGATGAATTTTTCGAAAAACTTGACAATTCATATGACCTTATACTTACAGATTATCATCTTAATGACATAAATGGTGATGAAGTAATTAAAAAAATCCGTAGTCAAGATTATTCAGTAATGACAGAAATTCTTTTCTATACGGCAAAGGCTGATTTAAAAGATACCGATAAGATTAGTAGAGTAAGTTTCCTTGAAACAAACACTCTTCTTGGTGACCACAGAGATGAAGTATTAAGGGCTACAATAAATTTGATTGAACTTACAATTAAGAAGTTTCAGAGTATAGTTGCTATGCGTGGTATGATTATGCACGAGACTAGTAGTTTAGATGTTGAAATGGAAAATATTCTTCAAAAAATAGTAGATAGTTCTCAAGCACCAGAAGAAGTTATTGCTACAATTAAAAAGAAGTATATAAAATCGAATGAGGAGTTCAATAAATATATTGACAAAGTTGAAGATATTGAATCAATTTTAAGAACTATAGGTGCTTCTCATAGATGGAGAGCAATAGTTAGAAATTTAAGTGATGGGGAAATAAAGTCTATAATGGCAGACTATGAAAAAGAAATCATTTTGATTAGGAATAAATTTGCACACGCTGAATTAATTGATGATGGCGAGCGTCAGTATTTCAGAGACAGAAAAAATGGATTAGATTTTAATGAAGACTTCTGTAAAAAAGTCCGAGAGGATTTATTAAAACATAAAGGGAATATTGACAGTTTGAATTCGGAATTGGGGAAATAGTCAACGCAAGTTCAAGCACATTTAAAGTTTGCTCGTGCCTCACAAATTTAAAAGAGCTTTCACGCCAACGCTAGCAAGTTTGCGGAAAGAAAGCCAGCCAGGTAATCGAGTAGACGGCTCTCCCCATAATTGAGGAGAGTGCGCCTCTCACACCACCGTACGTACGGGTCTCGTATACG
>NZ_CANMBB010000014.1 GCF_947495965.1 uncultured Maribacter sp.
GCTGCTAGTACTGATGACCAAACGGATGAGGAAGTTCTTCTTGCTACTCCTTCTGACTATGATAATGATGCAACAACGCCTGAAAATAATGTACAACAGGCTCTAAATGCTATTGCCGCTGCCAGTACTGATAACCAAACTGCAACACAAGTCCCTGTAACACTAGCCGCAACAAATTATACTGCCGCCACGCAAAACGTAGAAGCACATTTAGTTGGAATTAATACTGCCATTGGAAATAATTCTATCTCTGGAACAACTGGTTCTATATTTTTTGCCAATGGATTAGGTCGTCCTTCTGAAAATAACAATCAATTATTTTGGGATAATACTAACAATGTTTTTGGAATAGGAACTAATTCCCCTGACACTAGTGGTACTATTAGATTACATATCAATGGAACAACAAGGTCAGGAGGGTTCATTACTTCAGACGGAAGTTCTAATACTCCCTCATATAGGTTTAATAGTGATGACGACACAGGAATGTTCTGGGGGGGTGCTGCAGATGAACTTGGATTTTCTGTTGGTGGTGTAGAGGCTTTAAGAATTAGAGATGAAGGTACAACAGATTCTGAGTTAGTTGTAAACGGAAGTATAGAACTAACGGAGCAACTTCTAGATGAAAACGGAAACTCAGGAAATGTGGATGATATTTTAACCGCTACAGGTACAGGTACAGAATGGAAAGAGCCAACAGTAGTAGCTATGGGAAAAGCTAATGGAGGAAACAGTATTAAAAGAAAAGGTGTAACTATTGGCGGTTCCGCATTAACAGATACGATAAGAGTTACTTTTGATAATCCAAGACCAGATAATGATTACACTATTCAATTAACAGTACTGGGAGATAATAGAATTTATGTCAAAGCCCAAACAACTAACTATTTTGACATTACAATAAAAGAAAATTCAACTGGAAATTTTGTTGTCGCAAATTGGTATTTTACAATCTTAGATTTTTAAAAAATGAAAAAAACACTATCCCTATTTACAATAATATTTACCTTAACAATACAGGCACAAACCGCTTTGTATAACAATGGTAACATACAAATACATGAACAAGGAAAAATAGGGTTTCATACCAATTTTATAAACAATACCCCTTTTGATAATAATCTTGGTTTGGCTGGTTTTTATGGTACTAACGCTATTACACTTGCTGGCACTTTTACTCCACAATTTCATGACATTGAAATAGCCAATGAAGACGGTGTATTATTAAGTCTAAACATAGACAACACTAATAATACCAACTTTATTATTGGCGATTTTAGAACCATTAAAACACAATCTAGTTCTTATCTAAATTTTATTAGTAATGCTGCTTATGTAGGCTCTAGCAACTTTTCTAAAGTAGATGGTTATGTAGCAATTACGAACCAACAAAATTTTATATTCCCAGTTGGCGATAATGAAGAGTTACGACCTTTAATTTTAAATTCTTCTAATGTAAATGCACTTGCAAAATGTGCTTATTTTAGAGAAAACCCAGATACTCCAAATTCTTTTAGTGACTCTTATGATGTTTTAAGCAAACCTCCTACTATTAAGACTATTAGTACTACGGAGTTTTGGAGGCTTGAAGGAAACATAAATTCTACTATAAGTATAAGTTGGAACCAAAATAGCCAAATAGACGTACTCACAGAGAATATTGAAGATATTATCCCTGTTGGTTGGAATAAATCTACCAAACAATGGGTTAACTTAAAAGCAAACGAAATAGTTGGAGATTTATCTCAAGGATTTGTAACGTCAGATACTTTTAACCCAGATAATTACGAAATTATCACGTTTGGTAGTATAGAAGATAGAGAAACATTAACTACAGATGTTTTAACTTTAGAAAACTACCTAATTACCCCAAACGGTGATGGTAATAATGATACTTTAGTAATACCAGAATTAGAATTATCGCCAAACAATATCATTAGTATATATGACCGTTATGGTTTAAAAGTATATGAAGATGTGAATTACTCTAACAATTTTAGTGGATACTCTAACCAAGACAATATTCTTTTTGGAGAAGAAAAAGGACTACCTGTAGGAGTATATTTTTATATTATTACCATGCAAGATTTACAAATGGATTTTCAAGGTTTTATGTATTTAGCGCGCTAAAAAACAACTTATCCTTTTTTTTACTCCACTTGCAATCCTTTATTTCTATTTATTTAATAGATGAAATGCATTTTAATTGTAAGTTTTTTCTGTGCAACATCCTGTTCACAACAAATTTAAAGAACTACACAACATTTTAAGAAAGCACCTCATTATACATGGTAATTTTATAAGTAATAATGTATTGCCAAAATAAAACACAAAGCCATGTATTTTAAAAGAATAAGTTTTCTATTCTTTCTAATTGGAATTCAATTTGCTACTTCTCAAGTAAAAATTGGAAAACAACTAGACACTATAGATCCAGCTTCTATTGTAGAATTAGAAAGCACAAATAAAGAACTAGTGCTAACTAAATTATCTAATACACAAATGCAAAGCATATCTCCTTTGCGTGATGCATTAATTTATAATACCGATACGCAATGTATTCATTATTATGATGACACACAATGGAGTAATCTTTGTGCTACTAGTGGAGGTGCAAACCAAAATTTAAGTTTTAATATAAATACAAACATTCTATCTCTAGAAAATGGCCGTGAATTTTATAACTCTGCAACACAAGCAACAGGAGATTTATATTTTGATTCTTCTTTTCATTAAACCAATAGTGGAATATCTAATATATCTATGAAATTCTAAAAACATGAAACTATTTAAAATCCTATCTATCTTTCTCCTACTACAAAATATAATTTTAGCGCAAGACTCTGTTCATAATTTTGGAGTAATGCAAGTGCATAATGGCACTTCCATAGAGTTTCATTTAGATTTAGTTAATAATGGTGTGTTTAATGAAAATAATTATACCAATGAATTTGGTGGCTACTCTAATAGAAGCTCTGTTATTACAAAAAATGATGGGCTTGCTTCTGGCATCTACTTTTATATAATTACACTAAATGATTTAAGACAAAAACATCAGGGGTATCTTTATTTAACCTCTAATGCAAAAAAATAACTAAATTTATAAACCATTACCACCTTCACTAATTAATACAATTTAAAATGCAACGAAGATCATTCATAAAAAAAAGTGGCTTAACTACATTAGCCTTATCAACAATACCATCAACTATCTTATTAGAAGGTAATGACTATTCTATTTTAGAATTAATGGGTAAAGAAGATATAAAGGTTTATGGTAAAGGTATAAACCTTAGGAAAGAAGCTCATGATGCTTTTTTAGAAATGAAAAAAGCTGCTTACAGTGCTGGAATAGATTTAAAAGTGGTATCTAGTTATAGAAATTTTGAGAGACAAGTCCAGATTTGGGAAAGAAAATATGATAAATATACCGAAGAAAATGGAATGGCACCAATAGATGCTATTGACAAAATTATAGAATACTCTACTATTCCAGGAACCAGCAGACATCATTGGGGAACCGATGTTGATATTGTAGACAGTTACCGTAAAGTAGAAGGAAATGTTTTAGATCCAAATAAATTTAGAGAAGGAGGACCATATGAAGATTTTAAGAATTGGATGGATGCTAACTCTGAAAAGTATGGTTTTTACTTAGTATATACGGACCACCCTAAAAGAAAAGGTTTTAAATATGAGCCTTGGCATTATAGCTATGCCCCAATTTCTAAACCTATGTTAACGGCTTTTAGAAGAAAAAATATTCTTTTATTACTACAACAAGAAGATTTTTATGGAAGTGAGCATTTTACAAATGGTTTTATAAAAAATTATGTGCGTAATAATATTTTAGACATAAATAAAGACCTTCTCTAACTCTTTTGTATATTGTTGGCCTATAAAACACATAAGCCATGAGAAGAGGAAGTTGGAAAATTAGAATTTTTATAGGCCTCGCCATTGTAGCATTTGCCTTTATACAACGCTGTAATAACAGTGAAAAAAACGAATACACGGGAAGAACACAAAATATAAATATGACCGCAGAGCAAGAAATTGCTATAGGTTTACAAAGTTTACCCGAAATTTCACAACAACACGGTGGTCTTTACCCAGATGAGCGTATGCAAGCCTTTGTAGATGCTGTTGGCAATAAATTGGTAAATAGTAGTATTGCCAGAGAAACCCCTTATAAATATGATTTTCATTTATTAGCAGACACCCAAACTATTAATGCTTTTGCATTACCTGGAGGTCAAATATTTATTACTTATGCACTTTTTTCTCAATTAAATGAAGCACAACTTGCAGGTGTTCTTGGTCATGAAATAGGTCATGTTATTGGTCGCCATTCTGCGGAACGTATTGCGGACAGTAATTTTTGGCAAACCCTAACTATGGGTGCTAGCGTTGGTGCAGATATGGGCGGATTAGTTGGTGGTATAGGCCAAAACAAATTATTAACCAATGGCCGTGGAGATGAGCTAGAAAGTGACGAACTTGGTGTACTTTTTATGATACAATCAGGCTACCAACCTGAAGAAATGATAAAAGTTATGCAAATACTTAAAGCAGCAGCAGGTCCTAATAGAACACCAGAATTTCAAAGTACCCACCCGGACCCAGAAAACAGAATAGAAAAAATAAAAGAAGCCATTAAGAAATATAAAGGCAAGATTTAAATTAAACCGATAAAAGCACCTTAATTTTCGATAAAAAACACCCTCTTAATAATTGATTATTAGCAATTTATTTATATTTTACAGCTTATCGAATAAATTAAATTAATCGTCGAAAGTTCTATTTTTTTTTCTACATTTGGGGCTCCCACAGTCTTATTACCGTCTCAGATTTAATCCTTATAGCTTTGTAATTTTTAATTATTAAACAAAACTATATGGGAACATTATTACACTTTAGAAACATTTACCAACAAGCCTTTGAAAATTGCCATCCAAATATTGCAGTAATATTACTTAAAATATATTCTGTTTTTTGTGGTGCAATGTTAGCGTTCGCAGTCTATGCTTTTATGTATAGAGCGTTTACTGGCTTTGAATTTTAATTACATTATTCGCACTCTTTTACTTGAACACTATTTGATGTGAATATAGGATAAAAAAAATCCCATCCTGATTAGGAATGGGATTTTTTTAGTACATTTTCTTACTTAATTCTCTTTGCCTTTTTTAGCTTTCTTTTCTTTCTTCAACAAAGCAAGAGCATCCGTTGCATTAGAAGCCTTAGCAATCTCTGTAATAGAAAGTCCGTTTTTACACTTAATCTTAAGATTAGCCCCATTAGCAATAAGAAGCTCTAAAATTTCTACTCTATTATAACGAGCAGCAAAAATTGCTGGTGTCATCCCTGCAGAAATTTTGTTTACATCTTCTCCGGCTTCAATCATGCCTTTTACTAAATTTACATCTCCTTTAAGAATAGCTTTACAAAAAGTACTAATTTCAGAATTTAATACCAATTGCGTTTCATTCAATTTTAATGAATTAACGTTTTCGTTTGCCATTACTCCTGTACATAAAAGCACACCCATAATAGCGGTAATTACTGTTGATTTTTTCATGATGATTTTTTTTAATTGATAAATAAATGATTTGATATTAAAGAGACGACAAGAAATATAATTTGTTACAAAACAATTAAGGGAATAATAAAAATTTAACATCTTTAACACTTTTTGAAAACAGATACAACAAACTGTAAAAACCCTTAAAAAATGGGCTTTAAACTTAGTTTAAGTAAACAAATCATAGTACTTTTGGCATTGTAAAGACACTACAATTATGAATAAAAAAGTAATCCTAATGATACTGGATGGTTGGGGAAAATCACCAGATCCAAAAGTATCTGCTATAGACAATGCGCAAACTCCCTTTATAGACTCATTATACCACAACTATCCAAACGCAACTCTAAGAACAGACGGCGAACATGTAGGTTTACCTACAGGACAAATGGGAAATAGTGAAGTGGGCCACATGAATTTAGGAGCTGGTAGAATTGTTTATCAAGATTTGGCTAAGATTAATTTAGCGATAGAAAACAATACTTTAAAAGACGAAAAAGTATTAGTAGATGCCCTTGCATATGCTAAAGAAAATAATAAAAAAGTACATTTTTTAGGATTACTTAGTAATGGAGGTGTACATGCGCACACGAATCATTTAAAAGGGTTTATTGATGCTGCAAACAATGCTGGTGTTCAAAACTCATATATCCATGCTTTTACAGATGGTAGAGATGTTGACCCAAAATCTGGAAAAGGATATGTAGAAGATATTGAAAATTATATCTCTGGTACAAACACAAAACTTGCTTCTGTTACTGGGCGTTATTATGCAATGGACAGAGATAAGCGTTGGGAACGTGTACAATTAGCGTATGATGCTCTTGTTAATGCTACTGGAACAAAAACCAGTTCTATAACTAACAGCATACAAGAAAATTATGATGCAGACATTACGGATGAATTTATTAAGCCACTAATTGCTACAGATACTAACGGACAACCTATAGCTACCATTGAAAAGGATGATGTAGTTATCTTTTTTAACTTTAGAACCGATAGAGGAAGAGAGTTAACAGAAATGTTAAACCAAAAAGATTTTCCAGAATACAATACAAAAACGCTAGACCTTTACTACGTTACTATAACTAATTATAGTGATGATTTTAAAGGAATAAAAGTAATATTCAATAAAGATAATATTACAGAGACTTTAGGCGAGGTATTAGAAAAAAATAATAAAAAACAAATCCGTATTGCAGAAACAGAAAAGTATCCACATGTTACTTTTTTCTTTTCTGGCGGACAAGAAACTCCTTTCAAAGGGGAATCTCGTATTCTTAAAAACTCTCCAAAAGTTGCTACTTACGATTTGCAACCAGAAATGAGTGCCTATGAATTACGTGATGCCTTAGTTCCAGAATTACAAAAAGGAGAAGCAGATTTTGTGTGCTTAAACTTTGCTAATGGAGATATGGTAGGCCATACAGGAATAATGAGTGCTGCAATAAAAGCTTGTGAAGCCGTAGACATTTGCGCAAAAGATGTGATTACTACAGGTTTAGAAAATGGATATACTACCATTCTTATTGCCGATCATGGAAATTGCGAAACTATGATGAACCCAGATGGTAGCCCGCATACAGCACATACTACAAACCCTGTTCCTATTATTTTAATAGACAAAGAATTAAAAAATATTGAAAGTGGTGTTCTTGGAGATGTTGCTCCTACTATACTTAAATTAATTGGAGTACCACAACCAGAAGCAATGACACAACATTCCTTAGTGTAATTTAGCACAGAATGGCAACAACTACAAAAGACCAGCTAAGTAGAACAATTGTTTTACCTAGCTGGCCTTTTCGTATTATATCTTTAGTACCTTCAGAAACAGAATTATTGGTAGACCTAGGTTTAGAAGAATATATTGTTGGAGTTACAAAGTTCTGCGTACATCCAAACCATTTAAGACAAAGCAAAGAAATTGTTGGGGGCACAAAAAATATATCACTCGAAAAAATAAAAGCCTTAAAGCCAAATATTATTCTATGCAATAAAGAAGAAAACACCAAAGACATTGTATTTAGCTTAGAAAAAGAATATGAAGTGCATGTTTCTAATGTAAAAAATATAGTAGATGTGCTTCATCTTATAGAACAATATAAAAACCTTTTTAATTGTAAAGAAAAAGCTTCCAAAATAGCTACTAATATTAAAAGTGAGCTCGCAAATTTTCAAAAATTCATACAAAACAAACCCAAAGTTAGTGTTCTATATTTTATCTGGAAAAACCCTTGGATGCTAGCAGGAAAAGACACCTTTATAAATTCTTTATTAGCAATTAATAATTTTTCTAATCTAAGTAATACTCAAGAAAGATACCCAACAATTACTTCAGAAGAAATTAAACAAACTACTGCACAAATAATTTTACTTTCATCAGAACCTTTTCCGTTTTCTAATAAACATATTTCAGAAATTAAAAAATTAAATATTTCATCTAAAGTTATTTTGGTTGATGGCGAATATTTCTCTTGGTATGGCTCTAGACTACAAGCTGCTTTTACCTATTTTAAAGAGTTACATCTTAATCTTAATACTAAATAACTATCTAATACACATAACGTATAAAGGTTTCCTTTCTTAAATGTAAATATTTACCTTTGCAAACTATGATTATAGTAAAAACACCTGAAGAAATAGAATTAATGCGCGAAAGTGCTTTAATAGTTTCCAAGACATTAGGAATGCTTGCTGGCGAAGTAAAACCAGGAGTAACCACTTTACAATTAGATAAACTTGCAGAAACCTTTATAAGAGATCATGGAGCAATTCCGGGTTTCTTAGGTTTGTATGATTTTCCTAATACATTATGTATGAGTCCTAACGCTCAAATAGTGCATGGTATTCCTAATAAAACACCACTTGTAGAAGGGGATATTATTTCTATTGATTGTGGCGCTTTAAAAAATGATTTTTACGGAGATCACGCTTATACTTTTGAAGTTGGAGAAGTAGACCCTGAAACAAAAAAAATGCTAGATGTTACCAAAGAATCTTTATACGTAGGGATTCGTGAATTTAAAGCCGGTAATAGAGTTGGCGATGTTGGCTATGCTATTCAAAAATATACAGAAGACCACGGCTATGGTGTTGTTCGTGAACTTGTAGGTCATGGTTTAGGTCGTAAAATGCATGAAGATCCAGAAATGCCAAATTATGGTAGAAGAGGAAGAGGTAAAAAGTTTGTAGAAGGTATGGTTGTTGCTATTGAACCAATGACAAATCTAGGTACTCGTAGAATAAAACAATTAAAAGACGGTTGGACAATCCTAACTGCAGATGGCAAACCAAGTGCTCATTTTGAACATGATGTTGCTCTTGTAAATGGAAAACCGGAGTTACTTTCTACGTTTAAATATATTTACGAAGCATTAGGAATTACAAGTACCGAAGAAGACGAGTTTACTCAAAATACTCTAAACAGGTAATTATGACTTTTAATATAGACAAAATAAAAGAAAAAGAACTCGTAAAAGGAATTACTGGTAGGTATGTACATTCAGAAAATATAACCATTGGTTATGTTACTATTGATAAAGGTGCAATTTTACCAATTCATTCGCATGTAAATGAACAAATAACGCAAATTATTTCTGGTAGATTAGAAATGACCATTGATGGTACCACCTCAATTCTTGAACCAAATACAATAACAGTTATTCCTTCAAATGCTATTCATAGCGCTGTTGCTTTAACGGATTGTATTGTTATTGATACATTTTTCCCTATTCGTGAAGATTATAAATAACAACCCCTCTTTTGAAAAAAATCTTCAAGTTAATTCTCAATATAATACCTAGGCCTATATTAATTAGGCTAAGCTATCTTGTTAGACCAATAATTGCTTTTACCCTAAGAGGAAATAATTACACAGACCCTATAGACAATAAGAGTTTTAAAAAATTTCTTCCTTATGGTTATGAAAATCAAAGAGAAAATGTACTTTCTCCATCTACCTTATCTTTAGAAAGGCACCGTCTTTTGTGGCTATATTTAAAAAATGAAACTAGCTTTTTTGCGGATACGCTTAAAGTTTTACATTTTGCTCCTGAACAGGCATTTTATAAGAGGTTTCGGAAATTAAAAAACATAGAATACACTACTACAGATTTAAACTCGCCTTTAGCAGATGTAAAAGCAGATATTTGTAAGCTTCCTTTTAAAGACAACTCTTATGATGTAATTTTTTGCAATCATGTCTTAGAACATATTCCAGATGATACTAAAGCCATGCAAGAGCTTTATAGAGTTCTAAAACCTGGTGGCTGGGGAATATTTCAAATTCCACAAGAATTAGAACGTGAAACTACTTTTGAAGATAATTCTATTACCGATAAAAAAGAACGTGCAAAAATATTTGGTCAATATGATCATGTCCGTATTTACGGTAGAGATTATTTTAATAAATTAAGAAGTATTGGTTTTACTGTTGAAGAACAAGATTACACTAATGTTCTTTCTAAAGAAGACGTAAACAAATACCGATTAGCACAAGGTGAAATTATTCCAATAGTTAGAAAATAATTATTCTACAACAAGCTTTTTAACACCCTTCGTCATAAACTCTTGGGTTTCTCCATTCTTATCTAAATAAATAATATAAGCCTCTAAAGTTTTATTATTGTTAAGTAACATCTTAACCTCCTTAAGTTCCATTGCCATAAAAGAAGTAGCATACGCATCAGCTTCTGCACAAGAATTTGCTAAAACGGTTACTCCTAAAGTAGTTCCGTTTTTAGTATAACCAGTTATAGGGTTTATAGTATGCACATATTTTTTTCCTGTACTCTCATCTACTCTAAATTTTCTATAATTACCAGAAGAAGCCATAGCTTTATCCTCTAATTTTATCATGAGTTTTAATTGCCTTCCTTCTACTACTTGTGGATCATCTATACCAACAATCCAAGATTTATTTTTATAAGGATTAATACCTTTAGCAACCAACTCTCCCCCTACTTCTAAAAGATAATTATGTATTCCATAATTATTCATCATTACAGCCAATCTATCTATAGCATAACCCTTTGCAATAGCGTTAAAATCAAAATAAATATTGGAATTTTCCTTTTTAATACGATGACCTCTTGTTAAACTTACCTTATTAAAACCTACATATTTTAAAAGACTATCTACCTTAGAGCTATCCAACGCAATTTGCTTTCCCGGGCCAAAACCCCAAGCGTTTACTAAAGTTCCAACAGTTGGATCAAAATACCCTTTAGTAGTCTTATGAACATGCTTAGAAAGCTTAAAAACCTCTTGAAACATAGTATCTACAACTAAAGTAGAATCGCCGCGGTTAATTTTAGAAATATCAGATTCTGGAATATAGGTAGATAAAGAATGATTCATTACCGCAAAAACAGAATCTATTTGCAGTTGCAAATCTAAAGGAACCTTTGAGAAATATATCAAATTATAGGTTGTACCTAATGCCGCCCCATTAGCATCATTCCTAACAAATTCTTGTTCACGTTCTTTACAGGAAAAAAGCAGAAAAAAGAATACAATTAAACAAGGGAGGTTTTTAAATTTTAATAAGTCCATCATAATCCACTATATATTCTTCATTTAAATACACTGGTAAATTGTAATCTTCAGCATTTACTAAACCCACACCAGCATAAAAGGTTTCTGCTTCAAACTTTAGAGCATGGTCTCTCATTTTATTTAAATCTGACATAAAAAAATCTAAGTCTTTTGGATCGCCTGGATAACGTATTGATTTAACAACAATAAAAGTCATCTTCTTATCCTTAAGGCAAACAAATTGCGGGTTCTTTTTTAACTCACTATTCACTGCCATAAATTCAAAACCATTAGCTTCTAGCTCTTTTCCAACAATATTCATTGCTAGGTTGTGTAGTTCTTGCTCTGTTAATTGTTTTTTCATTTTGTCCAGTCCTAAATAACCGATACAGATTATTAAAGGATTAAATTTATTACTTAAAGTTCAACGATGCTAGCAT
>NZ_CANMBB010000015.1 GCF_947495965.1 uncultured Maribacter sp.
AGGAGTTAGGAGTTAGGAGTTAGGAGTTAGGAGTTAGGAGTTAGGAGTTAGGAGTTAGGAGTTAGGAGTTAGGAGTTTAAAGATGATTATATTAAATAACATATTAGAAAATAAAGACCTAAAATTATTAGCAACTTATTTACAAAAAAAAGTAAAATATTAGGCTTGCGACTTTAGACTTTAGACTTTAGACTTTAGACTTTAGACTTTAGACAAAAAAAACAAAAAAAAGTAGGGTATTTACCTTTACAGTTGTTATACCTATATAAAGCTAAAAATGATGCAAGAAAATTACTTAGCAAAATGGCTCAATAATGAGTTAACAGAAGAAGAACTCGCTGCCTTTAAGCAGACCGAGGAATATGCTTCGTATAAAAAAATTAAAGATGCATCTTCTAATTTAGAAGCTCCTGCTTTTAATATAGATGCCGCTTGGAAAGAACATAAGAATAGACGTATCGTTAAAGAGTCTAAAACTATAGTTCTAAAACCATACAAACGCTTTTTACAACTTGCTGCTGCTGTAGCCGTTTTATTAATTGCTTCCTATTTTTATTTAGGAACCTTAGACCAATCTATAAGTACCCAGTACGCAGAAAATAAAGCGGTAATTTTACCAGACACTTCAGAAGTTCTGCTAAATGCAGAATCTTCTATTTCTTACAATAAAAACAATTGGAATAAAAAAAGGAACCTTTCTTTAAATGGAGAAGCCTATTTTAAAGTTGCTAAAGGAAAACGCTTTACCGTTGCTACAGATAATGGTACTGTGGCTGTTTTAGGCACCCAATTTAATGTTGAAAATAGAGAAGGTTTTTTTGAAGTTACCTGTTTTGAAGGTTTAGTAAGTGTTACCTACAATGGTAAAGAAACAAAATTACCAGCAGGCACTTCTTTTCTTGTCATAGACGGTAAAGAAATTGCCGTAAATGGTCCAGAGAATACCGCCCCTTCTTGGATACATAAAGAAAGTTCTTTTAAAAGTATTCCTTTATCCTATGTTTTTAAAGAATTACAAAGACAACATAATGTAACTGTAGAGGTTAAAAATATAGACACTAAACAGTTATTTACAGGTACTTTTAGCAATACCAACATAAATTTAGCGTTGCAAAGTATAAGTGTTCCTACTCAAATACAATATAATTTAGAGGGGAATAAAGTAATTTTTTATGCAGAAAGCGCTGAATAACAAATTAACTTATTTCTTTTTTTTTGCATTTCTTTTCTTAAGTTTTTCTATAGGAATAGCGCAAGAACTACCTGCCAATACCCTAACTTTAAAAGCACAATTAAAAAAAATAGAAAATACTTATTCTATAAAATTTTCTTTTGTAGATTCTGCAATATCAGACCTAAAAATTAACCTTAAATCTGGCAGTTCTTTAGAAGAACAATTGCAAGAAATAACAGAAAAAACTAATCTTTCTATTCAAAAAATTAATGACCGTTATTATGCTATAACAGCAAATACTACAATAACTATCTGCGGAGAGGTTTTAGATAATTTTAAAAGCAACCCGCTCGCAAGTGCTACCATACAAGTAGTTAATAGTAAAAAATCTACTATTACAAATACCAAAGGAGAATTTAGTTTTACTAATATTCCTATGGATGCTTTATTACAAATAAAATATTTAGGATATAAGACTAAGTTTATAGTCGCAAAAGAGTTAGTAAAAAAAGATGCCTGCCCCAAAATTGTGATGTCTCAAAAATATCAGGAATTAAATGAAGTTATAGTTTATAAATTCCTAACTACAGGCTTAAGTAAAAACACTAACGGTAGTATTAGCATAAATACAGAAGACTTTGGAATTTTACCAGGGCAAATAGAACCCGACATTCTAAAAACAATACAAGCGCTACCAGGTATTAAAAGTATTGATGAAACTGTTTCTGACATTAATATTAGAGGTGGTACTAATGACCAAAATTTAATTCTATGGGATGGTATAAAAATGTACCAATCTGGACACTTTTTTGGATTAATATCTGCATTTAACCCCTATTTAACGCATAAAATTACTAGTATAAAAAATGGAAGCAGTGCCCAATATGGCGATGGTGTAAGTGGTGTTTTAGATATTACAACAAAAGACCACATTACTAATACTTTTAAAGGTGGAGCTGGAATAAATTTAATTACAGTAGATGCTTTTGGAAGAATACCTATCAACAAAAAAATAGGCTTTCAGTTTTCTGCAAGGCGCTCCTTAACCGATTTTTTAGATACCCCCACATACACTCGTTTTTTTGACAAAGCTTTTCAAGACAGTAATGTATCTAAGGTAAATAGCTCTCAAGAAAACCAAAGAGATGCTACTTTTTATTTTTATGATTTTACAGGAAAAATACTTTATGACATAAATACAAAACATAAAATTCGTTTTAATGTAATGCGCAGTAGCAATACACTAAATTATACAGAGAAAAGAAATGACACCTTACAATCTGCTAGTAATCTAGACCAAACAAATTTTTCATTTGGTGCTAATTTAAATAGCAAATGGAGTCCTTATTTTTCTTCGGATTTAATAGCGTATTACACCAAATACAATCTTAATGCTAATAATTTAAATTCTAATAATTCTCAACAATTAGAACAACAGAATGAAGTTTTAGAAACTGCTTTAAAATGGAATACAAGGTATACCCCTAATGCTAATTTTACATGGAAAAACGGGTATCATTTAAACGAAGTGGGTATTACCAATTACACTTTTGTAACCCAACCTCCTTTTAATAGTAATATAAAAGGAGTTATTAGAACGCATGCTTTGTATTCTGAAGTGACATATGCTTCAGAAGAGGAAAAATTTTATGTACAAGCTGGCGGAAGGTTACATTTTATAGAAAACTTAAATACTTTTAAAGAAACCATTTTAGAACCAAGATTAGCTGTTAGTTATAAATTATCTAATGCTCTTAAACTAGAAACCAAAGGCGAATATAAAAGTCAATATACTAATCAGATAATAGATTTAGAACAAAACTTTTTAGGTATAGAAAAAAGAAGATGGATTTTATCTGACGGAGAACAACTCCCCATTACAAAAAGCAAACAAGCATCTTTAGGAATAACCTATGACCGTAATAATCTTTACATAGGATTAGAAGGTTTTTTAAAAGAAGTAAAAGGTATAAGTACTGCCACACAAGGGTTTCAAAACCAATACCAATTTAATGGTGAAATAGGGCAATATGCAATTAAAGGTTTAGAGTTTTTAATTAATAAAAAAAGCACCTATTATAGCTTGTGGTTAAGTTACGCTTACAATACCAATATTTATACTTTTAAAACATTAACCCCACAACACTTTCCAAACAATTTAGATATAAAGCATACCGCTACACTTGCAGGAACATATAACTACAAAAAAATAAAAATAGGATTGGGTTTAAATTATAGAAGTGGTAAACCTTATACCCAACCACAAGAAGGAGACAATGCTTTAAACACTAGTTTTTTTCCTGCAAGAATAAATTATAAAGAACCTAATACTAGCCGTCTACCAGAGTATATAAGAGCAGATGGCTCTATTACTTATAGTTTTAAACTATCTTCAAAAATTAATGCCATTGCCGGTGCAGCTATTCTTAATTTTACAGGAAGAAAAAACATATTAAACACCTACTATAGAGTAAAAGATACTAACGAAATAGAAACCATACAAAGTATATCTATTGGTGCTACTCCTAATGCAAGTTTTAGAGTTCGTTTTTAAACCCGCTTTATGCATTAGAACATCTATTACATATTAAAATTACTTCAAAATTAAACGTTTCGTTGTACTTTTTAATTTAACCATAGTGGTGCTATGCTACAATTAATAAAGCACTTGACTTTATTATACTTTCAAACCTCATAACAACATTCTACTGCATAAAGCGGCTTAAAACTCTCTCTTACCAAATTCACTCTCTATGAATTTAGAACGGTTTTTGTTTTTGTTAAATGAGTAGGTTACGTTTAAGATAATCCTATCTACCTCTAAAACATAATTGGTAGTAGTAAAAAACTCTCCGTCTCTGCTAGTTGTTATTCTTTGTTCATTGGTATTTAACAATCCCATGTCCATGTTTTGCCATTGCAAAGTAGCTACCAATTTGTTATCTAAAAAGGTTTTTCTAAAGGTTAAATTTGGTAAATAAAATTCTGAATCTTCTCCTTGCGCAGTTTTTCGTTTAGATAAATAATTTACTGTAAATTGTAAAGAAGCCGTATCATTAAAAGTATAGGTACTATTAGCGTTTACGGAAAAAACAGTGGCATCACTATCTACACTACGCCCATCATACTCCCCATCTATAGTATAATTATAAATATTACCTCCAATAAAATTAGACCAATTTCCTGTTGCTTTAAATTGACTTCCTAACTCTACCCCTGTTACATGTGCCTTACCTACATTAGAATATATTCTATCTAAAATAGTATCATTATAAATTTGGTTTACTCTGTTTACCAAATTCTTTACGTCTCTATAATATGCAGTTGCGTAAACAGAATTTCCGTTTTTATATTTTTTGGTAATACCAAGCTCCACTAAATCTATAAATTCTGGACGCAAAGTTGGATCTCCTTGCTCTAAAGTTTCGGAATGTTCCCTTTCTCTAAACGGGTTTAACTTAAAAGATGTGGTACGCTCAACACGCTTACTATAGGCTAACTTTACCTTAGTATCTTTGTTTATGCTATAATGTAATGATGCCGAAGGGAATAATTTTTCATATTTATAAGCATATGTAGTATCTACGGTTTGTGTTTTATCTTTTAAATCTAGAGTTCTGTCCATTGCCTCTACACGAACACCTGCAGCATAATCCCATTTACTTTTTTTACCGTTTAATTGTATATATCCGGAGTGTATGGTTCTTGTTAAATCTACCTGACTAGAAAATTCTGGAACCAGCTCAAACTCCTGCGTTGTATTATTACGTCTTTCATAAACAAAATCTCCTTTATGGTCTAAGTTTCTATACTGGTAACCAGTTTCTATTTTTCCAAAAGAAAGTGGTACAAAACTATAATCTATCTGCGCTCGTATTCCGTGTAAAGGATTATCATTGGTGTTAAACTCATCCTGTAAAATTACCTCTGTATTTGGGAATGCTAAATTCCTATTGGTAGTTGGGCCACCTAAAAGAGTATATTCGTATAAAAATGAACTAGATAACTTAGAGGTATTTGTAAAAGTATGGCTGTAATCTAAACTCCCAAGAACAAAATCGCCCTTCCTAATTCTTAAATTTTCATTAAAGTATTGAAAAGTATAATCTCTTGTAGAACCATTTACTGGAGTAATAGAATGGTTGTCATAATACAAAATATCAGCCCTTCTATCTTTAGAACGTTTTCCTCCAAAAAAGCCAAGAGAAAATTCATTTTTTGTATCTGGTGTATAATCTAATGTAAACCTTCCAGAATAGTTAGTTTCATCATAACTACGTTCCCCGTCTGAAGGAAACCTTGTAAAAGTATCCTCTATAATTGTATACACATCTCCTTCTCTTCTACCCGTAACATCATTACGTTGGTAACTTGCTCCAAGAGAAACATTCCATTTATCGGAACGTACATTATAAGTAACATCTGCTCCATAACGTTGTGCAGCCTCCCCGTTATCATAATCTTCTATAGAAGGGAAACCTCCTTTTACATTTATTTGCGTAAACGTACCATTGGTTGCTCCTTTTTTTGTAATTATATTTAGAATACCACCTTTACCTTCTGGGTCATATTTTGCCGATGGTGCCGTAATTAACTCTACCCTTTCTATAGCGTTTGCTGGTAATTGGTTTAACATAGTTGCAGCATTCCCTTGCACTGGTTTCCCATTTAGTAGCGCAACAAAACCTGTGGTTCCACGAACACTTATATCTCCTAAGCCATTAACATTTACCGATGGTAGATTCTTAATAACATCGGTAGCACTACCACCTTGACTGTTTTGAAAAACTTTAGCATCATAAACCTGGCGGTCTATTTTATTAATTACAGTAGCTCTATTGGCTTTTAACACAACCTCATCTAACTCAGTACCTCCTATAGATAAACCTATGGTACCAAGTTCTTTTATACGGTTATTCTCTAGTACAATATTATTTATAGTTTTAGTTTCATACCCTAAAAAAGAGACCTCTAAATAATAACTCCCTTTTTTAAGATTAGGAATTGAAAATACCCCATTAATATCTGTAATAACCCCAGTTACTAATTCTTTATTCGCTTGCTTAAAAATTGCAGCTGTTGCATATTCTAATGGTTCATTCGTATCTACATCTATTATTTTACCCGTTACTTGAGCAAAACACGTTGTTATAGCAAGTAAAAAAAAGGCAATAAAATATTGGTATTTCATTCTTCTATTAATTATTGGATATTTGTAATATTTAAACACCAGCAAATGTAAGTAACTAAAAAAAGCACTAGTGGTCTATTTGAAAAAGGTATGGTCTTTTTTCTACAACATATCTTTACGAAAAGCATTTGGCGTAACATTTGTTTGCCTTTTAAATTATTTTGTTAAGTGCGAGTTCTCTTTAAATTCAAAAGAATTTGAAATTTCGCTAATGGTTAGGTTCGTATATATTAACAATCTTTTTACTTCACTAATTATAAAAATTTGATAGAATTTTGGAGGCAGATTGGCCACTTTCTTTTCTACAAACTGCATTTAAATTTTGTGCCGAAAATAAAACACTCTTGTCTACGTATGCGAATGTAAATGTTTTATCAAATAATAAATGTTAAAAATACGTTTAAATTTAATTCTAGATTTAGTGGTGATTTACTTTAACATTCTAGAAATAATAGAAAATAGTTCTGGAAATTGAATTTTAAATTCCTGCGGTGTTTCTACAAAACATTCTACAGATACTGCAAAAAACTCATGAATATTTGTTTTACCATATTCTCTAAAATAGTTTGATGCATTTACTCTTGCTATAAAATCTGGGTTTTTAAACAACCTATTTATTTTACGCATACCAAACATAAAAATATAAGACCTAAAGTTTAATTTATTTGCAATGTTAAAACTTATAGCATGCGAAAACTCATGTACTGCCAAGTTAATATTATCATTAGGAATTTTAAATCCTTGCAGTAAATTTTCTGCTGAAAAAACTAACATTTTTAAAGACGGGTTGTATTCGCCATAATGCTTTTTCTTGGTATAAAGAGAATAATACTCTTTTGGATATACCCGTATTTTTTCTACGGAAAGGATTAGAAAATCGGCCATGCTTAAGGTTAGCATTACAGCTGTAGCACTTAGTAAAAGGGTAATTTTTTCTTGCTGTTTTACATCTTCATGAAAAAGGATTTTTTTTCTTTTTCTAAAACGAACTACTCTTTTTCTAAAAAGTTTCTTTTTCTTTTTAGACAAGTCTTTATAAAAAGGCAAATAATACAGAATAGTTTTTTCTTCCTCCTTAGTTAGCGGAGTTATTCTTTTAAACGGATTAAGAAAAAATAAATCTAAGGTATAGTAAATAATGTATAACAGATATCCAAAAACAAGAGTTAAAAGCCCATAAGCAAAAATATCTACGCCATTTATCATATACTGTATAAGTAGGTTTTATGAAAGAAAAGTTACATTCTTTCTGGCACCTCTACCCCTAATAATTTAAAAGCATCTTGTATAACAGCGCTCACTTTTTTAGAAAGCTGAACTCTAAAAATTTTCTTTTGCTCCTCTTGCTCTCCTAAAATAGATACATTCTGATAGAAAGAATTAAACTCCTTTACCAAATCATACGTATAGTTTGCAATAATAGCCGGGCTATAATTTTCTGCAGCCAATTGTATGGTTTCTGGAAAAATTTGTAACTGCTTTACTAACTCTTTCTCTTTATCCTGTAAAGAAAAAGATGCTTCTATAGTATCTTCTATTGCCACACCCGTACTTTCTGCTTTACGCAAAATAGATTGTATTCTGGCATAGGTATATTGTATAAAAGGCCCTGTATTCCCCTGAAAATCTACCGACTCTTCTGGATTAAATAAAATACGTTTTTTAGGATCTACCTTTAAGATGTAATACTTTAGAGCCCCCAAACCTATCATTTTATAAAGTGCCTCTTTTTCCTCTTTTGAATACTCTTCTAACTTTCCTAACTCTTCGGATATTTGTGCAGCAGTCTGCGCCATATCTTCCATTAAGTCATCGGCATCAACAACAGTACCTTCTCTACTCTTCATTTTTCCGCTAGGTAAATCTACCATACCATAACTTAGATGAAATAAATTTTTGGCCCATGAGAATCCTAATTTCTTCAAGATTAAGAACAATACTTTAAAATGATAATCTTGTTCATTCCCTACGGTATAGACCATACCGTTAACATCTTCATAATCTTTTACACGTTGTATGGCTGTACCAATATCTTGCGTCATGTACACGGCTGTACCATCGGAACGTAAAACAATTTTTTCATCCAAACCTTCGTCTGTAAGGTCTATCCAAACGCTACCATCTTCTTTTTTATAAAAAACCCCTTTTTGGAGACCATCTGCAACCACATCTTTTCCTAACAAATAGGTATTACTCTCGTAGTACAATTGGTCAAAATTTACCCCAAGGTTTTTATAGGTAACATCAAAACCTGCATATACCCATTGGTTCATGGTTTTCCAAAGTTCTACAACTTCTTTATCACCAGCCTCCCACTTACGTAACATTTCTTGTGCAGCAACTAAAATAGGAGCTTCTTTTTCTGCCACTTCCTTAGTAGAACCGTTGGCAACTAAATCTGCAACTTCTGCTTTGTACGCCTGATCAAAAGCAACATAGTAGTTCCCTACAAGTTTATCGCCTTTTAAACCTGTACTTTCTGGAGTTTCATTATTTCCAAAACGTTGCCATGCTAACATACTCTTACAAATATGAATACCACGGTCGTTTATTATTTGTGTTTTATATACTTTTTTACCTGCTGCCTTTAAAATCTCGGCTACCGAATAGCCTAATAAGTTATTACGAATATGCCCTAAATGCAAAGGTTTGTTTGTATTTGGCGAAGAATATTCTACCATTACTGCTTCTTTGCTATTTGCTTTGGCGTATCCAAATTGGGACTCATTTTTAATGGTATTAAAGAAGTTTACATAAAAAGCATCTGCAATTACTAAATTTAAAAAACCTTTTACTACATTAAAATCTGTTACCTCGGCAACTTCTTTGCTAAGGTACTCTCCTATTTGCTGACCTATTTGTGCAGGGTTCCCTTTTACCACACGTAACATTGGAAAAATAACTACAGTAATATCTCCGCTAAAGTCTTTACGAGTAGGCTGAAACTCTACCACTGGCAGCTCTGCATTAAAAATTGTCTGTACAGCTTCTTTAACTTTTGTAGTAAGTACTTCTTGTATGTTCATTGGTAACCCGTATTTAAGGCTGCAAAACTACGGAAAATTATAATCTTTTTTAGCATTAAAGGTTTTCCCCTCTTTATTACAAAAAGGTTTTTTATTCTTATAAATTAAAATGATAATTTACTTACAAATATTATATTTGATGTAAACGAGAACAAAATGTCCTGTTATCCGGAAATGTATAGGGGATATATTGGAATATTGTTCTCGATATAACAAGTTAGCACACATTTGAAAAAATAATGGAAGTCACGATAAACCACGGAACTTTAGATGATATTGAGTTTCCAGAAATAGTCTATAAATACCGAGATTGGAATAATGACTGGAACAAAAAATTTATCACAGAAAAAGAAGTTTATATGGCTTCACCAAATCAATTTGAGGATAAGTTGGATTGCAAAATACCTGTCAGTTATGAAATGATGACTAAAAATCAAGCGGAACAGTTTTATGACCGCTTATCTCGACTTGCTCAACCGAATTTATCTCGACAACAAAGACGCAAGGAAATCAGAAATAGAATTAATGCTAAAGAATATAAAAACGAACTAAAAAACGAACAATATCAAAAATTCTATTTTGACCAATATTTCCAAAGAATAGGCATATTAAGTTTAACAGCTGAACCTTGTCTGGATGAAATGTGGAAAAAATATGCAAATGACCATAAAGGCTTTTGTGTTGGATACAATTCAAGAATACTTTTTGAACATTTAGGAGGTGGAGCAAAAGTTGAATATTTTGACGAAATACCGATTTTATTGCCTGACCCAATAATGAACCGAGAGGAAATTCGATATAAACAAGTCTATTTTAAGGAAAGAAAATGGGAATTTGAACAAGAATATAGAACTCAAAAGTTTTGGTTTGATGGTGCGACAATAGATGATAGAAATATTAAAATTCCGAAAGAGGCATTTAATACAGTCATTTTAGGAAAAGATATGACTGCAGAAGATAAATTAGATATTACTAATGCAATCAGGGAAAATATCGGAGAAATAAAAATCATTGAGCATAAAAACGTGTGCTAACAATGTATATAAAAAATAGCGCAAGTCTTTGCTAACACAAAGGTTTGGGCATTTTTTGGAAGTCGCCAAATTTTTAAATTTGACGATTTCCAAATAAAAAGATAAATAATAAAATTTAAAAATTCGGCTTGTGTTTAATCCGAAAAGTAACAGCTTATTTTCAGCGCTACTTTTCATATACGGAGCCGTTGTGATTAATTTGGAAATGGAAATAAAACAAGCATCTAAATATTCAATTTATAATATGTCCGAGTTGGAGAAAACCAACAAAGCAGGATGTTACCACTGTAAGTCTACTTTTGACACATCTGAAATCTCAGAAACAACTGATGATGGTAAAACAGCTATGTGTCCTAAATGTGGTATTGATAGCGTTCTTCCTGATTCTTCTCCTTTTAAAATTGATAAAAAAACATTAACAGAATTAAATAATTATTGGTTTTAAAATGGATAATTTGACAGCCCCTTTCGTATGCTTTTCTTGTCGTAAACAGTTTGAAAGAAACTGGGATGGAAAACAAAACTATAAAGATTGTCCTAAATGCGGAGATAGCACAATTAGGTATGACCATAAATTCAGAGTGCAAAAAAAATCAGATGATTCTGAATGGAAAAAGGTTGAATTTCTTCGAGATAACGGATTCTATTTTCAAAGAGTCTATGATGTTATTGAACAGAATGTTTATCAATATGCTTCCTATCCCAAAGATTTAAAAGAAGCTAAGGAATTTGTAATCAAATACAAACAATTCTCAATTGACTTATAAAATGAACTGGAAAACAGAAATTACAGAGATTTCAAATAACGTTTATACATTAACAATGATTCATAAGTTAGGTCCTCGAATTGAAAAAACAGGAACTGATATTGAAATCTTAAAAAAGGAGGCAATTGCTGACTCAATTATAATTGAAAAAGATATTGATAAAAAAACTAATCACAATCGAGTAGACGGCTCTCCCCATAATTGAGGAGAGTGCGCCTCTCACACCACCGTACGTACGGGTCTCGTATACGG
>NZ_CANMBB010000016.1:2500-5589 GCF_947495965.1 uncultured Maribacter sp.
CGCTACGGCTCCGTTCCTTAAGAACTTAACCTTGCTAGTAAAAGTAACTCGTAGGCTCATTATGCAAAAGGCACGCCGTCACCCTTACGGGCTCCGACCGCTTGTAAGCGTATGGTTTCAGGATCTTTTTCACTCCGTTATTCACGGTTCTTTTCACCTTTCCCTCACGGTACTGGTTCACTATCGGTCTCTCAGGAGTATTTAGTCTTGGCGGATGGTCCCGCCGGATTCATACAGGGTTTCACGTGCCCCGCACTACTCAGGATACCACTATCAACAATGATCTTTACTTATACGGGACTATCACCCTCTATGGTTACTCTTTCCAAAGTATTCTAATTCATTACACGTCAAATATCGTGGTCCTACAACCCCATTATTGCCGAAACAACAATGGTTTGGACTAATCCAATTTCGCTCGCCGCTACTATCGGAATCACTTTTGTTTTCTCCTCCTCCGGCTACTTAGATGTTTCAGTTCACCGGGTTTGCTTGCTTTCGCATGACATATCTTCAATATGCCGGGTTGCCCCATTCGGATATCTGCGGATCATATCGTGTGTGCCAATCCCCGCAGCTTTTCGCAGCTTATCACGTCCTTCATCGCCTCTGAGAGCCTAGGCATTCCCCATACGCCCTTTTCCAGCTTGTCGCTAGACCTTTATTCTATTATAATTCGTACTTCTTTACTAAAAAAAATTCGTGTTTCTTTTGTGTATAACATTTCCTAAAAAATGTATACCCTATCCCAATATGTCAATGAACTTGTGGCGAGTCGCCACTAACAAGTATAAAAAAATGTCTTTGTGACTCCTCTTGCAACAAATGAAGATAAATTAATACCTCCAAGCATTGCCTGGTGGAGAATATCGGAGTCGAACCGATGACCTCCTGCGTGCAAGGCAGGCGCTCTAGCCAGCTGAGCTAATCCCCCATTTTATAAGTTGGCAGTTGCCAGTTTATAGTTGACAGGTAGCACAACTTCTAAAATTTCCTTCAATACTTCTTAATGAACGTAACTTCCATAAATTATCTCTAATCTACTTCGGTTTTTGTAGTCCCAGGCAGACTCGAACTGCCGACCTCTACATTATCAGTGTAGCGCTCTAACCAGCTGAGCTATGGGACTGTCCCTAACACTCTTTGTTTTATAAAAAAACAACCAAATGTTATTTACTTATATATCATAATTATAAAGACAACTTTTTTAATATTAAATCGATAAAACGGGACCAAAATAAATTTTAGTCATTGTTCTCTAGAAAGGAGGTGTTCCAGCCGCACCTTCCGGTACGGCTACCTTGTTACGACTTAGCCCTAGTTACCGATCTTGCCCTAGGCCGCTCCTTACGGTGACGGACTTCAGGCACTCCCGGCTTCCATGGCTTGACGGGCGGTGTGTACAAGGCCCGGGAACGTATTCACCGGATCATGGCTGATATCCGATTACTAGCGATTCCAGCTTCACGGGGTCGAGTTGCAGACCCCGATCCGAACTGTGATCGGTTTTATAGATTCGCTCTGTCTTGCAACATGGCTGCTCTCTGTACCGACCATTGTAGCACGTGTGTGGCCCAGGACGTAAGGGCCGTGATGATTTGACGTCATCCCCACCTTCCTCACGGTTTGCACCGGCAGTCCCGTTAGAGTCCCCATCTTAACATGCTGGCAACTAACGGCAGGGGTTGCGCTCGTTATAGGACTTAACCTGACACCTCACGGCACGAGCTGACGACAACCATGCAGCACCTTGTAAATTGCCCGAAGGAAAAACTATCTCTAGTCCTGTCAATCTACATTTAAGCCCTGGTAAGGTTCCTCGCGTATCATCGAATTAAACCACATGCTCCACCGCTTGTGCGGGCCCCCGTCAATTCCTTTGAGTTTCATTCTTGCGAACGTACTCCCCAGGTGGGATACTTATCACTTTCGCTTGGCCGCCCAAGACTCAAGGCCTCGGACAGCTAGTATCCATCGTTTACGGCGTGGACTACCAGGGTATCTAATCCTGTTCGCTCCCCACGCTTTCGTCCATCAGCGTCAGTATATAGTTAGTCACCTGCCTTCGCAATCGGTGTTCTATGTAATATCTATGCATTTCACCGCTACACTACATATTCCGGCAACTTCACTATAACTCAAGACCAACAGTATCAAAGGCAATTTTACAGTTGAGCTGCAAACTTTCACCCCTGACTTATTGACCCGCCTACGGACCCTTTAAACCCAATAATTCCGGATAACGCTCGGACCCTCCGTATTACCGCGGCTGCTGGCACGGAGTTAGCCGGTCCTTATTCTTACAGTACCGTCAGTAGGTTACACGTAACCCTTTTTCTTCCTGTATAAAAGCAGTTTACTACCCATAGGGCATTCTTCCTGCACGCGGCATGGCTGGATCAGAGTCTCCTCCATTGTCCAATATTCCTCACTGCTGCCTCCCGTAGGAGTCTGGTCCGTGTCTCAGTACCAGTGTGGGGGATCCCCCTCTCAGGGCCCCTACCCATCGTAGCCATGGTAAGCCGTTACCTTACCATCTAGCTAATGGGACGCATGGCCATCTTTTACCGACCGAAGTCTTTAATCATTCTATAATGCTAAAAAATGATACTATGAGATATTAATCCAAGTTTCCCTGGGCTATCCCTCTGTAAAAGGTAGGTTCCATACGCGGTGCGCACCCGTGCGCCGGTCGTCAGCAGAAGCAAGCTCCTCTGTTACCCCTCGACTTGCATGTGTTAGGCCTGCCGCTAGCGTTCATCCTGAGCCAGGATCAAACTCTTCATCGTTGTTTTTTAAATGTATTAAGTAACAACAACTAAATAGCTCTCAATCCCGTCTCTCGATTTAAAATTCTTTATGTTCAAATGTCTTCGTTTCCTAACGACATTCTTACGCTGTCTTTACAATATTTCAATGAACTTTTATCCGCCAATTTAACTCGGCTTCTCGTCTCTTTGCTTAAGTTATTTCCCTAAGCGGCTGCAAATATATAACTGTTTTTTAAACTGACAAAATTAAATTTGAAAAAATATTTTTTTCTTTTTAAATCCATCTCAAAACAGCTTATCAAGGAACGTACAACTCTT
>NZ_CANMBB010000017.1 GCF_947495965.1 uncultured Maribacter sp.
TAACAATGTAGTCACCAAATCCTACTCCAGTAAATTGATTAGCAGTTGGAGCTATACCTGTTGCAGATAAATCTGAACGTAATAAGGTAGCGGTAAAAGTTCCAGAGCCACCGTTTACAGTAAACTCTATAACTCCGTCATTAGTAGCACAAGTAGGTTGTGTTAAAGGTGTTGCACTTACTGTTAATTCTGGATCAATAGTAATATTTTCAATTTCAGAACAATTATTAGCATCTCTTATTTCAATAGTATAAGCATCAGCTGTTAAACCTGTATAAGTATAAGGGAAGCTAGCAATACTTTGGAAAGCGCTACCATTAATACGCATAGTATAAGGAGCAATACCTGTATTTATGGCATCTAATGAAACCGTTATTCCAAAACTACCTTCATCTGCACATTCGTCGTCAATAGCTAATGAAATATCAGGAGTTGTATCTGTATCTACGGTGATAGCTAATGGCACTGCGATTACACACCCGTTAGCATCTTGTACGTAAATATCCCAGTTTAAGCTTGTTGTTGGGTCTAATTCTATGGTATTATCAAAAGGATAAACACCTGGGTCACCAGCACCACTAATAGAAGCACCATAACTATATGCTGCAGTTCCTCCTGTAGCTTGTACGGTTACAATAGCATTCGTTTCGATACAATTAGCATTTACATTGCTTACTAAAGATAGAGCTAAAGCTTCTGGCGCATCTATAGTAACAGTATTAGAGGTACCAACACATTCAGGGAATGCTGTTTCCGTAATTCTAACAGAATATATTCCAGCTCCTAAAGTTGAAGCTACATTGAAAATATAAGGATCACTTGTTGCATTATTAGAGTTTGCAGTACCTGCTACAGCTGTACCAGTATTGTCAAACACTTCATAGTTAAAAGTACCTGTGTAACCAGTAATTGTTACTTGTATTACTCCGTCTGTACTATCGCTACATGTAGCATCGCTTACAAGTGCCGCAGTTACATCGATTAAATCATACGGAGCAATAGTATGTTCTAAAGTAACGGAACAATTAGTAACCGTATCCGTTATTTCATAAATATAAGTACCAGGACTAGTTAGTATTATATTCGTTGGATCTGTAATTGTAGTACCACTTGGAAGTTCTGCATAGGTATATGTTCCAGAGCCATTTGCTGCAACAATTTCAATAATTTCTTGACCATTATCACAATCAATAATTTGATTTTGAGTAATACTAGCCGTTACCTCTTGGATAGCTGGTATGGATACAATTTCATTAGCAGTACATCCATTAGCATCTTTTACAACAACAGTTACATCTGAAGAACCAAAAGGTACTTCATAAGTATTTGTTGGTTGGTAATTAGCTCCGTTATCAAAACTATAAACATATGGTCCTGTTCCAGAAGGATTTCCAGGAGTTGCATCATTAATAGTAACAGTTATGGTACTTGCAGAATCATTACAACTAAATGCAGAAGCTGAAGCTGTAATATCTAGCTCCGTTGGTTCTATAACATCAATAGGTAATGTTGATTGACAACCTTTGGCTGAAATTACAGTTACATTATATGTTCCTTGCGTAAGGCCGTTAAATACATTAGTTGGTTGTGTTGTGGTTCCACCATCTAAACTATATGCATAAGCAACATCAATATTCCCGGCATTTAAATTTACTGTAATAGTTCCATTATTTCCTCCAAAACAACTAACAGCAGTCGGTGCTAAAGTAAATGTTGGGTTAGCAGGAGCATCTAGTGTAATAGTTACAGGTGTTGAACAATTTGTTGTAGTATCTTCTACTTCAAAAGTATATGCAACTGAATGCGTTAAACCAGTGAATACACCTGTTGTATTTGTTGGTCCTGCTGGAGTTATTTGTGTATAACTATAGTTTCCTGATCCACCGTTTGCAGTAACTGTTACTTCACCAGAATTTGCTGGATCACAGTTATCCGCGGCAGATACATTAGCTCCTAATGTTAAAGGAGGATATATAGTAATATTTTCAGTTTCAGTACATCCGTTTACATCAGAAATGGTAAATGTATGTGAACCAGAACTTAAGTTGGTAACCGTCATTACGTCGCCAACAATAGATAATGTACTTGCTTGTGGTGCACCACCATCAACACTAATAGTATGTGGTACAATCCCAATGGCATCTAAAGTAATATCTACAGAATAAGCACCTTCAGCAGCGCTACATTGATTATTAATAGCAACGCTAATTGCTGGTGTTGGATCTTCGGTAATGGTAACATCTATTAAAGGGGAAACACATCCATTAGTATCTTGTGCATATACATCCCATACCAAACTTACTGCTGGGTCAAGGGTAAAAGTTGGTCCTTCTGTAAATGTTACTGGAGCAGGTGCTCCGTCAATTACATATGCATAATTATAGGATCCTGATCCACCATTGGCTCTAACTGTAACTTCCGCATTATCTAAACAATTTGCAGGAACTTGGCTTATTAGATTTAACGCTACTGGTGTAGGTTCTGTTATTCTAAAAGGTTCTGTATTACTACATGAAGGTAATGCAGCTTCTTCCACAAAAAGTATGTAATCCCCAGGAGGTAAATCTGTTACTGTTAAGCTTTGTGGTCCCCCAAGAGGTCCAGGTCCAATAGTACCAGCATAAGTACCAGTTCCTACTACTGGAGTGTTAGTAAGCGCATTTAGAATAGAATAATTAATACTTGCTATAGCAGGGTCATAATTATCAACGGTAAAGGTTACTGTTCCATCATCTGCTGTTGCACATGAAATATTTGTAGTATTATCTATTACAGCTGTAATTGTTGACAAAGAAGGTATAGTAACCTCTTGGTAACTGGTACAAAGGTTAATATTGTCTATAGCCTCAATAATATATGTTTGTCCAGGATTTAACCCTGTAAAAGTTGCTATTTCTTCACCAGGACCTCCTGCTACTTCTGTGGTAGGAGCAGTACCAATCCCATATATTTGAAAACTGTAATCTCCAGATCCACTAGAAGCAGTGATTTCTGCAGTTCCTCCTGTTGGGCAATCTGGTGGTGGAATATTAGCTGTTAGGTTTAAATACGGATTTGAAAGTACACGTACTGAACCCAAATCACTTTCGCAACCGTTAGCATCTACAATTCTTACATAGTAATCACCAAAATCAACACCATTAAAAGAATGTGTAGTATTTGCTGTAGTAGCAGGATTAGGGTCTCCGCTTCCTAATGCAACTATGTTATTTGCACTGTCATATAATGTATAAGTGAAATTAGCAAATCCGCCTTGTGTTATAGTAACATCAATTCCTCCTAAATTATTCCCAACACCTGGGTTACAGGTAACATCGCGAGCTACCATGTTTGACAAGATTTGTAATGGCTCATTCACCACAGCATTACCAGAGAATTCACAGCCTCTAGCATCTCTTACTATAAAAGGATAACCAGCAACATTTGCTGCTAAACCAGAATACGTTGTGGTGGAAGTAAAAGGACTTCCATTAAAACTAATAGTATATGGAGCTATACCAAAATTAGTATCTATATCTATAAATACCGATCCATCTGTTCCTCCAAAACAAGCCACATTGGTAACAACTGGTGTTGCCTGTGGAGTTATGGTTGGAGTAATAGTAATTTCATTAGTTTCTACTGTACAATTATTAGCGTCTGTTATTAAGAACTGATAAGTACCATCTGTAGCGGCTCCGTTATAAGTAAATGTATTACCAACAATTGCTGTAGTGGCACCATAGCCTCCGCCATTAAATTGTACTTGATACGTTGCGTACGGAGTATAGCCTTCATTTATAGTAACGTCTATTACGGCATTACCTGTACATAAAAGATCTTGTGTTAATACTGCATTTGCAGTTAATTGAGGTTCAATAGTTTCTGAAAGAATGTTAGAAACACACCCATAAGCATCGGTTACTTGAATATTATAAGTTCCAGGGGTTAAGTTTGCAATTGTAAACGGATTTCCAACTACAGCCGTTTGTGCACCACCATCAATACTATAAGTATATGGAGCTACACCATCGGTAATATTAATTACGAGTGATGCTTGATCAGTACCATCATAACAATAATCTGAAGAGGCATCTACTGCAATTGTTGGAGCTTCTGCAGTAGTAAGTGTTATTGGTTTATCAATAATACAACCACCAGCATCTCTTACATAAATAGTGTAAGTACCTGCAGCTACATTTGTAAATACATTAGTACTTTGGTATGCATAAACTATAGCAGGACCAACAGTATTCTCTAATTGGTATTCATAACTACCCCATCCATCAGTTGCAGTAACTGTTATAGTACTATTTTCTATACAAGTAACAGGTGTGTTGGTAAATGTAAAGTCTAAAGCAGCTGCAGGGTCATTTATTACCATACTAGTTGTTGCTGTACAATTTGTTGTATCGTCTGTTATTGTAACCGTATAGGTATCCGCTGCAAATCCGCTAACAGCTATTGCAGTTGTAAGGTTTATGTTATTTTGCGATTGTACTACTGTAGTAGCGCTATTTTCTACAGTATAACTATAAGTAGTAGCAAAATCACTTACTGTAAAAGTAAATGCACCATCAGTAGCACCTAAACAACTTACGTTATTAGTCAATTGGGAAATTGCAGCTACTCGTGGAATATCTACTACAGTATAATTTTCTTCTATTTGACACCCTTTATTGTCAGTAACTCTAAAGGTGTATGTATCTGGAGCAAGAGCTGTAAATATACCAGAGGTTATTCCAG
>NZ_CANMBB010000018.1 GCF_947495965.1 uncultured Maribacter sp.
TCACCACCCTTGCGACTTACTAATGCTTCAAGACGTTACTCCTGCGCATAAGGGACTTGCACCCTCTAGATGAATTAATTATCTTTCGATAAATTAAAGATGCCCATGCTGGGCACACACACGGTGTATAAAACATAGCTAAATAAGTACTAAACCGAAAGGTTTATGCTTATTTACAAAGACCGCCAAATTTTTAAATTTGGCTTTTAGAATAGAAAAAATAAAAACAAAACATAAAAATTCGGCTATGCGTTAATCCGAAAAGTTAGTGTCATTTTAGACGCTACGTTTCATACACTAAACGTTGTAGGCAATATGCCAACACATTAAAAATTATTAACTAAAATTTAAACAACGGAACACATGAAAAATAAATTTACAAAACTGCTCACATTCGGACTTACATTATTTGCCATTGGACTTTTACTGACCAATTGTGAAAAAGAAAGCATCCAAGAAAAAACCACCTCGATTGAAGACCAAGAACCAACTCTCACGCTCAAACATTATTCAAAAACAAATATTGAAAAAAACACCAAGCTTGTTTCAAAACTAAAAGAATTCAATGACAAGGTTATTGAAAACAAATCATCCAAACTGTCAGGTAAAAATGTCTACAACGAAGAATACGACTTTACTATTTATACAGATTCTGCTACTTATATAGAAGATGGCGACTACCATTCATATACCTTTCCTTTAATACAGGGAACAGACGAAAAAATAACCAATATACTGTTTGAATTAAACGACGAGAATGAATATGATGCCTTTATAGTAGAATATGATTATTCTGCAAATGATTTAAAATATAAAGATTTTAAATCTTTATCAATGAAGACCTCTATAAGACCGATTGATTTAGATTTCAGTTCTCTATTTGCAAAAACAAAACAAGCATATGTCTGTTTCTATTCCTATGAATATGTTAGAACTGGTTCACATTTTACAGGTGGTACTAGTAATTTAATAGTACATGATTATAGTTGGGTGCTAACTGCCTCATCTTGCGAAACTGTTCTTTATTATGACGAAGATTACAAGGAATATCATCAAGGCAATACGGCTACCGTAACTATTGGTGGAACTACTTATGGAGGTACTGGAGGTTCAAGGACTTCTCCAATAGCATCGCCTTTTGACAGAGAAGAACTGAGGCAAATAGATGTTGTTAAAAATAGATTAAACTTGAACCGTCTTGAAAAATTATGGATTGATAAATGGGAGAATGGGCAGTATGCGTTTAAATTACATGACTTTCTTTCTGCTGATATGTTTTCCGATGAAGCTATTGAGTTTAGCAAATTTGCTGTTAAGGCTTTAATGGATGGTGGTGAAGTGGATTTTGAGGAAGAATTAATTTTAGATAGTGATTTAAAAGATAACGATTGTCTTTATTCAGTATATACAGGAATGGGTAAAGCTTCAATTTTTGCTAATTATTTAAACAACTTTGATGGAGATATGTCCGTTGCCAATTTAAAATTAACATCAAGTACTACTCTTGATGCTAATACAAATGCAGAAACAAGTGCTCCACAAAATTATTTAATTACAATTACCTTTAATGAAAATAACCTAAATAGACCAATCTTATCTATTGCAAGAACTTTTATTCACGAAATGATTCATGCTGAAACTTTTAGAAAACTATTATCTGTAGCACAACATTCAAGTATTCAGTTAGACCAGAATCAATTGATACAATTAAGAAGTGATTACCCAGGTTTATATGATTACTATATGAGATGGAAATGGAATGTGCCTCAAGGTCAGAGCCCTTCAAGTGCACAACATGAAGCTATGGCTCAACACTATAGGGACATTATTAAACAAGCGCTAAAAGAATTTGATAATTCACAGACCGATGAAATATACGAAGCTCTTGCTTGGACTGGACTTCAAAATACAGTGGCTTGGAATAATTTAACACAAACTAAAAGAGATAGCATTAGCCAAACTATTACTGACTTTAATACTAATAACCCTAATTGTCAATAATTATGAGAAAATTAATTTATATTTTTATGTTAATTTCAACAAACCTTTTTTCGCAAGAAAAAGAAAAAATAATATTTCTTTTTAATGAAAGCAAAGATGCCCTAATTATTAAAAAGAACTCAGAAATTTACTCCATTGATAAAAAACATACTTTTAAGTATGATAACAAAAAAAATCAAAAAATAGATGTAAAATACAATTCAATAAAAAGTAATATTTTAACTTCTTACTCTGAATTTATTGAATTAAATAAAAAGAAAAAATATCCAGAGTATTTTACTGAATATGTATTTTATGTTTTCATTAAAGAAAAAGATGACAAAGGCTGTCTTATAGAAGTTGAAAAAATATGGTTGGTTGAGGATAAAATGATTGATTAAATACTGCCTACAATCGAGTAGACGGCTCTCCCCATAATTGAGGAGAGTGCGCCTCTCACACCACCGTACGTACGGGTCTCGTATAC
>NZ_CANMBB010000019.1 GCF_947495965.1 uncultured Maribacter sp.
GGCAGTCGCCCAAAGTCCAATTCTAAGAACTACCATTACCGTTTCTAGACTAAAACGAAAAGGGTATAAACCTTTGACAGATTATATTAATAATAAGCAAACTTCAATTTGGTGAACCGCCGTATACGAGACCCGTATGTACGGTGGTGTGAGAGGCGCACTCTCCTCAATTATGGGGAGAGCCGTCTACTCGATTGTAAAACGTTTTTTATTCAATTTCAGTTACGTATTTGTTTTCTGAATAATATTTTTCTTTTCCTTTTATATTGTCAAAATCCAACTTTATTATCGTGTCTAGGTTTTTTCTTTTGAGATTAATTTTTAGAGATTCAGTTTTTTTAGTTAGCGTGTCTCCGATTTTGATAAAGTCAAAAAGTCCAGAACTTTGGAAAACAAAGTCTTTTTTATTGTCGCCAAAAATTTTATGCTTGATAATAATTATTGGTCTTGCGTGATTTTTTTTGTCAATATATTTTTCAGTAACTATTCCTTCGTAGTTTGAATGATATTCATCGTAAACTATTTTGTCAAAAAACTCTTTTTGAGTCAGATTATCACAAGAATTTAATCCAACCGCCAGAAGAAATAATAAAATAAGATGTCGAATGGTCAATTTTTTCAGTTTTCTCAAATGTTTTACAACGGCTCAGTGTATGAAACGTAGCGTGTAAAAAGACACTAACTTTTCGGGTTAACACAGGGCCGAATTTTTATATTTTGTTTTTAATTTTCTCTCTTTAAAAGCCAAATTAAAAATTTGGCGGATTTACTAAATATACACAAACTTTCGATTTAGCACTTATTAGCTATGTTTTATACACCGTGTTGCCATTAGTACTTTCTTCAGAGACTATTTTATTTATTCTAGGTTGAATAATCCAAATTCCAATTGGGAAAAACCAAATCATAAAAAATTCGCCCGCAAACTCACTAAAAGTCACATCTCGTTTTAATTCAGTCGTTTTGATTGTTTTTGATACGAAATATAGTGAGTAAAAGATACAGAACATTGAAAGTAAATGCATTGGAATAACTACAAATAACATTTTTCCAACAATTCCACCAACAGCATTACTTCCAGATGAAAATCCATAAAATGTTGTTCCGATTACAATTAATAGGAAAAGAATATAAGCCAGAGGAATCAAGAAGAATATTTTAAACTTTTTAATTTTCATATTAATATCATCTGGTATGTATTTCTGCAATCCGATTCCAATTGACCAAAACCAGCCAAAAAAAAGTCCAACATAAAGAAACATTATAATTGGAAATATTTTCATCATATTCAACATTCCAGTTTGGTCAGGATTTCCGTTTGAGTCGATATTCGCAAACATTGTTGTCATAACAACTATTTGTAATAAAATCGGAATTCCAAACATTAGAGTAAATAATTGCCAATGTTTAGCATTTAGAAATTTGTTTATCATTTAGTTCGTCAGTTTTTCGGTATTAATGGCAACGACTCGGCTATGATCTGTTGCGGAAAACGTCCGCAGGACTTTTCCGCCTAGCCCCGAGCCATTGTATAAAGTTAAGGATTTCCGTTAGGAAATCCACCGTAGCAATGGATTATAGGTATTGTTGTAAAACGTATTTTTTTAAACATTGTGAATCCGTCCTTTAAGCTTTTTTCTATTAAAAGAACTGACTCTTACTTGGTCCTGTTTATTAATTATAGAGTATGCAACCACAGGAACTAGTAAAAATCCGCCAACTATAAAAATCACATAATGATTTCGACTTCCAGTGAATACAGGACTTACTAAAAAGAAAATCAGTGGAGTTCCAATTAAAAAAATAAGTCCAGCTCCTATTTTGGCTAAATTTGATTCTTTTGCGCTCAGTTCGTCCACATGAAAATCCGTTGTCCGTCCGCATTTTTTACAAGTCAGTTTTTTGTTTTCTCCGTCTTGCATTGCAAATTCCACACGAGTATTTGCATCAGTTGAGTATCCGATATAGCTTTTGCAATTATTACATTTTCCGTAAACTCTCATTTATATAAGAACTGGTCAATATGTTTTACAACGGACTTGTGTATGAAACGTAGCGTGCAAAGAGGCACTAACTTTTTCGGATTAACACAGAGCCGAATTTTTATATTTAGTTTTTAATTTATCAATTTTTAAAAGCCAAATTAAAAATTTGGCGGACTTTCTAAATATATACAAACCTTTCGGTTTAGCACTTATTAGGTATGTTTTATACACGTTGTGTGTGCCCAGCATGGGCATCTTTAATTTATCGAAAGATAACTAATTCATCTAGAGGGTGCAAGTC
>NZ_CANMBB010000020.1 GCF_947495965.1 uncultured Maribacter sp.
CGTATACGAGACCCGTATGTACGGTGGTGTGAGAGGCGCACTCTCCTCAATTATGGGGAGAGCCGTCTACTCGATTGGCATTTCGTTATTTTTATATTTTCATGTTCTTTTGAAATCAAAATCTTCTTAAATCTAAAATTCCAACTATTAGTGTAGGAATAGCAAAAGGAAACATTAATAGTAAAAGTTTTTTATTATGAATAAATGAGTAAACTAAAAGTGTTGTTATTATAAAAAATATAATTTCTCTATAAACTATTTTTAGATTATATTTTTTAAAAATCACACCAATTATTACAGGAATGATTACTCCTAAAAGAGTTCCAGAGATTAAAAGTCCAGATATGATTAATCCAGATTTTATTCCGTTATAATAACTGACGATTAAAAAAAAAAGAATTGCCCAAACAGACAAAGAATAATTTTTCAATATACCCTGGATTTTATCCAATTTAGTTTCATTTCTTTTTTTATTCATATTCTGTAAATTCCGATTGAGTGAGTAATTCTGCATTCAATTTAGGTTTTGCATTTCAGTTCAGTTTCGATTCCGTGAACAAACTAAAAGTCAAACGGTTTGTTTTAAATTACTCATAATTGTCATTCTAAGGGTTCTTCTCAATGAATGCCAACGTTAAATATATGGCATTTAGGGCAGAAAATAAACGGTTATTTTCGATTAAGCCCTAAGCCAAACTTTTGCATTTTGATTTATCTTTTTTATCATAAAGCCAAATCAAAAGATTTGGCGATCTCGCAAACAAACACAGACTTTTTGAATAAACACTAAACCGCCCTATTTGCTATATATAGTGTTAGCAACTGATTTTTCTTATTCTATCTATCACTAGTTCTTTCTCATATTTATAATCAGCATTTCTATCAATAATTGGATTGTAATAGTTTTGAATATAATTATAAGCGGTATCAATATCTCCTTTATATGCATATAAAAAAGCTAATAAATATTGTTGACTTGGAGAATTGAAATCATATGAACCACCTAAATCTATCTGCTTTTTTACTGTTAAAATACTTTGCTCAATATTATTATGTTCGTCGAACCAATTTTCTAATCTTTTAGGATACTTTTTAATTACTAAATCTAAAGTTTTTCGAAAATCCTTTTCGTTCCAATGCGATATTTTGTCATATGGGTTTTCTCGTTGAGTTCCCTCAAAAGACTCTTTCCATCCATCTAGTCTTTCCCATAGATGAAGTGTTGTTGATTTATCAGTTTTATGATTAATCAATTTTTTTCCATTATTTGATGTTGTTGGAATAAAAGAAAAGCAATTTCCATAAGCGAAAGAACCATTAAATCCTTTAAATACTTGGTAGCGAACAACGTGTTTAATTCCGCTCTCATTAAAATCATTATACCAAGTATATTTTCCATCCCATTTATTTAGTCCAATATTGTTTAGAGCTGGAGTCACAATATCATTAAATATTTCAATCCGTTTAGCCGCAGTAACTTCTTCAAGTTTTGGAAAAGCACTTTTGTTAAATATCTTTTTAAACAGATTCATTTTTATTTGTTGCTAACGTTTAGTATATGAAAAGTAGGCGATTTCGAAGCATAAAACTTTCAGTTAAGTACAAACTTTGATACGAGCCAAAAGCCTTGAATTTATTACTATTTCGCCTATTTTTTATATACATTGTGTGTGCCCAGCATGGGCATCTTTAATTTATCGAAAGATAACTAATTCATCTAGAGGGTGCAAGTCCCTTAT
>NZ_CANMBB010000021.1 GCF_947495965.1 uncultured Maribacter sp.
TATACGAGACCCGTACGTACGGTGGTGTGAGAGGCGCACTCTCCTCAATTATGGGGAGAGCCGTCTACTCGATTGTGTTTAGTTATTTTTTATTACCATTTCATCTCGGGTTCTTCTTTCCATAAAATCAGTCGAAAATCTTCATAATGATTTCCGTTTCCAATTGTGTGGTCATCTCTAAATCCTTTTGCTAACTGTAATTTATGAAGCATACCAGAATAAGAACCTATCCATAATGTTTTTTCGTCATCTGATATTGTAATTCCACTAATTGTTGAGCCTAAAAAATGTCTCCAAATACACTTTCCATTTTGGTCAATTGCTCTTATGTATCCGTGAGCATCACCTAAAATGTAACATTTTGAACTAGTAGTTCCACAATAAACACGCATTCCCTCATCAATGATGTTGTATAAAGAACTTTCTTCGTATTCAGGGATATTAATTCCATTTAATTTCTCCGATGATACTCCAATAGTAATTCCATTATATAAATGGCAAGAATTAGTGATGAGCTGACTATCATCTTTTGAAAAAAGACAATAATGTGGATATTCAGACTGTTGTCCTATTCCGCCAATTTGAGAACCATTAGCATCTAAAATTCTATGTTCTGAGCATTGGTCACCTACAACAATGAATTGATTGTCATTTGATAACGTTGCATTTTCCATATCTATGTAAGAATCCCATCCTTCGTCATCCAAATCTGGGACAGGATGAATCATTTTTTCAGTTTCTTTTGTGATTAAAAATATTCCTTCGGAAGTAATAAGTAAAACTTTAAGCCCATCGTTGAATGGAATTAATTCTGTTATTCCTAAATCTCTAGTTTCATTTAATTCAAAGCTCGAAATAATATTTCCTTCCCAACCTTGGGTAGTCGTAATTTTATTTTCGGCTGAAATCGCAAAAACATTATTCTTTTTGGATTTACCAATTGCGTTAATAGATGAATCTAATTTTAATGTATTTTCATTGTCAAGAACATATGCTTGTCTCTTTTGATAAGATGTACCTGTTAAAAACACAATTTTTTGTCCGTCAATAAATTGTAATTGTTCAATACTCTGTCCTTTCTTTTCTAAAAACTTAATTATTGGGCTATGAGAAGGTGGATAATTATTTCTGAATTCTTGAACAGTATTAGTTTCGTTAGCTTTTTTTAAGAGTTTGAATATTTCGTCAGCTAAATGGTCTCGTTTGTCTTCGGGTTCTTTTCCTTTCCAGTTTTCCCACCCGTTTTTTTCTCCAAATTCGACCATTTCATTAACACCTTTAGCGTATTCGCTTCCGAGTCTATTCCATTCTTCTTTGATGTTGGTCGGACTTTTCTTTTTGTTGAAGAAGTTAAATTTCATTTGTAGGTTTTAATTAAACACAACGGTTTAGCTATGAACAGTACGGGAGCAAACTAGCGTTTGCTTTCCTCCACGCACATAGCAAAATCTTTTTGTTTTGATTTATTTTTTCCTGTTCAGAGCAAAATCCAAAAGATTTTGCGGACTTTATAAAAATACGTAAACCATTCGTTTAAGCCCGAAGCCCTTATTGTTTATAGGTTTTGTGTGTGCCCAGCATGGGCATCTTTAATTTATCGAAAGATAACTAATTCATCTAGAGGGTGCAAGTCCCTTATGC
>NZ_CANMBB010000022.1 GCF_947495965.1 uncultured Maribacter sp.
TGTCCCGTCCTGAAATAGCGATACACTAAAATTTTAGTGTAATGAAAACACCCGTAAAGATTGGTTATGTAAAAAGAACCCAAAAAGACTACTCGCTTTCTTTTAAACTTCAAGTAGTAGAACAAATTGAATCCGGAGAACTAGATAGGCTTTCAGCTCATCTTAAATATGGTATTCAAGCCAGAAGTACTATTACCTCTTGGTTGCGAAAATATGGTAATTTTGATTGGGAAAACCTTAATGTAACTTCAATGGACAAGACACCAGAACAAAGAATAGCAGAACTTGAGGCAAAAGTCAAACTTTTAGAAAAACAAAAATCTCGAGCAGAATATCTAGCCGAGCGAGCAGATAAGAAAGTAATTATTTTTGATATGCTTGTTAATATGGCAGAGAAGGAATATGACATTGAAATCAGAAAAAATTACAAGCCCGAGTTATCAAAATCTTCAAAGAAGAACACAAAGAAACAATAGTTTCTACCTGTAATTTACTCGGGCTTGAAAGGCAGGTATACTATCGTTCTATTAAGTCAAGAATACACAAAGAGTCCGTAGCAAAAAAAGTCATAAGATTAGTAAAAGGTGTGAGAAATCTTATGCCTAAGTTAGGAACCAGAAAACTATATCATATTTTGAAACAAGAGCTAAGCATTTTAAAAATAGGTAGAGATAAGCTTTTTAGAATCCTCAAAGCAAATCATATGCTTATAAGACCTAAGAGAAGCTACCATATTACTACGGACTCACACCATAGATTTAGAAAGCACAATAATATAGTAAGTAACTTAGATATAGTGCGTCCAGAGCAAATTTGGGTTAGTGATATTACCTATGTAGGCACCAGAAATAATCCCTCATATCTAGCTTTGATTACAGATGCTTATTCTAAGAAAATAATGGGATATGATGTATCTAATACTCTTGCATTGGACGGTTCTTTAAGAGCTCTTGAAATGGCATTAAAAAATAGAAACGATAAGGGCCAACCGTTAATACATCATTCTGACAGGGGGCTACAATACTGTTCCAATGAATATCAAAAATTGTTAAGCCAAAACAATATAAAGTCTAGTATGACACAAAAGTATGATCCTTATGAGAATGCGATAGCTGAAAGAATCAATGGAATATTAAAACAAGAGTTTGATATCGATAAAAATATCGAAAACTTAGATACTAAAAAAAAGCTGATTAAAAATTCAATCAAAATTTATAATAATAAAAGACCGCATATGTCAAACCATATGCTAACACCTTCACAAATGCATAAACAAGATAAACTCAAAAGAACAATATATAAATCAAAAAAGTTCAACGATGCTAGCATCGTTGAACTTTAAGTAATAAATTTAATCCTTTAATAATCTGTATCGGTTATTTAGGACTGGACA
>NZ_CANMBB010000023.1 GCF_947495965.1 uncultured Maribacter sp.
CAGGAATTTCAGATACTTCTGCAGCATATACGGTAAATGTTACCGATGCTAATGGATGTATTGTAACTGGAAACTTTACCCTAAACCCAACGGTAGCTCCTGTTTTAGAAGTGAACGCTAATAGCTTATGTTATGATAGTTCTACAGGATTAGTTTTAACTGCCAATGTAACTTCTGGGGGAGTAGCACCATTCCAGTATCGTTTAATAGGAGGAGCTTACCAAAGTGAAGAAGATTTTACAGGTTTAACTCCAGGTAATTATACTATTGAGGTTATTGATAGTAAAAATTGTACTGCTACTGCAAGTATTGATGTTTTTCCAACATTAACTGCCAGCGCTGCATTAATAAAAGATTTAGATTGTTCCGCAACACCAGATGCTGAAATTAGCATTACGATGTCCGGCGGAAATCCAACATTTAATTTCGAAGTGCTTAGAGATGGTACTTCTATACAAGCAAGTACTGCAGTACCTAGTATTCCTTTTTCGTATTTCACTACTACTGCTGGTACTTATGAATTTATTATTACAGATACTGAAAGTTGTACGGTTACTACCAATCAAGTTATTGTTACAGCAAACAACCCACCAACAGTAGTTGAAGTTATTACAAATCCTCTTTGTAATACTAGTGCAGATGGCGTTGCTGAATTACAAATCTCAGGTGGTCTAGCTCCGTATCAAATTGTTTTTAATGGTAGTACCCCTTCAACTCAAACTACCTATGCAGGTTTAACAGCTGGAACATATAACTATACCGTAACAGACGCTAAAGGTTGTGTAACAACAGATAGTGTTACCCTTACTGCTCCAGCAGTAATAGCTCCTGGAACAATAAATATAGTTCAAGATTATCGTTGTGATAACTCTTCAGCTACAATTCAAGTTACTGGATATTCTGGAGGAACTCCTGGTTATACCTTTAGTTTAGATGGGGTTAATTTCCAAGGGTTAGATACATTTAGTACTGGAATTACAGCAGGGTCTTATACCATAACTGTTAGAGATGTTAATGGGTGTACTGAAGATACTCCAGCAATTGTAATTGATCCATTAAACGAACCTACAGATTTAACTTTTACTGCAACAGCTCCTAATTGCCCAGCACAAACATCTGATGTAACGGTAAACGTTACCAATGGAAATGCTCCTTTTACTTATGAAATTATTGCCCCTGCTGCTGCAACTACAAATACTTCTGGAATAACCTCTGGTATATTTACAGCTCTTGCTCCAGATACATACACCTTTAGAGTTACTGACAATAAAGGGTGT
>NZ_CANMBB010000024.1 GCF_947495965.1 uncultured Maribacter sp.
TAGTTCCCATTTCCATCATTAGTAACGGTTATATCGTTTGTACCTACTACAGTCTCTCTATAATCCGATAAATCTATCGCATTTGAATCCACTCCATTTACGGTACTTACCAACTCATCACTACCATTTAATGTTAATGTATTACTATTTATAATACTTACATTTGCTCCTGTTACGCCATCTACTGTTGTACTTAATGCATTTCCACTACTTGTATTAGATACCGTTGTTGCTGGAACTAATGCACTCTTATCTATCCACTCTACTACTCCTGCAGGATTTGTAACTAAAACTTTATCATTTCCGCCTGATGAAACATCTTCCGCTAAAATGGTTCCGTTTACTATATTTTCTGTCTGTACTGCATTGTTTGCTAACTTTGCATTTGTAATTGCATTGTCTCTTACATCTAGAACTACATCCGTAAAAACAGAATCGTCTCCGCCTGTTACATCTATTGTATTATCTCCTGAAGTAATATTTCCATCGGCTAGTGCAGCTTCATTAACTTCTAATGCGCCTGTTGTTACATTCTGAGTTAAGCCTGACCCTGCCACATCTGCATTGATCGTAGAAGCATTTACTGCATCTGCTGCGATATCTGCACTTGCAATTGTACCATCTAAAATTTCCGTAGTAGTAATAGCATCATCTGACATCTTTACATTGGTAATAGCATTATCTGCAATTGTCAACGTTACATTATTCAATGTTGCGTTAGAACCACCTGTAACGTCAATATCACTTGATGTTATACTTCCGTCACCAACTATATCTGTAGGATCTACTGTTACTCTATACTCTGTATTATTTCCTGTTACACTTGAGGTAACATCTATTCCTGTTCCTTCTACTACTGTTGTAGTTAGTTCACTAGAGGTAATACTTGCATCTAGCTCTTCTAAAGCAGATTGCACATCTGTACTTGTTATATTGCCTGCTGGATTTACTGAAACTTCACCCGCATTTTGATTATCGGTTACCATTGTCCAGTTAGCACCATCATATACATACAACTCATTGGTTGCTGTATCTAAATAAGTTA
>NZ_CANMBB010000025.1 GCF_947495965.1 uncultured Maribacter sp.
AATGCTTCAAGACGTTACTCCTGCGCATAAGGGACTTGCACCCTCTAGATGAATTAGTTATCTTTCGATAAATTAAAAATGCCCATGCTGGGCACACACAAAACCTAAACGTAATGCGGAGTTTTGGGTTAAATCGAATGGTCTACGTATATTTATGAAGTCGCTAAATCTTATGGATTTAGCTTTAGAGCAAAAAAGAAAAAGCAAAACAATAAGCTCTAGCTTCGTGCGTAGACGGAAACGAAAAGTTTCCTTGCCCCCGCACTACGCTTAGCTAAACCGTTGTGCTTAATTTACTACCCTCAAAAGTAATGTGAATGAAACTGGAATACAGAACGAAAAGATATTGGTATAATTTAATTTTAACTCCATTGTTCGTAACTCTTTTGACATATATCTATCTGGAAAAAATAATAGTTTTCGATATCAATGATTTAACCTCTGTATTTTGGATTTTTTTACTAAGCTTATTCGGAATCATTGGAATAAAAGATTTCTTTCATATGGTTTTTGGCAGCTTAAAAATTGAAGTAAGAAATCGAGAACTTTTTATTGAATATCATAATGGATTTTATACCAAAAAGCAGGGTTTTGAATTAAGAAAAATTGAAAATCTAGAAATCGATTACAATATCGCAAATGGATACAGTTGGAATTTTGGTGGTCTAATATTTGGAGACACTGATAATCAAATTCTTAAATTTAAGTACAACGGAAAAAAGAAAATCATAGGAAAAAGAATAAATGAATTTGACGCTAATGTATTGATGAAAAAAATAGTGGAAATAAAAAACTAAGCACAATCGAGTAGACGGCTCTCCCCATAATTGAGGAGAGTGCGCCTCTCACACCACCGTACGTACGGGTCTCGTATA
>NZ_CANMBB010000026.1 GCF_947495965.1 uncultured Maribacter sp.
TTTCCATTATCAGTAACGGTAATTAATACTTGTTCAGGATTAGCAATATCACAAGTAATAGCATCTACTTGAGAAACAACAGCAGTAAATGTATTAATAGGGTTAATAATAACAGTATCATCATCTGTACAACCATTATTATCTCTAACAGTTACAGTAATATTTTGTACAGCCCCAGTATCCACAACATCAAAAGTATTAGTTGTAAAGAAGTTAGTACCATCTATACTGAAAGTATAAGGAGCAGTACCAGTAGTAGGAATATCTGCAGTAATGGTTGCAATACTTGTGGTGTTATCCGCAGCACAAGTAAAGTCTGTTGTTAAAGTTGCATTAGCTACTAATATAGTAGGTTCAATAATTTCAATACTATCGGTTTCTGTACAACCTCTATCCGAAGTTACTGTAATAGCGTAAGTACCAGGATTAAGATTTGTAAATATACCAGTACCATTAGTTTGAGCCGGGTCTACCCCATTATCAATAGTAAAAGAATATGGTGGATTATCATTTACACCAACAGCAGGAGTTACTAAACTAACCGTAATGGTTCCGTTAGCATCACCATTACAAGTAATATCTGTTTTTTGTGTTGTGTTTAGCGTAACAGCAGTAGGCTCTTCTAAAGATATTGGAGCATCGGCTGTACAATTAGGAGTACCTAACGTATTATCTGTAATTCTAACAATGTAGTCACCAAATCCTACTCCAGTAAATTGATTAGCAGTTGGAGCTATACCTGTTGCAGATAAATCTGAA
>NZ_CANMBB010000027.1 GCF_947495965.1 uncultured Maribacter sp.
TTGTTGGGTCTAATTCTATGGTATTATCAAAAGGATAAACACCTGGGTCACCAGCACCACTAATAGAAGCACCATAATTATATGCTGCAGTTCCTCCAGTAGCTTGTACGGTTACAATGGCATTTGTTTCGATACAATTAGCATTTACATTGCTTACTAAAGATAGAGCTAAAGCTTCTGGTGCATCTATAGTAACAGTATTAGAGGTATCGTCACAGAAAGGAGAATCTGTTGCGGTTATTTCTACATAGTAAATTCCAGCAGCAAGACCATTTAAAGTTCTTGGATTAACAGAAGTATCAGTGTTAACAATTCCGCCAACGGCAGTTGCAGTATTATCAAATATTTGGTAAGAGTAATTACCAGTATAATTATTTATTTGAATACTCATCTCTCCATTAGAACTATCGCTACAAGTAGCATCACTTACAAGTGCCGCTGTTACTTCTATTAAATCATATGGAGCAATTTCATACGGAGCTGTAAGCACATAACATCCAGTGTTTGTGTCCGTAATTCTAAAAGTATAGCTACCCACTTGCGTTAAGTTAAATTCAGCTGTAACATTAGTAGGAGTTGCTGTTAAAGT
>NZ_CANMBB010000028.1 GCF_947495965.1 uncultured Maribacter sp.
ATTATTTCCATCATTATCAACATCTAGAGGGGTAGTTAAATCAACTTCCGTTCCTTCTTGATTATCGGTTACCATTGCCCAGTTAGTACCATCATAAACATACAACTCATTGGTTGCTGTATCTAAATAAGTTACTCCTGGATTATCATTTGCTGGAGCTCCTGTTGGTGCGCCTACCCCACTTGTTGTTAGTTCATTGGTAGGATCTATATCTAAATCTAATGCATTGTTTGCTGCTAAATCTGCTATTGCTTCTTCTACAGTTACTTCATTATTTCCATCATTATCAACATCTAGAGGGGTAGTTAAATCAACTTCCGTTCCTTCTTGATTATCGGTTACCATTGCCCAGTTAGTACCATCATAAACATACAACTCATTGGTTGCTGTATCTAAATAAGTTA
>NZ_CANMBB010000029.1 GCF_947495965.1 uncultured Maribacter sp.
GTTAAGTTATCTCCCGTTAAACTTAAATCTTGACTGTCTGTTCCTAAACTACTCAATGGAACATCAAAATCTGTACCCGCTTCTGTAATACGAAGATTTGGACCTACAACTCCAAAAGAAGTTATAAGTTCATTAGTATCACTAGCATCGCCAGGAGTAGCACTTCCTCCTACTACATCCCAAGCTGAACCATCCCAAACATATAATTGACCTGCGGATTCATCTACATAGGTGGCTCCTGCATTATTGTTTGCAGGAGCTCCTAATGGAGCTCCATTAGATAAAACGGTAAGTTCATTAGTAGCATCACTATCGCCATCGGTATAATCTACTGTGTAGTTCCCATTTCCATCATTAGTAACGGTTATATC
>NZ_CANMBB010000030.1 GCF_947495965.1 uncultured Maribacter sp.
CATCACTATCGCCATCGGTATAATCTACTGTGTAGTTCCCATTTCCATCATTAGTAACGGTTATATCGTTTGTACCTACTACAGTCTCTCTATAATCCGATAAATCTATAGCTGTTGCCGTCGGATCATTGGTTAACGTTAAGTTATCTCCCGTTAAACTTAAATCTTGTATCTCATTCGTGTCATTATTTACATAAGGACTTAAATCTATAGTAGTATTATCTGGATCGCCTGTTAAACTAATCTCATTACTACTAAATTGTAAATCTTGACTGTCTGTTCCTCCATTATCATCTATCCAAGTATATACCCCGCTGCCGTCTGTTGATAATACCTGACCATTTGTACCTCC
>NZ_CANMBB010000031.1 GCF_947495965.1 uncultured Maribacter sp.
CGTAAGTAATACAGCCCTTTTCGTTTCATCTCTTTATCCAGTACATCTAACATAATATTTGATAGTAATGGACTTAAAGGGCTACCTTGTGGAATACCTTTGCGACGTTTACAAAGCTTCCCGTCTATTGAAATGGGCGCTCGTAACCATTTGCGAAGTAACCGCAATGTAGTTCTACATTTTACCTTCTTGTAGATAAGTTGTAATAGTATACAATGGTCTACTTCATCAAAGAATCCTTTTAAGTCTATATCTACAATCTC
>NZ_CANMBB010000032.1 GCF_947495965.1 uncultured Maribacter sp.
GTTGACTTTACTGTAAATGGTTTTGCTAGTACTTATGCATATACTATTAATGCTGGTACAGCAATAACTGCACAATCTGCTAATACAATTAACCTAACTGGTCTTACGGCTGGTGATTATACCATTGTTGTTACGGACGAAACTACAAATTGTACAGACACTAGTACTATTACGGTTAACCAACCTACAAATGCTTTAGCTATTGACAGTATTGTACCAACGGATCCAACATGTATCGCCGATGGTAGTGTCATTATT
>NZ_CANMBB010000033.1 GCF_947495965.1 uncultured Maribacter sp.
ATAGTATAAGGAGCAATACCTGTATTTATGGCATCTAATGAAACCGTTATTCCAAAACTACCTTCATCTGCACATTCATCATCAATAGCTAATGAAATATCAGGAGTTGTATCTGTATCTACGGTGATAGCTAATGGCACTGCGATTACACAACCGTTAGCATCTTGTACATATATATCCCAGTTTAAGCTTGTTGTTGGGTCTAATTCTATGGTATTATCAAAAGGATAAACACCTGGGTCACCAGCACC
>NZ_CANMBB010000034.1 GCF_947495965.1 uncultured Maribacter sp.
ATTGAAAATATTACTATTGATCCAGAATTAACAGTAAGTGCAACACCTTTAACACAACCTACTTGTGCTACTAATGATGGTGTTATAGAATTTACTGTAAACGGTGGTTCTGGAACTTTTACCGCTACCTTATTACATTCAGATTTATCTGCAACAGGTATAGCTCCAACTGCTAATCAATTTACTGGAGTAGGATTTGGTGACTACATTGTTA
>NZ_CANMBB010000035.1 GCF_947495965.1 uncultured Maribacter sp.
ATCATAGGTAATTAATAATTTGTAATCTCCTGTTGGTTTAAGAATAGGCTTGCTTTGCATCCTAGTCGAATTCCAACGTAATTTAATGTTCTGTCCTTCCCTACTTGTGAGACCTATGTGGTTTCTATTCACAGCTCGTTTCCCATAAGTACTATGACTTCTGCTGACTTCTCCAATAGGCCAACTCGTGGCTTTGGAGACCTCCCCAGGT